>NZ_BCQP01000026.1 GCF_001552135.1 Actinomadura chibensis NBRC 106107 | reverse complement strand
GACGGCGGCGTACGCCTCGTCCATGGACAGGGGGGCGTCGCGGACGCCGATCAGCCGGATGACGGCGGCGGGGCTGTCGTGGCTCACGTCCCGCAGATTACCTTTCCGGTGCGCCGCCGGGTTCGTCCGGTTCGAAGGTCGCGACGAGGGCGTCCGGGATGGAGCGGACGAGGTCGGGCCCGGTCAGCACCTCGTTCTCGCTGTCGTGGCTGCGCATCCGGACGGCGGAGGCCCGCGTGCCGTCGCGGAGCACGCCGACCACCATGCGGACGTCCTCGCGCGCCGGGTGGCTTCCGATGAACTCCTGCGCCTCGGCGGCGTCCTCGGGGATGTCGGCCTCCACGTCGGAGGGGAGGATGACGCGTTCGATGACGAGCGCGCAGCCGTCCACGGCGTCCGGCCAGACGATCGCGGCGAGGGCCTTTTCGAGGTCGTCCGGCTCGGGGAGCGCCTCCTGCTCGACGGGGACGAGGGCGTCGGCGTCGGCGGGGAGCTGGTCGGCGATGCCCGGCTCGGCTCGGCGCAGCTCGCCGCTCCGGACGAGCGCGTACAGCCGGGGGGCGGCGTCCCAGCCCGCCTGGGCCGAGTGGCGTTCGAGGTCGCGTACGACTTCTTCCAGAAGACTCACGCGCCCATCTTTCCCCCTTTGGGCTCGGGGACATGCGGGAACCCCCGCCCCAGTCGGTAAGTTGCTTCTACAGCACCGGCGGCCGGCCGGTGGGGGCGAAGTTCTCGATCGGAGGGGCCAGTGACCTTCCGGACTCCCGGATTCGGGCGCCGGCTCGGTACCGGACGGACGCGGCTGCTGCTGCCGGCGCTGGTGGCGCTCGCCGTGCTGCTCGTCGCGTTCATGGTCTTCACGGCCGTCTACACGAACGTGCTGTGGTACGACTCCATCGGCTTCTCCGAGGTCTACACGACCCAGTTGCAGGCGAAGGTGGTGCTGTTCTTCGGCGCCGGCCTGCTGATGACGCTGGTGGTCGGCGCGAACGTGGCGGTCGCGTACCGGCTGCGTCCCGCGTACCGGCCGCTGTCGGTGGAGCAGCAGGGGCTGGAGCGGTACCGCGCGGTGATCGACCCGCGCCGCAGGCTCATCTCCTGGACGCTGCTCGGCCTGCTCGGCATCCTGACGGGCTCGTCCGTGGCCGGCCAGTGGCCGGTGTGGCTGGCCTTCCTGAACCGGACGCCCTTCCACGTGAAGGACCCGCAGTTCCACAAGGACGTGTCGTTCTACGTCTTCACGTACCCGTTCCTGCGGCTCGTGCTGGGCGTGGTGTTCGCCACGGTGATCCTGTCCATCCTCGCCTCCGTGATGGTGCACTACCTGTACGGCGGGCTGCGGCTGCAGGGGCCGGGCGACAAGGCGAGCCCGCCCGCGCGGGCGCACCTGTCCGTGCTGTTCGGGGTGTTCATCCTGCTGAAGGCCGTCGCCTACTGGTTCGACCGGTACGGGCTGGTGCACTCCGAGCGGGGGGTGACGACCGGCGCGTCCTACACCGACGTGAACGCCCTGCTTCCGGCCAAGACCATCCTCATGATCATCGCGTTGCTGTGCGCGGCGATGTTCTTCAGCAACCTGCTGCGGCGCGGGATGATGCTGCCCGGCGTCGGGTTCACGCTCCTCGTCCTGTCGGCGATCCTGCTCGGCGGCGTGTACCCGCTGCTGATCCAGCAGTTCCAGGTGAAGCCGGACGAGCTGGCCAAGGAACGCGACTACATCCAGCGCAACATCGAGTTCACCCGCAAGGCGTACGGCGTGGACGGGGCGCGGGTCGTCCCGTACGGGACGCAGCCGGTGGCCGACAAGAAGGCCCTCCAGAAGGAGGCCGACGAGCTGGGCGGGGTGCGCGTCCTCGACCCGGCCGTGGTGGGCGAGACGTACCAGCAGCTCCAGCGGATCCGCCCGTTCTACCGGTTCCCCGACACCCTGGACGTCGACCGCTACCAGGTGGACGGCAAGCCCGTCGACACGATCGTCGCGCTGCGGGAGCTGTCCGGGGCGCCCGCCGGGCAGCGGAGCTGGGTGAAGGACCACATGGTCTACACCCACGGCTACGGATTCGTGTCCGCCTACGGCGACCGGTTCGACGCGGGACGGGTGCCCGACTTCATCACCAAGAACATGCCCGCCGACCAGGCCCAGAAGATCAGGGTCGGGAAGCCGGAGATCTACTTCGGGGAGCGCTCGCCGCGCTACTCGGTGGTCGGCGGACGCGGCCAGCAGGAGCTGAACTACCCCGACAACAACGAGTCGGGCCAGCAGAGCAGCACCTACGACGGCGAGGGCGGCGTCCCGATCGACTCGTTCCTCAACAAGCTGCTGTACTCGGCGAAGTTCCAGGACAAGAACCTCCTGCTGTCCGGCGCGATCAACAAGAACGCCAAGATCATGTACGACCGGTCGCCGCGGGAGCGGGTGCAGAAGGCCGCGCCCTGGCTCACCCTCGACGGCGACCCGTACCCGGCCGTCGTGAACGGCCGCATCCTGTGGATCGTGGACGGCTACACGACGTCCAACGGCTACCCGTACGCGGAGGAGACGAGCCTCGGCGAGGCGACCCGCGACACGATCACCGACACCCGGTCGGCGGTGGCGCGGCAGGCCGACGACCACATCAACTACATGCGGAACTCCGTCAAGGCCACCGTGGACGCCTACGACGGCAGCGTCCACCTCTACCAGTGGGACGAGAACGACCCGATCACCAAGACGTGGATGAAGGTGTTCGACCACACCGTCCAGCCGCGGTCGTCGATCCCGCCGGAGCTTGAGGCGCACTTCCGCTACCCGCAGGACCTGTTCAAAGTGCAGCGGAAGATCCTCACCAAGTACCACGTCACCGACCCGTCGGCGTTCTACAACGGCGAGGGCTTCTGGGAGGTGCCGGAGGACCCGTCCGCCAAGGACAAGCGGCAGCCGCCCTACTACCAGAGCCTGCGGATGCCGGGCCGGGCCGCCGAGTCGTTCTCGCTGACCACGGTGTTCAACCCGCGCGGCAACGCCCAGCTCGCCGCGTTCATGGCGGTCGGGTCGACGCCGGGGCAGGACTACGGGCAGATCGAGATCCTGCAGATGCCGCGGAACGCGCAGCCGGCCGGGCCGGGGCAGGTGCAGAACTCGTTCGAGACCGACGCCAAGGTGAAGAACGACCTGTTCGCGCTGAGACAGGGCGGGACGAAGACCGTCCCCGGCAACCTGCTGACGATCCCGTTCGGCGGGAGCCTGCTGTACGTCGAGCCGATGTACACGAAGGCGGCGGGCGGCAAGGAGCAGCAGCCGTACCCGATCCTCGGCAAGATCCTCGTCCGGTTCGGGGAGAGCATCGCCGCCGCCGACACCCTGGACGACGCGCTCGAACAGGTCCTCGGCGGCGCGGGCGTCGGTCCGCCGCCGCCGACGACGACCGCGCCGGGCGGGCAGCTCAGCGCGCAGGCGCAGAAGGCGATCAACGACCTGCGGACGGCCGTCCAGGACTACGAGAACGCGCAGAAGAAGGGCGACTACCCGGGCATGGGCGACGCCTGGAAGCGGATCAAGGACGCGCAGGCCGCGCTGGCGGCGGCGAGCGAGGCCAAGCCGTCCGCGCCCGCGACGCCGCCGGGCAGCCCGTCGCCGAGCCCCTCGGGGACGCCGTCCACGACGCCGTCCCCGAGCTAGGCCGGGCCACCGCGGGCTCAGCGGCGGCGCTTGCGGGCGCGGCGGATCGCGGCGGCGGCGCCGATCGCGGCGACGGTCGCGCCCGCCGCGGTCGCCATGGTGGCCTCCTTGCCGCCGACGCGGCGCCCGACGACGGCGTGCCGTCCGGCGGTCTCGTCCATCACGGCGCGGAGGGCGGCGGCGTTGTCGTACATCGGCTTCCACCCGGCGGCCCGCAGCCGCGCGCAGTCGACGACCCACGGGTAGGCGACGTAGTGGAGGTCGGTGGCGGGCGCGGGCGTCATGCCGAGCCGGTGGAGGCGCTGCGCCATCCCGAACGTGAGCGCGGCGGGCAGCTCGAAGCTGCGCTTGCCGGTGATCTCGGTGACCTCCTCGGGGCCGAGCCAGCCCTCGCAGCCGACCGCGAGCGGCCCGGTGAGCTCCTCGACGACCACGACCTCCAGGGCGGACGCGAGGTCTTCGAGGTGACAGAACTGCCAGCCGGGGGTGCTGCCCTTGACCGTCAGCAGCCGGGGCGCCTCGAAGTGCCGGGTGACGACGGTGTCGACGCCGGGCCCGGCGAGCGCCGCCGGACGGACGACGGTGACGTCCAGCCCGGGGTGCGTGACGGGCGCGGTCGCGGCCAGCTCCTCGATCTCCAGGTGGTCGCCCGCGATGCTGGTGCTGGCCTCGGCGAGGAGCGGGGAGTCCTCGGGCAGCGGCACCTCGTTGCCGGGCTCGGCCCCGTACACCATCGCGGACGTGACGAGCACGACCCGGCGGACCCGGGCCGCGGCCGCGGCGGTGACGACCGTCTGCGCCCCGCGGACGTTGTGGGTGCGGCGCTCGCGGGGGTCCACGTCCGGGGAGTGCTCGACGTCCAGGTTGACGATCACGTCGACGTCCGACAGCCGGTTGGACAGCAGCGGGTCGCGGATGTCGACGACACGCCAGGTGACGCCGGGCACGTCGCCGCGGTGCGCGTCGATGGCGACGATCTTGCGGATCTCCTCCCGTTCGGCGAGCCGGGCGGCGAGCAGCCGTCCCGCCCCGGTGGCCGCGCCGGTGACGGCGACGACCGGGCCCTTGCTACGCCGAGGGCGAACCTTGCCCGTTGCCACGGGGGTGCCCCCTTCCTTGTGTACGCGACCTTGCCCAGACCGGCTAACGTTGCGGATATGAGCCCATCATGCATCCCAGGGGCGAACCGATGAGCAACACTCCCTTCGGCTTCAACCGTCCAGGCGACGGCGACGACGACGACCGTTCCCAGGACCCATTCAAGGGCATGGGCGGCGACATGGCGCAGTTCGCCGACATGCTGCACCGGTTCGCCGACATGATCGGCGGCCAGGGTGCGGCCGGCGCCGCGGGCGGCGGCCCCCTGAACTGGGATCTGGCCAAGAACATCGCGCGGCACAGCGTGGTGGAGCAGGGCGACCCGTCGGTCGTCGACACCGAGCGCCGCCAGGTCGAGGAGGCGCTGCGCCTCGCCGACCTGTGGCTCGACGGCGCCACGACGCTGCCCGCGGGCATCCGGACGCCGCAGGCGTGGAGCCGCTCGGAGTGGATCGAGCAGACGCTCCCGGTGTGGGCGAAGGTCTGCGACCCGATCGCGGCCCGGATGGTCGAGTCCATGGGCGGGGCGCTCGGCGCCGGCGAGATCCCGGCGGACGTGCAGGCGATGGCCGGTCCGCTGATCGGGATGGTCAAGCAGATGGCGGGCGCGATGGTCGGCGGCCAGGCCGGGCAGGCGCTCGGCGCGCTGGCCCGCGAGGTGACCGGCTCCGCCGACGTCGGCCTGCCGCTCGCCCCGGACGGGGTGGGCGCGCTGCTGCCCGCGGGCGTCGAGGCGTTCGGCTCCGGGCTTGAGGTGTCCGGCGACGAGGTCCGGCTCTACCTGGCGCTGCGCGAGGCCGCGCACCAGCGGCTGTTCACGCACGTCCCGTGGCTGCGGTCGCACCTGCTCGGCGCGGTCGAGGAGTACGCGCGCGGCATCACGGTCGACCTGTCGGGCATCGAACAGGCCGTCCAGGGGCTCGACCTGTCGAACCCGGAGGCGCTGCAGGAGGCGCTCGGCAACGAGATCCAGCTCCAGCCGGAGGAGACGCCGCGGCAGAAGGCGGCGCTCGCCCGCCTGGAGACGGCGCTCGCGCTGGTCGAGGGCTGGGTCGACACGGTGGTGAACGAGGCCGCTAAGGAGCGGCTGCCCGGCGCGGTGAAGCTGGCCGAGGCGGTCCGGCGGCGGCGCGCGACCGGCGGCCCCGCCGAGCGGACGTTCGCGACGCTGGTCGGCCTGGAGCTGCGGCCCCGGCGGCTGCGCGAGGCCGCCACCCTGTGGCGGACGCTCACCGAGGTGCGCGGCGCCCAGGGCCGCGACGCCATCTGGGACCACCCCGACCTGCTCCCGACGTCCGACGACCTCGACGACCCGGAGGGGTTCGTCCACGGCCGCGACGAGCTTGAGGGCCTGTCCGACCTCGACCTGTCGAAGCTCACCAGGCCGGAAGACAAGCCGGACGACAAGCCCGACGATGAGCCCGGGGAGAAGCCCGACGACAAGGGCGAGGGCGACGGCGACGGCGGGCCCCGCGCATGAGCCGCCCGCGCGAGTCGCGCGTGTCGCACGTGCACGGCTGCGGGTACGCGCCGGGGTCGTCGGCGAACGCCGTCCGGCGGCGGGTCGCCCGCGCGAGCCTGTGCTGGCACCGCCCGGTCGACCAGGAGCGGCGGCGCCGCCATCCGGCCAACTCCCGGTATCCGCGCGTGGGCCGCACGTGACGCGGAGCGTCCTGCACGACGACGCCGTGCGGGTCCTGTCGTCGTGGACGGCGCCCGACTCCGGCCAGGAGAAGGCCCGCCTGGAGTTCCTCCGCCACCTGGAGGAGCATCCGGCGGACGGCCTGTGGCGGGAGTGCGCGGCCGGGCACATCACGGCCAGCGCCGCGGTGCTCGACCCGTCCAGGTCGCGCGTCCTGCTGACCCTGCACGCCAAGTTCAAGGCGTGGTTCCAGCTCGGCGGGCACTGCGAGCCGCGCGACGCGACGCTCGCGGGCGCGGCGCTGCGGGAGGCGACCGAGGAGTCCGGGATCGGCGGGCTGCGGCTGGTGCCGGGGCCCGTGCGGCTCGATCGGCACGCGGTCCGCTGCGAGGGCCGGGAGACCTGGCACCTGGACGTCCAGTACACGGTGATCGCCCCGGACGGCGCCCCGCACACGGTCAGCGACGAGTCCGAGGCGCTCGGCTGGTTCCCCGTGGACGAACTCCCCGAACCCACCGACGACGCCGTCCGGCGCCTCGTGGCGCGGGCGCGGGACGCGGGCTACGAGCCGACCGGATGACCATCCAGCAGCGCCGCGCGGGCGCGGGCGGCGGGCTACGAGCCGAGCGGGTGACCTTCGAGCAGCGCCCGGGTGTTCTCCCAGCCTTCCAGCCCCGGGTCGAGGAACCGCAGGTCGGCGGTTGTGCGGAGGCGGTGCCAGGGCGGTCCCTGCGGGACGAGCCCGGGCCGCGGCGCGGCGGCGCGCAGCCGGGCCAGCGCGTCCGGGGTGTCGAGGTCGACAGCGGTCTCCGTGCCGTCGAGGGCGGCGGCGAGCCAGCCGGGCAGCGGCAGCCGCGCGGCGAGGGCGACGAGCCCGCCGCCGGGGCGGGCCGCGCAGGCCGCGGACGGCGCGCTCCCGAGGGCGCGGAACAGCTTGCCGATCAGCAGCGGCGGCAGGTCGGGGGCGTCCGGCGCGACGAGCGCGGCGGTCTCGGCGCCGAGCGCGTGCAGCGCGGCGAACGCGCCCGCGAGCGTCGGCTCCCGGACGATCGGGGTGCCCGGCCAGGTCACGGCCTCCGCGTCCGGCTGGTCCGGCGGGTCGAGGACGAGGGCGGGCGTCACGAGTTCGAGCCCGGCGACGACCTCGTAGGCGTCTTCGAGCAGGGCGAGCCGGAACTCGTCCGGGTCGACGCCCGCGGGCACGGCGGAACCGCGGTCGGGCTGCGAACGGTCGGGCCTGGAGAGGACGGCGGCGAAGCGGGCCAGGGTCACCCGGCGGCCTCGTGCGGGAAGTCGTCCCCGTGCCGGACCCCCTCGGCGGCGATCTCGTCGTCCAGGGTGTCGGCCTCCAGCGGCAGGTGCGCGGCGGCGGCGACGCCCTCCAGGTAGCCGCGGGCGCGGTCGGCCTTCGGATAGTTGCCGACCAGCTCCCAGAAGTCGGCGCCGTGCCCCGGGATGAGCAGGTGCGCCAGCTCGTGGACGAGCACGTAGTCGACCACCCAGGACGGCATGCCGCGCAGCCGGGTGGACAGCCTGATCGTGCCGTCGTCGGGGGTGCACGATCCCCAGCGGGCGCGCTGGTTTGCGACCCAGCGGACGCTGACGGGGTCGGCGCGTCCGGCGAGGTAGCGCCTGGACAGGTCCCGGGCGCGCGACTGGAGGTCGGCGTCGGTGGGACGGCGGCGGCGCTCCCGCTCCTCAAGCCGCTCCAGGATGGTCGCGATCCACTGTTCCTCTTCGGCCTTGCTGAGCCTGGACGGAACCATCACCACCACCTTGTCGCCGTCGCGGTAGGCGGACACGGTTCGCCTGCGCCTGGCGCTGCGGCGGACCTCAACGTTAGGGGGCACGCCTGAACCGTACTCGAAATTTTGCCGCCCCCAAAGGGGGTGTTTGACGTCGGCGCAGGTCAGAGCCTCTGTTTTTACGAACCTCAGCGGTTTACCACAATGGTCCGCGGCGTGCCGCCCGGCGTTCACCCGGCCGGTGAAGGGGGGTTACTCGCCGGTGAAGCGTGGGGCGCGCCCCTCCCGTTGCGCCGCGAGCCCCTCCAGCATGTCCTTGGACGCCATCGTGACGGGCTGGGCGAGCGACTCCCAGCGCAGCGCCGACTCCTGGTCGGGGTGCCCGCCGCCGGCGAGCGCGACCTTGGTGAGCCGGGTCGCGATCGGCGCCTGCGCGGCCACCCGGTGGGCGACGGCGAGGGCCTCGTCGAGCACCTTCCCGTCCTCGACGGCGCGGTTGACGAGGCCGTGCCGCTCCGCCTCGGCGCCGGTGACGACCCGTCCGGCGAGCAGCATCTCGCGGGCGAGCGGCAGCCCGGCCACCTCGGGGAGCAGCCAGGTCGCGGCCATGCCGGGGTGCAGGCCGAGCGCGGTGAACGGCGCGAGGAGCTTCGCCCCGGCCGCCGCGTACCGAAGGTCGCAGGCGAGCGCGAGGCACAGCCCGGCGCCGACGGCGTGCCCGTTGACGGCGGCGATCGTCGGGACCTCCAGCTCGCGGATCGCGAGCCACGTCCGGTAGAAGGCGAGCATCCGGTCGCGCAGCGCGGGGACGGGGACCGCGTTCGCGTCGGCGAGCCAGGGCAGGTCGCCGCCGGAGCTGAACGCGCTTCCGGCGCCGGTCAGCACGACGCACCGCACGTCCCGGTCAGTGCGGAGACCGTCCATGGCCGCCGTCCAGGCGGCGGTCATCGCGTCCGACATCGCGTTGCGGCGGGACGGGTCGTTCAGCGTCAGGACGACGACCCCGCCGGGGCGGCGCTCGGTGCGCAGGACGTCCGCGATCTCCTCGGGCATGGCGGCACCGTATCGGACGGGCCCCGTCCCGCCGCGCCCGGACCGCCGCCCGGACGGCGTGAGAAAGCGCACACTTACCACATCCGGGCAGGTCATGGTGCCGGTCCCGGCCAAGAGCGGGCGATTGTTGCGGATCGTTGTGGCGGGACACACAGCCGATCACCGAGAATGGTCCGCGTGAGCGATCTTCCCCGCCGCGCGGTGACGCGGTCAGCAAAGCTGGCGTCCCTCCCCATCGGCTTCGCGGGGCGCACCGCGCTCGGCATGGGGAAGCGCACGTTCGGCCGGCCCGCCGAGGCCGTCGCGATGGAGATCCAGACCCGCACCGCCGAGCAGCTGTTCAAGGTGCTCGGCGAGCTCAAGGGCGGGGCGATGAAGCTCGGCCAGATGCTGTCGATCTTCGAGGCGGCGCTGCCGCCGGAGATCGCCGGGCCGTACCGCGCCACGCTCACCCGGTTGCAGGAGGCCGCTCCCCCGCTGCCCGCCGCGACCGTCCACAAGGTGCTCGCCGAGTTCCTCGGGGACGACTGGCGCGACTACTTCGACTCGTTCGACGACGAGCCCGCCGCCGCCGCGTCCATCGGGCAGGTGCACCGGGCCGTGTGGCACGACGGCCGGGCCGTCGCGGTGAAGGTCCAGTACCCGGGCGCGGGCAAGGCGCTGATCAGCGACTTCAACCAGCTCGCGCGGCTCGGCCGCCTGTTCGGCGTCCTGATGCCCGGGCTGGACGTCAAGTCGATGCTCGCCGAACTGAAGGAACGGGTCGTCGAGGAGCTCGACTACACGATCGAGGCCGAGTCCCAGACCGTCTTCCGGGACGCCTACGACAACGACCCCGACTTCCTCATCCCGGAGGTCGTCGCGCAGTCCGGCAATATCCTGATCACCGAGTGGATGGACGGCACCCCGCTCTCGAAGATCATCAGCGACGGCGACCAGGAGACGCGGAACCACGCGGCGCTGCTGTACTGCCGTTTCCTGCTGTCCGGTCCGAAGCGGTGCGGAATGCTGCACGGCGACCCCCATCCCGGCAATTTCCGGCTGCTGGCGGACGGGCGGCTCGGCGTCCTCGACTTCGGCGCCGTCGACCGCATTCCCGGCGGCTTCCAGCGGCGGCTCGGCCTGCTGCTGCGCATCGGCACGATGGCCGACATCGCCGAGATCGAGGAGGCCCTCCGCCGGGAGGACTTCATCCGCGAGGGCGTGGACGTCGACGCCGACTCGCTCCAGGCCTTCCTCGCCCCGATCACCGAGCCGTTCATCACGGAGACGTTCAGGTTCAGCCGGGAATGGCTGCGCGACATGGCCGCGCGGGTCACGGACCTGCGGCCGTCGAACGTCGTCCGGCAGCTCAACCTGCCGCCGGAATACGTCATCATCCACCGGGTCCTGTCGGCCGGGACGGGCGTGCTGTGCCAGCTCGAATGCGAGATCCCGGCGCGCGGGGAATCCCTGAAATGGGTCCCCGGATTCGCGGACGACTCCGCCGCGGAAGGCATCGACGAAGCGGCCGGGGACGAGGACGGCGAACTCGTCACCGGCTGAATTCCGGCTGATTTCTTCTTGCGAAAGCTCAGCGGGGCCCCGCGTGTTGATGAGACGCGCGGGGCCCCGCTTCTCGCGCGTCCGGCGAGTGGGCCGCCGGACGCGCTCCATCCGCCCGCGGGGAGGCGCACCCGTCCGCCAAACCATCCAAGAAGGGCGGAGGTGAGTGGGGGCCTGCGACCCACCGGGCATTCTCGTCAGTGCTGGTCAATTCATGAATGGCGGTCAGTTCGTCGGTGCTGGCCAGTTCATCGGTGCTGGCCAGTTCATCGGTGGCGGTCAGTTCTCCCAGTGCTGGTGCCGGGTTTCCGGCACCTGCGCGTACGTGTCGCCGACCGGGGTCGGCGCGAGCAGCACGCGGCGGACGCGGGACGCCCGCGTCCGCGCGTCGCGGCGCGCCCGCCGCAGCGCGTGGACGCGGACGGCCAGTTCGTCCGGCCGGAGGCGCGGCGCCGCGGTGGGCGCCGCGCCCTCGGCGCCGGGCCGGTGGAGCGTGGTGGGCATGTCGCCTCACACGGTCAGCTCGTCGGGCCGCGGGTGCTTGCGCGGACGGCCGCGCGGCCGCTTGCGCGGCACGATCACACCGCGGACGAACAGCTCGCCGCCCCAGACGCCCCAGGGCTCCTTGCGCTCAAGCGCACCGGCGAGGCACTCGCGGCGGAGCGGGCACTCCTGGCACAGGGCCTTGGCGAGCTCGACGTCGGCGGGAGACTCGGCGAAGAACAGCTCCGGGTCGGTCCGGCACGGAAGAGTGAGGTCCTCCTCGCTTACTGCGAGAGCCCCCTGCATCACAGTCACCCTTGTTCCTCTCGTTGGATCTCAACGGGCGTTTCGGTGGGTTGTCTGGGCAAATAAGAAGGCCGCGGATCCGATGTCTGGATCCGCGGCCTGGGGGCTTGCCGGTGTTCTAAACCGGTGGCCTCCAGGGGTACGGACCCGACACGTCACCCGTGACGGTGACGCCCACGTGGGCCGTGGCCGGAGCCTGGACGGACATGCCGCCGAGAAGGTGTTCGGAGACACTCCGCCCCTGGCCGTCCTGGAATCGCTGATCGACGCGCAGCTCACACGAATTGGCGCCGCCGACCTCGGCCCCGCGCAGCTCCATGCCACGCAGTTTCAGGTCGCTCGGCTTCAGCTCGCGCTGCTGGACGTCACGCATGGCGCGCTGGTCACGCGGTCGCAGGCCGACCGCGTCCGAATACGCGACCGAGGCGGCGGGGACGCCGGGAATCGAGGCGCCAGGCCATGCGGTCCAGGACGACGCGGATTTCATCAACGTGTTGCTCACCGGACTGCACACCACCTTCCTGGCTCCTCGGGCCGCACCGGGGGACGCTTGGTCCTCGCCGACGGGCCTGTTCATTGCTCGCGTTAGAGCGTACGGGGCTTCCGCCAAATCAATCAAGATATTTTTGACCTGCGGTTCTGTGGCTCGGTTCACCCCGCGCCTAGCCCGAGACGCGGATCAGTCCCTCCTGCATCACCGACACGACCAGGTCCCCCGCGCGGGTGAACACCTGGCCGCGGGCGAGGCCGCGCGCGCCGCCCGCGAACGGGGAGTCCTGGTAGTAGAGCAGCCAGTCGTCGGCGCGGAACGGGCGGTGGAACCACATCGCGTGGTCGAGGCTGGCGCCCATCGTCCGCTTGTCGCCCCAGGCGAGGCCGTGGTTGAGCAGGACGGTGTCGAGCAGCGTCATGTCGGAGGCGTAGGTCATCAGGCACACGTGCAGGAGCGGGTCGTCCGGGAGGTCGCCGTCGACCTTCAGCCACACCTTCGACTCGGGGCTGATGAGCGCCGGGTCCTTCGCGGCCTCCCAGGTCAGCGGGGTCGCGTGCCGGATGTCGAAGGGCCGCCGGGCGATGAACTCGCGCGCGCCGACCTCGCCGAACTGCGGGGTCAGCCGGGTGAGGCCGTCCGGGAGCGTCTCGGGGTCGGGGGCCTCCGGCATCGGCGCCTGGTGGGCCGGGCCGTCCTCGACGATCTGGAACGACGCCGACAGCGTGAAGATCGCCTTGCCGTGCTGGACGGCGGTGACCCGCCGCGTCGTGAAGGAGCGGCCGTCGCGGACCCGGTCGACGGTGTAGACGATCGGGACGAGCGGGTCGCCCGGCCGGATGAAGTACGCGTGCAGCGAGTGCACGGGGCGGTTGACGGGGACGGTCCGCCCGGCGGCGACCAGCGCCTGCCCGGCGACCTGCCCGCCGAAGACGCGCTGCCGCCGCTCGTCGGACGTCCGGCCGCGGAAGATGTCGTTCTCGATCTGTTCGAGGTCGAGCAGGTCGAGCAACGCCTTCAGGGAGTCCTTCACACCGGCAAGTCTCCCGCATCACCCCGTGTGGTCAGGATCACGCCCCGCATGATCTCCTCCCGGCGTGATCATGGGCCACGGCATCCCCTCCCGCGTGACTCCGTCTGGCGGCATGAGGTCCCACGGCACCTCACCTCTCGCGGGTCCCTCACCCCCTGATCTCACGCCTCTTGATCTCACGCCTCCTGATCTCACGCCCCCTGATCTCACGCCCCCTGATCTCACGCCCCTGATCTCACGCCCCCTGATCTCGTCGCATGGGCTTAGGGGCCGCACAGGCTCAGCACCGCCTCGCCGTACCGGTCGAGCTTGACCTTGCCGACGCCGGGGATGCGGGCGAGGTCTTCGAGGGAGTCGGGGCCGTGTTCGGCGATCGCCTGGAGGGTGGCGTCGGTGAAGACGACGTAGGCGGGGACCTTCTGCTCGGCCGACACCCGGGCGCGCCATTCCTTGAGCGCGATCAGCAGCTCCTCGTTCAGCTCGGACGGGCAGTCCTCGCAGCGGCCGAGCTTGCGTTCGACGGCGGCGGTCAGCGGCCGCCCGCACACCCGGCATGGCTGCGGGCCCCGCGCCGGACGGCGGTTCGACCGGTCGGCGCGGGCCGGGGTGTGGGTGGTGGCCTTGCCGGTCAGGCCGTCCAGGAAACGGGACGGGCGGCGCCGCCGCGCCCCGCCCGGCGACCGGGACAGCGCCCATGACAGCGACAGGTGGACGCGCGCCCGCGTGACCCCGACGTACAGCAGCCGCCGCTCCTCCTCGATCTGGGCGGGCGTCTCGGCGTAGACGATCGGCAAAGTGCCCTCGACGAGCCCGACGAGGAACACCGCGTCCCATTCCAGGCCCTTCGCGGCGTGCAGCGACGCGAGCGTGACGCCCTCCAGCGGCGGCGCGTGCTGCGCGGCGGCGCGCTCCTCCAGCTCGGCGACGAAGTCGGGCAGGGCGGCCTTCGGGTTGTCGGCGGCCATGTCCTCGGCGAGCTGGGCGAGCGCGGCGAGCGACTCCCAGCGCGCGCGGGCCGCGCCCGCGCCCTCGGGCGCGCGGTCGGAGAACCCGGCGCCGGACAGCACGTGCCGGACGGTGTGGATCAGCCCCGTCCCGTCGGTCTCGGCGTCGGCGCCGACCCGGGTGGCGGCGCGCAGCATGATCACGGCCTGTTTGACCTCGGGCCGCTCGAAGAACCGCTCCGCGCCGCGCAGGACGTACGGGACGCCCGCCGCCGCCAGCGCCGACTCGTACGCCTCCGACTGCGCGTTCACCCGGTAGAGGATCGCGATCTCGCGCGCCGGGACGCCCTCGTCGATCAGCTTGCGGGCCCGGCGGGCGGCGTCGTCGGCCTCGGCGATCTCGTCGTCGTACTCGTTGAACACCGGCTCGGGGCCCGCCTCGCGCTGCGCGATCAGCTCCAGGCCGTGCCGCGCGCCGCGGGCCTGCCCGATCACGCCGTTCGCGAGCCGGACGACCTGCGGCGTCGACCGGTAGTCGCGGACGAGCCGGACGACCTTCGCGGCCGGGTGCTCGCGGGTGAAGTCGAGCAGGTGGGACGGCGACGCGCCGGTGAAGGAGTAGATCGTCTGGTTCGGGTCGCCGACGACGCACAGGTCGTCGCGGTCGCCGAGCCAGGTGTCGAGCAGGAGCTTCTGCAGGGGGTTGACGTCCTGGAACTCGTCGACGACGAAGTACCGGTACTGCTCGCGGACCTGGTTCGCGACCTCGCGGTGCTCGGTGAGGACGGCCGCGGTCAGCTCCAACATTCCCTCGAAGTCGAGCAGGTTGCGCTCGCGTCTGAGCTGCTCGTACATGGCGTAGAGGCGCGCGACGTCGACGACGTCGGTGGACGGTTTGCGCCCCGCCTTGACGACGGCGGCGGGGTAGTCCTCGGGGCGGTTCTGGGTGACCTTCGCCCATTCGATCTCGCTCGCGACGTCGCGCAGCTCCGTCCGGCCGAGGGACAGCCGGCACGCCTTGGCCGCGTCCGCGACCACCGCGATCTTCGACTCGATGATCTTTGGCGGTTCGCCGCCGACGACGCGCGGCCAGAAGTAGCTGAGCTGGCGCAGCGCCGCCGCGTGGAAGGTGCGCGCCTGCACCCCCGGCGCGCCGAGCTGCCGGAGCCTGCTGCGCAGCTCGCCCGCCGCGCGTGTGGTGAACGTCACGGCGAGCACCCGCTGCGGCGTGACGACGCCGGTCAGCGTCGCGTACGCGATGCGGTGCGTGATGGCCCTGGTCTTGCCCGTCCCGGCGCCCGCGAGGACGCACACCGGACCCTGCACCGCCTCGGCGACCTCCCGCTGTTCGGGGTCGAGTCCCTCCAGCACCGCCTCAGTCGACATGCCCCCATACTCGCAGCCCGTCCCACCGGCATCACCCAACTCCGCCGCCTGTGGATAACCGCCGCCCCCCCGACGACCGCAGGAATGCGGGCGAC
This sequence comes from Actinomadura chibensis NBRC 106107, assembly GCF_001552135.1. Lineage (GTDB taxonomy): Bacteria > Actinomycetota > Actinomycetes > Streptosporangiales > Streptosporangiaceae > Spirillospora > Spirillospora chibensis. The sequence goes on along the minus strand of NZ_BCQP01000026.1, from coordinate 27,332 downwards.
CTGTCTACTGTTCTCGGGAGGGCCGACCGTAGTGACGAGCATCGTAGTGACGAGCAGAGACGAGCGAGGGAGACGACGCAGCGATGGCGACGCCGACGACCGACCGGACCGAGGGTCAGGCCGGCCAGCTCACCATGTACACGACGACCTGGTGCGGGTTCTGCCGGCGGCTGAAGCGCCAGCTCGCCCGGGACGGCATCGAGATGGTGGAGGTCGACATCGAGCGCGACCCCGACGCGGCGCAGTTCGTCATGAGCGTCAACGGCGGGAACCAGACCGTCCCGACCGTGGTGTTCCCGGACGGCACCGCCGTGACCAATCCCAGCGCCAAGGCCGTCAAGGCGAAGCTCGCCTCCCTGGCCTGAGCCCTGCCCGAGCCCTGCCCGACTCTGGCCTACCCAGCCCTACCCGGACCTAGAAGGCGGGCATGTTGGGCAGTTCGCCGCCGTACCAGCGCATGATGAGCTGGGCGGCGATGGACAGCGGGCCCGGCGCGACGAGCTCGCCCGCGTCGATGGCGGCGCGCAGTTCCGCGCGGGTGTACCAGGCGGCGTCGAGGATCTCCTCCGGGTCGGGACGGAGCGGCACGTCGCCGTCCGTCCGCGCCATGAAGCCGAGCATGAGGCTCCGCGGCAGCGGCCACGGCTGGCTGCCGAGGTAGCGGACGTCCCGGACGGGCAGCCCGACCTCCTCCTCCACCTCCCGCGCGACCGCCTGTTCGAGGGACTCGCCGGGCTCGACGAACCCGGCGAGGATCGAGCGGCGGTCGGCGGGCCACTGCGGGCCGCGGGCGAGCAGGATCCGGTCGGCCTCGTCCGTCACCAGCATGATCACGGCCGGGTCGACGCGAGGGAAGTGCTGCGAGCCGTCGGCGGGGCAGACCCGGACGTGCCCGGCGGACTCCACCCGCGTCTCGGCGCCGCAGCGCGGGCAGTGACGGTTGTCGCGGTGCCAGTGCTCCAGCGCGACGACGTGCGTGAGCAGGCCGGAGTCGCGGTCGCCGAGGAGCGCGCCGACGCGCCGCAGCCCGGCGGGCTCCGCGCCCTCGATGGCGGGCAGGGGGCCGGGGGTCCCGAAGTAGGCGGTCCCGGCGTCGTCCACGCCGAGGAGCCACCGGTCGCCGTCCGGCGCCCGCCCCGGCGGGACGAAGACGAGCGCCGGGCTGGGCCCGAACGTCACGAGCACCCGGCCGTCCTGGACGACGACGACCCGCGTCTTGGGGTCCTTCCAGGCGGTGTCCAGCCAGGCGTCGTCGCGGCGCTTCAGCGCCACCCGGTCGAGCGTGCCGCGCGCGAGCGCGAGCCATTCCAGCGGCCCGTCCGTCACCGTGAACTCCTCCCCCGGGGCCCGTCCAGCACGGCCCTCTCCTGCAGGACTTTCTAGCGCAGGGCGACGGCGAGTTCTTCCCAAAGGTAGGCGGCGGCCTCCGCGCCCTTGAGGAGGAGCGGGATCTCGACCTTCTCGTTGGTGGCGTGGATGCGGTCGCCGTTCAACCCGACCGCGACGAAGACGAGCGGCGCCTCCAGGACGTCGGCGAGGTCGGCCTCCGGTCCGCTGCCGCCTTCGCGGGTGAACAGGACCTCGGTGCCGAAGGCGCGTTCCATCGCGCGCCGCGCGGCCTTGACGCTGGGAGAGTCGATCGGCGAGAAGCACGGACGGACGCCGCCGGGCTGAAGGTGCACCTCTGCCTCGACCCCAGGCGGGGTGTGCTCCTCGACCCACGACTGGAACGCCTGCTGGACTTTGCGCGGATCCTGTCCGGCGACGAGCCGGAACGAGACTTTGGCGTGCGCCTCGTGCGGGACGATGGTCTTGCCGCCCGGTCCGGTGTGCCCGCCCCACATGCCGTTGATCTCGGCGGTGGGCCGCGCCCAGATGCGTTCCAGGGTGGTGTAGCCCTTTTCGCCGTGGGCGGCGCGGCTGTCACCGGCGCTCTGGAGCCACTCGTCCTCGTCGAACGGGAGGCGTGCGAACAGGTCGCGTTCCTCGTCCGTCAGTGGGACGACGTCGTCGTAGAAGCCGGGAAGGGTGACGCGTCCGTCGGCGTCGTGCAGCGCGGACATCAGCACCGCCATCGCCTGGAGCGGGTTCGGCACGGCCCCGCCGAACGACCCGGAATGGAGGTCGTGCGAAGGCCCGCGCAGCGTGACCTCCGCTTCGGTGAGCCCGCGCATGCCCGTGCACATGGACGGGACGTCCGCCGCCCACATCGTCGTGTCGCTGATGACCACGGCGTCGCAGACGAGGCGGTCGCGGTGCGCGTGCAGGAGGTCGGCGAAGTGCACCGACCCCGACTCCTCCTCGCCCTCGACCAGCAGCTTGATCGTGACGGGCGGGGCCGTGCGGCCGGACGCGGCGAGCCCCGCGCGCAGGCCCAGCGTGTGGAAGAACACCTGGCCCTTGTCGTCGGACGCGCCCCGGCCGATGAGGCGGTCGCCCTTCTCGACGGGTTTGAACGGGTCGGTATCCCATTCGTCCAGCGGTTCCACCGGCTGGACGTCGTGGTGCCCGTAGACGACGACCGCGGGGGCGTCGGAATCCTCGGCGGGCCACTCGGCGTAGACGGCGGGGTGCCCTGGAGTCTCCCAGACCTCGACGGTCGGGAAGCCCTGCCCGCGCAGGTGCCCGGCGAGCCACTCCGCCGAGCGCCGCACGTCGCCGGCGTAGGCGGGGTCACCCGAGATGGACGGGATCGCCAGCCACTCCCTGAGGTCGGCGACGAACCGGTCCCTGCGGGCCTGGATGTAGGCCACTACCTCGTTCACCTGCATGCCCCTTCGCATGTCGTACTGTCGGGCCGGGCGCCTTCACCTGGGGCTCCCGGACGCGTCGCGCCGCCTGGATCGCAGACGGGCGGAAACTCACAGTAAGGGATGCCGTTGCCGGGTTCTCGGCCGCCGTCGCCTGGTTCATGGGAGCGATTTTGATCCTCATCGATCCGCCGCTTTGGCCGGCGCGCGGCCGGGTGTGGTCGCACATGGTGAGCGACGTCTCGTATGAGGAGTTGCATGCGTTCGCCGCGGAACTCGGGATGCCGCCGCGGGCGTTCGAGCGTGACCACTACGACGTCCCGTCCGAACTTTACGAGAGCGCGCTCCGGCAGGGGGCGAAACCGGTGGGCTGCCAGGAATTGCTCCAGCGTTTGACGGCGGCGGGCTTGCGCCGCCGCAAGGTTTCGCGTCCAAGAGTCAGGGGGTGAGCGGGGTCAGGCGTTGAGGAGCATCAGTTCCGTTCGGATGTTGGCGCGCGCGTGTTCCTCGTAACGCTCCCTGGCGATGGGCGTGTGGAAGAGCTTGGGGAGGGCCAGTAGGCCGTTGAGCACTTCGGCCCTTCCCGCTTTGAAGAACTCGTCGGGGACGAACGCGTACTCCTCGCGGACGGCAGCCGCGTAGGCGGCGTACCGGTCGGGGTCCGCTCCGAGGATGGCGAGGTCGGCGTCGCACAGGACTTGGCCGTCCGGATCGTCGTCCTCCGGGGCGTGCGACGCGGTCAGCTCGACCAGACGGACGACCCGCTCGACGTCGGGTTCGGGGAGGTCGGTGTCGGCGAGCATGCGCGCGGCGAGGCGGGCGCTGCGCTCCTCGTTGTCGGCGCGTTCCGGGTCGTAGACCGCGTCGTGGAACCAGGCCGCGAGGCGGACGGCGTCCGGGTTCGCCGCGTGGGCCGCCAGTTCGTCCACGAGGTCGAGGACGGCGGTCAAGTGCTCGCGCGTGTGGTAGCGGCGGTGGGGTTCGCCGTAGCGCCCGTCCAGTTCCGCGCCGATGTGGCGGGTGTGGGGTCCCGCCAGCGCCACCCACCGTTCGACAAGGTCCATGGCCCCATCCTGGCGGGCCGGGACACGCGATGTCGCCGTTCTTGCCCCCGCGTTCCCGCCCCGCCACTATGGTGACAGCGAGTTAGGCAAGCCTTACCTCACTGAGCGGCTTGGCCACGGCTCGCCGTACAGGCTTGTCCTGGACCTGGCTCGTCCCACGAACTGGAAAGGCCGCTTGTGGCCGCCTCGCTCTATCTCGTCGCCGGGAAGGCGACCGATTCGGTGACGCACGGGTTCCTGCCCGCCGCCGCCCGCCTGGGTTTGGACGTGACGTTGCTCACCGACCGTCCGTCCGTCCATTCCGGGGCGCACGGCGGGCCGGTCGTCGAATGCGACGTCGCCGATTTCCGGGAGATCGTCGCCGCCGTCGGGGACGAGCCCGCGGCCCTGTTCTCCAACAGCGACTTCCTCCAGGCGCCCACCGCGCTGGCCGCCGCGTATTTCGGGCTCCCGGCCAAGGACTGGCGGGCGGCGACGCGGGCGAAGAACAAGGCGCTTATGCGGCGGCACCTAGCCCCAGTCGACCTGGTCTTCTCGGCGGACGCCCGCCATGTGCCCGACACCGCTCCATATCCGCTCGTCGTGAAGCCTCGCGAGGGCGTCGCCAGCGAGGACGTGTTCCTCGTCCAGGACGCTCTGGAATTGTCCACGCGCGTTGAAGAGATTTCCGCGCGGCGGGACGATCCGCTAGTGGCCGAGGAGTATCTGCCAGGACGGCTCCACACGCTGGAAACACTCGGCGACGGGCGGGAGCTGCGCGTCCTGGGTTCGTTCCGCACGACGGTCTCGCCGCCGCCGTTCTTCGTCGAAGAGCGCCTTGAGTGGACGGAGCCGCCCCCAGAGACACCGCAAGTCCTGGCGCAGCTCGACGCGCTGGGAATCGGGTTCGGGGCTTGCCACACGGAGTTCGTCGTCCACGAGGGGCGGGCCCGCGTCATCGAGGTCAACTACCGCTTGATCGGTGACCACTGCGACTTCCTGTTGGCCGACCTGCTCGGCGTCCCCTTGTTCGAGCAGATCCTCAGGGTCCATATGGGCGAGCCTCTCGCGGATTTCGAGAGTCCTCGGGGGCGGCACGCGATCGCCGAGCCGGTCATCGCCGAACGCTCCGGCACGCTCACGTCCGCCCCAGGGCCATTGCACCTGGACGACGGCCCCGTGCGCCTTTCCTACCGCCCGCAACGCGCGGTGGGCGATTCCGTCGCCGTCACCCGCACCAACCGCGACTACTTGGGGACGGTCAGAGCGATCGGGCCCGGCCCGGACGAGGTGAACGCCGCACTGGCACGCTTCCGCGCCGCCCACGACTGGACGATCGCGTGACCCCCGACGCGGACGGCGCGGAGGGTCGGCTCGCCGCGCGCATCCTCGACGCGCTCTTACGGGAGAACTACGCGGGCCTACGCGACCGCCTGCGAGACAGGACGCTGGAACTGCCGGGACGCAGCGTGCGGCTGCTTGAGGCGCGTCCCGCGTTCCTGTCCGAACTCGTCGTTGACCCGGCGCAGAACCTGCGGCTGGGCGACGTCTTCGCGGCCGTCCGCGTGCTGGCGGACCCGCGCGACGACACGGCCGCGTTCGAGCGCGAATGCCGGGAGGCGCTGGCGACGGTCAGGCTGCACGGCGACGCGCGGCCGGCGGTGCTGCGGCGGCTGGCGCGGATGCCGGACGGGCTGAGGAGGGGCCCGGGGGCGTTCTACGAGACGCTCGCGGCCTACGGGGGGCATCCGGTGCATCCGGCCGGGGGGAGCCGCGCGGGGCTGTCCATGGCGGATCTGAGCCGTTACGCGCCGGAGTTCGCGCCCGCGTTCCCGCTGCGGTGGGCGGCGGTGCGGGGGGCCGAGCTCGCGGGGACGCTCCCCGGCTGGTGGCCTGACGCGTCCGACGTGGGGCTGGCCTCGGCGGACGCGCTGTTCCCCGTCCATCCGCTCGCGGTCACGCAGGTGCGCGGGCACCCGCGGGCCGCCCTCGCGCCCGAGCCGTACTTGCAGGTCATGCCCACGCTGTCGATGCGGACGGTGGTGGCCGCGCCGCTCGCCCACCTGAAGACGCCGCTGCCGACCAGCACGCTGGGACGGCGCAACCGCCGCACGATCATGCCGGGGACGCTGCCGGACGGAGCGCTCGTCGAACGCGTCCTGCGCCGCGTCCTCGCCCGGGAACCCACGCTGCCCGTCCTCCTCGCCGACGAACAGACATACGGGCACGCGCAAGACCCGCTGCTCGCCTATCTCGTGAGGTATTTCCCGGCCGAGACGGCGCGCGCGCACATCGTGCCGATAGCGGCGCTGCTTACCGAGTCCCCAGACAACGGTTACGTGATCGAACGCTGGGACGTGAAGTCTCTCTTCAGCGATTACCTGTCGGCCTTGTTCTCGTGGAACGTCACCCTGTTCCGATACGGGATCGCGCTAGAGGCGCACCAGCAAAACGTGGCGCTCGTCCTGGACGACGACACACCCCCTCGTCTCCTCATCAAGGACAACGACGGCGCGCTCATCAACGCGTCCCGGCTCCGCGAGCGGCTCCCCCCATCGCCCGGAACCGATCCCCGCGACCTCATCGACCAGCGGATGACGACGACCGACGACGAGGCGCTCGCCCGCGTCTTCGTCACCATCACGCTGCACCTGTGCGCGGCGGCGCCCGCCCTGGGCCTGGCCGAGCGCGGCCTGCTCCCCTGGCGCGACGGCCGCGGCCTGATCCGCGAGCACCTGGACGCCGCCCTCGGACCGGACCAGACGTTCCTGCGCTCCCGCACGCTGGACGCCGAAACGCTGCCGGGCAAGGCGATGGTCACCGCCGGAACCCTCGTCGACAAGGCGCGGACCGGCGCGGCCGACATCAACAAGCACTACGGCCCGCCAGGCCCCAACTACCTACTGGACGAGACGTGCCGCTGACCCAACTGACCCAACTCACCCAACTCACCCAACTCACCCAGGCCGCCCAGGCTGAGGACACCACCTCGACCGCACTGCTCAACTGCCTCGTCCGGGAGGTGTGCACGCCGGAGCAGCAGGTGTGGCAGGACGGTGCGCGGCTGGTCGTCCGGTTGCCGCGAGCGGGCGTGCTGCTGCGTACCGGGCTGAGCCGTCCCCCCTCCGGGGCGACCTACCGGCTCGTTCCACCGTTCGAGGAGCGTCGCGGGGACGAATGGATCCCCGCCCCCTGGGACAGGCTCGCGAACCTGGTCGCCGGTGAGCTGGAATTGGCGACCGGACACCCGAACCCCGAATTCCTCAACCAGGTGCGCGACAGCCACAACGCCCTGGCCGCCATCCTCACCGCACGCGCCAAACGCCACACGGAATCGGCCTACATCGACTCGGCCTACATCGACTCGGAGCAGTCCTTGGTGGCGGGTCACCGGTTTCACCCTTCTCCCAAGGCGCGCCAGGGATCGCCGACCGACTGGTTGCGATACGCGCCGGAGACCAGAGCGCGCTTCCGCCCGCGTTGGCTGGGCGTACCGGCACACCTCATCGCCGAGGAGGGCGACCCAGAGGAGTTCAAGAGGCTGGAGGCGTACGGGCCCGGCGCTCCCGCGGGTTATGGGCTGCTTCCCGTCCACCCGTGGCAGTTCACGCTGCTGACGGGCAACGACATGTTGCGCAGGGCCTTGGCGGACGGCTCGCTCCTGGACCTCGGGGCGTCCGATGTGGAGGCGGTGCCCACGTCGTCCGTCCGCACGGCGTATCTGCCGGACGCCGACGTGTTCTGCAAGTTCAGCCTGGACGTGCGCATCACCAACTGCGTCCGCAAGAACGCCTGGTACGAACTGTCCAGCGCAATGACGCTCAACGAGTTGCTGCCGCCCCTGTTCGAGAAGCTGAATTCCACGCTGCTCGCAGAGCCCGCCTACCGCACCATCGCGTTCGCCGACCGCCGCCTGTATGAGGGCCTGGGCGTAATCCTGCGCCAAGGGGTCAGAGCCCTCCCCGGCACACCGCTGCTCGCGGGCGCCTTGGCCGACCCCTACAGCACGTTCCTCTCCGACCTGCCCGCTCTGGAGACGCCGGACGGCGCACAAGCGTGGTGGGACGCCTACGTGAGGCACGTGGCTCCACCCGTACTCGGCGCCTACCTGGACCATGGCGTCGTCCTGGAACCGCACCTCCAGAACGTCCTCATCTGCGTCGACCACGACGGCATGCCCATCCATGCCGCATTCCGTGACCTGGAGGGCACGAAGCTGACCGCAGGCCGTTGGAACCTGAGCCACATGCCACCCCGCGTCGCCGAAAGCCTCACCTACGCGCCCGTCCAGGGATGGAACCGCGTCATCTACTGCCTCCTCGTCAACCACCTCACCGAGATAGCGGCGGCAGTCGCGGACCTGCACCCACCCCTACAAGACGACCTGTGGCCAACGGCGAGAAAACACTTCGCCGCCTACAACGACCATCCGCAGATCAGGGCGCTGCTGGCCGGAGTGCCGCTGCCCGCCAAGGCGAACCTCCGCACCCGCTGGTCCCGGACGGCCGACCGTGGCGCGACCTACGTCCCCGTCCCCAACCCGCTCGCCGCGCCCAGACCGCTATGAACGAACACGCCATCAACCTGGACGGCTACCCGGCCTACCTCTACGACCTGTCCGGCCTCGAAGCCCACATCAGGCAGATCCGCGCCGCTCTCGACGGCACGGAACTGTTCTACGCGGCCAAGGCCAACCCGGACGCCGAAATCCTCCGCACGCTCGCGCCACACGTGGACGGCATCGAGGTCGCGTCCGGTGGCGAACTGGCCCACGTCCAACAAACCCTGCCCGGCACCCGCATCGCCTTCGGCGGGCCTGGCAAGACGGACGAAGAACTGTCCCAGGCCATCAAAGTCAACCGGATCCACGTCGAAAGTCCGAGCGAACTGGCCCGCCTTGCCGCGCTGGGGCCAGCCGACATCCTTCTCCGCGCGAACCTCCCGCTAAGCACCCCGAACGCCGCCCTTGCCATGAGCGGCCCCTTCGGCATGGACGAAGACGCGCTCACCCAGTGCGCCCACCTCCTGGCGCGCAACCCTCACCTCACTCTGCGGGGCGTCCACGCACACCTGGCCTCCGGCCTGGACGCACCCACCATGCTCGACCTGGCGCACCAAATAGCGGATTGGGCACTCCCCTGGCTGGCATCCCTAGGAGTGGACGACCCCGAGTTGAACGTGGGCGGCGGCATGGCCGTCGACTACACATCCCCCGAGAGCCGCTTCGACTGGGACCTCTATGGGACGGGCCTGAACCGCATTCCCGCCACCGTCCGGATAGAGCCAGGACGCGCGATCACCGCCTACCACGGCTGGTACGTCACCGACGTCCTGGACGTGAAGACGACCCATGGCGACACCTACGTGATCCTGCGCGGCGGCACCCACCACCTGAGAACACCTGTGACCAAGGGACACAACCAGCCGTTCACGGTCCTCACCGCAAGCGGCCCGGAGAGCCCAGCCACGCTCGTGGGCCAGTTGTGTACACCGAAGGACGTCTTCGCCCGCGACGTGCCCGTCCCGCCCCTCTCCCGTGGTGACATCATCGCCTTCACCATGGCTGGGGCCTACGCCTGGAACATCTCCCACCACGATTTCCTGATGCACCCCAAGCCCGCGTTCCACTACCTCCGCTGACCAGGAGCGCCCGATCCCGCACCGACGTATCGACGTGCCGACGTATCGACGTGATGCGAAACGTCGATGCCGACCTATACTCGCCTTCATGGCAGAGAACGCCGGTTCAGTCGACCTCGACCTGGTCACGGCGCTGCGTGCGCTCGCGAACCCGGTACGTCTGCAACTGCTGTCCTGGCTGCGCGACCCCGAACGCCACTTCACCCAGCAGCCCATCGCGGACCCGCTCGAAGTCGGGGTGTGCGTGAGCCACCTCCAGGAGAAGGCGGGCCTGGCCCAGTCGACCGTGTCGGCGTACATGGCCGAACTGCAGCGGGCAGGGCTGGTCCGAGCGACGCGCGTGGGCAAGTGGACCCACTACAAGCGCGACGAAGAGCGCATCGCCCAACTCGTCGCGACCCTCGGCCGGACGCTCTGACCCCACGCCCCACCCCCCACCTCGACCACTTTGACAGTCATATCGAAGATCTGCGATATTTCGATTCGTAGATGGGCGATGACACGCGAAGGGGCGATCCGATGGGCGCGTTCGACGATCTCGGCACGTTCGGGCTCTACAGCTTCGAGTTCGAGCAGTTGCCCGCGGCGAGGATCCGGGAGTCGGTGCAGGAGTTGGAGGAGCAGGGCTGGCGGTCGTTCTGGTTCCCGGAGGTGGGCGGACGCGAGGCGTTCACGCTCGCGAGCCTCATCCTCTCGTCCACCGAACGGATACGGGCGGTCAACGCCATCGCGCAGATCTGGGCGCGGGACGCGCGTTCCGCACGCGCAGGCAGTGCCCTCCTGGCGGACGCCTATCCGGGACGGCACGTGCTCGGTTTGGGGTACGGCGGGAAGAAGCGACCGGGGGTCAAACCGTTGGCCGCCATGCGCGAATACCTCGATGCGATGGACGCCCCAGACGCACCCAGTGCCGAGACCCCGATCCGAAGAATCCTGGCCGCGTATGGGCCGAAAATGCTGGAGTTGTCCCGGGACCGGGCCGCGGGGGCGCACACCTACCACGTCACCGTCGCGCACACGGCACAGGCCCGGGAGACCCTAGGGCCGGACGCGTTTCTCGGTGTGGAACACCCGGTGCTGTTCGAGTCGGACGCGGCTGAGGCACGGGCGAAGGCCCGAGAGCACCTGCATCCCTACCTGAACACGCCGTTCAACGTCGAGAAGTTCCGCCGCCTGGGCTACACCGAGGACGAGATCGCGCACGGCGCCGACCGCCTCGTCGACGACCTGGTCTTCTGGGGCGACCTGGACACCATCGTGAAGAAACTCCGCGACCACGTCGACGCGGGCGCGGACCACGTCACCGTCCAGGTGATCGGGACCGACCCAGGCGATTCCATGCCCCACTGGCAACGCCTCGGCGAGGCGCTCCTCTAACCTCTGGCTGCCCTCCAGCGAGCCTCTAGCCCCCACGCTTAATTCTCTAGTGGACGCTCATCGTGGGGTGCCTTGCCAGCGCCAGGACGTCAGGCGTGGGCGCCCTGGGAGTTCCGCGCGGCCCGTCGCCCATAGCAGCGTCTGCCACGGGTCGGTGTCGCGTGGAGCGTCCGGGAAAAGGCGGGCGAGGACGCGGGAGCACAATTCGGCGGGCGGTTCCCAGACCAGATTCAGACCGTCCGCCACATCGCGCGTGTGGACGAGGGTCTCGACCATTCCCATCGCGGCGAACCCTTCGGGGTCAGACGCGCCGAACACGTGGTGGGCGCGGACGTCGGGCGGTGTGCTGCGCACCATGGCGACGAGCAGGCCGCCGCATGCGTCCAGTACTTGGAGAAGTCCGGCGGGCCCTGATTTCCGGTCGGCGTGGATGACGTTCGCTGGACCACCGGGCCTACGGCTCTCCCACACGAACGGCACTTCACCGTCCATGGGCGGGGTCTGCGGGCCCAACTGTGCGGCGTACGCGAAAAGGTCGTCGCTCAGGTGTTCCACGGTTTCCCAGCAGGTCCATTCAAGGGCTCCGGCTTTGGTGTCCCATGCCCGCTCGGACGGCGCTTGCCGCATGGTGGCAACGGCAAGGCGAACGGACGTTTGAAGGTCGTCCGCAGTGACTGCATCAGCCGAGCGCTTCATGCCCTCGACACTATCCAGCCCCGGCTCACCGCCGGTCGGGGCGGACGATGTACCAGGCTCCTGCTGGGGTGACCCAGATGAGGAGGCCGGGCCAGAGTTGATGCAGTTTCCAGCCACGGGTCTGTTTGAGGCGGTGGTGACGCCTGCAGAGCGGGGCGAGATTGCAGCGGCAGGTGATCCCGGGCCGCCAAGGCGTGGTGTGGTCGAGGTCGCAGCGATGCGACGGCTGATTGCAGGTCGGAAACACGCACGTGGAATGGCGGGCCTGAATCTCACGCCGAAGCGCGGCCGGAGCCCGATAACCCGGATGACCGTGCGTATCATCGCCGCTTCGACAGAACGTGTCACGTCGCGCACCGAGACGACGCTCAAGGCGGGCTACCGCATGGGCGACGGCCATGGACCGAGCGTGGGCCGGGGCACGGTCACACACCTGGCCAAGCTGCCGATCGGCCATTCCCGCCAATTCACCAATGACCGCGTCGACATCGCCGTCCACCTCCTCCGCTGGCTCCGACACAGGCCCAACGCTTGGCGGAGCCTGGGAGATGAGCGCCTGAACGGCATCGGGCAGAGGGTGGCCGTTAAGGAGCTGAGTCGCCAGGTCGGCACGGATGCATTGCAGCGGACGGGTGTCGCCGTCGGCCCGGATTCCACGCGCGGCCGCAGAGATCTTGTTGTAGATGGCATGGGCGTCCTCGGGCGGCAGGTCGCACAAACCCAGATCAGCGGTTCCGGCCGGACTCTCCCACAGTTCGAGCCGCCGCTGCCGAATCGCCTCGCGACGCCGTTCCTCGACACATTGCGGAGCCAGCCGCTCGGTGAGCCGTTTGATACGGCGACGCAGCTGCCCGCTGGTCTGCTCGGACGCCTTCTCCAGCGCCGCCGCCTGGACACGACCGACGACCTCATCAGGAAGATTCTCCGTACCATCGGAGATGGCGCGAGCCCTGGTCAAGTCGATGTATCCGGCTTCCAAAGCGGCCAAGGTCTCCGCGAGCGGCCCGGTGAGACGTTCGGCGAGATGCACCAAAATAGCGGCGGCATTACCAGTGACGGTCAACGCAGCGGCAACTTCTTCGGCGACCGCTTCATGTGCCGACAACCCCCGGTACCCCTCCGGAGGGTCGTCCTCACCACGACGACGGGCAAGCTCAGCAATGGCAGCCAATTCTCGGGCCTGCGCCAACGAGGTCTGCCGCCGAGCAGCGACCGCAACCTGGAGAAGCTCAGAATCGGTCAGCCCACTCAACCGACCCGACTCACCAACAAGGCTAACAGCCACCCGTCCTCCAATGTCATCTCCAATTATAAGAGAAGAGAGGAGTGATTAATTGGGCAATTCAGACAGGCCACATTACTCTCACTACAGCAGAACCCCGCACCCACCCGAAAGAAAATCACCCACCTCAAGCCAACAACCGCAACCAACGTGACAGCAACCGGCAACAACCCGCAGCCGACCACCCACCTTCGGAAGGCACCTCAGCCACGCACCAACAGCAACCACACCAAATCCGATAAAAACCACGCGCACGCCGGAAAGAAAAGCACCAGACCTCAGCCACCGCTAGCAGCCGCAATATTCAGCAGAACACGGGGTAAGCAAACACACGAGCCGCCCGCCCACCCGCCCCAAGAGGAGAGAGTGTTGCGCCCCCTAACCCAGCTCCGCGACCTGACCGCCCTCGGACTACACGCGACCAGAGCGATCCGCGACACAGGCGTAATGCACCCCGTCCGTCCAGACAGGGCGGCCCGCCTCCTCTTCACCTACGCCCGCTACGGCCCGACCCCCGCCACGCTAGGCGCCATGTCCGCCCTACGGTTCCCCACCCGAACAGCACTGATCGACGAACAAGGCGCACTCACCTACGCGGAACTGGAGCACAGGGCAGCATCCCTGGCCACCAAACTCCAACCCCTCACCACCCAGAAGATCGGAATCCTCTGCCGCAACCATCGGGGCTTCGTGGAGACGGTCCTGGCCGCGTCCCGCCTGGGCAATGACGTCGTCCTCCTCAACACAGACTTCGCCCCCACCCAACTAGGACAAGTAACCGAACGCGAAGGAATCGACCTCCTAGTCCACGACGACGAGTTCACAGAAACCATCCAAAAGTCCGGCTACAAACACCAAACAATCCAACCCCAAACAACAGAGACACCACCACCCCGCCCAGTTCACCCCGCCAAACCCAGCAAGATAATCGTGATGACCTCCGGCACGACCGGAACCCCGAAAGGCGCCAGCCACGACCTCTCCATAAGATCGGTTCTCCCGGCCGCGCTTAGCCACGTCAACCGAGTCCCCGTCCGCTCAGGCGCGCCGATCGTGGTCGCTCCCCCGCTGTTCCACATCCTCGGCTTCGCCTACACCACGGTCGCACTGGGCATGGGCATGCCGCTGATCCTCACCAAGCGTTTCGACGCCCGCGAAACCCTGGAGACCATCGAGAAACACCAAGCGGAAACACTGGTAGCCGTCCCCGTAATGCTCCAGCGCATCCTGGACGAGAAGAAGCCCCGCCCCGAAACCCTCCGCACAGTGGTATGCGGCGGCGCGGCCCTCCACCCGCACCTCTCCACCGCCTTCATGGACCATTTCGGCGACGTCCTCGTCAACGTCTACGGCGCGACCGAGACGGGCTGGGCCACCATCGCCACCCCCGACGACCTGCGAAAAGCGCCCGGCACGGTAGGCAGACCGTCCTACCGCCTGACCATCAGGATCCTGGACGAGAACAACCGGGAACTCCCACCGGGCGAGACCGGCGAGATCTACACCAGCGGCGGCCTACGCTTCGCGGGATACACAAACGACGGCGACAAGCACAAAGCCCAACACGACAACCTGACGAGCACCGGCGACTTGGGCCATTTCGACGACGAGGGACGCCTTTTCATCGACGGCCGCGCCGACGACATGATCGTCTCCGGCGGGGAGAACGTCTTCCCGGGCGAGGTCGAAGCCCTCCTGGACGCTCACCCCGACATCGCGGAAGTGTCCGTGACCGGCGTCGAGGACAAGGACTTCGGCCACCGCCTGGCCGCCCACATAGTCCGGAAGCCGAGCTCAACCCTCACCGAGGACGAGATCAAAGCCCACGTCAAAGAGCATCTGGCCAGGTACAAGGTCCCGAGGGACGTCCACTTCGTCGACGAACTCCCCCGCACCAGCACGGGCAAGGTCAAACCCCGAGCCCTGAAAGACTGACCCGCCCACCCCCACCGCCCCGAATCAGGCGGCGCCGCGGTTCTTGGCGGCCATGCAGATGCGGGCGAGGTCGTTGAGGGCGTCGGCGCGGCGCTCGTCCAGCGACCGGCGGTCGCCGGGCGCGGCTTCCGCGAGCGTGTCGATGACCAGGGAGAACACCGGCCATTCGGCGGGGCCGATGACGCCCTGGAAGTCGACGCCGTCCTCAAGGTCGTCCACGTCGAGGTTGCGGGCGAAGGTGGCGAGGGCGGCCTCGGCGGCGACGACGCCGATGCGCATCGCCAGCGCGGCGGGCTCGCGGTCGAGGGAACGCACAGTGCTAGAACCCATGTTCGACAGCCTAGAACAAACGAACGACACCCGTCGAACATTTGGTCGAACTCGTTACCGAAAAGCACCCCGCACTCAGACCACCCCGACAAGCCTCGACTAATCGGCGATGGCCTGCTGGAAGACGTAGGAGTGCGTGAAATGCAGGACGCCGTCCACCTCGCTGGGACGCATGCCCGTCGCCGGGCCGCCCGCCAGCTCGTCGCGCAGCTCCCGCCTGATTCCGTCCGCGACGTCCGCGGGCGTCTGGGAGAGCTCAAGCCAGGGGTCGAGCGGCCGCGCGTATTCGAACCGTTCGACCCGCTTGACCTGCGCTCCGGCCTCCGTGAGCAGCTCGGCGATCCGCGCCTCGGTGAGCGAGGCGCCATGGGAGGGGTCGCGCAGCCGCTCGATCCGATCGGGATCGCCCGCGACCCCGTCCGGGCGCACGAGATCGGCGACGATCAAGGCGGCGCCGGGCCGACTCACGCGAACCATCTCCCGGACGACGCTCTCCGGGTCGGCGACCTGATGCAGGGAGAACCGGGTGACGACGAGCGTGAACGACCGGTCGACGTAGGGCAGCGCGGTGGCGTCCCCATGCGTGAACGTCACATTCGTCAGCCCCGCCTGGTCGGCGTCGCGTTTGCCTTCGGCGAGCATCGCGGGGGTGAGGTCGAGGGCCGTCACGTGCCGGACGCGCCGCGCGATCGCGCGGGACACGAGCCCGGTCCCCGCGGCGACCTCCAGGACCACGTCCTCCAGGTCGAGTTCGGGTTCCATGAACCGGACGAGCCGGTCCAGATGACGGGTGAACGCGACGTTCAGCCGGGGATCGGCGAATCCGGGCGCCTGCTTGGAGAACTCCTGTACGACCTTCTCGTCATGCGTGACCGCCACGTCGCCTCCCTCGAACGGTTGCCCGGATCATCCCCGAAACCACGCACGGTGAACAGGGGTGAGTGAGACTCATCACCGGAAACCCGGAGGAATCAGGCGGTGGGCACGCCGTCCAGCAGCGCGGCGAGCCCCTCCGCATCCAGGAGATCGGCGGGGCGGACGGTCACATTGGCCTTGACGTAGTGGAACGCGGCGCTGACCCGCTCGACCTCGACCCCGGTCAGTTCGGCCCAGGCGAGCCGGTAGGCGGCCAGCTGGACGGCGGCGAACCGGGCCTCGTCCCCGGCGGGCGGCGCCCCGGTCTTCCAGTCGACGATCTCGTACCCGTCGCCGGTCCGGAAGACGGCGTCCATGCGTCCGCGGATCAGCCGGTCGCCGATGATCGTCTCGAACGGCACCTCGATGTCGAGCGGCTCCCGCGCGGCCCATTCCGACTCCTCGAACCGGGCCTGGAGATGGGCGAGCTGCGCGTCGTCGGCGGCGCCCTCGTCGGCGGCGCCGGGCATCTCGTCGGGGTCGATCAGCCGCTGCTGGCCCCACCTGCCCTCCAGCCACGCGTGGAAGGCGGTGCCGCGCCGCGCGTACGGCGCGGGCGGACGCGGCATCGGACGGCGGATCTGCCGCGCCAGCCCCGCCGGGTCGCGTGCGAGCGCCACCAGCGACGAGACCGAAAGATGGGCGGGCAACTGGACCTGCATGCCGTCTCCGCCGCGTCCCCGGTCGCGTTCGGCGAGGAGGAGTTCGACGTCCCGCGCCCAGGCCGTCATCCGGGCGCGATCGGTGACGGAGAGGCCGCTGATTCCGGCCCAGTGGCGCGTCCGCCCGGCCATTTCGTCCTCGACCATGCGGGCCGCCTCGACGACGGCCTCATACCGTTCCCGCGCGGCGATGTCGGACCATCCGCGTTCGCCGGGCGCGACGGGCCAGTGCGCTTCGTCGGGGTCGTTCAGCAGCGGGTTGGCGTCGCCCTCCTCGGGCGCGTCGGCCCATATCCCGACGACGCCCTCGCCCGTCATGCAGACGAACCGCACCTCTTCCAGGAATGGCGAGGGCCCGAGCGGACGTCCCGAGGCCCCCCACCAATATCCGGTCGCGATGAGGAGGCTCGAAGCGCGCGTGACCGCGACATAGGCGAGCCGCCTTTCCTCCCGCAGGTCGCGTTCGGAGCACGCCTGGTCGAACGCGGCGAGGTCGTCCTTCTCCAGGCCGGTCAGGGACGGCAGGTCGGCGCGGTCGCCGCGCAGCATGAACGGCAGGACGCGCGGATTCGCCGTCCAGCGGGTGGCGTTCTGCGGCGGCGACGGGAATATCGAGCCCTTGGCGGGCGCGCCGTTCTTCTGCGGCACGGAGGACAGGCCGGGGACGATGACGACCGGCCATTCCAGCCCCTTGGACGCGTGCACGGTGAGCAGTTTCACGCTGTTGGTCTCGCCGACGCGTCCGGCCTCCAGGCCGAACTCCTCCGTCTCGGCGGCCTTGAGGTAGGCGAGGAACGCGCCGAGCGTGGGGTCTTCGGCGTCCCCGGCGAACGTGGCGGCGGCGTCGATGAAGGCGTCGAGGTCGGCGCGGGCGGTGACGGGGTCGAGGCCGGACCGCGCGGCGACCTCGATGTCGAGGCCGAGGGCCCGTTCGACCTCGGTGACCAGGTCGGGCAGCGGCAGCCCGACCTGGGCGCGCAGGCCGCGCAGCTCGTCGCGGAGCCGCCGGAGGCGGCCGAAGCCCTCGGGCGAGTAGGCGTCCGGCGGTCCGAGGTCGTCGAGCGCGTCGACGAGGCTGCCGGTCTCCTGGTTCAGCTCGCTGACGAGCTGCCGGAGCGGGTCTTCAGGCGCCCCATCAACGACGTCTTCGACGACGTCGGGAGTCGCCTCCGGCGGGGCGGCGGGTTCGGGCGGGGTGACGTCGCGGGCCGCGTCCTGGGCGAGGACGCGGGCGCGCCGTCCGAGCGCGACGAGGTCGCGCGGGCCGAGCCGCCAGCGCGGCCCGGTGAGGAGCCGGGCGAGCGACGCCCCGGCGGACGGGTCGTGCATGACGCGCAGGGTGGCGACGACGTCCTGCACTTCGGGGACGGTGAGCAGCCCGCCGAGCCCGACGACCTCCACCGGAATGCCGCGCCCCTCCAGTGCCCGCCGGATGAGCGGGAACTGCGACCGTTTCCGAGCGAGCACGGCGATATCGGAATAGAGCAGCTCCGATTCCGACCATCCGCCGTCGGGCGCGAGTCCGGAGCCGTCGGCCATGAGCCCGGCGATGCGCGCGGCGATCCGTTCGGCCTCGTCCTCGACGGTGTCGAACAGCGCGCATTCGACGCGTCCGCGCCCTTCCCGGCCCGCGCCCGGGACGAGCCGGGGAACGGCCCGGGTCTCGGCGCGCAATTCCTCCTGGATCTTGGCCGCCGCCTCCAGGATGTGCTCGCCGTTCCGGAACGACCGGCTGAGCTGGACGACCGGCGCGGGCACCGGACGCCCGCCCCCCACGCCCGGCTGCGCGGGAAAGTCGTAGGCGAACCGCAGCAGGTTCCCGGCGCTCGCGCCGCGCCACCCGTAAATGGACTGGCACGGGTCGCCCACGGCCGTCACCGCGTGGCCGTCCGCGAACAGCGATTTGAGCAGGACGAGCTGCGCCTGCGACGTGTCCTGGTATTCGTCCAGCAGGACGACCGAGAAGCGCGAGCGCTCGATCATCCCGACCTCGGGATGCTTGTAGGCGATCCGCGCCGAGAGGGCCATCTGGTCGCCGTGGTCGATGACCTCCCGGTCGGCCTTGGCCCGCCCGTACGCCTCGATGAGCGGCATGAGCTGCTCGCGGACGGCCTGTTTCGCGAGGATGTCGCGCTGCGGTTTCAGCGGTTTCTTGAGCGCGGCGAAACGCTCGTCCAGCCAGGAGCCGACCTTGCGGACGTCGTCGGCGGTCCGCAGATGTTCGGAGAGGTCACCGGACAGTTCCATGACGGCCTTGGTGACGGTGTCGGGCTGCCATTCGATCTGGTCCATCGGGCCGTTGTAGGAGTCGACGACGCGCGAGCAGATCTGCCAGGCGACGGCCGGTGAGATGAGCCGCATCGTCGGTTCGAGCGCCTCGCGCAGCGCGTGGTCGCCGAAGAGCCGAGCCGCGTAGGAATGGTAGGTCGACACCATCGGCTCGCCGTCGAAGAGCGCCTCGCCGCCGAGCCGTTCCAGCTCGTCGCCGGGCAGCACCTCGCGGAGCCGGTCGAGCCGTTTGCGCACGCGGGCGCCGAGCTCGGCGGCGGCCTTGCGGGTGAAGGTCAGCCCGAGGACGCGCTCGGGCCGCACGAACCCGTTCGCGACCAGCCACACCACCCGCGCGGCCATCGTCTCGCTCTTGCCCGACCCGGCCCCGGCGATGACCGCCATCGGGGCCATCGGCGCCTCGATCACCCGCGCCTGCTCGTCCGTCGGCTCCGGGATCTCCAGCAGCCGGGCGAGCTCTCCCGGCGTGATCACCTAGCTCCCCCCGAGCCACTCTCGCCTGCTACTCGCCTACTCGCCAACCTGCCCGCCCTCGTCATGGACGGGGCAGCAGGAGCGTACGGGACAGGTGCGACACTTGTCGTTCGCCCGCGCCTGGAAGACGTCGCTCGCCATGCCGCTCGCGACGATCTCGACCAGCTTCTTGGGCCATTCCGGGTCGGAGTCCTCCGACGGCGCGGGCTGTTCCTGCTCGCGCGCCTTCGCGGCGAACGCCGCCTTGCCGACCTGCACGAGCTTCGCGCCGCCCGGCTCGATCAGCCCGTGCCGCTCGAACGCGCCGAGCATGACCGCGTACTGGTAGACGCCGAGCTGCGGGTGCCGGGCCAGGTCGTCCTTGGGGACGGCCGTGGACGACGTCTTGATGTCGATGATGACGGCGCGCCCCTGCTCGTCGCGCTCGGCGCGGTCGATGCGGCCCTTGATGACGACGCGGCCCAGGTCGACCTTGAAGGACTCTTCGAGCGCGACGACCTCGTTGGGGTTCTCCCGGTGCCAGGTGAGGAACTTGTCCACCATCCGGGTGGCCTGCTCGCGCTGCTTCTCGGAATACCAGGCGCTGCGGAATTCGAGGTCGTTCCAGATCTCGTTGAGCCGTTCGGCGACGTGGACCTCGTCTATCCCGTCGTCCGCGCCCGCCATCTCGGCGACGGCGTGGACGACCTTGCCCATCGTGCTGTACTCGTTCGGGCCGCCGTCCTGCGCGCCGACCGCCGAGGCGAGCAGCCAGCGCAGGCCGCAGGTCGTGAACGCCTCGACCTGGGACGGGGAGATCGTGATCGGCTCGTCCTCGGCGAACGCGGGGCCCGCGTCGGACAGCGCGGTGATCGCGTACCAGTTCTCCGGTTTCGCGCCGCGCACGCCCGCGCGCGCGAGCCGCGCCAGGTGCCCGGCGGCGGCGCGGCGCAGCGGCTCCGGCCGGGCCGGGTCGGACACGACCGAGCGCAGGTCGGCGACCAGCGCGGACAGCGACAGCCACCGCGTCTTCTCATCCAGCTGGGACTGCTCGATCGCGCCGGGGAGCAGCTCGTTGAGGAACCGGGACGGGCGTTCCTCGGTGTCGTCGCCGCCGACCGCGGTGACGACGAGCCGCTTGCGGGCTCGGGTGACGGCGACGTAGAAGAGGCGGCGCTCCTCGTCCAGCATCTTGGCGGCCATGGACGCGCCCGCCGCGGCGTCGCCGTCCGGCTCGGCCCCGGCGGCGTGCTCGACCAGTTCCTCGACGCCGAGGAGCGAGCCGCGCAGCCGCACGTCGGGCCAGACGCCCTCCTGGACCCCGGCGACGATGACCACGTCCCATTCCAGGCCCTTGGCGCGGTGCGCGGTGAGGATGCGGACGGCCTCGCCCTGCGGCGCCTGCTCGGCGAGGGTGTCCCCGGCGATCTCCTGGGCCGCGATGGTGTCGACGAACAGGTCGGCGCCCGCCTGGGGCAGCCGGTCGACGAACCGGGCGGCGTGGTCGAACAGGGCGACGACGGCGTCGAGGTCGCGGTCGGCGGCGGCGCCGCGCGTCCCGCCCTTGGCGCTCTGCTCCAGCAGGACGTCCGCCTGCCCGCTCTCCTTCCACACGGCCCAGAGGACGTCCTCGGCGGTGCCGCCGTCGTGGACGCCGCGCCGCGCCACGTCGATGAGGTGCGCGACCCGCTCGGCCGGGGCCCGCACCCGTTCGTGGACGAGAACCAGCTCGCGCGGGTCGTTCACCGCCGCGACGAGGAGTTCCCCGAGCGGGCGCTGCCCGCCCGACAGTTCCTCCGAATCCCGCAGGGCCCGCTTCAGGCGGCGCATGGCGAGCGCGTCGGCGCCGCCCAGCGGCCCGGTCAGGAGGTCTTCGGCGACGACCTCGTCCAGGAAGCCCTTCTTGAGCGCCGCGTTGAGCAGGATCAGGAACGGGCGGACGGCGGGCTCACCGATCAGCGGAACCTCGTCGCCCGCCACGACCACCGGCACACCGGCCTGGGCCAGCGCGCGGCGCAGCACCGGGACCTGCCGCACCGCGCTCCGCACGAGCACCGCCATCCGCGACCACGGGACGCCGTCGAGCAGATGCGCGCGCCGCAGTTCGTCGGCGACCAGGGCCGATTCCTGGCTTTCGGAGTCGGCGATGACGGCGCGCACTTCGCCGTCGTCCAGTTCGTCCAGGGGGCGGAGGGCGCGGTGTTCGGCGGCGCCCGCCCCGCCGGCGGGAAGGCGGCGCGCGATCCGCCGCGACGCGGCGAGGATCTGCGGGCCCATGCGGCGGCAGGTGCGCAGCGCCACGACGGGCGCGGGGTCGCCGTCCAGGGTGCGGAAACGGTCGGGGAACTCCTGGATGCCGCGCACGTCCGCGCCCCGGAAACCGTAGATGGACTGGTCCGGGTCGCCGACGACGATGAGGTCGCGTCCGGCTCCGGCGAGGTGCTGGAGTAGGGCTTCCTGCGCGGGGTCGGTGTCCTGGTATTCGTCCACGAACACGATGTCGTAGGCGTCCTGCTCGCGGAAGCGGACCTCTTCGTCGGTGAGCATCCCGGCGGCGAGGTGGATCAGCTCGCCGTAGTCGTAGGTGGGGACGGGGTCGAGCAGGAAACGGTTCACATACCGGTCCATGAACTGGCCGATGGCGGGCCAGTCGTCGCGGCCGCGCAGGCGTCCGAGGGCGGCGAGGTCCTCCGCGCCGTAGGCCCGTTCGACCGCCCGCAGGGTGAAGTCGCGGAGCTCCTCGGCGAAACCGCGCGTCGCCAGGGCGGCGCGCAGCCGTTCCGGCCAGTCGCGGGCGCCGTCCGCCAGCTCGCCTTCGAGGAGCCGCCGCACCTCCAGCAGTTGCTCGGGCCCGGACAGCAGGCGCGGCGCGGGCTCCTCGTTCAGGACGGCGTCCCGGCGGAGCAGCGCGTAGGCGTAGCTGTGGAAGGTGAGCGCGAGGGGTGTCCGCGTCGTCCGGCGCAGCCGCCCGGTGATCCGCTCGCGCAGCTCGCCCGCCGCCTTGCGGCTGAACGTCAGGACGAGCACCCGCTCCGGGTCGGTCCCGCGGTTCTCGATGCGGTCGACGACGGCCTCGACGATCGTCGTCGTCTTCCCGGTGCCGGGCCCGGCGAGCACGAGCATCGGCCCGCCGGCATGCTCGACCACCCGCCGCTGCTGGTCGTCGAGCACGGGCGGGACGGCCCGCGCGGGACCCGCGCGGCGCACGAGACGGTAGGAAGCGGGCGGCACAACAGTTCATTGGAACAGATCACCGAGGCGGTTCTGACCACATCGCACTCATGTCGCCCAAGAAACCACCGAGCTCACACGGAAGCTCACCCGGAAGCTCACCCGGCGATCTTCTCCTGGAAGGCGCGGAGGGCGGCGGCGCCGACGGCCTTGTCCTGGTCGCCGTTGCCGCCGCTGACGCCGACCGCGCCGACGACCTCGCCGTCGTGCACGATCGGGAACCCGCCGACGAAGACCGCGAACTTGCCGGGGTGCATGTGCGCGATGCCGAACGCCTCGTTGCCGGGGAGGGCGGGGCCGTCCGGCGGCTCGTTGAAGCGGTGCGTGTCGCGCTGGTGGCCCGCCGCCGTGAACGCCTTCGCGATGGCGATCTCGACGCCGGTGAGCCGCGCGCCCGTCATCCGGTGGACGGCGATCGGGTGCGCGCCGTCGTCGGCGACGCAGATCGTCTGCCGGACCCCGATCCGGCGGGCCTCCTCCTCGGCCGCCGCCAGCATGACCAGGGCGTCTTCGAGCGTGAGCCGGTGAACGGTGTGCACGGGGCCTCCCGTCGTCCCCGGTCCTCGCCGGGGTATTGCCGGAAACTGATCGGTGCCGCAGGATGTGGAGGACGGTCTTTTCCCTAGCCAGGCCGTCCGTCCGGATCTCCTCTATCCCGTCAGTCTCGAAGGCCGCGGCCGTCGGGGCTATGGACACCCTGCCGAACGAACCGGACGGGATGTGGGCACATGGCACATCACCCTGCGACTCCATCCGCGACTCCATCCGCGACTGGGACCGCGACGATCCCCGACGGGCACCTGCCGGTCGGCACCCTGCTGGCCGAGCCGCTGCTGCGCGACACGCTGGTCGCCGGGCGGGCGGGGCTCGGGCGCGGCGTCGGCTGGTGCCTGCCGCTGTCGGAGACCCGCCGCTACCCCGACCCGGCGACCGGGGAGACGGGCCCGGGGCCCGACCTGTCCGGCGTCGCCGTCCACCTGCCGGTGACGGCGCTGGCGCCGCCGGACACGGCCGCCGCCGTCGTCGACGGGCTCGCCCGCCGGGACGCGGCCGCCCTGCTCGCCTGGCGCCCGCCCGGCGTGGACGGCGCCGACGGCGTCGACGGCGGCCTGGACGCGGCGGCCCGCGCCGCCGACGCGGCGGGCGTCCCGCTGCTGGCGCTGCCCGCCGAGGCCGACTACCGGGCGGTGAGCAGGCTGATCGGGCAGAAGGCCCTCGCGCAGGCCGCGCACATCCTGGAGTACGGGACGCGCGTCCACCGCACCCTGGCGGAGGTGCTGTCGCGCGGGCCGGGCGTCCCGGCGATGGCGCACGCGGTCGTCGGGCTGTCCCGCTGCTCGGTGCTGATCTGCGACGTGGACGGCGAGCGGCTCGCCTGGGCGGCGGCGCCGGACGCCGCTCCCCCGGACCCGGACGACGTCCTGCGCGCGCTCCCGGACGAGGACCCGCGCGTCCCGGGCGCGCAGGCGCGCGCGGCGGCGGCCGAGTTCACGCTCGGCCCGGCCGGGTCGCCGGTGCACGCGCTCGTCGCGCCCGTCCTGGTCGGCGGCGAGGTGTTCGGACGCCTCGTGCTGATCGAGCGGGACTGCCCGCCCGACCCGCACGACCTGGCGCAGCACCGGGTCGTCGCCGAGCACGGCGCGACGCTCGTCGGGTCGGAGATGCTGCGGCAGCGGTCGGTGCGGGCGGCGGAGGAGCGGGCCCGCGGCGACTTCGTGGAGGCGCTGGTCCACGGCCGGTTCGCCGACTCCTACGAGCTGGGCGCGCGGGCGCGGCACCACGGCTTCGACGTCGCCGGGCACTTCACCGTGCACGTGGTGGCGGCGGCGTCGCTGCTGCCCGTGTGCCGCGACTACCTGCGCCGGACGGTCACCGCGACCCGCACCGCGCAGAACCTCGAACCGCGCGGCTGCACGCTGACCGCGGCGATCGGCTCGACGATCGTGGTGATCCGGCAGACGTCCGGGCCGTCGGACCCGCTGCGGCAGCGCGAGCAGGCGTCCCGGTTCGCCGAGCGGCTGCACCGGGCGCTGCGCCCCCAGCTCGGCGACGACCTGCGGGTCACCTACGGGCGGTCGGGGCAGGGCGCGGCCGGGGTCGCGGCGGGCTACCACGAGGCGCGGCTCGCGATGGGCCTCGCCTGGCACACCGCCGCCGAGCCCGTCTGCGGCTACGACGACCTGCGGGTGTTCGCCGCGCTGAAGGACGTGGCGGGCAGCGCGGAGGCGACGGCGTTCGCGCGCGAGACGCTCGCGCCGCTGCGCCGGGCGAACGGCGGCGACCTGGAGCGGATCGTCCTCGCCTACATCAGGACGT
This sequence comes from Actinomadura chibensis NBRC 106107, assembly GCF_001552135.1. Taxonomy (GTDB): domain Bacteria; phylum Actinomycetota; class Actinomycetes; order Streptosporangiales; family Streptosporangiaceae; genus Spirillospora; species Spirillospora chibensis. The sequence goes on along the minus strand of NZ_BCQP01000026.1, from coordinate 2,413 downwards.
CGGGGAACCTGAACGCGGCGGCGCGCGAGCTGGGCATGCACCGCAACACGATGCTGTACAAGCTGGACCGCGCGTCCCGCGCCCTGCGCATGGACATCCGGTCGGCGGACGCGCAGTTCATGTTCTGGCTGGCGCACCACATCGACACGCTGACGACGGTGAGCGGCGGCCTCGCCGACGAACTGGCCCCGCCCGCGTCCGCGCCGCGCTAGGCGGGGTCGGGTCCGGCGAGGGACGACAGCAGGCCGAGGGCGGCGATGGCGGCGCACACCGCGAACATCGTCCCGTACGCCGGGGCCTGGTCGAGGACGACGCCGACCCAGGCGGCGCCGAGCGCGGACCCGCCGAAGCGCAGCAGGTTGAACAGGCCGAGCCCGGCGCCGCGCCGCCCGGCGCGGGAGCGGGTCGCGCCGGTCGCGGCCGGGGTCTGCACGAACGCGACGCCCGCGCCGGTCAGCGCGAGGGCGGCGAGCAGCCAGGGGACCGTCCCGGACGCGGCGATGACGCACCCGACGAGCGCCTGGCCCGCGACGAGGACGGCGAGCCCGCCGCGCAGCACCGCGCGGGGCGACAGCCGTTCCATGAGGACGCCCGTCACCGGCCCGAGCACCGACATCGTGACGGGCAGGCTCAGCAGGACGGCGCCCGCCGCGAGCGTCGTCGCGTCCCGCTCGGTGGTCAGGTAGACGGGGACGGCGAGCAGCGTCGCGCCGAGGCAGAACATCTGCGCGAGCACGCTGAGGCAGGAGCGCAGGTAGCGGGTCTCGAGCAGGAGGCGGGGCGGCAGGAACGCGTCCGGGCGGCCGCGCGCGAACGCGACGTAGCCGACGGCGGCGAGCAGCCCGGCGAGCGTCCCGGACCACACGACGGGCGAGGCCGCGCCGAGCGTCGCCGCGGCGGACGTGGCGCCGAGCCCGAGCCCGGCGGCGAGGGTGAGCAGCGCCGCGCCGCGCCAGTCGAGCGGGACGCGGCGCCCCCGCCCCGCCGGGACGGACCGGACGGCGAGCGCCGCCGCGGCCGCGCACAGCGGCACGACCGGCCAGAACACCGCGTGCCAGCCGAACCACGTGGCGAGCCCGCCGCCGAGCGTCGGCCCGGCGGCCTGCCCGACGCCGTTGGCCGCCGCCCACAGCCCGAGCGCCCGGCCGCGCCGCGCGCCGTCGAACAGCGCGGAGATCAGCGCCATGACGGCGGGCAGCACCGCCGCCGTCGCCGCGCCCTGGACGGCGCGCAGCGCGACGAGCGTCGCGAGGTCGCCCGCGAACGCGGCGCCCGCCGAGGCGGCGCCGAGCAGCGCCATCGCGGCGACGAACACCCGGCGGGCCCCGCACCGGTCGCCGAGCCACCCGGACACCGGCAGCAGCACGGCGAACGTGAGCGTGAACGCGACGACGACGAGGGTCCCGGCGGAGATCGGGGCGTCCAGGTCCCGCATGATCAGGGTCAGCGGGACGTTGACGATCGTGTTGGCGACGGTGCCGGTGAACGTCCCGAGCAGCAGCGGGAAGAGCGCCGCCCAGTGCTCGGACGACCGCTCAGGGCTGGCCAACAGGACGCCGCCGCCGGGGCCCGCCGCCCGCCGCGTCCTCCGGCGGGACGTGCACGAGGATCTGCCCGTCCTCCTCCTTCGCCGGGAACACCTTGACCGGCCTGGTCGCGGGCGGCGTGACCGGCTCGCCGGTCGCGAAGTCGAAGACGCTGCCGTGGCAGGAGCACAGCAGGCCGTCCTCGGTCGCCCGGCCGGACGACAGCAGGCAGTCGAGGTGGGTGCAGTAGTTGGACATGGCGTGTACTTCACCGTCCCAGCGGGCGACGGCGATCTCCGCGCCGTCCACGTAGAAGCGGCGGACGACGCCCTCGGGCACCTGCCCGGACCGGGCCACGCGCCGGTATTCCATGGGTCGCTCCTCAGTTCAGCGCGTCTCAGTCTCGGTTCGGGGGGTCAGCTCAGCGAGTCGAAGAGGTCGGTGAGGTCGGCGTCCTCGTCGCGCAGGACGTCCGGGTCGACGACCGCGCCGCCCGCGATCAACTGCCGGGCGACGGCGAGGTCGCCGCCGCGGTCGACGGTGAACGCGGCGCGCAGGACGCCGTCGCGGGTGAGGTAGAAGGCGATGAAGTCGAAGTCCTCGACGCGGCCCCGGACGACGAGCCGGTCGGTGCCCTCGCCGTGCCCGGTGTGCTGGAGGCCGTGCCCGAACTGGTCGGACCAGAACCAGGGCGGCGCGTCGTTCGCCGAGTCCAGGCCGAGGATGTTCTTGGCGGCGGTCATGCCCTGCGCGTTGGCGTTGTCGAAGTGCTCGGCGCGGGCGTGCCCGCCGAGGCGCGGCCGCCACTGGCGGGCGACGTCGCCCGCTGCGTAGACGCCGCCGAGGGCCGTCCGGCAGTGCGCGTCGACCGGGATGCCGCCCGCCGT
>NZ_BCQP01000025.1 GCF_001552135.1 Actinomadura chibensis NBRC 106107 | reverse complement strand
CCCGCCGTGTCGAGCCCGGCGCCCGCGGCGGGCTCGACGTTCGGGACCATCCCGGCGCCGACGACGACCACGTCCGCCTCCAGGACCGTCCCGGAGCCGGTGGTGAGGACGGCCCCGGACGCGGTCTCGGCGTAGCGCTCGACGGTCTCGCCCGTGCGCAGGTCCACGCCGTTCGTGCGGAGCAGCGCGGCCATGACGTCGCCCATCAGGTCGCCGAGGACGTGCCCGAGCGGCCGTCCCGCCCGCTCGACGACCGTGACGTGCGCGCCCCGCGCGAGCGCCGTCGACGCGACCTCGCAGCCGATGAAGCCCGCGCCGATCACCGCGACCCGCGCGCCGGGGCGCAGGTCGGCGCGGAGCCGGTCGGCGTCGGCGACGGTCCGGAGGTGGCGGACGCGGTCGCCCCGCACGCCTGGCAGCTCGCGGGGGCGGCCGCCCGTCGCGATGAGGAGGGCGTCGCCGCGCACGGACGTCCCGTCCGCCAGCTCAAGGGCCCGCTCGGCGGGGCGGACCGCCGCCGCCGCGACGCCGAGCCGCAGCTCCACGTCGTTCGCGGCGCACCAGTCGGGGGTGAGCAGGCACAGCTCGGCGCGGTCCTGCCCGCCCGCGAGGTACTCCTTCGACAGCGGCGGGCGCTGGTAGGGGGCGTCGTCCTCGGCGCCGACCAGCGTGACGCGGCCGTCGAAGCCGCGGCGGCGCAGCGTGCGGGCCGCGACGGCGGCGGTCTGCCCCGCCCCCGCCACGACGACCGACTCGATCACGGTTCCTCCCCCTGGGGCGGGACGGCGACGTACACGGCGTCGCCGTCGACGCGGACGGCGTGGACGGGCTGGCACTCGTCCCGGCCCTCGACCGCGCCGGTCGCCGGGTCGAACACCCACTGGTGGCCGGGGCAGATCACCCGCCCGTTCAGCACCGCGCCCTTGGACAGCGACCGCTGCTTGTGGACGCACGTGTCGTCCAGCGCGTAAACGTCGCCGCCGACGAGGAACAGCGCGATGCGCCGTCCCGCCACGGTCACCGCGAGGCGGCGGCGCCTGCGCACCTCGGCGAGCGGGGCGGCGTGCACCCACTCGCCGACCCGCGGGCCCACCGGTCCGCTCACGGGGCGTCGGGCCTGACGTAGGCGTCGTAGAGGCCCTGCGTGTAGGAGAACCGCATCTCCGCGCCCCACCGGCACATCCGCAGGCAGCGCTGCTGGAGCTCCGGCGTGTCGGCGTGGTCGAGGACGATCTGGTACCCGCGCTCCCCGTGCACCACGTCGGACGTGATGTGCAGGTCGAAGAACTCGATCTCGTCCTCGGTGAACCCGTACACCTCCCGCAGCGGCACGATCTGCTTGCGGTAGATGCCCGGCACCTGCGACTCCAGCCCGACGACGAGGGCGGCGGTCGCGACGACGAAGTGCTCGCGCATCGCGATCGAGTAGCACCACGCCTGGAGGCCGCGCGTGACGGCGTTCATGTTGTCCGGGTTCTCGACGCGCTCGCGGGTGGTGCCGCACGCCTCGGCGAACCGGATGAGCAGGTCGGTGTGCCGGATGTCGGCCAGCTCCTCCTCGTACATGTTCTGGAGCGTGAAGTCCTTGGCGCCCGTGAACTCGTCCGGGGTGTTGGCGTAGACGTAGGCGAGGTAGTCGGCGAACGGGCCCACGTAGTGGTAGTGGTTCTCGGCCCAGCGGGCGAAGTGCTCCCGCTTCAGCTCGCCCTCGGCCCACGCCCTGCTGAACGAGGCGTTCTTGGCCTCGCGGCCCTTGATGGCGTTCTCCAGCTCGGCGCGGAAATCGTCCCTTGACATCAGCTCTGCCATTTTACCGCTCCCTTCCTTTTCCTGATCAGAATTTCTCACGGTGAGATGTAGACGCTTTTCTCCTGCGTGTAGAAGAGCATCATCGACGGCCCGGCCTGCTCTTTGAACGTCTGCGTACTGGAGTCCTTGAGCCCGCCGAAGGGGACCGTCATCGCCATTCCGGACGTGGGCTGGTTCACCTTGACGAGTCCGCTCTCGGAGCGCCGCGCGAATTCCAGCGCCCGGTCGAGGTCGCGGGTGACGATCCCGGCGGAGAGGCCGTATCCGGTGCCGTTGGCGAGGGCGACCGCCTCGTCGAATCCGGACGCCCGCTGGAACGCCAGCACCGGCCCGAAGATCTCCTCTCGGGCGATCCGCATGTCCGGGGCGACGCCCTCGAAGACCGCCGGGCGGACGAAGAAGCCGTCGCCGTCGAGGCGCCGCCCGCCGGTGACGAGCTTCGCGCCCTCCGCCTCGCCGATCCGGATGTAGTCGAGGAACTTCGCCAATTGGAAGTCGGCGGCGAGCGGGCCCATGTCGACGCCGTCGCGCAGGCCGTCCCCGACGACCCGGGCCTCGGCGGCGCGGGCGACCCGGTCGAGCAGCTCGTCGTGGACGGCGCCGTGCGCGACGACCCGGCTCGTCCCCGTGCACGCCTGCCCGGACAGCCCGAACGCGCCCTTCACGATGATCCGCGCGGCGCGGTCGAGGTCGGCGTCGTCCAGGACGACCACCGGGTTCTTGCCGCCCATCTCCAGCTGGACCCGGCGCGACGGCCCGGCCGCGGCGTGCACGGACCGCCCCGCCGCCGTGGAGCCGGTGAACGTCACGGCGGCGACCCGGTCGTCCGCCGCGAGCGCCGCCCCGGCCCGCGCGCCGCCGTGCACGAGCGCGATCGCCGCCGGCGGCAGCCCGCCCGCGAGCAGCGCCTCCACCAGCCGCTGCGCCAGCAGCGGTGTGACCGGGCTCGGCTTGAGCACCACCACGTCGCCCGCCGCGAGCGCGGGCCCGACCTTCCGGGACGGGATGTTCAGCGGGAAGTTCCACGGCGTGATGGCGCCGACGACGCCCACGGGCTCCCGCCGCGTGTAGACGATTCCGCCGTCGTCCGCCGGGAAGCTCCGACCGGTGATGCGGTGCGCCTCGGCGGCGTAGAAACGGAGGTTGCGGGGAGTCCGGGAGATCTCCATGGCCGCCTCGGCGCGGGTCTTCCCCTCCTCGCGGACGAGTTCGACGACGAGTTCGCCCGCGCGTTCCTCCAGCCACCGCGCCGCCGCTTCGAGGACGTCCGCCCTCTTCCCGGCGGGGGCGGCCGACCATTCCCGGGCGCCTTCGACGGCGGCGGAGACGGCCGCGTCGACGTCGGCGGGCGACGAATCGGGGAATTCGCCGATGACGTCTTCGGGGTCGGCGGGATTGCGCCGCAGGAACGTCGCGCCGTCGGCCGCCGGGACCCATTCCCCGCCGATCCAGTTCCGGCCCTTGTGCATTATTCGTCCTTCGTGCTCAGACACCGAGGGCCACTCCGTCCTGGCGGGGGTCGGACGCGCCGAGCAGCGCGCCGTCCGCGACCGACACGATCTGGGCGCCGCCGCCCGCGTCCCACGCGCCCTGCACCACGACCCGGTGGCCGGACGCGCCCAGCGCCTCGATCCGGGCCGCGCCGAGCCGCGACTCGACGCGCAGCTCCGGCGGGCGCCCGAGGACGTCGGCGTCGCTGCCCGGATGGACGGTGAAGCGCGGCGCGGCCACGGCCGTCGCCGGGTCGTGGCCGTGGTCGAGCAGGTGCGACAGAAGCTGCGCGTTCCACTGGACCTGGCCGTCCCCGCCCGGCGTGTTGCCGACGTGCAGGAGGCGGCCCGCGGCATCGGTGACCAGCCAGGCGTTCAGCGTGTGCAGCGGACGGCGGCGCGGCCGCACCTCGTTCGGGTGCCCGTCGATCAGGTAGGCGCCGCGGCCGAGCCGGTTGTTGAGGACGATCCCCGTCCCCGGCACGGTCATCCGAGCGCCGAACGTGAAGGCCAGCGAGTGGATGAGGCTGACGGCGCGCCCGTCCGCGTCCACCGCGACCATCGAGGTCGTGTCGCCGCCCGCCGGGACCGGCACGGGAAGCGGCCCCGGCAGCTCGCCGGAGTCGAGCCGCGCGCGGGCCGCCGCCAGCGCGGCGGGGGCGAGCAGCCCGCGCCAGTGGTCGCTGTCCGCGCCGCACCCGGCGAACCGGTCGGCGAACGCGACGCGCGCGGCCGCCGCCATCCGGTGCACGGCCGCCGCCGCCAGCCAGGGCAGGCCGCCGAGCGCGCCGTCGCACAGGCCCGCCTGCTGCGCCACCATCCAGCCCGGCGTGGGCGGCGGCGTGAGATGCACCGTCCGGCCCGCGTAGGTGCAGGTCAGGGCGTCCTCGGGGACGGAGCGGGCGGTCGCCGTCCACTCGTAGCCGGAGAACGGCGCGCCCGCGGCGACCAGCGCGTCCACCGCGCGCTCGCCGAGCACGCCCGCGTAGAGGTCGGCGGGGTCGGCGGCGAGGCGGCGCAGCGCGGCGCCGAGGTCCCGCCGCACGAGCGGCTCCCCGACGCGCGGGACGCGCCCGCCCGGCAGGAACGCCTCCGCCGCCCCCGGGTCGCGGGACAGCGCGTCCCGGTGCTCGGCGATGTCGGCGCGGGTCTTCGCGGTGCAGGGCAGGCCGTCCTCGGCGGCGGCGACGGCGGGCGCCCACAGCTCGGGCAGCCCCCGCGACGCCGAGTCGGCGTGCAGGGCGGCGAGCGCGGCGACCGCGCCGGGCGCGGCGACGGCGAGGGCCCCCTCCAGCGGGACGGCGGCCAGCCCGCGGTCCCGGTAGAAGGCGGGCTCGCCGCCGTCCGGGCCGAAGCCGCTGCCGCCGAACGCGGCGACGGACCCGTCCGGGCGGCGCAGCAGCGCGAAGGCGTCGCCGCCGACGCCGCACTGCCCAGGCAGGGCGAGCCAGGAGAGCGCGGCCATCGCGAGGGCGGCGTCCACGGCGTTGCCGCCGGCCGCGAGGACGCGCGCCCCGGCCAGGCTCACCGCCGGGTGGCCCGCCGCGACCATCCCGCCGGACGCGACGGCGGGGCCGCGTCCGGGGAGTCCGAAACCGGCCGCGTCCGGGGCGTTCGCTGCTGACATGCCGCCCAGTCTCGGCGGCCGCCATCAGGGCCGATACGGACCGACCGCCGGGAATCGAGCGAATTCCTTGGGCACCCTGCACATCGGGCGGCGGCGTCGCCGGTTCCTCACCCGGGGGCTCGGCATGGTGCACAAAATGACCAAGCACGTCGTGTGCACGTTCCTCATTGCCCGTCCCGGAGCGATCGAGCACATTCTCTGCAACCGTTGCGCCCGTCGGCCTTGACCGGGTGCGCGTACAGGGAGGGGGCGCGCTTTGGGAGCCGCTCACTGGATCTATCTGTCCGGGATCATCCTCATCGTCGCCGTGATGATCGCCCGCAAGAACGTCGTGATCCCCGCGGTCGCCGCGACGTTCCTCACCGCCTGGGTGTTCACCGGGAACTTCGTCACGGGACTGGAGTCGATCTTCAACGCGAGCCTCACCGCGGCGACCGAGCTGTTCAGCATCTTCCTGATCATCGCGCTGGTGACGGCGCTGCTCGGGTCGCTGCGCGCGCTCGGCGCCGACCGCCGGATGGTGGAGCCGTTCCGGATCGTGATGCGGTCCGGGCACTCGGCGTTCTGGGTGCTCGCCGCCGTCACGTACCTGATCAGCCTGTTCTTCTGGCCGACCCCGGCGGTGCCGCTGATGGGCGCGATCCTGCTGCCCGCCGCGATCGCCGCCGGGCTGCCGCCGCTCAGCGCGGGCGTCGCGATCGCGATCGCCGGGCAGGGCATGGCGCTGTCCAGCGACTACGTCATCCAGGTCGCGCCCGGCATCTCCGCCAAGGCGGCGGGGGTGGACACCGGGTCGGTCGCCGACAAGTCCCTCGTCCTGTCGCTGATCACCGGCGGGGTCGCGCTCGTCCTCGGCTACCTCATGACCCGCTCGGAGTACCAGGAGCCGGACCCCGTGCTGCTGGAGCGGTGGGAGGCCGGAGAGTCGGAGGCCGCGGCGGCCGCGCCGCGCCGGTCGTTCATCCGGGTGCTGGTGGCGCGGCGCCTCCAGCCGGAGGCCGTCGCGGCGGGCGGCGGGGACGGGCCGGTGGCCGTCGTCGAGTCGGGATCCGGCGGCGGGTCCGGGGGCGGCGCGGGCGACGCGATGACGCGGCAGGCGCTGTCGTCGCTGGGCGACGGCCCCGAGCCCGGCGCGGACTGCCCGCGGCGCTCGAAGGCGTTCGCCACGCTCGTCCCGCTCGTCCTCGTCGGGCTGGTCGGCTACATGATGCTCGGCAAGTTCACCGGGCTCGTGCCCGAGGTCGTCGGCGGGGACGCCGCCGCGCTCGTCGGCGGCGTCGCGACCGCCCTGATGCTGTCCGCGACGATCGCGCGGGACGGCCGGAGCAGCCTGGAGCGCTGCGCCGACCACATCGTGGACGGCCTCGTCTTCTCCGTGAAGGCGATGGGCGTGGTCCTCCCGATCGCCGGGTTCTTCTTCATCGGCAACGCCGACTTCGCCGGGAAGATCATGGGCCTCGCGGAGGGGAAGGCGGCGCCGAACTTCCTGTTCGACATCGTCACCCGGATGCAGGACGGCATCCCCGACAGCCAGTACGTCGTCGGGTTCGGCGTGCTGATCATCGGCATGATCACCGGGCTGGACGGGTCCGGGTTCGCCGGGCTGCCGCTCACCGGGTCGCTGTCGGGGTCGCTCGGCCCGGCGTCCGGCGTCGACCCCGCGCTGCTCGCCGCGATCGGGCAGATGGGCTGCGTCTGGTCCGGCGGCGGCGTGCTCATCGCCTGGTCGTCGCTGCTCGCGGTGGCGGGGTTCGCGCGGGTGCCGGTGCTCGACCTCGTCCGGCGCTCGTTCCTGCCGGTGATCGCCGGGCTGGCGGTCGCCACCGTCGTCGGGCTCGTCATCTACTAGGGAGCGCCTTGACCGCGCCGTCCACGCCGTCCGCGCCGTCCGAGGAGTCGTCCGCGCCGTCCGCGCCGTCCGACGATCCGGCCCCCGCCGCCGCGCCGCCCGCGGCGGCGGGGGACCCGGCGCGCCTGCGCGCCGTGCTGCTCGTCCTGCTCACCTTCGGCGCCGGGACCACCGACGCCGTCGGGTTCCTCGGCATGGAGAAGGTCTTCACGGCCAACATGACCGGCAACATCGTCCTGTTCGGGCTCGCGGCGGGCGACGCGCACGGCGCCGACCTCGTCCGCTGCGGCGCCGCGACCCTCGCCTTCGCGCTCGGCCTGCTCGCCGGGTTCGCCGTCGCCGGACGTCCCGCGCCCGGACGCGTGTGGCCGCCGCGCGTCACCGCCGTGCTCGGCGTCGTCCTCGCGCTGCAGGCGGTGTTCCTCGCGGGCTGGGCGCTGTCCGGCGCGGGGCCGCGCGGCGGCGCGCTGGTCGCGCTCATCGCGCTGTCGTCCGCCGCGATGGGCGCGCAGACCGCCGCCGCCCGCAGCCTGGCCGCGGACGGGATCACCACCACGTTCGTCACCGGCACGCTGACCTCGATGATGGGCGCCCTCGCGGTCGGCCGGGGCGGCGCGGCCGGGCTGCGCACCTCGGTGATCCTCAGCCTCGCCGCGGGGGCCGCCGTGTCCGGGGCCCTGATGGCGGACGCCCCGGTCGCCGCCGCCGCGCTCAGCCCGCTCGTGCTCGCGGCCGTCATCGCGGGCGCGTTCCGCCTGCACGGCGCGCGGACGGGCTAGGGCGCGCCCGCCCAGCGGGCGCGGGCCATGTCGACGCGGCGGCCGTCCGGGCGCAGGGGCGTGCCCTCCACGCGGTACTGCTCGTGCGCCTCGACCTCGTGGCCGTCCGGCGGCCTGCCATCGGCGCGGACGACCCGCCACCACGGGACGCCGCCGCCGTACAGCGACATCACGCGCCCGACCTGGCGCGGGCCGCCGCGTCCGAGCAGCTCGGCGATGTCGCCGTAGGCGAGGACGCGGCCCGGCGGGATCCGCTCCACCGCGTCCAGGACGGCCTCCGCGTACTCGTCGGGTTCGGCGAACATCACGGCGACCCTAGCGGCGGCGGAGCGGGCGGGCCCGGCGGCGGGCCGAACCGGCGCGGATACGGCGGTTGCGCCCCGGGACGCGGCGGGAACGGCGAGGCGCCCGGCCCGAGCGGCGGGTCGTCGGCCGGACGGGGGTGGCGGCGCCGGAACGCCAGCGCGATCGCCCCCGCCGCGACCGCCCCGCCGATCCCGCCGAGCAGCAGCGCGATGATCAGCGGGCGGACCCAGCCGGGCCGCTGGATGATCTCCACGGGCCCCGGGTCGGCCGCGCCGAACCGCCGCCCCTCGGGCTTGCCGGGCGACTCGCCGCCCTGGGCGGACGCCAGCGAGTCGGCGGCGGCCAGCGCCCGCGCCGCGTGCACCTCGCCGAACCCGACGTTCGCGTCGTAACGCCCGGACGGCCCGTTCTTCACGCTCTGGATCAGCGCCTGCGCGACCAGCGCCGGGGCCATCTTCGGATGCTTCGCCCGGATCAGCGCGGCGATCCCCGACACGAGGGCGCTGGAGTCGCTCGTCCCGCTGCTCATGAAGTACTGGCCGCCGGGCGCGGCGACGGGCAGGCCGTCCCCCGGCGCCGACACGACCACCGAGAAGTTGCGGTTGGAGAACGGCGCGCGCTCGTGCCCCGGCTGCGTCGCGGCGACGGCGATCACGCCGGGGAACGACGCCGGGTAGGAGTAGGGCGCGAAGCCGTCCCCGTCCAGGGAGCGCTTGTCGTCGCCGTCGTTGCCGACCGCCGACACGACCACGACGCCCCGGCCGATCGCGTAGCCGATGGCGGCGCGCTCGTCGGCGACCTCCTCGTCCTTGCCGAGCGACAGGTTGATCACGTCGGCGCCGTGGTCGGTGGCGTAGCGGATGCCGCGCGCGACCGCGCCCTCGGCCTTGTCGGACGTCCGGTAGCTGAGGTAGCTCTTGTCCTCCGGCTCGCCGATCGCGCGGATCGCCAGCACGCGGGCCTCCGGCGCGATCCCGATCATCCCGGCCCGGCCGCCGGGGCCGTGCCCGTGCCCGGCGATCAGCGACGCCATCCCGGTGCCGTGCAGCCGCTTCGGCTTCGTCCCCGCGTCGATCTCGGCGAGCATGTTCGGGCCGGTGATGACGGACCCGGTGAGGTCGGCCTGGCCGGCGTCCACGCCGGAGTCGACGACGGCGACCGTCACGTTCCGGCCCTTGGTGATCTTCCAGGCGGCGTTCATGCCGAGCAGGTTCAGGACGGGCCGCTGCCGGTCGCGGACCTCGTCGGCGCGCGCGGGGACGGGCGCGAGCCACGTCCCGGCGAGCGCCACGGCGCCGGCGGCGGCCGCCGTCTTGACCCGGCGCCTCGGGGACCCGCGCATCAGCACCGCCACAGCGGGTCGTCGCAGTCCGGCAGGGACTTCGCCGACAGCGACCGCGCGATCGTGTGCCCGAGCTGCGGCGACAGCGCGAACGGCTCGCCCGGCCGCTCCTTCTTGACCGCGGCGGCGGGCCGCCCGTCGACCTGCCCGGACGTCGTCAGGACGACGTAGGGGCCGCCGCGGTCGATCGTCCGGTCCTGGCGGGCGTCGTCGGTGAACCGCGCGGACGCGGTGCCGGGGAACGGCGCGGCGTGCAGGGCGGGGCGGACGGTGCCCGTCCCGTCCGGGCCCTGCGCGCCGGGCAGCTCCTTGTAGGCGCGGTCGGCCTTCCACGGGTCGGGGAACGCGACGACGCCCACGGTGACGACGATGCCCTGGAGCTGGTCGACGTAGGTGGCGCGCAGGACGGCCCGGCACTCGTGCCTGCCGATCGTGTTCGCGATCTCCTCGTCCACGCCCTGCGCGCAGGCCGTGTCGGGGACGATGCCCGTCCGCGTCGCGTACTCGCTTTGCCCGGCCATCGGCTGGTAGGTGATCCGGTCGGGGAAGATGCGCCGCGCGGGCCACGCCTCCCAGCGGCGCGCGACCTCCTTGTTCGCGGCGATCTGCAGCTCGGCGCTGGTCGGCTCGCGGTTGAGCGTCGTCCACGCGCCGGTGAGGGACACGCCGGTGGTGAGCAGGTAGGCGCACCCCACGACGAGCGCCACGACCATCCACTGCCGCGCGCGGAGCCCGAGGACGGTCAGCGGCGGCGGTCCCGGCGGGCCGGGCGGAGCGGGCGGGGCGGGCGGGCCGGGCGGGCGCGGCGGGCCGGGCGGCGCCCATGGCGGAGGCCCCGGCGGGCCCCCGGCGAAGGGCACGCCGGACGGGCCGGCGGGCATGCCGGGCTGCTGCGGTGGCCGCGGCGGATGCGGCTGCTCGGAGGGGGGCAGGAACGCCACAACAGTCAAGATTAACTGTGCTTCGCGACATTCCGCCCTGACAACGGGGTGAGGGGGGCGTCCGGGGCCGGTCCCACGGGGATACGGCGCGGGCGACGTTCGGGAATGCGGCGGCGCATGGCAAGGTTGTGCGGTGGGAGGACGGTGACACCCGCCGTCCGGCCCCGCCCTTCGAACGAGCCCAGCACAGGAGCGTCCACCGTGTCGTTGCCACCTCTGGTAGAGCCCGCAGCGGAGCTCACCCGCGACGAGGTCAACCGCTACTCGCGGCACCTGATCATCCCCGACGTGGGCATGTCCGGGCAGAAGCGCCTGAAGAACGCCAAGGTCCTGGTCGTCGGCGCGGGCGGGCTCGGCTCTCCGGCCCTGCTGTACCTCGCCGCCGCCGGGGTCGGCACGCTCGGCGTCATCGACTTCGACGTCGTGGACGAGTCCAACCTGCAGCGCCAGATCATCCACCGGCAGTCGTCCCTCGGCAAGCCGAAGGTCGAGTCGGCGGCCGACACCGTCCGTGAGATCAACCCGCTGATCGACGTGGTCGTGCACAACACCGCGCTCGACCGCGACAACATCATGGACATCTTCTCCGGCTACGACCTGATCCTCGACGGCACCGACAACTTCGCCACCCGCTACATGGTGAACGACGCGGCCGTCCTGCTCGGCAAGCCGTACGTGTGGGGCTCGATCTACCGGTTCGACGGCCAGGCGTCGGTGTTCTGGGCCGAGCACGGACCCTGCTACCGCTGCCTCTACCCGGAGCCGCCGCCGCCCGGGATGGTCCCGTCCTGCGCCGAGGGCGGGGTGCTCGGCGTGCTCTGCGCGTCGATCGGCTCCATCCAGGTGAACGAGGCGATCAAGCTCCTCACCGGCATCGGCGAGCCGCTCGTCGGCCGCCTGATGATCTACGACGCGCTGGAGATGACGTACCGGTCGGTCAAGGTCCGCAAGGACCCGGAGTGCCCGCTGTGCGGGAAGAACCCGACGCAGACCGAGCTGCTTGAGGACTACGAGGCGTTCTGCGGCGCGGTCTCCGAGGAGGCCGCCGAGGCCGCGCAGGACTCCACGATCACCGTCCTCGACCTGAAGGGCATGCAGGACCGCGGCGAGGACATCTTCCTGGTGGACGTCCGCGAGCCCAACGAGTACGAGATCGTCTCGATCCCGGGCGCGACGCTGATCCCGAAGGGCGACTTCCTGAACGGGTCGGCGCTGGAGCGGCTGCCGCAGGACAAGAAGATCGTCCTGCACTGCAAGTCGGGCGTGCGTTCCGCCGAGGCCCTCGCGGTCGTCAAGAACGCGGGCTTCGCCGACGCCGTCCACGTCGGCGGCGGCATCCTCGCCTGGGTCAACCAGATCGACCCGTCCCAGCCGAGCTACTGACCTGACACGAAGACCCCGGAACCCCGTCGCGGAGGTTCCGGGGTCTTCCGCGTTCTCAAACCCAGACCAGCTCGGAGTGCAACCTCCGCGACGCGCTCTCCGGACTGATCCACCGCCCGAACCCACCGCCCCGCGCGAAGACGGTCGCCGCCGCCCCGCCCGGCAGCGCGATCCCGTAGGCCACGACCTCCCGGATCACCGCGTAGTCCTCGTCGAGGTCCTCCTGAACCAGGACGAACAGCCGCGGCGCCTCGCTCGTCCCCGCGTCCACCGCGTGGTAGACAGGCGTCTGTTCGGATTCGTGGACGTCATCCATCCGGGTGCTCCCTTCCGAGCGACGGCCGGGACGGACGTAGCCGCCAAGCACAGCTCCGTCCCGGCCTTCTCTTCAGATGATCTTTGCAACTCTCTGCGCAACCCCTTGCACTCTGCGTATACTTGCATTACACATGGCGTGAAGCAAGTTGCGTTGGACAATTAGTAACTGATCTTTTCGGGCGCTCGGAAGGACCGACGAGATGGCGGCCACACCACGACCGGGGACCCTGCGCTCCCAATGGCTGGGGCAGCAACTCCGCGAGCTACGCGACAGCAAAGGCATCCTGCTCAGAGACGCCGCCGAATACCTCCAGCGAGACACCGGAACCGTCAGCCGGTACGAGACGGGCTTCTATCCGATCCGCCGTCCGGATCTCCTCGCGCTTCTCGACCTGTACGGCATCTCGGACGCCTCATTGCGAGAGAAGCTGCTCAACCTCAGCAAGGACGTCTGGCAAAAGGGATGGTGGGACGGCTACGCCGACGATGTCGCCGGTTCGCTGATCGACTACATCTGGCTGGAATCCCGCGCCACGCACATCCGCTCATACGCCACCATCGTGGTTCCGGGCCTGCTCCAGACGCCGGAGTACGCGAGGGAGGTGATCCGCATCAACGAGGTTGGAGCGACGTCCGACCAGATCGACCGCTGGCTCGAACTGAGGATGACCCGACAGGAGATCCTGGCGGGCGAGCAGCCGCCCCGGCTTTCGGTCGTCCTGGACGAGGCGGTCCTGCACCGCCAGATCGGTGACCCCCGAATCATGGAGGCGCAACTCCGCCACCTCGCCGAGCGCTCGGCCGATCCCTCGGTGGACGTCCGCGTCCTCCCCTTCCGCGCGGGCACACCGGCCAGCACGCACGGCACCTTCTCAATCTTCGAGTTGCCGACCCCCTTCCCAGAAGTCGCGTACACCGAGACGATGGCAGGTGCCATCTACATCGAATCGCCCCAAACCAAGCGGTTCGACGAGGCCCACGCTGGGCATGAGGCCCGAGCCCTCGGCCCAACCGAGTCGGCCAACCAACTCCTGGCGATAGCAGAGGAATGGCAGTGAGCAAGGCAGAGAAACACGAGACACTCCCCCCTCAAGAACGCACGACCATCCCCTGGCACATCAGCACCTACAGCCCCGACAACGGCGGTAGCTGCGTGGAGGCAGGCCCCCTGACTGACGGCACCGACCGCGTCGCCGTCCGCCACAGCCACCGGCCCGACGCCGAACTCATCCTCTACACCCGCGCCGAATGGGAAGCCTTCCTCGCAGGCGTCCGCAACGGAGAATTCGACTTCTTCACCAACTAGAGGCACCGTCGGCCCCCTGTTCACGAGCGCGGCCAGCCAACCATCAAGGAACGCCGCCCGACGCGCCAAGCCCCCATACCGCTCGGAGGGGCGACTGGGGGGACACTCTGGGGGACGGCTCCGGGCGGAAAGCCGTGGAGAAGAGGAATGGCAGTGAGCAAGGCAGAGAAACACGAGACACTCTCCCCTCAAGAACGCACGACCATCCCCTGGCACATCAGCACCTACAGCCCCAACAACGGCGGCAACTGCGTCGAAGCCGGACCGCTCACGGACGGCACCGACCGTGTCGCCGTCCGCCACAGCCACCGCCCCGACGCCGAACTCATCCTCTACACCCGCGCCGAATGGGAAGCCTTCCTCGCAGGCGTCCGCAACGGAGAATTCGACTTCTTCACCAAGTAGAGGAACGCCGCCGGACGCGCCAAGTCCCTATACCGCCCGGAGGTCCGGGTGGGGGAACAATCCGGAGGACGGCTCCGGGGGTACGGCGGGGGCGGTGCGAGAGCCGACCTGCGCCTGCTGGCCGCAGTTGATAAGGCAGCATCCCTCTAAGTCGCGGGATTCTGGCGGGCTTCGAAAAGTCGTGGAGAAATTGGCGGCGGGGTGGCATGATCTTCGTTCATGAAAATTGAACACCGGGTCGTGTCCGGGGGTGCGGCGGTGGCCGTGGCCGCGGGGGTGCTGGTCGGCGCGGGCGGCGCCGCCGGTGCCGAGACGCTGAAGTTCCGCATCGAGGTGCCGAGGCACCTGTCCGTCAGCAAGGGCGAGTACAGCAAGTCCTGCGCGATGGACGTGTGGGTGTGGGGCACCGAAGGTTCCACGGTCGCCTATTCCAAGGTCAGCCTCATCGGCCCCGACGGGGAGACCGGGCCCCCGTACAACCGGGTCCTTCCCGGTTACCAGGTCGGTTATGGAGTCGGTTGCGCGACCGTTCCGCAGGACGCCGGGAAATACCGGATCCGCGTCGTCGCCTACAACAAGAGCGGAAAGGCGCTCGGCAGCCGCGAGGACTACTGGTACGAGAAGCTCGACACCGTCGTCCAGAACTTCAACGCGGCGCCCGAACCGGTTCGGAAGGGCAAGACCCTGTACGTGTCGGGGCGGCTGCGCCGCGTGAACAACATCGGCACCGGTTACACGGGGTACTCGGGCAAGAGCATGCGGATCTATTTCCGTCCGAAGGGCGGAAAGACCTGGACGTACATGGGGTCCGCGAAGACGAATTCCAGCGGCGACTTCCGCAAGGGGTTCACGGCCAAGGCGTCCGGGACGTGGCGGGCCTACTTCCCCGGCACGAGCCGTTTCGACAAGCAGGCGTCCCGGGACGACTACGTCCAGGTGCGCTGATAGCCGGGAAATGAGTTCGGCCGCTTCGCGTCCGAGAATGGACGCGAGGCGGCTGAAGCGTCAACTATGTGGTTCGTTCCACAAGCGGCTCAGCAGCGCGGACAGGTCGTGGACGGTCTCGAACCCGTACCGCTCGGCGAGGGAGCGCTCGTGCGCGCGGGCCAGCGCGTCCAGGCGGGTGAGCTTGGCGCGGCCCAGTTCGGACACGTGCACCGACACCCGGCGGCGGTCGCGGGCGGAGTGGGTGCGGTAGAGGAAGGCGGAGTCGACCAGGGAGTCGACGAGCCTGGTCAGCGTGGGGTGCGGGATCTCGACGACGACGGCGAGCTCGCCCATCGAGACGTCGTCGGCGTGGGCGAGGGCGCGCAGCACCCGCCACTGCTCGACGGACATGCCCTCCTCGTCGAGGAGGGCGCCCAGGCCGCGGGCCAGGGCGCGCTGGGTGCGGGTCAGGAGGTCGACGAGTTCGGCGAGTCCGGCGCCGGTCGTCCGCTCCAGGGTCGTCTCGTGCCGCTCCGCCACTGTTCCTCCTCGCCGTCCGGGCCCCGTCCAGAGCATACTTGCCGGGTCATGAACAGTTCGGCGGTCGTGCGCACAGTCGTCAGGGACAGCATGGAACTGCTGGTCGCCGGGCCGGACCCGGCGGCGCTGCGGCTCGGGCTGCTGCTCCCGCTGTCCGGGTCGCTCGGGCTGACCGGGCCGTCCGGGCTGAGCGCGGCCTGCCTCGCGGCGACCGAGGTGAACACGGCGGCGTCGCTGGAGCGGCGCGTCGAGCTGGTGCCGGTGGACGCCGGGCGCGCGCCCGGCGCGGTCGCGGACGACGCCCGGCTGCTCGCCGACGCGGGGCTGGTCGACGCGTTCGTCGGGTTCCACACGAGCGACGTCCACCGGGCCCTGGAGGCGGCGCTCGCCGGACGCGCCCCCTACGTGTTCACGCCGCCGCACGAGGGCGGCCCGCGCGGCGCCGGGGTGGTGCTGCTCGGCGACTCGCCCGGACGGCAGTTCACCCCCGCGATGCTGCGGCTGGCCGAGCGGCGGGGCCTGCGGCGGTGGGCGCTGGTCGGCAGCGACTACATCTGGCCGCAGTCGGTGCACCGGGTGGCCTCGCGGACGGTCCGCTCGCTCGGCGGCACGGTCGTCCTCGACCGGCTGCTCCCCTTCCCGTGGGCGGCCGGTGAGACGGGCTTCGAGGAGCTGGTGGACGCCATCGCCCTGGCGCGCGCGCAGGCCGTCCTGGTCAACCTGGTCGGACGCGACCTCGCGTTGTTCAACCGGGTGTTCGCGGCGTCGCGGCTGGCGACCGGGGTGGTGCGGCTGTCGGGGGCGCTGGAGGAGAACGTCCTCCTTGCGGGCGGCGGGGACGACACCGGGGAGCTGTACTCGGCGATGCGGTCGTTCGCCGGGCAGGGCGACGAGCGGCGGCTCGCGCTCGCCGAGCGCTACCGGACGGCGTTCGGCGCCGCCGGTCCCGTCCTCGACACGTACGCGGAGGGCTGCTACGACGGCGTCCACCTGCTGGCGGCGCTCGCCGCCGCGGGCGCGCTGACCCCGCGCCGGGCGCGGGGCGCGGCGGCCCGGCTGCTCGCCGCCGCGGGCGACCCGGCGGTGCGGCGGGCGTGGTGGGCCTCGCCGCTTGGACCGCCGTCCGCGGACGGCTATCTGGCCCGGGCGGACGGCCTCGACCTCACCGTCGTCGCACGCCTGTGAACTGCTTGTTCGTTAAAGCTTTCCATTTGAAAGGAATGTCTCTAGGCTGCGCGCTGGACCGGCGGCCCGATCAGGGCGGCGCCGGAGGAAGGACCGCCAATGGCCGTCGATTCAGCGCAGCCCGAGGGCATCGAGCGCTACGGGTACACCCAGGAGCTCCGGCGCTCGCTCGGCTTCCGGGACCTGGTGGTCTACGGGCTGATCTTCATGGTGCCGATCGCGCCGTTCGGCATCTTCGGCAGCGTCTTCCAGGGCTCGGGCGGCATGGTCGCGCTCGCCTACGCGATCGGGATGCTCGCCATGCTGTTCACCGCCGGGTCGTACGCGCAGATGTCGCGCGCGTTCCCGATGGCGGGCTCGGTCTACACCTACGCCGGACGGGGCCTCAACGCGCCGGTCGGGTTCCTGTCCGGCTGGATGATCCTGCTCGACTACGTCCTGGTGCCGAGCCTGCTGTACCTGATCGCGAGCGTGGCGATGAACTCGCTCGTGCCGGACGTCCCGGTGTGGCTCTGGCTGGTCGCGTTCGTCCTGCTCAACACCGCCGTGAACTACTTCGGCATCGAGATGACCGCGCGGATCAACCGGATCATGCTGGTCGCGGAGCTGATCGTGCTGGCGGTCTTCCTGGTGATCGGCGTCGTGGCGCTGGCGCAGGGCAAGGGCCACGGCGGCGGCGGGTTCCATCCGATCTACAACGGCGCGACGTTCTCCTGGAGCCTCGTCTTCGGCGCGGTGTCGATCGCCGTGCTGAGCTTCCTCGGCTTCGACGGCATCTCGACGCTCGCGGAGGAGAACCGCGAGTCGGCCCGCGCCATCGGACGGTCCATGGTCGCGGCGCTGCTGCTCGTCGGCGTGCTGTTCATCGTCCAGACGTGGGTGGCGTCGCTGCTGGTCGCCGACCCGGACGGGCTGATCAAGAACGGCGACGCGGAGGGCACCGCGTTCTACGACGCGGCCGACGTCGCGGGCGGCGTCTGGCTCGCCAAACTCACGGCGGCGGCCACCGCGATCGCGTGGGGCTTCGCGAACTCGCTCGTCGCGCAGGCCGCGACGTCCCGGCTGCTGTACGCGATGGCGCGGGACCGGCAGCTCCCCCGCTTCCTCGCCAAGGTGGACCCGAGGCGGCAGGTCCCGGTCAACGCGACGCTGCTGGTCGCGGCGGTCTCGATGGCGCTCGGCCTCTACATGGAGCACCGCGACGACGGCATCACGCTGCTCAGCTCGCTGGTCAACTTCGGCGCGATGACGGCGTTCCTGGTGCTGCACGTGTCGGTCGTCGTCCACTACGTCGTCCGGTCGGGGAGCCGGGACTGGTGGCGGCACCTGATCGCGCCCGCCGCCGGGTTCGGGATCCTCGGCTACGTCGTCTACAACGCGGACGTCGCCGCGCAGGAGCTCGGCTTCGTCTGGCTCGGCATCGGCGTCGCCGTGCTGATCGGGCTGCTCGTGCTGCACCGGCGTCCGGCGCTGTCCGGCATCTCGGGCGACGGGGACGGCGGCGCGGAGTAAGCCTCAGCGTCCGCGCAGGAGCAGGCGCGCCAGCCTGCGCGGACGCTTGCGGTGCCAGGCGGCGCGCTCGTTCGACTCGGGGAACGGCTCGTCCGGGACGGGGACGCCGAGAAACGCGCACAGCGGCGCCCAGCCGTCCCGGACGTCGAAGACGAGCAGCCGCTCGGCCGGGACCGCCTCCTTCACCTCGGCGACGTGCCGCTCGAACACGGCGAGGACGTGCTCGCGGTCGTCGATTCGCCCGCCGAACACGCGGTCGAAGACGGTCGCGCGGGCCATCCTCGGGTAGAGGGCGAAGTCGGGCGACCGGCGCGCCACCAGCCACCGGACCATCCGGCGCCGCGGCGGGAGCCGCCGCTCGGCGAGCGCGCGGGCGAAGATCGTCGAGCTGACGCTGTCGTACCAGCGCGCCGGATCGCGGACGGTCAGGATCACCTTCGCGTCCGGGTAGTGCGCGGCGAGCTCCCGCCAGTAGGACGCGGCGGGCCAGTCGATCGCGGCGCGGAAGCCGTCGAACAGCGCGTCCCAGTCGGCCGCGCGGCCCTCCCCCACGTCGAGCCACTGCCGGACGCGGCGCGGCTCGGCGATCACCGTGGACATGTGGTAGCAGGGGCCGTGGCCGAGCCGCTCCAGGGCGGCCTTCAGCGAGGCCGTGCCCGTCCGCCCGAACCCCGCGCCGATCACCGTGAGCACTCTGGTCCGCCTTCGGTCCGGTTCTGATCCCGTTCTGATCCGTGCCGCGTAACTTCTTCGGTGCTCAAGCATTCTGCGTGGAATCAGGGAGCCGGACAATGAGCCTTTTCCCGCGTCCCCTTCTCGGCGCGCTCCTGGAATCGCCGCGCACGGCGGCGTTCGAGCACGGCGACCGGCTCGTGACCCGGGGCGAGCTGCTGGAGCTCGCCGGGACGATGGCGGGCGCGCTGCGCGACGCGGGGCTCGGGCCGGGGGACGGCGTCGCGGTGCGCACCGCCGTGTCACCGGAGGCGTTCGCCGCGCACCTCGCCGCGCACGTGCGCGGCTGCCGGGTCGTGGGCGTCCGGCCCGGATACCCGCCGGGGCAGCTCGCGCACGTGCTGGGGACGGGCGTCGACGCCCTCGTCGTCGACCGCGCGACCGAGACGCCCGGCCTGCTCGCGGCCGCCGGGTCCGCCAGGGTGCTGCGGCTGGACGACCTCGCCGCCGCGCGCTGTCCGACGCTCGACGTGCTGGCCCGTCCGGACGACACGGCGCTGCTCGCCTACACGAGCGGCAGCACCGGGCGGCCGAAGGGCTGCGCCGTCACCTACCGGGCGCTCAGCGCGCACTGGGCGTGGCAGCCGGCCGCGTGGGGCCCGGCCGCCGCCGCGTTCGCGGACGCGTTCGAGCGGTACCTGCTGTTCGGGACGCTGGCCAGCATGGTCGTGCTGGAGTTCCTCGCGCCGTGCCTGCTCGGCGGCGGCACCGCCGTGATCCCCGAGGACGACGGCCGCCCGCTGTTCCCGTACGCGATCGAGCGGTACGGGATCACCGGGTCGATCGTGACCGTCCCGAGGTTCGGGCAGATGCTCGACCTGCTGAGCGGCGGCGGCGCGCCGGACGTCCGGACCCTGCGGGCGCTGATGGTGTCCGGGTCGCCGCTCGGCCCGCACCGGCTGGCGGAGGCGGCCGAGCGGCTCGGCCCGGTCGTCTACAACGGGTACGGGCAGACGGAGGCGGGCTCGGTGTCGGTGCTCACCCCCGCCGACGTCGCGGCCGGACGGCTGACCTCGGTGGGCCGCCCGCATCCGGGCGTGGAGGTGAGCGTCCGGGACGAGCACGGCCGCGCGGCCCCGACCGGCGTGACGGGCGAGGTCCACGTCCGCAGCCCCTACCAGATGACGGGCTACTGGGACGACCCCGACGAGACCAGGGACGTCCTGCGGGACGGCCGCCTCCGCACCCGCGACCTGGGCCACTTCGACGCCGACGGCTACCTCCACCTGGACGGCCGCGTCCGCGACGCGGTCATGGTGAACGCGATGGTCGTGTACGCGGGCCCGATCGAGCGGGTCCTCGCCGGGCACCCCGACGTCGCCGAGGCGTACGTGGCGGGCGCGCCGGACGAGGAGACCGGCGAGGCCGTGCACGCGTTCGTCGTCCCGGCGCGCGGCCGGGCCCCGGGCGGCGCGGCGCTGGCCGAGATGGCGGCGCTCGTCCGGGACGAGCTGGGCGACGACAACGTCCCGAAGACGATCACGGTCGTCGGCGGCGTGCCCGCCGCGCCGAGCGGGAAGCCCGACAAGCGGGCCCTCCTCGCCGCCCACGGCCCCCGCCTCCGGCCCCCGGCCTCTTGACGAACGTTTCTGATCAACCTCTGAGATTCGGCGATTTCACTTGGGTTGACCGTTCAATCACATCGTCGTGGCGGAGGGTGTCGTGGCGAACCAACCCCTGGACTACCTGGTGATCGGCGCCGGACCGGCGGGCCTGCAACTGGGCCACTTCCTGACCGAGGCGCGCCGCGCGTACCTGATCCTGGAGGCGGGCCCCGGGCCCGGCACGTTCTTCCGGACGTACCCGCGGCACCGGACGCTGATCTCCAACAACAAGAAGCACACCGGGACCGCCGACCCGGAGCTGAACCTGCGGATGGACTGGAACTCGCTGCTTTCCGACGACCCGGAGCTCCTGTTCACCCGCTACTCCGACCGGTACTTCCCGCCAGCCGACGAGATGGTCCGCTACCTGGCGGACTTCGCCGAGCGCCGGGGGCTGGACATCGCCTACGGCACCCGCGCGGTCGAGGTGGCGAAGGACCCCGAGGGCCGCTTCCAGGTCACCGACGACCGGGGCGGCGTCCACGTCGCGGAGCGGCTGGTCGTCGCGACCGGGTTCGGGCGGCCGAACGTCCCGCCGATCCCGGGCATCGAGACGGCCGAGCTGTACGGGGACCACTCCACCGACCCGCGCGACTACGTGGACAAGCGCGTCCTCGTCCTCGGCAAGGGCAACTCGGCGTTCGAGACGGCGGAGAACCTGATCGAGACGGCGGCGGTGATCCACGTCGCCGGGCCGCACTCGGTGAAGCTCGCGTGGCGGACGCATTTCGTCGGCCACCTGCGCGCCGTGAACAACAACTTCCTCGACACCTACCAGCTCAAGTCGCAGAACGCGATCCTGGACGGCGAGGTCAGGCGGATCGAGCGGCGGCCCGGCGGCGGCTACCTCGCCACGGTCGCCTTCGCCCGCGCGGACGAGGTCACGAAGGACATCCCCTACGACCACGTGATCGTCTGCACCGGCTTCGCGCTGGACGCCTCGATCTTCACGCCGCGCTGCCGTCCGGCGCTGACGATCAACGGCCGGTTCCCCGCGCTCACCGCCGCCTACGAGTCGGTCGACGTCCCCGGCATGTACTTCGCCGGGACGCTCACCCAGTCGCGCGACTTCAAGCACGGCACCAGCGGGTTCATCCACGGGTTCCGGTACGGGACGCGGGCGCTGCACCGCGTCCTGGAGTCCCGCTACCACGGGGCCGCGTGGCCGGGCGCCGCGCTCACCGCCGACCCGGCGGAGCTCGCGGCGGCGGTGCTCGCCCGCGTCAACCGCAGCTCGGGGCTGTGGCAGCAGTTCGGCGTGCTCGCGGACATGATCGTCCTGGACCACGCGGGCGGGGCCCGGTACCTGGAGGAGGTCCCCGCCGACCTGGACGAGCCGGTCGCGACGGCCGTGCCGGGGCGTCCGCGCGGGCACTTCACGATCACGCTGGACTACGGGCCCGACCACGACAAGGTCGACCCGTTCGACATAGCGGTCACGCGGATCAGTCAGAGCGACTCGGAGCGGGCGCACGAGGGGCACTACCTGCACCCGATCGTCCGGCACCACGTGGACGGCGAGGTCGTGGCCGTCCACCACGTGACGGAGAACCTGGAGAACGAGTGGACGTCCGAGGAGGTCCACGTCGAGCCGCTGCGGGCGTTCTTCGCCCGGCAGGCGGCCAGGGCGACGGCGGTGTGACGTGCGGCCGCCGACGTCGGTCCGGGAGTTCGAGGCCGCCGCCCGCGCGCGGCTCGACCCGGCGCACTACGACTACTTCGCGGGCGGCGCGGGCGACGAGGTGACGCTGCGCGCCAACGAGGCCGCGTTCGGGCGGCTCGCGCTGCTGCCCCGCGTGCTCGGCGGCGCGGAGAAGCCGGAGCTCGGGGTGACCCTGCTCGGCGACCGCGCCGCCGCGCCGGTGCTGGTCGCGCCGACCGCGTTCCACCGGCTCGCCCACCCGGAGGGCGAGAAGGCCACCGCGCGGGCGGCGGCCGCCGCCGAGACGATCATGATCGTGAGCATGGCGGCGACGGTCGCGGTCGCCGACGTCGCCGCCGCCGCGCCCGGCGCCCGGCTGTGGTTCCAGCTCTACGTCCAGCCGGACCCGGCGTTCACCGAGCTGCTCGTCCGGCGGGCCGAGGACGCGGGGTGCGGCGCGCTCGTCGTCACCGCCGACTCGCCCGTCCGGGGCCGCCGCGACCGGGACGAGCGGCACGGCTTCCACGACCTGCCCGCCGGACTGTGCTGCGCGAACATGCGCGACGGGACCGGCCGGGTCCGCCCCATCGAGTTCTCCCCGGCGATCTCGTGGGAGCACGTCGACCGGCTCCGGGACATGACGTCGCTGCCGATCGTGCTGAAGGGCGTCCTGCACCCGGCGGACGCGCGGCGGGCGCTCGGCCACGGCGTCTCCGCGCTGATCGTGTCCAACCACGGCGGGCGGCAGCTCGACACCGTCCCGGCGGCGGTCGAGGCGCTGCCCGACGTCGTGGAGGCGGTGGCGGGGACCGTGCCGGTGCTGCTGGACGGCGGCGTCCGGCGCGGCACCGACGTGCTGAAGGCGCTGGCGCTCGGCGCGTCCGCCGTCGCGGTCGGGCGGCCCGTGGTGTGGGGCCTCGCGGCGGACGGCGAGCGGGGCGTCCGGCGCGTCCTCGACCTGCTGCGGACCGAGGTGGAGGAGGCGCTCGCGCTGTGCGGGGCGCGGTCCGTCCACGACCTCGGGGCGGACCTGGTGCGGCGGCCATGCTGACCGCGCTCGCCGTCCCGGCGGCGGTGCTCGCGGTGCTGGCGAGCCTGCCGTGGTGGCTGCCCGGCCGGGTCGTCGCGCTGCGCGGCCGGGTGTTCGCCCGGATCAACGGCGGCGAGGGCATCCCGGTGCCCGGCGACCTCGTCGGCGTCGGCCTGTTCCGGGAGGTGTACTCCCACCCGGCGGCGGGCGGGCGGAGCCGGGGCGCGGTCCTGTCGGACCTGTTCTGGTACTGGCTGTCGCCGGGCGCCCACGTCCACCAGGAGCATCTGGAGGCGGGCGAGCGGTACGACGCGGTGGCGCGGGCGACGCGGCGGTTCCTCGCCGTCCCGCGCGCGGAGGCCGAGGAGCTGGCCCGCCGGTGCGTCTCTCGCGTCCTGGACGAGGAGGTCGGCGCCGAGGACGCCGGGGACCGGGCCCGGCTCGTCCGGCTGCGCGACCTCATGATGCCGGTCTGGGCCGAGTTCTACTTCGAGCTGGTGTTCGGCGAGCCGTGCCCGCGCGCCGCCCGCGACCTGATCGTCGGGAACGCCGACGACGTCGTCACCGCGCTGAAGTGCTGCGGGCTCCGCCACATGGCCCGGCGGGACCGCCTCACCCGCTACCTGCGGGGGCGGCTCGGCGACGTCCGGCACCCGCTCCCGGACGGCCTCTCCGCCGAGGAGCAGGCGTACTACCTGCAAGGAACGTTCTTCAACACGGCGGTCGTGCAGATGTCGGAGGCGATGGCGCACCTGCTGATGGTGCTCGCGCGCCACCCGGACGCCGCCGCCACCGCGCTCACCGGCGACGACCGCGCCTTCGACCGCGTGCTGCAGGAGACGCTGCGGCTCTACCCGCTGTTCGGCGTCGCGCACCGCATCACCACCGGCGACATCGACCTCGGCGGCGGGACCACCCTGCCCGAGGGCTCGGTGCTCTGCTTCGGCTACCCCGAGTTCCACCGCGCCGGGTTCGCGGAACCCGACCGGTTCTGCCCGGAGCGGTTCCGGGACGGCCCGGCCGCCCGCGAGGTCAACCACATCCCGTTCGGCATGCCCGCCAACCGGCCGTGCCCGGCCTGGCGGCTCGCTCCCCTCACCATGCGGGCCGCGGCCCGCGAGACCGTCCGCCGGTACGCGCTCGCGACGGCGGCGGCGCACACCCGCTCGCTCCCCAACCGGGGGCCGTGCCTGCTCGTCCCGCGCGGGGCGCCGGCCCGGACGCGCCGCGCCGCGCTCCTGTTCCTCTGGTCGCGTGACCGGGTGGAGGACGTGTGGCGCAGCCTCGTCCAGCTCGTCCTCGGCACCTACATGGTCTGGGACGCGCGGCGGCAGCGGCTCTGCGAGCGCCATTTCGCCCAGTTCGCGCAGATGGAGAAGAGCCATGCTCCCGACCGCAGCGGCTCCCGCTGACCCCAACCTCGCGCTCGTCCTCGACGTGATGCCCGCGCTCGTCGTCATCCTGCTCGCCGCGTGGGCGTGCGGGCGGCTCGCCCTCACGGTCGGCCAGCCGCGCGTCCTCGGCGAGATGGTCGCGGGCGTCCTGCTCGGCCCGACGCTGTTCGGGCAGGTGTGGCCGGACGGCCAGCGGGCCCTGTTCCCGCCGCAGGTCAGGCCCGTCCTGTATGTGCTGAGCACGCTCGGGCTGACGCTCTACATGTTCCTCGTCGGCGCGGGCCTCGACCACGGCTCCCGGACGCCGGGCGAGGGCCGCCGCGCGCCCGTCCTCGCGCTGTCGGGGATCGTGCCGTCGCTCGCCCTCGGCTTCGCGGTCGGCGCGGCCTTGTACGGGACGCTGTCGCGGCCGGACGTCAGCCGCTGGCACTTCGCCCTGTTCGTCGGCGGCGCGCTGTCGCTGACCGCGTTCCCGATGCTGGCCCGGATCCTGTACGAGCGGGGCCTGGAGAACTCCCCGCTGGGCCGGCTGTCGCTGCTCGCCGCGTCCATCGACGACGCGGCGGCGTGGTGCCTGCTCGCCGTCCTGTCGGCGTGGCGCCTCGGCACCGGACCGGACGGCGCGCTGCGCACCATCGTGCTCGCCGCCGTGTTCGCCGGGGTGATGCTGCTGCCGGTCGCGCGGCTGCTGCGCCCGCTCGGCCGGGAGGTCGGCCGGACCGGCTCGCTCGGCCCGACGGCGCTGTACGCCGTCGTGCTCGTCCCGCTCACGGCGGGCTGGATCACCGACTGGATCGGCGTCTACTCGGTGTTCGGCGGGTTCGTCGCCGGGCTCGCCATGCCCCGCGACCCGGCGTTCCGCCGGGTGCTGCACGCCCGGATGATGGGCGTCGTCTCGACCCTGCTGCTGCCCGTGTTCTTCGCCTTCTCCGGCCTGAACACCGAGCTGGGCGGCATCACCGGCGGGACCATGCTGCTCGCGTTCCTCGCGATCATGGCCGCCGGGTTCTGCGGGAAGTACTTCGGCTGCGCGCTCGCGATGCGCGGGCTCGGCTTCGACCGGCGCGACTCCTACGCGGTCGGCGGGCTGATGAACGCGCGCGGGCTGATGATCCTGATCTTCATCAACATCGGGCTGGCGCAGGGGATGATCACCCGGCAGCTGTTCGCGATGCTGGTGCTGGTCGCGGTGATCACCACGGCGAGCGCCGTCCCGCTGTACCGGCTGGCGCTGCCCGAGCGGCTGGAGCGCACCCGCGTCCCGGCCGAGCCGGAGGCCGTCCCGGAGGCGGCCTGACCGCACAAAGTTGATCAAGAGAAGACGAGCCGGCGGGCGAATCGGTTCAAATTTTAAGAAAGTTGTCCAGTATTGCCCGGACCTATGGCCCCCCGGCGGCGGCGGTGGGAGCGTTGTGGCGTGGCCGA
This sequence comes from Actinomadura chibensis NBRC 106107, assembly GCF_001552135.1. Taxonomy (GTDB): domain Bacteria; phylum Actinomycetota; class Actinomycetes; order Streptosporangiales; family Streptosporangiaceae; genus Spirillospora; species Spirillospora chibensis. The sequence continues at coordinate 125,562 of NZ_BCQP01000025.1, read as the reverse complement.
TTCAACGGAACCCGGCGGCCCGCCACGCCGGCTGTTGATCGTCGAGGACGACCATGAGCTCGCGCGGATGCTGGCCGCCCTGTTCGGCGAGCACGGATACACCGTCGACCTCGCCGCCGAGGGCCAGCGCGGGCTGCACCTCGGGCTGAGCCGCGACTACGACGCGATGGTGATCGACCGGGGCCTGCCCGTCCTGGACGGCGTGGAGCTCGTCCGGCGGCTGCGCGGCCGGGCCGTCACCGCGCCCGCGCTGGTGCTGACCGCGTTCGGCTCGGTCGCCGACCGGGTCGCCGGGCTGGACGCGGGCGCGGAGGACTACCTCGTGAAGCCGTTCGAGATCGACGAGCTGCTCGCCCGGGTGCGGGCGCTGCACCGGCGGCACCTCGACCGGGCGCAGGTGCTGCCGCTCGGCGCCGGCCGGCTCGACCCGCGCTCGCGGCTCGTCCGGCTGCCGACCGGGCAGCACGTGGCGCTGTCCGGGCAGGAGGCGCGGCTGCTGATGGCGCTCGCCACCCGTCCGGCGCAGGTGCACACCCGCGCGTCGCTGCGGCAGCGCGTGTTCGACGAGGCGCGGACGGAGTCGATCGTGGACACCTACGTCTACTACCTGCGGGCCAAGCTCGGCGCGGACGTGGTGCGGACCGTCCGGGGCGTCGGCTACCGGCTGGGCGAGCTGTGACCGGCCGCGCCGGGCGGCGGCAGCCCGTCCCGGACCCGGACCGGCCGCTCCTCGACCGGGCCCGCCGCCGCGTCGCCGCCGGGGCGGCCGGGAGCGCCGCGCTGCTGCTCGCCGCGCTCGGCCCGGCCGTCTACGCCGCCGCCGCGCCCGGCCTGGACGCCGCCGCCCGCCGCCGGCTGCGCCGCGCGCTCGCCGCCGCGCAGATCGCGGGCCTGCCCGCCGCGCTGCTGCTCGGCCGCGCCGTCGCGGACCGGACGCTCGCGCCCGTCGACGCGGCGCTCGCCCGGCGCCGCCGCTTCGCGGCCGATGTCGGCCACGAGCTGCGCGCCCCGCTGACCCGGCTGCACACCCGCGCGCAGCTCGCCGCCCGCCGCCTGCGCGCCGGGCCGGGCGCGGCCGTGCCCACCGACCTCGCCGCCGACCTCGCCGGGGACCTCGACGGACTCGTGGCCGGGACGCGGCAGCTCGGCGAGGTCGTCGAGGACCTGCTGACGTCCGCCCGGATCGGGCGGCGGCCCGCCGCGCTCGGCCCGGTCGACCTCGGCGCGCTGGCCGCCGAGCTGGCCGCCGCCGAGTCGCCCCGCGCCCGCGAGCGCGGTGTGACGATCGAGGTCGGCGCGGCCGGGCGCGGCCGGGGCGGCGCCGTCGTGCGGGGGTCGGAGCCCGCGCTGCGGCGGGTGCTGTCCGCGCTGGTCGACAACGCGCTCGGGCACACGAGCCCGGGCGGCCACATCCGGCTGACGCTGGCCGCGACGCCGGGGACGGTGGAGCTGACCGTCCGCGACGACGGCGCGGGCTTCGACCCGCGCGACGCGCCCCGGCTGCTCGCGGGCGCGCCGCCGGTCCGTCCCGCCGGGACGGGCGGCCTCGGGCTCGGCCTCGCCCTCGCCCGCGAGGTGGTGGACGGCCACGGCGGCACGCTCACCGCCCACGGCCGTCCGGGCGCGGGGGCGGCGTTCACCGTCCGGCTCCCCGCCGCCGCTCAGCCCTGATCGGGCGGGGCTGACGGGGCGGGCGGGGTGTACTTCAGGCCGAGCGTCTCGCCGGTCTCCCGGAGCATCAGCTCGAACATGGGCTCGGCGTCGTCCAGCGCGAAGTCCAGGTGCCCGAAGACGTCGAGGCTGACGCCGCCCTGCAACCTGATCCAGCACCTCAGGAACTCCTGGATCACGCCGAGCGGGAGCTCCACCTCCACGACCTCGTCGCGGTAGCGGCGCAGCTGCGGGAGCAGGGCGGGGTCGATCTCCTCGTCCGGCGGGACGGGGAACGGGCTCTTCTTCCACAGCTCCAGGAACAGGGTCATGAACGTCCAGCCGAACCGGCGGGCGCACTCGTCGGCGAAGTCGACCTCCTCGCTGTCCGCGCCGCGCACGGGCGCGCCGAACAGCAGCGCGTACTCGCGGGGATGCGCCAGCGCCCAGTACCGGAACTGGCGGGACACCGCGAGAAACTTGCCGCTCATGTCGCCCGGCGCCACCGCGTGCATGGCCGCGTGCAGCTCGCCGGTCAGCTCGTTGAACAGCTCCCCGACGAGGTGCCTGAGCAGCTCGCCGTGGCTGCCGAAGTACCGGTAGAGCGCGGGGGCCGTCATGCCCATCTCGCGGGCGATGGCCCGAAGCGTCACGGCCTCGGGCCCCTGCTCGACGAGGATCCACCGGGCGGTCTCGGAGATCTCCTTGACCGTCGCCGCGCGCAACCTGTCGCGTCGGGTTCCCACGTCGCCCTCCCTGGTCCGCGGCCTGCCGTCCGGCCGCCCTCCGATGATTCCCCAAGAACGCCCTTGACGAAAGCGAACGCCGTATGCAAAGTTAACGCTGTTCGCAGTTTACAGCGTTCACCAATCTTACATGGCGTTACTGAGCGGGAGCAGACGATGTTCGATCGATGGGGACGATGGGTCCACCGGCGCCGCCGCTGGGTCCTCGCGATCGCCGGGGCCGCCCTGGTCTTCGCCGGCGTCTGGGGGACGGGCGTGTTCGGCGCCCTCGGCGGCGGCGGAGGCTTCGACGAGGCGGGCAGCGAGAGCGCGAAGGCGGCGCAGATCGTCGAGCGGGACCTCGGCCGGGACGCCGCCGACGTCGTGATCCTCTACCAGGGGCGCACGTCCGTGGACGACCCCGGCTACCGGGCGGCCGTCGAGCGGGCGCTCGCCGCCCTGCCGAAGGACAAGATCGCTGGGACCACCACCTACTGGACGACGCACTCGCCGCAGCTCGTCAGCAAGGACCGCACCGCCACCTACGCCGTCCTCCAGCTCGCCGGTGCCGACGAGGGCGCCCGCGGCGACAACTACAAGGAGATCAAGGACGACCTGACCGAGGTCGGCGGCGGGCTCACCGCCAAGGTCGGCGGCAACGTCGGCACCGGGGACGCGATCAACTCGCGGGTCTCGTCCGACATCGCGCGCGCCGAGGGCATGGCGATGCCGGTGCTGCTGGTCCTGCTCGTGCTGATCTTCGGCGGGCTGGTGTCGGCGAGCCTGCCGCTGCTGATCGGCGGCTTCGCGATCCTCGGCTCGTTCACCGCGCTGCACGCGCTCACCTACGTCACCGACGTGTCGATCTTCGCGGTGAACATCACCACGTTCCTCGGGCTCGGCCTCGCCATCGACTACGGGCTGTTCATGGTGAGCCGCTTCCGCGAGGAGGTCCGCCGGGAGGGCGCGTCCGCCGAGGACGCCCTCGCCGCCACCATGGCCACCGCCGGGCGCACCGTCGCCGTCTCCGGCGTGACCGTCGCCGTGTCGCTGTCCGGGCTGCTGCTGTTCAACCAGAACTTCCTCGTCTCGATGGGCTACGGCGGCATCGCGACCGTGCTCGTCTGCATGGTCGGCGCGCTGACCGTGCTGCCCGCGCTGCTCGCCGTCCTCGGCCCGAAGGTGAACGCGCTGTCGGTCCGGCGGCGCAAGGCGTCCCCGGCCCGCGAGCAGGGCCGCCTGTGGGGTCGGCTCGCGCACAGCGTCATGCGGCGCCCGATCGGCTACGTCGTCGCGACCGGCGCGCTGCTCCTCGCGCTCGGCTCCCCGCTGCTGCACATCAACTGGGGCGGCGTGGACGCCAAGGCGCTCCCGGAGGGCGCGGACGCGCGGGTCGTCTCCGAGACGCTGGAGACCCAGTTCCCCCGAAACGGGACGAGCCCCATCGAGGCCATCGTGACGGGCACGTCCGACCGGGCCGCGGTCCAGGCGTACGGGGACCGCCTGGCCGCGGTGCCGGGCATCACCTCCGCGACCGTGACCGGCGCCAAGGGCGCCACCACCCGGATCGCGCTGCGCCACGACGCCGACCCGAACTCCGACAAGGCCCGCTCGCTCGTCAAGGCGGTCCGGGACGTCCCGCCGCCGCCCGGCGCCGAGTCCCACGTCGGCGGCGTCACCGCCGAGGTCGTCGACCAGCTCGGCGGGATCGGCTCGACGCTGCCGTGGCTCGCCCTGTTCGTCGGCGGCGCGACGTTCGTCCTGCTGTTCCTCGCGTTCGGGTCGGTGGTGCTGCCGCTGAAGGCGATCGCGATGAACATGCTGTCGCTGTCGGCGACGTTCGGCGTGGTCGTCTGGATCTTCCTGGACGGCCACCTGTCCGGCCTGCTGGACTTCACCGCGACCGGCGCGATCTCCCCCGCCATGCCGATCCTGATGCTCGCCATGCTGTTCGGGATCTCCATGGACTACGAGGTGTTCCTGCTGTCGCGGGTCCGCGAGCAGTACGACCTGACCGGCGACACCACGGCCGCCGTCGCGGCGGGCGTGCAGCGCACCGGCTCCATCATCACGAGCGCGGCGCTGCTGTTCATCGTCGTCATCGGCGCGTTCTCCACCTCCGGCGTGTCGTTCATCAAGATGGTCGGGGTCGGGATGGCCGTCGCGATCCTGCTGGACGCGACCGTCGTCCGGGCGCTGCTCGTGCCCGCGACGATGCGGCTGCTCGGCCGCGCGAACTGGTGGGCCCCCGGCCCGCTCGCCCGGCTGTACCGGCGGTACGGCATCCGCGAGGGCGACGCGCCCGCACCGGCCTCGCCGTCCGCCCCTCCGTCCGCTCCGCTGGAGCCCGTGAGCTGACCTCCCCTCCCCCGGTGGCCGGTGTCTCGTCAGAGGCATCGGCCACCGGCCTTCTCCGGCCCGCGCGCCGACCGCCCGCCGGGAGAACCGGACCGCTCGGCGCGCGACTCGCGCCTCTCGTCGACTCCCGCATCGGCGCGCGGGGCGACCGCCCCGGCCCGCCGGGCATGATCGTGAGCCACCGGTCCCGGGCGCCGGTGGCCCGATCACGCCCAGTCGCAGACCCCGTCGTATGGGAGAGGAACGTCATGCGCCCATCCGTGCGCGCCGCCGCCCCGCTGGCCGCCGCAGGCGCCGCAGTCATCGCGCTCGCCAACCCGGCCCTGGCCCACGGCTGCCCTGACAGGATCGTCGTCAAGGGCCCGTCGTACGTGTACGACCAGGCCTACAAGGACGTCAAGACCCGGATCACCGTCGTCCGCGCGGAGAACAAGACCGAGGTCCGGCTCTACGCGTCCGGCTTCCCGAAGGACGCCGTCGGCAAGACGTTCGGCGTGCACGTCCACGTCAACAAGTGCGGGCCGAACCCCGCCGACGCCGGGCCGCACTACCAGAACCCGGACGCCAAGCCCGACGAGCCGATGCACAACAAGGAGATCTGGCTCGACGCCACCGTGGACAAGGACGGCGTCAGCAGGTCCGGGTCGATCGTGAACTGGCGGGTCGCCAAGGGCGCGGCGGGCGCGCTCGTCATCCACGCCAAGCCCACGAACCACGACACGGGCGACGCGGGCGCGCGGAACATCTGCACGACCGTCCCGTTCTAGTCGGTTCCCGGTCGAGGACGAGCCGGCGGCGGGCCGTCAGGCCGACTTGCGGCTCCGGCCCTTCGCCGGCTCCTTCTTCGTCCCGGACCCCGACGAGGCCTTACGCGCGGCGGGCTTCTTCGCCGCGCCGTCCTTGCCGGACGCGGCCTTCCCGGCCTTCTCGCCCCGGCTCTTCTTCGCCGCCTCCACGCTCGCCCGCAGCGCGCTGAGCAGGTCGGCGGCGGGCGCCTCCTCGGCCTCCTCGGCGGGACGCGCGACCTCCCGCCCCTCGATCTTCGCGTCGATCACCGCCTGCAGCGCCTCGCGGTAGGCGTCCTTGTACTCGGTCGGGTCGAACTCGCCCTCCATCGACTCGATCAGCGAGGTCGCCATCGACAGCTCCTGCTTGCGGACCTCGATGTCCTCGTCCAGGAACGGGAAGTCGGCCTCGCGGACCTCGTCCGGCCAGAGCATCGTCTCCAGCACGAACACGCCGCCCCGCACCCGCAGCGTCGCGAGCGACTCCCGCTGCCGCAGCGCGATCTTGACGATGGCGACCTGGCCCGAGTTCTCCAGCGCGTCCCGCAGGAGCACGTACGGCTTGGCGCCCTGCGCGTCCGGCTCCAGGTAGTACGACTTCGCGAAGTAGATCGGGTCGACCTCCTCGCGCTCCACGAACTGCAGGACGTCGATCCGGCGGCTGGACGACAGCGGCAGGTCGGCGAAGTCCTCGTCGGTCAGCACGACCATCTCGCCGGACGGCAGCTCGTACCCCTTCGCGATGTCGGAGTAGGAGACCTCCTCGCCGTCCGCCGTGCAGACCCGCTTGTACTTGATGCGCGCCCCGTCCTCGCGGTGGACCTGGTGGAAGCTGACGTCCCTCTGCTCGGTCGCCGAATACAGCTTCACCGGTATCGTGACCAGCCCGAACGAGATGGCGCCCTTCCAGATACTGCGCATGTCACGTCCTTACCCAGCGGGTTCCCGCCCCTAGCGTCGCAATCCCGTTCGTTTTGCGCCACCGCGCGCCCTTGATCCTTTTCCGTCGGGCGGGACAGGGTAAGACGCCGGTATGACGATGCCGTGGCCCGTTGAGCCGATGATGGCCGCGACCGGAGAGCTGCCCCCGGACGGCGACAGATGGGGGCTGGAACTGAAATGGGACGGCGTCCGCGTCCTCGCGCACGTGTCCGCGGACGGCGTCCGGGCGGGCGGGCGGCGCGGCGGCGACGTCACCGGCCGCTACCCCGAGCTGTCCGCGCTCGCCGACCTCCTGCCCGACCACGACGTCCTCCTGGACGGCGAGGTCGTCGCCTTCGACGACGGACGGCCGAGCTTCGAGCGCCTCCAGCGCCGCATGCACGTGTCCCACCCCGACCCCCGGCTGATCCGCGAAGTCCCCGTCAGGTACGTGGTGTTCGACGTCCTGTTCCTGGACGGCCACCTCCTCTACGACATGCCCTACGCAGAGCGCCGCACCCTCCTCGCCGACCTCGACCTGGCGGGGACCGGGCCCGTGGAGGTCCCCCCGTACCTGCACGGCGGCGACACCGACCAAGTGGAGGAGTTACTCGCCTTCACCCGCGAACAACACCTGGAGGGGCTGCTCGCCAAGCGGCTCGACTCGCCCTACCGCCCCGGCCGCCGCGTCGACTTCTGGCGCAAGGTGAAGAACTTCTTGACGCGCGAGGTCATCGTCTGCGGCTGGAAGCCCGGCAAGGGCCGCCGCGAGGGCGGGGTCGGGTCGCTGCTGCTCGGCGAGTACGACGTCAAGGGGCTGCTCGGCTTCGTCGGGCACGTCGGCACCGGCTTCTCCGACCGCGCCCTGGACGAGCTGTACGAGACGCTCTGGCCGCTGCGCCGCCCCACCAGCCCCTACGACGAGCCCGTCCCGCGCGAGTTCGCCCGCGACGCCCAGTGGGTCGAGCCCCGGCTCGTGGGCGAGGTCGCCTACAGCGCCCGGACGCGCGACGGGCGGCTGCGCTTCCCGTCCTGGCGCGGGCTGCGCGACGACAAGGACCCCCTGGAGGTCACCAGTGAAGAGTGACCGGAAGGCCCCGCACCGGAGCACCCGTGAGTTCTAAGCGAACGACCGTCGAGGTGGACGGACGCCGCCTGTCCCTCTCCAACCTCGACAAGGACATGTACCCCGACTTCACCAAGGGCGAGGTCATCGACTACTACGCCCGCGTGGCCCCCGCGATGCTGCCCCACCTGAAGGACCGCGCCGCCACCCGCATCCGCTGGCCGGACGGCGTCGACGGCGGCAGGTTCTTCGAGAAGAACGCGCCGTCCCACACGCCCGACTGGGTGCGGACGGCGACGATCCCGACGCCCGGCAGCTCGACCGGGCGCGACACGCTCGACTTCGTCGTCGTGGACGACCTGGCCACCCTCGTCTGGTGCGCCAACCTCGCCGCGCTGGAGCTGCACGTCCCGCAGTGGAAGGTCGGGCCGCGCGGCAAGGTCCACACCCCCGACCTGATCGTCTTCGACCTCGACCCGGGCGACCCCGCGACGATCGTGGAGGCGTGCGAGGTGGCGCGGCTGCTCCGCGACCTGCTCGCCGAGGACGGCCTGGAGTCCTACCCGAAGACGAGCGGCAAGAAGGGCCTGCACCTGTACGTCCCGGTGGAGGAGCCGAAGGAGGCCGAGCGGACGTCGGAGTACGCGAAGGCCGCCGCGCGGCGCCTCGCCGAGGAGCATCCGAAGCTCGTCGTCGCGAAGATGGAGAAGCGGCTCCGCAAGGGCAAGGTCTTCGTCGACTGGTCGCAGAACAACCCCGCCAAGACCACCGTCGCGCCCTACTCGCTGCGCGCCGCGCGCAGCCCGGCGGTGTCGACGCCGATCACCTGGGACGAGCTCGACTCCTGCGCGGACGCCGCCGACCTGGTGTTCTCCCCCGCCGACGTCCTCGCCCGGCTGGACGAGCACGGCGACCTCCTGGAACCGCTGCTGAACGGCGGGCGACCGCTTCCCTAACGCGCCGCCGTCCGCGATTCCGGTGCCCTATGTGGTCGAACCGGCACTCTCCGGCGCGGGATTCCGCCACCATGGTCGCGGGGATCCCACCGGGCGGAAGGAAGGGCAAGTTGTCGCGGAACCACCATTACGACGTCGTGGTGCTGGGCGGGGGGACGGCGGGCGAACTGGTGGCCGCCGGCCTCGCCCGCGCCGGACGCGGTGTCGCGCTCGTCGAGAACCGCCTGGTCGGCGGCGAGTCGCCGTACTTCGCGTGCGTGCCGTCCAAGAGCCTGCTGCTGTCGGCGCGGCGCGGCGAGACCTGGGAGATGGCGCTCGCCCGGCGCGACGAGCTGACCGGCCGCCGCTCCGACGACCCCGCCGTCGCGCGGATGGCCGAGACGGGCGTGACCGTGCTGCGCGGCGCGGGCCGCGTCCTCGCCCCGGGCCGGATCGAGGTGGACGGCGCCGAGCACGGCTTCACCGACCTCGTCGTCTGCACCGGGAGCGAGCCGGTCGTCCCGGCCGCGGACGGGCTCGCCGACGTCCCGCTGTGGACGAGCGACGAGGCCCTGTCCGTGCCCGACCTGCCGCGCCGCCTCGTGATCCTCGGCGGCGGCCCGGTCGGCTGCGAGCTGGCGCAGGTCTACGCGGCGTTCGGGTCGCAGGTCGCGGTGGTCGAGGAGTCCGGGCGGCTGCTCACCGCGGAGGCGCCGTTCGCGGGCGAGGTGCTCGCCGACGAGCTCCGCCGGATGGGCGTCGACCTGCGGCTCGGCGCCGGGCTCGGCAACGTCGAGCGCAAGGACACCGGGCTCCGGCTCTGGCTGTCGGACGGCGGCACGCTCGACGCCGACCGCGTCCTCGTCGCCGCCGGGCGCCGCCCGCGCGTCGAGGGCCTCGGGCTTGAGCACCTCGGCGTCGCGGTATCGCCGGGCCGCGGCCTGCCGGTGGACGAGACGTGCCGGGTGCCGTCGGCGGCCGGGAGCGTGTGGGCGGCGGGCGACGTCACCGGCGTCGCGCGCACCACGCACGCGGCCCGCTACCAGGCGCGGGTGGTGCTGTCGAACCTCCTCGGCCGCCGCCGCGAGGCCGACTACCGCGCGATCCCGCGCGTCGTCTACACGAACCCCACCGTCTACTCGGTGGGGGTCTCGCCGACGCGGGCGGCCGAACTCGGCATAGACCTCCGCACCGCCGGGTACGACCTCGCCGCGACCGCCCGGGCGGCGGTCGGGGCGGACGAGCGCGGCCGGGTCGAGCTGTACGCCGACCGCGCCCGCGGGCTGCTGGTCGGCGCCGCCGCGGCCGGGCTCGGCGCCGAGGAGTGGATGAGCGAGATCGCCCTCGCCATCCGCGCGGAGACGCCGCTGAGCCTGCTCGCCGACGTCGTCCACGCCTTCCCGACGTACGGCGAGTCGGTGGAGGCGCCGCTGCGCGAGCTGGCGGCGGTCTGCGCGGCGGCCCGCGACGAGAGCACGCGCGAGGAGGACCCGTGATGAGCGAGCACGACGACCTGGACCAGCCGTCCGACGCGGCCGGGGCCCCGGTGGAGGACGCGGTGGAGGACGCCGCCGACGCCGAGGCCAACGAGGCCGACGCGGCCGAGCAGCGCGCCGCGCTCGACGCGGACGAGGCCCCCCGCGAATGGACCGCGCAGCTGCCGGACGAGGCGAACGAGGCCGACGCGGCGGAGCAGCTCCGCGAGGTCCGCCTCGACGAGGACGAGTACCGCTGACGCGCGTACCGGCGGCGCCCGCCCGGGCGCATTGAAAAGAAGGTTTCCCGAAAACCGGGGCGGGGATGCCCGGAGGCCGTCCCCGGAAATACACTGACCTGCGCGAAGGAACGCCGACGGCCGTTAATCGTGACCGACGGAGTTACTCCCGCGTACGATGAGGTGATTGTTCCCGCGCGGCGGACGACCCCGGATCCGCCGCGACGACCGCTGATCGGAGATGGTGGTGACCGCGACCCCGGACGCACGCCCCCGTGGCACCAGGCTGCCGCGGCTGGCGCGCCGCAGGCAACTGCTCGGCGCGGCCCAGGAGGTGTTCGTCGCGCAGGGGTACCACGCCGCTGCGATGGACGAGATCGCCGAGCGCGCGGGCGTCAGCAAGCCCGTGCTCTACCAGCACTTCCCGGGCAAGCTTGAGCTGTATCTCGCACTTCTGGACGAGCACGCCGAGGCGCTGGTGAACACCGTCCGCGACGCGCTGGGGTCCACCACGGACAACAAGCTGCGCGTCCAGGCGAGCATGCAGGCCTTCTACGACTTCGTCGCCGGCGACGGCGAGGCGTACCGGCTGGTGTTCGAGTCCGACCTGCGCAACGTGGCGCCCGTCCGGGCCCGCGTCGACCGCGCGAACCAGCAGTGCGCCGAGATGATCGCCCAGGTCATCGCCGAGGACACCGACGCCCCGAGCGACGAGGCGCACCTGCTCGGCATGGGCCTCGTCGGGATGGCCGAGGTCAGCGCCCGCTACTGGCTGTCCCAGCAGCGCGCGATCCCGAAGGACACCGCCGAGAAGATCATCGCCCGGCTGGCCTGGCGCGGCATCTCCGGGTTCCCGCGCGCCGACGCGTCCTGACCGGCGCCCGGCGCGGGTTTCACCGAGGGCCGAACCCGGTGGCCGCGCATCCGGTGATCCACATGCGACCATCGGAGACGGGACCGCCGGAGGTCGGCGGGACGCGACGGACGACGGGAGCAACGCGTGCAGGTCCGCATCGGCGTGCAGAACGTTCCGAGGGAGCTGGAGGTCGACACCGCCCAGTCGGCCGACGAGGTGCAGGCCGCGCTGGCCGACGCGCTCGCCGAGCCGAACGGGGTGCTGGTGCTGCGCGACCGCCGCGCCGGACGGGTCGTCGTCCCCGTCGCGCGCCTCGCCTACCTGGAGATCTCCGAGGACGAGCAGCGCAGCGTCGGCTTCGGCACCCAGTACACCTGACCGGCCCGAGAGGCCGTGGGGCGCGCCGGTAAATGTTTGTTGACCAGGTCTTTGTTTGATTCTTGCTGAGCGGGCACATCGATCTCCGACCACGGGCCGTACCTCGCGGCCCTCGGAACACGAAGGATGATCGACATGCTCACGACGATTCTCTGGTTCATCGTCGTCGGTGCCGTCATCGGAGCCCTGGCACGGCTCCTCCTCCCCGGACGCAACCCGATCGGCATCCCGCTCACGATCCTCGCCGGGATCGTCGGCGCGATCGTCGGCGGAGTCGTCGCGGACGCGCTCGGCGCGGGCGCGATCATCGCGTTCATCTTCGCGGTGCTGGTCGCCGCGCTCGGCGTGGCGGCGCTCACGTCCGCGAACACGCGCGGGATCGGCGGCGGCAGGCGACACGGCTGGCACCCCCGCCGCCGCACGTTCTGACGGCGCCGCGTTCCGGCCGTCCGGAGAGGGCGCCGACGATGCGCCGTGCGAAGGCCCCCGCCGCCCCGGCGGGGGCCTTCGGCGTCCCGGCGGGACCGGCGTGTCCGGATGTGGCCGTCGCGGCGGCGCCGCGGCGGGCCCGCCGACCCGATCTTCCCGTTGCGGATAGTCCCTGGCGGGCGGGGCATGGAATAGACGAAACCATGGAAACGTTGGGTGCGGTGAACGGCTATTGGTGTATGGAATCAACGGTCGGTACACTGCGTCGCGGAGTGTGACCGCACGCAGCCACAGCGAGTGACTGCTTTCAACCCCTGACTGCGGTCGCCGAGAGATTTTGAGCAACGGCTGGTCCCTCCCGCGCGAGCGCGCGGCCACAGGAAACGATCGGCGGGCATGTCCCTACGCCGACGCCCTCGGTCGTGCCGCGCCGCACCCGGGAGCGGAGACCCCGCATATTGGAGGCTGAAAGCCCTGACTACCTTTCGTGAACTCGGGGTCGTCCCCGAGATAGCAGATGCCCTTGAAGCGGAGGGCATCGTCGAAGCGTTCCCCATCCAGGAGCTCGCCCTGCCGATCGCGCTGGGCGGGCACGACATCATCGGCCAGGCCCGCACCGGCACCGGCAAGACCCTCGCCTTCGGCGTGGCGCTGCTGCAGCGGATCGAGCACGGCGGCCGCGAGCCGCGCGCGCTCGTCGTGACGCCGACCCGCGAGCTGGCCCTCCAGGTCACCGACGACCTGCTCGTGGCGGGCGGCAAGCTCGGCACGCGCGTCCTGTCGGTGTACGGCGGCCGCGCCTACGAGCCCCAGATCGACGCGCTCCGCGAGGGCGTCGACGTGGTCGTCGGCACGCCGGGCCGCCTGCTGGACCTCGTGAAGCAGAAGCACCTCGACCTGTCGAAGGTCGGCGTCCTCGTGCTGGACGAGGCCGACCGCATGCTCGACCTCGGCTTCCTGCCCGACATCGAGCGGATCATCGAGCGCGTCCCGGCCAAGCGCCAGACGATGATGTTCTCGGCGACGATGCCGGGCGAGATCGTCGCGCTGTCGCGCCGGTACCTGACCCGGCCCACCAACGTGCGGGCCGAGTCGCACACCGAGTCGGAGGCGACGCCGCAGGTCGTCCAGCACGTCTTCCAGGCCCACCAGATGGACAAGCCGGAGATGCTCGCGCGTCTCCTGCAGGCCGAGGGCCGCGGGCTGACGATGATCTTCTGCCAGACCAAGCGGGCCTGCGACCGGGTGGCCGCCGACCTCGCCAAGCGGGGCTTCGACGCCGCCGCCGTGCACGGCGACCTCGGGCAGAGCCAGCGGGAGCGGGCGCTGCGCGCGTTCCGCAACGGCAAGATCGGGGTCCTCGTGGCCACCGACGTGGCGGCCCGCGGCCTCGACGTCGACGACGTCACCCACGTCGTCAACTACGAGTGCCCGGACAGCGCCGACACCTACGTGCACCGCATCGGCCGGACCGGCCGCGCGGGCAAGAAGGGCGTCGCCGTCACCTTCGTCGACTGGTCCGACCTCACCCGGTGGAAGCTGATCAACGGCACGCTCGACCTGCCGTTCGCCGCCCCGGAGGAGACCTACTCCACGTCCCCGCACTTCTTCGAGTCGCTCGGCATTCCCGAGGGGACGACGGGCACGCTGCCCGCGGAGCTGCGCGGCGGCCGCGCCGGGCTGGACGCCGAGGAGCTGGAGGACATCGGCGAGACCGGCAAGGTCCGCACCCACGTCCGCGACCGTGACCGCGACCGGGAGCGGGAGCGGGAGCGCCCGCGGCCCCGCCGCCGCAAGCGCAACCGGGCCCGGACCCGCGCCGGCAAGCCGGTCGAGGCCGCCGCGGCGGAGGCCGAGACCGCCGCGCACAAGGCCGGGACCCCGGCGGACGACAACGTCGTCGACGCCGTGGCCACCGAGCGCAAGCGCAGCCGGAGCCGCCGCCGCACCCGCGCGGGCAAGCCCGCGGCGCAGGCGTCGCCGGCGGCCGAGGCCGAGTCGCGGACGGCCTGACCAGGTACACAGCGAGAGAGCGCCGAACCGCGAGACCGGAGCCCCGGTCTCGCGGTTCTTCCGTCTGCGCGCCTGGCCGCGTGTCCCTGGGGGTGGGCCCCGGCCGGGGTCAGTTCGGCTTGTCGCGGAGTTCCAGCGCGGTGCCGGGCCGGTCGGTCACGAGGACGGCGACCCGCGGGTCGCGCAGGAACCGGCGCATGACGGGCTCGGCGTTGACCGTCCAGACCATGGCGGGGATCCCGGCGCGGGCGCACTGGCGGAGCACGCCGACGCGGGCCAGCCGGTGGTTCACCGCGACCATGTCGGCGCCCGCCCTGCGGATCAGCCGCAGCGGCGCGAAGTCGCGCGCGACGCCGCGCTCCCACAGGTTGCGGCCCACCGACAGGGCCGTCCGGGCGCGGGGGAAGCTCTTCTTGATCTGCACGAGGGAGACCACCTCGCGGGTCGTGACGACGAAGCCGTCCGGCCCGAACGCGTCCATCGCGAGCTCGACGGTCTCGTGCTCGCAGCCGCGCTCCTTGAGGTCGAGGTGCCCCTGGGCGCGGCCCGCGATGATCCGCATGGCGTCGCTGACCAGCGGGACGGGACGCGGCGAAAGGTCCTGCACCCGCTCGTAGGTGAGCCGTTTCAGCGCCAGGCCGCCGACCTCGGCGTCGTGGTGGACGACGAGCCGGCCGTCCCCCGTCCGGCGGATGTCGATCTCGACGTACTCGGCCCCGGACTCGACGGCCGCGGTGAGCCCCGTGAGGCCCGCCTCGTCCCGGCGGTGCGCGGAGATCGCAGGCTTCGGACGCACCCTGCGACGCTACCACCGCCGCTTTCTCACCAGCGGTGAGCATGCGGCATTGAGTATGGTGGTCCCCCGTGAGTACGCCCCGGTTCCTGACCCTGCCCCCCGGCGTGCGCCGGACGAACGTCGAGACCCCCCGCGGCTCGTTCGCCGCCCTGGAGGCCCTCCCGGGGTCCGGGGTGCCCGAACGCCGCCCGGCGCTCCTCGTCCCCGGCCTGACGGGCAGCAAGGAGGACTTCCTCGCCGTCCTGCACAGCCTCGCGGCGTCCGGCCGGCGCGTCCTCTCGATCGACATGCGCGGGCAGTACGAGTCCGCCGGGCCGGACGACGACGCCGCCTACGGCCGCGCGGCGCTCGGCGAGGACGTCAGCGCCCTGCTCGAAGCGCTCGGCCCCGACCCGGCGCACCTCGTCGGGCACTCGTTCGGCGGGCTGGTGTGCCGGGAGGCGGTGCTCGCCGACCGGGTCCGCCCCGCGTCGCTCACGCTGATGAGCTCCGGGCCGTCCGCCGTCACCGGGAAGGCCGCGACCAGGGCGCAGTCCCTGCGCGACGCGATCCCCGAGCTCGGCATGCCGACGATCTGGGAGATCGCCCTGGAGCCCGACTACTCCGCGCGCGGCGTCCACGAGGAGATCATCGCCTTCCTCAAGGCGCGCACGCTCGGCAACTCCGAGACGGGCCTCGTCCGGATGTCCGACGAGATCCTCACCGCGCCCGACCGGGTCGACGAGCTGGTCAAGCACTGCGCCGACACGGGGCTGCGGGTGCTCGTCCTCTACGGGGAGGACGACGACGTCTGGCTGCCGCCCGCCCAGGCCGAGATGGCCGAGCGGCTCGGCGCGTCCAAGGTCGTGATCCCGAGCGCCGCGCACTCGCCCGCCTGGGACGCCCCCGAGACGACGGCCGCCGCCCTCCGCGACTTCTGGGCGCAGGCGGAGCGCACCGGGCTCGGCTGAGGCCGGAGCCGCCGCGTCCAGGGCCGGACACCGGACGTCCACCAGACGGACATCCGAGATGTGCACGCTCGGCGACGGGAAGTGTGCGCACCGGAGCCGGATTCGGCCTAGGCTGGGCGTATGCCGGTGGATTACCGAGCCCCCAACATCAATGCCCGGAGCCTGGGGCAGCACCTGCGGAAGATCCGGGAGATCCTCGAACTGTCCTATCCGGAGGCCGCGTCCCTGCTCGGCCGTGACGCCAACTGGCTCGCCCGCGTCGAGACCGGCTTCGGCGAGGTCACGCCCGCGCAGGTCGGCGAGATCCTGGACGCCTACGGCGCGCCGCCGCGGGTCCGCGACGTCCTCGTCGACCTCGCGTCCCGCCCGGCCGGGCCGCCGTGGCTCGCGCGGCACGTCGGACGGCTGAAGGCCCTCGTCCGCGACATCTACACCGTCGAGTCGGAGTCCCCGATCATCCACACGTTCGGCATCGCGCGGATGCCGGAGCTCGTCCGCTGCGAGGAGTACGCCCGGCTGCTCTTCCAGCACCACGTCCCCCGGCTGAACGTCGAGGAGGAGCTCGACCTCCTGCGCAACCGGCAGCAGCACGCCCCGTCCGGCAGGCCCCGCACCCTGGACGTCATCCTCGACGGCTACATGCTGGAGCACCACGGCGGCCCCGCCGACGTCATGCGCGCCCAGTTCACCCACCTGCTCGACCTCGCCGCCGACGGGCGGTCGACCGTCCGGGTGATCCCGACGTCCAACGGGGTCCACGCGGGGCTCAACGGGTCCTTCGACGTCCTGGAGTTCCCGGGCGTCACCGACCGGATCTCGCTCGTCCACACCGCGCTCGGCATCGACGCCGCCCAGGCCGACCTGTGGGACACCTGGAAGCTCCTCGAAGACGTCACCCTCTCCCCCGCCGACTCCCGCGCCCTCCTCGAAGGCCACCGCGCCGCCCTCTAGCCGGTGGCGCCCGGCACCGGGTGGTGGTGCCCGCTGCACCGGGAATGGGCGGGCCCGCTGGATCGTCCGCGAGGCGGGCGGCCCCTAGCGTCGGGTGCAAGATCATCAACGGATGGTCCCGCGGCGCCGGACGAGCCCCTCGGCCGCGCCGCCCGGACGCACCGGAAGGACACCCACCGTGCGCAAACTTCGCCTGGCGCTGATCGCGCCGGCCGCGGCGGCGCTCTGTCTCGGGACGACCGCGCCGAGCGCGCTGGCCGACCCCGACCCGCCCGGACCGGGCGACGTCACCGCCACCATCATCGGCGGCGAGGACGCGACCGAGCCGTACTCCTTCATGGTGTCGCTGCAGGACCCCTCGGGCGGGCACTTCTGCGGCGGCAGCCTGATCACCGACCGATGGGTCGTCACCGCCGCGCACTGCGTCCAGAGCAAGCAGCCCGGTGATCTCCAGTTGCGCGTCGGAAGCCTGCGCAAGGACGAGGGCGGCGGCGTCCGGGGGGCCGACCGGATCGTCGTCCACCCCGACCGCACCGAGACCGCGTTCGACGTGGCGCTGGTCCGGCTCGACCGGCCGGTCGCGAACGCGCCCGTCCCGCTGGACGCGCGGCAGCCCACCGGCACCCCGGTCCGGCTGATCGGCTGGGGCTGCGCCTCGCCCGGCCCGAACACCGGGTGCGCCGACGCGCCCGACGTCCTGCAGCAGCTCGACTCGGCGATCCGCGAGCCGTCGGCCTGCGTGAACATCGTCGCGCCGATCGACGCGGCCGCCGAGGTGTGCACGGGCAACCCGGACACCAGGTCCGGCGCCTGCTTCGGCGACTCCGGCGGGCCCCTGCTGCGCGGCACCCCGGCGGGGTGGCGGCTCATCGGCGCGTTCAGCCGGGTGGAGGCGCTGCCGTACGACCCGGACAAGCCGGCCCCGCAGTTGCCCGACTGCAGCACCGGCAAGGGCATCTACACGGACGTGACCGCCCACCGGGAGTGGATCGAGAGCGTGGTCTCCGCGGCCTGAGCCCGGCTCCGACCAGCCGTCCCGGGCGCGACCGACCGCGCGCCGGGGCGGCCCTGTCCCCGCGTGACCGAGACTTGGCCGGGACGTGGCCGCGCCTCACTTCCCGCTCACCTGGGGATATGTAACGCTTGACGGGAAGAGGGGTAACTCTGGCGATGCGGTGCGGGAGGAGGAACGATGCGGAAGGTCGCCGACTGCCGGGACATGCCGAGCGAGTCGGGCTGCACGCTCACCATCAGCGGCGAGGAGGACGAGGTCGTCCGCGCCGCCGCCGAGCACGCGGCCTCCGTCCACGGCCACGAGGACACGCCCGAGCTGCGCGAGGAGATCCGGAGCGGGCTCAAGGACGAGCACCTCGCCGCCCACTGACGGGCGCACTGACGGGCCGACTGACGCGCCCAGGGGCATGGCCGGACGTCCATGATCGGGTTACCGTGTCGGCATGGACGCGGACGCCATGGTCCAGGAGCAGATCGCCTACTACCGGGCCCGCGCGCCCGAGTACGACCGGGAGTACGAGGAGCGCGACGACATCGCGGAACTGCGGCCGGTGTTCGAGGAGCTGCCGGTCGCCGGGGACGTGCTGGAGCTGGCCTGCGGCACCGGCCAGTGGACGGGCTCCCTCGCCGCGCGGGCCCGGTCGGTCACCGCGCTCGACGCCGCGCCCGAGGCGCTCGCCATCGCGCGGGGGCGGGTGACGTCGCCGAACGTGGCGTTCGGCCGCGCCGACCTTTTCGAGTGGCGGCCGGAACGGCGGTACGACACGGTCTTCTTCGCGTTCTGGCTGTCGCACGTCCCGCCCGGACGGCTCGCGGGCTTCTGGCGGACCGTCGCGGACGCCCTGGCCCCCGGCGGCACCGCCGTCTTCCTCGACAACGGGCCGGGCGAGGCCGCGTTCGAGGAGGTCCTCGACGGGCAGCCCGCGCCCGCCGTCCGGCGGACGCTGGCCGACGGCAGCGAGCACCGCGTGGTGAAGGTCTTCCACGAGCCGGAACGGCTCGTGCGGGATCTCGCGGGCTGGGGCTGGACGGCGCGCGTCCGGACGGTCGGGACGGCCTTCATCGCGGGCACCGCCGTCCGCTGAGCGGGGCCGCCGCGCCGGGTCTCCGTCCGGGCGATGAGTTCCGGCGGGGCCGGAGGTCTGCACCTCCGACCGCCGATCCCTGGAGGAGACCCGATGACGTCCGTCCGTACCCTGCGCGTTCCCGGCGCCCGCCTGCACTACGAGGTGCGCGGCCGGGGGCCGCTCGTCGCGCTCGTCGGCGCGCCCATGGACGCCGCGGCGTTCGAGCCACTGGCCGACCTGCTCGCCGCCGACCGCACCGTCCTCACGACCGACCCGCGCGGCATCGGCCGCAGCCCCGTCGACGACCCCGAGGAGGACTCGACCCCGCCGCTGCGCGCGGACGACCTGGCCCGGCTGATCGCGGAGGTGGGCGCGGGCCCGGCGACCGTCTTCGGGACGAGCGGCGGCGCGTGCACCGTCCTCGCGCTGGCGCAGTCGCACCCGGCGCGGGTCAGCACGGTGATCGCGCACGAGCCGCCGCTCGACCGGGTCCTGCCGGACGCCGAGGCGCTGCTCAAGGCGACCGACGACCTGATCGCCACCTACCTCGACGGCGACGTGATCGGGGCGTGGCGCAAGTTCATGGCGACGTCCGGCATCGACCTGCCCGACCCGGTGCTGGAGCAGATGTTCGGCGGGGAGCGCGACCCCCGGCAGGTGGCCGACGAGCGGCGCTGGTTCGCGCACGAGATGCGCGGGACCGTCCGCTGGACGCCCGACCTCGACGCGCTGCGCGCCGTCCGGGACCGGCTGGTCATCGGGATCGGCGAGGCGTCGGCGGGGCAGCTGTGCGACCGGGCGTCGCGGGCGCTGGCCGCCCACCTCGGGATCGAGCCGACGCTGTTCCCGGGCGACCACATCGGCTTCACCGAGGACCCGGCCCGGTTCGCCGACCGTCTGCGCGAGCTGCTCGACCGGACGCCCGTCTAGGCGGCGCCCGGAGCGTGACGGGCCTCACCGGGCCCCGGTGTCGCGGTCGCGGGTCAGTAATGACACACTTACTTGAGTTTGTCTCATGGAGGTGTGACCCAGGATGCCCGCGACCGTCCAGCCCCCCGAGAGCGTCACGTGGCGCGTCCACCTCGACCGGACCATGTGGATCGGCGGGGTGCGCGGGCTCATGCTCCAAGCGCTGCACCCCATGGCGATGTGGGGCGTGTGGCAGAACTCGAACTTCCAGGAGGACCCGTTCGGGCGGCTCCAGCGCACCGCCGACTTCGTCGGCGTCTCCACGTTCGGGACGCACGAGGAGATCGACGAGCTGGCCTACCGCGTCCGGCGGATCCACCGGAGCCTGCGCATCCTCAACCACGACACGGGCAAGAAGGAGCGGCTCGACCAGCCCGAACTCCTCCTCTGGGTGCACTGCGCCGAGGTGTCCTCGTACCTGGACGTGGCGCGGCGGGCCGGGCTGCCGCTGACCCGCGCCATGGCCGACCGGTACCTGGACGAGCAGCGCCACACCGCGACCTACGTCGGGCTGCACGCGGAGGACGTCCCCGGCAGCGTCGCCGAGATGGAGGCCTACCTCGCCGAGACGCGTCCGAAGCTGCGGGTCACCGAGGAGGCGGCGGCCACGGTGCGGTTCCTGATGTGGCCCGCGATGCCGGAGAACCTCAAGTACCTCGCGCCGGGGAAGCCGGGGTACTTCCCGTTCGGCGCGCTCTGCTACTACTCGCTGCCCGACTGGGCCCGCGAGATGTACGGGGCGCTTCCCGAGCTTCCCCGCCCGGCGGTGACGGCGGCGCTGCGCTCGTTCCGGCTGGCGATGAACACGCTGCCGGAGCGGCTGCACGACTACGCCTTCGCCAAGAACACCCGGGACATGCTGGAACGCGCCAGGCAGCGGCTCGCCGCCGAGGGCTACGACGTCCGCAAGGGCCTCTACGGCCTCCGCGACCCGCGCCGCTGGCCGGACGCCCGCAGGACCCTCACCGCGGCCTAGCCGGGCTCAGGAGACGTCCACGGGGAGGGCCGCCCAGGGTTCCTTGCGCGGGGCGGCCTCCTGGCCCTCGGGGCAGTGCCGGGCGAAGTCGCACCACGAGCACAGGGAGCCGGGACGGGGCGGGAACAGGTCGTCGTGCGGCGCGTGGTCGACGTCGCCCGCGGGGCGCGGCCTCGGGACGCGGGCCCGGTACCCCTCGTCGGCGTCGGCGGCCTCCCCGGCGATCGACTCGGCCCGGCGCAGGTGCCGGGCCAGCGACTCGTCGGTGTGCTCCCACGCGGCGACCTCGCCGGACGGCAGGTGGTGCAGCTCCACCCGGCGGCACGGGCGGCGCAGCACCCGCGCCGCGGCGATCGCGTACAGCGCGAGGGCCAGCGAGCCGCGCGCGTCGTCGGCGGTGAGGACGTGCCGCCCCGTCTTGTAGTCGACGACGACGAGCTCGGCGCCGCGGGCGTCCAGCCGGTCGATGCGCCCGGACACGGCGATGCGGTCGGTGCGGGTCGCGACGGTCCGCTCCACGCCGAGCGGCTCGTCGGACGGGTCGAGCCCCGCGACGTACCGCTCGGTCATCTCGCGGGCCCGCTCCCGCCACTCGGCGGACTGGGCGTCGTCGCGGAAGCCGTCGGTCAGCCAGCCACGGACGAGGAGCCGCCCGGCCGACTCGGGGGTGCGCTCGCGCACCGGCAGCCGCCACCAGCCCGCCAGGGCGTTGTGGACGCTCGCGCCCACGCTGTTGTGCGCCCACGGCGGGCCCTTCGGCGGCATCGGACGGTCGAGATAGGTCATCCGGTACCGCCGGGGGCAGTCCAGCCAGGTGTTCAGCCTCGACGGCGTGCACGTGTAGAGCCGCCGCGGCATGCCCTCGAAGCCGAGCTGCTCCACGCTAGTCGTCGGACTCCTGCGCCAGCGCGCCCCACGTCTCCCAGCGGGAGTCCTCGTCGCCGACCGTGGTCTCCTCGCCCTGGGCGGGCAGGATCCGCAGGTCCTTCGGCAGCGGAGTGAGCAGGGCGCCGATCGAGTTGAGCTGCTTGCGCAGGTCCTCGTAGACGCCGCCGATCGAGCCCGGACGGCCGCGGTGCAGGGTGTCGCCCGCGAACAGCACGCCGATCTGCTCGCTGATCACGCACACGCTGCCGGGGGTGTGGCCCGGCGTGTGGACGATCTCCAGCTGGGCGTCGGCGATCTCGAAGATCCCGCCGTCCTCAAGCCAGATGTCGGGTTCGAGGGAGCGCAGCGCCTTGGCGTCGTCCTCGTCCTCCTCCTCTTTGGCGAGGCGGCCGAAGTAGTCACGCCAGAGCAGCCGGTCCGCGCGGTGCAGCGCGATCGGGGCCCAGTTCTCCTCGTCCTCCTCCCCGGCGGCGGCGACTTCGAGCACCACGCTCAGACGGTGTTCGTTGCCGTCGGTGAGCAGGACGGCCATGACCTCGCGGTCGCCGACCTCCTTGAGGATGGCCTCGGCGTCGTTCGCCGGGTCGATGACGATCACCTCGTCGTCGTCGCCGACGATGTAGGTGTTGTTCTCGACGTCGTGGTCGGTGTCGTCAAGGGTCAGCGTGCCCGACGTCACCACCTGTTCGATGCGCGCTTCCACGCCTCGCACCCTACCGTGCTTCGGGCCTCCGGTAGGGGTCGCGGAGATCATCAACGGACGCGGCCTCCGCCAGCTGCGCGAAGGCGTCCGGGTCGGTCGTCTCGGCGCCCAGCCGGTCGCCGGTCAGCGCCCCGTGGTCGTCGCTGGACCCGGTCGCGGCGAGGCCGAGCGCGGCGGCGAGGTCGCGCAGCCGGGCGCGGTCGTCGGGGGCGTGGTCGGGGTGGTCGACCTCGATCCCGGCGAGGCCCTCGGCGGCGAGGCGCTCGACGGCGTCGTCCCCGAACACGTAGCCGCGGCGGCGGGCCCGCGGATGCGCGAGGACGCACACTCCCCCGGCCGCGCGGACGAGCCCGATCGCCTCCTCCGGGTCGAGCGCGTACCGCTCGACGTAGGCGCGGCCGCCCTGGGCGATCCAGTCGTCGGTGAACGCCTCGTCGGCCGTCCGGATGGCGCCCGCCTCGATCATGGCGCGGGCGATGTGCGGGCGTCCGACGGCCTCGCCGCTCGCCAGGCCGCGGACCATGTCCCAGGTGACGTCCACGCCCAGCTCGCGGAGGCGCTCGACCATGCCCCGCGCGCGGATCACCCGGTCGTCGCGGATCCTCGCCAGCTCGGCGGCGAGCACGGGCTCGGACGGGTCGAACAGGTAGCCGAGCATGTGCAGGCTCCGGCCGTCCAGCTTGCAGGACAGCTCGATGCCGGGGACGAGGGTCAGGCCGTCCGGGAGCGCGGCGGCGGCCTCGTCCCATCCGGCGACGGTGTCGTGGTCGGTGAGCGCGAGCACGTCCACGCCCCGCTCCCGGGCCCGCCGGACGACCTCGGCGGGCGGGCGCGTCCCGTCGGACATGGCGCTGTGGCTGTGCAGGTCGATGCGCATCGGTCGGCCCCCCGGCGTCAGTCGTCGAGCCGGGGGCTGAACGCGCCGTAGGGAAGGTCGATCTCCATGCCGGGCTCCCGGAGGTCGAGGAGGTTCTGCTTGTCGAGCATGAGGACGCCCGCGTCGGCGGGCCAGAGCACCGCCCACAGCCAGTTTCCCATCGCCTCGCCGACGTAGACGGCGCGGTCGGGGCGCCCGTCGACCGCCCACATCGGCAGCGAGTGGTCGTAGGTCGCGGCCGGGCCGCTCACGTCGAGCTTCACGTGCGGCGGGCTGCCGTCGAACCGCTCGCCGGGGTCGGGGCCCGCCAGCCCGGCGAAGTGGGCGCCGAGCCCGACGCCGGGCTCCTCGGCGATCAGCACCATGTCGGCGGGGCCGCTGAGCAGCCCCGGCCCGGACAGGGCGACGGCCGTCGCGCGCGCGCCCGAGCGGTCGTCCCCGACCGTGGCGAACCCCGTGACGAGCCAGCCCTGCGGAAGGGGCCAGGGCGTCCAGACGGGGACCCGCGTCTCGCGCAGCACGGCGGCCAGCCCGTCCGGGCCGGGTCGCCTGGCGGGCTGCCTCGGCAGGACGGCGCCGTGCACGTCGCAGGTCCAGTCGCTCGACCAGAGGCCCGGCTCGTGCAGGGGGCCCGCGCAGCGCGGGCATGTGGGCTCCGCCCTCATGACTACCCACCCTGCGCGGCCGCGTCCCGGATCGTCAAGGCGGGGCGGGCGGACGCGCGGAAAAGGGGCGTCAAAATGGGGTCATGCGAGTGCGCTGCGTGGGAGCGGTCGTCCGGGACGACCGCGGCCGGCTGCTGATGGTCCGGCGCGGCCGCCCGCCGGGCGAGGGCCTCTGGTCCATCCCCGGCGGCCGGGTCGAGCCGGGCGAGGACGACGCCGCCGCCCTCGCGCGGGAGCTGCGCGAGGAGACCGGCCTCGACGTGGAGCCCCTCGCCCTCGCCGGGACGGTCGAGCGTCCCGGCCCCTGCGGCGTCGTCTACGAGATTTACGACTACACGGCGGCGGTCACCGGGGGGACGCTCCGCGCGGGCGACGACGCGGCGGAGGCGGACTGGGTCCCGCCCGAGCGCATCCCCGAACTGCCCGTCACGCCCGGCCTCGTGGACGCCCTCGTGCTGTGGGGCCTGCTATGACACCGGGGTCGGGTGCGGGGGCGGCGTGATCGGGACGTCGTCCCGCGAACCCGCGGTGACGGTCTGGATCCTCATCCGCCGCGCCAGCCACACGACGGCCGCCGCGTACAGCGCCATCGGGACGATGTCGGCGGCGACGACCTGCCACGGCACGCCGCCCTGCTCGATGTCCAGCTCGCCGATCGCGGCCGGGAAGAGGAACGCCATCAGGTTGTTGAACACGTGCAGCGCGATGCCGGACTCCAGCCCGCCCGTCTTCACCGCCAGCCACGCCGCCACCGCGCCGAAGAAGAAGATGTCGAGGATGCCCCAGCCGGTGTAGCCGTGGCCCGAGGTGAACAGCGCCGACCCGACGACGATGCCGGGCCACGGGGTGCGCAGGACGGCGCTGAACGCGCGTCCGACGCGTCCCCTGGCGTTCTCCAGCGTGCAGGCGCCGACGGCCTGGAGCAGCCAGCCGCGGAACACGTACTCCTCCGCCGCCGACTGGAACGGCACCAGCAGGACGATGACGATCGCGGGGGCGAGGAAGCGCCCCCAGCCGACCCAGTGCTCGTCGCCGGACGACTGGTCGTCCACGGCGCCGCCCGCGAGGATCGACGTCCCGAACGACACGGCGCAGAACAGGACGGCGAGGCCGCAGCAGGCCAGCATCCAGCGCCAGCGCAGGCGTCCCGCGACGGACGACAGCGTGCCGGGCCGCCGCCGCTGGATCCCCCAGGCGGCGAGCAGCGCCACGGGCAGGAACAGGGCGAGCGAGCCCAGGTCGAACGCGAGGTCGGCGGTGTCGTCGCCGAAGACGGAGTCGGCGCCGGTCTCCGGCACGCCGCCCTCGGCCACCGTCCGGACGATCATCCCGACGATCATGACGACGAGCGCGAGCGCCATGCCCCCGGCGACGATCGCCAGCGACCCGGCGAGCGGACGCCACCACCGGTGCAGCGGGGTGCGCGCCAGCCGGTGGAACGGGGTACCGGACGGCGCGTCCTCCGTCCAGGACGTCCGGAACGGCGTCGGCGGGGCGTACCCGGCCCCGTACGGCGGCGGGTACTGCGCCCCGTACGGCTGGCCGCCGTACGGCTGCCCGTACTGCCCGTGGGTGGCCGGTGCGTATGGCTCCTGGTAGGCGTACGGCTGCGGCGGATACGGCGCTTGCGGCGGCGGTTCAGGACGTTCCGGCTCGCGCGCGGCGCCGTCGAGGTCGGGGTCCAGCGGCGCCCAACCGTCCGAGCCCCCTGGTTCTGACACGTCCGACCTCCCCCGTGAGCCTTCGCGTACGTGGGACGAATCGTACGGTGCCCCAGTTCCCGCGCTCACTCCTTCCGGGTGCGGGTCAGCCCGGCGGCGCGTCCCTTCGCGGCGACGACGAGCGCCATCTTGCGGGACGCCTCGTCGATCATCTCGTCGCCGAGGGTGGCGGCGCCGCGCCCCTCGTCGACGGCGCGCTGGTAGGCCTCCAGGATCAGCTCGGCGTGGTCGTAGTCGTCCTGCTCGGGGGAGAACACGGCGTTCCCGGCCTCGATCTGGGTCGGGTGCAGCACCCACTTCCCGTCGAACCCGAGGGCGGCCGAGCGCCGCGCGACCCGGGTGAACGCGTCCACGTCCCGGACGTTGAAGTACGGCCCGTCGATGGCCTGGAGGTCGTTGGCGCGGGCCGCCATCAAAATCTTCATGAGGATGTAGTGGTAGGCGTCGCCCTCGGTGTACCCGGGCGGCTGCTCGCCCACGACGAGCGTCTTCATGTTCAGGGACGCCATCAGGTCGCCGGGACCGAGGACGAGCGACTCCAGGCGCGGCGACGACGCGGCGATCGCGTCGATCTCGACCATGCTCCGGGCGGTCTCGACCTGCGCCTCGATGCCGATGCGCCCGACCGGCAGGCCCTTCGCCCGCTCGATCTGGGTGAGGAGCCGGTCGAGCCACCGGACGTACGACGCGTCCTCCGCCTTGGGCAGCATGATGACGTCGAGGTTCGCGCCCGCGCCCTCCACGACGTCGATCACGTCCCGGTAGGCCCAGTGGGTGTCGAGGTCGTTGATGCGCACTGCCCGCGTCCTGCCGGACCAGTCGCCCTCGTTCAGCGCGGCGACGACCGTCTGGCGGGCGTCCTCCTTCGCGGACGGGGCTACCGCGTCCTCCAGGTCGAGGAGGATCTCGTCCGCGGGGAGGCCCTGGGCCTTCTCGACGAAACGGGGGTTGCTGGCCGGGACTGCGAGGGTGGTACGTCGAACGCGCATGGCCCGGATGCTATCGACCTGGTGTGAGACGCTTTCGGCATGGGTGAGCTGAACGCCGCGCTGGTGGAGGAGGCGGCCAGGAAATCCGGGCTGATGTGGCTGGACCTGCCCGGCCTGCCGCAGCCGAGGGCCGCCTGGCACGTGTGGCACGAGGGGTCCGCCTACGTGCTGACCGGCGGGGACGGCGAGCAGCCGCTGCCCGGCCTGCCGGAGTCGGCGCAGGTCACCGTGATCCTGCGGAGCAAGGACAAGGGCGGGCGGCTGATCTCGTTCAGCGCCGACGCCGAGCCGGTCGAGCCGGGCTCCGAGCTGTGGGACGCCGTGGCGCCCCTGCTCGCCAAGGAGCGGCTGAACGCGGCGTCCCACGAGGGGCAGGTGGAGCGCTGGGCGGCCGAGTCGTGGATCGTCCGGCTGACCCCGGTCGAGGAGGTCGTGACGGCGGCGGACGGGTACGCGGCGGTGCGTCCCGTCCCGACCCCGGCGACGACGGCGGGCGCCCCGCCCCGCCTGCTCGGCCGCAGGCGCCGCGCCGCCGACCGGTAGCCCGGCGGCCCGTCGTGCCCGGCGGCCCGTCGTGCCCGTCACATGGGCAGGCTGCGGCCCTCGGCGATCGACTTGAGCTTGTCGGGGTTAGCGACGAGGTGGATCGCGTGGATCCGGCCCGCGTCGTCGATCTCGACGGTGGCGGCGCCGATCGGGCCGTCCGGGCCGTCCACGATGAGGGCGGGCTCGCCGTTGAGGTCCGCGCGGCGGAAGCTCATGTCGGCGGGCTCGACGCCCGCGTACGGGCGCCCGACGATCCCGGCCAGCCAGCGGCCGACCTTCCGCGCACCGGTGATGGTCCGGAGGGCCGCCCGGACCTTGCCGCCGCCGTCCGTCCACAGGGTGACGTCGGGGGCGAGCACCTCCATGAGCCGGTTGATGTCGCCGCCGAGGACGACGTCGAGGAACCGCTCGGTGGCCGCGCGCCGCTCCGCGCCCCCGGCCTGGTAGCGGGGCCGCCGCGCCTCCACGTGCTTGCGGGCGCGGGTGCCGAGCTGCCGCACCGACGCCTCGGAACGATCCAGCGCCGCGGCGATCTCCGCGTACGGGAAGCCGAACACGTCCTTGAGGACGAACACGGCCCGCTCCAGCGGGCTCAGCGTCTCCAGGACGACGAGCATCGCCATCGACACCGACTCCGACAGCTCGGCGTCCTCGGCGACGTCCGGGGAGGTCAGCATCGGCTCCGGCAGCCACGGCCCGACGTAGGTCTCGCGGCGGCTCTGCGCCGACCTCAGCCGGTCCAGCGCGACGTTCGTGGTGACCCGGACGAGGTAGGCCTTCGGGTCCTCGACCCCGGACCGGTCGGCGGCCGACCAGCGCAGCCACGCGTCCTGGACGGCGTCCTCGGCGTCGGCGGCCGTGCCCAGCATCCGGTACGCCACCGCGAACAGCAGGCCCCGATGCTCCTCGAAATCCTCCACCAGGACGTCGGTCATGACGCCACCTTCTCATGCCTCCCCCGGGGTCCCCGACCACCCCCGGGCGTCCGGGTCGGCGCGTAGATCATGGGTAGTGTCCAGGCCATGAGCGGAGCTCCGACGCGGGTGTTCATCGCCCGGCTCGCGGGCATCGCGGTGTTCGACCCGTCCGGCGACCAGGTCGGCCGGGTCCGCGATGTCGTGGTCGCGCTGCGCCTCGCGCCGCGCCCGCCGCGGGTGCTCGGGCTGGTCGTGGAGCTCGCGACGCGCCGCACCGTGTTCCTGCCGATCACCCGGGTCACCGTGATCGAGGCGGACGCGGTGATCTTCGACGGGCGGCTGAACGTGCGGCGGTTCCAGAAGCGCGAGTCCGAGACGCTCGTCCTCGCCGAGATGCTCGACCGGACGGTCCGGTTCCGCGACGGCGGCGAGGAGGTCTCCGTGGTGGACGTGGCGATGGAGCCGACCCGCACCCGCGACTGGCTGATCGGGAAGGTCGCCGTCCGCCGCCGCACCGGGCGCGGGCTGCGCAAGCGCGGCGAGAGCCTGGTCGTCGACTGGGACGAGCTGGAGGGCTTCTCCGCCGTCGAGCACGGCCAGGGCGCGGCCGGGCTGATCGCCGCGTTCGAGCGGATGAAGCCCGCCGACCTCGCGAACATCGTCCACGAGCTGCCGGAGAAGCGGCGGACGGAGGTCGCGCTCGCGCTGGACGACGAGCGGCTCGCCGACATCCTGGAGGAGCTCCCCGAGGACGACCAGGTCGAGATCCTCGGCAAGCTCGGCGTGGAGCGGGCCGCCGACGTCCTGGAGGCGATGGGCCCGGACGACGCCGCCGACCTGCTCGGCGAGCTGCCGACCGAGCAGCGGGAGCGGCTGCTGACGCTGATGGAGCCGCAGGACGCGGCGCCCGTCCGCCGCCTGCTCACCTACCCCGACCAGTCGGCGGGCGGGCTGATGACCACCGACCCGGTGATCGTCGCGCCGGACGCGACGGTCGCCGAGGCGCTCGCGCTGATCCGCCGTCCCGACCTCAACCCGGCGCTCGCGGCGCAGGTGTACGTGTGCCGCCCGCCGACCGCGACGCCGACCGGCCGCTACCTCGGCACCGTGCACTTCCAGCGGCTGCTGCGCGAGCCGCCGCCGACGCTGGTCAGCGGCATCGTGGACGCCGAGCTCGACCCGCTGCGGCCGGTCATGTCGCTGGAGGCGGTGGCGATGTTCCTCGCCACCTACAACCTCGTCGCGGGCGCCGTCGTGGACGAGAACGGCCACCTGCTCGGCGCGGTGACGATCGACGACGTCCTCGACCACCTGCTGCCCGAGGACTGGCGGGAGGCGGCGATGGACGCCGCCGCCGAGGAGTCCTCGGATCCCGAGGAAGAGGCCCTCCGGGGGGACACGTGATGACGACACGCCAGATGACGGCCCGCCTGGACCAGCCGAGGGAGGTCCGCCGCACGCTCGTCCCGCGGGTGCACTACGACCCCGAGTCGTTCGGACGGCTGTCCGAGCGCATCGCGCGGTTCCTCGGGACGGCGCGGTTCCTCGTCTACATGACGGTGTTCGTGACCCTCTGGCTCGGCTGGAACTTCCTCGCGCCCGCCTTCCTGAGGTTCGACCCGTACCCGTTCATCTTCCTGACGCTGATGCTGTCGTTGCAGGCGTCCTACGCGGCGCCGCTGATCCTGCTCGCGCAGAACCGGCAGGACGACCGGGACCGCGTCCAGTACGAGCAGGACAGGTCGCGCAACGAGCGCACCATCGCCGACACCGAGTACCTGACCCGGGAGATCGCCGGGCTGCGGGTGGCGCTGAACGAGGTCGTCACCCGCGACTTCCTCCGCTCCGAGCTCCAGCAGATCATGCGGGAGATGGACGCCAAGGACCATCCGACGCCCTGACCCGGGCCCCGCGCGGTCAGGCGCGGGCGGGGACCTCGTCGTCGGTCAGCTGGTCGTCGGTGAGCTGGTCGAGCAGGTGCCCGAGGGTGCGCAGGTCGGGTTCGTCCAGGTGGCCGAGCAGGTAGTCGCGGACGCCCCGGCGGTAGGTCGGGGTGGCCTCGTCGAGCCGGTCCCGCCCGGCGGCGGTCAGCACGGCGTAGAGGCCGCGGGCGTCGCTCGGGCAGGACTGCCGGACGACCAGCCCCGCCCGCTCCATCCGGTCGACGAGCCTCGTCAGGCCGCTGCGGGAGAGCAGGACGCGGTCGGCGAGGTCGTTCATCCGGAGGCGCCCTCCGGGGGCCTCGCCGAGGTTCGTGAGCACGTCGTAGGAGCCCGGCGCGAGACCGTGCCGGGCCAGCAGGTCGGCCTGCAGCCGGCGGGCGATCCGCGCGTGGGCGCGCAGCATGGCGCGCCAGACGCTCAGCTCGGTGGCGGGCAGGGTGCCGTCGGTCACGGCTCGATCGTACGCCGGACCCCCTGATTAACAGGGAGGCCGCCCGGGTTCATACCATGGGTGCATGGCCTCCCAGTTGACGACCGAGCAGGTGACCGCGGCGCTCGCCACGGTGCTCGATCCTGAGATCCGCAAGCCGATCACCGAGCTCGACATGGTCAAGGACGTCGACATCGCGGCGGACGGCGCCGTCCGCGTGGGCGTCTACCTGACCGTGGCCGGGTGTCCCATGAAGGACACGATCACGAAGAACGTCACCGAGGCCGTGTCGAAGCTCACGGGCGTCACGTCCGTGCGGGTCGACCTCGACGTGATGAGCGAGGAGCAGCGCAAGGACCTGCAGACCAAGCTCCGCGGCGGCGAGCCCGCCAAGGAGATCCCGTTCGCGAAGCCGAACTCGCTGACCAAGGTGTACGCGGTGGCGAGCGGCAAGGGCGGCGTCGGCAAGTCGTCGGTCACCGTGAACCTGGCCGCCGCGCTCGCCGCGCAGGGCCGCAAGGTCGGCGTCGTCGACGCCGACATCTACGGCCACTCGGTGCCCCGGATGCTCGGTGTGGACGCGCCGCCCACCAAGGTCCAGGACATGATCATGCCGCCGTCCGCGCACGACGTGAAGGTCATCTCCGTCGGCATGTTCACCGCCGGGAACCAGCCGGTCGTGTGGCGCGGGCCGATGCTGCACCGGGCGCTCCAGCAGTTCCTCGCGGACGTCTACTGGGGCGACCTCGACATCCTGCTGATGGACCTGCCGCCCGGCACCGGCGACATCGCGATCTCCGTCGCGCAGCTGCTGCCGTCCGCGGAGATCCTCGTCGTCACGACCCCGCAGCAGGCGGCCGCCGAGGTCGCCGAGCGGGCGGGCGCCATCGCCGCGCAGACCCACCAGCAGGTCGTCGGCGTGATCGAGAACATGGCGTACCTGACCTGCGCGCACTGCGGGGAGCGGCAGAACATCTTCGGCGAGGGCGGCGGCCAGACGGTCGCGGACGCGCTGACGAAGACGCTCGGCACCCGCGTCCCGATGCTCGGCCAGGTGGAGATCGACCCGCGGCTGCGGGAGGGCGGCGACGAGGGCGTCCCGCTCGTCCTGTCCGACCCCGACTCGGGCGCCGCCAAGGAGCTGCGCACCATCGCCGACAAGCTCGCGGGACGTTCCCGCGGCCTCGCCGGGATGTCGCTCGGCATCTCCCCGAAGAAGCGCTGACCTCCGGCCGCGGGCCCGGGAGCCGGGCCCCGGAATCGGGCAGGGAAGGCCAAGAGGGACGGCACGCAAAGCGAAGGCCGACCACGCGAAAGCCCCGCCGGGTCCGCCCGGCGGGGCTTTCGCGTCGTCGTTCCGGGACCGGGCTCAGGTGGCCTCGTTGTCGAACGGCGGCCGCTCGCCGAAGTCCAGTTCCGAGCCGCTCGCCGCCGTCGCGTAGGACGGTTCGTTGTCGAAGAGGCCGCCGTCCTTGCCGTTCACGAAGCCGTCCTCGTCCTCGAACAGGTGCTTGCGGACGAACGTCTTCGGGTGCAGGTCGGTGATGTCGAAGTCCTTGAACTCCGGGCCCAGGCCCTCCTGCAGGTCGGCCTTGGCGCTGTTCGCCATCTCCCGGAACTGCCGCAGCATCCGGCCCGCCTGCCCGGCGACCTGCGGCAGCTTGTCACCGAAGATGACCAGGGCGAGGACGACCAGCACCGCCATCTCACCGAGCCCGACGTCGAACACGCGTCCTCCACACACCGCCGAAGGGGACCGGCCGCGCGGCGGACCGGTCCCCACAGCGTATCCCGCGCCCGGATGAACCGGACCTGAACAACGTCCACGCCACTTCCGGGGGCGAATCCCCCGGGATCACTCTCAGTCGGCGCTGAGCGTCACCTCGACGCTGCTCTCCTTGCCGCCCCGCTGGTACGTCACCTTGATCTTGTCGCCGGGGGCGCGGCTGCGGATCTGCGCGATCAGGTCGGTCGCGTCCTCGATCGGACGGTCGTCGATGGCCGTGATCACGTCGCCGGGCTTCAGGCCCGCCTTGTCCGCCGGGCCGCCCTTGGTGACCGGGTCCTGGTTGTTGACCGGCTGCGGCATGATGCGGGCGCCGCCGTCCTGGTACCGGGGGTCGGGGAGGACGCCGAGCTTGGCCTGCTTCACGCTGCCCGTCCTGATGATCTCCTCGGCGATCCGCTTGCCCTGGTTGATCGGGATCGCGAAGCCGAGGCCGATGCTGCCGCTCTGCTGCTCGCCGCCGAGGCCCTGGCCGCCGAGCGTCGCGATCGCGGTGTTGATCCCGATCACGCGGCCCTTGGCGTCCACCAGCGGGCCGCCCGAGTTGCCGGGGTTGATCGCGGCGTCGGTCTGGATCGCGTTCAGGTAGGACGCGTCGCCGCCGCCCTCGCCCTGCGTCGGCACCGCGCGGTTCAGCGAGCTGACGATGCCGGTCGTGACCGAGCCCTGCAGGCCGAGCGGCGAGCCGATCGCGATCACCGGGTCGCCGACCGCGATCTTGCTGGAGTCGCCGACGGCGAGCGCGGGCAGCGAGTGCTGGCCCTCGGGCTTGAGGACGGCGACGTCCGAGCTCGGGTCGGCGCCCTTGACCGTCGCGGGCAGCGTCTTCTTGTCGTTGAAGACCATCTGGATCTGCCCGCCGCCGGCGCCCGCGACGACGTGGTTGTTGGTGACGACGTAGCCGCCGTTGACGATGAAGCCGGTCCCGCCGACCTCGCCCTGCGAGGACTGCACGCGGATCATCACGACGCTCGGCAGCACCCGCTGCGCCACCCCGGCGACCGAGTCCGGCGGACGGGCCTGCACCTTGGTGTCGCTGCTGTCGCTGCCGCCGAGGCTGACCGAGCCGCCGTCATCGTCGTCGCCGGTCGCGATCACGCCGACCCCGGCGCCGACCGCGCCCGCCACCAGCGCGATGATCAGCGCGACGACGGCGAGCAGGCCGAGGCCCGGACCGCCGCGCGAGGCGGACGGAAGCGCGGGCACCGGCGCCCAGTTCGGCCCGCCGGGCGGCATCCCGTACCCGGCCATCGGCCGCGGCCCGGGACCGCCAGGGCCGCCGGGGCCGCCGGGTCCGGGAGGGGGGCCCATCGGCGCGGGCGGCGGGCCCATCGGCGGGCCGCCCGGACCGCCCCCGGGCGGGGGCGGCGCGTGGTGGGACTGCTGCGGCCAGCCGCCGTACGGCTGGCCGTGCTGCGCCGCGCGCGGGTCCTGGTCGTAGGGGACGAACCCGGGCCGCCCGCGCTCGGCGGAGGAGTCCGCGGCGGGCTTGTCGAGCGGGACGGGCGGCGGGGGCTGCGGCATGTCGTGGGGCGGGGCGTCCTGCACCGGCACCTCCTGCGGTCCGAGGTCGGACGGGGAGCCGGAGGAGCCCTGCGGTCCCCGGGAGCCGGCCGAGGCGGTGGAGCCGTTGGACAGGACGTCCTCGCTGGTGTCCGGCGGTCCGGGCGGGCCGTCCGGCGGGGCGAACCCGCCCGCGACGAGCCGGTCGGAGCCGTTGTCGGCCGCGCGGTCGCGGCCGGGCTCCGGGTCGTCGTCGGCGGCGGCCGCGGAAGCCGGTTCGGGGCCGGAGCCGGAGGCAGCCTCCGCGCCGGGCGCCTGGCCGGGCTCGGGGTCGTCCACCGGCTGGTCCAGGGGGAGCTCCTGGTCGGTCACCGTCTCGGGAGGAGCCGC
The DNA here is from genome assembly GCF_001552135.1 of Actinomadura chibensis NBRC 106107. GTDB lineage: Bacteria > Actinomycetota > Actinomycetes > Streptosporangiales > Streptosporangiaceae > Spirillospora > Spirillospora chibensis. The sequence goes on along the minus strand of NZ_BCQP01000025.1, from coordinate 91,651 downwards.
CGCCTCCTGCCGTTCAGGCTCCCGGCCGGGGACGGGGTCGTCGTCCCCCAAGGGCGCCCCGACGGGCCCGCGGTTGTCTTCCGTCATCCCCATCTCTCCTACCGAGCATGGTTCTCGTCATCCGTGCTCATCGTGCCCCGAATGGCATGTGGCGAGCATAAGACCTTAGGGCAAAGGCCCGGCCCGCGTGATCATTCGCTTCGACGCGGAATCAGTCGAACGGGTTCACCGAGCTCGCGAGGCGGTGCGCGCCCCGGGAAACCCGCGTCCAGAACGGGGTGGAGCCGCCCGGCATGCTCGCCGCGACGGCCACCGCGGTGCTCTGCGGGGCGTCGGTCAGCACGGTGTAGACGTAGCCGTCGCCCGCGGAGACGGCCCAGCGCCGCAGCTCCTCGCGGCGGAACACCGTCCGGCCGCCCCGGACGCCGCGCCGCCAGCCGGTCATGGCGCGCTCGTCCAGGTGCCCGCGCTGCACGAACACCGACACCGACGCGAGCCCGTCGGAGTAGCTGAGGTGGACGGGCCCGTCGTCGCCGGGCGTCTCGCGGCGCGCCTCGTAGAGGGCGAGGTGCCCCGGCAGGTCCTTCGGCAGGGGCCAGCCGCGCTCGCGGAGCCCCGCGAGGTCGGCGCGGTCCAACCGGTCGCCCCACAGGGCGGCGACGTGCCCGGCGCGGGCCGCGTCGGTGCCGGAGCCGGGGAACCGGGAGATCCCGCCGCGGGTGCCGCCGAGGCCGTAGGGCGCGGCGACCTTCGCCGGGACGGTGTAGCTGATCTCGGTGAAGCCGCTGACGACCACCGGGTGGCCGGTCGCGTCGATCAGCTCGCGGTGCAGCACGATGCCGGTCTGGGCGTCGATCCAGAAGCGTCCGGCGGCGGTGCCGTCCGCGCGGCGGGCCTCGACGACGCGGGCGCGGCGCCCGCAGACCGTCGTGTCGGCGCCGCGCACCACCGAGTAGTTGCGGGTCAGCAGGGCGAGCGTCGCGGACGTGAGCCCGGCGTCGCCGCCGCCCGCCGGGTCGGGCCGCAGCACCTCGCCGGTCGAGCCGGTCGAGCCGCCCGTCCCGGAGCGGTAGCGGACGCCCTCGCCGGGCGTGTGCGACACCGCGACCAGGGACGTGCTCGACCGGTTGCGGCTCCACGTCGTGAGGAACCGGCGCCCCTCGTAGGGGACGCGCCGCGCCGCGTCGGCGGCGGCGCGCAGCAGGCCGACCGCGCCCGGGTCGCTGCGCACCCGGCGGACCGCGGCCGGGTCGCCCGCGAGCGCCCCGGCCAGCGCGAGGCCGCAGGCGAGCCCGCAGGCGAGGACGGAGGTGCGCCGTCCCGGTCGGGTGAGGGTCGAGGCGCTCACGGCCCCGGGGAGACCTGGACCTGGTTGACCGGGTCGGTGAGCGGGTCGGTCATCGGCGCGTCGCCGGAGGTCAGCGCGTGCTCGACGGCGAACCGGTCGAACGCGGGGGTGACGGCGGGGGCATCCTGCCCGCCGCCCGCCGCGTACGAGGCGGCGCCGAGCCCGATGAACAGCGTCGCGGCGCCCATGACCAGGTAGCGGCGCCGGGGATGGACGCGCAGCGCGGCGGCGTGCCCGCCGGGGCGGTTGTCGCGCGGCCGCCCGCCGGACGGCGGCCGGGCCGGGCGGGTCGATGATCGCAGCGGCCGGGCGGAGTGCCGCGCCGCGGCCGGGACGGTCGGCGCCTGCTCGGAGGGGACCCCGCCGGACGGCCCGGACGCGCCGGACGCGGGCAGCGAGCGCAACCGGAGGAGGAAGTCAGGGGACGGCAGGTCGTCGGCGCCGTCGGTCGCCGGGGTCTCCGAGAGCCCCCGCAGCCGGCCCTTGAGCCTGCGCAGCGAGGCGACCTCTTCCCTGCACCGGTCGCAGCACGCGAGATGGGCGAGCGCGCGGTCGCGCTCCTCGTGCCCCAGCTCACCGTCGACCAGAGCGGTCAGACGTTCCCCCAGACAGCTCACGCGCCCCTGCCTTTCCGGGGGGCGCCCCCGAGACCCCCGCTGAGGGGCCGCCATGATCCTCGCTTCGCCGCGGTCATGCCGCCCCGCCTTCCCGGGGGACGCCCCCCAGACCCCCGGCGGGGGACCGCCATGAACCTCGCTTCGCTGCGGTCATGCCGCCCTCCGTAGTTACCGTCCTGTCACACCCGCGCGGTCCCGCCCCGCGCGGTAAGCACAGCTTTACACGCCCTCCGGCTGCGGCCGGACGGGCCCGGGCAGGGCCGGGTCCGCCGCGCGCGGCGGCTCGCCGTCGTCGGCCGGGCCGAGGCCCGCGACGGCCTCCGCCGCCTCCACGGGCTGGAACTCGTTGCGCGTGCCGGGGCGCCGGCGCGTCGGCGCGCGGTGCTCCAGGGCGGCCCGCAACTGGGCCCGGCCCCGGTGGATGCGGCTGCGCACGGTCCCGAGCTTGACGCCGAGCGTGGCCGAGATCTCCTCGTAGGAGAGGCCCTCGATGTCGCACAGCACCACGGCCGCGCGGTACTCGGGGGCCAGCGCGTCGAGCGCGGCCTGGACGTCGGCGTCGAAGTTGCTGTCGTCGAACGCCTGCGCCGGGGTCGGCTCGCGGCCCTGGAGGCGTTCGGCAGCGTCGTCGGCGAGCCCCTCGAAGCGGATGCGCTGGCGGCGCCGCGCCATGTCGAGGAACAGGTTGGTGGTGATCCGGTGCAGCCAGCCCTCGAACGTCCCCGGCGTGTAGTTCGACAGGGACCTGAACACGCGGACGAAGACCTCCTGCGTGAGGTCCTCCGCGTCGTGCTGGTTGCCGGTCAGCCGGTAGGCGAGCCGGTACACGCGGGCGCCGTGCTCGCGGACGACCTCGTCCCAGGACGGCGGTGCCCATTCGGCTTCCGGGGCGTTCTCACGCGAGCGCGCGGCGCCACCGATCCCCTGCCCGGGGCCGACCCCCACAGCGCTTCTGAAACTGAGTGCTGCGACTCCCATGGTGCCGGGCTGTTCCTCTCTCGTAGCCAAGGTCTCGCCTTGGAACGGCACGGTCTCGCCTGGGCTGGGGCGGTGCTGGACCGACTCGGATCTCGTGGGTTCGACCCGTCCGGCGGACAGATCCCTTCAGCGGCTACAACGCGCTGGAACCCCGGTTGGTTCCCCGTCAACGATATGGTCTTTCCAGCATGAGCCAGGCGGGGGTCCCTTGAGGAGGCAGCCATCGACGCCGATCAGGCCACCCGGGCCTTTGTGGAGGGGTTCCTCCCGGAAGACGAGCCGCTGCTCGACGCGAGGCGCCGCGGCGAGGAGGTCGGGGCGTCCCCGATCGGCCCGGCGGGCGGCGCCGCGCTGCGCTTCCTCGCGACCCTGCTCGGCGCCCGGACGGTCGTGGAGGTCGGCTCCGGCTGCGGCGTGTCCGGCGTCTGGCTGATGCGCGGCATGCCGAAGGACGCGGTCCTCACGAGCGTCGACATCGACCCCGAGAACCAGCGCCTGGCCAAGCAGGCGTACCGGGAGGCGGGGCTCGGCGCGTTCCGCACCCGGATGATCGTCGGCCCGGCGCTCGAAGTGCTGCCGCGGCTCACCGACGGCGCCTACGACATGGTGTTCTGCGACGCGCAGAAGCGCGAGTACCCCGAGTACCTCCTGGACGCGCTGCGGCTGCTGCGGCCGGGCGGCGTCGTCGCGTTCGACAACGCGCTGTGGGGCGGCTGGGTCGCCGACCCCGACCGCCGCGACCCCGACGTCGAGGCGATCCGCGAGGTGCACCGGATGATCCGGGACGACGACCGGCTCGTCCCGCTGCTCGTCCCGGTGGGCGACGGCCTGCTGTGCGCCGTCAAGCGCGATTGACCACGGACCGCCCGGCCCCTGAGCCGTCCGAGGTCTTCGCGGTACGGCAGCGGGTGACCTGGCGCGGAACGTGGCGGCTCGTCGCGTTCTTGATCCTGTTCCTGGCGGCGGTGGCGTTCGTCGCGGGCGGGATCGTCCGGGGCGCCGGGGTGGGCAGCGTCACGACCACGGTGCTCGGCGCGGCCGGGCTCGCGATGTTCGGGGCGGGGCTCGCCGTGTCGGCCGGGGGGATGCTGACGCGGCGTCCCGTCCTGGAGCTCGCCGGGGACGGGGTGCGCCGCCCGGCCCGCTGGCCGCTCCCCCGCCGGTCCGGCCGCACGCTCCCCTGGCCGGACGTGGCGGCGATCGCGGCGCTGCGGCGCGGCGCCGGCGGCACCCGCCGCGGCGAGCAGGACTACCTCGTCTTCCTGCCCACCGAGGAGCTGGCCGAGCTGGCGCGGACGTCGGAGCGGCCGCATCTCGTCGCGCTGACCATGCGGGACGTCCCGGCCACGGCGGCGGCCGTCCCGTGGTGCTTCGCGGTGGACCAGGGCTGGGACGCGACGCTCGCGCAGGTCGTCAAGCAGGCGAAGCGGTTCCACCGCGTCCCGGTGATCGACCGCCGCACCAAGTAGCCGGGGGCTCAGGCGGTCAGCCAGCGGAGCAGCAGCCGGGCTCCGAAGCCGGTCGCGCCCCGGCTGATCTCGGCGTCGTCGGACGTGGCGCGGCCGGGCCCGGCGATGTCGAGGTGCGCCCAGGGGACGCCGCCCGTGAACTCGCGCAGGAACAGCGCCGCAGTGATCGACCCGCCGCCGTAGCCGCCGCGCCCGATGTTGTTGATGTCGGCGACGTCGGAGTCGATCGCGGCGCGGTAATCGGCGACGAGCGGCAGCCGCCAGACCGGCTCGCCCGCCGCCGCGCCCGCGTCGGTGAGCGCGCGGGCGAGGTCGTCGTCGGTGGCGAACAGCGCGCCGTGGCGGAGCCCGAGGGCGACCTTGGCCGCACCGGTCAGCGTCGCGACGTCGACGATCGCGTCCGGGGCCAGCTCGGCGGCGGCGTAGGCGATGGCGTCGGCGAGGACGAGCCGTCCCTCGGCGTCGGTGTTCAGGACCTCGGAGGTCGTCCCGCCGTAGTGGGTGATCACGTCGCTCGGCCGCATCGCCGACCCGGACGGCATGTTCTCGGCGGCGGCGACCAGCCCCGTCACGCGGGCGCGGACGCCGAGGCCGCGCAGCGCGCTCATCGCGGCGATGACCGCCGCACCGCCCGCCATGTCGGTCTTCATCGTCTTCATGTTGTCGTTCGGCTTGAGCGACAGGCCGCCGCTGTCGAACGTGATGCCCTTGCCGACCAGCACGACGTGCCGGTCGGGCGTGCCGTCCGGGAGGTAGGACAGCTCGATCAGCCGGGGCGGGCGGGCCGATCCGGCGCCGACCGCGAGGATGCCGCCGAAGCCCTCGTCCAGCAACTCCTTCTCGCCGCGCACGCGGACGGCGAGGCCCGCGTCAGCGGCGACCCGCTCGGCCTGCGCGGCGAGCCAGGACGGGTCCTTCTCGCGGGACGGCGTGTTGGCGAGGTCGCGGGCCAGCGCGGTGGCGCGGGCGCGGACGGCGCCGAGCTCGATCGCGGGCGCGGCGGCCTCGGGCCCGGCCTCGGTCAGCACGGCGAGCGTGCCGAGCGCCCGCCGCGCGGGCGGCGCGCCGATCTTGAACTCGTAGGAGGCGAGCAGCGCGCCCTCGACGAAGGCGGCGAGGTCGCCCTCGGGGACCCCGGCGACCAGCGCCGTCCGGCCCCGGCCGCGGCGGGCCAGCGCGGCGCCCGCCTTGCGCAGGTCGGCCGGCGCGGCATCGCCGACCCCGTACAGCAGCAGCTCGCGCACCCGGTCGCCGACGCGGACCTGGGTGGCCGTGATCTCGCCGGGCTCGCCCTTCGCGCGGTGCAGGTCGAGCAGCTCGTCGAGCGTGAAGGGCAGCGACTCCGCGACCTCGGCGGCGGGCGCGACCGGGCCCGGCCGGACGGGCACCGCGACCGCCTCGGCCCCGAGGTCGGCCGCGGTCTGCGACACGGTGCCGGAGGCGCCGTGGATGCGGGTCTCGATGGGCATGGCGGCGGGTTCCCCCCGTGGTCGGTGGAGCTCCGTGATCCGGTGGAGCTCGGTGGTCGGTCACGCTCGGATCAAGCTCGGCTCAAGCTGCGGGCGGGCGGGCGAGCGAGCGGGGCCGGGCCCGGGGACGGCAAGGGCCCCGGCGGAGCCGCCGGGACCGTCGCCGACCAGACCGGGAACGGCGGAGGGCCTCAGCCCGCGACGTCTCAGCCCACGACGTCCTTGAGGGCCTCGCCCAGTTCCTTCGCCTCGTCGGCGGAGAGCTCGACCACGAGGCGGCCGCCGCCTTCGAGGGGGACCCGCATGACGATTCCGCGTCCCTCCTTGGTCACCTCAAGCGGACCGTCTCCCGTCCGCGGCTTCATCGCCGCCATGCGTACATCCCCTTCCTGGGTAGGGCCGCGGCCTCGCACACCGTTGGCCGCGTGGCCGCGTGTCGCATCCGCGTCATCAGTAGTGGTCCATTATCTCGTCTTCCGGGCGCGAAGTGGTAACGATCAGCCTCCAGATCAGAAGTCCGGGGTGTTCACGGGGGTCGCGGACACGCGTTTCGGCGCCCTCCGGCAGGGCGTTGCGGACGCCGCGCGGGCCCCTCCCGGGCCCCCCGCCTCCGGGTTCGGCGGCGGCCGCCTGGGAAGATCTCCGGAGGACCCGGGACGACGCGTGAAGGTGGCCGCCGATGGCTGAGACCGTGCTGTACGACGTGACCGACGGCGTGGGGACGATCACCCTGAACCGTCCCGACGGGATGAACTCGCTGACGGCCGAGATGAAGGAGCTGCTGCGCGCGACCGTGGTGCGCGCCGCCGCCGACCCGGCCGCCCGCGCGGTGGTCCTCACCGGCGCGGGCCGCGCCTTCTGCGCCGGGCAGGACCTGCGCGAGCACGCCGCGAACCTCGCCGCCGGGAAGGGCCTGGACGACACCGTCCGCAGGCACTACAACCCGATCGTGCTGGCGCTCGCCGGGATGCGCAAGCCGGTGGTGGCGGCCGTGAACGGGGTGGCGGCGGGCGCGGGCGCGTCGCTGGCGTGGGCGTGCGACCTGGTCGTCGCGTCCGACCGGGCGCGGTTCGCGACCGCGTTCACCGGGATCGGCCTCGCCCCGGACTCGGGCATGTCGTGGACGCTGCAGCGCCTCGTCGGCCGCGCGAAGGCCGCCGAGCTGCTCCTGCTGGGCGAGCCGCTGACGGCGCCGGAGGCGCTGGAGCTCGGGCTCGTGAACCGGGTCGTCCCGGCGGACGAGCTGGCCCCCGCGTCCGTGGAGCTGGCGCGGCGGCTCGCGGCCGGGCCGACGGCCGCCTACGGCGCGGTCAAGGCGGCGCTCGACTTCGCGGCGACGCACGACCTCGCGGCCGCGCTGGAGCGGGAGGCCGAGCTCCAGGACGAGTGCGAGAAGACGAGCGACCACCACAACGCGACCGACGCGTTCCTGAACAAGGAGAAGCCGGTCTTCGAGGGCCGCTAGCCCCACGCCGCCGGGTGGGGCCTTCCCCACCAGCGGGTGGGGAGCGTGCGCCAGTGTGGAGCGGGGGTGCCGGGCGGTTGGCTGGACGGCATGACACAGACGACCGCCGCACCCCCTGCCGGGCACGTCCACGACCTCGTGGCGACCGCTCGCGACGTGGTCAAGTCGTACGGGACGGGCGACGGCGCGGTGACCGCGCTGCGCGGCGTCTCGGCGGCGTTCCCGCGGGGCCGGTTCACCGCGATCATGGGGCCGTCCGGCTCCGGCAAGTCGACGTTCCTGCACTGCATGGCCGGGCTGGACACCGTGTCCTCCGGCTCGGTGCTCATCGGCGACGTCGACATCACCAAGCTGTCCAGGACGCGGCTGACGAAGCTGCGCCGCGACCGGCTCGGGTTCGTGTTCCAGTCGTTCAACCTGCTGCCGATGCTGACGGCGGAGGAGAACATCCGGCTGACCGGACGCCTCGGCAACCGCCGCGCCGACCGCCAGTGGTTCAACGAGATCATCGACGCGCTCGGTCTGCGCGAGCGGCTGGACCACCGGCCGAGCGAGCTGTCCGGCGGGCAGCAGCAGCGGGTCGCGGTCGCGCGGGCCCTGCTGACGCGCCCCGAGGTGCTGTTCGCCGACGAGCCGACCGGCAACCTCGACTCCCGCTCGGGCGCCGAGGTGCTCGGGTTCCTGCGCGGCGCCGTGGACGCCTACCGGCAGACGGTGATCATGGTGACGCACGACCCGGTCGCCGCCGCGCACGCCGACCGGGTGCTGTTCCTCGCCGACGGGATGATCGTCCGGGAGCTGCTCGCGCCGACGATCGACCAGGTCCACGCCGCCATGCGGCGGATGGAGGGCTGAGCGGCATGTGGCTCATCGCGCGCCGCTCGTTCGCCGAGGGCTGGGTCCGGCTGCTCGCCACGCTGCTGGCGGCGCTGTTCTCGATCGGCCTGATGGCGGGCTCGCTGCAGTTCACGCTGCGGGCGCAGGAGGCGGTGTCGGGCAGCGACGCCAGCGAGTACTCCCGCTCGGACGTGCTCGTCCTCGGCGGGACGTCCGACCCGGGCGACCCGTACGCGACGCCGGACGGCCGGGTCGCGCTGGCCGACGTGGCGGGGCGCCCGGGCGTCGCGGCGGCGGCCGGGGACGCGCTGGTCCCGGTCACCGCGTCCGGGAAGGGCGGGAAGGCGATCACGCCGCCGGCCGGGGCCGGGACGACCCTGCGCCCCTGGACGTCCGACGCCCGCCTCAGCCCGTACCGCCTGGAGTCGGGGCGCGCGCCCGCCGCCGACGGCGAGGTCGTGGTCACCCGGCACGTCGCCCGCGCCGGGAAGCTCGACGTGGGCGACCCGGTCCAGGTGACGCTGCCGAAGCAGGGCCGGACGTGGAAGGTCGTCGGCGTCGCCACCGTGCAGGGCCGCGGCGCGGTCGCGAGCGGGGACCTGCTGCTCGCGCCGCCGGAGACCGTCCGGCAGGCCGCCGGGCTGCCCGCCGGGGTCTGGCAGGGCGTGTGGGTGAAGGCCGCGCCCGGCGTCGCGCCCGCGACGCTGCGCGCCGACCTGGCCCGCGACCTGCGCGGCAAGGACGTCACCGTGCGGACGGCGGCCGACGTGCGGCGCTCCCAGTCCGCCGAGCTGGCGTCGGCGGGGGTGTCGCTCGGCGGCGTGATCGGGATGCTCTCGTCCGTCGCGGTGTTCGTCGGGCTGTTCGTCGTGGCGAACACGTTCGGGACGCTCGTCCGGCAGCGGACCCGGCGGCTCGCCCTGCTCAGCGCCATCGGCGCGACGCCGCGGCAGATCAAGCGGCTGATCCGGCTGGAGGCGCTCGCGCTCGGCCTGGTCGCGTCCGCGGGCGGGGTGCTCGCCGGGTACCCGGTGGCGGGGCTGCTCACGAGGCTGTTCGCGCAGGACGGCTTCGACATCAGCGCGGCCGACGTCCAGTTCGGCTGGATCGCGCTCGCCGCGCCCGCCGCGGCGGGGGTGCTCGTCACCCAGCTCGCCGCGTGGCGGGCGGCCCGCCGCGCCGCGCGGATCTCGCCGATGCGGGCGCTGCGCGCCGCCGCCGCCGACACGGCCGGGCGCCGCTGGCCCCGGCTGCTCGGCGCCCTCGCCGTGTTCGCCTGCTCCTGGACGTTCTTCGGGGCGATCTTCGCGATCCGGTCCGAGGAGCCGCCGGGACCCGAGCGCACCGTCGGCACGTCGATGCTGGTGCTGATGGGGTGCATGACGGTGGTGGCGGCGCTCGCCGTCCTCGCCCCGTTCTTCGTCGGCCCGCTCGGCGGCCTGGTCGGCCGGATCGGCACGGCGGTCAGCGGCGAGGCCGGGCGGCTCGCCCGCGCCACGATCACCCGCAGCCCGCGCCGGGTGTCGTCGGCGGCGTCGTCCCTGATGCTCGGCGTCGCGCTGGTCTCCACGACCGCGCTCATGGTCCTGTCGGTGAACGACCGGTTCGAGGAGGCCGGGACGCGGGTGATGCGGGCCGACCACGCGATCGCCGCGACCGGGATGACGTCGTCCGGACCGGCGCCGCTGCCCCGCGACACGGCCGACAGGGCCGCCGCCGCGCCGGGCGTGTCGCACGCGATGGCGCTCACGACCACGGAGGCGAGGCTCGTCGACCCGCCGCCGAAGCCGCTGCCGGACGAGGAGCCGGAGCCGTACTACCTGATGGTGACCGGGGCCGACCCGGCGGCGCTGCCGTCGGTGCTCGACCTCGGCGGGAACCTGCGCCCGCTGCGGCCCGGCGAGATCGGCCTGTCCTCCACGGTGCTGAAGGCGCAGAAGATCAGGAAGGGGCAGCGGATCGTCGTGCGCGCCGCGCGGGGCCGGGTCGCGCTGACCGTGGCGGGCGCCTACCACGACCCGTCGCACCTGTTCGCCGACCAGGCGCTGGTGTCGTCGGCCACCATGGACGGCCTCGACCCCGGCGCGGCCACGCAGGCGGTCCTCGTGCGCGGCGGGACGAAGGCCGGCCTGACTCGCGCGGTCGCGGGCGTCCCCGGCGTGGAGGTGCTCGACCGGTCCGGCTACGTGAAGACGGCCGCGAGCGGGATGACGAAGGGCCTCCGGGTCGTCTACGGCTTCATCGGGATGGCGCTCGTCCTCGCCCTGTTCGGGATGGCGACGACCGTGTCGATGAGCGTCGGCGAGCGGACCCGCGAGTTCGGCCTGCTCGGCGCGGTCGGCGCGACGGTGACGCAGATCCGGTCGATCGTCCGGTGGGAGGCGGCGACGGTCGTGCTGCTGGGCGTCCTGCTCGGGTTCGGCTCGGCGCTCGGGACCGTCCTCGTGATGCACCTCGCGACGGGCAGCTCGTTCTTCTCGGCCGCCCCGCCGTGGTGGCTGGTCGCGCTGGTCACGGCGGGCGCGGCGGCGGTCACGCTGGCGACGTCCGCGCTGCCCGCGCGCCGCGCCGCCGGGATCCCGGTCCTCGAAGCCGCCAAGGCGGAGTGACCCGGCCGGGCGCGGGGTCAGGGACGGTAGGCGCCGTGGCGGTGGCAGCCGGTCAGGTGGTCGTCGACGAGGCCGCACGCCTGCATGAGGGCGTAGGCGGTGGTGGGGCCGACGAAGCGGAAGCCGTGCTTCTTCAGCTCCTTGGCGAGGGCCTTGGACGCGTCGGTGTAGGCGGGCACGTCGGCCATGTCGGTGTAGGCGGGCGAGGCGGGGTCGGCGTACCGCCAGGCGGTCTCGGCGAGGCCGCCGGGCAGGTCGAGGGCGGCGCGGGCGTTGGCGATCGTCGCGTCGATCTTGGCGCGGTTGCGGACGATGCCCGCGTCGGCCATCAGCCGCTCGACGTCGTCCGGCCCGAACGAGGCGACCTTCTCGGGGTCGAACCCGCAGAAGGCGGCGCGGAACGCCTCCCGCTTGCGCAGGATCGTCAGCCACGAAAGCCCCGACTGGAACGCCTCCAGGCACAGCTTCTCGTAGAGGCCCACGTCGTCGCGGACGGGACGGCCCCACTCGTCATCGTGGTAGGCGACGTAGTCGGGGGCTGACAGGCCCCACGGGCAGCGGGCCAGCCCGTCGTCGCCCGGGATCGCGGTGCTCATCCGTCCCGTTCTACCCCACGCCTCCGACAGAACGGTCGTCGAGCGTCTCCGCCAGGGCGGCGAGGCGGCGCAGCCCGAGCCGCATGAACGCCCTCACGACGGGACCGGCCGCCAGCCATCCGGCGCGGCCGAGCGGCCCGAGCGGAAGGTCGACGCGCTCGGCCCACACGACGCGGCTCCCCGCCCCCTCGGGGACGACCTTGAACCACGCCTCGCCGCGCACCACCCGCCCGGTGTGCTTCACCGCGACCCGGCGGCCGGGCCGCCAGTCGGTGATCACCATCGTGTCGAGGAAGCCGACCGGGCCGATACCCGTGAACGCGCGCAGCCCGTCCCCCACCTTGTCGCCGCCTTCGGCGCGGGTGAACGGCATCCAGTCGGCGTGCCGGGGCCAGTCGGTGAGGACGGCGAAGAGGCGGTCGGCCGGAGCCGCCGAGACCGCCTCCGCGTGGACGGCGACCGCGCTCACGGCCGCTCCTCCCCCGGCCCGCCGACCTGCTCGCTGGGCGCGTCCTCCCGCGTCTCCTCCTGGGGCGCGGGCGGCGCGCCGTTCGGGACGGGATCCTCAAGCCCGTGCAGCGCGCCGATCGGCTCGGCGGAGGCGTCCCCCGGGCGGTGGCGCATGTCGTGCAGGCGGCGTTCGAGCGAGGCCACCCGGGCGTCGCGCTCGGACAGCGCGGACGCGAGCCGCCGCAGCGCCTCGTCCGTCACCTGCGGCTGGTAGCCCCAGAGGGTACGGGGCAGGCGGATGCGGACGACGTCCGGCGCGGTGACAGGACGGCCGTCCGCGCCGAGCGGCAGCGGCGGATGGTCGGGATGGGTCCCGGCCAGCTCGCCGCCCCGGCCCATCGCGAGGGCGACGACGGCGCCCAGCACGGCCAGGCCGGCCAGGACGAGAACCACGACCACGATCAGCTCCTTCTCCCCGTGTCCCCTACCCGAGGACGATTCCCGGACCCAGATCGTGCCACGCTTGGCGGCATGGGGTTGCGAGAGCGGAAGGTCGTGGCATGGGACGCGCCCGTCCCGGACGGCGCCGTGGACGCGGGAACGGCGCCCCCGGCGGCCGAGGTGGAGCGGCTCGCCGCCGCCGGCGCGGAGGTCCTCGTCACGCTGGGGACGGACGCGCGGGAGCCCGATCCGAGGCTGCTCGCCGCCGCGTCCGTCTACGCGTGGCTGGGCGCGGCGCTGTTCCGCGTGCCCGCCGCGCAGGCGGACGGCGTGCGCCAGGTGCTGGACATGGTGGCGTCCATCCAGGGCGTCAGGCCCCCGGCGGTCGCCCGCCGGGGGCTCGCCTAACCGGCTGGGCTCCCGGAACGGAGCGCCAGCGGAGTGGAGGGAGTCCAGCCGGCTTCTCGGGGGTGTGGGGGTCGCCCCCCACAAGGTCAGCCGCGGAGGCGGTGCCAGGGGCCGGTGATCGCGAACGTGGCGCCCGGGTCGGACTGCCGGTTGGCGAACAGGATGCGGCCGTCCGGCGAGAACGTGACACCGGTGAACTCGCTGTCGTTGAGGGCGTTGCGGGCCATCGCGAACGGCTTGTTCTTCCGCGTGGTGCCGATGAGGTACTGCTCGCCGTCGCCGTCCTCGGCGAGGATCACGCCGCCGCCGTACGGGGAGACGGTGATGTTGTCCGGGCCGTCGAAGCGGCCGCCCGGCTTGAAGATGAGCTGGAGCTCGATCTCGTTCCCGCGCGGGTCGTACGTCCAGACCTGGCCCGCGTGGTCGCCCGCCGCGCCGTCGGACTTCTTCGAGTAGCTGCACACGAAGTACGCCTTGCCGTGGCCCCACCAGGCGCCTTCGAGCTTCTGGCTGCGCGTGACCGTGTCGAACTGCTTGCGGGTGGAGGTCGCGGCGGCGGACGGGTCCGGGACGGGCAGCCACTGGGCGCGCAGCCGCGTGCCGGGCTCGGTGACGAGCGACAGGTCGGGCACGCCGGGGACGTTCAGCGCCTCCAGCTTCCCGCCCGCCTGGTAGGCGTGGTAGCCGCCGTGGTGGGCGCGCGGGAGGAACCGGTAGAGCAGCCCGAACGGCTTGGACGCGTCCTCGGTGAGGTAGGCGGTGAGCGTGTGCGGGTCGACGGCGACGGCCTCGTGCGCGAAGCGGCCGAGCGCGGTCAGCGGCACCGGCTTCGTCTTCTTCCCGTACGGGTCGACCTCGAAGACCCAGCCGTGGGACTTGGTCTGGCCCGTGAAGCCCTCGGTCTCCTCGCAGGTCAGCCACGTCCCCCAGGGGGTGCGGCCGCCGGCGCAGTTGGTGGCCGTCCCGGCGAGGCTGACGTACTGCGAGACGAGGTTCCCGTCGCGGTCGACCTCCAGCGTGGTGGTGCCGCCGTTGGCGGCCGGGTCGTAGGTCAGCGCGGCGGGCGCGACGGCGCGGGTGCCGTTGTTGCTCTGCTCGTGGTTGCGGACGAGCAGCGTGCTCCCGTGCTTGCCGCCGTGCCCCTGGCCGTGACCGCCCTGGACGGGGAAGGTCGCCGTCCCGTCGTGGTGCCCGGGGACGACCACGCCGTTGGAGATCGGGTCGCCCTCCACCGACAGCGTCTTGTACGAGAAGCCCTTGGGCAGGTCCAGGACGCCCTTCGGGTCGGGGATCAGCGGGCCGTAGCCGTACGCCTCTCCGGTGTCGGCGCCCGCGGAGGTCTGGAAGATTCCGTCCAGGCTTCCGGCGAGCGCGATGGACAGCGCGCCGGCCGCGCCGCCCTTGACGACTCCGCGACGGGTCACGGACATGGGCACTCCTTCACGTGAGGACATCACGCGGGAGCCTGGTCGCCGCCCCTGAACCGGCGGTGAACGAGCACCGGCGGGGCGGCAAACCCCCAGGACAATCTTGACTCAACGGACAAATGGAACCGCGAGCCCGCTCTTTTCGGACGGTCCGCACGGTCCACCCGGCGGTCCACCCGGCGGTCCGCTCACAGGTACCGGCGCTGGGCCTTGCGCTCGTCGTCGTAGCGGGCGCGGGCGGCTCGGGTGTCGTCCAGCTCGGCGACCTCGGCGACGGGGACGTCCCACCACGCCTCGCTGTCCGGCGCGGGGACGAGCGGGTCGGTCTCCACGTGCACGACCGTCGTCCGGGGCGAGGCGATCGCCGTCCGCAGCGCCTCCCGGAAGCTGTCGGCGTCGTCCGCGCGCAGGACGTCCGCGCCCAGGCTGGCGGCGTTGGCGGCGAGGTCGACCGGGAGGACGTCGCCGTCCAGCCCGGTGGCGGTGCGGGCCCGGTAGCGGGTGCCGAACCGCCGCGCGCCGACCGACTCCGACAGGTTCCCGATCGAGGCGTAGCCGTGGTTCTGCACCAGGACGACGACGAGCTTCACGCCCTCGGCGACGGCCGTGGCGAGCTCCTGCGCCATCATCAGGTACGAGCCGTCGCCGACCAGGACGAACACCTCGCGGTCCGGCGCGGCCATCTTCACCCCGAGCCCGCCCGCGATCTCGTAGCCCATGCAGGAGAAGCCGTACTCGACGTGGTAGCCCTTCGGGTCGCGGGCGCGCCACAGTTTGTGCAGGTCGCCGGGCATGGACCCGGCCGCGCACACGACCACGTCCCGGGGCCCGGACTCCGCGTTGACGATCCCGATGATCTCCGCCTGCGCGGGCGGGACGCCGTGGCCGCGGGCGTACGCGTCGTCCACGACGGCGTTCCAGTCGGCCGCGAGGACGCGGGCCCTGTCCCGGTGCTCGACCGGGACCTCGTAGCCGCTCAGGGCCGCGTTCAGCGCCCGGATGCCCTCGCGGGCGTCCGCGACGACGGACACGCCGCCGAGCTTCACCGCGTCCGGCCGGGCGACGTTCACGTTCACGAACCTCACGCCCGGGTCGGCGAACAGGCTGTGGGACGCGGTCGTGAAGTCGCTGTAACGGGTGCCTATGCCGACCACGACGTCCGCGTCGCGGGCGAGCGCGTTCGCGGCCGTGGAGCCCGTCGCGCCGACCGCGCCGACCGCGCGGTCGTGGTCCCAGGGCAGCGCGCCCTTGCCCGCCTGCGTCTCCGCGACCGGGATGCCGGTGCGCTCGGCGAACGCGCGCAGCTCGGCGGTCGCCCGCGAGTAGATCACGCCGCCGCCCGCCACGATCAGCGGACGCCGCGCCGTCCGCAGGACGGCCGCCGCCTCGTCCAGCGCGGCCGGTTCCGGGACCGGGCGCGCGAACCGCCACACGCGGGGCTCGAACAGCTCGTCCGGCCAGTCGTACGCCTCGGCCTGGACGTCCTGCGGCAGCGCCAGGGTCACCGCGCCGGTCTCGGCCGGGTCGGTCAGCACGCGCATGGCCGCCATGAGCGCGCCGGGCAGCTGCTCCGGACGGTTCACGCGGTCCCAGTACTTCGACACCGGCTTGAACGAGTCGTTGACCGAGACGTCGTAGGAGCGGGCGTCCTCCAGCTCCTGGAGCACGGGGTTGGCGCGCCGCGTCGCGAAGATGTCGCCCGGCAGCAGCAGGACGGGCAGCCGGTTGATCGTCGCCAGCGCGGCGCCGGTGACCATGTTCGTCGCGCCGGGGCCGATGGACGTCGTGCAGGCGAACGTCTCCAGCCGGTCGTGCATCCGCGCGTACCCGGCGGCGGCGTGCACCATCGCCTGCTCGTTCCGCGCCATCAGGTACGGGAGGTCGGCCGAGCGCTCCAGCAGCGCCTGCCCGAGCCCCGCGACGTTGCCGTGCCCGAAGATCCCGAAGCAGCCCGCGAAGAAGCGGCGGCGCTCCCCGTCCCGCTCGGAGTGCTGCGCCGCCAGGAAGCGCACCACGGCCTGCCCGACCGTCAACCTCATGATCGTCCCTCCGCCGACGTCAGGGGCAGCCGGGGGTCGACCGGCTGCCCGTCCCAGGTGCCGCGGATCCAGGCGTGCGCGGGATCGTCGCAGATCCGCCACGCCCGCTCGGTCCCCGGCCCGGCCATCACGTTCAGGTAGTACAGGTCGTGCCCGGGCGCGGCCATCGACGGGCCGTGCCAGCCGTGCGGGATCAGCACCGCGTCCCCGCTGCGGACCTCGGCGAGCACGTCGATCGGGCGCTCGGGCGTCCCGTAGACGCGCTGGTACGCCATCCCCGAGTCGCCCGCGACCTCGAAGTAGTAGATCTCTTCGAGCACCGACTCGCCCGGACGGTCCTCGTCGTGCTTGTGCGGCGGGAACGACGACCAGCACCCGCCCGGCGTCAGGACCTCGCACGCGATCAGCTTCTCCGCGAACGGGAAGCCGTCCGGGGTGCCGAAGTTGTTCACCTGGCGGCTCGCCGCGCCCGCGCCGCGCAGCTCCACCGGGACGTCCTCGGCCGGGACGTAGCGCGGTTGGAGGCGCGTCTCGCAGCGGGCCCCGGCGAGCGCGAACCGTCCCCGGCCGCCCAGCCGGACGCGGGCGTCGCGCGGCACGTAGGCGAAGTCGCTGACCCTGCTGAACACGCTCTCGCGCCCGGCCAGCGCGAACCGCTCGCCGTCACACTCGACCGTCCCCGACCCGGCCAGCGGCAGGACGATCGTCTCGAACTCGCCCGTGTCGAACTCGTGGACCCCGCCGCCGTCCGGCAGGTTCAGGACGCGCAGCGCCGAGTAGCCCCATCCGGCCGACTCCGGCGTCACGACCAGGTCGTAGGTGTCGTCGCCCGCCGTCCCGGCGGGCAGGTAATGCTTCACAGCACCTCCACTGCGGCGTCCACGGCTCCGGCGACGTCGCCGTCCGCGGGGTAGAGAAGGGAGCGGCCGACGACCAGGCCGCGGACGGTCGGCAGCCGCAGCGCGCGGCGCCAGCCGTCCAGCGTCCTGCGCGGGTCGGCGGACACCTCGCCGCCGAGCAGCAGCGCGGGCAGCGTCGACGCGGCCATCACGCGCTCCATGTCCTCGACGACCGGCACCTTCAGCCACGTCCGCGCCGACGTCGCGCCGAGCCCGGACGCGACCGACACGGCCCGGATCATCGCCTCCGGCGACAGGTCGTTGCGGACGCGCCCGTCCACGCGGCGCGAGATGAACGGTTCGACCATGGCCATGAGCCCATACCCCGCGAGCGCCGTCACGGCCCGCGCGCAGCCCTCCAGCGTCCGGGCGGTCGCCGGGTCGGAGTCGTCGATGCGGAGAAGCATCTTGCCGCCGTCCAGCCGGGACGCGGCGATGGCGTCGGCGTCGTAGGCGGTGAAGCGGTCGTCGATCTCGAACGACGTCCCCGCCAGACCGCCCCGGTTCATCGAACCGATCACGACCTTGCCGTCCAGCACGCCCAGCAGCAGCAAGTCCTCGATCACGTCCGGCGTGCCGAGCACACCGTCCACGCCAGGACGCTCCAGCGCCACGCACAGCCGGTCGAGCAGCTCGCCGCGGTCGGCCATGGCGAGCGGGTCGGGCCCGGCGGCGAGCGCGCCGCGGGCCGGGTGGTCGGCGGCGACGAGCATGAGCCGCCCGGACGCGCCGAGCGGTTCGGTGCGCTTCGTGCGCCGCTCCGCCGCCTCGGCGATGGCGCCGGGACGGAGCGCGCGTGTCTCGGCGAGCCGGGCGACCCGGTCCGCGTTCGTGTCCGCGTTCGTGTCCGCGTTCGTGTCGGCGTTCGTTTCGAGGGTCACGCCGGGGTCCCCCGCTCCATCAGCGCGGTGACCTCGGACTCGTCCGGCATGGCGTCCGCGCAGGAGAGGCGGGACGCGACGATCGCCCCGGCCGTGTTCGCGAACGCCATGATCCGCGGCAGGTCCCAGCCGGACAGCAGCCCGTGGCACAGCGCGCCGCCGAACGCGTCGCCCGCGCCGAGCCCGTTCACGACCTCGACCGGCACCGGCGGCGACTCGGCCGTCGCGCCGTCCGCCGCGACCGCGAGCACGCCCTCCGGCCCGCGCTTGACGACGGCCAGGCGCACGCCCCGGTCGAGCAGCGCCCGCGCCGCCCGCTCCGGGTCCCGCTCCCCCACCGCGACCTCGCACTCGGCGAGGTTGCCGACGGCGACCGTGGCGTGCCCGAGCGCCTCGCCCGCCCAGCGCCGCGCCTCGTCCGGCGACTCCCAGAACATGGGCCGGTAGTCGAGGTCGAGAACGGTGATGTCGGCGCCGCGGCGCAGGCCGAGGGCGGCGAGCGTCGCCGTCCTGGACGGCTCGGCGCACAGCCCGGTCATCGTCGTCCACAGCACGCGGGCCGACTCGATCGCCGCGCGGTCCAGCTCCTCGGCCCGGATCTCCAGGTCGGGGGCCTTCGGGAAGCGGTAGAAGTACAGCGGGAAGTCGTCCGGCGGGAACAGCTCGCAGAACGTGACGGGCGTCGGCAGGCCGGGGACGTCCGCGACGAACCGGTCGTCCACCCCGAACTCGCCGAGCGCGCGGCGGACGAACCGGCCGAACGGGTCCGCGCCGGTCCGGGTGACGACGGCGGAGCGGCGGCCGTACCGGGCGGCGGCCACCGCGACGTTGGTCGCGCTGCCGCCGAGGAACTTGCCGAACGACTCGACCTCGTCCAGGCCCACGCCGGACTGGAGCGGGTACAGGTCGACGCCGACCCGTCCCATGGTGATGACGTCGAACACGGTGCCGTCGCCGCTCATGCCGCCATCCCGGCGAGGTAGTCGACGCAGGCGCGCACGTCGCCCGCCGGGCCCGCCCCCGGCGCGGGCTCGTGGTCGATGACGGTGTCCTGCTCCAGGACGTACCAGCCGTCGTACCCGGCGCCTTCGAGGGAGCCGACGATCGCCGCGATGTCGATGTCGCCCGCGCCGAGCGGCCGGTAGATCCCGGTCCGGACGGCGTCGGTGTAGCGCACCTCGCCGCGCTGGACCTCGTCGGCGAGCGCGGCGTCGACGTCCTTCAGGTGGACGTGCGCGACGCGGCCGGTGGCGCGGGCGGCGAGCGCCACCGGGTCGACGCCGCCGATCAGCAGGTGCCCGGTGTCCAGGCAGAGCGGGACGCCGGAGCCGTCGAGGACGCGCTCGACCTCGTCCGCGCGCTCCACCATCGTCCCGACGTGCGGGTGCAGGACGGCGCGGACGCCCAGGTCGGCGGCCAGCGCGGCGATCCGGTCGAGGTTGGTGAGCAGGGCCGTCCACCCGGCGGCGTCGAGCGCGGGGCGCTCGTCGTAGCCGTCCAGGCCGTGGACCGCCGCGAGCACGAGCGTCAGCCCCGGATTGGAACGTTCCACGCTTTTGCCGCCTTCCGCGCCGAACCCGGACAGGATCCGCCGCACCTCCGGCAGCGGGTCGCGCTCCGGGTCGTGCAGCACGACCGGCGCGAACCCGCCGACCGGGCGGAGCCCGTGCGCGGCGAGCAGCGCGGCGCGCTCGGCGGCGCCCGCCGGGAGGAAGCCGTCGGGGCCGAACTCGGTGGCGGCGAGGCCGAGGTCGCGCATCTCCGCGAGCACCCGTCCCGGCGCCATCTGGTGCCCCCAGCCGGGCACCTCGCACACCCCCCAGGAGATCGGGGCGGCCGCGACGCGATCTCTGATCATCTGCTCACTCCCCAGCCTTTGTCATGACATTAGGAGGTAATAAGTTAAGCACACGGACGGCGGTACGATCGTCCCCGGACGAGAGGAGGCCGCCGCGTGTACCGACCCCGGGTGGCCGTTGACCGGACCAGCCCCGTGCCGCTGTACTACCAGCTCGCCCAGCAGTTGGAGGCGGCGATCCGGGCGGGCGAGCTGACCCCCGGCACCCGCCTGGAGAACGAGGTCGAGCTCGCGGACCGCTGCGGGCTGTCCCGCCCCACGGTACGGCAGGCGATCCAGCATCTCGTGGACCGGGGGCTCCTCGTCCGCAAGCGCGGCGTCGGCACCCAGGTGGTGCAGTCGGAGATCCGCCGCCCGATCGAGCTGACCAGCCTGCACGACGACCTCCTCGCGGCCGGGCGGGAGCCGCGCACGTCCGTCCTCGAACTCGGCCCGGCGACGGCGGACGAGCGGGTCGCGAAGGAGCTCGGCGTCCCGGCGGGCACCGAGGTGACCCGGATCCGGCGGCTGCGCCGCACCGGCGACGAGCCGCTCGCGCTGCTCACCAACTACCTGCCCCGCGACCTGATCGCGCTCACCAGGGACGACCTGACCGAGCACGGCCTCTACGAGCTGCTCCGCGGCACGGGCGTCAACCTGCGCATCGCGAACCAGACGATCGGGGCGCGCGGCGCGACGGCCGCCGAGGCGCGGCTGCTGGACGAGCGGCGCGGCGTCCCGCTGCTGACCATGACCCGCACCGCCTACGACGACAAGGGCGCCGCGATCGAGTACGGCACGCACGTCTACCGCGCGAGCCGCTACTCGTTCGCGCTCACCCTCGTCGAGCGCTGACCCCCCGCCGCCCTGGTCAGGGCAGGACGCGGGCGACGAGGTCGGCGACGCCGCCGTCCGCGCACGTCGAGACCACGACGTCGGCGGCGGCCCGGACGGCCTCCGCCGCGTCGCCGACCGCCGCGCCGAGCCCGGCCGCGCGGATCATGTCGAGGTCGTTGGGGTTGTCCCCGATCGCCGCGACCCGGCCCAGCGGCACGCCGCGCGCGGCGGCGAGCTCCCGCAGCGCCGCGCCCTTGGACGAGCCCTCCGGGAGGACCTCCAGGTAGTTGGTCTCGGAGCGGACGAGCGTGACGCCGGAGACCGTCCCGGTCACGGCGCGCTCGGCCGCGCCCATCAGCTCGGGGCGCTCGCAGATCAGCATGAGCTTGATGACGTCGGCAGGCGGCAGCTCGTCCCAGGAGGCGACGGGCAGCAGGCCGAGGCCGTCGCGGCGGGCGTAGTCGCGGAGCGCGGGCGACGCGGCCACGTCCGCCGGACGGGCGTGCGCGCGGCCCCCGCCGAACGCGACCGGCCAGACGCCGCCGGGCAGGTCGCCGAACCCGTCCGCGAGCTTCGTCCACGCCGCCGCGCCCAGGGTGCGCCGGTGCAGGACGTCCCCGGTGCCGAGGTCCACGACGCGGGCGCCGTTGTAGAGGATCGCCGGGGTGCCGGGGTCGAGCGCCCGGTAGTACGGCAGCGCGGACTCCTCGCCGCGCCCGGTCGCGATCAGGACCGTGCCGCCCGCGTCCATGAACCGGCGCAGCGCGGCGCGGCTCGGCTCCACGATCGTCCCGTCGCGCTCGACGAGCGTGCCGTCCAGGTCGGTGACGATCCAGTCGGCCGCGCGGGTCACCTGCCCGCGCCCATCGCGGTCAGCCCGGCGACCTCGGTCAGCACCGACCCGGCGAGGTCGAACCCGGCGACGCAGGCGAGGTAGCCGGGGGCCTCCCAGTCGGGGTCGCCGTCCCGCCCGCCGAGCGGCAGGTACGTCCCGCCCGCCTGCCGGACGAGCAGGAGCGCGGCGGCGACGTCCCAGGCGTTGATGGACGGGTCGAACGCCACGTCCGTCCACCCGGCGGCGACGTGGGCGAGGGTGAGCGCGGCGCTGCCCGGCCTGCGGAGGGTGGCGAACGCGTCCACCATCCGGCCGAAGCGGCGGAGCGTCTCGTCGCGGTCGGCGCCGCGCAGGTCGGCCGCGCTGGGGTAGGACGACGCGGCGACGGCGGCCGCGTCGCTGGTCGCGCCCCGGCTCCGGATCGGCTCGCCGTTGCAGGTCGCGCCGTCCAGGGAGGCGGTGAACATGTCGTCGCGCACCGGGTCGTAGACGACTCCGGCGACGAGTTCGCCGTCCGCGACGGCGGCGACCGAGACGCAGAAGAACGGCAGCCCGACGGCGAAGTTGGCGGTGCCGTCGATCGGGTCGACGTACCAGCGGACGTCGGAGCCCGCGCCGCCGCGCGCGCCGCCCTCCTCGCCGACGACGACGCTGCCGGGCGTGTGCTCGGCGAGCACCGCGCGGATGGTCTCCTCCGCCGCCCGGTCGTGCTCGGTGACCGGGTCGTGGAAGTCGCGCTTCACGTCGACCTCCGGACGGGACCGGAACGCGGTCCGCAGCGGGCCCCCGGCGGTGCGGGCGGCGAGCTCGGCGATCCCGGCGAGCTCCCGCGAGGCGGGCACGTCGGCGTTCATTCGTCTCCTTCGGTCGCGGCGGGGGCCGGGTCAGAGTTCCGCTTCGGCGTAGTCGCCCGGCGAGAACTCGATCCTGGGCTGGGAGCGCTCCAGCAGGTCGAACGCCTCCGGAACGGACGATGTCCAGCCGATGGCGTCCCAGATCTTCGGACGGGCGAAGTGCTGCTCGGTGAGGCCGCGCATCAGCTCGCGGAGCGGGTCGTACACGCCGGTCGGGTCGAGGATCACGATGGGCTTCTCGTGCATGGCGAGGACGCGGGCCGTCCACACCTCGAACAGCTCCTCCAGCGTGCCGATGCCGCCGGGGAGGATGAGGAACGCGTCGCTGCGGCGGTCCATCTCGCCCTTGCGGGCGCGCATGTCGGGGGTGACGATCAGCTCGTCGTTGTCCTCGTCGGAGATCTCGACGGCGACGAGGCCCTCGGGGATCACGCCGACGGTGCGGGCGCCGCCCGCCCGCGCGGCGCGGGCGACGGCGCCCATGCACGACACCTGGGCGCCGCCGCTGACCAGGCTGTGCCCGCGGCGGGCCAGCTCGGCCCCGGCCTCGGCGGCGAGGTCGACGTGGCGGCGGTCGATCGTCCCGCTGGAGGAGCAGAAGACGCAGACGGCGAGGGGTTTCGAAGCGCTCACCGGGCCGATTCTACGGCCCGGTGAACGCGTCCTCCGGGGTCAGTGCCCGGCCATGTCGCGGCGGCGCAGGCCGACCAGCCCCACCGCGGACAGCGCGGCGGCGATCGCGGTGAGCCAGCCGAGCGGCGCGATCGAGAAGCCCTGCCCGAGCTTCGGGACGTGCGTGAACGGCGACACGTCCAGCGCCCACCGGCTGAGGTCGAGGCCCGCCCCGAACATCGTGATCAGCGTGAACACCCCGACCGCCGCCCAGGCGGCGGGCGCGAGCCGCGGCGCGGCCCCGAACAGCGCGACCGCGATCGCCCCGGCCAGCCACACGGCGGGCAGCTGCGCCATCGCCGCGCCGAGCACGCGCGGGAGCTGCCCGCCGACGTCCCCGCTGTTCAGGCCGTGCGTGATCCCGGCGGCGGCGCCCGCCACGGCGAGCGCGGCGGCGGGCCCGAGCGCCGCGAAGACCAGGTGGCCGGACGCCCATCTGAGCCGTCCGGTCGCGGTGGCGAGCAGCGGCTCGGCCCGCTGCGCGGCCTCCTCTGCGCGCAGCCGCAGCGCGGCGGACACCGAGTACGCGGCGACGATCAGCCCGACGATGCTCAGCACGGAGGCGAAGTAGGCGTCGGTGATGGCCGACCGGCCGCCGAGCCGGGTGAATATCTCCTTGAGGTCGGGGTTGTCCTTGACCATGTCCTCCACGCCCCCGGCGAGGGCGCCGAAGACGACGCCGAGCGCGAGGAACCCCGCGAGCCACCCGTACAGCGCGCGACTTTGCAGCCGCCAGCCGAGCCCGAACGCCCCGGACAGCCGGGCCGGGGCCGCGGCCGGGCCGAGCCGGGGCGGCAGGATGCCCGCGCCCACGTCGCGCCGCGCCGACAGCACCCCGGCCGCCGCGACCAGGACGGCGATCAGAGCCGCGACCAGGGCGAACGTCCACCAGCGCTCGCCGCCGTAGGCGCGGGCCCGGTTGCTCCAGCCGAACGGGGACAGCCAGCCGAGCCACGACAGGGAGTTGCCCGCGCCGCCGACGTCGGCGGCCATCCGCACCGCGAACGCGCCGCCGAGCGCGGCGATCGCCGCGCCGCGCGCCGCGCCCGCGCTCTCGCCGAGCTGCGCGGTGACGCCCGCGACCGCCGCGAACACGCAGCCGCCCGCCGCGAGCTGGAGGCCGAACGCGAGCGACCCGGCGAACGGGAGGCCCTGGGCCGTCGTCCCGGCGGTGAGCAGCGCGGCGAGGACGAGGTTGGCCGCCATCGTCACGATCAGCGCGGCGGCGAGCCCGGCGCCGCGCCCGGTCACGGTGGCGCCGAGCAGCTCGCGGCGTCCGGCCTCCTCCTCGGCGCGCGTGTGCCGGACGACCGTCAGCGCGCTGATCAGCCCGACCACCACCGGGACGAACCCGGAGCGCTGCGCGACGATGCCGCCGAGATCGGTGCTGAAGAGCCGCCCGTAGAGGGCGAGGAACGTGGGGTTCGTGCCGGTCGTCCGCGCGTAGTGGAGCCGGTCGGCGGCGTCGGGGTAGAGCCTGCCGGTCGCCGCGACGAAGTTGACCGGGATCAGCGCGATCACGACGACCCAGCCCGGGAGCAGGAACCGGTCCCGCCGCAGGATCAGCCGGATCAGCCCGCCCGTCCCGACAAGACCGCCGGTCATCGGGCCGTCTCCTGCAACTCGTCCTTGTAGTGCCGCAGGAACAGCTCCTCCAGCGTCGGCGGACGGCTCGTCAGGCTCCGCACGCCGACCTCGGTGAGCTGCCGCAGGACGTCGTCGAGCCGCGGGTTGTCCACCTCGAAGGTGATCGTCGTGCCGTCGATCCGGACGTCGTGCGCGCCGGGCAGCGGCAGCCCGTCCGGCGGCCCGGCCAGCTCCGCGCGGATCGACGTGCGGCTGAGGTGGCGCAGGTCGGCCAGCGTGCCGGTCTCGACCGCGGCGCCGCCGCGGATGATCGTCACCCGGTCGCACAGCGCCTCGACCTCGGACAGGATGTGGCTCGACAGCAGCACCGTCCGGCCCGCCCGCCGCTCCTCCCGGACGCACTCCTGGAAGACCTCCTCCATCAGCGGGTCGAGGCCGGAGGTCGGCTCGTCCAGCAGGAGCAGCTCGGCGTCGGACGCCAGCGCGGCGATCAGCCCGACCTTCTGCCGGTTGCCCTTGGAGTAGGCGCGGCCCTTCTTGCGCGGGTCGAGCTCGAAGCGGTCGAGCAGTTCGGCGCGGCGGCGCGGGTTCGTCCCGCCGCGCATCCGGCCGAGCAGGTCGATGACCTCGCCGCCGGACAGGTTCGGCCACAGCGTCACGTCGCCCGGGACGTAGGCGAGCCGCCGGTGCAGCGCGGTCGCGTCCCGCCACGGGTCGCCGCCGAGCAGCCGGGCCGTGCCCGCGTCGGCGCGCAGCAGCCCGAGCAGGATCCTGATCGTGGTCGACTTCCCGGCGCCGTTCGGCCCGAGGAAGCCGTGCACCTCCCCCGACCGGACGGTCAGGTCGAGGCCGTCGAGGGCGCGCGTCCGGCCGAAGGTCTTGACCAGGCCGGATATCTGGACGGGGGGCGTCGTCTCGGTCACCGTCACTCCTCGGTGGGGGGCCGCCCTCCGGCGGCGCGGAGGGCTTTCAGGGCGTCGCGGGCCTGCGCCGACAGCTCCGGGGAGAGCAGCCGGTCGTCGAGGACGTCCAGCATCGCGAGCGCCATCCGCGGATAGCCGTCGCCCATCAGGACGTCGCCGCCGAGGGCGCGCGACAGGTGCTCGTGCAGGACGATCAGGCCGAAGCTCATCGCGGTCATCACGGTCGCGTAGGCGTGCGGGTCGTCGGTGTTCGGCGCGGCGACCCCGGGCGCGCCGCGGGCGAGGAGGTCCTCGCTGTAGGCGACGGCGTCGTCGAACAGCGTGCGCGCCGCCGGGGAGTCGTCGGCGAGGACGCGGGCCAGGTACCGCTGGACGGGCAGCGCGGTCCGCATGGCGATGGCGAGGAACCCGGAGTCGCCCATCCCGCCCGCGAGCGCCTCCTCCTTCGTCTCGCGGATGACCTGGATGACGTACTCGTCGCAGGCCCGGCGCAGCGCCTCCTTCGTCCCGAAGTGGTGCTGGACGAGCGCGGGCGACACCCCGGCGGCCCTCGCGATCCCGCGGATCGTCGCGCCCCGCTCGCCCAGCTCGGCGAACTGGGCGAGCGCCGCGTCGCGGATGCGGGCGCGGCCGGTCAGGTCCGCGGCCCGGTCATCTCCCGGCATCCGGGGTCCCTGTACACGCGTTCAGTGGGCTGTACACGCGTACACTGTACTGCCGTACAGGCCCCGGCGTCCAGCGGTTCGGGGGGAGGTCAGGAGCCGCCGGGGAGCTGGCCCAGCTTGACCTGGACCTGCCGCTTCGTCCCGTCCTGCTTCTGGACCTCGACCTTCACCGTGTCGCCCGGCTTCAGGTTCGCGAGCACCGACGACAGCGCCGTCTGGTCGGGGGTGGCCGTCCCGTTCACCGAGAGGATCAGGTCCCCCGCCGCGATCCCCGCCTCGGCCGCGCCGCTGTTCCGCTCGACCTGCACGACGGCGACCGCCGTCCGCCGCCCGCTCTCCGGGTCGACGATCGTCCGCACCGTCACGCCGAGCGCGGCCCGCCCCGAGTTCGACACCTTCCCGCTCTGGATCAGCTGCGGGACGATCCGCTTCACCGTGTCGCTCGGCGTCGCGAAGCCGATCCCGGCCGCCGCGCCGCCGATCGCCGGGTCCGAGGCGGCGGCCGTCGGCACCCCGATCACCTGCCCGTTCAGCGCGACGAGCGCGCCCCCGCTGTTGCCCGGGTTGATCGCCGCGCTGGTCTGGATGGCGTCCGCGATCGTCGAGCCCTGGAACGCGCCCTCGCCCTTGGTCGAGACCGTCCGGTGCAGGGCGGACACGATCCCGTTCGTC
Organism: Actinomadura chibensis NBRC 106107; assembly: GCF_001552135.1. Classification (GTDB taxonomy): domain Bacteria; phylum Actinomycetota; class Actinomycetes; order Streptosporangiales; family Streptosporangiaceae; genus Spirillospora; species Spirillospora chibensis. The sequence continues at coordinate 64,836 of NZ_BCQP01000025.1, read as the reverse complement.
ACGCTCCCGGAGAGCCCCAGCGGGTTGCCCATCGCGAGGACGATCTGCCCGACCTCCGCCTTCCCCGACTCGCCCCACGACGCCGGTTTGAGCGTCCCGCCCTGGACCTTGACGACGGCGAGGTCGTCGGCCGCGAACGCGCCGACCGGCTGCGCGGTCAGGGTGGCGCCGCCGCTCGCCGCCGTCACCTGGATCCGCCGCGCCCCGGCCACCACGTGCGCGTTCGTGACGATGTTCCCGTTCCCGTCGAAGACGACGCCCGAGCCCTCCCCCTGGTCCGTCTCGATCTTCACGACGGACGGCAGGACGGCGTCCACGACCCGCTCGTACTGCCCCTGCAACTGCGACGCCGAGTCGCCGACCGGCGCGGACGTCCGCGCGACCGTCGACTCGGCCTCGCCGCCGTCCGAGCTGCACCCGGCGAGCGCCAGCACCCCGGCCGCCGCCACCGCCCCCGCCTTGAACCTGGTGTTCCTGTCCACTCCCCCACCTCCAGGACGGGTTCCTTCCCCCCTCACGGAGATCAGGCATGGGGCGGGTCCGGGCTGGTCAGGGCTGGTCAGGGCTGGTCAGGGCTGGTCAGGGCTGGAAGCGGTACCCCATCCCGGGCTCGGTGAGCAGGTGCCGGGGATGCGCCGGGTCCTTCTCCAGCTTCCGGCGGAGCTGCGCCATGTACTGCCGCAGGTAGTGGGTCTCGCGCTGGTAGGACGGCCCCCACACGCTGGTGAGGAGCTGCCGCTGGCTGATCAGCTTGCCCGGGTTGCGGACGAGGATCTCCAGCAGGTGCCACTCGGTCGGCGTCAGCCGGACGCCGCCGGACACCGTCTTGCCCACCAGGTCGACGGTGTGCTCGCCGACGTCCGCCCGCGCGACCTCGCCCGCCACCGACACGCGCCGGGTCACCGCGCGGATGCGGGCGACCAGCTCCTCGATGTCGAACGGCTTCGTCACGTAGTCGTCGGCGCCCGCCTCCAGCGCCTCCACCTTGTCCTGGCTGCCCGCCCGCCCGGACAGGACGATGATCGGGACGCGCGTCCAGCCGCGCAGCCCGTGGATGACGTCCACGCCCGGGATGTCCGGCAGCCCGAGGTCGAGGACGACGAGGTCCGGCGGCGCCGCCCCGGCCTGGCGGAGCGCGGCGGTGCCGTCGGCGGCGACGTCCACGGCGTAGCCGCGGGCGCGCAGGTTGATCCGCAGCGCCCGCAGGAGCTGCGGCTCGTCGTCCACGACCAGGACCCGGCTCATGCCGCCCGCCCGTGTACGGGAAGGGCGACGATCATGGTGAGGCCGCCGCCCGGCGTGTCCTCGGGGACGAGCTCGCCGCCCATCGCCTCGGTCAGCCCGCGGGCGAGCGCGAGGCCGAGCCCGACCCCGGTGTGGTTGTCGCGGTCGTCCAGCCGCTGGAACGGCTGGAAGATCCGCTCCCGGTCGCGGGGCCGGACGCCCGGCCCGCGGTCGGCGATCCGCAGCTCCACCCGGTCCTTGATGGCGCCCGCCGTGAGGAGGACGGGCTCGCCGGGCGGGCTGTGCCGCAGCGCGTTCCCGATCAGGTTGACGAGGACGCGCTCCAGCAGCGCCGGGTCGGCCGCCACCTCCGGCAGCCCGGGGTCCAGCCGGACGCTCACCCGGTCCCCGTCCCTCACGTCGTCCAGGGCGCGCGGGACGATCTCGTCCAGCGCGAGCGGCCGCGCGGCGATGCCGAGGACCCCGGCCTGCAGCCGGCTCATGTCGAGCAGGTTGGCGACCAGCCGGTCGAGCCGGTCGAGGGACTGGCGGGCGGTGTCGAGCAGCTCGGCGCGCTCGTCCGGCGTCCAGTCGACGGACGTCGTGCCGAGGCTGTCGACCGCCGCCTTCGCCGAGGCGAGCGGCGTGCGCAGGTCGTGGCTGACGGCGTTGAGCAGGGCGGTCCGCATCCGGTCGGCGGCCTCCAGCGGACGGGCCCGCTCGGCCTCCGCCTCCAGCCGCTGCTGCCGCAGCGCGCCCGCCGCCTGCACGGCGAACGCCTCCAGCACCCGCCGGTCCCCCGCCGGGAGCGGGCGGCCCCGGATCGCGAGGGTGAGGCCGTCCCCGGCGGGGATCTCGGTGTCGCCCTCGCCGGGCGCGGTGCACGGCCGCCCGCCGACGGTCGCGACGATCCGCCAGTCGGCCGGGTCGTCGTGGCTGTCCGGCGTCGCCGGGACGGGACGCTCCAGCAGCGTGACCGACGTCAGCCCGAACGTCTCCCGCATCCGGCCGAGGAGGGTGTCGAGGGCGCGCTCGCCGCGCAGCACGTTCCCGGCGAGCGCGGACAGCAGGCCCGCCTCGCCGCCGAGCTTCGCCGCCTCCCGCGAGCGCCGGGCGGCGTCGTCCACGACGACGCTGACCCCGATGCCGACCAGCACGAACACCGCGAGCGCGACGAGGTTCTCCTGCTCGGCGACGGTGAACCGGTTGATCGGCGGCGTGAAGTACCAGTTGAGCAGCAGGAACCCGGCGACCGCCGTGAACAGCGCGGGCCACATCCCGCCGACCAGCGCGATCCCGACGACGGCGGCGAGGAAGAACAGGATGTCCGACGGCAGCGACAGCGTCGGCCGCGCGTGCACCAGCCCGAACGTCAGCAGCGGCAGCCCGCCCGCGGCGAGCAGGAACCCGGCGAGGCGGCGGTTGAGCGACAGCCCCTCGTCGCGCACCGGACGCATGACGCCGCGGTGCGCCTGGTCGTGCGTGACCATGTGCACGTCGATGCCGCCGGACCGCGCGGTCGTCGTCACCCCGATGCCCGGCCGCAGCAGTTGCGCGAGCCGCCCCCGCCGCGACACCCCGAGGACGAGCTGCGTCGCGTTCACCGCGCGCGCGAACTCCAGCAGGGCGCGCGGGATGTCGTCGCCGACGACCTGGTGGAACGTCCCGCCGAGGCCCTCCACGATCTCGCGCTGCCGGGCGAGGTCGCGGGGCCGCGCGCCGCGCAGCGCGTCGCCGCGGGTGACGTGCACGGCGAGCAGGTCGGCGCCCTTGGAGCGGGCGGCGATCCGGGTCGCGCGGCGCAGCAGCGTCTCGCCCTCCGGGCCGCCGGTCAGCGCGACGACGATCCGCTCCCGCGCCTCCCAGGTGCCGCCGATGCCGTGCTCGCTGCGGTACCGGTCGAGCTGGTCGTCCACCTTGCCCGCGAGCCACAGCAGCGCCAGCTCGCGCAGCGCGGTCAGGTTCCCGACCCGGAAGTAGTTGGACAGGGCCGCGTCGACCTTCTCCGGCGTGTAGATGTTGCCGTGCGCCATCCGGCGGCGCAGCGCCTCCGGCGCCATGTCGATCAGCTCGACCTGCCCGGCGCTGCGGACCACCTCGTCCGGGACGGTCTCCCGCTGCGGCACCCCCGTGATGTTCTCCACGACGTCGTTGACCGACTCCAGGTGCTGGACGTTCACCGTCGAGATCACGTCGATGCCCGCGTCCAGGATCTCCTCGACGTCCCGCCACCGCTTGGCGTGCTTGCCGCCGGGGACGTTCGTGTGCGCCAGCTCGTCCACCAGGACGACGTCGGGCGCGCGGCGCAGCACGGCCTCGACGTCCAGCTCGGTGAACTCGGCGCCGCGGTGGGTCCGGGTGGCGCGCGGGAGGATCTCCAGCCCGTCCAGGAGCGCGGCGGTGCGGGCGCGGCCGTGCGTCTCGACGTACCCGACGACGACGTCCGTGCCGCGCTCCAGCCTCCGCCGCGCCTCCGACAGCATGGCGTAGGTCTTCCCCACCCCGGGCGCGGCGCCCAGGTAGATGCGGAGCTGCCCCCTCGCCATGGCGCCCATCCTCCCAGCCCGGGCGGGACCGTTCACACCTGCAGAAAACACCCTTTCCGCCTGTTCCCTGCCCTTCTTGACGCGTTCCTTACGCCCGCGTACGCGATCTTCACGCCTTCCATACGCGCGCGCGTACACGCGCGGCGGGAGCTCAGGGCTCGGCGCAGGAGTCCAGGTAGGGGGCCAGCTCGCGGGCGACGGCCCGCAGCGGCCGGACGCTCCGCTCCGCCCGCGCCATCAGGATCGCGCCCTCCAGCGCGCCGATCATCAGCGTGGCGAGCGCGTCCGCGCGCCGGTCCGGGACGCCCATCCCGGCCAGCTCCCGCGCGACCGGGCGCCGCCAGCTCGCGAACGCGGCGGCGGTCGCCTCCCGCGTCGAGCCGGTCGAGTCGGCGCAGTCGACCGTCGCCGCCGCGACCGGGCAGCCCTTGGCGAAGCCCGCCGTGCGGAACTCGTCGGTCCACTGCCGGACCATGGCCTCGAACAGCCGTCCGGGCGTCGGGCGCGCCATGCCCGCCATGAACTTGGCGACGCGCTTGCTCGCGTAGCGCCCGGCCCATTCGACGGCCTCATTGACGAGCTGCTCCTTGCCGCCGGGGAAGTAGTGCTGGAGCGAGCCGCGCGGCGCCCCGGCGTGCTGGGCGACGTCGCGCAGGCCCGTCGCGGTGACCCCGTCGCGGCGGATGAGCTGCGCCGCGCTGAACACCATCCGCTCGCGCGGCCCGTACTCGGACGACATCGATTCCCCTCTTGCGGCATTTACCTGGGCCATTATCATGACCGTTGTCATAACCCGCAAGCTGCGTCCCGGCCGGAGGCGATGGTGGGATCGGACCCTGGTTCCCTCGGACTCGGTTTCCTCGGACTGGGCGTCATGGGGCAGCCCATGGCCCTCAACCTCGCCCGCGCCCACCCGGGGCTCGTCGTCTGGAACCGCACCGCCGCGCGCTGCGAGCCGCTCCGCGCCGCCGGGGCCCAGGTGGCGGCGAGCCCCGCCGAGGTGTGCCGCCGGTCCCGCGTCGTGTTCCTCATGCTCGCCGACGGCCCCGCGATCGACGCCGTCCTCGGGCGCGGCACCCCCGCCTTCGCCGCGAACGTCGCCGACCGCGTGATCGTCCACATGGGGACGACGTCGCCCGGCTACTCGCGCGGCCTCGAAGCCGACGTGCGCGCCGCCGGGGGCCGCTACGCCGAGGCCCCGGTGTCCGGCTCGCGCGGCCCCGCCGAGGCGGGGCGCCTGGTGGCGCTGCTCGCGGGCGACCCGGCGGCGGCCGCCGCCGTCCGCCCGCTGCTCGCCCCGATGTGCCACGAGACGTTCGAGTGCGGGACGGTCCCGAACGCCCTGCTGATGAAGCTGTCGGTCAACCTGTACCTGATCACGATGGTGACCGGGCTCGTGGAGGCGTTCCACTTCGCCGCCCGGCACGGCCTGGACGAGCGCCGCCTGCGGGACGTGCTCGACGCCGGTCCGATGGCGAGCACCGTGTCCCGCGCGAAGGCGAGCAAGCTCGCCGAGCGCGACTTCGGCGTCCAGGCGTCGATCGTCAACGTCCTGGACAACAACCGCCTCGTCGCGGAGGCGGCCCGCGCGTCCGGCGTCGCCTCGCCGCTGCTGGACGTCTGCCACGCCCTCTACGGCGAGACCCTCGCGCTCGGCCACGGCGACGCCGACATGGCGGCCGTCCTGCACGCGATCGAGTCCCGCACCGACCTGGGCCGGACGCCCGTCACCCGGCCCGCCGACCCCACACGCGGTACGGCTCCGCGTCGTCCCATCTGACATCGAGGCCGAGCCCCGGACGGTCGGCCGCCGGGCGCAGCGCCCCGCCGTCCGGGCGGAGCGTCCCGTCGAAGAGCAGGCCCTCCACCCGGACGTGGTCGTGGAAGTACTCCAGGTGGCGCAGCCGCTCGACCGCGCAGAACGCGTGCGCCGACACCGCCGGGGCGCAGTGCGCGGACAGGTCGGTCTGCCGCGCCGCCGCGAGCCCCGCGACCTGGAGGAGGCCGGTGACGCCGAAGCAGCGGGTGACGTCGGCCTGCAGGCAGTCGACGGCCGGTCCGTCGAGCAGGTCGGCGAAGTCCTTCAGGACGAACCCGTACTCGCCCGCCGCGACGTCGAGCCGCCCCGGCCCCCGGTCGCGCACCAGCCGCAGCCCGGTGAGGTCGTCGGACGAGACCGGCTCCTCGAACCAGCGGACGTCCCACTCCTCCGCCAGCCGCCGCGCCCAGTACAGCGCGTCCTTGCGGGTCAGCGCGCCGTTCGCGTCGGCGTACAGCTCGGCCTCCGCGCCGATCGCGTCCCGGACGGCGGTCAGCCGCCGCGGGTCCTCGTCCGGCCGCCGGGACACCTTCAGCTTCACCCGGCCTATCCCCTGCTCGACCCAGCCGCCGAGCTGGCCCGCGAGCCGGTCGAGCGGGTAGTTGGTGAACCCGCCGCTTCCGTAGACGGGCACCCGGTCGTGGAAGGACGGCAGCACGCGGAACAGCGGCAGCCCGAGAAGCTTCGCCTTGAGGTCCCAGAGGGCGATGTCGACGGCGGACACCGCCATCGCGCCCGCCCCGGGACGCCCGGCGTTGCGGATCGCGGCGGACATCCGCCGCCACGCGGCGGCCGGGGCGAGCGCGTCGCCGCCCGCCGCGACCGGCGCGAGCGCCGACTCCGCGAACGCGGCGGCGGAGACGTCGCCGTAGGTGTAGCCGATCCCGGTGCGGCCGCCGCCGTCCGCCTCCACCAGGACCATGGTCGTCGAGTCCCAGCGGAGGGTGCCGTCCTCCTCCGCGCCGCCGGGCCCGTCGGTCGGGACCCGGAAGGCGTGCACGCGCACGTCCCCGACCTCGACGCCGCTCCGCTCGGACACGCGTCCATCACTACCGCCGGGAGGCGGTCCGAAACCGGCTCAGCCGGTCCCGGCCTCCCGCGCCTCCGCCTCCACCGAGCGCCGCTCGACGATCTCCTGCTCGGCGCGGGTGTGGCCGTCGATGATGATCTGGACCACCTCCTCCGGGTCGTCGGTGAGGTGGAGGAGGTCCATGTCGTTCGGGGAGATCTTGCCGCTGGACAGCATGGACTTCTCGATCCACTCCAGCAGCCCGCCCCAGAACTCCGTGCCGACCAGCACGATCGGGAACCGGGTGATCTTCTTGGTCTGGACGAGGGTGATCGCCTCGAACAGCTCGTCCAGCGTGCCGAACCCGCCCGGCAGCACCACGAACGCCTGCGAGTACTTCACGAACATGGTCTTGCGGACGAAGAAGTACCGGAACTCCAGCCCGATGTCGAGGTGGTCGTTGAGCCGCTGCTCGAACGGCAGCTCGATGCCGAGCCCGACCGACAGGCCGCCGTTCTCGTCGCAGCCCTTGTTCGCCGCCTCCATGATCCCCGGGCCGCCGCCGGTGATCACCGCGTAGCCCGCGTCGTGCAGCCGGGCGCCGATCTCGACGCCGAGCTTGTACTCGGCGCTGTCCGGCTTGGTACGGGCGCTGCCGAACACGCTGACCGCCTTCGGCAGCTCGGCGAGGAGCCCGAACCCCTCCACGAACTCCGCCTGGATCCGCAGCACCCGCCACGGGTCGGCGTGCACCCAGTCGGCCGGGCCGCGCCCGTCGAGCAGGCGCTGGTCGGTGGTGGTCGGGGGGACGGCCCGTCCCCGCAGCATCGCCGGCCCCTGCCGGCGCGAGTGGGAGGTGGTTTCCGATGTCATGGGCCCACGTTAGTGCGCGCCCCGACCGCTATGGGGCCACTGTCGCGGGCCCTTCGAGCCAGGTCCGCATGCGCCGCTCGCAGTCCGCGATCAGCGGGATCTCGACGTACTCGTCCTTCGTGTGGGCGAGCGTGGGCTCGCCGGGCCCGTAGTTGACGGCCGGGACGCCCAATTCCGCGAAGCGCGCGACGTCCGTCCAGCCGAGCTTGGCGCGGACGCCCGCCCCGCTCGCCGCGACGAACGCGGCCGCCGCCGGGTGCGTCACGCCGGGCCGCGCCGCCGCCGCGCTGTCGGTGATCTTCACCGGGAAGCCGGCGAAGATTCCCCGGACGTACTCCTCCGCGTCGGCGACGGACTTGTCGGGCGCGAACCGGTAGTTCACGGTGACGACGCACTCGTCCGGGATGACGTTGCCCGCGACGCCGCCGCTGATGAACACGGCGTTCAGGCCCTCGTGGTACTCAAGGCCGTCCACCACCGGACGGGTCGGCTCGTAGGCGCGCAGAACGTCCAGGATCCGTCCGGCCGAGTGGATCGCGTTGGACCCCATCCAAGCGCGCGCGCTGTGCGCCCGCTCCCCCTCCGCCGTGACCTCCGCGCGCAGCGTGCCCTGGCAGCCGCCCTCGATCAGCCCGCCCGTCGGCTCCATCAGCACGGCGAAGTCGCCCGCGAGCAGGTCGGGACGGTCGGCGGCCAGCTTGCGCAGCCCGTTCCGCTCGGCCTCGATCTCCTCGCAGTCGTAGAAGACGTAGGTGACGTCGCGGGTCGGCTCCGGGACGGTCGCGGCGAGCCGCAGCGCGACCGCGACGCCGCTCTTCATGTCGGTCGTCCCGCAGCCGTAGAGGCGGTCGCCCTCGACCCGCGACGGCAGGTTGCCGTTCAGCGGGACGGTGTCGAGGTGCCCGGCGAGGACGACCCGCTCGGCGCGGCCGAGCCCGGTGCGGGCGACGACGCTGTTCCCGTCGCGGACCACCTCCAGGTGCGGCACGGCCCGCAGCGCCTCCTCGACGGCGTCGGCGAGGGCCCGCTCCCCGCCGCTCACCGACTCGACGTCCACGATGGCGGCGGTCAGGTCCGTCACGTGCGAGAACAGATCAAGGCCCATGTTCAAGTCCTACCATTGCGAGCGTGGACATGCCTGTGCTGGAGTGCGCCGTCCGGTGGGCGCTGCCCGCCGACGATCCCGACATGCGCGACCTGCTGGACGAAGCCGAGCGCGAACGCTACGAGCGGTTCCGCCTCGCCGAGGACAAGGCCCGCTTCGTCACCGGGCGCTTCCTCGCCCGCACCGCCCTCGCCGAGGCGGTCGGCCTCGACCCGAAGAGCATCCGCTTCACGACCGACTGCCCGCACTGCGGCGGCCCCCACGGCAAGCCGCGCCTCCCCGGCGCCGAGGTCGACTTCTCGCTCTCCCACTCGGGCGACCGGGTCGTGCTCGTCCTCGCCGAGGGCGCGGAGGTCGGCGTGGACGTGGAGCAGGAGCGCGACCGCGACCTCGACCGGCTGGCCGACATGGTCCTCACCGAGGCCGAGCGCGCGGCCCTCGCCGCCATGGACGACAAGGTCCGCGGCTTCCACGCCTACTGGAGCCGCAAGGAGGCCCTGCTGAAATCCACGGGCCACGGGCTCGCCGCGCCGATGTCGGACATCCACGTGTCCGCCCCGGACGAGCCCGCCGAGGTCGTCTCCTGGACGGGCGAGGCGGCCGTGTCCCCGGTCCGCCTCGCCGACCTGACGCCCGGCTCCGGCTACGCCGCCGCGGCCGCCGTCCGCACCGCCCGCCCCCTGAAGATCACCGAGGTCAAGTGTTGATGCCGTGGTCGCGCAGGATCTCGTTGAGGGACGCCTTGTCGTGGCGCTGGCCCTCTTCGAGGCGCTTCAGGATCAGCACGGCGGGCAGGCCGAACGTGCCGCCCTTGAACTCCTTCGTGCGGGTGCCGCCGACCGCGACGCACCAGTCGGGGACGCGGCCGCGCGCGACCTCCTCGCCCGTCTCGACGTCGATGACCGGCATCGAGGCGGACAGGTTCGTCCCGGAGCCGATGACCGCGCCGCGCCCCACCCGCGCGCCCTCCACGATCATGGAGCGGCTGCCGATCATGGCGTCGTCCTCGATGACCACCGGCTTGGCGTTCGGCGGCTCCAGCACCCCGCCGATGCCCACCCCGCCGGACAGGTGGACGTTCTTGCCGACCTGCGCGCACGAGCCCACGGTCGCCCACGTGTCGACCATCGTCCCCGAGTCGACGTAGGCGCCGATGTTGGTGAACGACGGCATCAGCACGACGCCGGGCGCGAGGTAGGAGCCCCACCGGGCGATCGCGCCGGGGACGACGCGGACGCCGTCCAGCGTGCTCTTCAGCGGGATCCGGTCGTGGTACCGGAAGTCGCCGACCTGCGAGCGCACCATGCCGAGGACCTTGAAGCTCAGCAGGATCGCCCGCTTCGCCCGCTCGTCGACGATCACCTCGTCGGTGCCGGGGTCGATGCGGGCGACGCGGGCCTCGCCCGTGTCGAGCTGGTCGACGGCGGCGACGATGGCGGCCCGGGCGTCGGCGTCGTCCGGCGTGAGCTCGGCGCGCCGCTCCCACAGCTCGTCGATGCCGCCGGAGATCGGGCTGGTGAACGTTTCGGTCATGGTCCTTGAGCTTAGTGGGGGCCGTCTCCCGGTACCGTCTTCGCGTGGCTGTTTGGGCGAGGTTGCGGGCGCGCCCCGAGGCGGGGGGCGACGGCGGGCGGAGCCGCCGGGGGCGGCACTGGGCGGCGGGCGTGTCGGTCGTCGTGCTGCTGCTCGGCGTCGGCGCCTACGTGCTGTTCCAGAAGGCCCGTCCCTACCTGCACGGCTCGGGCTGCGAGGTGAACACGAGCACCGGCAAGATGCCGCTCGACCTGGAGCAGGGCGCGAACGCGGCGACGATCGCGGCGGTCGCTTTCCGCAAGCAGCTCCCGGAGCGGGCGGTGGTGATCGCCTACGCGACCGCGATCCAGGAGTCGCACATGCGCAACCTGGCGGGCGGCGACCGCGACTCGGTGGGGATGTTCCAGCAGCGCCCGTCGCAGGGCTGGGGCTCGCCGGACAAGCTGCGCGACCCCGTCCAGGCCACCAGCAAGTTTTTCGACGCCCTGGTCAAGGTGAAGGACTACCTCGACCGCGACCTGCACGACGCCGCCCAGCGGGTGCAGCGCAGCGCGGACGGCCGCGCCTACGCCCAGCACGAGGACGACGGCGTCCTGCTCGCGCGCGCCTTCACCGGCCGCGAGCCCGCCACCGCGCGCTGCTGGTACCCGCCCGACAAGCGGACCGCGTCGCGCCGCCCGGAGGCGGTCCGCGAGATGCGCCGCGCCTTCGGCGGCCGCCTCCAGGTCACCGGCCCGAGCCCGCTCGCCTACAACGCCCCGTCCCGTCCCAGCGCCTGGAACGCGGTGAAGGTCACGAACGCCCGCGCGGGCTGGGCGGTCGCCGCCTGGGCCGTCACCCACGCCCAGGTTTACGGCCTGACCGAAGTCCGCTACGCGGGCCGCCACTGGCAGGCCACCGCGGGCCACGACGGCTGGACCGAGGACAAACCGGCCCCCACCACCGCCGTCATCATCCGGTGACGGCCACAACACCCGTTGCCCGCGGCGCCGGTCCGGAAATGGCGCGCGCCGAGGTGAAGCGCCCGGACGCGGGAATTGAATTTCTGCTAGTTGATCATTAATGCGCTTCGTGGGTCCATGGTGGGCACTCAGGAAAGGAGTGCTCCCATGTGGCGAACGCTCAGTCACATCTCGCTCACCGCTTCCGTCGTCGCGGCGCTGGCCGTGGCGCCCGCCGCCGCTGCCGCGGCCGCCGGTCCCCCGGACACCTGCCGGACGAGCCATCGCTGGCTGTGCGGATGGAGCGAAAACGACTACAGAGGGGTGGAGGCCGACTTCGACTGGACCCCCTGCCAGAACTCGCCGGTCCCGCTCCGCTCGGTCTCCAACACGGTCGGAAAGCTGTCTCTGGCCATCATGGCGGTTTACTCGGGGCCGGACTGCACCGGTGAGTTCCTCGGCTCGGTCTCCGCTCAGCAAAAGCTGCCCTATCTGCCCAAGCCGGGGATGAGCGTCGCCGTCGCCGTCTGATCACGTGCCGTCCCCCGGCCGCGCACGCGGCCGGGGGACGGTCCGCTATTTGGCCGGGATCGGCTCCGGGACGGGTTCCGCGTGGGCGTCGGTCGCCTCGCCCCGGGTGTGGGCGGCGCGGAGGGCGACGAGCGCGGCGGCCGCCACGAAGATCGCGCACACCAGGAGGGCGCGAGCGAAGCCGGAGGTCAGCGCCTCCGGCACCGGCTCTCCGCCGGCCAGGGCGTGGGACGTCCTGGACGTCGCCACCGCCGAGAAGATCGCCAGGCCGAGCGCGCCGCCGATCTGCTGCGAGGCGTTGAGCAGGGCGGCGGCGAGGCCCGCCTTGTCCGCTGGGACGTTCGCGTTCGCGGCGGTCGTGATGGAGACGAACGCCACGCCGAGCCCGAGGGAGGTGACGAGCAGGCCCGGCAGGAGGTCGGGCAGGTACGCGCCGTCCACCGGGATGCGCGACAGCCAGAAGATCCCGGCCCCGGTGACGAGCAGGCTCGCGACGATCAGCGGCCGCGTCCCGACGCGGGCCACGAGCTTCGGGGTCATGGACGCGGCGACGCCCACGCCGAAGCACAGCGGCAGGTACGCCGACCCGGTCTTCATCGGCGAGTAGTGCAGCACGTTCTCCATGTAGAGGCTGAGGAAGAAGAACAGCGACGCGACCCCGGCGACCGCGACGAGGTAGGCGACGTCGGTGACGGCGAGCCCGCGGACGCGGAAGATCGACAGCGGCAGCAGCGGGCTGCGGTGCCGCTGCTCGTTCACCGCGAACGCGGCGAGCAGGACGGCCGTCCCGGCGAGCCCGGCGATGGTGCGGGCCGCGTCCCAGCCCACCTCCGGGGCCTTGACCAGCGTGAACACGAGCAGGAGCATCCCGCCGGTGACGAGGACGGTCCCGCCGACGTCGAAGCTCGCGAGCCGGGCCGCGCGGCGGTCGCCGTCCACGAGCAGGAACAGGCCGACGATCACGAGGACGCAGACCGGCGCGTTGACCAGCATCACCCAGCGCCAGCCGAGGCTGTCGGTCAGCAGCCCGCCGAGCAGGACCCCGGCGGCGCTCGCGCCGCCCGCGACGCCGCCCCACACACCGAGCGCCTTGGCCCGGTCGCCGCCCTCCTTGAAGGTCGTGGTCAGGATGGACAGGGTGCCGGGCAGCATGATCGCGGCGCCCACGCCCTGCGCGAGCCGCGCCCCGACGAGCATGCCCGAGTTCACCGCGAGGCCCCCGGCGAGGGACGACAACGAGAACAGCACCGTCCCCGCCACCACCACGCGGCGGCGGCCGAGCAGGTCGGCGAGCCGGCCGCCGAGCAGCATCAGCCCGCCGTAGGTGAGCAGGTAGCCGCTCGGCACCCACTGGAGATCCTGGACGGAGAAGCCCAGGTCCGCGCGGATCGCGGGCAGCGCGACGTTGACGATCGAGGCGTCGATGAAGTCCAGGAACGCGATCGCGCACAGCAGCGTGAGGGTGAGCCTGCCGCGTCCGGTCGCGAGGAAGGACGGCCGAGTGTCCGTCATGGGGCGATGACCTCCGAATTCCGAAACTGTCGCGTCCCATGAGCGGATCGGCGGGGCGGTGTGTGACAGCCGCGCCGCCGGTTGAGGCCCACATCACAATCGCGGCCGGGATGTCACATTCGGGGGTCCCGCGCCCCTCTGAGGGGGGAGCGTGCGAGGAGGTCGAGCCATGCCCGAGACCGCGGACGACGAGGCGACACGGGTGTTCGCCGAGCACCGGGAACTGCTGTTCTCGGTGGTCTACAACCTGCTCGGCAGCGTCGCCGACACCGAGGACGTCCTCCAGGACGCCTGGCTGGCATGGACGGCCCGGCACGCCGCGCCGGACGCGGACGGCATCGAGAACCCGCGCGCCTACCTCGTCCGGGTCGCGGTGAACACGGCCCTGGCCCGGCAGGCCGAGCTGAGCCGCCGCCGCGAGACCTACGTCGGGTCGTGGCTGCCGGAGCCGCTCGTCGGCCCGCCCGACGCGGGCGACGCGGGCGACCCCGCCGAGCGGACCGAGGCGGTCTCGATGGCGCTGCTCGTCGTGCTGGAGACGCTCACGCCGCTGGAGCGGGCGGTGTTCGTCCTGCACGAGGTGTTCGGGTACGCGCACACCGAGATCGCGCCGATCCTGGACCGGAACCCGGCCGCGGTGCGGCAGCTCGCGCACCGGGCCCGCGAGCACGTCCACGCGCGGCGCCCCCGCTACCAGGCCGACCCGAAGGTGCAGCGGCAGGTCACCGAGCGGTTCCTGAAGGCGGCCCTCGGCGGCGACCTCGCCGCCCTGCTCGACCTCCTCGCCCCGGACGTGACGCTCTGGGGCGACGGCGGCGGCAAGGTGTCGGCGGCGCTGCGTCCCGTCCACGGCCGCGACAAGGTGGCGCGGACGATCGTGTCCGCGACGGGCCGCCGCGCGCCCGCGAACCTGGACATCAGGTACCGGACGGTCAACGGCGACCCGTCGGCGGTGCTGTTCGACGCGGACGCCCCGTTCGCCGTGATGGTCCTCGACCTGGCGCCGGAGGGCGACCTCGTCCGCGGCGTCTACACCGTCACGAACCCGGACAAGCTCTCCCGCGTCGAGGACGACTGACCCGCGTCACCGCACCGGGGCGCGCCACCGCGTGAACCTCCGCTCGGCCAGCACGAGCAGGTGGTTGAACAGCAGCCCGAGCGCGGAGATCGCGATGATGCCCGCGTACATGTCGTCGATCGCGAAGTTCTGCTGAGACGAGTTGATCAGGAACCCGAGCCCCTCCTTGGCCCCGACCATCTCCGCGACGATCACGACCAGCACGGCGGTGGCCCCGGCCAGCCGGATCCCGGTGAAGACCGCCGGGACCGCCGCGGGCAGGATCACCTTCTGGAAGATCCGCGGCGCGGACAGCCCGAGCGACCGCGCCGACTTGACCAGCGTCGGGTCCACGGCGCCGACCGCGCTGATCGTGTTGAGCAGGATCGGCCACGTGCAGGCGTACAGGACGATCGCGACCTTCGACGTCTCGCCGATGCCGAGGATCAGCACGAACACCGGCAGCAACGCGATCGCGGCGGTGTTGCGGAACAGTTCGAGCAGCGGGTTCAGCAGCTCGGCGACCGGCCGGTACCAGCCGATCAGCAGGCCGAGCGGCACCGCGACGACGATCGCCAGGCCGAATCCGGACAGCGAGCGGACGAGGCTCGCCTCCGCGTCCTGCCACAGCCGCCCGCTTGCGGCCAGGTCCCCCAGCGCCGGGACGATCTCCGACACCGGCGGCAGGAAGATCCGGTCGACCAGGCCCGCGCGCGGGGCGAGCTCCCAGACGGCGAGGAACGCGGCGAGCGCGACGGTCCGGCGCAGCAGCGCGCCCGCCTTCGCCGCCCACCGCCGGGACGGCTTCGCGGACGGCGGCGCCACCCGCTTGACCTGGGCGACGACCGGGACTTCAGCGGTGCTCGTCATGACTTCCCGCCCTTCTGGACGGCGGCGGCGCGCACGGCGCGCACCTCGTCGCGCAGCAGGGACCAGACCCGGTGCCGGTGCGCGGCGAACTCGGGGGTGGAGCGGAGGTCGCGGTCGGCGTCGCGGGGGCCGAGGCCGATGTCCACGACCTCCTTCACCGTGCCGGGCCGCGCGGTCATGACGGCGACGCGCCCGCCCAGGTAGACGGCCTCGTCGATGCCGTGGGTGATGAACACGACGGTCTTGCCGGTCTTCGCCCAGATGCGCAGCAGCTCCTCCTGGAGCGAGTCGCGGGTCTGCGCGTCGAGGGCGGCGAACGGCTCGTCCATGAGCAGGACGTCCGGGTCGTAGGCGAGGCTGCGGGCGATCGCGACCCGCTGCTTCATGCCGCCGGACAGCTCGTGCGGGTAGCGGTCCGCGAACCCGGACAGGCCGACGAGGTCCAGGTGGTGCCGGGCCGTCTCGACCCGCTCGCGGCGGCCGAGGCCCTTGGCCTCCAGGCCGAACTCGACGTTGCGCAGCGCCGTCCGCCAGGGCAGCAGGGCGTACTGCTGGAACACGATGCCGCGGTCGAGCGCCGGCCCGGTCACCTCCGCGCCGTCGATCAGGACGCGCCCGGCCGTCGGCGCCGCCAGCCCGCCGATCAGGTCGAGCAGCGTGGACTTCCCGCAGCCGGACGGCCCGACCACCACCAGGAACTCGCCCTCCGCGACGTCCAGGGAGACGTCGTGCAGCGCCGTGACCTCCTCGCCGCCCCGGACGGGGAACGTCTTCCCGAGCCCGGAGACGCTGATCTTCGCCGTCATCGTCCGCTTCCTCCCTGCCGGTACGGGTTGAACCTGTTGGTGTAGAGGTCGGCGGTCTTGACGCGGCCCTTCGGGATCTGGCCGACGTCCTCCAGCCAGGTCCGCCAGGTGTCGAACTCCCGGTCGGTCAGCACGCCGCCCTTCTCCGCGACGCCCCAGGACTTCCAGTACTTCAGCGCGTCGGCGTTCTCGTTCCGCCCGCGCGCCTGGAGGATCTTCGTCAGCCGGGCCACGACCTCGGCGCGCGGCCGGCCCCGCGACCACTCGATGGTCCTGGCGACGCCTGCGGTGAACGCCCGGACGGTGTCGGGGTTCCGCTTGATGAAGTCGTCGCGGAAGACGTAGGACCCGGCGGTGAACGAGCCGAGGAAGTCGTGGTCTTTAAACAGCGGGCGGATGCCGCCCGCGGCGACCGCCTTGTCCTGGAAGATCCCGCTGAGCGCGGCGACGTCGATCTGCCCCCGGCGCAGCGACTCCTCGGTGGTGACGGGCGGGACGGCGAGCGGCTCGACCTTCGCGATGTCCGCCGAGCTGAGCCCGTTGCGCCGCAGGTAGAGGTCGAGGACGGCTTGCGAGTGCCCGCCCAGCGTGTTCATCCCGATCTTCTTGCCGATGAGGTCGCGCGGGCTCTTGATCGGGCTGTCGTCCAGGACGAAGAACCCGTTGTAGTACCTGTCGTCCGTGCCGTAGTAGCCGATGACGGACGTGATCGGCGCGCCCGCCTCCTGGAGCTTGACGATCGCGCCGTTGAACGCGCCGCCGAAGTCGACCTGCCCGGTCGCGGCGGACTGGACGTCCTGCGGCCCGCTGATCGTGTTGCCGACCCACTTCAGCCGCACGTCGCCGAGGTGGCCGAGGTCGGCGGCGAGCTCCGGCAGGATGACCTGCCCGGTCCAGCCCTGGTAGCGCAGGGTGGCGGTGCGCCGCGCGCCGCCCGCCGCGGTCCCGCAGGCCGCCGCGGCGGGACCGGCGGCCGCCGCGATCGTGAGCGCGGAGATGAGTCGTCGTCGGGTCAGGCCCCTGGGGGCGGGTGTGCTCACCGTGGTCTCCTTCGGCGGCCGGGGTTTCGGGGAATTTCCTACTTTAACAGTAGGAATAGTTGACTATGGGTGGACGTCGTGATTCGCTGAGGCGCAGCGGTGCTGTTCCGCCCGCGTTCCACCCCCCGTCCCGCCTGAGCCGAGCCACCAGAGAAGGGGTAGATCACATGACCGGGTTCGACATCCGCCGGATCGGCGGCCGGGTCGGCGCCGAGGTCGTCGGCCTCGACGTCCGCGACCTTTCCGACAAACTGTTCGACGAGCTGCACGACGCGCTGCTGGAGTTCAAGGTCCTGGGGTTTCGCGGGCAGGAGCTGACCGATGACGACCAGATCTCGTTCGCGTCCCGGTTCGGCCCGCTCACCGGCGCGCATCCGACCATCCCCGCCCTGGACGGGAACCCGGAGGTCCTCCCGGTCGACAGCGAGTCGGGACGGGCGAACCAGTGGCATACCGACGTCACGTTCATCCAGACGCCACCCAAGATCAGCACCCTGCGCGGCCTCGTGATCCCGCCCTACGGCGGCAACACCCTGATCGCCAACACCGGCGCCGCCTACCGCGACCTGCCCGCCGAGCTGCGCGAGCTGGCCGACCGGCTGTGGGCCGTCCACACCAACGACTACGACTACGTGAGGCCGGGCGGGGTCGATCCCGCGAAGGCCACCGAGCACCGCCGCGCGTTCCTGTCCCAGACGTGGAAGACCGCGCACCCGGTGGTGCGGGTGCACCCCGAGTCGGGTGAGCGGAACCTGTACATCGGCGGGTTCGCGCAGAGCGTCGTCGGGCTGACGTCCTCGCGCGAGGGACGCGCGATCCTCGACCTCCTCCAGGCGTACGTGACGCGGCCGGAGAACGTCCTGCGGTGGGTGTGGGCGCCGGGCGACCTCGTCGTGTTCGACAACCGCATCACCCAGCACTACGCGCCCGACGACTACGGCGACCTCCCGCGCCTGCTGCACCGCGTCACCGTCGCGGGCGACGTCCCGAAGGCCGTGGACGGGCGGCGCTCCTACATCGTCGAAGGCGACGACGCGTCCCACTACACCCCGGCGGCGTCAGCCGCCTGACGAGACATCCGGGCCCGGTGTAGGGCTGGCACCGGGCCCGGAACGGCTTCACCCGGAACAGGACGCGGATCACCGGGAGCGGGGAAGGACGCACCTGGAGTCCAGACCCAGCACATGGTTCAGCCGGCCGAACGCGAGCCAGGAGCCGACGCACATCGTCAGCTCCACGATCTCGCGCTGGTCGTAGTGCGCGGTCATCCGCTCCCAGAACTCCTCGTCCAGCGCGTGGTGGTCGAGGGCGTACCGCTCGGCGTACTCGGCGGCGAGGCGGGTTCGCTCATCGAACGCACCGGTGGTACGCCACTCGGCCACCGCGTCCGCAAAGCCCTCCTCGACCTTGCGCCCGTCGCGCTCGGTGCGCCAGTCGAGGCAGAACAGGCACCCGTTGAGCTGCGCGACGCGCAGCCGGGCCGCCTCGAACTCGCGCAGCCCGAGCGTCGTGTGCTCGTACACGGCGAGCGACAGGTCCGCCGCCGCCGGGCCGATGCCGGGCACCATCTCGCCCCACACGTAGGCGATGGGGTCCTTGCCGTCCGGGATGTCGATGTTCATCCGGCCGCCCTCCCGAGCCTTCCGGCGGCGGGACGCAGCGGGACGTCGAGCGCGTCGTAGAGCCCCGGTTCGGCGTCCACCAGCCAGTCGATCGCGCCGACGAGCCGGCCGGCCGCCGTCGCGTTGCCGCCCGCCGCGCGGTTGCCGCCCTCGTCGGTCGCCTCGACCGTGACCTCGATGCGCGGCGCGCCCTCGATGATCACGCGGTGCGCGCCGTCCCCGTCCGGCGGGGACGGCCAGTCGGGTGCGCAGTACGGGTCGATCCGCGTGACGTGCTCGATCACGATGCGCGGCTCGCCGCCGACGATCCCCTGCACCTCGAACCGGAGCGCGCCCTGCGTCCCCTTTTCGAACTCGCCCATGGACGCGGTGGTCACGGCGGCGTCCAGCGGACGGCGTTCGACGGTCTCGCGGATCTCGTCCACCTCGGCGGCGAGCGCCCGCGCCATCAGCCGGATCTGCCCGCCCCACACCATCGCCGGGACGGTCGGCGCGACCATCGGCGGCTCGTAGTCCATCGGCTGCCCCATGCCGACCAGATACCGGACGGCGTCCGGCTGGTCGTAGGCCGAGTAGTCGAAGATCTCCTGGCAGCGGATCGCGTCCACGACGCCGCCGAGCCCGCTCACCAGCAGCGGCAGGACGTCGTTGCTCCAGCCCGGGTCGATGCCCGACACGAACAGCGAGCCGCCGCCCTCGGCGACCGCGTCCAGCACCGCCCGCCGCGTCTCGGGCGGAGCGCCGCGCTGGTCGTAGAGCGCGTACAGGGCGGGCGTCACGACCACCGCCCCGGCCCGGATCGCGGAGACGACGTCGGCGAGCGCGTCGTCGGGCCGGATGTCGCCGGACGCCGCGTAGACCACGGCCTGCGGACGCCCCGCCAGCACCGCCGGGGCGTCGTCGGTCGCCGCGACGCCGAGGTCGCGGCCGAGGCCCGCGAGGTCGCCCGCGTCGCGTCCGACCTTGCCGGGATCATGGACGAGCACCCCCGCGAGCCGCAGCGCCGGATGCGCCGCCACGGCGCGGATCGCGGCCCGTCCGACATTGCCGGTGCCCCAGACGATCGCGGAGATCATGGCCGGAACGTAACAGAGTTTCGCCGGCTAGCCAAGCAAATGCTTGGTAGCCGATTGTGGACATGAGCTACTTTCACGTAACCCCGTGACGCACCCTCACCCGGAGAGATAGAACACGTTTCAATCTCATCCCGAATGAGGGAGGTCACATGGCTGACTCCACCAGTGGCGGGTTGTCGCGGCGGCGGTTCCTCGCTGGAACCGGTTCCATCGTCGGGCTCGGCATGCTGGGCCTGCCGGGACGCGCCGCGGCGGCCGCGGGCCCGATCGGCGACGGCGCCCGCGTCCCGGCACTGATCATCGGCACCGGCTACGGCGGCTCGGTCGCCGCGCTCCGGCTCGCCCAGGCGGGCGTCGACGTGCACATGGTCGAGATGGGCATGGCCTGGGACACCCCCGGCCCGGACGGCAGGCTCTTCCCCAACACCCGCGCGCCCGACTACCGCTCCTACTGGCTCCGCACCCGCACCAAGCAGCCGATCAGCGACTTCCTGGGCTTCCCGCTCGACAAGGACGTCCCGCGCTACACCGGCATCCTCGACGCCGAGGACTTCGGCGGCATCCTCGTCTACCAGGGACGCGGCGTCGGCGGCGGCTCGCTCGTCAACGGCGGGATGGCCGTGACGCCGAAGCGGTCGCGGTTCGGGGCCGTCCTGCCGTCCGTCGACGCGGACGAGATGTACGGCGTCTACTACCCGCGCGCCAACGCCGGGCTCGGCGTCAACGAGATCGACCCCGCCTGGTTCGACACCACCGACTGCTACCAGTACGCCCGCGTCGGACGGAAGCACGCCCAGCGCTCGGGGTTCGAGTTCGTCTTCGTCCCGAACGTGTACGACTTCGACTACATGAAGCGGGAGGCGGCGGGGACCGTCCCGCAGTCGGCGCTCGCGGCCGAGATCCTGTACGGCAACAACTACGGCAAGAAGTCCTTGCAGAAGACTTACCTGGCCCAGGCGAAGGCCACCGGACGGGTCGCGATCTCGCCGCTGCACAAGGTGACGTCGGTGTCCCCCGCGTCCAGCGGCGGGTACACGGTCGTGATCGACCAGCTCGACACGTCCGGGACCGTCACCGCCACCAAGTCCGTCACCGCGGACAGGGTGTTCTTCGCGGCGGGCAGCGTCGGCACCAGCAAACTCCTCGTCCAGATGAAGGCGACCGGGCGGCTGCCCAACCTGAACGGCGAGATCGGCAAGGGCTGGGGCGACAACGGGAACGTCATGTGCGGCCGGGCCAACCACCTCTGGGACCCGACCGGCAAGGTCCAGTCGGCCATGCCGACCGGCGGGATCGACAACTGGGACGCGGGCGGCGCGTTCGCCGAGGTCGCGCCGATCCCCACCGGAATCGAGACCTACGCCTCGTTCTACCTGTCGATCACGAACACGCCGCACCGCGCCGAGTTCACCTGGAACGCGGCGGCCGGGCGCGTCGACCTGAACTGGCAGACCGCCTGGAAGCAGGCGAGCATCGACCGGGCCAAGACGATCTTCGACAAGATCAACCAGAAGGAGGGCACGATCTACCGCACCGACCTCTTCGGCGCGTACAAGGTCTGGGGCGACCACCTCACCTACCATCCGCTCGGCGGGGCGGTCCTGAACAAGGCCACCGACAACTACGGCCGCCTGCGCGGGCATCCCGGCCTCTACGCCATCGACGGATCGCTCATCCCGGGTAACACCAGCGTCAACCCGTTCGTCACCATCACGGCACTCGCCGAACGGAACATCGAGGAGATCATCGCGACCGACCTGTGACGGCGGCGGGCGCGGGGCAGGGGCGGGCCGGGCGCCGGCCGCGGGACGCGGGCGGCCGGCGCCCGGCGAATGGCTCCCGCCTGCCGGGGAAACGGCTTCCCATGGACATACCCCGGACGATCGTGATCACCGGGCACTTCCCACCGGAGCCCGGCGGGGTGCAGACGTTCACCTGGGAACTCGTGCGCAGGCTGCCCGCCGACCGGCTGCTCGTGATCGCGCCTGCCCGGCCGGGGGCCGCCCGGTTCGACGCCCGGCTCGACTTCCCGGTCGTCCGGCGGCACGCCTACCTGCTGTTCCGCGGGCTGCGGCGGCTCACCGCCCGGCACCGCGCCGACGCCGCCTGGATCACCGCCGCCGCGCCGTTCGGCATGTACGCGCCGTTCGTGAAGCTCGCGGGGGTCCCCCGTCTGATCGGCTCCACGCACGGGCAGGAGATCGGCTGGTTCCGCGCCGCGCCGACCCGCGCCGCGCTGCGCGCCGTGGCGCCCGCGTTCGACGCGGTCACCTTCCTCAGCGCCGGGACGCGCGCGGAGATCGCCCGCGTCCTCGGCGACCGGACGCGGCTCGTGCAGCTCGCCGGGGCCGTCGACCCGGTCCGGTTCCGGCCCGGCCTGGACGGCGCCTCGGTCCGGCGGCGGCACGGGCTCGGGGACGGCCCGGTCGTGCTGAGCGTGTCGCGGCTCGTCCGGCGCAAGGGCCACGACCGGCTGCTGGACGCCTGGCCGGGCGTCGTCCGGCGGCACCCGGACGCCCGGCTCGTCATCGTCGGCGACGGCCCGACCCGCGCCCGCCTCACCGAGCGGGCGGCCCGCGCCGCCCCCGGCACGGTGACGGTCACCGGCCCGGTGTCCCCCGCCGACCTGCCGCGCTACTACGCCGCCGCCGACGTGTTCGTCCTGCCGTGCCGGGACGAGCGCGGCGGCCTCCAGGTCGAAGGGCTCGGGCTGTCGGTGCTGGAGGCGTCGGCGGCCGGGCTCCCGGTCGTCGTCGGACGCTCCGGGGGCAGCCCCGAATCCGTCCAGGACGGGCGGACCGGCGTCCTGCTCGACGCGGCGCGGCCGGACGCGCTCTCCGGCGTCCTGCACGAGCTGCTCGCCGACCCGGACCGCGCCCGCGCCCTCGGCGCGAACGGGCGGCGCTGGGTGTGCGAGCAGTGGAGCTGGGACCGCGCCGCCGCCCGCCTCGCCGCCCTGCTGCGCGGCGCGCCACCCGTCGAGCCGCCACGGCCCTCGGACGCGGCACGGGGGGTCGAGCCCGCATGGGACTCAAGGACCGGCTGAACCGCCGCGACTTCCGGCGGCTCATGGTGGGCCAGACCGTCTCCTCCCTCGGCGACTGGATGGGGACGCTCGCCCTCATGTACTTCGTGCTGGAGCTGAGCGGCTCCACCACGGCGGTCGGCGGCGTCCTCGTGCTGCGGCTGCTGCCGTCCGCGCTCGGCGCGCCGCTCGCCGCGCGGGTCGTCACGCGGTGGCGGCGGCGCAGCGTGATGATGACGTCCGACCTGATCCGCGTCGGGATGGCGGTGGCGCTGCCCGTCCTGCCCCACCTCTGGTGGGTCTACTTCTGGGCGTTCGCGATCGAGGTCGTCGGCCTGTGCTTCCTGCCCGCCCGCGACGCCGCGATCCCCTGGCTCATCGAGGGCCCCGACCAGGACGAGCACGACACCGGCACGCTGGAGGTCGCCAACGGCATCACGATGGCCACGTCCTACGGCATGATCCCGGTCGGCGCGGGCGCGTTCGGCCTCATGCTCTGGGTCTCCAACCACGCCGGTTGGGAGGGCCACTGGCGCTACGTCGTCGTGTTCTGGCTGGACGCGCTGACCTACCTCGTCTCCTATTTCGCGATCCGCTCCATTCCCGACCTCGGCCCGCGGCGCGGCGAACGCTGGTCGACCGGGCAGGACGAGCCGAGACAGGGCGGGTTCCTGGACGCGCTCCGCCTGCCCGTGGTGCGCGGCGTCCTCCCCGGCGTCGCGGTCGTCGCGCTCGGGCTGGGCGCGCTGTTCTCGCTCGGCGTGGTGTTCGTGCGGAACGTCGTGCACGCGGGCCCGATCGGCTTCGGCGTCCTCGTCGCCCTGTTCGGGGTCGGGGCGGTGAGCGGGCTGGTGATCGTCCGCAAGGGCGGCTGGCACCTGATGACGCAGATCCGCACGGCCACCGCGCTGCAGGGCGCGACGATCGCCATGATGGGCGCGATCGCATCGCTGACCTGGTCGTTCGTCGGCGCCGTCCTGTTCGGCGGCGCCGCCACCGCCGCCCTCGTCGGCGGCATCACCTACATGCAGGAGAGCCTGGACGGCTACCGCCGCAACCTGGCTCTGACGGCCTTCCACGCCACCCTCCGCTTCGGCCTGGCCCTCGCCGCCCTCGTGTCGGGCGCCGCGTCCGACGCCCTCGAAGAGTGGAACGTGAGCCCTTTGGGCGTGGCCCCGCCCCGCCTGGTCCTGGCCCTGTCCGGCCTGGTGGTCATAGCCGGAACGTTCCTGATCCGCGCCGAGAACACCCCCGGACCGCCCCGCGACACCACCCCCCCAAACGCCTGACCACCCCCTTCAGGCCACTTGCGAAAATTGCCCATAACGGTCGCCGCGTCTACCTCACCCGCCGTTTCCCCGCCTACGCCGCCGCTCCTCCCCCGCCCCGGCCGCGTGTTCCCCGCCCGCCTCCGACGGCAAGGGCTTAGGCAGCCGACTCGGCCACTACACGAACATCAACCTGAGCAGCGGTTACGCGAGCATCGTCCGCGGCAGGGCCTCAACGCTCTGCGGGACGTCCGGCCGCGCACCGCTTCCGGCGGCATACGGCTCCGAACTCGATGTCGGTGGCTCGTTGAGAGCGGCTTCACTCAGATGTGGCCGGATTCGCAGAACGTACCGGGGATCGTCTTCGTCTTGGGCGGCTGGTCGGCGACTTCCGCGAATCTCCGCGCGGAGAACGGCCACAAACCGTTACCACCGTCGACGGACTCTCCCTTCTTCCCATAGTCGTTGAAGTCGAGCATCAACTGATGCCGCGGCTTGCCGTAGTTGAGGCAGACCTGCACCAGCGGGCCGTTCTGCTCCCTGTCGATCTCCGCTTGGACGACTCCCTTGAGCGGCTCGGCGAAGTACCGGACCAGCCATGCCGCGCCCTTGTCGGCGTCCGGGCCGCCGCGCCGCCCCGTGTCGTCGATGTCGAGGTGGGCCAGACCGGCGGCGTCCCGCTTCCGGATCTCGGCGATGACCTCGCCGACACGGGCACGGAGAGCGGCGTCGTCCATGCCGGTGAAGGTGACGTCCTTCGGCGGCGCGGGCGCGCTCTCGTGCTGGGAGCACGCCGCCAGGGCCAACGTCCCGACCATGGCGGCCGAGGCCGTCAGACGGTACCGCCGTTTCCCGGCCCGCCGAAGAAGTCCCAGCAAATTTTCCACAACGTCGGCGCCAGCCCATGTGAAGGAGTCGTTGAACGAGTTCTCCCACCATACGGATATCTCGCGAGCCGTCGGCGGCGATCGCGGTGAGGGTCGCCGCACGCGAGGTCGTACCGTCCGGTCCGATGGTCCGACGTAGCGGCGGAGCCTGGGTCTTTGGCCTTCTGAGCTGGCCCTACCTGGCCCTGGGGACGCGTTTTGCGGGGTGGGCGGAAAGCGTAGGGTGGAGTCGTCGTTGACGACGGGTGATCGCATGTCGGAGAACCAGCGTGATGACGCCGCCCAAGGCCACCGCTCCACCATGTCGGGACGCGCCGGTGACGTCGTACAAGCCCGAGATATCCGTGGCGACATACATTTCCACTATGGCCGGGGAACGCATTCCGCGCCGTGGCAGCTCCCCCGCGGCGTCAGGGTCTTCGTCAACCGCGTCGACGACATGGAACGGCTCGACGAACTGGTCGCCGCGCGGCGGACCGGGCTGAAGACCGGCACCGGAACGGTCGTCTACGTGATCGCCGGAACGGCGGGAGTGGGCAAGACCTCGTTGGCCCTGCATTGGGCGCACGGCGTCCGCGAAGAATTCCCGGACGGGCAACTTTATATCGATCTCCGCGGATATGATCCGGGCCTTCCTGTAATGCCCGGCCAGGCGCTGGAGCGCTTTCTGATCGCGCTCGGCGTTCCCGCGTCGGCCGTCCCGAACGACGTGGAGGCCAAGTCCAGCCTGTACCGGTCGATCCTCGCCGACCGGCGAATGCTCGTCATTCTCGACAATGCCGGAACGACCGCGCAGGTCAGGCCGCTGATCCCGGGCGCCGGGCCCAGCCTGGCGATCGTGACGAGCCGCAGCAGGCTGTCGGGGCTCCTCATCCGGGACGGCGCGCAGCGCACGATCCTCGGCACCCTCACCGAGCGGGAGTCGGTCGCCCTGCTCACCGAGACCACGGCGGGCTACCGGACCGGCGACGATCCGGCGGACATCGCCGAGCTGGCCCGGCTCTGCGCCCACCTCCCCCTGGCGCTGCGCATCGCGGCGGAACGCGCGGCGAGCCGTCCCGGCATGCCGCTCGGCGAGCTCATCGCGGACCTGCGGGACGAGTCGTCGCTCTGGGACGCGCTGTCCACGGGCGACGAGGGCGAGGCCGACGCGGTCCGGACCGTCTTCGCCTGGTCCTACCGCGCGCTCCCGGCGGACGCGGCCCGGCTGTTCTGCCTCCTCGGCCTGCACCCCGGCGGCGACTTCGGCGTGACGGCGGCGATGGTGCTGGCGGGCCCGGGGGACGACCGGGTACGCGCGTCCCTCGACGTCCTCACCGGGGCCTACCTGCTGGAGAGCCGGGGGACGGGCCGCTACCAGTTCCACGACCTGCTGCGCGCCTACGCGGTGGACCGGGCCGGAGCCGAGATCCCGCAGCCGGAGCAACTGGAGGCGGTCGAGCGGGTGTGCGCCTGGTACCTGCACTGCGCGTACCAGTGCGTCCTCTTGATCGCCCATGACACGACGCTGCTGTTCGCGGTCGAGCCGTCGCCGGACTTCCCGCCGCTCCCCTTCACCGACCGGGAACAGGCCGCCCGGTGGTATGCCGAGGAGAAGCTGAACCTGGTGGGCGCGGTGCGGGCCGCGTCCGAGACCGAGCGGCTGGAACTCGCCTGGAAGCTGACGGCGGTACTGGAGCGCGTCTACGCGACCTACAACCATTTCCAGGACTGGCAGGTCACCTCCCTGGCGGGGCTGGACGCGGTGCAGCGGCTCGGCGACCGGGAGGGCGAGGCGGTCCTGCGCGACAGCCTCGGCCGCCTCTGCCGGATGACGCTGCGGCTGGACGAGGCCGCCCGCCACCACCGGGCGGCGATCGCGATCCACCGCGAGCTGGGCGACCGGCTCAGCACGGTGAAGGCGCTCAACGGGCTCGGGTGGGTGGAGCTGTTCGCGCACCGTCCGGAGCGGGCCCGCGCGGAGCTGGAGGAGGCGCTGTCGATCGTCCGGGACCTGGACGATCCGAGATGGTCCGCGACCGTCCGCTACAGCCTGGGCTACGCCCTCCTCCAACTGGACCGGCCCGGCGAGGCGCGGGACCTCCTCGCCGCGGCGCTGGACTCCTTCCGCGCGCTGGACGACCGCCTGTACGAGTCGATGGTCCTCACCGGGTTCAGCCTGCTGCGACGGAGACGGAACGAGCCCGACGAGGCCCTGTCCACGGCGGCCGACGCGGTGGCGATCGCCCGGGAGATGGGCAACCCGCTGTGGGAAGGCACGGCCCTGCTCTACCTGGGCAAGGCGCAGCTCGCCGCCGGACGGCCCGAGGACGCGCTCGGCTCCACCCAGCGCGCCGCCGTGATCTTCCGCGGGGAGGGCGATCCGAGCCGCGAGGCGATGGCGCTGGACGGCACGGGCCGCGCCTACCTCGCGCTGGGCAGGCCGTCCGACGCGGTCGACTTCCACCGGCGGGCGGCCGCCGTCCACCAGCAGGTCGGGGACCGGTGGAAGCGCGCGAAGAGCCTCGCCCACCTCGCGGACGCCCTGGCGGCGTCCGACGACGGCGCCGATGCGGAGGAGCCGACGCGGTACCGGCGGGATGCCCTGACGATCCTGGCCGACTACGACGACGCGAGGTCGGCGGCGCTCCGGCACGCCCTCCGCACGGCGCTGGGGCAGCCGACGGACGGCGAGTAGATCAGGCGAGTAGATCAGCGGGCCGTGTCGGCCGTCACCACTGGAACTCGCCGAGGAGCTCGCGGGTCTCGGCGTCCCCGCCGCGCGCCAGCTCCGCCGTCAGCGGGCGCTCGGCCGCCACCCCGCGCCCGACGTCCGACCTCACCCACGACGGGACGAACCCGAGCAGCAGCAGCCGCCGATATCCGGCGTCCGCCCTGGACGGGACGGTCCGGTGCCACAGGTTGGCGTGGATGAGCACCGCGTCCCCCGGCTCGAAGTAGATCTCGACCTGTCCGGGCCGGTCGCTCTGGTCACCGAGGGGTATTCGCAGGTCGCCCCTGCTGTGCGACCCGGGGATGAGGCAGAGCGCCCCTTCCCGCTCGGTGATGCGGTCCAGGTAGAGGAGGCAGTGGATCTGGTGCGGGTAGCTGAAGAGGGCGGGCACGGGATCGGGGATCACCGGCAGGTGCGCGTGCCAGGGCACCGAGACGCCCGGACGGCCCGCGTGGTTCAGCCGGGCCTCCAGGTCGATCCAGACCTGCGGGCCGAGCAGGGTCCGCGCGATGGAGAGCGGGGGCTCGAAGCGGAGCAGCGGGTGGAACACCGGGTCCTTGTCGAGCAGCGACCGGATGTAGATGCTGTCGCCCGGCAGGCTCTCGGCCTCGGGCCGGTCGGCCTCGGCCTCGGCGAGCCGCAGCACGGCCTCCGCGAGGACACCGGCGGTCTCGCGGTCGAGCACGCCCCGGAGGAGCAGGTAGCCGGAGCCGACGAGCTCGTCCAGTTCCTCCGGGGTCGCGGTGGTCTCGACCGTCCGGCGGGGATACCCGGCCGCCTGGTCGTTGATCACGAACTCGGTGTTCAGGTGCCGCGCGGCGCCGGACCGGCGCATGCGTCCACCTCCGCGGGGACGGGGCCGT
Source organism: Actinomadura chibensis NBRC 106107 (assembly GCF_001552135.1). GTDB lineage: Bacteria > Actinomycetota > Actinomycetes > Streptosporangiales > Streptosporangiaceae > Spirillospora > Spirillospora chibensis. Next base: position 36,516 of record NZ_BCQP01000025.1, on the reverse strand, counting down.
GGCGGGACGTCCGGCGCGGCAGCGGCAGGTCGGCGCCGCGGATCGCCGCGAGGAGCTCGGCGAGCGGGAAGGACCGGCGGTGGAACTCCCGCCAGGCGGTCCGTGCCTGCTCCAGCCGCGCCGGGTCGTCGTTCCGGTTGACGTACAGCAGGCGGCCGTCGTCGTCGTAGCTCAGATCGACGACGATCTCGTCGTCGAAGACCCAGGTGTCGGTGAACGGGACGTCGGGGACGTCGTCGCGGAGTATGAACCGGATGTCCTCGCCGGCGGCGCCGTTGACCGCGTAGTACCAGTCGATCTCGAACTGGAGGTACGGCGTGAGGACGCGGTCGATGATGTGGACCCGGCCCATGTATTTCCCGGCGGCGACGCATTCACGGATGTTCCGCGCCCATTCCTCGTTCCGCCCCTGCGGGAGCGGCTCCCCGGCCAGGTAGCGTTCGAAGTTCTCGCGCTCGTCGTCCACCTGGTAGACGGGGAGTGTCTCGATACGGCTCGCGGACTCCCGGAATTCGGTGAATAAACGGCCGAACTGATCCATGTTGAGAATGATGATAGATCTCCCGAACTAGGGCGGATCCGCCGTCGGGCACCGTCATTCGGCGGCGAGCGCGCGCTCCAGGATGTAGCGCGGGATCTCCACCGCCCCCTCTCCGGGCGGAAGCGCGAGCTCCGCCCTCTCCGGGTCGACGACGAACCCCTGCACCACGATCGTGCCGTTGTCCGTCTCGTACACCGCGGGGCACGGCCCGTTACCGCAGCCGGATCCCCCGATCAGCCTGAGCGCCATGACGTGGACCTTCACCTTGCCGTTTTTTGTTTGTTCGCAGTTATATAACGGATTCCAGGAACGAGTCAAGCGATAGCGGAATTGAAGTATCGGAGATTCTCAGCGGCCACTGACCTGATCTCGGATTTCATGCGGCCATAACCCGCCATGTCCAATCTCAGCTGGCACAGTGGTCAATAATCACCATACTTGATATCTGCGCTCGACAATCTCTACTCAGGAAAAGGATCAGCGTCACGAGACCCATCGAAATGCGGCGGCCGCCGAGGCGCGCGTCCGGGGGGTGCGGGAGGGGTGTGCGGGAGGAGTGGCCCGCGGAACGCCGGGCATGATCCCGGCTCGACCGCCTCGCGGAGCGGACTGGGAGGATGCGGTATGGATTTCAGGTTGGAGCTTGTGGCGGTGCCGGTCTCGGATGTGGATCGGGCCAAGGCGTTCTATGTCGACAAGGCCGGGTTCAACGCGGATCACGACCATCAGGTGAACGAGGAGATCCGGTTCGTGCAGTTGACGCCGCCCGGGTCGGCGTGCTCGATCGCCATCGGGACGGGGATCGAGCCCGACATGGCGCCGGGTTCCCTGAAGGGGCTGCAGCTCGTCGTCGCGGACGCGGACGCGGCGCGGGCGGAGCTGGCCGGGCGCGGGGTCGAGGTGAGCGACGTCCACGAGTATCCGTGGGGGCGGTTCGTGTACTTCACGGACCCGGACGGCAACAAGTGGAACGTCCAGCAGATCGTGTAGCTCCGGCGTTAACCGCCGCCTTATCCCGGGTCTGCGGCAATGGGACGATGCGGATACTCGTGGCCGAGGACGAGCGGTTCCTCGCCGACCTGGTGGCCGAGGGGCTGCGCAAGCGGGCGATGGCCGTGGACGTCGCCTACGACGGGGCGGGGGCGCTGGAGCGGCTCGCCGTCAACGAGTACGACGTGCTCGTGCTCGACCGCGACCTGCCGCGGGTGCACGGCGACGAGATCTGCCGGGAGCTGGCGCAGCGCGGGGAGAACGTGCGCATCCTGATGCTGACCGCGTCGGGCGCGGTGCACGACCGGGTCTCGGGGCTGAACCTCGGCGCGGACGACTACCTGGCCAAGCCGTTCGCGTTCGACGAGCTGGTCGCGCGGATCGGGGCGCTGGCGCGGCGGAACGTCCCGCCGCTGCCGCCGGTGCTGGAGCACGGCGGGATCACGCTCGACACGGCGCGGCGGCAGGCCCGGCGGGACGGGCACGACCTGCGGCTGTCCCGCAAGGAGTACGCCGTGCTGGAGGTGCTCATGCAGGCGCGCGGCACGGTCGTCAGCGCGGAGACGCTGCTGGAGCGGGCCTGGGACGAGCACACCGACCCGTTCACCACCGTCGTGAAGGTGACCATGAGCAAGCTCCGGTCGAAGCTCGGCGAACCGGCCGTGATCGTGACCGTCCCGGGGCACGGGTACCGGCTGTGAGGTCGGTCAGGCAGGCGGTGCGCGGGTCGGTGCGGGCCCGGATGACGCTGCTCTACGGCGGGCTGTTCACCGTGATCACGCTGAGCGTGCTCGGGGCCGTCCTGTGGATCCAGAAGCGGATCCTGGACGACCGGGTGTCGGACGGGCCCTTCATCGTCCCGGCCCGCGACGTCCCGTGCGACCAGCGGGGCGCGGGGCCGTCGTGCGCGGAGGTCCCCTTCGATCCGCTGGGCCGCGACATGCCCAAAAGGCCCGTCCCGCCGGACACGCCGATCCCGCCGGACGCGCTCGGCCCGCGGGACGGGACGGGGCGGGACGTCATCGGCCCGAAGGAGTTCCACGACAGCCTGGCGGGCTCGCAGCGGCTGGTCACCCTGGTCGCCATCGCGGTGATCATCGTGCTGGCGTTCGCGGTGAGCTGGTGGCTCACCGGGCGGCTGCTGCGCCCGCTGACCCGGATCACCGCGACCGCCCGCCTCCTGTCGCTGTCGACGCTGCACGAGCGCATCGCGCTGACCGGCCCCGACGACGAGCTGAAGGAGCTCGCGGACACCTTCGACGCCATGCTCGACCGGCTGGAGCAGGCGGTCGACAGCCAGCGCCGGTTCGTCGCCAACGCCTCGCACGAGCTGCGGACGCCGCTCGCCATCCAGCGGACGGCGATCGAGGTCGGCCTCGCCGACCCCGATCCGGCGCGGCTCGCCGAGGTCCGGGACGAGATGCTCCGCAACACGCGCCGGTCGGAGCGGCTGATCGAGGGGCTGCTCGTCCTCGCGCAGGGCGAGCGCGGCCTCGACGCGCGGGCCCCGGTGGACCTCGCGGCGGTGGCCGAGCAGGTCGTCGACGACCATCTGGCGCTCGCCGCGCGGGGCGGCGTCGCGGTGTCCGCGGACGTCCGGCCGGTGACGGTCGCGGGCGACGAGGTCCTGCTCACCCGGATGGCCGCGAACCTGGTGCAGAACGCGATCCGGCACAACCATCCCGGCGGGCGGGTCGAGGTGGCGGTTTCCGACGACGGCGGGCTCGAAGTCAGCAACACCGGGCCGCGCGTCCCGCCCGAGCGGGTGGGCGAGCTGTTCGAGCCGTTCCGCCGCCTGCACGCCGACCGGACCGGGTCGGCGGACGGCGCCGGGCTGGGGCTGTCGATCGTCGCGGCGATCGTCCACGCGCACGGCGGGACGGTGCGGGCCACGGCGGGTGCGGACGGCGGCCTCACCGTCGCCGTGGCCCTCCCGGTCGGCGCGACCGCGGCCGCGCCGTAGCCGTCACTCGCTGCGCGGGGCCGTCACTCGCTGCGCAGGGCGGTCACTCGCTGCGCAGGGCGGTCACCGTGCGGACGGCGGCGGCGCGGGCGGCGGGCGGCCACGCGCCGAGGACGGCGACCGCCAGCCCCACGCACGCGGGCGGGAGCAGCAGCGTCCAGCCGTAGACGTGGATCCACGGCGCGGCCATCCCGCTGCCGAGCATCTCGCCGGTGAGCGTGATCACGCCGTGGTGGGCGAGGACCCCGAGTGGGACGCCGAGCACCCCGGCCGCGACGCCGAGCGCCGCCATGGACGTCACCATCATCAGCACGACCCGGCGCGGCGGCATCCCGACGGCCTTCAGCACGCCGAGGTCGCGGGCCCGCTCGCGCGCGCCGAGCAGCACGCCGTTCAGCACGCCGAGCGCCGCCGCGAGACAGATGACCAGCGAGAACAGCAGGAAGAGGCCGCTGAACACGGCGCGGTCCGCGAGCTCGGGACCGGCGGTCTCGGCGAACATCCCGGTGGACGCCCCGGCCTCGTTGATCCGCTTGGCGTACGCGGCCGGGTCGGTCCCGGGCTTGACGATCACCAGCACGCGCGGCGGGTCGGCCGCGCCGCGCGCGGCGGCGGGCAGGGACGCGGCGTCGAGCATCAGCCGGTCGGTGTCCGGGTGCGCGAACGCGCCGACGATCCGGAGCGTGACCGGCCTCCCGTCCGCCTGGACGGAGAGCACGTCGCCGACGCGCAGGTCCTGGAGCCGCATGAACGCCTCGGACGGCACCACCTCGCCGGGACGGGCGAACCAGCGCCCGCGGACGATGCCGTCCCCGAGGAACGGCCGGTAGTCCCCCGCGTAGGTCTCGGCGGCCACCTCCGAGGCGAGCCCCGCGACCCGCACGGGCCGCTGCCCGGCCGCCGTCACGTGCGCCGTGCCCGGCCGCGCCCGCACCGCCGCGACCAACTGCTCGGCGGACAGGGACGGCCCGCCCGCCGACGGGCCGGGCGGCCGCCCCGGGCCGCCCCGCGGATCGGCGCCGACCATGACGGACGTGCGGCTCTCGGTGTCCGACGACATGATCTTCGTGACCGTCGTGTGCAGCCCGAACCCCATGGTCACCGCCGTCACGCCGAGGCAGAGCCCGGCGAGCGTGACCGCCGCCCTGGCCGGGCGCGCGACCGGCAGGCCGAGGCCGAGCCCGACCGGGAGGGGCAGCCGCGTCCGGACGAGCCACCGCTGCACCCGCCGTCCCCGGCCGCGGCGCGACACCGTCCCCGCGCTGATCGCCTGGACGGCCGGGAGCCGTCCGGCCCGCAGCGCCGGGACCAGCGCGGCGAGGCCCGCCAGCGCGAGCACCCCGCCGCCCGCCGCCGCCTCCAGCGGCAGCGACACTCCCCCGGCGGACGGCAACTCGAAGTCAGCGGACAGGTTCGCCGCCATCATCCCGGCGAGCAGGTGCCCGGCGACGAGCCCCGCCGCGCAGCCGAGCACCGCCGGGACGGCGACCATCACGACGTACACCGACGTCACCTGCCCGGGCGTGAAGCCGAGCGCCTTCATCACGCCGATGTGCCGGAACCCCGACACCACGGCGCCGCTGACGACGTTGCCGATGATGAACGCCGACACGGTCAGCGCGAGGATCCCGAACACCGTGATGAACGGGATGAGCTGGTTGAACCTGCCCTCGAACCGCCGCTTGGCGGTCACGTAGGAGTCCTGGCCGCGCACCGGCAGCCCGGCCGTCGCCGCGGCGAGGCTCCGCCGCACCTCGGCGGCGCTCCCGGCCCGCGCGAACCGGTACTCCATCCGGAACGCGTCCGGACGCAGCGCGGCGACCTGGGCGGGCGTGACCCAGCCGCCCGGGCCGTCCGTCGCCGCGACGGCGAAGCCCACGACGGTCAGCTCCGGGTTCCCCCGCGACGCCACCTTGCCGCCGAGCCCGAACGGCCCTTTGGGCTTGCCGCGCAGGACGATCTCGCCGGGCCCGCGGACCCAGCGTCCGGACACGAGGGTGAGCCGGTCCACCGGGCCGCCGGGGTCGGCGCGTCCGGCGACGGTGAGGCCCTCGGGCCGCATCGGGAGCGTGGACGGGCCGTCCGAGCGGGCGAGCGTCGCCGTCCGGAACGGGCCGGCCGCCGCGGTCACGCCCGGCGCGTGCGCCGTCGCCGCGACCCGCGCCTCCGTCGTCTTCGCCGCGTCGAAGTCCGCCGCCGCGTGCGCGCCGCGCGCCGCGGCGAAGGCGTCGTCGAACATCGAGCGCGACGCCGACAGCAGGCCGAGCCCGAACACCAGCGTCGCCGTGGCCAGCGCGACCGCCACCCCGATGCTGCCCGTCTGCGTCGCGCGCCGCCGCACGCCCGCCCGCGACGCCGCCCACACCGCGCCGCTCACCGGACGCCCCATGAGCCGCCCCGCTCCAGCTCCGCCTCGCGGACGATCCGCCCGTCCACGAACTCGACGACCCGGGTCGCGCACCGCGTGGCGAGCGCCTCGTCGTGGGTGACGAGCAGCAGTGTCTGCCCCCCGCGGTTGAGGTCGAGCAGGAGCTCGGCGACCTGCTCGCCGGTCGCGCTGTCGAGCGCGCCGGTCGGCTCGTCCGCGAGCAGCAGCGCCGGACGGTTCATCAGCGCCCGCGCCACCCCGACCCGCTGCCGCTCCCCGCCGCTCAGCACGGCCGGGTAGGCGTCCCCCCGGTCGGCGAGGCCGAGCTCGTCCAGCAGCTCCGCCGCCCGCGCCCGCGCCCTGCGCGCCGGGACTCCGACGAGCCGCCCGGCGAGCGCCACGTTGTCGAGCGCGGGCAGGTCGTCGAGCAGGTTGAAGAACTGGAACACCATCCCGATCCGGCGCCGCCGGAACCGCGCCAGCGCCGCCTCCCCCATCCCGGAAACGTCGTCGCCCCCAACCACGACCTTCCCGGAACTCGGCCTGTCCAGCCCGGCGACCATGTTGAGCAGCGTCGACTTCCCGCTGCCCGACGGGCCCATGACGGCGACGGCCTCCCCGGCCCGCACGTCCAGCGACACCCCGTCCAGCGCCGCGACCCCGCCGTACACCTTCCGCACGGCCTCAAGCCGCACGACCGTTTCCGCATCTTGTCTCTGCACGCCGCCAAACCTGGCACCGGAGAGGTTTCGCCCCGGTGACCACCGATCGGGGCGCTCGCGAGGGTGTCAGCGGTGGGCGGTGAAGAACGCGCGGAGGTCGTCGGCGAGGAGGTCGGGTTCCTCTTGCGCGGCATGGTGTCCGCCCTTGTCGTAGGTGTTCCACTGCACGATGGCGCTGTGGTCGCGTTCGGCGAGCGGACGGATGGAGGGGAAGAAGTCGTCGGCGAAACAGGCCAGGCCCAGCGGCGCCGACGACGGTCCGGCGGGCGGACCACCGCCGTGGTAGCCGACGAGGGCCGAACTGCCCGCGGTGTCGGTCAGCCAGTAGACGGCGGCGTTGGTGAGGATGTAGTCGTCGCTCACCGAGCCGCCGAACAGTTGCAGGTTCCAGGCGAGCTGCCCGGCCGGGGAGTCGGCGAGCGCGTGCGCCAGGGTCTGCGGCTGGGTGGACTGGAGGCCGAGGTAGGCGCCCCGGTCCGCCATGAAGCGTTCCAGGGCGGCCAGTCTCGCCCGGTCGTCCGGCCCCAGCCGGTCGCGCTCGGCCGGGTCGCCGGACGGCAGCGAGAAGACCTGGGTGACGTGCACCGCGACGACGCGGCGCGGGTCCAGGCGGCCGAGCTCGATGGAGATCAGCGAGCCGACGTCGTTGCCGTGCGCGCCGTACCGCTCGTAGCCGAGCCGGCGCATCAGCTCCGCCCACGCCGCGGCGACGCGGCGGCGGTCCCAGCCCGGCTCGCGCGGCGCGCCGGAGAACCCGAAGCCGGGCACCGAGGGGACGACGAGGTGGAAGGCGTCGCCCAGCCGGTCGATCAGCGGCAGGAACTCCACCACCGACATCGGCCAGCCGTGGGTGAGGACGAGCGGCAGGGCGTCCGGCCGGGGCGACCGGACGTGCAGGAAGTGCACGTCGAGCCCGTCGATCTCCGTCACGAACTGCGGGTGGGCGTTGATCCGCCGCTCCCAGGCGCGCCAGTCGTAGCCGTCGCGCCAGTACTCGACCAGGCGCCGGACGCGGTCCGCGGGCACGCCGAGCCCGGCACCGGGCAGCGGGCGGGTGAAGCGGGTCGCGGCGAGCCGGGCCGCCAGGTCGTCGAGGCTCTCCTGCGGGATCGCCACCCGGTAGGGGCGGATCATGACCGGGCCACCTCGTCCAGCATCCGGGCCAGCGACTCCGGTTCGGTGATCATCGGCCAGTGCCCGGCGTCCAGCGTCACCATGTCGGCGCCCGGCGGACGCGGCGGTTCGCCCGGGTCGCCCGCGCAGGCGATGTAGGTGCGGGGCAGCCCGTTGACCGCGCCGAGGTCGGCCGGCGCCGGATCCCGGTAGGTGCCGATCGGCTGGCCGGCGCCGCGCGCCCGCAGCCAGGCCCGGTCCTCGGGGGTGAGGCCGTGCGCGCCGAAGCCCGCGTCGAGGACCTCGTCGCTCATCACCGGGATCCGCCCGTCCCGGACGGTCGCCATGATCGCGTCGACGACGGGCGCGGGCGTCGCGTCGAACAGGCTCCTGCCCGGCTCGGGCAGCAGCGCGGCGAGATACACCAGCCGGGCGATCCGCTCGGAGATCGCGTCGGCGGCGATCGTGGCCGGGGCTCCCGCGTAGGAGTGCGCCACGAGCACCACCTCGCGCAGGTCGGCGTACTCGATGGCGGCGGTGATGTCCCGGGCGTGCGTGGCGAGCGTCGTGTCCGCCGAGCCCAGGTGCGCCCGGTCGCCGAAGCCCGTGAGCGTCAGCGGATGCACCCGGTGGCCGTACGCGGTGAGCATCGGCGTGACCCGCTCCCAGGCCCACGCGCCGAGGAACGAGCCGCCGACGAGAACGATGGTCGACATCGGGTCGTCTCCTTTCGATCGATCTTCCCGACGCCGAGGCTAGGGGGCATTGTGGACGTTTTCCGTCCTCATTAGGATGGGGGCCGTGTCCCGTCCCGCGGCCCGCGTCCTCGCGCTGCTGGAGATCCTGCAAGACCGCGACCTGGTGCCCGCCGACGAACTGGCCCGGCGCCTGGACGTCGACGCCCGCGCCGTCCGCCGCTACGTCACCGCCCTGCGCGAGATGGACGTCCCCGTCGAGTCCGTCCGCGGACGCTACGGCGGCTACCGGCTGGCCCGCGGCGTGCGCCTCCCTCCCCTGATGCTCGGCGACGACGAGGCGGTCGCCGTCGCGGTCGCGCTGGCCACCGGCGGGCGGCGCGAGCAGCCGGGCGAACCCGACCCGGCCGACCGGGCGCTGGTCAAGCTCAACCGCGTCCTGCCCGCGCCGCTGCGCCGCCGCGTCACCGCGCTGACCGCCGCCACGGCGGCGACGGCGGGCCCGCCGAGCCCCGAACCGCACCTGGCGCTGACGCTGGCCGCGGCCGTCCACGCACGGCGCACCGTCCGGATCGAGCACACCCGCGGCGCGCGCGAGGTGGACCCGTACGGGCTCGTCGTGCACGCAGGCCGCTGGTACCTGGTCGGCCACGACCATCTCCGCGCCGCCGTCCGCATGTACCGCCTGGACAGGATCGGCGCCGCCGCCGAACTGCCCGGCCGGTTCACCCCGCCCGAGGACTTCGACCCGGTCGCCCACGTCCTGCGCGCGTTGACCCTCGACGCCTGGACCCACCGCACCGAGGTGTGGCTCGACACCGACCTGCGGACCGCCCGCGACCACCTGCCGGCCACCTTCGGCGACCTGCGCGCCTGCCCCGGCGGCGGCGTGCTCCTGGTGAGCGGCGCGGAGAACCTGCCCGGCATGGCGCGCGTCCTCAGCGGCCTGCCCTGGCCCTTCACCGTCCGCAGCCCGCCCGAACTGGTCACGGCTCTCGCCGACCACGTCGCCGCCCTCACCGAGGCCGTCTCCCGCTCCCGCCCCGCCCCATAGCCCGCGTGCCCTTTCCGGACAGGTGGGACAGCTCACGTCGGCATGTTCCGGACAGCTACAAATTCGGAGGGATATTCGCCGCTCAATGCATTTATTCGTCGGCGCATCCGGTGAAGGCACACCGATGATCGGGGTCCCGCCGGGGAAAGGTCGCGGATTCGCCTGATTCATTTCGGCGCATGGATCGGGACGGGTGCGATCTCCTGACGCGCGCGGTCTCATTGACGGGCGGCGTTTCCGGGCATCGGCCCCGCGCGTTCCGGATGGCGTCCGACCGTTGCCGGACCGGTCGACGAGGAACCGGTACGGAACCGTCCAGCGGAAGGGCTCAGGGTGGGCGTCGACCACACCAGCGGGACCGACACCAAGACCGAGACCACCGACCAGCCGCGCGCGACCGCCGCCTACCAGCCGCCGCCGGACCGTCCGGGTTCACCGGGCCAACCGTCCCGCGCCGAAAGCCGCGCCGCCGCCCGCGCCCCAGCCGAAACCGAAAGCGCCGCCGGAGAACGCGACGAAGAGCACACCACTGGGAAACCCGAGCCGGAGAAACAGGACCCGGCCGAGGGCGCGCCAGAGCAACCGCAGGACTTAGGCGCCGGCAAGCCCGACGCAGAGAAGGACGATGCTCCGCAAACGGCGGAACCCCCGCAGCCGGAGGACGAACCCGTCCGCGGCGACGGCCAGGACACACCGCGCGGCCCGCGGGCCGAGTCACGGGCGCAAACGCGGGAGGCGCAGAGCACGGAGGCAGAGGCTCCCGAGCCGCCGGATGAGCAGGACGCACAAACCGGCGGCTCGGACGCGCCCGGCCAGGAACCGCAGGCGGGAACCGCCCGCACCGATGCGCAGTCCGACACCGGCGAGACGAATACGGAGCCCACCGACTCCGGTCAGCAACCCGCCGACCGTGACAGCCCCGGGTCGGTCGCGGCTCCCGAGGAGAACGGGACCGACAAGTTCGCCGGACTCCCGACCCGGGCCGACCTCGACCCCGCCGGCGCCGGCGAACTCACCCGCGAACGCGGCGAACCTCTCGGTCCCGTCAACGAGAACCAGGACCTGCGAGAACCCGATCCGGAGAGAGATTCGGATTGGAAGAGGCTGCTGCGCAACGTCGGCACTGATACCGAGGACGCGATCAAGACCGGTGACGCTTTGAGCGATACCACGCTCAAACTCACCAGGCACCGGCCGCCCACAGAACTCAATACCAGCACAAGGGACAATAGTTCTCAAGTCAGAGATGTAGACCATTCAGCCAATATCCCAACTGTCGCGACCGGGGTCCTTGCCGCTGCTATCGTCTTAAACAGATTGGTGCACGCATTTCGCACGGTCGGCGGCAGGATCATAAGGAGGAGTGATGACGGTAGTCACCGATGATCAGGTGGCCGCGCTACGCGCTCAACTCGCCGGCCAGGGCGACGAGCATCGTCGCCTGCTGAACCGACTCGATCCGGAGGCGGCCAATATCGGCTACACGGCGCTGGTCACCGGGGCTTTCTTCGAAGCCGTGCGGCGCCGCTTCCTCAAGGACGGAAAACCGGCTGACGACGCCGAAATCATCGACTTCGTCAGCTCTGTGCGGCTGAGACTCGAAGAGGAGGAGGACAGGCTCGACCCGAACGTGGCCGAAATAATGATCAAGGTCGCGCTCGGCAAGCTACCCGTCGAGGCCCGGAAGGACATCAGCGGCGACGTCGGCTACAGAAGCCAGATCCTGCTGGTGGCCGGGCTGGTCGGGGACGCGCAACTGACCTCGGACGAGCTCGACGACTTCCTCAGGAAGGCACGGTTCTTCGCGGACGAACTGCGATCATGACCGAGCTGTCAGGCGTGAAAATAGGAGACGAGCACATCGCCCTTCTCCGCGAGTTCCTCTGCGGTGATACTGAGGAGCCTGTCGGCTACGGCGAGTCGATCACAGATAATGACGTCGTCGCTCATAACCTGTTGTCCTATTCGGCGTTCGCGGTGGCCGTGCTGCGGAAGTTCTCCCCCACCTACTCGGTCCCTGAGATCATCAAGTACGTCGCGGAGTTGCGGAAGGTCGTCGTCGACGAGGAGTCGCTGCATATCAACCCCCGGGTCGCGGAGGGCATGATCCGCGAAGTCCTTCAAGACAAGACCCTCAAGGACGCCGCGCCGTTCGGGGCCGACGACGAGGCCGTCGCCAGGGCCGGGTTCCTCGTGCTGCTGGACTTCTTCCACAATGCGGACCTCGATGGGCCCGCCCTGGAGGAATTCCTTCAGGAGTCGGCCGACTACGCCAGGTGGTTGCTAGCGGCCCAGCAGGCCCGGCAAACGGTGGGCTGAGCACGGCCGTCGTTGGTCGGGGTCAGACGCCCAGGGAGCGGCCGATGATCTCCTTCATGATTTCGGTGGTGCCGCCGAAGATGGTCTGGATGCGGACGTCCTGGTAGGCCTTGGCGATCGGGTACTCGGTCATGTAGCCGTAGCCGCCGTGGAGCTGGACGCAGCGGTCGACGACGCGCTTGAGCAGTTCGGTGTTCCACCACTTGAGCATCGCCGCCTCGTCGGCGGTGAGGGTTCCTTCGCTCTCCTTGACGATGCAGTCGTCGGTGAAGGCGCGGGCTACGGTCAGCTCGGTCTTCATTTCGGCGAGCGTGAAGCGGTTGTGCTGGAACTTGCCGATCGGACGGCCGAACGCCTCGCGCGTCTTGCAGTAGTCGAGGGTCTGCTCGAACGCGGCCTCGGCGGCGGCCTGCGCGGTCGCGCCGATGGAGAGGCGTTCGCGGGCCAGGTTCTGCATCAGGTAGATGAAGCCCATGCCCTCCTCGCCGAGGAGGTTCGAGGCGGGGACGCGGACGTTGTCGAAGAAGAGCTCGGCGGTGTCCTGGGCGTGCAGGCCGACCTTGTCGAGGTTGCGGCCGCGTTCGAAGCCGTCCATTCCGCGCTCGACGGCGAGGAGGCTCACGCCCTTCGAGCCCGCGGACGGGTCGGTCTTCGCGACGACGATGACGAGGTCGGCGAGGATGCCGTTGGAGATGAAAGTCTTGGAGCCGTTCAGGACGTAGTGGTCGCCGTCCTTGACCGCGGTGGTCTTGATGCCCTGGAGGTCGGACCCGGCGGCGGGCTCGGTCATCGCGATGGCGGTGATCAGCTCGCCGGAGCAGTAGCCGGGGAACCAGCGCGACTTCTGCTCGTCGGTGCAGAGCTGGCGCAGGTAGCCGCCGTTGATGTCGTTGTGGACGGCGAACCCCGGCCCGTGGATCCCGGCCTTCGCCAGCTCCTCGTTGAAGATCACGTAGTAGCGGTAGTCGTCGTTGCCGCCGCCCCCGTACTCCTCGGGGACGTCGATGCCGAGCAGGCCCGCGCGGCCCGCGGCCAGCCACACCTCGCGCGAGACGATCCCGTCCTTCTCCCACTGCTCGTGGAAGGGCGCGGCCTCCTTCTCGATGAAGGAGCGCACCATGTCGCGGAACGCCTCGTGCTCGTCGGTGTAGATGTCCCGTCCCATCCGGTGGTCTCCCTCGGTAAGCGCCTCCTGATACAGGATTAATGTAACACTAGGACTGTCATATAGAGGGAGGCGGGATGGAGCTCACCGTCGACGAGCTGGCGTCGCGCGCCGGGGTCACCGTGCGGACCGTCCGGTTCTACGCCGGGCGCGGGCTGCTCCCGCCGCCGCGGCTGCGCGGCCGGACGGGCCTCTACGGCGCGGACCACCTGGCGCGGCTGGAGCTCGTCCGGGAGCTCCAGTCGCTCGGGCTCACGCTGGCCGCGATCGAGAAGCACCTGCGGCGGATCCCGCTCGACGCGCCCGCCGAGGACCTGGCGCTGCAGCGGGCGCTGCTGTCGCCGTGGGCGCCGGAGCGTCCCGAGGACCTCGACCGGCACGAACTGGACCGGCGCGCGGGCCGCCATCTGGACGACGACCTGCTCAAACGCCTGGAGGCCCTCGGCGTCGTGGAACATCTCGGCGGAGGGAAGGTGCGGGTCGTCAGCCCGGCGCTGCTCGGCGTCAGCGCCGAGATGGCCGCGCTGCCGCTCCCCCTGGACACGCTCGTCGCCTCGCACGAGGCCGTCGAGCGGCACACGACCGCGCTGGCCGCCGAACTCCAGGGCGCCTTCCAGGACACCGTCGTCCGGCCCTACCGGGAGGGCGGACGCTCACCCGAGGAGCGGGAGCGGCTGCTGGAAATGGCGGGGAAGCTCAAACCGCTGATGATCCAGTCGGTGGTGACGTCGTTCCAGCGGGCCGTCGACAAGGCGATCAGGCAGTCCGTGCCCGACTGACCACGCCCGACCGGTTACGAGTCGCGCCATTCTTCGCCCTCGTATTCGACCAGGCGCGGGTGGACGAGCGTGTTGACCTCGACGTCGCGTTCGCGGCGGTCCTTCGGGAAGACGGTGGACGCGCGGAGGAGCGACTCGTCCAGGAAGCGGAGATCCGGGACGTCGCGCGCCAGTCGCAGATCCGGCGCCTTTCCGCCCGGCGACGCGAGGACGTACCCCCAGTCGCCGAAGCTCGGGACGTCGACGTGGTACGGGGTCCCGGCGAAACCGGCGGCGGCGATCGACTTCTCGATGCTCCAGAACGACTTCGGCGCGAAATACGGCGACCCCGACTGGACGACCATCCGGCCGTCCGGCGCGAGGATCCGCTTCACCATTCCGTAGAACTCGACCGAGTACAGCTTCGCGGTGGAGACGTCGTCCGGGTCGGGCATGTCCACGATGACCGCGTCGAACCGCTCGTTGAGACCGCGCAGCCAGGAGAACGCGTCGGCGGCCTTCACGTGCGCGCGCGGGTCGTCCAGGGAATGGCGGTTGAGGGACGAGATCGGCGCGTACGTCCGGGCGAGGTGCAGCATCTCCGGATCGAGTTCGACGAGCGTCGCGCTCTCGACGTCCTTGTAGCGCAGCACTTCGCGCAGGGCCAGTCCGTCCCCGCCGCCGAGGATCAGGACCCTGCGGTGCGGCCCCGCCATCAGCGGATGGACGAGCGACTCGTGATAGCGGTATTCATCCGCCGACGAGAACTGAAGGTCGCCGTTCAGGAAGAGCCGCACGTCGGACGAGCCGCCCGACAGCGCGACCCTTTTCGTAATGACGATCTCCTGGTATTTAGTGCGCTTGGAGAAGGCGATCGGGTCGGCGTAGAGGGCCTGGCGCGCCGACACCTCGAAACCGTCCGCGAGCGCGTACGTCCCGGCGAGGACGGCGAGGACGGCCACCATTCCGAGGGCGAGCCCGACCCGCGCGAACCGTCCGATCTGGCGGCGGAACAGCCACAACACGACGGCGATCCCGGCGACCGCGTTCACGACGCCGACCAGCAGCGCGCCCTTGATGTGGCCGAAGGCGGGCAGCAGCAGGAACGGGAACGCCAGCCCGCCGATCAGCGCCCCGACGTAGTCGGCGGCGAACAGGTCGGCGACGGCGCTGCCCGCGTCCTGCTTGCGGATCCGCTGCAAGAGCGTCATCAGCAGCGGGATCTCCGCGCCGATCAGCGCGCCGACCGCGAACGACACCACGACCAGCGCCGGGACGTACAGGTCGAGCCACGCGAACGCCGCGTACAGCGCCAGCACCGACAGGCCGCCGGTCAGCGCGAGCGCGCCCTCCACGACGGCGAACGCCACGACCGGACGGCCCTGCAGCGGCTTCGCCGCGAGCGACCCGACGCCCATCGCGAACACCATCACCGACAGGACGATCGACGCCTGCGTGACGGAGTTGCCGACGAGGTAGCTGCCGAGCGCGACCAGCGCCAGCTCGTACACGAGTCCGCAGGCGGCGCAGGCGAACACGGCCGCGAGGACCAGCGCCCGCGCGACCCGCGCCGGGACGGGCGGCTTCGGGTGCCCCTCCGCGGCGCCGGACGGCGGCTCGGCGACGTCCGACGCCTCCGGCGTCTCCGGCGGGGCGGGGCGGGCCGTCAGGAGACCGCCCCGGCCACGATCGCGGCGACGCCGAGGTCGGCGGCGGCGACCACCCAGCCCGCCGGGTGGATGCGCGTCCCGCTCCCCTCCGCGTCGACCAGCGTCGCGCCGAGCCTGCCCGGCGTGATCACGTCCAGCAGGAAGAACGCGACGACCATCAGCAGGACGCCGATGCCGCCGAACACCGCCGTGTCGACCAGGCCGTCGCCGAGGTCGCTGTCGCTCGTGACGATCGCCGTCGTGACGATCGCGCCGATGCCGAGGAGCTTCACCGACAGGAGCAGCGCCGCGCCGCGGTTGCCGTCCGTCCAGATCTGCTTGCCGAGGCGGCCGGGGGTCGTCACCTCCACCACCAGGTAGCCGAGCGCCATCAGCGCGATGCCGACCGCGCCGTAGGCGAGGGTGCCGCCGATCTCGTCCAAGAGGCCGTCCATCCGTTGCTCCTTATTTGCCCGACCCTGGCCCGCCGCCGCGGAAGGACGCGACGCCTCCGCTGGTCCAGCCGTTGGTGCCGGGGCTGGCCCAGCGTCCGCTGACGTGGGAGTAGTAGCGGTTGTAGCCGCCGCGCGGACGGTCGACCGTGATGCGGCTGCCCGTCCCGTCCGGCAGGACACCGACGACGAGCTTCGGGTAGCGCAGGAAGATGCCGCCCGCGGACCCGCGCAGCGCCAGGTCGTCCACCCGGTCGATCGACTTGAACTTCCGGTTGATCTCCCCGGCGACGATCGGCGGGGACTTCGGGGACCGGTAGGTGTCCACCCCGGCCCTGGTGTACTTGTCGGCGATCCAGGACGACTGCGATTGGCCGCAGCCGCCGAGCGCCAGGACGGTCAGCGCGGCGGCCGCCGCGCCGCCGATCATCCGGTGTCTACTGTTCACGTTGTCTCACCAGCCGGCTCCGCGTCATCACGATCTCCCGGGTCTGCGGGTAGGCGTGCCATGTCCGCCAGCCGATCCCGGCCTCCTCCACCGCGGGGTCCCGTGCGGGGTCGCGCGCGGGTTTCGCGGCGCCCGCGCTCCGTACCGGCGGGTGCTCCAGCGCGAGCGCCGTCACGGCGTGCCGGGAGCCGGGGAAGTCCCCGGTCAGCGCGTCGCCGCGGCCGTCGAGCCGCGCGCACACCGCCTCCACCGCGCGGCCGAACGCCGTCGCGTCGCTGTGCGCGGCGGTCGTCGCGGCGAAGTCGTAGGCCCAGCCGGGCAGGTCGGTGCTCGCGCGGCCGGGCAGCGGGTCGGCGGCGCCCGGCAGGCACGCCACCGTCTCGCTCAGCGGACCGGCGATGACCTGGTGGGACGCGCCGAGCAGGCGCAGCTCCACGGTCAGCCCGGCGTGCTCGACCGGCAGCACGGCGAGGGCGTCCAGCGGCGGCAGGCCGAGCGCGAACGACAGCGCGTCGGCGCGGGCGTCGGCGTAGGGGGCGTCGAGCGTCGCGCGCAACGTCAGCCACCGCTGCCGGGGTAGATCGTCATCGACCCGGCGGGGACGCGCTCGCCGAGCCCCGCCTCCCACTGCCCGCCGCCGTACTGCTCGAACGACAGGTACTTCCCGCGCGGGCCCTCGTAGTCGACGTACTCGACGCGGCCCTGGACGCCGACGCCGGTCGTCCCCTCGCTCGTGTAGTCGGCGGTGCCGTGCTCGTCGCGGCGGTACTCGACGCCCTCGACGACGATCGTCCGCTCGCCGGGGGTGAGGTCGCCGATGTCGTACTCCGTCCACCAGACGACTTCGAGGTCGGGGTCCTCCTCGACGGAGACCCACACCTTCGTGCCCTCGGTGGTGTCGGCGTCGAGGAGGTGCTCGCTCCAGGTGAAGCCGCCCTCGCGGAGCCGCAGCGAGCCGCGCACGAAGTAGCGGGTGCCGAGGTACTCGACCATGTCGCCCGCCTTGAGCGTCCGCGGGTCGCCCGCCGCCTGGTCCTCGGCCGCGAACGGGTCGCGGGGCGGAGCGGGCGGGGCCGGCGCCGGTCCCGAACGGCGCCGCAGCAGGACGACGATCAGCACGACCAGGGCGACCAGGATCAGCGCGAGCAGGATCACGATCGCGGTTCCGCCCACGGGCACCTCCATCGAATCGTCCATGACACGGGCACAGACCTGCGGATCCTACCGACTGTGGTCTCTTAAGCCCATACCGCGTTCAGACGTACCAAAAGGCACACCGGTTTCACGCGAAAACGACGGAACCGAAATCGGACCGACGCCCGGCCGGGACGGGTCAGAGCCGCGCGGACGCGGCGTCGACGCGCTCGTCCGTGGCGGTGAAGGCGATCCGGACGTGCCGCGCCCCGGCCGGTCCGTAGAACTCGCCGGGCCCGACGAGCACGCCGAGGGACGCGAGGTGGGCGACGGTGTCCCAGCACGGCTCGTCCCGGGTGGCCCACAGGTACAGGGACGCCTCGGAGTGGTCGACGCGGAACCCGTGCCGCTCGAACGCCTCGCGCAGGACGGCGCGCCGCCGCGCGTACCGGGCGCGCTGCTCGTCGACGTGCGCGTCGTCGGCGAACGCCACCGCCATCGCCGCCTGCACCGGGGCCGGGACGATCATCCCGGCGTGCTTGCGGACCTCAAGCAGCCGCTTGACGAGCGCGAGGTCGCCGGTGACGAACCCGGCGCGGTAGCCCGCCATGTTCGACCGCTTGGACAGCGAGTTCACCGCGAGCAGGCCCTCGTGGGAGCCCTCGCAGACGTCCGGGTGCAGGATCGAGACGGGCGGGCGCTCGTCGTCCCAGCCGAACTCCAGGTAGCACTCGTCGCTGACGACGAGCGCGCCGCGCCCGCGCGCCCACGCGACGACCTTGCGCAGGTGCTCGGCGGGCAGCACCTTGCCCGTCGGGTTGGACGGCGAGTTCACCCACACGATCTTGGGCGAGACGGGGCCGAGGGAGAGCAGGCCGTCGGTCGCGACGGGCGTGGCGCCGGACAGCCGGGCGCCCACGTCGTACGTCGGGTAGGCCAGCTCGGGGAACACGACGGTGTCGCCGGGGCCCGCGCCGAGCAGCGTCGGCAGCAGGGCGACCAGTTCCTTCGTGCCGATGACGGGGAGCACCGCGTCCGGGTCGGCGCCGGTCACCCCGGCGCGGCGGCGCAGCCAGCCCGCGACCGACTCCCGCAGCGCGGGCGTCCCGTAGGTCTGCGGGTAGCCGGGCGCGTCGGCGGCCCCGGCGAGGGCCGCGCGGATCGGCTCGGGCGTCGGGTCGACGGGCGTCCCGACCGAGAGGTCGACGATGCCGTCCGGGTGCGCGAGCGCCCGCTCCTTGTACGGGGCGAGCCGATCCCACGGAAAGTCCGGCAGCGTAAACAAAGACCTCACCTTTTCGTCCAGGAACCGGGCTTCCGGAGAAACCCGCCGGGCCGTGGCTCCACGCGGAGACCACGGCCCGGATTCGACGCACTTCGCCCTACGGACGCGCCCCGTGGGACGCTCCAGGCCCGGAGGCCCGCCGGTCAGTCGTCCTGGCTCTGCGGCGGGAGCGCGGCGACGATCGGGTGGTCCTTGTCGATCTTGCCGACCTTGGAGGCGCCGCCCGGCGAGCCCAGGTCGTCGAAGAACTCCACGTTGGCCTTGTAGAAGTCCTTCCACTGGTCAGGCGTGTCGTCCTCGTAGTAGATCGCCTCCACGGGGCAGACCGGCTCGCACGCACCGCAGTCGACGCACTCGTCCGGGTGGATGTAGAGCATGCGCTTGCCCTCGTAGATGCAGTCGACCGGGCACTCCTCGATGCATGCCTTGTCGAGCAGGTCCACGCAGGGCTGCGCGATGACGTAGGTCACGTCGGTGACTCCTCTCGGATTTCCGGCCCCGCCGCACGTCACGGCTCACCGCAAGCTCGCTGTGAATAGTATGGCGGCCACGGCGTCGTCGATTCGACATGGGGGTCACTTGTCCGGGCGCTTCGCCGCACGACTGGTCGTGTCGATCAGCGTCGCGGACGTGGGTCAGCGGATCTCGCTGCGCCGCCGGCTGCCAACGGGAGAGTACAGCGACGTCGTCGGCGTCCTCGAATCGTGGTCCGGCGGGACGCTGCGCGTCCGGCGGCGGGACGGCGAGGTCGTCGACGTCCCGGAGACGATCATGGTCGCGGCGAAGGTCGTGCCGCCCCGGCCGCCGCCGCGCCGCCGCCCGCGCGACGACGGCTGACCGGGCGCGCGGGCCCCGGATCCTCACCGGAACTCGATCCGGTCGAGCGCCCTGCGGGCGAGCGCGGCGGCCTCGGACGCGGCCTGGTCCGCCGGGCGTTTCGCGTCGTACCTGACCTGGACCACCACGTTGGCGCGGCGCGCCACGAGGCGCACCTCGGCCTCGCCGTCGCTCCGTCCGACCGAGACGCTCCGCCACGCCTCGTCGCCGAGTCCGGGGACGCCGCCGGTGGTGACCGTCCACTCGTCGGGGTGCGCGGCGCGCGACCGGGCGGCGTCGGCCTCGATCCGCAGCGCCGTGGCGTAGTCGTCGCGGATCTGCGCCGCCCCGCCGGAGGAGTTGGTGCGCTGGTCCAGGTCGAGCTGAAGCGCGAGGACGCGGTCGTCGGCGTCCCGGTAGCGGCAGTCGGACGATTCGGAGTACCTCATGTCGCGCTCGCGGGCGGCGGGCCGCCCGGGCGCGGGCAGCAGCCGCGCCGCGGTCGCGGGGTCGGCGACGGCGCAGGCGCGCGGGAGCTCGGTCGCCTCGTCGACGCCCGGCCACCACGTCTCCAGCCAGGGCCGCCACAGGAACACGCCCGCGCCGAGGAACACCGCGATCATCGCCCAGTACGTGATGCGGGCGGAGCGGTGCACGTTGTCGGTCACCCGCGGGCCGCGGGCCCCGGCGAGGGCGCGCATGGCGCGCAGCGTCTCGTCGAAGTCCGGGTCGCGGCCGAGGAGACCCTCGCGCGGCGCGGCCAGCATGGTCCGCCTCACGGCTTGGCCGCGCACCGTCACGACGCGTCCGAACAGGGTCGGCGTCACGGTCAGCTCGCTGATCTCCGACCACGCCATGCGCTTCGTCCTCCCCACGAGCCGGTTCCGGACGCCGACCGCGTCGGCGTCCGTGCGGCCGCGCAGCAGCTTGAGCACCATCGCCACCAGGAAGACGAGCCCCACGATCAGGGCGTTGTTGAGGAAGAACAGGCGGAACTCGCCGAACACCCGCACCTCGATGTAGGCGGCGGGGACCAGCAGCGGGACGGCCCACACCAGCGGGCGGCGCGACGGCCGCAGCGCCAGCGGCCGGCGCGCCGCCCCGCCCGTCTCGTCGCCGGTCTCGTCCTCGGTCGTACTGCGGTCGGCGGGCGGGACTGCCATATGCGTCTCCAGGGGGTCGGGAGCCAGGGAGCCAGGTTCGCGCAAAGCCCCTGGGACGCTCCACCGGAAAGCGCGGTTCAGGCGTACGGCGGTCGGATCCGGCCCGTCACGTCACGGGCTCGCCGAAGCGGCGGGCGAGGCCGGCGGCGACGCCGTCACGGCCTTGGCGGGCTGGGTCCGCTGGGTGTAGGTCTGGCCGGGCTGGAGCGGCTGCCCCTGGAACATCTCGGACACGGTGACGAACGTGAAGCCGCGCTTCTTCAGGCCGTCCACGACCTTCGGGATGGAGTCGACGCTCGGCTTGTGGATGTCGTGGAAGAGGACGATGCCGCCGCTCGCGGGCTCCTTGATCCCGACCCTGGTGTCGCGGGCGACGCTGCGGTACCGCCAGTCGAGCGTGTCCACGCTCCAGAGGATCAGCGGCATGCCGATGGCGCGTCCGACCTTCTTGTTCGTCGCCCCGTACGGGGGCCGCATCAGCGTCGGCGTCACCCCGGACGCGCCCTTGATCGCCGCCTGCGTCCGCTGGATCTGCGTCCGCAGCTCCCCGGCCGGCACCGAGGTCAGGTCGGGATGGGACCAGCTGTGGTTCGCCAGCTCGTGGCCCTCCAGCGACATCCGCCGTACCACGTCCGGGTGGGCGCCCACGTTCTCGCCCAGCATGAAGAACGTCGCGCGGACGCCGCGTCCCTTCAGCGTGTCGAGCAGCCGCGCCGTGTACGGGCCCGGGCCGTCGTCGAACGTCAGCGAGACGCACCTGGTCCGCAGGCAGTCGATCTTGCGGGGCGGCGGCGGGGCCGGCGCCGCCGGTCTCCGGTGTTTCAGCTCCGCTTGCTGGCCCGCCGTCCGCGCCTGCTTCTTGTCCGCGTGGCCGCAACCCGCGATGAGGAGGAGTCCCGCACCGATGATGATGAATTTCCTGTTTCGCACCACGCACCCCCGAAACGTGTTGCCTCGGGCGGCTTCCTACCCTGCGTAACAGTGGTGACACACGTCGTCATGGTCCGGTTGGCGGCCAGTCGGGCACCTCGGGGGGAAGGTCCTCGCTCACCCGCATCGGGAAGGCGGCGTCGCGCTTCTCCAGGAACGACGACACGCCCTCGCGGGCGTCGGGCGCGGCGCCGAGGACGGACATCAGGCGGGAGTCGGCGACGTGGGCGTCCCAGGGCGAGGGCGCCGACAGGCCCGACCACATCAGGCGGCGGATCGCGGCGACCGACACCGCCGAGGTGTTGTCGGCGATCTCGCGGGCGAGGGCGTAGGCGGCGGGGAGCAGGTCGGCGGGCGGGTGGACGCGCGAGACGAGGCGTCCGGCGAGCGCCTCGGCCGCGTCGAAGACGCGTCCTGTCACGGTCCATTCCATGGCCTGGGAGATCCCGACGATGCGCGGCAGGAACCAGCTCGACGCGGCCTCGGCGACGATCCCGCGGCGGGCGAAGACGAAGCCGAACCGGGCGTCCGCGCTCGCGAGCCGGACGTCCATCGGCAGCGTCATCGTCACGCCGACGCCGACGGCCGGGCCGTTGATCGCGCCGATGACGGGCTTCAGGCAGCGGGCGACGCGCAGCGCGACCGTGCCGCCGCCGTCGCGCGGCGTGCCGTCCGCGAGGACGTTGTCGCCCGCGAACATGTCCTTGGACTTGCCCTTGTCGAAGGTGTCGCCGCCGCGCCCGAGGTCGGCGCCCGCGCAGAACGCGCGTCCGGCGCCGGTGACGACGACCGCGCGCACCTCGTCGTCGGCGTCGACCCGGCCGAACGCGTCGAGCAGCTCGTCCCGCATGGCGTAGGTGTAGGCGTTCAGCTTGCGCGGACGGTTCAGGGTGACGGTCGCGATCCCGTCCCGGACCTGGTACTCGATCTCTGCGTACGGCACTCGCGGGCCCTCCTCGCACCGGGACGGAATTTGATTCTAGAACGCGGAGTGACGGGGGAAGCCCGCCGGGGTTAGGGAGATGTCCGATAAATTGTGACAGTGAACTGGGCCGTGACGACGTACGACTCCGCCTTCGGGTACGTCTCCGCGCACGGCGCCCCCCTGGTCGACCTGCTCGATCCGCAGCCCGGCGAACGGGTGATCGACCTCGGGTGCGGCACCGGGGCGTTCAGCGCGGAGATAGCCGAGCGGGGCGCCGAGGTACTGGGCATCGACGGCAGCGCCGAGATGGTGGCGCAGGCGACCGCGCTGCACCCCGGGCTGTCGTTCGTCGTCGGGGACGCCCACGACTTCATCGTCGGTGACTCGTTCGACGCGGTCGCCTCGAACGCGGCCCTGCACTGGATGACCCGCGACCCCGACGCGGTGATCGGACGCGTGCACGCCGCGCTGCGCCCCGGCGGGCGGTTCGTCGGCGAGCTCGGCGGCGCGGGCAACTGCGCGGAGCTGGTCGTCGCGATGCAGACCGCCTGGCGCGTGTTCGGCCTCGGCGAGCCCGAGCTGCCCTGGTACTTCCCGAGCCCGGCCGAGTACGCGACGAAGCTGGAGGACGCCGGGTTCACGCTGCGCCTGCTTGAGCACGCGGACCGTCCGACCCGGATGACCGAGGGGCCGAACGGCGCCGCCGACTGGGTCCGCGCGTACGCGGCGCGGGCGCTCGCGGACGTCCCGCCGGAGCTCGTCGACCCGCTGCTCGCCCGGGTGAACGACCTGGCCGCCCCGGCGCTGCGCCGCGAGTCCGGCTGGGTCGCCGACTACGTGCGGCTGCGGTTCGCGGCCGTCCGCAAGCCGGACGGGCCGGCGGTGCTGCCGATCGGCGCGCTGCCGTCCGACCACCCGCCGCTCTGACCGCCGCGGACGCCGCCTAGGGTTTGAGGCATGCTGCGGCTGCATGACGCGCGCACCGGGCTGGCCGGGCCGCCGCCCGGCGGCCCCGGGCTGCGCGTCCAGGTGCTGGACGGCGGCGGGCTCCGCGCCCCGGTGGTGGCCGACCTGCTGCGCCGGGTGGCGGAACGGGGCGGGCGCCGCGGCGTCCGGGTGGTGAGCGTCCCGTCGCCCGCCTCGGACGCGTGGGCCGACCACGGCATCGCGCCGTTCGAAGTGGCGGACGCGCCGCTCCCGGACGCCGACGTCTACGTGGGCGGCTCTGGCGGCCCCGAGGGTGCGGGGCTGTGGCTTGACGTGCCACCGGAGACGGCTGGCGGCGTGCCTTCCGATGACGCGCTGGCGGTGCGGCTGGCGATCCTGGAGGTCCCCTACCGGGAGCCGCTGGAGCTGACCGGGGCGCGGGCGGCGCGGGCCGCCGAGCGGCTGGACCGGTGGCGCGGGCAGGTCGCCGAGTGGGCGACGTCGCCGGGACGTCCGATGAACCGCGCGTACGCGACCGAGGCGGAGGCCGCGCTGGCGGACGACCTGGACGCGCCGGGCGCACTCGCCGTCCTCGACCGGCTCGCCGCCGACCCGGAGGTGCCGCCGGGCGCGAAGCTGGAGACGTTCATCCACGTCGACCTGCTGCTCGCGCTGGGCCTCGTGTCCGCGATCGGAAGCGCCTGATCAGGCGCCGGTCTGGTTGCCGGTGACGTCGGCGAGGGCGCCCTCGGCGAGCAGGTCGGTGATCGGACGGCGGAACACGTGGGCCGTCCCGCCGCCGGGCTGGCCGAACCACGGGACGGCCGTCCCGGTCAGCGTCTCCATCGGGCGCAGCAGCCGGTAGACGCGGTACGGACGGTCCTGCCATTCGGCCGGCAGCGACCGGTGCGGGTACGGGGTGCGGGCCGCGTAGGTGACGTTGCCGTCCGATCCCCCGTAGCGGTCGACCTCCGTCCCCGCGGGGAGTTCCACGACGTGGCGGTCGCGCAGGAGGGAGAGCGGGGGTTCGCCCTGGAGCGGCTCGAACGGACCGTCCTCCACGGTGTGGCGCGGGTCGAGGAGGAGGCGTCCCAGGAGATGGGCGGCGGCCTGCTCGGTGTCGTCGAACGCGACCTCCTTGCGGCGTTCGCCGTCGCGCATCTGGAACACCGCCCACCGTCCGCCGTCTGGGACGAGGCACCACACTCCTTCTGCCGTCTCCTTGATGCGGTACGTGGCGCGGTCCACGCGGAGCTGGTCGAGACGGTGCTGAAGGGTGTGCGTCCAGTCGGGCTCTACCTCCGTCCGGACGCGCTCTGGGACGGACCGTCCCGTCACGGCGGCGTTCGCGGTGTCCATGGTGTCGTCGTCGACGGCGGGCACCTCGAACCCGTTGGCGCGTATGTGCGCCACCAATTCGGCCTCTGGCGGGATGTCGTGTTCCTTCAGGTAATAGGCGACCGCGCCTGACCAGACCCACGTCCCGTCCGTGTGGAAGGTCAGCGGGACGGCGTCGCCCCTGGCCGGATCCAGCCTGTCGGGCGCCTTCGACCGCGCCGCCATGACGACCGGAGCCCGGCGCAGGTACTCGGTGACGCGCTCGACCTCGTCCGGCGGGACGGGCGGGCGCGACACGGCGGGACGTCCGCCGTCCGGGGCCGTGTGGTCGAAGATCCGCGCGCGCCGAAGGCCGGTGCCGGGGTCGGTGCGCGGCCGCGCGGTCGCGGCGGGCGGCGGCGGCCGGTCGGCGATGGTGTGCGGCGGCGGGCCGCCGAGCCGCCGCGTCATCCATTCCGGGACGTCGGCGCGCGGGAACCGGTCGAGCTCCCGGCGGACGTCGTCCGGCGTCGGCTCCGAGTTCCAGCGCGGCTCGTCGTCGTTGGTGAAACTCGCCCTGCACCTGACGGCCCCGTCCTCGTACACGACCTCGAAGTCGATGCGGAACCAGGTGGCCCCCTGGAAGGCGTGGGTGCCCGCGCGGAGCCGGTCGAGGAGGGTCCCGGCGGCGGCGGGGGGCGTCCAGGTCGTCATGGTGCCGTCCGCCCGGCTGCACATCATCGCGGGGAACTCCACGTGCCCGCCGACCGCCTGGTAGTAGCCGAACACCTTCCGCCACAGCGGCGGCGCATGGTCGGCGACCACGAGCGTGACCTGGTTGGACAGCAGCTCCATCTGCTCTACCGGGTTCATCGGCCCCGGGTCGGGCGCGGGACGTTCCGTGGGCGCGCGCCCGTCCAGCCGGTCGCGGAGCCAGGGCGGCATGTTCGCGCCGTCCCGAGGCAGGACGATCTGGTCGCGCCGCCAGCAGTCCGCCGGGATGGGCGGGTCCCACATCGGGTCGAAGTCGTAGTTGTAGAGAGCGCACGCTGAGTCGGGCTCGATGATGGCCACCATCGAGAACCACGTCCCCTGCTCGGACAGGTAGTGCGCCCGGCGGAGGTCCATCAGCAGGGCGGTCAGTTCCTGCGGGACGGTCTCCGCCGTCACCGTCTCGCCCTCCCCGGTGAGCACGGTCAGGGCGACGTCGTTGACGGCGACGGTCGCGATGCAGTGCAGGTCGATCCGCCGCCAGCCGGGCGGCGCGGTCCGCCGCGCGAACTCGACGACCCGGCCCTCCGCGTCAGCGATCCGCTCGCTCTGGCCCGTCACGCGCTGTGCCCCGTCACGCCGTGCGTCCCCCGTTCGTCCCGTCCGATGGCGCCTGCCGGGCAGATTAGCCGCACGAATCCACACTTGGCGGAGGGACCGGGGCGTTGACAACGTTCAGCGGAGGTTAACGTCGTGTCGTGCCGACCGCAGTCTCAGAGTCACCCGCCCCCGCGACCCCCGAACCGCCGTCCCCGGCGCGGCGCCGCCGCCGCGCGCGCACGCTGGTCGCGGCCGCCGCCGCGGTCGCGGTGCTGCTGTGCGCGGCCGTCGGGGGGATCGGCTGGTACTTCGCGGGCGTCGCGACCCAGGTGGACCATTCCGAGGAGTATCCGCTCACCGTGGCGGACGTCGCGAACGGCACCGTCACGCTGCCGCGCGAGGCGTCGACCGAACGCCCGGGGACGTGGGCGCTCGCCTGGAAGGGCGGCCGCGCCCTCCTCGGCCCCGTCATCCGGCGGGACGGCGACCATGTCGTCCGCAAGGTCGACTCGGTGGTCCAGGGGACCTTGGCCAAGGGGACGCGCGCGACCATCGACCACTGGGTGTACGGCGACGACCCCAAGAAGTCGCTCGGCCTCGATTTCCAGGACGTCGCCTATCCGTCGAAGGTCGGCCCGATGCCCGCGTGGCTGGTGCCGGGCCGGTCGCCGGAGAGCACGTGGGTCATCGGCGTCCACGGACGGAACGCGGACAAGATCGAGACGATGCGTGCCATGCGCGCCGTGCACGCGCTCGGGCTCCCCATGCTGTCCATCGCGTACCGGAACGACGTGGGCGCGCCGCCGTCCCCCGACCGCAAGAACCATCTCGGCGACACGGAATGGAACGAGGTCGTCTCCGCGATGGCCTACGCGCGCGCACACGGCGCGACCGGTGTCGTCCTGTACGGGTGGTCGATGGGCGGCGCGATGGTCATGACGGCCCTGCGCGACGACCCGTCGTTCGTGCGCGGCGTCGTCCTGGACTCCCCCGTCATGGACTGGAGCGCCACCCTCGACAAGCAGGGCTCCGCGCGCAGCCTGCCGCCGTTCATCACGGACGTAGCAAAACAGGTCCTGCAATGGCGGATCGGGATCGACCTGTCGGACTACGACCAGCGCCGTTACGCGCCGAGGCTGCGGACGCCCGTCCTGCTCTACACCGCGAAGGACGACGGGACCGTCGCCAACGGCCCCGCCTTCGCCTTCGCCAGGACGGCGCCGCCCGGCACGGTCACCCACGTCAAGGCGGACGGCGGCCACACCGAGGCGTGGAACGTCGACCCCGCCGCCTACGAACGCGCCCTCACGGCCTTCCTCAGGACGGCCGTCACGACGGCCGGGTGACCTCCAGCAGCGTCTTGCCGACGGTCGTCCGCGCCTCGATGGCGGCGTGCGCGGCGGCCGCGTCCTCCAGCGGGAAGCGCTGCCCGATCACCGGCCTGAGCCGTCCGGCGGCGGCCTCGGCGAGCGCGCTCCGCGTGAACTCCCGCAACTCCTCGGGCGTGGCCGCCGGACGGACCAGCGTCACCCCGCGCTCCGCCGCGTCCTCGTCCTTGACGTCCGCCCACTCGCCGCTCGCCAACCCGAAGCTGACCATCCGGCCGCCGCGCCGGAGCAGCGTGAACGCCTCGCGCGCCACGTCCCCGCCGACGCCGTCGAACACCACGTCCACCGGGCCAGCCTTCCCGGCCCAGCCCGGCTCGCGGTAGTCGACGGTCTCGTCGGCGCCCAGCCGCGCCGCCGCCTCCGCCTTGCCCGGACCACCGGCCGCCGCGACGACCGTCGCGCCCGCCGCCTTCGCCAACTGGACGAGCAGCGACCCGACCCCGCCCGCGGCGGCCTCCACCAGCACCCGCTCCCCGGCCTTCGGCCGGGCGGCGCGCAGCATCATCGTCGCCGTCCGGCCGTCCGCGAGCAGCGCCACCGCGTCGTCGAGGGGCAGGCCGTCCGGCACGTCGAACACCTCGGCCGCGTCGACGGCGGCCAGCTCCGCGTACCCGCCCGTGCCGCCGGTGGACGTCACGACCCGGCGTCCGACAAGCCCCTCGGCCACGCCCGGCCCGACCGCCGTGACGACGCCGCCGACCCCGTTGCCCGGGACGACGGGCGGCTCCCACCGGATCGGTATCGGGCTCGTCCCCGACCGCACCTGCGTCTCCACAAACGTGATGTTGGCGAACTCGACCGCCACCAGCACCTGCCCCTCCCCAGGCTCCGGATCGGGCGCGTCGCCCGCCTCCAGCACCTCCGGCCCGCCGAACTCCCGCAACCACACAGCCCGCATCAGCAACCCCTTCGATCACGCTTTCCAAGGGCAGCGTGTTACCTCAAGCCCGGTCGAGGTCAAGCCGTTCCCAACGAATCCCTTTTCTCGTCACACGCACCTCTGTAAGCTTTCGCGCGTATTCCGCCCCGTTGTCGGCTGCCGCTCAGGGATGGCGATGCGCGCCCGGTTGGTTCTCCCCCCTCGACTGGGATCCCACCGCGCCGACCGGCTGCCCGCCGTCCTCGCCCTCTGCGCCCTCGCGGTCGCGGGCTGTGGCTCGTCGCACTCGGGGTCCGGCGGCGAACTCGCCCCGAACGGCTCCTTCGACACGGGCGCGGCGCCGTCCCAGGCCGCCGCGGCGCCGTCCGCGATCCCGACGGAGCGCCTCTTCAAGACCGCCCTGAAGCGCTACCGCGAGTTCCAGGCCGCCTACAAGAAGGCCTACGAGACCAACGACCCCACCGCCCTCTCCGCCGTCGCCATGGACCCCCTCCTCAGCGAGGTCACCCGGGACGTCGAGGCCACGAAGGCCAAGGGCGAGATCTGGCGCTTCACCAACACGCTCAACCCGCGCGTGTACGCGCGCGCCACGGACAACACGAAGGTCTACGTCATCGACTGCGTCCGCACCCTCGCCGCCTACCGCTTCTCCGCGACGACCGGCAAACGGACGGGCGAGCTCCCGGGCGGCACCTACGCCTACCGGGCCACCGTCCAGTACGACTCCGGCGTCTGGAAGGTCGCCGCGAACGTCAAGGACCGTCCATGCTGACGACCGGCAGGGAAGGACACGCGATGCCTCCGCACCCCCGCACCCGGCGCCGCGCGGCCGCCGCCACCATCACGGCGACCGCGCTGGCCATCCCCTTGTCGACCGCCGTTCCCGCGCAGGCCGCGCCCTGCCACAAGACGGGCACCGGCGGAACCTGCAACGTGGTCGTCCGCGTGCCCGGCTCGCACGGCGGCGGTGGCGGCGGGACCGGTGGCGGCTCGGGCGGCGGCGGCCCCGTGCTGCCCCCTCCGCCGGAGGGCCTGACCCCCGACGAGGCCCAGGGCTTCGTGCCCGCGCCCGGCGGTCCCGCGCCGCTCCAGGCGGCGCCCACCACCACGGCCGACCTCGTCCTCCGCGCCCGCGCGGCGACCGAGTTCCCCGTGCCCGTCGTGCACACCGCCCCCAAGGACAAGACCTACGTCGCCCTGAAGACGTCCCTGTGGGTGGACGGCTACCACGACGTGGAGACCGAGCCGATCTCGGAGGGCGGGCAGACCGTCCAGTTGAAGGGGACGGTCCAGGGAGTGGTCTGGGACCTGGGCGAGAAGCAGATCAAGTGCGAGGACGGCGGCACCGAGGACGGCAGGACCTGCCACTACGCCTACACCCGGTCGTCGGCCGGGCAGCCGGACGGCAAGTACCAGATCACCGCGACCATCACCTGGTCCGTCGCCTGGACGTGCGACGGCGCGGCCTGCGACGCGGCCGGGGGCACCCTCGACGGCCAGACGATGACCTCGGCTCCCTCGCCGCTCGTCGTGAGCGAGATACAGACGAACACCGGACAGTGATCGGGGCGCTGGTAGGATCGCGGCCGATGCGTGGGCGGTGGGAGTGACCGCTCCCCGCCCCGGCGTGACGCGGCCGATCCCAGGTCGGCGCAGGATCCCGTCCGCCCGCACGTCCACAGTTAGGGTCCCCGGTGTCGTTCTTCCCGCTGGCCGTCCGCCGTCCCACGGCCCGGGCCGTGCTGGCCGCCGTCAAGGGGAACCGGCTGTTCACCGCGGTGCTGGTCGCGGGCGTGGTGCTGCGCGTCGTCGCGATGCTCGGGTTCCGCGGGGTCCTGTGGTTCAACGACAGCTACGACTTCGTCCGGATCGCCGACGACCCGTTCCCGCATCCGCTGCGCCCGTCCGGCTACGGGATCTTCCTCTGGACGCTCAAGCCGTTCCACAGCCTGGCGCTGGTCACGGCGCTGCAGCACGCGGCGGTCGTCGGGCTGGCGGCGGCCGGGTACCGGATGCTCGTCCGCGACTTCGACGTGCGGCGGGCGTGGGCGGCGGTGGCCGTCGCGCCGCTGCTCCTTGACGCCTACCAGCTCGAACTCGAACACCTCCTGCTGTCGGACACGCTGTTCACCGTCCTCGCGCTCGGGGCCACGCTGGTGCTCGCGAAGCCGGGCGCGACGGGGTGGCGGCGGGCCGCGCTCGTCGGGACGCTCCTCGGCGTCGCGGCCGTCACCCGCACGGTCGGGGTCCCGCTGTTCCTGATCGCGCTGGTGTACCTGGCGGTCAGGCGGACGCGCTGGCCCGCGTACGCGGCGCTCGCGGTGACGTTCGCGCTGCCGGTCGGCGCGTACGCGACGTGGTACCAGCAGGAGCACGGCCGGTTCGGGATGACCGGCGTCGACGGCATCTTCCTCTGGGGCCGGACGGCGGCGTTCGCCGACTGCGACGCCCACACCCCGCCCGCCGACCTGGCGAGCCTGTGCCCGCACGGGCCGAAGGGCGACCGGCCCGCCTCGTCCCACCAGATCTGGGAGGAGGGCTCGCCGACCGGGTGGACCGACGGGGGCGCGTTCGACCCGGGCACCAACGCGCGGGCGCAGCGGTTCGCGTTCTGGGCGATCCGGAACCAGCCGTTCGACTACGTGAAGGTCGCCTCGTACGACTTCTTCGTCCGGACGTTCGCGTGGCACCGCAGCCGGTACCCGACCGTGGGCACCGAGGCGCGCTACCACTTCCCGACGAAGCCGACCGCGCGCAAGCCCGAACTGCCGGTCTACGGCGGCGGCACCAGGCGGACGGTCGTGTACGAGTACTCGCACGGCACCGGACGCACCCACATCGTCGAGCCCTACGCGGGCCTCATGCGCGACTACCAGGAACGGGTCAGCGTTCCGGGGACGGTGCTCGGGCTCGTCCTGCTCGCGGGCGCGGCGGGGATCGTGTGGCGGCGCGCGCGCGCACGAACGGCCCTGTTCTGGACGTCGGCGGTGATGCTCCTGGCGATCCCGCCCGCCACGGTGGACTTCGACTACCGCTACCTGCTGCCCGCCCTGCCGTTCGCGTGTTTCGCGGCGGCGGCCGCGTGGGGGCGGCGGGTGCCGTCCGGGCGGCCGAAGGCCCCGCCGAAGGAGACCCCGGACGAGAAGGAACCCCAGCCCGCCGCCACCCCCTGAGCCGGTCAGGCCGTCCCTGTCCGGGACGTTCGGCCGCGTCCCCGCCCTGGGGCCTCTCGCGCTAGAGGCCGAGGCGGGCGGCGGCCACCTTCTTCGGGACGACCATCCGCCACGCCTCCACGACCAGTTCGCGCATCTCGGGCTCGTCGAGGGCGGACGTCCACGCGTGCACCCAGTTGAAGCGCATGTCCGACTCGCCGGGGAGGTGGAACTTCGCCGGTTCCGACGCGACCAGCGCGGCGCGCTCCTCCTTCGGGAACGCGAAGCCCATGACGGTCTCGTCCCGCGAGAAGGCGACGTAGACGATCGCGCCGACGCGGAACTTCACCCGGTCCCTGATGAGGTGCTCGGACGTGCGCGGCAGCGTCAGCGCGAGCGCCCGCACCTGCTCCACTGTGATCATCATGTCCTCCTGTGGCCGTGCCCCCGCCGGGTGTCTCCAGCCAACCATCCCGAATCGCATGATCTTGATAGATTTCGGGGTCGGGGAGGCGTTATGACCGGAGCGGAGCGAGGATCATGACGACCCCTCCGGGGGTCTGGGGGTCGCCCCCCAGGAAGGCAGGGCTCGGTGGACGAACTGGTGCGGTGGCGGACGGAGCGCGGGGCGGTCGTCGTGGAGACCGACGACCGGGAGCCGGGGTTCCAGTCGGTGTCCCGCGCGGGCGACATGATCCACGACGCGGCGGCCTCCTTCGAGGAGGCGTTCCAGAGCATCAGGGACGCGGCCGACTCCGCGCTCGCGGCGCTGCGCGGCGGCGCCGCCGACCCGGACGGGGTCGAGCTGGAGTTCGGCGTGAAGCTCAACGCGGCGGCCGGGGCGGTGATCGCCAAGACCTCCGTCGAGGGGCAGCTCAAGGTCAAGCTGACCTGGGGCCGCCCGCCCGCCGGGGCCGCCGGGACCGGCGAGGAGGGGGCGTAGCCGCATCGTGGACGACTGGCAGTGGCGCGCCTGGGTCGGCCCGCCCGGCGGCGGCAAGGTCGGCGCGGCCTTCCTCGTCACCGCGGACCGGCTGCTGACCTGCGCGCACTCCGTCCGCGGCCTGGCGGAGGCGCGGGTCGGCTTCCCCGGCCTGCGCGAGGACCTGCCCGTCCGGGTGACGCACGTCGGCGGCTGGCGCCGCGCGGGCGACCTCGGCGACGTCGCGGTGCTCGAACTGCGCGAGCCCGTCCCGTACGCGCCCGCGCGGCTCGCCGCGCCCGACGACCCGCGCGTCGCCGGGCGGACGTTCGGCGTGTGGGGCTTCCCCCGGCGGCACGACGGGAACGAGCGGCACGCGACCGTGACGACGTCCCCGCACCGCGGCATGCGGCAGGAGTGGTGGGAGCTGAAGACCGGTCCGGGCGACTGGCTGGAGGAGGGCTACAGCGGGTCCGCCGTGTACGACACGGAGACGGGCGAGGTCATCGGGATGGTGACGAACGCGGAGCTGCGGCACGGCGGCGACCGCGCCGACCTCGGCTGGATGCTGCCGCTCGCCAGCCTCCGCGCGCACTGGGAGCCGCTCGACGACCTGCTCCCGCTGCGCTGGGCGTCCCCGGAGGCGCGCCGCGAGCTGCGCGAGCTGCTGGACGGCGTCCGCTTCACCGACCCGCTCGCCGCCGCCCTCGCGGGGACGGTCGGCCGCCCCGCGGTCGGCGGCTTCCGGTCCGCGTGGGCGTCGGTGCGGTACGTGGCGGAGGGGCTGGCGGAGGAGCGGCTCGTCCGGTACCTGGCGGCGCTCGGACGGCACCTGCCGGAGGCGCGGCGGCAGCGGCTCACCGCCTGGTCCGCCCGGCACCTGCCGGGCGCCGCGCCCGCGCCGGAGCGCGCCGATCCCGCGTCGGTGATCGTCCGGCTGGAGCGGGTGACGTTCGACAACGCCTTCGACGTCGCCGTGCAGACGTGGATCGACGGGGCGGAGGGCCCGTCGCGCCCGGTCGAGCGGGTGCCGGAGCGCAGGGTGCGGGCGGTCGTCGAGGAGGGCGTCGCGGCGGTCGCGCCCGCGCTGATCGGCCGCGACTGGATGATCGAGTTCGCGGTGCCGGAGAGCTGGCTCGGCAGGCCGTTCGAGCAGTGGTACGTCGACGCGCGCAACCGGATCCCGATGCGCCGGTACCCGGTGGTGGTGCGGGACGTGGAGCGCCTGCGCCCCGGCTCGATCCGCCGCGACCAGGCCCACCACCGCTGGCGGCTGCTGACCGAGCGGGGCCGCAGCGAGCCGCA
Source organism: Actinomadura chibensis NBRC 106107 (assembly GCF_001552135.1). GTDB lineage: Bacteria > Actinomycetota > Actinomycetes > Streptosporangiales > Streptosporangiaceae > Spirillospora > Spirillospora chibensis. The sequence goes on along the minus strand of NZ_BCQP01000025.1, from coordinate 2,824 downwards.
CCGGGTCGCCTGCGACGCGCCGCGCCGGGGCGGCGACTTCGAGCGCTGGCTTGAGGCGCACGTCGACTTCTCCGTGCTCGTCTACGGGTCGCGTCCGATGAAGACGTGGCTGAAGGCGGCGCTGAACAACGGCATCCCCGTCATGCTGTGGACGCGCGAGCAGTGCGGCGCGCCCACCCACGACGACTGCCGGGGGCACCGCGTCCTGGACGAGCTGACCGCAGCGGTCGGCGGCAAGGCGCCCGCCGAACTGCCGCGCATCGCGCTCGCGCTGCGCAAGGAGGCGCTCGTCGCGCCGGACGGCGAGCCGCACTGCGGACGCGCCCTCACCCTGCTCTGGGACGACCCGTCCCGCCTCCCCGACCCGCCCCTCGCCATGGAGGTATAGGTGCCCGACTGGCTGCTCTACACCGGGAGCCGTCGCCCGCACGACGGGATCGACCGGCTGCCTCCGCCGCCGCCCTGGCGCGCGTTCGACGGCGGGCCGGTGCTGCCGCACCCGGAGGGCGGTTCGGGCAACACGCACCAGGCGACGACGTACCGCCCGTCGGACGACGCCGTACAGCAGGTCAACGCCGCCTTGTATCTGCGCCGTCCGCTGTTGGTGACGGGTCCGCCCGGTACGGGGAAGTCGACGCTCGCATACGCGGTGGCCCACGAACTGGGGCTCGGGCCCGTCCTGCACTGGCCCATCACCAGCCGGACGACGCTGCGCGACGGCCTCTACCAGTACGACCCCCTCACCCGCCTGTACGCGGCCGGACGCGACACGTCCCCGGCGGCCGACGAGGACATCGGCCGCTTCATCCGCCTCGGCCCCCTCGGCACGGCGCTGCTGCCCTACCGGCGGCCCCGCGTCCTGCTCGTGGACGAGATCGACAAGAGCGACATCGACCTGCCCAACGACCTCCTCACGACCTTCGAGAAGGGCGAGTACGAGCTGCCGGAGCTGTCCCGCCGCGCCGACCCGTCCGCCGAGGTGATGACGGCCGACGGGCCGGGCGCCCGCGTCACCGTCACCGCCGGGACCGTCCGCTGCCGCGCGTTCCCGCTGGTCGTGCTGACCAGCAACGGCGAGCGCGAGTTCCCGCCCGCGTTCCTGCGCCGGTGCGTCACGGTCGAGCTGCGGCAGCCGTCCGGGGAGGCGGAGCTGGCGGCGATCGTCCGCGAGCACCTCGGGCCGCTCGCCGACCGCAGCGACGACCTCGTCCGGCGGTTCCTCGAACGGGCCGCGTCCGGGACGCTGGCGACCGACCAGCTCCTCAACGCCGTCTACCTGTGCCGCCACGCCGACGCCGAGGACCGCCGGGCCCTCGCCGACCGCGTCATGCCGAACCTCGCGGGGCCCGTCGATGACGATTGACCGGCTCCGGGACGCGCTGTCGGCCACCGGCCCCCCGCCCGACGCCCTTGAGCTGAGCGAGATCCTGTGGCTCGCCTGCCACATCACCCCGCCCGACGACGAGCCCTCGCCGGAGCCGCTCCCGGCGGTTCCACGGGTGGCCGAGGAGCCGCCTCCGCGTCCGGACGCCGCGCCCGGCCCGCGTCCCGCGCCCGAGGCGCTGTCCCCGCTCCATCCCCGCGCCGCGCCAGAGGCGCGCGAAGGGCCCGCGGCCGTGCCCGAGCGGGGCGGGGAGGCGGCGGAGGTGCTCGTCCCGACCGCGCCGATGCTCGCGGACCCGCTCGGCGTGCAGCGGGCGCTGCGCCCGCTGAAGCGGCGCGTCCCGTCGCGGCACCGGTTCGGGCTGGACGAGGACGCGACGGCCGCCCGCGTCGCCGACACCGGGGTGTGGACGCCGGTGCTCGTCCCCGAACCCGAGCGCTGGCTGTCGCTCACCTTCGTCGTCGACACCGGTCCGACGATGCGGCTGTGGCGGCCGCTCGCCCGCGAGCTGACCGAGACGCTGCTGCGCCAGGGCGCGTTCCGGGACGTCCACGTCGCCTACCTCGACACCACCGGAGGCGTCGCCGCCACCCCCGGCGCGCCGTGCCAGGACCCCGGCACGCTGCTCGACGCGTCCGGCCGCCGCGCCGTGCTCGTCCTGTCGGACTGCTCGGGCCCGCACTGGTGGGACGGACGCGCCGCGCGGGCCGTCCGGCGCTGGGCGCGGGCCGGGCCGACCGCGCTCCTCCAGCCGCTCGCCGAGCGCCTCTGGCGGCGCACCGCCGCCCCGGCCGTGCCGGGGGTCGCGGTCCTGCCCCGTCCGGGCGCGCCGAACACGGACCTGCGGTTCGTCCCGTACGACGGGGACGCGAAGGCGGGCGTGCCCGTGCCCGTCCTGGAGGTGGCGCCGCGCTGGTTCGGCGCGTGGGCCCGGCTCGTCTCCGGCTCCGACCCGCAGCCCGCCGCCGTCGCGACGCTGCCCGCCCGGCCGCCCGCCGCCGCGGCGCCCGTGCGGCGCGAACGCGAACTGCCGGTCGGCGAGCGCGTCCGCCGGTTCCTCGCCACGGCGTCCGCGGACGCGGCCGAACTCGCCGCGCACGTCGCGGTCTCCGTCCCGTCCCTGCCGGTGATGCGGCTGATCCAGCACCGGATCCTCGGCGGCTCAGGCCCGGGGCAGCTCGCCGAGGTGCTGCTGAGCGGGCTGCTGCGCCCGGTCGGCGGGGTGCGCTACGAGTTCGTGCCGGGCGCCCGGGAGGCGCTGCTCGACACGCTCCCGCGCCCGGAGGGGCTGCACACGCGGCACGTCCTGGAGGCGGTCTCCGCCGAGATCGAACGCCGCGCCGGAACGTCCGGCGAACGCTTCCGCGCCCTCCTCCCCACCGACGGCGGCCCGGTGAAGCTCACGGCCGACACCGACCACTTCGCCCTCCTCACCCCCGA
>NZ_BCQP01000024.1 GCF_001552135.1 Actinomadura chibensis NBRC 106107 | reverse complement strand
AAATAGCCGGAAGCCGCACCTCGAACAGCGCGCCGCCCTCCGGGGCCTCGCCGACGCCGAGGTCCCCGCCGTGCGCGACGACCAGGTCCCGGGCGATGGCGAGGCCGAGCCCCGCGCCGCCCTCGTCCCGGCTGCGCGCGTCGTCCAGCCGGACGAACCGCTCGAAGATCCGCGCCCGGTCGGCGGGCGGCACGCCGGGCCCGTCGTCGGCGACGCTCAGGACCGCCGTCCCGCCCTCCGCGCGCAGCGACAGCCGGACGGCCGCGTCCGCGTGCCGCTCGGCGTTGTCCAGCAGGTTGCCGACGACCCGGGCCAGCCGTCCCGGCACGCCCATGACCCGCGGGTCGCCCTCGATGGACGCCCGGACGGGGATCCGGTCGCCGGGGGCGCGCCGGTCCAGCTCGTCCCGGACGAGGCGGCCGAGCGCGACGGGCCGCTCCGGCGGCCGGTCGCCCGCGTCGATGCGGGCGAGCAGCAGCAGGTCGGCGGCGAGGTGCTGGAGCCGGACGACGTCCGCGATCAGGCCCGGCACGTCCAGCAGCTCCGGATGCGCCGCCGCGACCTCCAGTTGCGTGCGCAGCGACGCGATCGGGCTGCGCAGCTCGTGCGAGGCGTCCGCGACGAACCCGCGCTGCCGCGCCACCGAGTCCTCCAGCGCGGCCAGGGTCGCGTTCGTGGTGGCGGCGAGCCCGGCGATCTCGTCCCGCGCGTCCGGGACGGGCACCCGCCGCGCCAGGTCGCCCGCCGCCGTGATCTCCGCCAGCTCCGCCCGCACCGCCTCCACCGGACGCAGCGCCCGCCGCGTGACCAGCCACGTCACGCCCGCGACGACGGCGAGCAGCAGCGGCAGGCCCGCGAGCATCGCCCGGGTGACGGTGCCGACCGCGTCCCGCGCGGCGGCGAGGTCGGCGCCCGCGTAGACGGTGACGGTCTCGTCCCGCGGCGTCGTCACCTGGACCGCCGCGAACCGGTAGTCGGCGGTCCGGCCGTCGACGGTCGCGCTGCCGGTGGTGAGGCGCGGGTCGTCGTCGGACACCTCGCCGCGTCGCGGATCGTCGTCGCCCCCGTGCCCACCGCGCCGTCCGCCGTCGTCCCCCGGCTCGCCGGTCGGGCCGGGCCGGACGTTCGGCGACCCCGTGCCCGTGATCTTCTCCAGCTCGTCGCTGGCCGCCAGCACCCGGCCGCGCTCGTCCACGACCTGGACCGGGTGCTCCTCGCCGTCCGGCAGGTCGAGGCTCCCGAACGGCGCGCCGGTGGCGAGCTGCGAGGCGATCTCCCGCGCGGTCACCTCCGCCTGCAGGTCGGTCTGCCCGCCGAGGTTCGCGCGCAGCAGCAGCACGACCGCGAGCCCGGCCGCGATCAGCGCGCCCGCGACGACGGCGGTCGCGCCGAGCGTCGTCCGCGCCCGGACCGACGCCGGCACCCGCGCCATGTCAGGCGCCCCCGTTCCTGGCCAGCCGGTACCCGGCCCCGCGCACCGTCATGATCGACCTGCGCCCGAACGGGACGTCCAGCTTGCGGCGCAGCGCGCTCACGTACACCTCGACGATGTTCGGGTCGCCGCCGTAGGCGAAGTCCCAGACCGCCTCCATGATCTGCGCCTTGGACACGACCTGGCCCGCGTTCGCCGCCAGGTGCTCCAGCACGGCGAACTCCTTGGCGGTCAGCTCCACCTCGGCGTCCCCGCGGAAGACGCGCCGCGCCGCCGGGTCGACGGTCAGGTCGCCGAGCACGATGGACGGGGCCGCGCCCCGCGTCCGGCGGCGCAGCAGCGCGCGGATCCGGGCGACGAGCACCACGTAGGAGAACGGCTTGGTCAGGTAGTCGTCGGCGCCCGTGTCGAGGCCCTCCGCCTCGTCGTACTCGCCGTCCTTCGCGGTCAGCATCAGGATCGGCGTCTCGTCGCCCGCCGCGCGCAGCGCCGCGCACACCCGGTAGCCGTTCATGCCGGGCAGCATGATGTCGAGGACGATCAGGTCGAAGTCCCCGCCGAGCGCCCGGTCCAGCCCCCGCGCGCCGTCGTGGACGGTCTCGACCACGAACCCCTCGGCCGTGAGCCCGCGGGCGAGGGACGTGGCCAGGCGTTTCTCGTCCTCGACGATCAGCAGGCGCATGCTCTCAGCGTGCCAAATCCTCCCTGAAGGAGGCTTCAGGTTGCTTCAGCCGGGCCACAGGAAGCCGCGCCAGCCTTCGGAGGTGGCGACGGCGGGCGGTCCGCCGGCGCGACACAGGGAGGTTCGATGAAGATCGACGCACGGCGTCTGGTCACGGGACGCGGGCTGCTGGTGACGGTGGTCGCCGCGGGCGTCCTCGCGGGCGGGGGAGCGGCCACCGCCTTCGCCGCGTCCCACGAGGGGTCACCGTCCCCGTCCGCGTCCCCGACCGGGAGCGCGGACGCCCCGCCGCCCGCGACGGCGGTCTCGGCGGCCCAGGCGGCGGACGCGGCGCTGAAGGCCGTCCCCGGCAAGGTCGGCGAGATCGAGCTGGACGACGAGCACGGCAAGCCCGTCTGGGAGGTCGACGTCCTGGCGGACGGCGGCGGGTGGCGCGACGTGACGGTCGACTCTGGCAGCGGCAAGGTGCTGACGAACACCGCGGACCGCCCGGACACCGGCGGCCGCGACGACGACCACGGCGACGACCGCGACGACGACCGCGGCGACGACCGGGGTGACGGCCACGGTGACGACGAGGGTGACGACCAGGCCGAGGCCGCCGCGCTGGGCAAGGCGGCTGTCTCCGCGTCGGGCGCCGCCGACGCCGCGCTCAAGGCCGTCCCGGGCCGCGTGACGTCCGTCGAGTTCGAGCAGGAGCACGGCAAGGCCTACTGGGAGGTGGACGTCACCGCGAACGGCGGAGCCGAGCACGAGCTGCACGTGGACGCCGCGTCCGCCAAGATCCTCAAGAACGAGACCGGCGACTGACCGACGTGCGCGCACCGCGTTGACATGCAACCGTCCGGCTGCCTATGGTACAGGCAGCCGGACGGTTGCATTTCGAGGGGCGACGCATGGACGATGTCTTCAAGGCGCTGGCCGATCCCAGCCGCCGCCGCCTGCTGGACGGCCTGAACGCCCGCAACGGGCAGACGCTCCGCGAGCTGTGCGCCGGGCTGGACATGACCCGGCAGTCGGTCAGCAAGCACCTCGCGGTGCTGGAGGCAGCGGGCCTCGTCACGACGTCCAGGCGGGGCCGGGAGAAGCTGCACTACCTCGACGCCGCCCCGATCAACGCGATCGCCGACCGCTGGATGAGCCGCTACGACCGGCAGCGGGCGAGCGCGCTCGCCGACCTGAAGACCGCACTCGAAGAGGAGCACGACCCCATGACCGACAGCGAGTTCGTCTACACCACCTACATCAAGACCACGCCGGAACGGCTCTGGCAGGCGCTGACCGAACCGGCCTTCACCCGCCGCTACTGGGGCGTCGCCTTCGAGACGGACTGGAAGCCCGGCTCCACGATCACCTGGGTCGAGGACGGCGCGACCACGGCCGACCCGGAGCAGGTCGTCCTCGAAGCGGACCCGGGACGCCGCCTGTCCTACACGTGGCACACGTTCACGCCGGAGTGGGCGAAGGCCGTCGGCGTGGACGAGGAGACCCGCGCCGCCCTCCTCGCCGAGCCCCGCTCGAAGGTCACCTTCGACATCGAGCCCGCCGGGGAGACGGTCAAGCTCACGGTCGTCCACGCGGGCGGGGAGACGCTGCTCGGCATGTCGCGGCACGGCTGGCCGCAGCTCCTGTCCGGCCTGAAGACGCTCCTGGAGACCGGCGAGCCGCTGCCCGCGCCCCCCGCCGCCTGAACACGCCGCGCTTACTCGCGGCTCGCCCGGCCCCCCGTGCCTCCGGCGTCTCGGTGTGTTCGAGGCGCGCCGCGCACTTCGGCGGGCGTCGCGTGGAAGAGTGCCCGCCGCGGATCGACCTGGTCGACGCGCCGGTCGGACGCGGCGCGGGCGGACGTGCTCCGGGCGGAGCGGGCGGGGCCCGGAGCGTCACAGGAGCATGCCGCTGCCGCCGGATTCCTCCTCGCCGTCGGTGCTGGGCTCGGGTTCGAGGTACTCGTCCTCGGGCCAGAGCTCGTCGGCGAGGAAGGCGAGGTACTCCTCGTCGACGGGGTCGAGTTCGGCGGTCATCGACTCGGGATGGACGGCGGGCGCGCCGTCCGACGGTGGATCGTGCGACGGTCCTACGGGCATGGGGCGGAGCAGGTTCGGCATGCACAGACCGAACAGGGCGACCAGGGACACGAGGACCAGGACTGTGATCACGCCACACCGTCCTTTCGCGGTCGAGTTCCACATGATTCTTGCGTAAGTAGCGAAACAAGTGAACGCTACCGGGGGACCCCGCCGGATGGGAGCCCGACATGCGGATCGCCGGGCATACCAGACCCCCGAAGCCTCATGTGGACGCGCGTACGGCACGGGCCCGGCCAGGTTCGGCCAGGACTTCCGGTAAGGCCCCTCTCCCAGGCTGGACGTGATCGTCCCGCGGGGGCGCCGCGACACGCGGGCAGGGGTGAGCTCCGGCGTCCGGACCGGATGTTTCCGGGCACGCCGGAGCGGGCCGGGCCGAGCCCGGCGAAATGATCAGGTGGTCGTCGTGGAGGCTAGGCGGCGGTGCTCGGACGGTGCGGGGCGATGACCCGGCCGTCCGGCAGCAGCTCGCCCGTGTCCTCGAAGACGACGATGCCGTTGCAGAGCAGGCTCCAGCCCTGTTCCGGGTGGCTGGCGACGGTGCGCGCGGCCTCGCGGTCGAGGGCGTCGGGAGCCGGGCAGTGCGGCTCGTGGCGGCAGATCGAGTCGGGTTGAGCGGTCACAGGGTCCTCCACGTGTCCCCAGTGATTAAGGACATAGATGCAGCCTGCCGCTGCTCGTCCGAAATATGCAAGTGGATGAGGGATTCTTTACCGTACTTAACGTGTGAAGCCGGACAAGATGGGGCAACTAGCCGGTTTTCACCGCAAGAGACCCCCGTCAGGCTCGTCGCCGTGGTCCACGTCCAGGCCGACGACCGACGTGCAGCCGGTGCAGATCCACTCGGCGATGACCGCGTCCGAGCTGGTGGCATGGGTGCGGTAGGGGCGCTCGACCTGCCGCCGCCGCATCCCGTGCCCGCAGGACGGGTGCAGCAGCCGCCCGCAGTTCGGGCACGGCCAGACGTCCTCGCGCCGGAGGTTGCACTGGGGGCACAGCGGCGAGACGTAGCACCCGGGCGTCTCGGCGTGCTCCAGTTCCTCCGCCCATTCGTGCTCCAGGTCGAGGTACTCGTCGCCGGGCCAATGGTGGTCGGCCAGCCATGCGAGGTACTCCTCGTCGCCCGGTCCGAGGACGGCCGTCAGGGACTCGGGGTGCCCCTCGCGGGGGCGTTCTTCGCGCAGGCCGCGCCGCGTGGTGGCCAGGAAGGTCAGCAGGCCGAGGAGCGCGGCCGCGGCCAGGCTGGTCGCCAGGGGCATCGCGGCGTCCTTATACGATCTTGTGGCGGGAATGTCTGTTCACGAATTCGCTTCACAAAACGCTGCGAACGCTACAAGAAAGGGTCTTAACGGAAAAGTCGATCTATAAAGATTCTTTACAGGTCGGCTGACCGCGGACGATGTCCGAAACGGGCGTCCGCAGGGCCCGCTGCCTGCGAGAACCGGGGTTCCGGGCGTCCAGGGACCCCCGTCCCGGGCGGACCGGGTTTCACTCTCCGCTGAATCCGGCTCGGTCCGCACGGCCGGGAGCGGCCACCGTCCGGGCCGCCTCCGGCCGTCCGGGCGCGGGCGCGGCGCCCGGCCCGCGCCCCGCCGGACGGCCCGCCCGGCGGGGCGCGGGGTGTGGTTTTCCGCAGGCCGGGGGTGCGGCGCGCGGCCGGACGGTCCGGCGGCGCGCTCCATGGTGGCGGCCCCGCCCGGTTCCTAGCGTCGAAGCATGATCGAAACGGTGTACGCGGCGTCCGGGGCCGAGCCCGCGGGCGGCATCGCGGGCTGGGCGACCGACCTCATGGACAGGCTCGGCGCGCCCGGCGCGGGGCTCGCGATCGCGCTGGAGAACCTGTTCCCGCCGCTGCCGAGCGAGGTGATCCTCCCGCTGGCCGGGTTCACCGCCGCGCAGGGCCGGATGAGCCTCGCGGCGGCCCTGCTCTGGACGACCCTCGGCAGCCTCGCCGGAGCGCTCGCCCTCTACGGCGTCGGCGCGCTGATCGGGCGCGACCGCGTCCGCGCGCTGGTGGCGTGGCTGCCGCTCGTGAAGCTCTCCGACCTCGACCGGACGGAGGCGTGGTTCGCGCGGCACGGCGCCAAGGCGGTGTTCCTCGGCCGCATGATCCCGATCTTCCGCAGCCTGGTGTCCGTCCCGGCGGGGGTGGAGCGGATGCGGATGGCGACGTTCCTGCTCTACACCGGCCTCGGCAGCCTGCTGTGGAACACGGCGTTCGTGCTGGCCGGGTACGGGCTCGGCGACAACTGGCGGACGGTCGAGGAGTACGTCGGCGTGTACTCCAAGGCGGTGCTGGCCCTCGCCGCCGCCGCGGTCGCGGCGTTCGCCGCCGTGCGTATCGTGAAGGGACGGCGGACCGGAGGGCATCGGGCGGGGACACGAGAGTTCGAACGTGATCGCATCTTCTGACGCCCGCGGCGCCCGCCGCCGACCCGCGCGCACGGCCGCGCGGGTCGCGGTCGGCCTGCTGCTGGGCGCGGCGACGGCGGGCGCGGAACTGGTCCTGCTGGCCGCGGCGGCGCTGCTGACGGCCTACTCGCTGGCGTTCTCGCGCGGCCGCCGGACCGTCCCGGGGATCGTCGCCGACGCCGCCCGCGCCGCCGCCGAACTGGAGCGCCGGCGCCTCGGGGCGTTCCTCGGCGAGCGCGGTCCGGCCGACTACGGGCCGCTGCGGGCGCTGGCGTACCTCGTCCTGCGGGTGCCGGTCGGGCTGCTCGGCGGCGTGATCCTGTTCCTCATCGGCTACGGCGCCGCGCTGGCGGCGGAGCTGGCCGCGAGCTGGTGGATCACCGGCGACTACATGGACGGCATCCCGCCGACCCCGTGGATCGTCGCCTACACGGCCGTGTTCGGGCTGGTCCTGCTGTTCCTGGCCGTCCAGGGCCTGGTCGGGGTCGCGGCGCTGGAGCGGACGGTCGCCCGCCGCTGCCTCGGCCCGAGCCCGCTGGAGGAGTACGAGCGCCGCATCGCGCGGCTCTCGGTCACCCGGGCCCAGGTCGTGGACGCGGTCGACGACGAGCGCCGCCGCATCGAGCGCGACCTGCACGACGGCGTCCAGCAGCGGCTCGTGGCGCTCGGCATGCTGATCGGCCGCGCCCGCCGCGCCGGGGACGCCGACCGCGCCGCCGACCTGCTCCGGCAGGCCCACGAGGAGTCGGGCCGCGCCCTGGAGGACCTGCGGGAGGTCGCCTGGCGCGTCTACCCGGCCGCGCTGGACGGCGAGGGCCTGCGCGCCGCGCTGGAGACGGTCGCCGAGCGGTCCCCGCTGCCGGTGGGGATCGGCTACGCCGTGCCGGGCCGCCCGCCGCGCGCGGTCGAGACCGCCGCGTACTTCGTCGTCTGCGAGGCGGTCACGAACGCCGCCAAGCACTCCGGCGCGAGCCGGGTGACGGTGGACGTCACCGGGTCGGCCACAATGATCGGCGTGCGCATCGAGGACGACGGCTCCGGCGGGGCCGACCCGGCGGGCGGCGGGCTCGCGGGCCTCGCCCGCAGGGTCGCCGCGCTGGACGGCGAGTTCGCCGTGCACAGCCCGCCCGGCGGCCCGACCGTGATCACCGCGGAACTGCCGTGCGGGTGATGCTGCCGTGCGGGTGATGCTGGCCGAGGACTCGACGCTCCTCCGCGAGGGCCTCGTCCGGCTGCTGGCAGAGGAGGGGCACGCGGTCGCGGCGGCGGTCGGGGACGGCGACGCGCTGCTCGCCGCGGTGGCCGCCGGTCCGCCGGACGTCGTCGTCGTGGACGTCCGGATGCCGCCGACGCACACCGACGAGGGCCTGCGCGCCGCGCTGGAGATCAGGCGGCGCTGGCCGGACGTCGGCGTGCTCGTCCTGTCCCAGTACGTGGAGAAGCGCTACGCCGCCGAGCTGATCACCGCGGACACCGCCGGGGTCGGCTACCTGCTGAAGGACCGGGTAGCCCAGGTCGACGAGTTCCTCGACGCGCTCGACCGGGTCGGCGCGGGCGGCGCGGCGTTCGACCCGGAGGTGGTGCGGCGGCTGCTCGCCGCGCACGGCGCGCGGGACGACCCGCTCTCCCGGCTGACCCCGCGCGAGCGGGACGTCCTCGGCGCCATGGCGCAGGGCCACACCAACGCGTCGATCGCCGCGAACCTGCACGTCTCGCAGAGCGCCGTGGAGAAGCACGTCAACGCGATCTTCGACAAGCTCGACCTGTCGCACGCGACCGGGTACAGCCGCCGCGTCCTCGCCGTCCTGCGGTATCTGGGCTCGGAACCGTCCGCCAGAGAATCGGACTAACAGCAATAAATCGGGTAGGGGTTCCGGACGATCCTCAAACGCGGAGGGAGGGGTCGTGGCGGACACCAACCGAGGCGTCGTGTACCAGCGGCCCGGCGAGGTCACGGTCGAGGACCTGGACTTCCCGAAGCTCGAACTGGCCGAGCAGAACGGCCGCAAGCTGCAGCACGGCGTCATCCTCAAGGTACTGGCCACCAACATCTGCGGGTCCGACCAGCACATGGTGCGCGGCCGGACCACCGCCCCCGCCGGGCTCACGCTCGGCCACGAGATCACCGGCGAGGTGATCGAGACCGGCAGGGACGTCGAGTTCATCAAGGAGGGCGACCTCGTCAGCGTCCCGTTCAACATCGCCTGCGGACGCTGCCGCAACTGCAAGGAGCGCCACACCGGCGTGTGCGAGAACGTCAACCGGGACCGTCCGGGCGCCGCCTACGGGTACGTCGACATGGGCGGCTGGCACGGCGGGCAGGCGCGGTACGCGGTCGTCCCGTACGCCGACTTCAACCTGCTCAAGTTCCCCGCCGACCGCGACACGGTCATGGCGAAGCTCGAAGACCTGGCCATGCTGTCGGACATCTTCCCGACCGGCTACCACGGCGCCTACACGGCGGGCGTGACCACGGGCTCCACCGTGTACGTGGCGGGCGCGGGCCCGGTCGGGCTCGCCTGCGCCACCGCGTGCCACGTCCTCGGCGCCGCCGTCGTGATCGTCGGCGACATGAACGAGGGGCGCCTCGGGCAGGCGCGCGAGTTCGGCTGCGAGACGATCGACCTGTCCCAGCACGACGACGTGTCCGAGCAGATCGAGCAGATCCTCGGCGTCGGCGAGGTGGACGCGGCGGTCGACTGCGTCGGGTTCGAGGCGCGCGGCCACGGGCCGAAGGGGTCGACGGGGGAGCAGCCCGCGACCGTCCTCAACACGCTGATGGACATCACCCGCGCCGCGGGCGGGCTCGGCATCCCCGGCCTCTACGTCACGGGCGACCCGGGCGCGGAGGACGAGAACGCGAAGATCGGTCAGCTCGGCCTGCGGATCGGGCTCGGCTGGGCCAAGTCGCTGTACTTCGTCACGGGGCAGTGCCCGGTGATGAGCTACAACCGGCAGCTCATGATGTCGATCCTGTACGACAAGGTGCAGATCGCGCGGAACGTCAACGCGGCGGTCATCCCGCTCGACCAGGCGCCCGAGGGGTACGCCGAGTTCGACAAGGGCGCGGCGCGCAAGTACATCCTCGACCCGCACGGCGTGCTCGCCGACGCCGCGTAGAGGGAGCCAGGGGGGCGGCTCCGCTTCGTCCCGTCCGACGGGACGGAGCGCGAGCTAGCCGCGCCCGCCGCCGGGACGGCGCGGTCCCGCGATCATGATCGCCTCGGTCTCGGTGAAGTAGGCCGCCGCCGCCTCGCGGGCGCGGCCGGGGTCCCCGGCGCACAGCGCGTCGACCAGCGGCGCGATCCGCGCGGCCGCGGCGGCGGGGTCGGCGAACGCGTGCGCGAACCCGTCCCGGACGGCCAGGTAGGCGTTCAGCAGGGCGTTGACCATGAACCCGTAGACCCGGTTCCCGGTCGCGGCGGCGATCACCCGGTGGATCTCGCACTCGGCGAGCTGCGCGGTGGAGGCGTCCTCGGCGTCCCGCAGCACCGCCGCGAGCCGCCGCAGGCGGTCGCGGTGCTCGGCCGTGGCGTGCGCGGCGGCCTTGCCCGCGACATGCGCGCCGATCTCCCTGCGGACCTCGAAGACCTCCCGCATCCAGGCCGGGCCGACCGTGCTGACCAGCATCGGCAGCAGCTCGGGGCCGCCGAGCCGCTCGTAGTCGCGGACCCGCGTCCCGACCCCGTGCCGCGTCTCCAGCAGCCCCGCCTGCGCCAGCCGGACGATCGCGTGCTTCAGCGACGTCCGCGTCACCGCGTACCCGGCGGCGAGCTCCCGCTCCGGCGGCAGGTACGAGCCGGGCGGGTAGCGGCCGCTCAGCACGTCGTCGCGGAGCCGGTCGACGAGGGCGTCCACGACCGTGTCGCGGGGAATGGGCGAGGGCGGCACAGCGCCTCCAGAGGTCCACTGGCTCATCCACTGGACCATATCGCCTCCCGGTGATCCGTGGCAGGGTGGGACCCTGACCACAGGCTCGGGGTGCCACCGGCCGAGATCAAGAGGGGGACGCGCATGCTCGGCGAGCTCGACTGGCGACCGGCGGGCGACCGCCCCGACCTGCTCGCCGCCCCGGTCGCGGCGGCGCTCGCCGCGGTGCCGGACGCCGAGACCGCCGAGATCGACCCCGACCTGGCCGACACGGCCGCGTTCTGCGAGCGCTATGCCGTCCCGCTGGACGCCAGCGCCAACTGCGTGGTCGTCGCCGCCAAGCGCGGCGGCGAGGTCGGCTACGCGGCCTGCATGATCCTCGCCACCGGGCGCGCGGACGTGAACGGCGTCGTCCGCAAGCGCCTCGGCGCCCGCAAGGCGTCCTTCGCCCCGATGGCGGACGCGACGTCCCTCACCGGCATGGAGTACGGCGGCATCACCCCGGTCGGCCTCCCCGCGGGCTGGCCGATCCTCGTGGACGAGGCCGTCGCCGCCGCGTCCCGCGTCGTGATCGGCAGCGGCCTGCGGCGCTCGAAGCTCCTCGTCCCGGGCAAGGCCCTCACCGGCCTTCCCAGCGCGGAGGTCCTCGCCCTCGCCCTGTGACCGGCCCTGTGGCCGGGCGAGGTCGCCCACGGCTCAGGACGGGACCGCGTCGACCGCGTACCGGGCGCCGCCCACGGCGCGGGCGCGGTCGAGCAGCGTCCGGTTCGCGGCCAGCATCGCCTCGACCGGCGCGCACCCGGGCGACGCCGTGCGCAGCATGCCGAACAGGACGGCCGCGCCGCCCGCCACCGGAACGCGTCCGGACCGCACCACCCTGACCAGGATGATGCCGCTGAGCCCGAGGTCGGCCGGGGTCGTCTCCGCCATCGTCGACTCGATCACCTCGGCCGCCCGCGACACCGGCAGGAACACCATCCCCTGCGGGTGCGGCCGCGCCCACTCGCCGAGCGCGATCAATTCCGCCACGTCGGGACGCATCCGGTCGCAGAAGTCGAAGTACGCGAGCTCCTCGGTCTCGGCCGTGCCGGGCGGCGGCTCGCCGCCGTCCGTTGGGAGGACGGCCTTGACCTCGTAGGCCCACCCGTCGTCGGCGGGCTTGATCCGGGCGGACACCTCCTCGGCCCGCACCTCCCGCTGGACGCGCAGCATGTCCGCCGCGTCCCGGCACGGGATGGTGCAGCACAGCACCCGCTCCGGTGCCGGAACGAGCCGCAGCTCCGCCGCCGTGATCACGCCGTGCCGCCCGACCCCGCCCAGCACCGCGTCGAACACCTCGGGACGGACGCCGGGCGAGCAGCGCACCGCCTCCCCGCCGACGACGGCGTCCAGCGCGCGGACGTTGTCCCCCTGCGTGCCGTACCGGTGCGACGTCCCGCCGACGCCGCCCGCGGAGAGCGTCCCGCCCACGGTCAGGTCGAGGTAGTCGGTCAGCACCGGCGGCGCCAGCCCGTGCGGCAGCGTCGCCGCGAGGACCTCGCGCCAGCTCGCCCCGGCCCCGGCCACCGCCGTGCCGCCGTCGCCGGCCGCGCCCGTCTCGACGACGTCGACCCCGGCCAGGCCGCGCAGGTCGAGCGACACGCCGGACGTCAGCGACTGGCCGTACGTCGAATGCCCGAGGCCGCGCGGCAGCGCCTCCAGGCCGTCCGCGGCGGCGTCCCGGACGGCGGCGGCGACCTCGTCCGCCGACCCCGGCCGCACCACCCGGACGGGCGTCCGCTCCACGATCCCACCGAAATCGCGCATGCCCCCACCCTCTCGCGAACCCGCCCGCCACGACCCCCGACCCGCCGTGCGGCCCGCGCGGACGTGCTCAGGGGGGACGGTCAGCGGGGGCTCAGCGGGCGCGGAGGCGGTCGGTGACGCGGCCGAGCGCGTCGCCGAGCACCGCGATCTCCTCCGGCGTCAGCACCTCGATCAGCGCCTCCCGGACGACGCGCCGGTGCCCCGGCCTGACCTGGGCCAGGCGCTCGGCGCCTGCGTCGGTCAGCTCGGCCCAGACCGAGCGCCGGTCGTCCTCGCAGCCGGTCCGCCGGACGAGCCCCGCGCGTTCGAGCTGGGTCACCTGGTAGGTCAGGCGGCTCTTGGACACCATCACCTTGCGCGCGAGGTCGGACATCCGCAGCCGGTTGCCGTCCGCCAGCGACAGCCCGACCAGCACCTCGAACTCGGGATGCGAGAGCCCGCCGTCCCGCTTGAGCTGCCGCTCGATCTCGTGGTCGAGCAGGTGGCTCGCGGCCAGGAAGGCCATCCAGGCGCGCATCTCGTCCGGCCCCAGCGCGTCCGGTTCGAGCGCGCCCGGTCCGAGCGCGTCCGGTTCCAGGGCGTCTGGTTCGTGGGCGTCCGCACCGTCGCTCATATCGGGATTCTAGTTGTTCTGAATGAATTTCGAAGTTTCTAAATGTTCTGGATTTGAATCACCCTGCTAGCGTCGGGAAACGTTCATATTTGAAACTTCAACCGAAGGAGACGAGGCATGCTCCCACCCCGCCGTCACCCCGTCATGCCCGACGCCGGACTCCTCCTCGGACGGCTCGCGGTCGGCGTGATCTTCGTCGCGCACGGCTGGCAGAAACTCGTCGACGAAGGGCACGCGGAGGTCGCGAAGTCCTTCGACCACCTTGGCATCCCCGTGCCGAGCCTGTCCGCGCTGTACTGCACCTGGGTCGAGCTGTTGGGCGGCCTCGCGCTCATCGCAGGGTTCCTCGTCCCCCTCGCCGGGGTGCTCATCGCGCTGAACATGGCCGGAGCGTTCTGGTTCGTCCACATGGACAACGGCCTGTTCTCCGAGAAGGGCGGCTACGAGTACGTGATGGTCCTCGCGGCCGTCTCGGTGCTGTTCGCGCTCACCGGCGCCGGCCGGTACTCGCTGGACGCCCTCCTGTGGACCCGCCACGGCGAGGGCGCCGGACGGGACCGGGAGTCCGTCCGCGCCTGACAGGCCCCGCTGGGGCCCCCTCCCAGCCCACCGACCCACCCCAGCCAGCCCGTCCGCGCCCGTGCGGCCCGGTCCGTCGCGACCGCCGCCGCCGGCGCGGGCGGGCTGGACGCATCTACGGGCGAAATGTGATGTATGTAACTTTTTGTCCGACTGTCCGGCTCGTGACCCGTCCACCGTGACCGGACGATCAACAGCGGTCACCTGCCGGGAAAGGAATCTGGTCCGCTCCAATCCCGGTGGCGGGCCTCCCCGCCCTCCTGACACCGACCTTTTCCGGACATCAGCCCTTAACGTCGAAGTGACAAGATGTTCCTGATGACCGTTTCTGGGCATGGTGATCACTGAATGTTCCTGGAGAGGCAGGTCGCAGGTGTCGCGCGGTAGTGAGTTCGTGGTGGTGGCCAATCGGCTTCCGGTCGATCGGAGCGTCGGGGCGGACGGGGTGCCGCGCTGGCGGCGGAGTCCAGGGGGCCTGGTCAGCGCCATCGCCCCGGTGATGCGGCGCAGGAAGGGGACCTGGATCGGCTGGACGGGCGCCCCGGACGAGGAGTTGGAGCCCTTCGAGGAAGACGGCATGGCGCTCCACCCCATCGCGCAGTCGGCGCGCGAGGTCGAGCTGTACTACGAGGGCTTCTCGAACGCCACGCTGTGGCCGCTCTACCACGACGTCGTCGCCCCGCCCGTCTACGACCGCGCGATGTGGGACGCCTATGTCGGCGTCAACCGGCGGTTCGCGGAGGCGGCGGCGAAGGTCGCGGCCGAGGGCGCGATCGTCTGGGTGCAGGACTACCAGCTCCAGCTCGTCCCGCGGATGCTGCGGGAGCTGCGTCCCGACCTGCGCATCGGGTTCTTCCTGCACATCCCGTTCCCGCCGCTGGAGCTGTTCTGGCAGCTTCCGTGGCGGCGGCAGATCCTGGAGGGCCTGCTCGGCGCCGACCTGGTCGGCTTCCAGCTGCCGGGGGCGGCGGCCAACTTCGTCCGGCTCTGCCGCCGCCTGCTCGACGCCCGGTACGTCAAGCAGGACGTGTACTGGGACGACCGCGTCGTCCGCGCCCGCGCGTTCCCCATCTCGGTGGACGTCGGCGAGCTGAACGACCTGGTCGGACGCTCCGACGTGCAGGAGCGCGTCAAGGAGATCCGCTCCGACCTCGGGGACGCGACCATCCTCCTGGGCGTGGACCGGCTCGACTACACGAAGGGCATCACGCAGCGGCTGCAGGCGTTCGGCGAGTTGTTCGAGGACGGCCGCATCAAGCCGGGTCAGGCGGTGTTCGTGCAGATCGCGACGCCGAGCCGGGAGCGCGTCGAGCAGTACCAACTGCTCCGCGAGGAGATCGAGCAGCTCGTCGGTCGTATCAACGGCGAGCACGGCGAAATCGGTTTTCCGGTCATCCACTATCTGCACAGTTCGTACGATCGCGCCGAGCTGACCGCGCTCTACCTGGCCGCGGACCTGATGGTGGTGACCCCGCTGCGGGACGGCATGAACCTCGTCGCGAAGGAGTACGTGGCATGCCGCAAGGACCTGCGCGGCGCGCTCGTGCTCAGCGAGTTCACCGGCGCCGCCGCCGAGCTGCGGCGGGGCGCGTTCATGGTCAACCCCTACGACATCGACGGCCTCAAGGGCACCCTGCTCGCCGCGCTGGACGCCGAGCCCGCCGACCAGGCGCGGCGGATGCGGTCGATGCGCCGCCGCGTGATCGAGCACGACGTGGACCGCTGGGCCCACGAGTTCCTCAGTGAGCTGGAGAATCCGGTGCGGTCGGCGGAGCGGGGCGAGACGCTTCCGGTGGCGATGGAGGGCTGACCCGCAGGTCGAAGGCCGCCCAGACGGCCTTGCCGCCGGTCGCCAGCCGCGCCCAGCCCCAGGCGTCGCTGATCGCGCCGACGACGAGCAGGCCGCGGCCGCCCTCGAAGAACCGGTCGGGCTCGCTCGGGGCCGGCTCGGGCGCGCGCCCGCCCGGGTCGGTCACCGAGACGACGAGCCGCCTCGGGTGGCCGATCAGGACGAGCTGGATCGGGCACAGCGGTAGCGGTTGGGGGAGTCCCTCCATACCGTGACGGAGTGCGTTCGTCACCAGTTCGGAGACGGTGACGATGACGTCCCCGGTTTCCCCTGACACGCCCCACGCGTCCAGTGTGAGCTGAGTGAACTCGCGCGCCGCGCGGGGCGCGGTGATCTCCGCGGGGAACACGCGGCGGGCGGTGCGCGGCGTTCCGGCGTGCGGCGCGGGCCAGCGTCCGGCCAGGCCGGGCACGGCGACCGGGACGCTCGCGGGGACGGGTGCGGGGACGTTCGGGCCGGGCGGCGGGGCCGCGGGGGCGTCGGGCCAGGGATGAAGGGCCGCGGGGCGCCGCGACCGTCCGCTTCCCATGGCGGCGGGAGCAGCGACGTCGTCTGCCTGGTCAACGGTCATGGTCATTAACCTCAGAGGCGTGCGGGGTGGTCACCGGCGAGCGTTCGCTATCTTGCTCCTCAAGTCGTGCAGATGCAAGACCGTCTGCATGAACCGATGCAAGAACGAATGCACGTGCATCTCGTACCATTTGTGTGGGGTGGGGCGAGATCGCGGCCTTCCGTACGGGAGGCTGAGACGCCTAGAGGGGGCAGACCAACGATGGACGGCCATCAGATGCTGGACGTCTTGCGCAGCGAACTCGTCTGGCAGAAGAGCCGGCGGAGCAATCCGTCCGGCAACTGCGTCGAGATGGCGGAGCTCCCCACCGGGGAGATCGCCGTGCGCAACTCCCGAGACCCCGAGGGGGCGGTGCTCGTCTACACCCGCGAGGAGGTGGAGGCGTTCGTGGGCGGAGCCAAGGACGGTGACTTCGACCACATGCTCGTCTGACCCGGCGGACGTCCGCCCGGTCGACCGAATGCCGTTCCATCCGGCGGTCCCGACAGGTAGCGTGCCGCCATGCACCTGGGGCAGAACGCCGGGCTGACGCCCGACAAGCCCGCCGTCATCATGGCGGGCTCCGGGACGGTCGTGACCTACAGGGAACTGAACGAGGAGTCCAACCGGCTCGCGCAGTTGCTCCGCGCGGAGGGACTGTGCCCGGGGGACCACATCGCGTTCATGCTGGAGAACCATCCGCTTTACCTGGCCATCGCCTGGGCCGCGCAACGGTCCGGGCTCTATTACACGGCGGTCGGCAGTCGCCTCCAGCGGGACGAGATCGCCTACATCGTGGGCAACTGCGGGGCCAAGGCGTTCATCGCCGACGCGTCGATCGAGAACGCGCGCCCCGCGCCGGACGTGCCGCTGCGCTTGATGCTCGGCGGCACGTCACCCGGCTACGCGTCTTACGAGGAGAACGTCGCCCGGTACCCGTCCACGCCCATCGAGGACGAGTGCGAAGGCGCGGACATGCTCTACTCGTCCGGGACGACCGGTCGTCCCAAGGGAGTGAAGCCGCCCCTCTCCAAGGGCCCCATGGGCAGCCAGAACATCCTCCACGGGCTGCTCTCGCTGCTCTTCCAGCCCGACGCCGACTCGGTGTACCTGTCCCCGGCGCCGCTCTACCACGCAGCACCGCTGCGCTACTGCCTCACCATGCACCGCTTCGGCGCGACCGTTGTGGTGATGGAGAAGTTCGACGCCGAACAGGCCCTCGCCGCCATCGAGAAGTACGGCGTGACCCACAGCCAGTGGGTGCCGACCATGTTCATCCGGATGCTCCGGCTACCGGAAGAGACCCGCGCCAAGTACGACCTGTCGACGCTGCGCGCCGCCGTGCACGCGGCCGCGCCATGCCCCGTCCCGGTCAAGGAGCGGATGTTCGACTGGTGGGGGCCGGTCCTGCACGAGTACTACGCGGGCACCGAGGCCAACTGCTTCGTCTACGCGGGCCCCGAGGACTGGCTCGCCCACCGCGGCACGGTCGGACGTCCCATCCTGGGCGAGGTCCACGTGTGCGATGAGGACGGCCGCGAACTCCCGCCCGGCACTCCCGGGACGCTCTACTTCGGCAAGGGCCCCCGTTTCGAGTACCACGGCGACGAGGCCAAGACCGCCGCGTCCCGCGACCCGCTGGGCCGCGGCTGGACGACCCTCGGCGACATCGGCTACGTGGACGAGGACGGCTTCATCTACCTCACCGACCGCCGCGCCTACATGATCATCAGCGGCGGGGTGAACGTCTACCCGCAGGAGGCGGAGAACGTCCTCGCCGTCCATCCCGAGGTCGCGGACGTCGCCGTGTTCGGCGTCCCGGACGAGGAGATGGGGGAGGCGGTGCATGCCGTCGTCCAGCCGAACTCCATGGAAGCCGCGGGCCCGGAGCTGGAGGCCGAGCTGATCGCGTACTGCCGCGACCGCCTGGCCCACTACAAATGCCCCCGCGCGGTCGACTTCCGCCCCGAACTCCCTCGCCACCCGACGGGCAAGCTCTACAAGCGCCTACTCAGAGACGAATACTGGCCCACCGCACCGGCATGACGGACCGTCGCTCGTAGCGGCGTGGCGGGGTTGCTTGAGGGCGCCTGGCTTGGCGCCGCGCCGGGATGACGGGGCCGTAGCTCCTGGTCGCGGGGCGGCTTGAAGGCGCGGGGTTTGGGGGTGCGTTGGGGTGGCTTCAGGGGGGCTTTAGCGGGCGGCGCGATCCTTTGGTTGGGACCGCGACGCCTGGGCGGGCCCGTGGTGGCTTGGGCGGGCGTCCTGGGGACGTCCCCGGAAAGGTCCCGGAGACGCTTTGGAAGGGTTGGCCCGAGGGGCGCTGAGACGGCCGTGGACGGCGAACGCCCCGGCCGGGCCCGCGTGGGGCCGGGCCGGGGCTTGGACCGCGCCAGAAGCGTCCTGCGAGCCGTCCCGCGGCGGCTCAGTGCATCGGCATCGGGGCGTCGGCCGTCGTAGCGGTGGTGTCCGGCCTCCGGCGCGGCAGCAGCAGCGCCGGGATGAAGGCGAGGGCGATCAGCCCGACCGCGTACCAGTAGGTGTGCTGGAACGCGTCCGCCATCGGTCCGGCGATCTTCGCCATCACCTCGGGCGGCGGCTTCTGCGTGCTGCCGATCTCACCGCCGCCACCGCCGCCGAGCTCGCTCGTGAGGCGGTTGGCGAGCAGCACCGACATCCCCGCGGTGCCGATGGACGCCGACACCTGCTGGATGATGTTCAGCATCGTGCTGGCCCGCGGAACCTCGTCGTGGACGAGGGTCTGGATGGCGGCCGCCATGGTCGGCATCATCGTCATGCCCATGCCGAGACCCATGACGAACAGCACGGACCCGAGCGCCCAGTAGGACGTGTCGGCCCCGAGGACGGTCGCGAAGCCCGCCACCGACAGCACCACGACGACCAGGCCGAACAGGACGACCCGTCCAGGACCGATCCGGTCGGTGAGCTTGCCGCCGATCGGCATCGTGATCATCGCGCCGAGGCCCTGCGGGGCGAGCAGCAGGCCCGCCGCCATCGCGCCCTCGCCGCGCACGGTCTGGTAGTACAGCGGCAGCAGCAGCATCGCGCCCATGAAGGCGGTGATGAACAGCACCATGGTGCCGGACGCCGCCGCCACCGACCGGCGCCGCAGCAGCCGCAGGTCGATCAGCGGGTTGCGCGCGGACAGGGCCCGGAACACGAACCCGATGACCAGCACCGCGCCGACCACCGTGAAGATCAGCGGCTGGGTCTGGAGGAAGTCGCGCTCCTCCGCGCCCTTCGCGACGCCGTAGATCAGCGAGGCGAGGCCCGGGGACAGCAGGAGCAGCCCGATCAGGTCGAGCCGTTCGGCCGGCTTGGGCTCGTCCCGCTTGAGGATCCGCCCCGCCAGCACCAGCGCGACGATGCCGATCGGCAGGTTGATGAAGAAGATCCAGCGCCAGGACACGTCGTCGACGAGGTAGCCGCCGATGATCGGCCCGAGGATGGGGCCGAGCAGCATCGGCACGCCGACGATGCTCATCACCTGTCCGACCCGCTGCGGCCCCGCCGCCTGGGTCATGATGGTCATCGCGGCGGGCATGATCATTCCACCGCCGAGCCCCTGCAGGACCCGGAAGAAGATCAGGCTCTCCGCCGACCACGCGAGACCGGCCAGCGTCGAGCCGATCACGAACAGCCCGATCGAGGCCATGTACAGGCGTTTCGTGCCGAACCTCGCCGAGGCCCATCCCGTGATCGGGATCACGGTGGCGAGCGCCAGCGTGTAGCCGGTGGCCACCCACTGGATCGTGGCCAGGGAGGTGTTGAACTCCTTGGCCAGGTCGTTGATTGCCACGTTGACGACGGTCACGTCCAGGATGGACATGATCGCGCCGAGGACGACGACCCCGGCCACCACGAGCACGCCGCGGTCTAGGCCACCGCCTGCGTCGGGTTCCTTGAGTGGGCCGTCCGCCGTCTTCTGAGACGCGGGAGCGGTCAAGAGAGACTTCCAATCGTCGAGGCCCGCGCACGCGGGCACGCAGGGACCATGGGCTCGTTCAGGGGGTTACCGCCGCAAAATACTGCAGCGACTGACACTTTCGCGAACGGTTAAACTCCGCAGGCTCCGGGAGTATTCCAACGGGGTACGACAGAACCGCCCAGCTCCACGGCTCCGAGCGTCCGACCTCGACCAGGCTTGAGGTCAACGAAGTGTGACAGACGCGACATCATGCCCTCCCTTCGCCTGCACGCACACACGGACAGACCGCCCGACCACCTGAAACTCATCGCGTCCCCCCGATCTTCCTCACCGACCACGCCCCCGGCGCGCCCGCTACCGTCCTTCACCCACAAGACGCCACAAGCCCTCGATGTGTGACGCGCCCCAGGGCCGGATCCGGACGGCCGCCTACGCGCGCGCTTGTTGCCTCGATACGGCAGGACGCGGCGGAAGCGGACCTAGAGGAACTTCAACCGGCTGCCGAGCGCATCAGCGTTGCGGACGTCCTGGCCCGCTCCGATGGTGACCGTGAGGCCGGTGTGGTCGGCGAGCGGCGACAGATCGACCCCTGGCGCCACGTGCGTCAGGGAGACCTCCGCCAAGTTTGAGAGCGATGCCAGCGGGCTCACATCAGTGATGTGGCCGCATTGGTCGAGCCATAGGTGCTGCAGGTGGGAGAGGGAACCCAGTGGTTCGAGGTCATCGATGGAGGTCCGGGAGAGGGTCAGCGTCTGGAGGTCGGCCAATGAGGCGAGGGGGCCGAGATCCCGGACATTCTTGCAACCACCCATGTGGAGCTCCGTCAGCGGCAAGCTCCTGAGCGGTTGCAGGTCGTTAAGCCAGTCGCACTGGGTCGCGCTCAGACTCTTAAGGCCCGGAGCTGCCTGGCAGATCCCCTCCAACCCGTCGACCAGCCGTGAGCGGGATACTGCCAGCCGATGAAGGGCGCTCAGGGGAGGCAGCGCGTCGAGGCGTGTGAGATGGACGCAGTTATGAAGCCACAGGCTGGACAGCTCTGTCTGTCGCTTCAAGGGGGCAAAATCGGTGACCGCGTTGCACTCTAAAAGCCAGATTTCCTTGAGCCGCGGCAGTGCGTCCAGGAAGCCGAGATCGCTGAGACGGGGGAAGTCCAGTTGGATGCTCTTCAGAGCAGGGAGCGGCGGAAGAAGAGAAAGATCCTGCGGCGGCTGGTGCGCCAGGAGGGCCAGCCCCACCAACGTAGCCGCGTGGCGTTCGAGGAAACCGAAGTCGTCGATCCGCTTCACGTAGACGGATAGTTTTGAGAGCGGCGACACCTCGCCGATCGCTCTCACCTGGTGCGGCTTCGATATGTGCAGATCGGCGCCCGCGGGGAGCCGCGCGAGGACGCGCTTGGCGAACTCGTCCGCGTCGAAGTAGTTCCACGCCTTGACCAGTTCAGCTCGCACGCTCTCTCGAGGATCGGACGCATAGCGCGCCAGGACCTCCAGAGCGGCCGACCCGTTGATCAGCCAGGCCGCCTGCACCGTTGCCGCCGCTGCCGCCGCGCTGAGACCCGTCAGGTTCTCCGGGAGGCGGGCGAGCACGGGTTCGCCCGCGGTGGCGAGCGAGCGGGCCGAGGCTTCGCTGCGAGGCGGAATGAGGTCATCGAGGCAGCGGTCGAGGTCCCGGCGGAGATCCTCCGGGACGGACGGAAGCGTCTCAAGGCAGGCGATCGCGACGAGTTTCAAGACCCGGGTGCGCCGCTTCTCGGAATGGGCGCGCGTCAGGATGCCGGTGAGGAGTTCGCGTCGTAGCGGCTCGTTGGCGTGTCCGGCGGCCATGATCACCGTCTCGCGCCAGGTGTCGCGATGCGCGCTCTTCACGAGCAGGTCCATGTCGCCGATGTCGGCGGCCTGCTTGGCGGTGAGGTATTCCTGGACGGTCCGGTGCACGAAGTCGATGCGTCCCGGAACCGGTTCACGCAGGATGCCGCTGCGCTGGAGCAGTTCGTCCAAGACGGCGTCCGCACGAGCGTGGAGCCGGGGCATTGACGCCAATCGCTGGTCTACCAGCCGCTCGACCAACGACTTGGGGAGTTCGACGCGGGCGCTGGCCGAGAGGTGCCAGGCGATGTCCTGGAGGATGCGGATCTTCTGCTCACGTTCGAGGACGCTCGGGATGCCGCGCTTCGTGTCACGCGTTTCGAGGAGCATTTCCAGGGCGGCCGCATAAAGGCCCATGCGGTTGCGGGGGAGTGCTTCGCGGTCGAGGTTGAGGGCGCACAGCATGGCGGCCAGCAATGGGCTGGAGGCAAGCGTCCGCAGGTGCGGGGCCGCCTCGAACCTCGCCAGTAGCCGCGCCTCGTATGAGGGGATGCGTTCCAGCGCGCATGGCAGGTCGGGGCAATCGCGGACGGCGTTGTGCCAATGCTGGACGAGCGTCCGCAAGTCCGCCGGGGAGAGCTGTTCGAGGAAGGCCGTCCCGAATCCTTCGGCGCGCAGCCAGTCGGAACCCGCCGCCGCCGGACGGGACGTGACGACGATGCGAATGTCGCGGAATTCGGTGACGATCGCCTTCAGCCATTGCCGGACCGTCTGACGCTGGGCGCTCGTCACCTCGTCGACGCCGTCCACCAGGAGGAGCGCACGTCCGGACGTCAGGCGCCGGTGCACCCACCCGCGCGGCATCAGGCCCGCGAGGTTCCCGGCGACGTCATCGAGGAAGTCCTCCGGACGGGGCAATGGCCCGCCCGCGTGGCTGCGCAGCTTGATGATGAACGGAACGCACCCGTTCCACTCACTCAACGGCCCGTTGAACGAACCACGTGCCGCCGTGATGGCGAGCCAGCGCAGGAGCGTGCTCTTGCCGCTCCCCGCCTCTCCGCGCAGCAGCATCAGACGCTGGTTGCTCAGCGCCGCCTCGACCCGGACGGTCCCCGTTCTGACTTCGTCCCGCCAATCGCTGACCGGAACGGCCTGTGGGGCCAGGTGGCGGCGGTCGCGTCGGCCTTCCTCGGACACGTTCAGGCTTATGTACGCGACGCTCAAAGTCGTCTGCGGACGAGTGAAGCGCTCGAACCGCACACCGAACAACTCCAGTGTGTCGAGCGACTCGCTGATCGACGCCAGATAGCGACGGGTGAACTCGTCGTCCTCGGATTCGCCTTCCGGAGCGTCCAGAGTTCGCACGGGGAGTCGTGCCAGGATGGCTCCCACCTGCTCGGACACCGCGCTCAGGCGGCCGAGCATCTCGACCGAGGCGCGCGGCCCGAACTGCGGGAGATGGACGATGATCCGGGCCAGGCAATCGCAGCACTCGTCGAGCGTGACCTCATAAAGGCGTGCCCCGGCCTCGCCCAACTCGAATTCGGCCCGGCGCGCGGGGAGCCGCGAGCGCAGGCGGCGTGCCAGTTTCACCGCGTCGGCATCGGCCGCGAAGAAGGCCTCGTCTGAAAGGTCTGCGGTCTCCAATGTCCGCGTCACCTCGTGCAGGACGGCTATGCGATCGCCGTCGGTGAGGCCGCGGAACTCGTGCGGGACGAAGGTCAATATCCGCTTGGCGACCGAATCGGCGATCCCCTCCAGTTGACGCTGTGCGTCGCGCCGCCTGATCTCGTCCGGGAACCCGGTCTTGATCAATTCGACCAGGTCCTTGCCTGCGGCGTCCCTCCCCGAACGCCCGGCGAGCCACCGTCCGACGGCCAACTGCGCCACCGATCCGCCCACCCGTATCGCGGCCACCTCGACGGACACCAGACCCCCCATTCGCCGGGAGCCATTATGTCGAGAGCAAGGCGGAACGTGCGCAACCAATGACTAAGGGGTATTTTCCGATCGTCCGGAATGGTGGACGACGCATGGGCGTAACCCGTGAGCGGTCAGAGGTGGGTGAGGATGTTGACCACGCGGCCGTTGGGGTCGCGGACGAAGAAGCGTCGCACTCCCCACTCCTCCTCCTGCAAGGGGTGGACGATCTCCGCGCCGCGCTCCTGCATCAGTGCCCAGACCGCGTCAACGTCCTCGACCTCCACGCTCATGTCGGGCACGACGGGAGCAGTCTCGTCGTGGGTCATGAAGGTGACCTGCGCGGTGGGGTTGGAGGGTGAGGCGAGCGTCATGACCCAGTCGAGGTTCATGACCTCCTCGAACCCGAGGAGGCCGTAGAAGTCGCGGCTCTCCTCCATGGCCTCTGAACGGATATCGGGCATGACCCTGCGGATGGACATAGAGGTCGGCTCCTCAACGACGGAAGAAGGTGGATCTGGCTCCATCCTCTCCTGCACGCAGGGATGACCCGTCATCGCGGGGGTGGATATCGGCGGTTGGAGATTCTTTGCGGGGTGTTGGACGGGGCGTGAGGGTACGCGGCCCCAAGGGGTGCATATGTCTCTAAAGCGACTCTTGGGGACATCATGCACATCTCTCGTCCCGCGCCGGACATCGCCGAGCTGACGGACGCCATCGCGATACCCGGCCTGGGGTTTCTGCCGGTCAACGCCTACGTCGTGTTCGCCCAGGAACCGGTGCTCATCGACACCGGACTCCGCGCGTCCAGCCCGGATTTCCTGGACGAGCTGTGGTCGCTGGTCGAACCCGACGACCTCCGTTGGGTCTACCTCACGCACCCCGACCACACGGGCAGCGTCTTCGAGATCCTGGCCACCGCACAGGACGCGCTCCTCGTGACGACTCGCCCTGGCCTCGGGTTGCTGTCGCTGGAGCATCGCGTGCCACGCGAGAGGGTGTTCGTGCTGAATCCCGGTGAGCGGCTGGACGTGGGAGACCGGCGGCTCATGGCGTTCCGGCCGCCCCTCCGCGACAACCCCGCGACGACCGGGCTCATCGACGAGCTGACCGGGGCCTGCTTCGGCTCCGACTGCTTCGGCGCGCCGATGACGTCCGGCGACCTCGTCCAGAGCGAGGACGTCGCCGCCGTCCCGGACGACGACCGGGTCGCGGGCGAGCGCCTCTGGACGGCCGCCGACACCCCGCGACCGGCCGACATGGACCGCGACGCGTACCTGTCCGGCCTGGCGTGGCTGCGGGACGTCGACCCGCCCGTCGTCCTGGGCTCGCACCTGACGCCCGCGCATTTCCGAGTCGAGGCGGTCTTCGACACGCTCGCCGACGCGCGGGACGCACCGTCCCATATGGGGCGGGACGAACTGATATTCCGCCAAATGCTCGCCGGAATGGAGCCCACCCGCATTTGACGCACTCAACGTGAATGGATCTCGAACCACACGGCGTGACCCTTTCCGCGTCGCTCCACGCCCCAGTCCGCCGTCAGGAACGAGACGAGCAGCAGGCCCCGCCCGCACACCGCCGTCTCGCCCACCAGTGCCAGATGCGGGACGGACGCGCCGCCGCCGTCGTCCACGACCTCCACCCGGACCACCCGCTCCGAGTGGCCCACCTCCACCCGGATCTGCCCGTCCGGCCCGGAGTCCGTGTGCCGCAACGCGTTGGTCACCAACTCGCTCATGCAGACCGCGGCGTCGTCCAGCGCGGGGTGGTCGCCCAGGACGTCCCGGAGCCATTGCCGCGCGTGCCCGGCCGCCCGATCCATCCCCGGCAGCAGAAGCGCGTCGAACTTCAGGGTCGGCACCGTCACCAGTCCACTCCTTCCGGGTCACCATCGCCGAAAAGAATGGGCTGGCCGCGCCCTGCCCAGTGATGCGTTCGCCTCCGTCGTCCCGAGGTCCCCGGGCACATGT
The DNA here is from genome assembly GCF_001552135.1 of Actinomadura chibensis NBRC 106107. Taxonomy (GTDB): domain Bacteria; phylum Actinomycetota; class Actinomycetes; order Streptosporangiales; family Streptosporangiaceae; genus Spirillospora; species Spirillospora chibensis. The sequence continues at coordinate 196,363 of NZ_BCQP01000024.1, read as the reverse complement.
GACTCAGTCACTTTTGACTGAGTCACTTTGGCCAACCCGGCCCGTCACCTTCACTGATTACTCATCGTCAGGTCATGATTACGTCATGGATGACCCGCAGCGCCCGACCATGCGAAGCCGCAAGCTCGGAGCGATGCTGCGCGAGCTGCGGGAGAGCCGCGACCTCACCCTCCAGAAGGCCGCCCGCCTGCTGAACCGGACCCCGTCCTCGCTCAGCAAGCTGGAGACCGGCAAACGCGGAATCCGCCGCCCCGCCCTGGAGCACATGCTCGACCGCTACCAACTCACCGACGCCGACCAGCGCAGCGCCCTGTACGAACTCGCCCGCGACTCAAAGAAGAAGGGATGGTGGCTGCGCTACGAGGGCAAGCTCTCCCCTTCAACTCTCGACTACATCTCTCTGGAGGCCGAGGCCACAGTAATCAGGTCTTCTCAACTTCATCTGATTCCAGGGCTCCTGCAGACGAAGCAGTACGCTCGCGCGGTCATCGCATGCGACGTGACTAACAAGGGGACGCCTGACTTCGACGGCCTTGTCGAGATCCGCATGCGGCGTCAGCAAGTCCTCTTCGAGGAGAAAGCACCGCGTATGTGGGCCGTCGTGAGCGAGGGGGCGCTCCGTCAGTGTTTTGGAGGGACCGAGGTGATGAGAGAGCAGCTCATACGGCTAAACGAACTCTCGATGCTGCCGAACCTGACCCTTCAGATTTTGCCCTTCATCGTTGGCGGCCATGCTGGCATCAATGGCTCTTTTACCATGCTGACGACTAACGACCTATCTGTAGTCTTGGTCGAGAACCTCAGGACCGGTTGGTACCTGGAAGACAGCGATGAGATTGCCAGCTACGACGTGGTCTTCAACCATCAGAGGGCTGCCGCGTTGTCGCCATCAGACTCCCGTTCCTTGATCGAACGGCTAGTGTCGGAGCTATGACAAGCCAGCAATATGTCCGATGCTCATGGCGCAAAAGTAGCCACAGTGGGAGCGGTGGAACCGAGTGTGTTGAGGTGGCCGCTCTGGTAGACCAAGGCGTCGCGTTGCGTGACTCCAAGGATGCGGACGGGCCGATGCTGTCCGTGGCGCCGTCCGCCTGGGCAGCCCTCCTCACCAACATCAAGGACGGCTTGCTCGATCTAACTCCCTGACCACAGACTCCTGAGGGACGGCCGCGCTTGCGGTCGTCCCCCCTTTTTCCGGGTCAGGCGGTCTTTGCCTGGGTGATGGCGGTGCGCAGTTCGGTGAGGAAGGTTTTGCCGTCTGGGTCGTCGCCTAGGGCGATGTGGAAGGACGAGTGTTCCGGCACCCCCGACCATGGGCCGGTGGCGGAGATTCCGGTGTCCAGGCTTGCGGGCAGTGGTGGGTCGAGGCTCACGTCCTCCAGGCGGATCGAGCGGACGTGGATTCCGCGCTGGGCACCGGTCACGGCCACCACCAGGTAGCGCGGCAGGAGGAGGGCGATCGTCGTGTGCTCGGTGTCGGGGTCGCCCGACTTCGTCAGCCGTGCCAGCAGCCCTGGCCGCTTCAGCCGGACGCTGCGCGTCACGCAGCAGAGCCGCGCGGCCGTCGCCACGTCGCCGAGTTGATGTGCCTCGCCGTGCTCGGCGAGCGCGTTCCGCACCGCCGGATCGAGTGTGTCCGGCTCGCATCGCCTGCTGGAACGTTCGTACAGCCGGTCCATCATCCACGACCTCCCAGGGATCGCCCCAGCGTATGGCTTCGGACCGAGCCGCGGGAGGTCATTTCAGTTGGAAGAACGCTGCTACCCGGCGTTCGTGGTAGTCGATGTCGTCCTGGTCGAATTCGGTTCCGCGTTGGCGGGCGAGCTCGAAGTAGGCGGCCTCGCGGCGCAGCTTGTGGCGGACGAGCTGGGCGGCGGTCCGGTCGTCGATGGGTCCGGCGGTGCCGCCCGCCTGGTGGTAGTCCGCGATGAAACGGCGGCGCTCGCGTTCGGCGTCGCCGAATTCGTCCGACCATTCGAGTGCGGCCGACGCGACCTCCAGCTCCGGCGGTCCGATGAAGACCTCGTCCCAGTCCAGGACGGCTACCAGGCGGCCGTCGCGGGCGAGGGTGTTGCCCGCGTAGAAGTCGCCGTGCAACACCTGGCGGGTGGGATTGCGTTCGGCGTAGTCGGCCAGCCAGCGGTCCAGTTCCGGGTCGGCGAGGTAGGGGACTTCCTCGGACGGGTCGCCGTTCAGGCCGATTTCGGCGAACGCTATCTCCGGGCGTGGGGGAGGGCGGTAGGAGGCCAGCGCGCGATGCAGGCGCGCGAGCGTCCGCGCGGCCTGGGCCCGCATTCGGGGATCGCTGTCGTCCGGCCATTCGCCCGCGACGTACCGCCACAGCGATACGGGACGTCCATCGACGCGAACGATCGTGGCACCCGACCGCGTCCGCAATGGGGCCACGGCTTCGGGAACGGCGGACGCGGCGTGTGCCGCGACCGCGTGGCACCATTCCGCCACGGCCGTGCTCCGCCATTCGGGGCCGACCCGCACCACCAGATCCCCGATCCGGTAGGCGGCCGACTCCTCCCCGCCATGCAGTCGCTCGGCAGGGCCTTCGGCCTCCCGGCCCCACCCGTCCTGAACCGCAGTGCGAATGGACTCGGTGAAAGGTATTTCTACATAGGTCACGCCAAATCCCCTCCGGGACGACAGATACCAGATGTTCAGGCGGCGGAGGCGCTTCCCAACGCCCGCCAGGACGCCACGACCACCACGGCGGCCAGCGCGGCGGCGAGCCAGAACGGGGTGGTGATGGTGACGGCCCGCGCCGCGAGTCCGCCCAGCAGCATGCCGGTCGCGGCGCCGGAGGCGTCGAGCAGCGAATAGGCGCTGGTGACCCGTCCGAGCAGGTGGTTGGGGGTCGCCCGCTGCCGGACGGTGGCGGAGATCACGCCCCACACCATCGTGTGAATCCCGAAGACCACGAGAATGGCGGCCGCGATCCACGCCCGCGTGGTGAGCGCGAGGGTCAGATGGGTCGCCGCTTCGAGGATCAGCCCTGCCCGCAGCAGCGCGGCCGCGCCGAGGCGTCGCCGCAGGCGCTCCGCGAGGGCGGTTCCGACCAGGCCCCCGATTCCGAACGTGGTGAGCAGGAATCCGTATCCGACGGGGGAGAGCCCGAGGCGCTCCTCGGCGTAGAGGACGAAGACCGAGAACGCGCCGCAGAACGCCAGGTTCGCCACTCCCATGGCGACCGCCAGCGAGCGCAGCAATTGGTGCGACCACAGAAATCGCACCCCTTCGGCGATTTCGGTGCGCAGCGCGCGCCGCGTCCGCTCGACGGGTTCGACGGGCACTGGGCGCGTCGACGCCACCAAAAGCGCCGCGACGACGAACGTGACGGCGTTGAACCCGAACGGAATGGCGGCGGCCATGGCGAACAACGCCGCGCCCAGCGGTTTGGAGAGGAACTGGTTGCCGACCGTGAAGGTGGCCATCAGCAGCGCGTTCGCCGACGCCAGCCGTTCGGGCGGGACGAGGGTGGGCAGCCGGGCGACCGACGCCGTGTCGGCCAGCGTCTCGCCGGTGCCGAGCAGGAAGAACACCGCGTAGAGCAGCGGGATGGTCACCACTCCGGTCGCGATCATCGCGGTCAGGCAGGCGAGCGTCGCACCGCGCGCCACATTGACCGCGAAGATCAGCCGTTGCCGGTCGACCCGGTCCACATGGGCGCCGCTGACCAGGGAGAACAGGAGCCAGGGGAGGGCCTGGACGAAGGCGGCGCCCGCGACCAGGGCCGGGTCGCGGGTCAGGGTGGCGGCGAGCAGCGGACCGGCCACGAGCGTGACGCCGTCGCCGACGTTGGAGACCGCCGAGGCGGCCCAGAGTTTGGTGAATTCCGCGCCAAGGCGCGTCGAACTGAGGGCAGGCAAGAAGAGCTCCTCGGGAAAGGCGGAACAGGCGTGCTGGCCCTTGTCCGCCCTGTCACCGGGAGCCGTGGCGCCTCAGCGGCGGGTGGGCTCCGGGTGCGAGGCGGCGGCCGTGGTCGACCCGAGTCGCATGTGATCCCCTCTCGCCGGTCGGCCGACTTTCCCGCCGGACGGTAATCGTCCGGCCGCGGCTCCCGCAATCCGGTTTTCGCCGCGAAGGCCGCATCTCGTCGCCTCCGCTGACTCCGTGCCGGATTCGTCCGACCGCCGGTAAAGCCCGGGACCGGTCCCGGACGGGGCGGCCTAGCGTCGTGGCGTGTCAGCAGATGCAGTCGGGGATACCTGGGCCAAGGCCGCGGCACTGAACAATCGCGGGCTGGCCCTGGCGCAGCGGGGGCGGTTCGAGGAGGCGGCCGCCGTCTACCGGGAGGCCGCCGACATCGCCAGGAGCGCGGGCCATCCGAGGGCCCTCGCCACCGCGTTGGACAACCTGTCGGTCACCCTCGCCTGGCCCGGCCGCGTCTCGGAGGGCCTCGCCGCCCACGAGGAGGCACTCGCCCTCTTCCAGTCGTTGGGCGACGTGGAGGGGCAGGGCGCCGCGCTGTCGAACCTCGCGGCCATTCACTTCAGAGCTGGCCGTCCACGGGCCGCGGTCGCCGCCCAGCGGCAGGCCATCGAGGTCTGCCGTCTCGGCGGCAGCCGGGAGGGCGAGGCCCAAGCGCTCTCCCATCTCGGGCAGCTCCTCGCCGCCGACGGCGACCAGGCGGGCGCGGTCCAGGCGCACCGGGACGCGGTCGGCGTCTGGCGCGGCCTCGGCGACCGGGAGGCCGAGGCCGCGGAGCGCGAAACGTTGAACACGCGGCTTGCCGAGATGGGCCGGGCCGTCGCCGGGCGGGAGCGCGCCGGAGTACCGGGCGACGCGGCCCCGTCGAAGGCCGCGGGCGGCTGCCTGATGTCCCTCGTCTGCCTGGCCGCGGGCGTGGCCGTCGTCTGGAAGTGCTGGGGGACGTGGTGGCTGGTCGGCGGCCTGGCACTGATCGCGTTGGGGATCGCCCTGTCGCGTCCCCGGATCGTCAGGCCGCCCACCACCCGGTCCCTGCTCGGCGTCAGCACCCGCCTCGACCCCGATGAGAGGGAATGACCACCCCCCGTCGGTGGCGGCTCAGCCGGAGGTCCAGGCGCGGAAGCCGTCCCGCCAGCTCGGGTAGCGCGGCTCCCAGCCGAGCTCCTTCTTCGCCTTCTCGTTGGAGTATCCGCGCGAACCGGTCATCTGGCCGACGATGAGGTCTCCGGCGAGCAGGCGGCCGAGCCACGCGGGCACGCGCAGCGGCGGCTTCGCGCCGATGACCTGGGCCAGGTAGGGCAGCCAGTGCGCGACGGGGGCCGGGTCGTCGTCCACGATGTTGTAGACGCCGGGCGCGCCGCGCTCGACCGCCGCGACCGTCGCCGCGGCGGCGTCGGTGATCTCGACGAACGACCAGACGCCCATCCCGCCGCCGACCAGCGGGATCATCCGCTTCTTGACCGCGCCGAGCATGGCCTCCGAGGCGCCGGGCCCGTAGAAGCCGCCGTAGCGCAGGACGATCCCCTCGGGTGCCTTCGCCGGGACGGTCGCGTCCACGTACGCGATCGCCGCCGGACCCCGCACGGCCGTCCGGAGCGGACGCCAGTCGAGCGGGTCGTCGTCGGACTTCAGCCCGCCGCCGGGGCGCGCGTCCGGCCCCGGCCCCGCGTAGCTCTGCGCGACGACCCGGCGGGTGCCCGCCCGCTCGGCGGCGGCGAGCAGGTTGTCGGTGCCCCGGGTGCGCAGCTCGTTCGTCGCGGCGAACATCCGGTCGAAGTTGCGGAAGCCGCGCGTCCCGCCGCTGGACAGCGCTGTCATCTGGTGGACGATCACGTCCGGCGCGGCGGCCGACACCGCCGCGACCACCGCGTCCCGGTCCAGGCCGTCGAGGACGACCGGCTCCGCGCCCGCATCCCGCAGCCCGGCGGCCTTGCCGGGCGTCCGCGTGGTGGCCGTGACATCGTGGCCGGCCGCTATCAGGGCGGGGACGAGGTGCCTGCCCAGCGCCCCCGTCGCCCCGGTGACGAAGACTCGCATGACGTCTCCCTCCTAGGGTGTTTCTCCCATGAAGACCCCGGAACACCCCTGGATGTGACATCGCCGGGCCGTGTTTTAAAGCCCCTTTGTCATGAAGACGCTGTTGGGGTCGGGACGGTAGTCCGCGAAGGGGGCGCAGTAGGCGAACCCGAACTTCTCGTAGAGGCCGCGCGCGGGGGCGAAGAACTCGTCGGAGCCGGTCTCCAGGCTCATCCGGGCGAACCCCATGCGCTTCGCCTCGGCGAGGATGTGGGCGAGCAGGAGCGACGCGACCCCGCTCCGCGTGCGCTTCGGCGCGGTGCGCATGGACTTGAGCTCGGCGTGGGACGCGTCCAGCCTCTTGATCGCGCCGCATCCGACGATCGGGCCGCCGTCGTCCCGCACCGTCCAGAACGTGACGCCGGGCCGGCGCAGGGCGTCGAGGTCGAGGGCGTGCTTGCTCTCCAACGGCGTGACGGATCGCATCTGCCGTACGTGCTCCTGGAGGAACTCCGCGATCTCCGGGCCGGACAGGTCGTCAACGGTGATGTCCACGCCGCGACTCTAACCGGTAGTTCGTCCCGCGAACTTCGCGGCTAGGCTGGACGCGTGGGAACGCAGGGTGATGGGGAGATCGGCGTCGTCAACGCGCTCGTGCGCGGCGCGTTCCTGGTGAACGCGGTCTACGCCGAGTCGGCCCGGGAGCACGGGATCACGTCGCAGCAGGGCATCCTGCTCTGCGTGCTCATGGCGCGGCCACGCGGAATGGGCGAGCTCGGCGGCATGCTCGGGCTGGCCAAGTCGAGCCTCACCGGCCTGGTCGACCGCACCGAGCGCCTCGGCCTGGTCAGGCGCGAGCCCGACCCCGCCGACATGCGGGCCGTGCGGGTGGCGCTGACGGCCGAGGGCCGGGCGCTCATCGACGACTTCTACCCCGAGACGTGCCGCCGGGTCGACAAGCTCGCGGCGGGCCTCGGCGACGACGAGCGCGAGGCGCTCGCCGCCCTGCTCGGGCGGGTCGTCATGGACAACGACGTCCCGGTCATCTTCATGTGAGGGTTCCGCCCCGCGGAACAAGCACCCCCTCGACGGGTTGAAGTTCGCAGCACGAACTAATACGGTTCGTGCTACGAACTTTAATCGTAGGGAGTGCTCATGAGCCGGACAGTGGCGGTCATCGGCGGCGGATACGGCGGCGCGTCGGTCGCCAAGGCCCTCGACGCAGAGGCCGACGTCGTCCTGATCGAACCGCGGGACGCCTTCGTCAACGCGGCCGGGACGCTGCGTGCGCTGACCCGTCCCGACTGGGCGGAAAACGTCTTCTTTCCTTATGACGCGCTGCTCTCGCGGGGCCGCGTCGTCCGCGACCGGGCGGCCTCTGTCGACCCGGATGGCGTCACCCTCGCGTCCGGACGGCGCGTCGACGCCGACTACCTCGTCCTCGCGTCGGGCTCCAGCTACAGCTACCCGGCCAAGCCGGAGGCCGACTCCGCCGACGAGGCCCTGGACCACCTGCGCCGGACCCACAAGGAGCTGGCCGCCGCCGAGCGCGTGCTGATCGCCGGAGCCGGGCCGGTCGGGCTGGAGCTGGCCGGTGAGATCACGACGGTGTGGCCGGACAAGCGGGTGACCGTCGTGGACCCGGCCGAGCCGCTGCTGCCCGGCTACCACCCCGACCTGCGCCGCGACCTGCGCCGCCAGCTCGACGAGCTGGGCGTCCGGGTGCTGCTCGGCACCCGGTTGGCGGCGCCGCCGGAGCCCGCGTCCGGGGTGGCCGAGACGTTCACCGTCACCACCACCGGCGGCGAGGAGATCACCGCCGACATCTGGTTCCGCGCGCACGGCGTCCAGGTCAACAGCGGATACCTCGCCGACGGGCGGCTCACCGCCCGGACGCCCCGGGGCGAGGTGCCCGTGACCGAGACGCTCGCCGTCCGCGGATATCAGCACGTCTACGCCATCGGGGACCTCACCGACGTGCCCGAGGTGAAGCGCGCCGGATGGGCGATGCGGCACGCCGACACCGTCGCGGAGAACATCCTCGCCCAACTGCGCGGCGAGCCGCCGGAGGCCGTGTACCGGCCGACGCCCGACCCGATGATCCTGCTGCCGCTCGGGCCGCGCGGGGGCGTCGGGCAACTGCCCACGCCGGACGGGCCGTCCCTCCTCCAGCCCGCGCAGGTCGCCGAGTACAAGGGCGCCGACCTGTTCACCGGACGTTTCGCCGACCTGTTCGGCACCGCCTGAAAGGAGGCAGAGCAAATGACGCTGCCGGACGTCGTCTTCGGATTCGGGACGCACCCCCGCGTCGACGAAGCGCCGGAACTCCTGCGGATGGCGGAACGGGCCGACCGGGACGGCCTCGACCTCTTCTCGCTGTCCGACCACCCCTATCTCGGTGAACGCCTGGACGCCTACTCGGCGCTCGGGTTCGTCCTCGGGCGGACGCGGCGCCTCTCCGGGTTCGCCAACGTCACCAACCTGCCGACGCGTCCGGCGCCGATGCTGGCGCGGGCCGTGACGTCGCTGTCGGCGCTGTCCGGCGGACGGGTCGTCCTCGGTATGGGCGCGGGCGGGCTGTGGGACCGGATCGCCGACATGGGCGTCGAACGGCTCGCCCCGGCCGCCGCCGTGGAGGCGTTCGAGGAGGCGATCGTCCTGGTCAAGGCGCTGTCGGGCGGGGGGTCCCCGGTCACCCACCACGGCCGCCACCACCGGGTGGACGGGATCGGGCCCGCGCCCGTCCCCGCGCCGCCGGTGTGGACCGGGTCGGTCGGCCCGAAGTCCCTCGCCGCCACCGGCCGGGTCGCGGACGGTTGGATCCCCGGCCACGCGGCGGACTGGCTCAGCGAGCGCTACCTGAAGGGGCGGGCCGTCATCGACGCGGCGGCGGAGGAGGCCGGACGCGACCCGCGCGAGATCCGCACCGTCTACAACCTCCCCGGCCGCATCACCGACCGGCCGCTGGCCGCGACCCGCGACCGCGCCGGACGCTGGATCGGCGGCTCCGCCGCCCAGTGGACCGAGGAGCTGACCGGCGCGGTGCTGGAGCACGGCGCGTCGGGCTTCATGCTCTTCTCCCCGGAGGGCGGGACGCCCGAACCCGCCTCCGTCGAGCGCTGGGCCGGGGAGATCGTCCCGGCGGTGCGCGAGGCGGTCGAGGCGGCGCGGGGCCGCGCGGCGAGCCACTAACATGATCAAATGCCGCACACTCCGGGTATCGCCGCATTCACCGGGCAACCGAGCGATCTCGCCGAATGCCGGGCCGGGACCGACCTGATCGGACACCCCGAGGTGCAGGAGTTCCTCCAGGGCGTCACCGACCCCGACACCGCCCTCATCGAGTTGACCGCGGTGCTGGACGGCGGCGACGCCTTCCGCGCCGGGATGATGGCGTTCGTCTGCGGGGTGCTGGTCGAGCGCGGCGGATCCGTGTCCATCCCGGTCGACGCGGTCCTCGCGCTGATGGAGCGGCACCTGCTCCTGGCGAAGGACCGCGCGGACCGCGTCGAAGGCGCAGACGGCTCGGACGGCGGCGCGCCCTCGGACGACGAGCTGTTCGAGCACTCGCCCGACCTCGTCCGGGCGCATCACGCGCTGCCGTTCGTGCTGCTCGCGGCCATGACCATGCTCAGCCGGGACGAGGCGGCGCGGATGCGGCTGCGCGCCCGTCCCGGCCTCGCCGCGCTCGTGGACGCGCTCGAAAAGCACTACAAGACGCTGTACTACGTCCGCGAGGTGCTGGCGCTCGTGGACGGCCGCGACGTCCTGCTGATCGACGTGCGGAACCGGCGGGGCTTCGTCCTCGGCCTGACCGGCGTGCAGGACCGCATGTACCACTTCTTCGCCCTCGCGCAGGACGCCCTGCTCCGGCACGCCGGGCCCGGCTACCTCGGCGCCGAGCCGGCCGACCCGGCGGCCGTCCGGTATGCCCGGAACCGGGAGCTGACCGCGGCCGACCACCAGGCCGCGGCGGACCTGCTCGACCACCAGCTCATCGGATTCTTCTATCCGGGGGTGAAACGGCCCGCCGGAGAAGCCGTCACGGGGCTGTTCTTCCCGGGGTCCGCGCCGTTCGAGGCCATTCCGGTCGTCGCCGGAGTCCCGACGCTCTTCCTGGCCGAGAGGTCGTTCCACGCCCAGTGGTCGCCGGGGAACATGTACCCCGTTCTGCATGAGGCGCTGGAATCGCGGGTCAGCCTGCGTGAACTGCCGTCCGAGGACGTCGAGGCGTGGCTGGCGGAATTCACCAAGCCGTCCGACTGACGGCGCCCTATCGCTTGAGGCGGGCGTAGACGTCGCCGGACCGGCCGCGCGGCCGGATGAGTTCGAGCCGCCTCTCCAGGGTGGCCGCGTCGAGCCAGCGCTCGCTGGCGAGCCGCATCGTCTCCACGGGCGAGTAGTTGTAGACGTAACCGCCCGCCTCCGCCCCGAGCCGCTCGACGATGCGCAGCGCCTCCAGCCCCGCGTCATGCGCGGACGGGACGTACTCGAACGACAGCGCGGGCACGGGCCGCGTCAGCCCGCGCAGGACGTCCGCCTCGAACCCCTCCACGTCGATCTTGCAGAAGGCCGGGACGCCGTGCCGCGCGACGAGGTCGTCCAGCGTGGTGACCTCGACCTCGACGGACTCGTCCCAGCGGACGTGGGCGAAGCTCCGGTCGGACGTGACCGAGGAGATCCAGCCGGGCGACATCGACGACACGGTCGGCGTCGCCGACGACACCGCGAGCCGCGCGCGGCCCGGCGCCGCGCCGACCGCCTCCGGCACGATCGCCGTCCCGCCGTCGCGGCCGTAGAGGAGGCGCAGGACGCGCAGGCAGTCGGGCTGCGGCTCGACCGCCACGACCCGCGCGCCGAGCCCCCGCCAGACGCGCACCCGCCCGCCGACGTGGGCGCCGATGTCGAACGCCACGTCGCCGGGGCCGATGAACTCGCCGTACAGGCGGCGCGCCCGCCGGTGCTTGCCGGGGACTCCGTAGTACATGACCAGGGAGCGGGCGATCCCGTAGGCACGCTGCAGCATCCGCCGACCCTACCGCGCGGGGCCCGGCGGGCCGCGGACGTCAGGGCTTGCGGCCGAGGCCGCCGTAGATCGAGACCTGCGAGTCGTCGATCCGGCGGGCCTCCTCGTCCGGCCGCCAGTGGTGGGCGGGGACGACCCCGGGCTCGACCATGTCGAGCCCGTCGAAGAACCGCGTGATCTGCTCCGTGGTGCGGCCCTTGGACTTGATCCCGTGCTCGTTGTGCTTCTTCACGGCGGCCACCGGCCGCGCCGCGCTGTCGAGGTTGATCGTGGACAGGGCCAGGTAGCTGCCGGACGGCAGCGGCTCCAGCAGCCGCCGGACGATCCGCAGCGCCTCGTCGTCGTCGTGGATGAAGTGGATGACGGCGATCAGGCACAGCGCGACGGGCTTGGACAGGTCGAGCGTGTCGAGCACCTCGGGCGCGGTCATGATGGCGTCCGGGTCGCTCAGGTCGGCCTCGATGTAGCGGGACCGGCCCTCGGGGGTGCTGGTGAGCAGCGCGCGGGCGTGCGTGAGGACGATCGGGTCGTTGTCGACGTACACGACACGGGCGGTGGGGTCGACGCCCTGGACGACCTCGTGCAGGTTGGGAGACGTCGGCAGGCCCGTCCCGATGTCGAGGTACTGCCGGACGCCGCCCTCGATGGCGAGGTGGCGGGCGACCCTGACCATGAAGTTCCGGCTGGCCCGCATGGACGTCCGCATGTAGGGGGCGACCTTGACGACCTCTTCGGCTGCGGCGCGGTCGGCGGCGTAGTGGTCCTTTCCGCCGAGCAGGTAGTCGTACACCCGGGCCGAGTGTGCTACGTCGGTCCGGAGGTCGAGCGAGGTCCGTTCATGGTCTGTGGCGTCGGCCACGGGATGCCCCCTTGGTCGGTGCGGTGGCACATCTCACAGGCTAGCCGGACTTTCCGCCCCGCCGGATCACGTTCGCGGAGGTCGTGGGGCCGGCGGCGGCCCGGAGCGGCCCGGCAGCCGCCCGTCCTCGTTCCGAAATGTGATCATTTGCTCTGGTAGGGGGCGAAATCGCCTTGGAACGCGCCGAAATCGGCCGCGCTGGAGATCGGCGCCGCGCAGCCGCATTCGGCCAGATCGTCCGAACGCGAGCGGACGCCGGGCCCCTTCACACCCGCCCGGATGCACGCGCGCCCGGTCCCCGCCGGCCGAGTCGAAGCCGCGGCGCGGGCGGTGAGCCCGTCCCGTCCGCCGGGACGGGCTCACCGTGTGGTCATCGGTCGGGAGCCTCAGTGGGAGTCGAGGGCGACGGCGACGTCGCTGATGGGGAGCGGGAACTTGCCCACCGGCGTGGCCGCGCCGGTGAGCAGATCGACGGTGTAGAAGGTGGAGGAGCCGTTCGCCGCGAGGAAGGTCCCGAAGGCCGAGTTCGAGACCGTCTTGCCGTTGCTCAGGGTGCTGTGGATGTCGAGACCGGCGTTGGGTGCGACGTTCACGCCCAGCGCGCCGGTCGCGACCAGGGTGCCGTTGTTGGTCGGGGACTGGATGACGACCTGGTCGGTGTCGGCGTTGATGTCGAACAGGGTGGTCGCGGTGTCGTTGTTGAGGTCGTTGTTGGTGTAGGCGGCGGCCGCGACGTTGTTGGCCGACAGCGGGCTGTCGATGGCCGTGGTGTTGGTGTTGAGGTCGTGCCGGAGGTTCTGCCCGGCGTCGCTGATCACCCGTAGCCGGTCGAGCGCCGGGTTGAAGTCGACTCCGAAGTTCGTGCCCTTCAGCGCCACGGTGAGCTGGGAGACCTTCGTCAGGGTCGATTCGGATCCCGCGTCAAGGGAGACCGTGTAGATGCCGCCGTAGTTGCCGACGACGTAGAGCTTGCCGTCCTGGACTCGGAAGTCGATCCCGATCAGCGAGGTGTCGGTGACCAGCCCTGTCGGCGTCCTGACCCAGTCGAGGACCTGCGGGGCGTCGGTCTTGAACGCCGCCACCAGCGTGCCGTCGCTGGAGATCCCGAACGCCTGAAGCCTGGCATTCTGCGCTGAGCCGCTGCCCGGGAAGGCCGCGACCAACGCCGCGGAGGCGGCCAGCGCGGCCACCCCCCACTTGATTCGCGTCTTCATCGACTTTCTCCTTTCTTGGACCCTGCCAAGTGATTCCGGGTATGGTTGCCGGGTCGGCAGGGCTGCCTTCGCGCTAACCGCCGAAAAGCGTTAAATGATCACGATGATCCGCAGTTTCGGGCATGCGGAAACAGCCGAGCGGTACGTGGTACCGGATTCGGAGAAAAGCGCGACTATGCGTGACGGGAGCGCGGAGGACCGCCTTTAGCCCTCCGTCGGCTCATCGTGCACCAGGAGGCGCGGCCGAGCCATCGCCGATGTCTGTCCGCAGATGGTCACGCCAAAGATGACCTGCGACTTCCCCCGAACGGCCGCACCAGGACACCCCACCCACGTCACCGTCCGTATACACCTCGCCGACTCCGAGGATCTTCGCGTCCCGGCGAAACTGACCCACCCCACCTTCCGCAGCCCGCCCGTCAGACGAAACTGACCGGTGAGGGGTGAGCGACCCACTGCTGAACGGCTCCAGCCGAGAGACAACCGCCGATAGAGGTCTAGGGAGACTGCCACCAGCCTTCCCGGGAGATATGAGCGTAAGCTCCTCCGACGCCTGGCAGCGCGTGGTCGAGGCTCGTTCAGGTCCAGTGTTCCGGTCATGCCGAGCGGCCGAGCCGCTCGACGTCCTGGTGGTCATCGGCTTTGTGACCGTCGCCGGGCCAAAAGCACGGCCCTCGGGCGTCCGGCGCCGGTGAGGTGTGGGATATGGGCGTAATTGGCGACTGCGTCCAGATCGGCACTATCACCTCTCCGGTCACTACCCGCCCCCTGGTGCCATCTCGTACGATCGGGCGCGCGTGAACCCGGTCACCTGGTCTGGACACCGTTCCCGCGGATTCGACCACCGCACCCGCCCCAGTGTCTTTAGGCCGTTGCTGTGATCGGCTGGATAGTCCCTTGAGGAGTGGTGTGGTTGAGATTCGATCGACCCAGTAACTCAAGTGACAGCGATCAGAATAAGGGCGGCGAGGCGGACGAGCGGCGGTTGCAGTTCGGTGGGAGCACTGGGAAAGAGGCAGAGGCGGTCAGGCCGCAGCCCCAGACGCGGGCGGAGTTCCGCGCTGAACTCAAGGTGCGTGAGGAGCGGGCGGGCGGCCACACCGAGGCTCAATCAGAGCGCAAGGATGGTACCAGTGAGCGCGCTATTGGCCGGACTGACGACAAGGATGAGACCAGGTTGGCGGAACTCCTGGCCGGGGAAGGGAAGAACGTAGTCGCGAGAAGGGAGGGCGAACGGCGCGTTTCCGATGCTTTCGTTGATGGGATGCCAACCGAATTCAAGACGATCAAGGGAAGGAAGATTCCCGGCGCAGAAGAACATGAAGCGCCAACGTACAGAACCGTAAAGGCGGCGCTCAATTCGGCCAAGGGGCAACTCAAGCACGATCCGGTGGGAAATCGTACTGCCATCCTCGACAGCCGTGGCTATGGCTTGGCCCCTGAGGAAGCGGAGCGAGGGGTGAGGGCTTATCTTGGCCAGCCCTTTGCTCAAGACAAGATCAGTAGAATTCGTATCATCGGGGACGGTTGGGGATTTGATTGGCCCTGATGTGTTGACCTTCGGAATGTTGTTCGACGTGAGAGGTGGTAAATGTCCAGACATGCGCATGTCTTTGTTGGGGGTATTTCGAGCCTGGACGAGGTCGCGGGCGTCGTTGGACGTCGGATGGGCGGAGAATTTCGTCGTGGGCCCGACGGTGATCTCCTGATGATGCTGCCCTCGGTTGCGGTCAATCTGGGGCCGCACGATTTCGAGGACGGCGACCTCACCTATGATGACGGCCGAGATATTCCGCTGGCCACGGATTTCCCGGCCTGGTTCGAGGTTCGGGATCTCGACAAAGACTATGATCGGCAGAATCGGATGGCGCTCGACATATTCGAGATCGCGCGGTCGATGGGGTGGCGGGCCGTCGCAGCCGATGATCTGCAGACCATGCTTGCCGTTCAGGAATAGCTCAAAGCTCTAGCCCGCTCAGCGTCATACCGATTGCGGAGGCAGGACAGTGAGCCGGCGCGGAGCCTGGCCGGGCCTTTTTGGGCGACACTTTCAGGGCGGCGAGCGGCAGCGTGCTTAGCTTGCACGCTGCCGGGCGCGTTCGTTCAGGTTGAGGGGGTATTGCGGGCGGGGTACTCCTGTTAGGCGGGTGGTAGGCCTAGGGCTCGGGCGATCAGCATGCGCTGGACCTCGGAGGTTCCCTCGCCGACTTCCAGGATCTTCGCGTCGCGGTAGAAGCGGCCGACCGCGTACTCGTTCATGAAGCCGTAGCCGCCGAAGATCTGCGTGGCGTCGCGGGCGTTGTCCATGGCGGCGTTGGACGCGACCAGCTTGGCGATCGCGGCCTCCTTCTTGAAGTTCTCCCCGGCGAGCATCTTCGCGGCGGCCGCGTAGTAGGCGAGGCGGGCGGTGTGGGCGCGGGTCTCCATGTCGGCGACCTTGAACTGGATGGCCTGGTAGCGGCCGATCTCCTTGCCGAACGCCTCGCGCTCGCGGACGTAGCGGAGGCACTCGTCCACGCAGCCCTGGGCGAGGCCCACCGAGAGGGCGGCGATCGCGATGCGGCCCTCGTCCAGGATGCGGAGGAACTGCGCGTAGCCCCGGCCGCGCTCGCCGACGAGGTTCTCGGCGGGCACCCGGACGTCGTCGAACGACAGCTCGCGGGTGTCGGACGCCGACCAGCCGACCTTCGAGTACTTGCGTCCGACCGTGAAGCCGGGGGTGCCGTTCGGGACGAGGATCGTGGAGATCTCGCCGTCGCCGGTGAACGCGGTGACGGTCACGAACGCGGTGATGTCGGTGCCGGAGTTCGTGATGAACGCCTTCGACCCGTTGATCACCCAGGAGTCGCCGTCGAGCCGGGCGGTGGTGCGCATCCCGCCGGGCACGTCGGAGCCGCCGCCCGGCTCGGTCAGCCCGAACCCGGCGAGCCGCTCCCCGGACGTGAGGCGCGGCAGCCACTCGGCCTTCTGCGCGTCCGACCCGAACCGGTAGATCGGCATCGCGCCGAGCGACACCCCGGCCTCCAGCGTGATCGCCACCGACGAGTCGACGCGGGCCAGCTCCTCCAGGGCCAGGCAGAGCGTGAAGTAGTCGCCGCCCATGCCGCCGTGCTCCTCCGGGAACGGCAGCCCGAACAGGCCCATCTTCCCCATCGCGGCGACGATCTCGTACGGGAACTCGCCCCGCTCGTACAGGTCCCCGATCACCGGGGCGACGGTCTCGCGGGCGAACCGCTCGACCGTGCGGCGGAGCTCTTCCTGCTCCTCGCTGAGCGTGAAGTCGATCATCATTTCTCCGTTGCGGGTGAGAGGGCCTGGACGACGCGGGACGGGCTCGGACGGCCGAGCCGCTCCGCCATCCACCGGCTGGTCGCGACGAGGCCGTCGAGGTCGACGCCGGTCTCGACGCCGAGCCCGTCCAGCATCCAGACGAGGTCTTCGGTGGGGAGGTTTCCGGTCGCGCTCTTCGCGAAGGGGCAGCCGCCGAGGCCGCCCGCGGACGCGTCCACGACCGTGACCCCGGCGCGCAGCGCGGCGAGCGTGTTGGCGAGCGCCTGGCCGTAGGTGTCGTGGAAGTGGACGGCGAGCCGGTCGACCCCGATGCCCGCCGCCCCGAGCGCCTCGATGAGGGCGGTGACCTGGCCGGGCGTGCCGACGCCGATGGTGTCGCCGAGGCTGAGCTGCGAGCAGCCCATGTCCATCATCCGGGACGCGACCGACACCACCTGCTCGATCGGCACGTCGCCCTCCCACGGGTCGCCGCACACCATGGACACATAGGCCCGCACCCAGAGGCCCTCGGCCCGGGCGCGTTCGACGACCGGGGCGAACATGGCGAGCGACTCGTCCACGCTGCGGTTCAGGTTCCGGCGGGCGAACGTCTCGGTCGCGCTGCCGAAGATCGCGATCTCGGTGACGCCGTTGGCGAGCGCCCGGTCGAGGCCCCGCTCGTTCGGGACGAGCACCGGGTACCGCAGCTCCGGGTCGCGGGGGAGGACGTCGAGCAGGTCCTCGGCGTCGGCGAGCTGCGGCACCCACTTCGGATGGACGAAGCTCGTCGTCTCGATCGTGCGCAGGCCCGCGCCCGCCAGCCGGGTCACGAACTCGGACTTGACGTCCACCGGGACGACCGCCTTCTCGTTCTGCAACCCGTCCCGCGGCCCGACCTCGTAGATCGTCACCCGTTCCGGCAGCCCCGGAAGCGGAACCCGCATCGTCACGCCCTGCCTCTCTGGGGAACGATCCCCACACCCCCGGGGCGGAGCCCCGAGGATCCTCGCTTCGCTCCGGTCATCGGGTCTCCTCGATCACGGCCAGGACCGCGTCGAGGGCGACCTGCGTCCCCGCGCGGACCGGCAGTTTCGCCACGACGCCCGCGAGCGGCGCGGTCACGGTGTGCTCCATCTTCATCGCCTCGACGACCACCAGCGGCTGGCCCTCGGCGACCAGGTCGCCCTCCGCCGCCTTCACGGCGAGGACGGTGCCCGGCATCGGGCTGCGGAGCACGCCGTCTCCGGCGGCCTCCGCCGCCCCGCCCGCCTCGGCGCGGACGTGCTCGCCCAGCGCCCACACGCGCCCGCCGCGGCCGAGCCACAGCGTGTGGCCGTCCCGGACGGCCTCGAACGAGGTCGTCCTTCCAGCGTAGGTGAGCGTGCACGGCCTGGTCAGCGACGCGGCGACCGGCTCGCCCGCGCCGATCGCGACCTCGGCGGACGCGGCGCGCCCGCGCACGCGGACCTCGACCGGGTCGCCGCCGGACGGGGTGATGATCCACGGCGTCCAGGCGTGCGCGCCGGGACGCCAGCCGTCCGGGATCTCCCACGGGTCGGAGCCCTCGGCCTCCAAGGCCAGCATGCGTTCCAGCGCGGCGGCGGCGAGCACCTCGTCCGGGACGGCCGGGCCCGAGGTCAGCTCGTCGAGCGACCGCTCGACCAGGCCCGTGTCGAGGTCGCCGGACACGACGTCCGGGTGCCGCAGCAGGGCGCGCAGGAACGCGACGTTCGTCGGGACGCCCAGCAGCGTGTACCCGGCGAGCGCGCGGTCGAGCCGGTGCAGCGCCTCCGCCCGGTCCGCCCCGTGGACGATCACCTTGGCGAGCATCGGGTCGTACGCGCCGCCGACCTCCGTCCCGGTGTCGAGGCCGGAGTCGACGCGGGCGTCCTCCGGCTCGGTCAGGGCGAGGACGCGCCCGCCGGTCGGCAGGAAGCCGCGCTCCGGGTCCTCGGCGTAGACGCGGGCCTCGACGGCGTGGCCGTCCAGGACGACGTCGGCCTGGGCGAACGGCAGCGGCTCGCCGGACGCCACGCGGAGCTGGAGTTCCACCAGGTCGAGGCCGGTCACCAGCTCGGTGACGGGGTGCTCGACCTGAAGCCGGGTGTTCATCTCCATGAAGAAGAACTCGTCCGGACGGTCGGCGGAGACGATGTACTCGACCGTCCCCGCGCCGACGTAGCCGACGGCCCGCGCGGCGGCGACGGCGGCGGCGCCCATCCGCTCGCGGGCCGCGCCGTCCAGCAGCGGCGACGGCGCCTCCTCGACGATCTTCTGGTGCCTGCGCTGCAGGCTGCACTCGCGTTCGCCCAGGTGGACGGCGTTCCCGTGGGCGTCGGCGAACACCTGGATCTCGATGTGCCGCGGGTTCTCCACGAACCGCTCGGCGAGCAGCGTGTCGTCGCCGAAGGAGCCGCGCGCCTCGCGGCGGGCGGACGCGATCGCGTCCGGCAGGTCGGCCGCGTCGCGGACGAGCCGCATGCCCTTCCCGCCGCCGCCCGCCGACGGCTTCAGCAGCACCGGGAAGCCGATCTCGCGGGCCGCCTCCGCCAGCTCGTCGTCGGTGAGGCCGGGCTCGTCGCGTCCGGGGACGACGGGGACGCCCGCCGCCGCGACCGTCCGCTTCGCGCGGATCTTGTCGCCCATCGCGTCGATCGCCTCCGCCGGAGGCCCGACGAACACGAGGCCCGCCTCCGCGCACGCCCGCGCGAACGCGGTGTTCTCGGCGAGGAACCCGTACCCCGGGTGGACGGCCCGCGCCCCGGCGGCCAGCGCCGCCGCGATCACGGCGTCGATGTCGAGGTAGGACGGGACGCGGTGCGCCTCGTCCGCCTCCCGCACGTGCCGCGCGCCCGCGTCGGCGTCGGTGTGCACGGCCACCGCGCGGATCCCGAGCCGCCGCAGCGTGCGGAACACGCGGACGGCGATCTCCCCCCGGTTCGCGACCAGGACGCTGTCGAACATCAACACCCTCACATCCGGAAGACGCCGTAGCCGACCGGCTCCAGCGGTGCGTTCGCCGCGACCGACAGCCCGAGCCCGAGCACCCGCCGGGTGTCGCGCGGGTCGATCACGCCGTCGTCCCAGAGCCGCGCCGTCGAGTAGTACGGATTGCCCTGCGCCTCGTACTGGTCCCGGATCGGCGCCTTGAACTCCTCTTCGGCGGCCGCGGGCCATTCCTCGCCGCGCGCCTCCACCTGGTCGCGCCGGACGGTCGCGAGGACGCTCGCCGCCTGCTCGCCGCCCATCACCGAGATCCGCGCGTTCGGCCACATCCACAGGAAGCGCGGCGAATACGCCCGCCCGCACATCGCGTAGTTGCCCGCGCCGAACGAGCCGCCGATCACGACCGTGAACTTCGGGACGCGGGCGCACGCGACGGCCGTGACCATCTTCGCGCCGTGCTTGGCGATCCCGCCCGCCTCGTATTCGCGTCCGACCATGAAGCCGGTGATGTTCTGCAGGAAGACGAGCGGGACGCTGCGCCGGTCGCACAGCTCGATGAAATGCGCGCCCTTCTGCGCCGACTCGCTGAACAGGATCCCGTTGTTCGCGATGATCCCGACCGGATGGCCGTGAATGCGCGCGAAACCGGTGACGAGCGTCGCCCCGTATTCCCGCTTGAATTCCTGGAAGCGGCTGCCGTCGACGATCCGGGCGATGACCTCGCGGACGTCGTAGGGGGTGCGCGGGTCGGGCGGGACGACCCCGTACAGCTCCGCCGGGTCGGCGGCGGGCTCCTCGGGCGCGGCGACGTCCCACGGCCGCGGCTCGCGCGGCCCGAGCGTGCCGACGATGTCGCGGACGATCGCCAGCGCGTGCGCGTCGTCCTCGGCGAGGTGGTCGGTCACCCCCGACGTGCGGGAGTGCAGCTCGCCGCCGCCGAGCTCCTCCGCCGTCACGACCTCGCCGGTGGCGGCCTTCACCAGCGGCGGGCCGCCGAGGAAGATCGTCCCCTGGCCGCGCACGATCACGGCCTCGTCGCTCATCGCCGGGACGTACGCGCCGCCCGCCGTGCACGACCCGAGCACCGCCGCGATCTGCGGAATGCCCTGCCCGGACATCGTGGCCTGGTTGTAGAAGATGCGGCCGAAGTGCTCGCGGTCGGGGAAGACCTCGTCCTGGCGGGGGAGGAACGCGCCGCCGGAGTCGACCAGGTAGACGCAGGGGAGGCGGTTGTGCAGCGCCACCTCCTGCGCCCGCAGGTGCTTCTTCACCGTGACCGGGTAGTAGGTGCCGCCCTTGACGGTGGCGTCGTTGGCGACGACGACGCACTCGCGTCCGGAGATCCGGCCGACGCCGGTGATGATCCCGGCGCCGGGGGCCTCGCCGTCGTACATGCCGTCCGCCGCCAGCGGGGACAGTTCGAGGAACGGCGAGCCGGGGTCGAGGAGCGTGTCGACGCGGTCGCGGGGGAGCAGTTTCCCGCGCGCGACGTGCCGCTCGCGGGCCCGTTCGGGACCGCCCTGCCCGGCCCTGTCGATCCGCTCGCGCAGTTCGGCGGCGAGGGCCTCGTTGTGCGCCGCGTTGGTCTTGTACGCTTCCGCCCCGACGTCGGCGCGGGAGCCGATCCGCGGTCCGCCCATGGCCCCTCCCTTCCCGGTTAACGGTCGTTAACAACGCCGATGTTAATGGCCGTTAACAACTCTAGTCTAGACTGGGCCCATGACGTCCAGACCCGGCGCCCCGGCCACCGCCCCGCAACCCCCGGACGGTCCGCCGGACGGGCCCCCGGACGGGCCGCCCGCGCAGGACGGCCCGCCGAACCCGCGCCGGGCCGAGATCCTCGGCGCGGCGGCGGAGCTGTTCGCGCTGCGCGGCTACCACGGGGCGTCGATCGGGGAGCTGGGCCGGGCCGTCGGGCTCACCGGGCCCGCCGTCTACCGGCACTTCAGCGGCAAGGAGGCCGTCCTCGCCGAGATGCTGCTCGACATCAGCGAGCGCCTCCTCGCCGAGGGCGCGCGCCGCGCCGCCGCCCCCGACCCGGGACGCGCCCTCGACGCCCTCCTGCGCTGGCACATCGCGTTCGCGCTCGACAACCCGGCGCTGATCACCGTCCACGAGCGGGAACTCGACAACGTGCCCGAGCCGCAGCGCCACCGGGTCCGCCGGTTGCAGCGCGCCTACGTCGAGGAATGGGTCGGGGTGCTGCGGCGGCTGCGGCCCGGCGTGCCCGCCGACCGGCTGCGCGCCGCCGTCCACGCCTGCTTCGGCCTCCTCAACTCCACCCCGCGCAGCGCCCCCGGGCAGGACCCCGCCGCGATGGGCGATCTTCTGCACGCCATGGCCCGCTCGGCCCTCGAAAGCGTCCGCTGATCGGACGAGCCGCCGACGTGCGGTCAGGAAACCCGGTCGAACCGTAGTGGACACCCTGTCCAGCCAGGGCTTGTGGAACGTCCACGACCTTGACTTACCCTCCGTGACGCGGGTCAGATGGACGGTGGATCACCCGCCATCCGAATCCGACGGAGGTGTGCCGCATGGGCGTCGAGGGTGTCGGCTTCTACGAGATCGCACGGAACTACCCCGACCGGCCCGCCGTGCTCGCCCCCGGCGTGCCGGTGTCCTACGGCGAGCTGCACGCCGAGGTGAACCGGCTGTCGAACGCGCTGGACGATCTCGGGCTGCGGCCTGGCGACACCCTCGCGACCGTCCTCGGCAACCGGGCCGAGTTCCTCACCGTCCTGCTGGCGGCGATGCAGTCGGGGCTCTACCTCGTCCCGGTGAGCCGTCATCTGACCGGCCCGGAGATCGGCTACATCCTGCGCGACTGCGGCGCCAAGGTCGTCGTGACCGAGAGCGCGTTCGCCGAGGCCGTCGCGAGCGCGGCGGACGACGCGGGCGTCCCCGAGGCCGGACGGGTCAGCGTCGATCCCGTGCGGGGCTACCGGCTGATGGCCGGGCTCTGCGCGTCCGGCAGCGCCCACCCGCCCGCCAAGCGGCAGATGGGCTCGATCATGCTCTACACGTCCGGGACGACCGGACGGCCGAAGGGCGTCCGGCGGCCGCTGCTCGACATCACGCCGGAGATCCTCGCCGACGTCATGCGGCAGACGCTGATGCGCCACCTCGGGCTCGCCCCCGGCGACGACGTGCACCTCGCGATCGGACCGCTCTACCACTCCGCGCCCTGCGTCCACGCGATGATGGCGCTGTACCTCGGGCACGCCGTCGTGGTCGCGTCGCGGTTCCGTCCCGAGCACACCCTCGCGCTGATCCAGCGGCACCGCGTCACCAACACGTTCATGGTGCCGACGATGTTCCACCGCATGCTCGCCCTTCCCGACGAGGTCCGGGAACGGTACGACGTGTCGTCCCTGCGCCAGGTGTTCCACAGCGCCGCGCCCGTCCCGGTGGAGACCAAGCGGCGGATGATGGACTGGTGGGGGCCCGTCCTCTACGAGTACTACGGCTCCACCGAGAGCGGGCCCGTCACCATCGCCTCGCCGGAGGAGTGGCTCGCCCACCCGGGGACGGTCGGCAGCCCGGTCGAGGGCGTCCAGATCAAGATCCTCGATCCGGAGGGCGCGGAGCTGCCCGCGGGCGAGACCGGCCTGATCTACGCGAGCGGGCACCCCGGGTTCGAGTACCACGGCGACCCGGCCAAGACCGCGTCCGCGATGCGCGGCGACTTCTACACGGCGGGCGACCTCGGCCGCGTCGACGCTGACGGCCGCCTCTACATGAGCGACCGCCGCACCGACCTGATCATCTCCGGCGGGGTGAACATCTACCCGGCGGAGGTCGAGAACGTCCTGCTGCAGCATCCGGCGGTGGGGGACGCGGCGGTCATCGGCGTCCCGGACGACGAATGGGGGCAGTCCGTCGTCGCGCTCGTCGAACCCGCCGAGGACGACCGTCCGGGCGGCCTCGACGAGCGGGCGCTGGAGGCCGAGCTTCTCGCGTTCTGCGCGCCGCGGCTCGCGCGGATGAAGCATCCGCGGCGGGTCGAGTTCCGCGCCGCGCTGCCGCGCACGCCGTCCGGCAAGCTCAGCCGGGGGCGGCTCCGGGAGGACTACCTGCGCGGCTGATCACGCGCCGTTCAGCATGCGCCGGCGGCCTGCGCCGCGACTTCCCGAAGACTTTGCCATGAGCGTCGAACGCCGCCGCGCGCGGCTGCGTACAACGGCACATGAAGGACCAGAAGGTCGCCCCGCTCGACGACGCCCCGACCCCCGCCGCCGCCCCGACGAAGACCGACCTTCCCGTCATCACCGACCCCGCCGCCTTCACTCCGCCGTCCGCGACCCCGTCCCCGGATGGTGACGGCACGCCCGAAGACGACCGCGCCGGGATCGCGCGCCTCGGTGATCCGGTGGCGGTCTGGCCGTGCGCCGGCTGCGGACGGCCCGTGCCGCAGCCGGTGCGCGGCGCCCGCACCGTCCGCTACTGCCAGGACGGCGACGGAGAATGCGAGAGGTCCGCGCGGGAGAGCCGCGAGCGCGGCCTCACGGCCCCGGGCCTGACCGGTCAGGTCGCCTGGACGTGGGAGATGGTCGAACGCCTGGAGGGCGCCGCCGACCGGCTCGCGGGCTCGCTGGCGTCCGAGCTGAGCGTCGCGGGCGTGGAGCGGCGGGTCGCCGACGCCCGCGCCGAGGCCGCCGGGCACGTCGCGGTCGCGCAGCGGGAGCGGGACGCGTCCGAGCGGCGCGCCGAGGCCGCCGTGCGGGAGACGGCCACCGCCCGCGCGCGGGCCGAGGCCGCCGAGCAGGAGGCGGCGTCCGCCCGCGCCGAGGCGGCCCGGCTCGCCGCCGAACTGGACGCCGCCCGCCGCGAGCAGCGGGAGACGCGGGACCGGGCCGACGCCGCGATCGCCGCCCGGCTCGCCGCCGAACGTGAACGGGACCGGATCGCGTCCCGCGAAGGCGAGCTGCTCGCCTCGCTGGAGAGCGCCCGCGCCGAGCTGGTCTCGCTGCACGGCCGCCTCTCGGAGGCGGACACCCTGACCGAGGGGCAGCGCGTCGAGCTGGACGCGGCCGAGCGCACCGCCGACGACCTGCGCGCCGCCGTCCGCGACGCCGAGGCCAAGCGGGGGCAGGCCGTCGCCGACCGCGACCAGATCCAGGCGCGGGCGCGGGAGTTCGAGCAGCACAACTGGCGGCTCTCCCGCACGGTCGACGAACTGCGCGCCGCGGTGCGGGCGCTCACCGCGGAACGCGACGCGGCCCGCGCCGAGGCCGACCGCGCCCGCCGCCGGGTCGACGCGCTCACCGCCCCGGTGGACGGACGCCGTCCGGACGCGCCGCGTCCGCCCGCCGACCGGGAGCCGCCGACCGGGCTGCACGCACTGCCCCCGCTGAACGGCGCGCCACTGAACGGCGCGCCACTGAACGGCGCGCCGCCGAACGGCTCGTCGCTCGGCGGCGGCGACCCGTTCGCGACCGATCCGTACGGCGCCGCGCCGCCGACGCGCAACGGGCATCACCTCCCGCACGCGGGGTGACGCGTTCACACGCTTTCACCGTCACACCGGAGACGACCCCACAGGTAGGAGGTGAGGCCCCTTTCCCCACTGCACTGGCCCTGAGACCGGCCGCCGTACCGCACCGGGGTGGTACGGCGGCCGGTGCCCGTGTCAGCGTCCGTCCAGGACGGCCGTGTAGTCGAGCGCGCCCGCGTGGACGGCGGCGTGCACCGCCCGCGCGATCCGCGCCCCCCATTCGGAACGGGGCCCGGCGAACGGCTCCGCCGCCCCGCCGGTCGCGGTCGCGGCGACGCAGACGGCGTCCGACGCGGTGCCGGTGCAGGGGTAGCCCGCTTCGAGCAGCGCCTGCGTCTTCGCCTCCGTGACGGTGATCACGGCGTTCACCAGCGCCGCGTCGCTCAGCGGGACGGGCACCGCGACGACGATGTTGACCGTGCCGGGCGTCCGGGGCCGCGCCTCGTCCAACCCGATCGGCGCCAGCTCCGGATCGGCGGCCCCCTCGGGCGCGGCGGCCCAGGTCGGGACGCGGAGCCCCACCGTCGCCGACACCCGGACCCCGCCGTCGTCGCGCCGCACGGTCCGCGACACCGACGCGGCCGTCAGCATCCCGACGCCCGGCCCGTCCAGGCCGTACGCGGCGGCGAGCTCGGTCAGGTGGACGTCCGGGTCCATGCGCGAGTAGACCCCGGCGACCTGCGCGTTCAGCACCCAGCGGGCCGGGCCGATGCCGCCGCCGAGCAGCGCGGACGAGATCATCCGGTGCCCGTCCCCGGCGCGCCACACGGTCGCGGCGAGCCGCGTCCCGTCCTCCTCGCGCCACACCGTCTCCAGGTTCACGGGCGCTCCAGCGACAGGATCGGCCGCCCGGCCGGGCCGGGGACGACGTACACGCGCGCGTCGAAGTGCTCCTCGATCGCCTCGCGCGTGAGGACCTCCTCCGGCGAGCCCGCCGCCGCCACCTCCCCGGACGACAGGAGGACGAGGTCGTCGGCGTACTGCCCGGCCAGCGTCAGGTCGTGGATGGTGGTCACGACGGTCAGCCCGTCGGAGAGGCGGAGCTGGTCGACCAGCTCCATGACCTGCTGCTGGTGGCCGATGTCGAGCGCGGTCGTCGGCTCGTCCAGCAGGAGGACGCGGGTCTGCTGCGCCAGCGCCCGCGCGAGGACCGCGCGCTGCCGCTCCCCGCCCGACAGGTGCTCCAGCGGACGGGACGCGAACCGCGTCAGGTCCAGCCGGTCGAGGACCTCGGCGGTGATGGCCCGGTCGCGCGCGCTCTCGCGGCCGAGGTGCGGGATGTAGGGGGAGCGGCCGAGGAGGGTGTAGTCGAAGACCGTCATCCCCGCCGGGACGCTCGGGCTCTGCGGCGCGTAGGCGATCAGCCGGGCGCGCTGCCTCGGCTTGAGCCCCGCCAGCCCGGACCCCGCCACCGTGATCTCGCCGTGGGACGGGACCAGGCCGAGCACGGCGCGCAGCAGGGTCGACTTGCCCGCCCCGTTCGGTCCGATGATCGCCGTCCACGACCCGGCCGGGACGGTCAGCGAGACGCCCTTCAGCACCGGCCGTCCGCCGAGCGCGACGTCCAGCCCGTTCACCTCGACCGTCACCGCTCCTCCACCCGGCCCGCCGGGCGGCGGGCGCCGCCCGACCTCATGCGTCCACGCGCCTGCGGACCGCGCGCAGCACGATCACGAAGAACGGCCCGCCGACGAACGCCGTGACGACGCCGAGCGGCAGCTCGCCCGGCTTGATCACGGTCCGCGCAACGAGGTCGGCCACCTCCAGGAACGCGGCCCCGCCGAGCAGCGACAGCGGCAGGACGATCCGGTACGACCCGCCCGCCAGCCGCCGCACGACGTGCGGCACGACGATCCCCACGAACCCGATGAGCCCGCTGATCGCGACCGCGCACGCCGTCGCCAGCGACGCCGCGACGAGCACCGTCAGCCGCACCCGCGCCGCCGACAGGCCGAGGGACGCCGCCTCCTCGTCGCCGACGCTCAGCACGTCCAGCAGGCGGCCGTGCGCCAGCAGGACGACCGTCGAGACCAGCGCGTACGGGGCGACGAGCGCGAGCTGGTGCCAGTCCGCCGACCCGACCCCGCCGAGGATCCACGTGAAGATCCGCTGCAGCTCCTCCGCCTTGAGCTGCTGGACGAACGTCTGCACCGCCGCCAGGAACGACGACACCGCGACCCCGGCGAGGACCAGGGTCGCCGTGCCGTCGCCGCCGCGTCCGGCCGTGTTGCCCAGCGCGTACGCGAGGGCGACCCCGCAGATCGCGCCGACGAACGCGGCGAGCGGCACCCCGTAGCCCGGGTCGCCCGGCACGAGGACGATGACCAGCGTCGCGCCGACGCCCGCCCCGGCCGCCGCGCCGAGCAGGTACGGGTCGGCGAGCGGATTGCGGAACACGCCCTGGTAGCCCGCGCCCGCGAGGGCGAGCATCCCGCCCACCAGCGCCGCCATCAGCGCGCGCGGCACCCTCAGCTCGAACAGCACGTTCTCGTCGATCACGCCGAGCCCCGAGTCGACGTGCACGAACGGGATCCGGTCGGCCAGCGCCTTGAGCACCCCGCCCACCGGCAGCCCCGCCGACCCGACCAGCACTCCGGCCAGCAGGGTGGCGGCGAAGAGCACCGTCGCCACGACGAGCGCGAGCGGCCGCAGCCTGGCCTGCCCGTCGAGGCCCGGCCTCGGGCGGCCGAACGGCCGCCGCCCCCATCGCCGCGCCGCCGCCTCTGGACCGTTCCGCGCCGAACGGACGTCCTGGGCCGAACGGACGTCTTGGGTCGAACGGACGTCTTGGGTCGAACGGACGTCTTGGGTCGAACGGACGTCTTGGGTCGAACGGACGTCTTGGGTCGAACGGACGTCCTGTGTCGGACGGGTGTCTTGGGCCGGACGGGTGTCTTGGGCCGGGCTGGCGTCTTGGGCCGGGCCGGTGTCGGGGGCCGAATGTGCGTCGGGGGCGGGACGGGCGTCGGCTGTCGGACGGGCGTCCGGGACCGAACGGGTGTCCGGGGACGTCTCCGAGGCCGGACGGCCGGTCGGGACGTCCTCCGGCCGCCGGTCCCGGGTGCTCACGGCCGCACGTCCGTCGGGGGCAGGGGAGTGGTCACCGGAGGATCACTGGACCCGCTGGACGGCGTCGCCGATGGCCTTGACGAACTCGGGCAGGCGCGGGCCCCAGCGGGAGGCGATGTCGTCGTCCAGCTCGACCACGCCCTTGTTCTTGACGGCGTCCAGCACCGACCAGCCGGGACGCTTGGCGAGCACGGCGCCGTTCTGCCCGCAGCACTTGGTGTCGGCGAGGAAGATCAGGTCCGGGTCCTCCTTGAGGACGTACTCGCGCGAGAGGTGCGGGTAGCCGCCGCTCGCCTTGTCCGCCTTGTCGGCGATGTTGCGGAGGCCGAACATCCCGTACACCTGCCCGACGAACGTGCTGGACGTGACCGAATGCAGCTGGTTGTCGAGCTCGTGGTAGTAGGTGAGCCCCTTCGCCTTGGACGACGCCGCGACGGTCTGCTCGATGGTCGCGCGCATCCCGGTCACGACCTTCGCCGCCTCGGCGGTGTGGCCGGTCGCCTGCCCGAGGTCGGTGATCTCGTCGTAGACCTCGTCCAGCTTGGACGCCGCCGGTTCGAACAGCACCGGGACCTTCACCTTCTCCAGCGCCTTGACGATGCCGTTCAGATCGTCCGACACGACGACGAGGTCGGGCTTGTAAGCGATGACCGCCTCGGCGTTGGGCTTGAACCCGGACAGCTTGGTGCGCGGCGCTTCCGGCGGATAATTTGAGTAGTCGTCGGCGGCCACCACCTGCTTGCCCGCGCCGATCGCGAAGAGCGTCTCGGTGTGCGTGGGGGACAGCGACACGATGCGCTTCGGGTTGGCCGGGACCTTCACCGCGCCGTTCGCGGCCTGGACGGTGACGGTCTTCCCGCCGTCACCGCCGGTTGCGCCCTTGCCGGAACCGCCGTCGTCGCCGCCACACGCACCGGCGGCCAAGACGGCGCCGATCGCCATCACCGCGACGAGGGAACGCACGGGTCTCACAGGAGCCTCCTGGCTGCAGGGAAGCCGCGCCCGCTCATGACGGATCGCCCTTCCACGAGGTCGAGAATCGTCGGCGCGCGGGAGGCGACCTGGCTCGGCCCGTCCGAGAGGCGTCTCGGGGCAGGGCATCACAGTTGCGGGACAGCGCCGGGATCACACCGGACTTCGCTCCGGACGCGCAGCACCGTAACGGTATCAGCCGCCGAATCCGGATCTTTCACCCGAGCCTTCCGGGGCGGAGTGAGTACTCACTTCATTCTTGACGGAGTGAGTACTCACTCCGTAGCCTGGCGGGCATGGAGGCGAAGAGCCGTCGGCGCGCTCCCGGGATGACCCCCGAGCAGCGCCGCGAAATGATCGTCCGCACCGCGTTGCCGCTGGTCGCCGAGCACGGCACGGCGG
Source organism: Actinomadura chibensis NBRC 106107 (assembly GCF_001552135.1). Classification (GTDB taxonomy): domain Bacteria; phylum Actinomycetota; class Actinomycetes; order Streptosporangiales; family Streptosporangiaceae; genus Spirillospora; species Spirillospora chibensis. The sequence continues at coordinate 167,156 of NZ_BCQP01000024.1, read as the reverse complement.
TCACCACCGGCCAGATCGCCCGCGCCGCCGGAATCGGGGAGGCGACGATCTTCCGCGTGTTCGCCGACAAGGACGAACTCCTGGACGCCTGCATCGCCGCGGCGGTGCGCACGGACCACGTCCTGGCCGAACTCGCGTCGATCCCCCTGGACCAGCCGCTCGCCGCCCGCCTCGTCGAGGCGGGCGCCGCCATCGAGGCGTACCTCACCCGCATGGGCATGGTGATCGGCGCCCTCCACGCGACGGGCCGCCGCAGCCGCCCTCCCGTGTCCGGCAGTGGCGAGCACGCTCAGCGCTGGCAGAGCCGCGAAACCGCCATGAACCGGACCCGTGACGCCCTCGCCGAACTCTTCGAACCCGAACGCGACCGTCTGCGCCTGCCCGCCGACCAGATGGCCTCGCTGTTCATGGGCCTCGCGTTCAGCCGGGCCCGTCCCCCCGCCGGACCGGACGCACCGAACCCGTCCATGGAGGACTACGTGGACGTCTTCCTGAACGGCGCCCTTAAAGACGAAGAAGGAGCCAGCAAGTGACGATCACCCTCAACCACACCATCGTCACCGCCGCCGACAACGACGAGGCCGCCCGGTTCTTCGCCTCGGTGATGGGCCTGAAATACACGGGCCCGCATCCGCACGCCCGCCATTTCGTGCCGATCCAGGTGAGCGACTCCCTTACCTTGGACTTCCTGACCGTCGCCCACCCGCAGGGCCACCACCTGGCCTTCGACGTGGACACCGACACCTTCGACTCCGTGGTCGAACGCCTGGACGCCCGCGAAATCCCCTACGGCGACGAACCCGCCCACGCCGACAACGGCCGCATAGACACCGCCCACCCACTCGGCGGCCGCGGCCTCTATTTCTCCGACTCCAGCGGCAACCTGTACGAACTGATCTCCCCCTGACCCGGCCCCACACACCCCACCGAACGTCACCCAGCCCAACGGCACCAGGGCACGCCCTTCAACCAGATCACCCCCGTTCACCGCTCCACAGCCCGACATGCACGAATCAGGCACCTAAATTCACCGGACGCCAGCCACCCATCGCCACTCCCCGCGAACTACCAGGCACGCCCCAGGCACCAATATTCAGCGACGCGGCCCACCGATCGGCGTTCCCTACGGACCACCAGACACGGCCCGGCACCGATTACCAGTGGAGCGGGTCGCCGATCGGTGTCTCCTGTGGGCTAGGAGGCAGGGCTCGGGCACCGATTTCAGCGAGCTGGCTCGCCGATCGGCGTTTTCTGTGGGCTGGGAGGCGCGGCTCGGGCACCGATTTCCAGCGACGTGACTCGCCGATCGGTGCTTTCTGCGGCTTGGGGCACGGCTCGTGTGCCGATTTCCACCGGGCGCGGGTCATCGATCGGTGTTCCCGCAGGCTGGGGGCACGGTTGGAGCACTGACTTCCAGCAACGCGGGTCGCCGATCGGTGTTTCCGGCGGGCTGGGAGGCACGGCTCGGGCACCGATATCCACCGGGCGCGGGTCGCCGATCGGGGTCTTCTGCGGGCTGGAGGCAAGGCTCGGGCACCGATATCCATCGGCGCGGGTCACCTATCGACGTTCCTTAGGGCTGGCAAGCACGGCTATGGCGCCCATATTCACCGGACGCCGCTCACCCATCGGCATTCTCAGTCGACGTTTCCGCCCTTTTCTCGTCGGGTCTCGTCTGGCGGGCACCTTTGTCGCGCCCGTCCTGATCCTCCCCATCGGGCGCATACTGCTGCGCCAGCCTCCGGTCGTTCTCGGCCCACCTGCGGTGCCGTGCCGCGGACAGCAGATGCAGCTCCGCCTCTTCGGGATGGGCGGACGCCATGTCCTCCAACAGTCTCGCCGCCCTGTCATGCGCCAGCGCCGACGAAACCATCGCCTGCCGCGCGTACACCCCCGACTCAAGCCCATTCTCGGCGGATGTCTCGTCACCCGCAGGACCATCGGGCGATCGTGCCCCACGGACCTCGGCCGTCCGGCCCGCGTCCGCTTTCACCCGTATCGCACGGTCTTCGCTGTCCATTCCGACCAACCCGACGTCCGAGCCCGTCGATCACCCAGCCCTCCAGCCACATGTACCTACCTACCCAGCCTCACTTCGTTCAGCACACCGGACCGCCTCCCATGCCTCTCGGGTGCTCGCAACCGCGACTCGCGGGAAGCACCCGAGAACATGCGCAGCCGCGCGCGCCGGGCGTGCGGCGTCACGCACACTGGAGCCATGACGATCTTGTTCGTGGACGGCTGGCTGGGCCCGGACCCCGGCGACTGGCAGGAACTGTGGACGCGGAAACTCCCCGGATCGCGCAGGGTGGAACAAGACGACTGGCAACTACCTGAACGAAACAAGTGGGTCGCGCGACTCGACGAGGCGATCACCGCCTGCGCGGAACCCCCTGTGCTCATAGCGCACAGCCTCGGCTGCCCAACCGTGGCCCACTGGGTAGCGCACAATCCTCACCCGACAGTCCGCGCCGCCCTAATGGTCACCCCGGCGGACGTGGAACGGAACGTCACCCCCGAGATCACAGGTTTCGCCCCCATCCCTCAAATCCCCTTCCCATTCCCCACAGTCGTTGCGGCTAGCCGGAACGACCATTGGATGACACCAGACCGCGCCGCAGCCTTCGCTGAATCCTGGGACGCGCACCTAGTCGACGCGGGCGAAGTCGGCCACCTGACCGTCACCGAAGGCTACGGCCCATGGCCCGAAGGCGAACAACTCTTGACCGACCTCCTAAACACCGCCCGATAACCTCAACGCTGCGCCCCTCAACCGCCGACCCGACGAAAAGCCACCCCAACGACGCAGACATCGTGCATGACGAAGCCGGTCCGATCACGCAGCCGCAGCGCCCCGCCAACGCCCTAAAGCGAGCCGAACTGCTGTCATACCGACGCCAGCAGTCGGACGACCAACCCCAAGTCGCAGCCTCCATCGATACTGTGGGACCGTGACCGGAACCAAGCAGCGGCACCGTCCGCTGCTCTTCCTAGACGTCGACGGCCCCCTCATACCCTTCGGAGCCACGCCCGAGGAGTATCCGACTTACCAGGCGGTCTCCTCGCCCCACCTCGAAGAGAATCCGCTTATATCCCGGATCAATCCCGCGCACGGAAAACGGCTGCTGGACCTCGATTGCGAATTGGTCTGGGCCACCAGTTGGATGGACGAGGCGAACGAGTGCATCGCGCCGTGCCTCGGACTCCCTCAACTGCCGATAGTGACCTGGCCGGACACGCCCGCGATCGAAGAGCAGGACGCACGCAACGGTCTGCACTGGAAGACCCGCACCCTCGTCGCCTGGGCAGCAGGACGTCCCTTCGCCTGGCTCGATGACGAGATCACCGACAACGACCGCACCTGGGTGTCCGCACACCATCCCGGTCAAGCCCTCCTACATCGGGTCAACCCAAAGCGCGGCATCACCCCTGCCGACTACCAAGCCCTCACAGAATGGCTACAAGAGATAGCCACCGCCGCTTCGGACGTGACTGAGCAGTACTCGCAGAGCGGACCAGCCTCCGATAGACGATCCACCAGGCCACACTCCGCTCCCCGCGAAGTCAGACTCGGACACCTGCGACAGCCCTACGCCCTCTTACCCTGGCTGCGCCACGGCCGAAGTCATGGGCCAGGAATGCCATACAGCCGGTAGATAGAGGACGGGTCCACAACCGGTGACCGTGAGCTCCCCGACATCGAGCAAGCAGCGGCCCCACACGCCACGGAGACCACGACCGGGCCGCCAAGACAGCCATCTCGTAAGTGGCGGAGAAAGCCATGCCGTCACACCTGGTCGGACGCCGCGGTTGTTGGGCCGCGCCCGCCGCCACCGCTGTGTCCCAACGGGGCCGAGCGCCTAGAGGGCGGCGCGAGCTAACGAGTCTGGGCCGCCTTGAAGACGGCCGTGGCTCGGCCGGGGCGACTTCCTTTGGACGGGGGCCGCGTGACCCAAACCGTTGAGCTGCCCCTAGAGGCTGGCGCGAGTTGACGAGTCCGGCCGCTCCCGGAGGGCGGTGTGCTCTTACGGGTCCGGCCTCTCCCAGAGGGCGGCCTGATCCTACGGGTCCGGCCGCTCTTGGAGGGCGGCGTGACCTTACGAGTCCGGCCTCTCCCAGAGGGCGGCGTGACCTTACGGGTCCGGCCACTCCCAGAGAACGGCCTGATCTTACGGGTCCGGCTCGGTTTGGAGGGGGCGGTGCGGGCCGTAACGGGTGCGGCACGAGACGATCAAGACATTGACTGATCGACAAAGCCGATTAACCCTTGGCACAACTGACCGGTCAGTGTCCCCTCCCCCCACTCTCATCAGGAGACCGGATGCTGTCGCGGGTGATGTCCCGCGCGGTGGCCGCCCTGGTCGTCCTCGTCGTGCTCGTCGGTGTGCCCTTGCACACCGACGCGTTCGGCGCGGGCTCCTCGGCGAGACGCAACGCGCAGGCCAAGAACATTCCAGCGCCCCAGAGCTACTTCGGCTTCGCCATGGGCACGACCGGCAGACTCGCCGGATTCGACAAGATAAAGCAGTACTTCCGCCTGATCGCCGACCGCTCGGACCGGGTGACCTACCAGGTCGCCGACAAGACCACGATGGGCAACGACTACCCGGTCCTGTTCGTGAGTTCGCCGCGAAACCTGCGCAACCTCGGGCAGATCGTCCGGGACAACCAGCGACTCGCCGACCCGCGCGGAATCTCCGAGCAGGAGGCCCGCAGGCTGTCGCAGCGGAGCAAGCCGGTCTATCTGATGGAGGGCACCCTGCACTCCACCGAAGTCGGCAACACGCAGGCGCTGGTGGACATCGTGCACCGTTTCGCCACCGAGGACTCCGACTACACCAAGACCGTGCTGGACAACGCGGTCCTGATGATCATCCCGTCCGGCAACCCCGATGGCCAGCACCTCGTGGTCGATCACTTCAACAAGACCGCGGGCACCGCCTATGGCCGGGTGTATCCGGACCTCTACCACCGGTACATCGGGCACGACGACAACCGCGACTGGTTCATGTTCACCCAGCGGGAGACTCGTACGCGGGTCAGGCTGGAGCAGACGTACCGCCCCGTCGTCGGGCACTACATGCACCAGGCCGGAACCGGCGGGCCACGACTCTGGACGGCCCCGTACGACGAGCCGCTCGGCAGCGGGGTCGACCCGATCACCATCCAGTCCGCCACCTCGCAGGGCCAGCAGGCCGCGCGGGCGCTGACAGCCGAGGGCAAGAAGGGGGTCGGCACCGACGACGCGTACGGCATCTTCTGGAACGCCGACGTCATGGGCTTCTCCACATTCCTCGGCACGTCGCTGTTCCTCACCGAGATCGCCGGAGCCAAGGATCTCGCCTACCCGTTCACCTCGTCCGACGGCAAACCCCTCGGCCCGCAGAACCGGACCATGAGGATGCTCCAGCCGTACGACAAGAACACCTGGACGCTGGAGCAGATCGTCGCGTACGCCGAGACCGCCGCCTACGCGGGGATCGAGAACGTCGCGAAGAATCCCGAGTCCTGGCTGTTCAACAACCTGTACCAGACGGCGCGCAACGCGGTCGCGCTGCCGGACGTCGAGCCGGGGACGCCGAACGCGTACGTGATCCCGGCCGGCCAGCGCGACCCGTTCGCCGTCCTGGAGATGATGCGGATCTTCGAGTTCGGACGGGTCGAGATCGACCAGGCCACCGCGCCGTTCAGCGCGGCCGGCAAGACCTATCCGGCCGGATCGTACGTGCTCCGCACCCGGCAGCCGCTCGGCCGCTGGATCGACCAACTGCTTAAGATCGACAAGTACCCGGAGCAGGCGGCGCGCAAGTGCGGCCAATGCCCGCTGATCATGCCGTACAGCGAGACCACCGACAATCTCGGCCTGCTGCTCGGCGTCGACGTCGACCCGGTCAAGGACGCGTTCAACGCGCCCTTGCAGCGAGTCCGACGGGTCCTGCCGCAGCCGGTGTGGATGCCGGCGACGCCACGCGGCGCGTATCTGGTCGCACCGGAGTCGTACGGCGTGGCCCATGTCCTTTCCCGCCTCCAGAAGGCCAAGGTGCCGACGTTCCGGTCCGCCGAGGAGTTCAAGGCGGGCGGACGGTCGTTCGCACCGGGCACGGTCGTGGTTCCGCCGACGGCGGCGGCCCGCCAGGTGCTGCAAGGCGTGTCCGCCGAAACCGGCCTTCCGGTGTACGGGACGGACCAACTCCCCAAGGTGGACGGCTTCACGCTGAAGCCCGGCACCAGGGTCGGGCTGATCCGTGGCGCGAACAACATGCCCGGCGGCTGGATGATGTGGATGTTCGACCAGTACGGCATCGACTACAAGGTCGTCTCCGCCGACGACTACGGCGACCTCGCCGGGAAGTACGACACGATCGTGCTCGCGGACGGGGTCTCCAAGAACACCATCGTCAAGGGTCTCGACCCTGAGAAGAACCCGCCGGAGTTCGCGTGGGCGCGCGGCGTTGGCGAGGAAGGCTGGGCGAAACTGGCGGACTACGTCTCCGGTGGCGGCAACCTCGTCGCGATCGGCGGTGCGTCGGAGACGGCGCGGCAGCTCCTGAAACTGCCGGTGGAGAACGCGACACCGTCCGATCCGGCGAAGCTCAGCGCGCCGGGCGCGTTGCTGCGTGCCTCGTACGACCCGAAGGTCCCGGCGGCCTGGGGCATGCCGGAGTCGGGCGCGGTCTGGTTCAACCAGGACGCGGCGTACAAGGTCACGGGCGACGCTCAGGTGGCCTCGCGGTATCCCGGTGACGGCGACCTGCTGGCCAGCGGGTACGCACACGGAACGGCGGCCCTGAACGGCCTCGCCAACGTGGTGACGTTCGAGGTCGGCAAGGGGCACGCCACGATCGCGGGCAGCGAGATCACCTTCCGGAGCTGGCCCCGTCAGACCTGGCCCATCGTCATCAACTCGATCTATCAGGGCCCATCGAAGCCGACCCGACCCGGCACGGACGAAAGGAACTGACCCATCGATCGCGGCCGGCGGGGCACACCGGCCCGTCGGCCGCGATCGCCCATTCCTTCTGTGACCACGTTCAGACCACACGTCGGCGTGCATTGCGATGCCATCGCCACCCTTGACTGTCACTTGCACCATGCCCCCCGTTTGTGACTTTTCTCGGCTTGGCCCCGCTGGCCGGATGTTGATCGGCAACGTCCGGCGGCGTCTAATCTCAGGGCCGTTACGGCGTCGGCCACGTCCCGAGGAAATCACGTCGTGGTCGATCTCCAGCCACAAGCGAGATCATCTCGACTGGTCGCGGTTCGCTGACCTGCGTTGATTCGGAGTTATCCACATTTCCCCGCGGTCTTCCGCGGCGGAGGTCGGGGCGAGCATCATCGATCTCATGAACGGAATCAGCCTCACCTGGAGGCGAGCGGCCCCCGGTTCGATCATTCCTGTGGGGGACGGTGTCTATTTCGTCCCGGTCAAAGGAGCGTCGCTGGCCGCGCGAGCCGCAGCACTCAGCAGCCTGTTGCCCGACCAGGTCGTCGTAGGCCGACGCACCGCCGCCTGGATCTGGGGCCTTGACGTTTTACCGCCGGGAGCGAAAGAGGCCGATTGGGACGTCGAGCTCATAACGCCTAGCACGTCTGGAGATCCGCCGTCACAGATTACCGCCGACAAGCTCCAGCTACCCGACGAGCATGTCGAGGAGGAGTCCGGCGTGCGCCTCACGTCCATGACCCGAACGGCTTTGGACTGCGCTCGTTGGCTTCCTCGTTACGAAGCGGTCGCCGCCCTAGACCAGTTCCTTAGGCGAGACGTAGAGACCGACGAACTGATGGCAATGGCCCGAACGCTACCGGGATATCGGGATAACAAGAGGCTGCGGCAGGTCATCCGTCTCAGCGATCGCGGGGCGGCATCCCCTGGCGAGAGTTGGATGCGCGTCGCCGTCGCGGGCTCCGGATTCCCGCGTCCCCGCACTCAGGTGCCGGTCAGGAGCTCCGATGGCCGGTGTGCATACGTCGACCTCGGGTATCCGGAGTTCCGCGTCGGACTTGAATACGACGGCGAACGCCATCACACCGGCGCCAGGGCCCGGGCGCATGACACGCGGCGACGAGCCTGGCTGGCCAGGGAGATGGGATGGGAAATCATCCCCGTCACCAAGGACTTCCGCTACAAGCCCGTCCCTTACCTGGAGGCCCTACTGACCACACTGCAGCAGCGGGGCTGGAAGCCCACCGACGCGACAATGAACCGTATTTCCGCCAGATTAGCCGCCCTGAATCGCCGACACTGGAGGTAAGCGCAAGGGGAAAGTCAGTCAGGATTCCAGTGAGCATGACGCTGCCACCCGGCTGTCCTGACGCTGATCGAAGTTATCGATGGTTGACCAATGGTTGACGCGACTCATCATGGCGTATGAGGTTGTACGCCCTGCATGGTTGAGTTGCATTGTGGCGAGCATGCGCCAAAGTAGGGAGATTGGGCTGGGTGGGAGCATTGTGCAATTACTCGCGATCAAGGAGGTTCGTCAACCGTTTTGGTGCAATGAGTCGGTAGCTCTCCTCGATGAGCTCGGCTATTTCGTCCCAGTCTTGCTCCACGTCGAGGCGCGCGCCTACCCATCCCTTGCTGCCGACGTACTTCGGGACGAAGAAGCGCTCAGGACTTTCCGCTACGAGGGCCTCTTGTGCGCCTGGACTAGCTTTGAATGTCATGTAGAGGCCATCCTCGCTGGTCATCACGAACAACTTGTCCCGGACACGGAAAGAAGGTGCGGTGTGCCCGCCGAACGGTTTCTCGACCACCTCTGGCAGCGCTAGGCAAGCTTCTCGTACTCGGGCTATCGCGTCCATTTGTCTTCCCAAAACATGAGTAGGTGTGTTCTGAAGGAGGGGTCAATGTGTAGTTGATCGTGCCCTCGCTTCGCAGGCGACGACGATCCAGGTCGTCATGCTGGCGAGCACCATACTCTGCTGCAACTCGCCGATCCGCGCGGTGGAGGCAACCCTTCCTGGCCGAGCATGTCACGGCGACGCGAGGCTCTCGGCTGAGGGCGCCAACAACATGGCCTGCCTCGTCAGGCCTGTCCTTGCCCAGCACGGCGCTTGCCGTTCGGCCCCTCGATGGGCAGACATCGGTGGTGGGGCTACGTGCCGGCCATCGCAGACGCTGGCGGCGGCCAAGGTGGCGCGTACTGATGTCCTCCGTTGTCTGCTGAAGGTGGGGAACGGGAGAGTCAGCCAGTGCGGAGGGCTGAGGCGGCGATGATCAGATGCCGGTGATCAAACATGGGGTGACCAAGCGGGCGGTGACCAGGCACAGATGGTTAGGCGTAGGTGCCCTAGGGCGTAGCGAGACTTGGGGATCAGGTGAGGGGCCTCAGACGTGAGGTGACCTGGGCGGGGTGAGACTTGGGCGATCTGGCGATCTGGCGATCTGGCGATCTGGCGGTCTGGCGGTCTGGCGGTCTGGCGATCGGGGGATCGGGGGATCGGGGGATCGGGGGATCGGGGGATCGGGCGACGGGCCATCGGGTGTGGGGCCAGGGGTCTAGGGCGACCTGGAGCGGGTCGAATTTTGGTGCGATCGGGTGTGGTGCGACCGGGTGTGGTGCGACCGGGTGTGGTGCGATCTGTTGTGGTGCGATCGGGCGTGGGGTGATCTGGAGCCTGGGCGGCCCGGGGCGTGGGGTGGCTTGGAAGGGGGCGATGCGTGGGGCGATTGCGGGTGGGGGGTGGGAGGGGCGATGCGTAGGGCGATGACGGGAGTGGGGTGGTCAGGGGCGGAGCGAGATTTGGGGGCGATCGGGCTTAGGGCGATCGAGTTTGGGGCGGGTTGGCTGGGGCGAGTCGGGGTGGAGCGAGTTGGCCGGGGTGGGGTGGCCGGGGTGGGCTCGGCAGGGCGTGGGCTCGGCAGGGCGTGGGCTCGGCAGGGCGTGGGCTCGGCAGGGCGTGGGCTCGGCAGGGCGTGGGCTCGGCAGGGCGTGGGGTGACAAGGAGGGCCGGTGAGATGGAACGGGGTGGGTGGGGGAGGGGCTGGGGTGGGTGGGGTTGAGGTGGGAGAGTTGGGGGTGATCACGGGTTTGGGTGATCTGGTGGGGGCTTGTCAGGTATACGGGGCGTGGTACCGGCTTCGCGGTGGGCGGTGGCCGTGGTGGATGGACGGAGCGGCTCATGGGCGGCGGTACTGACGAGCGGACCCCGAAGGGGTTCGATACGAGCGTTCCGAATTCGGCGCGTGTGTGGAACTACTGGCTTGGCGGGAAGGACGGGTATCCGGTCGACCGTGAGGCGGGGGAGCAGTACAGGCAGGTCTATCCGGCGATCGTGGACGTGGCTCGCGCTGGACGTCGTTTTCTCGCCAGGTCCGTGCGGTATCTGGCCGGTGCGGCGGGGGTTCGGCAGTTTCTCGACGTCGGGACGGGACTGCCGACGCTTCAGAACACGCACGAGATCGCTCAGAGCGTGGCACCTGAATGCCGGGTCGTCTATGTCGACAACGACCCTCTGGTTCTGACTCATGCGCGTGCCCTGCTCGCCAGCTCTCCGGAGGGGGCGACCGACTATGTCGATGCTGACATGCACCAGCCTGGTGAGATCTTGCGGGGGGCTGCTGCGGTGCTGGATTTCTCTCGGCCGGTTGGGCTGATGCTGATCGGCGTTCTCGGGCACGTCCAGGAATATGAGGACGCCAGGTCGATCGTGAAGCAGTTGTTGGACGGCCTCGTGCCCGGCAGTCACCTTGTGCTAGCAGACAGTGTCAGTGTCAGTGCGGCGCACCGGAAGGCCAATGCGCGTTATCGGGAGACCGGAGCCGTCCCGTATCTGCTGCGTTCGGAGGAGGAGATCCGAGGGTTTTTCGACGGCGTCGAATTGGTCGATCCCGGGTTCGTGCCGGTGACGCGGTGGCGATGTGGGCGGGATCCCGCTGCCGCCGAGATCGGGATGCTCGGGGGCGTCGGGCTCAAGACACGCTGACTCTGCGGCGGATATCCGGTCCCAGGTCAGCGCGCCGGTCTACGCTGACCTGAACATATCGCCACATGAAGGGCATGGCGCATGAACCGCAGCGAACTGGTCAAGGCCGTGGCGGAGCGCGTCGGAAGTGAGGAGCCTGCCGCGCGTCGGCACGTGGACGCCGTGGTCGAGACCGTGATGGAGCGGGTGTCCGCCGGGGAACGCGTCATCATCACCGGATTCGGGACGTTCGACCGCGTGTCGCGTCCGGCGCGGAAGGCCCGCAACCCGCGCACCGGCCTTCCGATCGAGGTGCCCGCCGCCGAGGTGCCGCGGTTCCGGGTCGGGCAGACGTTCCGGAATCGGGTCAACCCGGTCGGACAGAGTGTGTCCGTCCCGGAGGAGGAGGCCACTCCGGAACCGGTGGTCGCGCTTGTCGCCGAAAAGACCCCATCGAAGAAATCCAAGGACGGTAAGGCAGTCAAGGATTCCAAGGCCATCAAGACCGTCAAGAGCGTTAAGGGCGGGAAGAAGGCCAAGAAGGGATTGGAGAAGCCCAAGGGGGAGAAGGGGGCCGGGAAGGCGACGAAGCGGCCTGGGAAGGCCAAGGCGTCCGCCAAGCCTGCAAAGCCCGCGAAGGTCGGCAAGGCGTCCAAGGCTGCCAAAGTCGGCAAGTAGTGTGGCGGCTCGGCGTCATTCGCGGATCGAGACGCGGGTGACGCCGGGGACCGTGCGGGCGAGGACGTCGGCGATCCGCTGCCCTGGCTCGTCCGCCCGGCCGCGCAGTTCGACGATGCCGTCCCGCACGGAGACGTCCCAGCGGACGTCGTCCGGACCGTACTCGGCGATCGCGGCGAGCACGTCGTCGCGGATGCGGGCGTCGTCGCGGGCCAGGATCGCGATGAGGTCCCGGCGGCTGACGATGCCGACGATGTCGGAGCCCGCCAGCACCGGGACGCTCTTGATGCGTGTCTTCATCATCGTCTCGGCGAGTTCGGCGACGTCCGTGCCGGGACGCGCGATCTCCACGTCGTGGGTCATCACGTCCCCCACCAGGCGCGGGGCGGGCGACGACGAGGTGGCGAGGGGGCGCGCGAACGCTCTCGGGTCGTGCTCGAACACGCCGCGCAGGAGGTCCATCTCGCTGACGATCCCGGCCAGCCGTCCGGAGTCGTCCACGACCGGCAGCGCGGTGATGTCGTGCTCGTGCAGGACGCGGATCGCCTGGCGGACGGTCGCCGTCCGCGGGATCGTCACGACGGGCGAGGTCATCGCCTCCCGGACCAGCATGGGCGTTGTCTCCTTCCGGCGGGGACGCCGTTCACCTACCCGTCCAGAACATCCCTGATCCTCGACCCCCGCGATCGCCACGTCCAGAGTCATCATCTCGCGTGGGCCCCGCAAGCATGGCGAATTCCCGTGCCCCGCACGCACCACCGACCGTCTCGCATGAGGCACTGGTTGTCTCGTGCGAGACGGGCTCGCTGTCTCGAGCGATCAAGGGTGAGCGCGCTGACCGAGAGCTTTAGAACAGGGTTGGTGGGCCTATGGGGGCTGGTTCTGGGAGTGGAGCCAGAGACGGAACTTGTTTTCTCACCTCGTCGTGGAAGCGGCGGGCAAGGGGGAGTGCCTCGGAGTTGTCGGGGGTGTGGATGAAGATGGTCGGTGAACGGCCTTCGCGGAGCCATTCCGCGGTCTTGGCGACCCAGAATTGCCAGCCCTCGACCGTCCGCTCGGTGTCGTCGCGTCCTAGATAGCGGACGATGGGACGGTCTGTCAGGGCCGCCGATCGACGCGGGACGCGCGGCTTCTTCGTCCAGGCGTCGCGTTCGGCGTCGCTGGTCGGACGGCCCTGGAAGAACATGGTGGTGTCGAACGGCACCCATTCCGCGCCGACCCCGGCCAGGACCCGTTCGAGGTCGTGCGCGGAGCGGGCGTCCTCGAAGAACGCCCGGTGCCTCACCTCGACCGCGTAACGGTATGCGCCGGGCAGGCGGCGCAGGAAAGCGGCGAGGGTTCCGAGGTCCGCCGGGCCAAAGGAACCCGGCAACTGCACCCAGAGTGCGTGGGCGCGCGGGCCGAGGGGCTCCATGACATGGAGAAATGTCCGGAGGTCCTCGTCGAAGTTCGCCAGCCGCCGCTCATGTGTGATCGTCTTCGGGAGCTTGACGACGAACCGGAAGTCCGGCTCCGTCTGCTCGGCCCACGACTCCACCGTGCTCCGGGACGGCGTCGCGTAGAAGGTCGTGTTGCCTTCGACCGCGTTGCACCAGCTCGCGTAGGCGCGGAGCCGCTCCGCGGGTGGCAGCGGATGCGGCACGAACCGTCCCTGCCATGGCGGATGGGCCCACATCGCGCATCCCACATGAAGCCGCATGGAGCGACGCTATCGACCTGCGCGCCGATCCGCACTTGAACTCCCTCCGCCCGCGCCGCGTACCTCCACCCGTAGTTCGGGACGTCGGACCTTGGAGGACCCCCATGAGACGCCGGAACCACGCGAGGAAGAGCCGCCTGCGCGCAGCGGTCGTCGGCACCGTGGCCGCGGCGGGATCCGCCGGGCTCGTGGCCGGTGCGCTGTACGCGGTGCGGACGCCGGACCAGTCCGGTGGACGGCAGGCCACCCTGACCGGTGAGCAGGCGGCGAAGCTCGACAGGCAGGCCGCGAACAACGGTCGGCGGGACGTGAGAGGCGCGACGCAAAACACGGGGAACGGCGCGGCCGGGGCGCTGGCGGCGAAGATCGCCGACCGGCTCGGTGGACGCACGGCGGGTTCCTACCTCGACTCCGCCGGGCGGCCCGTCGTCACCGTGACCAACGCGGCGGACGCCGCCATGGTGCGGCGGGCAGGCGCCGTGCCGAAGATGCTGGAGCGCAGCCCGGCGTCCCTGAACCGGATGACGGCGGCGCTCCGCCGGTCGACGTCGGGCGTCCCGGGCACCGGGTGGGCGGTCGACCCCGCCACGTCCAAGGTGACGGTCTGGACGGACGACTCCGTCACCGGCACGCGGATGGCCGCCGTCCGCCGGGCGACGGCGGGGATGGGCACGGCGGTCCGCATGGTCCGCATCCCGGGCCGCCTGCGCACCCTCGCGCTCGGCGGCGACGCGATCTTCGGGCAGGGGATCCGCTGCTCGCTCGGCTTCAACGTCACGCGCGGCGGCGAGGACTTCTTCCTTACCGCCGGGCACTGCGGAAACGAGGTCCGGGCCTGGACGGCCGACCAGCAGGGCGCCGAGGCGCTCGGGACCACCGTCCAGAGCAGCTTCCCCGGGAACGACTTCGCGCTCGTCCAGGCGGACGCGGCCGGTGAGGGCGCCGTCAACCTGTACAACGGGCAGGCGCAGGACATCACCGAGGCGGGCGAGGCCGTCGTCGGGCAGGAGGTCGCGCGCAGCGGCAGCACCACCGGCGTCCACACGGGCAACGTCACCGCCACGAACGCGACCGTGAACTTCCCCGAGGGGACGGTCACCGGCATGATCCAGACGACGGTCTGCGCGGAGCCGGGCGACAGCGGCGGGGCCCTCTTCGCCGGGAGCACCGCGCTCGGCCTCACCTCCGGCGGTTCGGGCGACTGCCAGTCCGGCGGCGTCACGTTCTTCCAGCCGGTGACCGAACCGCTTCAAGCCTTCGACGCCCAAGTCTCGTAGCCGCCCCGAAAAGAGAGGCCGGTCCCACTCTCCCGGGGCCGGTCCTCTCTCTGGACTTGCCCTCTCTCGTGACCGGCCTTCGCTCGGGAGCGGCCTTCGCTTGGGGACGGCCTTTTCTGATGGTTAGAGGGGGAGGCCGAGGGTGGAGTGGTCGGGGCGTTGGTTCTGCGCGGGTGGGGCGCCGATCTGGAGGCCCTGGGCCGTGATGTCGAAGCTCTGCCCGTCGACCGGGAACACGATGTTCGGACGTGAGGAGCGCGTGACCTCGTCCCCAAGGTGCGTGGCGATGAGGTGCAGTTCAGGCCGCTGAGTCGCGATCGCCTCCACGTCCTCCAGACCCATGTGGCCGACCCGTCCCTTCAGGAAGGACGTGTCGAGGACGAGCACCGAACTCTCCGCCGCGAGCGTGTCGACGGACGGGCAGTGGACGGTGTCCCCGGTGTATCCGAGGCGCGCGCCCGCCGTGTCGGTGATGAGGTATCCGAGCGTCGGAACGGCGTGCTTCATCGGGAGGGCCCGGAACTCGTAGCCGCCTTCGGAGCATTCGCCGCCTTCCTCGCCGAATTCGATGTAGCGGGGCGAGACCTTGGCCTTGATGTCCTTCCACACGCCGGGATAGCTGAGTTCGAAGAGCTGGTCCACGCGGCCGGAGAAGCCCTCCGGGCCGATCAGGACGAGGTCGCGGTCCCGGGTCCGCTGGAGCCCCTGTTCCAGGAGCAGGAAGACGATGTCGAAGAAATGGTCGGCGTGGAAATGCGTGATCACGCAGATGTCGACGGCGGACGGATCGAGCCCGGCCCGCCGCATCGCCTTCATGGAGCCGTTCGGCGCGTCGATGAGGAGCTTGCCGTCGATGAGCGCGGACGCGCTCATCCGGGCGGTCAGGATCGACCCTGTCCCGACGAACTGGAGCTTCACTGCTCGGCCCTTTCGCTGCCGGAGCCATCGCGCGGCCCGCGGGCGTCGATGACCCTTCGCACTCGATCGGATGCGTACAGTGAGCCCGTACCCGATGGGCTCGGCGGCAACCACCGTGACCGCCGAGAGGGTCAGCTCGCCTGAACAGCCGTTTCGCTGGAAGGGACGATGTTGACGGCGGTGCGCACGCCCGCGCCGTCCGGGCCCAGGAGGTCGAGTGCCACGCCGTCCGCCGTGGGACGGCCTCGCACCGACGCGGCCTGGCCGCAGAAAAGGGGCGCCATGTTGCGGTGGGTCAGCCGGGAGATCGCGTCGTCCGGACGTTCGAGCCGGAACGCCTCGGCCAGCGTGAGCGTCATCAGCGGGCCGTGCACGACGAGCCCGGGATAGCCCTCGACCCGCGTCGCGTACGGCCAGTCGTAGTGAATGCGGTGCGCGTTGGCGGTGGCGGCGGAGAAACGCATGAGCAGGGTCGGGTCGGTGGAGAAGTCGTAGGCCCAGGCGTCCGCGCGACGCAGCGGACGCCCGACCGGCCGCAGCTCCGCCGCCCGCTCCACCTCCGCCCGCTCTACCGCCCCCCGCTCCGCCTCAGTCCGCTCACCTGGAGACGGTGTGGGACCGGCCTCGCGGTAGATCAGGTCCTGGCGTTCGTCCACGCGCAGTTCGCCGCCGTCGCCGAAGAGGCGGGTCCGGACGGCCACGATCACCAGCGCGCCGGACTGCCCGCTCTTCTCCTTCACCGATTCCACCGTCGACTCCCGGCGGATCGTCTCCCCGACCCGCAGGTCGCCGTGGAAGGCGACCTCGCCTCCGGCGAACATGCGGCGGGGCAGCTCGATGGGCGGAAGGAACGTTCCACGACGCGGGTGCCCGTCCGGCCCCACCTCCGACGACACCGGCCAGTGCGGCAGCGCGACCCAGTGCCACAGGCGCGGCAGGGCGTCCCCGGCGCCGGGCGCGGGCAGGCCGTCGTCGAACAGCGCCGCCAGCGCGGCGACCGGACCGGGCCGCACCACCTCCGCGCTGGTCACGGTGTGCGGTTCCCACTGCTCCATCGCCATGACGTCCGCCTTTCCCCTGGCCACCGGCCTGTAGCGAACCTCAAATCCTAGGTTCGGCGGTAGGCGCGCATGCTCGGTGCCCCCGCCTCAACGGACGGGGGCACCGAGCCGTCACGCGGGAGGCGGGGTCCCTGACCGTCTCCGCGGGACGAAACAGCGGACGTGCTACCGGCTCACGAGCGCGGGGGCGCCGAGCGTCGAGCGCTCCTCGGCGTGCCCGGGCGCGGGCCGGACGGGCCGCCGGACGCCGCTCCAGAAGCGCTGGACGGCGGCGACCTCGTCGGCGTTCGGGTACGGGTTGTCGCACCGTCCGCCGGCCATCACCTTGTCGCAGTTCCCGATGTCCGGCGGGTGTTCGAGGCTGAGGATGTGCCCGAACTCGTGCACGACCACGCGCAGCGGACCCGCGCCGGACTGCTGGATCTGGTTGCGGTAGAAGGTGATCTGCCCGCGCGTGCAGCCGACGCAGCTCGCCATCCCGGGAGCGGGCCCGTTCTGGGCGGTGCTGACCGAGATGCCCGCCTGCCCCTTCTCCAGCCGGACGGACGTGACGCGCGTGTTCCAGATGTCGGCCGCCTGGTCGACGAGGGAGCTGAGTTCGGCGGCCCGGCTCGCGTCGTAGTAGATCGTCCGCACCGCCGCCGGAGCGGGCGCGGCGGGGACGGCGGACGCGCTCGGCGTGCCGGTGAGGACGAGCGCGGCGACGCCGGCGAGCATCGCGACGATGAATCTGGGTGGGGACAACTTCCGGCTCCTTTCCCGATGGACGGTAATGACCGGCCGGTTCCCCCGTGTCGGCGACGCACCGGCTCGATGGAGGGTAACCGGATAACGACCGGTAGCGAACATCACAAATTCCCATAACATCTATTGATGGCCCGCTTTTAGTCGTCTCGTGGCGGGGGTGCGGGAACGGGCGCATAATCCGGGCATGGAGTTGGAGGTCCGCCATCTGAGGATGCTCGACGCGATCAGCGCGGACGGCAGCCTCACCCGGGCCGCGGCCCGGCTCGGCGCCTCCCAGCCCGCGCTGACGGCGCAGCTCCGCCGGATCGAGGAGGCCGTCGGCGGCGCCCTGTTCGACCGGACGCCGCAGGGTGTGGCGCCGACGCCGCTGGGCGAGGCCGTCCTGGAGCGGGCCCGCGCGATCCTCGCCGACCTGGACGATCTGGCCCGCGCGATGCGCGCCCTGCGGGACCGGCCGCAGTTGCGGGTCGGCGCCCTGCCGACCGGGCCCGCGGCGTTCCTCGGCGAGGCGGCCTCCAGCGCGGTGCCGGAGCGGCCGGTGGACCTCGTCGTCGTGGAGAACCGCGCCGAGGCCGTCGCCGCGCTCGTCGGAGGCGAACTCGACCTCGTCCTGCACGTCGACTTTCCCGGCCGGGAATGCTTCGTCCCCGAAGGCGTCGAGCTGATCGAGATCGGCGTTGAGCCGGTGTTCGTCACGGTGCCCCCGGAGATCGAGCACAATGGCGTCGTCGAGCTGGCCGAATTGGTGGAATTCGTGTGGCTGATGGATCGCTACGACGGCGACGAATGCGCGGGGCATATCCGGGACGTCTGCACCGCCGCCGGTCTGCGGACGCCGCTGATCCGCACCCCGGCCCTCCTCAGCGCCGCGCAGGCGGTGCGGCGCGGCGACCCCGTGGTGACGCTGGTGCAGGCCCTCACCGGACACGGCGGCGTGCCGGGCCCGGCGGCGGAGGTGCGCGGCGCGCCGCTCCGGATGCGGCACGTGCTGCTGGCGTCGTCCCCGTGCCGCCCGCAAGCGGAGCGCGTCGCCGCCGAGCTGGTCCGCCTGTACCGGCGGGCGGCGCGGACGCGGAGCCGGGTGCCCGGCTGGTTCGACCGCAACGACGGCTGGCTCGGCTCGGCGTCAGGCTGAACTCGGCGTCAGGCTGAGATCGGCGTCAGGCTGGGGGCGTGGTCTCCCAGTCGGGGTGGTCGGTGAGCCATGTCCGGTAGAGCGGGGTCCGCTCGACCAGGGTGTGCTGCGCGTCCGCCAGCCGGTCGCGCAGGCGGCGGACGTCGCCGGGACGCAGCGGACCGTCCGCCCGCCAGAACAGGCTCGTCCGCACCACCAGCGGGGCGCCCGCGAGCGGGCGGAGCGCGACGCCCGCCCGTGGCCTGGCGCCCGGCATGACGGGCAGCACCACCCGGCCCAGCTCGACCAGCCCGTACGCCGCACCGAAGTCGACCGTCCGCACCCGGGCGCGGATCCCGGCGCGGGTGAGGACGTCGAGGAGGTAGGCGCGGCGGCGGTCCCCGGCGGGCGTCACCGCCCAGGTGCGGTCGGCCAGGTCAGCGAGGGCGATCTCGCCGCGGGCGGCCGTCGCCTCGGGGACGGCGACGAAGAGCGGCTCGTCCGCGACCGCGGTGCGCCGCATGCCGGGCAGCTCGGGATGCTCGTGGCCGGGGAAGTCCGTCGCGAGGACGGCGTGCGCGCGCCCGTCCGCGACGAGTTCCACGGGCGCGGCGCGGGCGGGCGCCGCGCGGACGTCGGCGGCCGTCCCCAGCGCCTCCGCCGCGAGGACGACGAGGTGCGGCTGCAGCGTGCACGGCGTGCAGCTCAGCCGCAGCGCCGATCCGGTGGCCTTCAACCGTGTCAGCGAGTCGAGGACGTTGCGCGCGTGCGCCGCGACCAGCTCGCCGAGCGGCGTGGGCGTCGCGCCGTGCGCGCCCCGCCGGAACAGGGCGCCGCCCGCGACCCGCTCGGCCCGGCGCAGCGTCTCCGACACGGCGGGCTGGGTGATGCCGAGCTGGGCCGCCGCGCCGGTGAGGGAGCCGGTGTCCACCAGCGCGAGGACGACCCGGAGATGCCGGAATTCCAGTTCCATGGCGGCGAGGTTCAGCTCATCCGGCGGGACGCATCTCGACGATCGAGCGGGGGCCCGTCGGGACGACCGCGTCGACCCTCAGCCCGGCCGTCGCCGCCAGCTCGCGCAGCCGCCCGATCGTGCGCTCCCGGCCCCGGACGTAGCAGAGCATGCGCAGGTCTCCCTCGGTGTCGGGCGGGCCGTCCGCCGTGTCGGCGACGTGGTCCAGGACGAGCACCCTCCCCGACTCCGGGACGGCGTCCGCGCACCGCCGCAGGATGCGGGCGGCGTGCTCGTCGTCCCAGTCGTGGAGGACGCCCGAGAGAACATAGCCGCCCGCCCCCGCCGGAAGGGCGTCGAAGAAGCTGCCCGGCCGCGCGTCGGCGCGGTCGCTCAGCCCGGCCGCCGAGATGGCCTCGGCGGCGCGGGCCGCGGGGCCGGGAAGGTCGACCACCGTCCCGCGCAGGGACGGGTGGGCGCGCAGGATAGCGATCAGCAGGCTGCCGTTCCCGCCGCCGACGTCGACCACGTGGCCGAGGTCGCCCCAGGGGTAGGCGTCGGCGACGACGGGCGCGTCCGCCGCCAGCCGGGAGCCCATCAGGGCGTCGAACGACGCTCCAAGCGCGGGGTTCGCGGAGAGGTCGTCCCAGTACGGGCGGCCGAAGTGTCGCGGATACGCGGGCTCTCCGGTGCGGACGGTGTGCAGCAGCTCGACGAAGCACAGGTCGGCGCGCCCGATGGCGTTCTCCAGGTCGAGCCAAGGGCGCACGCCGTCCGGAGCGTCGTCGCGGAGCTGCTCGCCGAGGGGCGTCAAGCCGTAGGAGCCGTCCGCCGCCCGGGACAGGACGCGGGCGGTCACGAGGTGGGCCAGCAGCCGCCGCAGGGCGTCCTCGTCGGCGTCGACCACGGCGGCCAGCGACTCGGGTGTGCGGCGTCCGGCGGCGATGTGGTCGGCGAGCCGGAGCGTCGCCGCGACCCGGACGGCCATCGGGGTGACCAGATCGGCGGCCGCCCACAGCTCCCCGCCCCACCGGGACTCCTCCTCGGCCATCGCGCCTCCCTGGTCGACGTTCTGGGCAACGTCCCGAACGTTATCCCCGGGCGCGAGAGCGCCGCTCGGCGATCAAGCGAACTCCATATTATAGATAGGAATTACGATTATTCTTTCGGGCCGGGAAAGTTGAAGAATGTTTTACCCGGCTAATGCGGAGCCGGGCGGCGGTCGTCGGGTGGGCCCGCTATCCGGCAATTGATCCCTGCCGGGAAGCGGCGGTGAGCGTTCTTCCAGGAATTAACCGCTGTTTCCAGGTCCCCGTCAATGGGCCGTCGGCGATGACCGGGCGAGGTTTGCCGGATCCGGCCACATCATTCTACGAACCGCCTTTTCAAAGGACCCCTTCTATCCACCTAGAAAGGGGCTCCCGAGTGCCCGGTCGTCGCGCTGATCAGGCCGGTGGCGGGCGGTCGCTGTGGAAGAGAGGCCGCCGACTCGACGATTCAAGACGCACAGCGGAGAGTAATTGACGCGAGGCGGGGCGTTGGTTCACCCTTTGTCGGGTGGAGCCGTGCCATGATTCGGATTCTGATCGCCGAGAGTGTGGGTCTCGTCCGCGGCGGGCTCACCGCCCTGCTGGACGGGGTACCGGAAAGTCGTGGCCACCGTCGATTCCGGAAGGCGGGTGCCCGAGGTCTGCCGCGAATACTCGCCCGACGTCGCTTTGATCGACATCGATCTTCCGGGCCTCGACGGATTCGCCGTGACGCGGGCCCTGCGCGATGAGGTCCCCGGGTGCGTCGCCGTCCTGATGGCGAACCGCCACCGGCCCGGGGACGTGCGGCGGGCGGTCGAGGCGCGGGCGGCCGGGCTGGTGCTCAAGGACACCACCCTGGACGACCTCGTCCGGGCGATCCGGCGCGTCGCCGACGGGGAGCGGGTCGTCGACACCGACCTCGTCTTCACCGAGCTGTCCACCGGACGCAGCCCGCTGACCGAGCGCGAGCTCGAAGTGCTCGACCTGGCCGCCCGCGGGGCCACCGCGGCGCAGATAGCCGCCGCTCTCGTGCTGGAGATCGGAACCGTCCGCAACCACCTGTCCCGCATCAACCGCAAGATCGGGGCGCGCAACCGGGTGCAGGCCATCCGCATCGCCCAGGACGAGGGGTGGCTGTGACCCCGGCCCGGCGTCGGCCCCCGGGGCGGCGTCCCGCGGGGACGTTCCGGCCGTCCAGTGGCCGAGCAGGTCGCGGTAGAGCGGGCTGCGGGCGAGCAGCTCCGCGTGCTCGCCGAGGTCGGCGCGCGTCCCGTCCAGCACGAGGACGCGGCGGGCGCGCAGCGCCGAGCTCATCCGGTGCGCGATGACGATGAGCGTGCCGGGACGCCGGGCGAACGCCTCCTCCGCCGCGGCCTCGGCGGCCGGGTCCAGATGGGAGCCCGCCTCGTCCAGGACGACCAGCGGGGCGGGCGCCAGGTGGGCCCGGCCGAGCGCGATGAGCTGGCGCTCCCCGGCCGACAGGGCGGCGGGGTAGAGCGGCGTGTCGAGGCCGCCGACGCGCCGGGTCAGCTCCTCCAGCCCGACCGCGATGACGGTCCGCGCGATCGCGGCGGGCGGGGCGGCCGGGGCCAGGTAGACGAGGTTGTCGCGCAGGGTGCCGTCGAAGACGTACGCCTCCTGCGGGATGAGCACCCGGCTGCTCGGGTCGCCCGCGGGCGAGCCGTCCACCCGGACGAGTCCGGCGCGCGGGCGCAGCGTCCCGGCGATGAGCGCGGCGAGCGTCGACTTGCCGATGCCGCTCGGGCCGACGACCGCGAGGTGCTCCCCGGGCGGGACGACCAGGTCCAGGTCGCGGATGACCGGCTCCGCCGCCGGGCCGTAGGCGAACGTCACCCCACGCAGCTCCACCGCCGGTTCCCGGACGGTGCCGCCGGACGGAAACGTGCCCAAGGGCGGGACGAAGTCGTCCTCCTCTTTCACAGGGGCGCTGGTCTCCAGGATGCGGCCGAGCGTGACGGCGAGGCGCAGCCCGCTGCCGCCCATGCCGCCGACCAGGCTCTCCAGCGCCGGATGCAGCCCGTGCAGGACGTAGGCGAGCGCCCCGACGAGCGTCCCCGCCGTCGCGCCCCGGCCGACGAGCCAGGGCGCCGCGCCGAGGATCAGCAGCGCCGGGCCCCAGCCGCCGATCGCGAGGGCCAGCGCCCGGACCGCCGCCATCCGCGCCACCGACCGCGCGGCGGCGGCCTGCGCGTCGACGTCCCGGCCGAGGACGGCGCGCAGGCCGTCCTCTCCGCCGCAGGCCACGACGTCGCGCAGTCCCTCGGCGAGGGCCGTGGTCCGCTCCGCGATCCGCTCCTCGCCGACGATCAGCCGCCGCTGCCGGACGGCCGCCGCGCCGAACACCGCGCCGAACAGCCCGAGCCCGGCCGCGAGCGGCGGCACGACGAGCAGCGCCACCTCCGGCATCAGCGTCGCCATCCCGGCGAGCGCGCCCGCCGTGGCGAACAGGAACCCGCGCAGCACGATCAGGATCCCGCCGAACGTGTCGCGGACGATCTCCACCTGGTGGGTGAGCCGGGCCACCGCGCCCGTGTCGGGCCCGCCGTCCGCCGACCGCCGCAGCGCGCCGCCCGCGACGGCGCGGACCAGCTCGTCCCGGAACGGCTCGACGACGTCGGCGAGGGGCCGGTAGAGCCGGCGCGCCCCCGCGGCGCCGGTCGCCGCGGACACGGCCAGGACGGCGAGCCAGCACGCCGCGACCGCCGGGCGGCCGCCGCGGAAGGCGTCCACCGCCCGCGCGACGGCCTGCCCGAACACGATCGTCGGCACCGCCTCGGCGAGCGACCAGGCGGCGAGCCGCGCCACCGGGCGCGGCCGGGCCCGCACCGTCCCGGCGAGGAGCCGGACCAGCAGCCGCGCGGTGCTCCGCCGGGACGCCGTCGCGACGGTCATTCCCCGTCCACCCCGAACACGGCGCGGTAGTCGGGGCACCGCCACAGGACGTGGTGGGGGCCTTGCGCGCGGACCCGCCCGCCGTCGAGCCAGACCACGAGGTCGGCGCGGGCGGCCGTGCCCGCCCGGTGCGCGATGATCAGCCGGGTGCGGCCGCCGAGCGGGCCGCCGAGCAGCGCGTCGGTGATCCGCAGCTCGGTCGCGGTGTCCAGGCTGGACGTGGCGTCGTCCAGCACGAGGACGCGGCCGGCGTGCGCGAACGCGCGGGCCAGGCCGAGCCGCTGCCGCTCCCCGCCGGACAGCGGCGCGGCGGCGAGCGGCGTGCCGTACTCCAGCGGCAGCCGCCGGATGAAGCCGTCCGCGCACGCGGCCTCGGCGGCGGCCCGCAGGTCCCGGTCGGGCGGGCGGTCCGGCCCGAACGCGAGCGCGTCGAGGACGGTCTCGCCGAACAGGAACGGGCGGTCGAACGCGTAGCCGACCGCCCGGCGCAGCGCCGTGCGGCCGAGCCGGGGCAGGGCCGTCCCGTCGAGCCGCACCTCGCCCCGGTCGGGGTCGGTGAGGCGTCCGGCGAGCGCGGCCAGCAGCGACTTCCCGGCGCCGGAGCGGCCGACGACCGCGACCGCCGCCCCGCTCGGGACCACGAGGTCCAGGTCGTGCAGGACGCCGCCCTTGGACACGCCGCGGAACTCCAGCAGGCCGCGCCCGGGAGGCGGCTCCCGCGTGCCGTAAGCGCGGACGGGCTCGGCGAGGACCTCCGCCGCGCGGGCGGCCCCGGCGCGGGCCCGGCCCAGCCGCACGAGGTTCGACAGCACCGGCCCGAACCCGGCCGCGAGCCCGGTGTACTGGACGGCGGCGACGAGCTCGCCGGGGCTGATCCGTCCCGCCGTGAGCTCGGCGCCCGCCACGGCCAGCACCGCGACCTGGAGCAGGAGCAGGGTGAGCAGGCTGCGCGCGGCGACGCGGCCCTGGGCGTCCCAGGTCGCGTGGCCCTCGGCCCGCAGGTCGGGCAGCGGCGCGAGGACGCGGGCGAGCTCCCGCTCCGACGTCCGCGCGGCGGCGATCGTCCGGGCGCCGCCCATCGCCTCGGCGAGGCGCGCGGCGATCGTGCCCTGGAGGGCGAGGTAGCGGTGCACCGTCCGGGTGATGTCGCGGACGAACACCCGCAGCAGCAGCCCGACCAGCGGCAGCGCGACGGCGACGGTCAGCGCGAGCCGCCAGTCGAGGACGCCGAGCACGGCGAGCGCCCCGGCGGGCGTGACCGCCGCGACGACCGCCCGCGTCGCCGCGACCGGCGCGACCCCGGCCTCGGCGGCGCCCGTCACCACGCGGCTGGTGAGGTCCCCCGGACGGACGGGCGACGCGGGCCCGGCGGCCAGCACCCGCCCGACGAGCAGGCGCCGCAGCCAGGCGGTCGCGCGCGCCTGCCCGCAGCCGGTCGCGAGCTCGCTGAGCACCTCCGCGGCGGCGGACGCGACGATCAGCGCACCGCACAGCGGGATCGCGCGGGACGCGCCCCCGCCGCCGAGCGCGGCGTCCACCGCCCCGGCCATCGCGATCGGCAGGAACGTGGCGGCGAGCGCGTCGGTCAGCGCCGCCGCGCCCAGCAGGACGTTCCACCAGGCGCCGCGCCGGGCGGTGCGCAGCAGCAGCCGGTCCGCGTCCCGCAGGCGCGGACGCGGACGCGGACGGGGGCGCCGGTGCGAAGCGGTGGAGGGGCGGGCGGCCGTCGATGCCATGGATGCTCCAACGGGCTGGGAAAACGGGGGCGGCCATGGCCCGGTCCCGGGCCATGGCCGCCGTGAGCGGGGCGTCAGCTATCGCAGATCGTGACACTGGCCCGGCTGCCGCAGTGCACGGAGAGGCTGCTGCGGCCAGGGTGATCGCTGTTCTCGACCGTCAGTCCCTGAAGGTCCATGAGCGCCATGTCATTCACCTCCTTTCCAGGCGGGGTTGCGGGGAGGGGCCACCGCGGAAGACTCCACGGTGGCTCCGGTCGGCCGGTACGACGGCGCGCGGTGGAGGAAGGGAAGCCCCACCGGCCGGTCGTGCAGGGCCGAGCCGACGGCGAGCAGCACTCCGGCCGTGCCGGTCGCCAGGTCCATGGAGAGCCGGTACAGGTGGTCGCCGGGCGTCGCGAGGCCGCCGGCGTAGGGGAGCGCGTGCCAGGCCAGGTCGCGGACATGGCGCGCGACCCAGGGTTCCGCCCGGTCGTGCCGGGCGAGGTGCAGGATCATTCCGGCGCGGCCCGCGAACAGGCCTGCCTGCGCGTAGTAGTGGGACGTCGCCGCCGGGCGGATCGCCGCGCGCGCCGCGGCGAACTCCTCGTCCGACCGGTGTTCGAGGTAGTCGTCGAGCACCATCGCGATGCCGACGCTGCCGTGGTCGACGTAGGGGAGGACGCGGTGGCCGTCCTTGACCTGCGTTCCGGACTCGTCCTCGACGCAGCCCGCGAGGTCCTCGCGCAGGGCCTCGGCGGCGCGGTCGAGGAGCGCGGGGTCGCCGCCGCGCTCGTACAGCCGGACGAACATCAGCGCCGCGCCCGAGGCCCCGTGCATCAGCCCGGGCCGGGGCGGCGGCCCCGCGCCCGGCGCCCGGCGGTCGGCGACGATGTCCGCCGCCCGCCAGGCCGCCGCGCGCAGCGTGGACTCCCCGGTGAAGTCCGCGAGGTGGTGCAGGACGAGGGCGTATCCGGGCAGCCCGCCGTACAGGTCGTTGCCGAGCTTCTCCCACCGCTCGCCGAGGCAGATGTCGGCGACGTCGAGCGCGGCCTCGACGTGCCCGAACCCGGCGAGCACGTACGCGGCGCCCTGCAGGCCGTCGTAGAGGCCGAGGCCCGTGCCGCGCGGCGGGTCGCAGGCCCGCCGGGCGAGCCACTCCTCGTGGTCCGGGCGGCGGCCGACGCCGGTCGCGTCCAGCGCGTACAGCACCCCGGCCGCGCCGTGCGCGAGGCCGAGGGTCGAGCCGAAGAACTGCTCGACGTCGCCGGGGAAGAGCCGGTCGGCGCGCTCCGGGGTGGCCGAGGCGAGGACGGCCCGGCCGAGCGCTCCCCGGACCCGTGTCCAGCCCTCCGGGTCCGGGGAGAACACCGGCGCCGCGCCCCCGGCCGCGGCGCCGTCGCCGGGCGGGCGCGGGCGGGGCACGGCGGCGGTCCGCGGCGCCGTGCGGGTGATCTCGGCGACGGCCTCGTCCAGGAAGGCGGGGGAGACCGGGAACCACTCCGCGATCACGTCGGCGAGCTGCCGGGCCTTGCCGCGGTGCAGCACGAACAGCGTCGTCATCGGCAGGAACAGGGCGAGCCGCAGGCAGGCGAGGCTGTAGACGTCGACCTCGGCGCCGCGCCGGTCGGGCGGCGCGAGGAACGCCGGGCTGGCGAGGGTCTGCCGCCCGTTGTCCCCGGCCGGCGCGGCGGTCTCGAAGTCGATCAGCGCGACGGTGTCGTCCGGGCGGACCATCACGTTGAACATGTGCAGGTCGTTGAAGACGACGCCGCGGCGGTGCAGCTCGCCGACCACGCGCTCGACGCCCGCGTGGATCTTCAGCGCCCACTCGGTGTACTCGGGGATCTTGTCGTGCGGCGGGTCGGGGTCCAGCAGCGGGTGCCTTTCGGCGAAGAAGGTGTTCAGCGCCCGGCCCTCGATGAACTCCTGGACGAGGAAGTGGTGGTCGCCGAGCGTGAAGTAGTCGTGGACCGCCGGCACGCCCTCGACGCCCGCGAGCCTCGTGAGGATGTCGCGCTCGCGTCCCAGCCGGGTGACCGCGTCGGCGTCGTCGGCGGCGAGTCCCGCGTGCGGCCGGGCCTCCTTGAGGACGACCTTGCCCCCCGTCCGCGTGTCGACCGCCTCGTACACCCCGCCGCCGTTGGAGAAGTGCAGCGCCCTCTCGATCCGGTACGGGAGGTCGCGGGTGGTGGTGGCGGTCCTCGCGGCGAGGTGCGGTTCGAGGCAGCGGGGGAGCGTCGTCCAGGACGGGACGGTGAACACGGGCCCGCGCCGGTCGGGGACCAGCTCGCCGTCGCCGTCCTCCATCGCCGCGACGAGCTCGCCGCGCTCGTCCAGGCAGCGGCGCTCGGCGAAGCCGCCGTAGCGGACGTGCAGCGGGCCGTCCCCGATGCGCAGATCGCTGAGGATATAGGGGCCGGGAAGGCCGGCGACGAGCGGGCCCAGGCCGTCGAGAACGCATTCGAGCTGATCTTCGTCGGCCGGGTAAATGGTGACGAGTTTGCCGCTGGAACCGCGCGGCGCGTATTTGGCGTTGCGCATCCGGAGCGTGCCGGGGCCGCGCAGGTGCTTGAACTGGATGCCGCGCGGGACGCAGAATCCCCAGGTCTGCCGGAGCACCTCGGCGGCGCTGGCGGCGCACCCGGTCACATGGACTTTCCAGCCTTGCGCCGGTGTCCGGTCGTTCGGCGGGACGTAGACCGTCCATTCGTCGCCGAACACTTGCTCCCAGCCTTCGGGAAGGGCGTCATGCGAGATTTCGTAATCGGTGTCGCGGGTGACGGGCGGGGCGTCGTAAAAGTACCGGTCGGTGAGGCAGTAAAGCTCGTACTGCTTCCGCATGACCCGCTTCCTCTCGTTCGCGTTCGAAAAAAAGATTCCAGTTGAATGGCATGCGGAACAAGTAATGGACGTCACTTGTGCGCCGTTAAAACGTGTCGCGCGGGCCGTGAATGAACGTCCGTGAACGGCTGCCCTGACGTCGGCGGAGGCGTCCGCGCGGGGCCGCGCTCCGGTCGGCGCGGCGGTGCGGCGGGCCGTTCGCCCGCACAGATCTCCACGAGTCGGCACCGGAACGCTCCATTCCCGGCTCCGGCCCTGTAACCTCGCCTTTTGCCGCCGACTCCATGCGAAATGGGACGGTGTCTAAAAGTCGTATACGATCGACGGGTTGGATTTCCCCGGCCGCCGGCGGAGCGCGGTGGGGCGCGGGATCCCGACCGACGAGACGAGGAGTCGACGATGCCCCCGTCCGGCGCCGCCCCCGGTGGCCCTTCCGCGAGCCCGTCTCCCGGTCTGCCCGAGGACGTCCAGGCGCGGTTCCGGACCGACATCCCCTCCCCGGCGCGGACGTGGAACTACTGGCTGGGCGGCAAGGACAACTACGAGGTCGACCGCGAGGTCGGGGACGCGACCGCCGCGCTGAACCCCGAGCTGATCCGGCAGGCGCGGCAGGGCCGCCGGTTCCTGAACCGCGTCGTGCGCTACCTGGCGACCGAGGAGAAGATCCGCAACTTCCTCGACATCGGCGCGGGGCTGCCGACCGAGTCCAACACCCACCAGGTCGCGCAGCTCGTCGCGCCCGAGTCCCGTGTCGTATATGTCGACAATGACCCAATGGTCCTGGCGCACGCGCGGGCCCTGATGCGCGGGACGACCCCCGAGGGCGTCACCGGGTATCTCGATGCGGACTTCCACAATCCCGCGCAGATTCTCGCCGAGGCGGCGAACGTGCTGAACTTCAGCCGCCCCATCGCGGTGATGTTCATGGGCGTCCTCGGGTTCTCCCCGGACTACGAGGCCACCCGGCGGGTCGTGGCCGAGACCATGGCGGGCGTCCCGTCGGGCAGCTTCCTCGTCGTGTGGGACTGCACCGACACGTCCGAGGAGGCCAGGCGCAGCACCGAGAAGTACGCCGAGTCGGGCGCGCTGCCCTACAACCTGCGCAGCGTCGAGCAGATCGGGCGCCTCTTCGAGGGCCTGGAGATGGTCGAGCCCGGCCTTGTCACCATCTCGCGCTGGCGGCCCGACCTGATCGGCGACCTTGAGCCGGAGCACGTCCACAGCTACGGCGCGGTCGCCCGCAAGCCCTGACCCGGCCTGCCCGGAGGGCCGCCGGGGTCAGCGCTGCCGCTGGACCAGCTTGAGCAGTTCGACCGCCACGTAGGAGACGGCGGCGATGACGACGATGCGCGCCCACGCAGCGCCGCCCAGCGGAGCGGAGTGGAACACGTCGTTCATGCCGGGCGCGTAGGTGTAGAGGGCCTGGAGCCCGGCGAGGGCGAGCGCGCTGACGGCCACCCACGGGTTGCGGCGGACGCCCGTCCAGAGCAGCGGGCGGTCCAGCGACAGGCAGTTGAACAGGTACGTCAGCAGCGTCAGCGCGAACACGTTCACGACGATCGTCTGCGCCGCCTCGGGGGACGCGCCGTGCGCCCGCTCCCAGTGCTGGAGCCCGAACGCGCCCGCGAGCAGGATCGCCGACACGAGCAGGATCCGGACGGTCATCGCCCGCGAGATCAGCGGCAGCGCCGGGTCGCGCGGCGGCCGGGTCATGATGCGCTCGTCCTTCGGCTCGACCGCGAACGGCAGCCCGAGGACGAGCACCGCCGTCATGTTCAGCCACAGCACCTGGAGCGGCAGGATCGGCAGCTCCGTCCCGGCGACGATCGCGGCGACCAGCACCAGGCCGAGCCCGACGTTGGACGGCAGCGCCCACACGATGAACTTGACCAGGTTGTCGAAGACGCCGCGCCCCTCCTCGACGGCCTTCTCGATGGAGGCGAAGTCGTCCCCGGTCAGGACCATGTCGGCCGACTCCTTGGCCGCGTCGGTGCCGGTGCGCCCCATCGCGACGCCGATGTCGGCCTGCTTGAGGGCCGGGGCGTCGTTGACGCCGTCGCCGGTCATCGCGATGACGTGGCCGGCCTCCTGGAGCGTGCGGACGAGGCGGAGCTTCTGCTCGGGCGACACGCGGGCGAACACGGCGGTGGACCGGACCCGCTCGGGCGGCACGTCCGCGGTGAGCTCCGCGCCGGTCATGACGTCGCCGCGCAGCCCGACCCGCTCGCCGATCGCGCGGGCGGTCGCCGCGTGGTCACCGGTGATCATCTTGACCTCGACGCCCGCGGCGTGGCAGGTCCGGACGGCGGCGGCGGCCTCGTCGCGCGGCGGGTCCAGCATGGCCTGGAGGCCGAGGAACGTCAGCGGGGGCAGCTCGTCCAGGTCGCGGGCCCCGGTCCGGCCGCGGGCGAAGGCCAGCACGCGGAGCGCCTGGCCGCCGTAGTCCTCGGCGCGGGCCTGGACGGCGTCCGCGTCGAGCGGGACGGGCTCGCCGTCCGGTCCGGCCGCGTCGGCGCAGAGTTCCAGGATCCGCTCGACCGGGCCCTTGACGTAGACGGTCCCGTCCTCGTGCAGCGTGGCCATGAACCGCCGCTCGGAGCTGAACGGCAGGACGGCGACGCGGGCCGGGACGCGGTCGAGCCCCGCCTTGGCGGCGCTGGTGACGAGCGCGCCCTCGGTCGGGTCGCCGGTGATCGTCCACCCGTCGCCGTCGCGGACGAGTCGCGCGTCGTTGCAGCCCAGGCCCGCGAGCAGGACGTCCCGCAGGACGGGCTCCCCGGCGAGGCCGACCGGCCGCCCGTCCCGCTGGATCTCGCCGGTGGGCGCGTAGCCGGTGCCGGTGAGGGTGTAGTCGCGCCCGCCCGCGGTGGCGGCGGTGACGGTCATCTGGTTCTGGGTGAGCGTGCCGGTCTTGTCGGTGCAGATCACGGTGGTGCTGCCGAGCGTCTCGACGGCGGGCAGGTGCCGGACGATCGCGCCGCGCCGCACCATCCGCGCGACGCCGAGCGCCAGCGTGATCGTGACGATGGCGGGCAGCCCCTCGGGGATCGCGCCGACCGCGAGCGCGACCGCGGCGGTCAGCATCTCGGCCGCGCCCCGGCCGCGCAGCACGCCGATCGCGAAGGTCAGCGCGGCGAGCACCAGGATCGCCACCGTGACGACCTTGCTGAACTCGGTGATCTTGCGGGTGAGCGGCGTCCGCACGGCGGCGGTGGTCTGGACGAGCCGGTCGATGCCGCCGAGCTCGGTGTCCGCGCCGGTCGCGACGACGAGCCCGGCGGCGCGCCCGGCGGTGACGAGCGTCCCGGAGAAGGCCATCGCGGCGCGGTCGGCGAGGGCGACCTCGGGCAGCGCCGCCGGGTCCTTGGCGACCGGCGCGGACTCGCCGGTCAGCGCGGACTCGTCCACGGCCAGCTCGTCGGTGCGCAGCAGCCGCAGGTCGGCGGGGACCTTGTCGCCCGCGTCCAGCTCGACCAGGTCGCCGCGGACGAGGTCGGCGGCCGGGACCTCGGCCGACGCGCCGTCCCTGACGACCGTCGCCGTCGTCCGCGCCATCGCGGCGAGGGCGGTGAGCGCCTTCTCCGCCCGCGACTCCTGGACGAACCCGACCACCGCGTTCACGACCACCACGCCGAGGATCACGAGGGCGTCCACGTGCTCGCCGATCAGGGCGGTCACCGCCGCCGACGCCAGCAGCACGTAGATCAGCGGGCTGTTGAACTGGAGCAGGAACCGGGTCAGCGGGCCGCGGCCGCGCGCGGCGGGCAGCGCGTTCGGGCCGTCCGCGGCGAGCCGGGCCGCCGCCTCGGCGGCGGTCAGCCCGCGCCCGGCGTCGCCGCCGAGGTCGCGGACGACGTCCTCGGCGGGCCTGCGGTAGGGCGCGAGGTCCGTGGCCATCGCGGTCAGTCGCGCTTGTTCGAGTCGGCCTTGAGCTGGGCGGCGAGGGCGGCGGCCTGGGTGCGGCGGCTCATGCCGAGCTTGGCGAAGATGTTGGAGATGTAGTTCTTGACGGTCTTCTCGGCGAGGAAGAGGCGTTCGCCGATCTGGCGGTTGGTGAGTCCTTCGCCGATGAGTTCGAGGATGTGGCGTTCCTGCTCGGTGAGGCCCTTCAGGGGGTCGTTCTTGTCTTGGCGGGTGCGGATGCGTTCGAGCATGCGGGCGGTGCTGCGCGGGTCGAGCAGGGATTGGCCGGTGGCGACGGTGCGGACGGCGCCGACGAGGTCGGAGCCGTGGATCTGTTTGAGGACGTAGCCGGCGGCGCCTGCCATGACGGCTTCGAAGAGGGCGTCTTCGTCGTCGAAGGAGGTGAGCATGAGGCAGGCGAGGTCGGGCATTTGGGAGCGGACCTCGCGGCAGACGGTGACGCCGTCGCCGTCGGGGAGACGGACGTCCAGGACGGCGACGTCGGGGCGGGCGGCGGGGATGCGGGCGATGGCCTCGGCGGCGGTGCCGGCTTCGCCGACGATGTCGATGTCGTCCTCGGCGGACAGCAGCGCGGCCACGCCGCGGCGGACGACCTCGTGGTCGTCCATCAAGAACACTCGGATCGGTGTTGCGTTAGGCGTTTGGCCCGTCATGGCGTTCGATTCCCTCGCTCAGTGGTCGCGACATGGACGCTACCCCGCATTCGGCCTGTTCCTCAGGCTGCCGGACGTCCTCCCGCCCCGGGACCAACGTCCCGATCCGGTCCCCGGCCCGGATGAAGGACCTTGGCCCCTGCCGCCGCGCCCCTCCCGCTGGTGGTCTGGAGGCAGGGGGAAGGAGCGAAAATGCAGACCAAGAACAACGTGGAGACCGGCGAGGCCGTCCGGCGGGCGGTCGAGGACGCGGTACAGGCCCCGTCCGTGCACAACACCCAGCCGTGGCGGTTCGGCGTGCGCGGGGCGCGGCTCACGCTGCGCGCCGACCCCGACCGGCGGCTCGGCGTCGCCGACCCGGCCGGCCGCGAGATGCTGATCAGCTGCGGCGCCGCCCTGTACAACCTGCGGTTGTCGCTGCGCGCGCAGGGCTTCGAGCCGGTCGTCCGGACGCTGCCGGACCCGGACCGCCCGCACCTGCTCGCCGACGTCCACGCCGAGCCCGGCGCGGACCCGCCCGACGAGGACGTCGAGCGCGAGCACGCCCAGATCCGCCTCCGCCACAGCCACCGGGGCGGGTTCCGGGACGAGCAGGTGAGCGCGGGCGTGCTGGCGGCGCTGCGGCACGCGGCCGAGCGCGAGGGGGCGCGGCTCGTCCAGGCCGTGGACCCGAACGTGCGGGGCGCGCTGGCGGCGCTGACCGAGGCGGCCGAGCACGTCCAGCGGCGGACGCCCGCGTACGCGGCGGAGATCGCCCGCTGGGCGCCCGCCCCGACCACGGCCCGGCGGGACGGCGTCCAGCACGCCGCCTACCCCAGCCGGCCGGCGCGCACCGAGCCGAACTTCGCGGCCCGCGACTTCGCGCGCGGGCAGGGCTGGGGCGTGCGGCCGTCCGCGCCCGACGAGGGCGGGACGGCCGGGACCGGCCTCGTCGTCCTGCTCGTCACCGGGGACGACACGCCCGCCGCGTGGCTGGACGCGGGCCAGGCCCTCCAGCGGGTCCTGCTGCGGGCGGCCGAGCACGGCCTGTCCGCCGCCTACCACACGCAGGCGCTGCAGGTCCCGGAGCTGCGCGAGTTCATCCGGGCGCGGTTCTGCGGCGACGCCCACCCGCAGATGCTGCTGCGGCTCGGCGTGCCGGAGGGCGAGGAGCTGGCGACCGTCCGGCGTCCCGTGGAGGAGGTGCTGACCGAGGAGCCGTGAACCCGCTCCCTGGTGGGGCGTTCCGGGATCACTCGGCGATACTGGCGGTGTGGTTGAGGGACCTGACAACGGCCGGGACAGGGCGCGCCTGATCCTGCCGCAACTGCAACTGGACGATCTGCTGACCGAGTTGCAGGCGCGGTTGGAGGCGGCGCGGTCGACGCGCGACCGCGTCCATGCGCTGCTGGAGGCCGTCGTCTCGGTCGGCAGCGAGCTCGACTTGGAGTCGGTGCTGCGGCGGATCACCGAGGCCGCGATCACGCTGGTGGACGCCCGCTACGGCGCGCTCGGCGTGATCGGTGAGGAGGGCGAGCGGCTCGTCCAGTTCGTCACGGTCGGTGTCGGTGAGGACGAGATCGAGGCCATCGGGCACTGGCCGCACGGCCACGGCATCCTCGGGCTGCTGATCCGCGAGCCGCACCCGCTGCGCCTGGCCGACCTCGGCGAGCACCCCGACTCCTACGGCTTCCCCGCGAACCATCCGCCGATGCGCTCCTTCCTGGGCGTCCCGATCCGGGTCCGGGACGAGGTGTTCGGCAACCTCTACCTGACCGAGAAGGCGGGCGGCGGCGAGTTCGACCAGGAGGACGAGGTCGTGGTGACCGCGCTGGCGACCGCGGCGGGGGTCGCGATCGAGAACGCGCGGCTGTATGAGGAGACGCGTCGGCGGGAGCGGTGGCTTGAGGCCTCGGGCGAGATCTCCACGGCGCTGCTGTCGGGGACCGATCCGCACGAGGTGACCGCGCTGGTCGCCCAGCGCGCCCGGCAGATCGCCGACGCCGACCTCGCGACGGTGGCGCTGGCCGAGGACGGCGCCGGGCGGTTCGTCGTCGAGGCCGCGCACGGCGAGGGCGCCGAGGGGCTCGAAGGGCTGCGGGTCCCGCTGGACCATTCGGTCGCGGGCCCGGTGTTCGCGGACGGCACGGCGGTGCGGCTCGCCGACGGGGACCCGGCCGCGCGCGAGGCGAACGTCCCGTCCGAGGTGCCGGTCGGGCCGATGCTGGTCGTGCCGCTCGGGCTGGGCTCGGCGGCGCGCGGCGTCCTGTCGGTGATCAACCGGCCGGGCGGCGCGGTGTTCTCCGAGGGGACGCAGCGGCTGCTGGAGGCGTTCGCCGGGCAGGCGGCCGTCGCGCTGGAACTCGCCGAGCGGCGCCGCGACGCCGAGCGGCTGACCCTGCTGGAGGACCGCGACCGCATCGCCAAGGACCTGCACGACACCGTGATCCAGCGGTTGTTCGCGACCGCGATGGGGCTGATGGCGGCGATGAAGCTCGTCCAGCACAGGGAGGTCGCGGTACGCGTCCAGCGCGCCGTGGACGACCTGGACGACACCATCCGCCAGATCCGCTCCACGATCTTCGCCTTGCAGGGCCCCGAAGTGGAGGAGTCGCTGCGCAGCCGCGTGCACGCGCTGGTGGACGCCGCGACCGAGCAGCTCGGGTTCGCCCCCTCGGTCCGGCTGGACGGCCTGCTGGACACGGCCGTCGACGACGAGACCGGGGAACATCTGCTGGCCGTGGTGCAGGAGGCCCTCTCCAACGTCGCCCGGCACGCGCGGGCGAGCGAGGCGACGGTCAGCGTCGACGTCGGCGACGAGGTCACCGTCCGCGTCCGGGACAACGGGGTCGGCATCGGCGCCGGCGGACGCCGCAGCGGACTGCGCAACATGGCGGAGCGGGCCGAGGGGCTCGGCGGCTCGTGCGCGGCCGGGCCGGGCCCGGGCGGCGGGACGCTGATCGTCTGGCGCGTCCCGCTCAAGGACGCCTGAGGGTCGGGCCCGGCAGGGCCGATCGGCCCTTCGACATCGCGTTCCCGAGGACGTTGGTCCCGCCGATCGTGCGCCGAACGGTCCTACAGCGCGCCCTCGCCGCACGGTTGAGTCGGAGGCGAGGGAAAACAGCGATGTGATGGAAGGTGAGAGGCGATGGCGCTCTCCGAGCACAAGACCCATGTGGGACGGGAAACCCTGATCCGGGTCGTGCGGCCGCGGCCGCTGACCGAGTCGCCCGCCGCTCGCTACGTCTGGGCGCTGGCCCGGCTGGCGCTCGGCTGGGTGTTCGCCTGGGCGTTCCTGGACAAGATGTTCGGGCTCGGGCACGAGACCCCCGCCGGGAAGGCGTGGATCGACGGCGGCAGCCCGACCGAGGGGTTCCTCAAGCACAGCCCCGCGGGGCCGCTGGCCGGGTTCTACCACGACATCGCGGGCGCGGCCTGGGCCGACTGGCTGTTCATGATCGGGCTGGGCGCGGTCGGCGCGGCGCTGGTCCTGGGGGTCGGGATGCGGATCGCGGCCGTGGCGGGCGCGGCGCTGCTGGTCATGATGTGGTCGGCGGTGCTGCCCCCGGCCAACAACCCGTTCATGGACGACCACCTGGTCTACGCCCTCCTGCTGGTCGGCCTGGCCCTGGTCAGCGCGGGCGACACCCTGGGCCTTGGACGCTGGTGGAGCGGCACCCGCCTCGTCCAGCGCCTCCCCATCCTGAAGTAGGCGATCTCGACGGGAAAGGCGCCCGCCGTCCGGCGGGCGCCTTTCCGGCCATCCAAGGCCATTGAAAGGGGGACCGATGAGCATCGTCACCGGTACGGACCTCGCGCGCGAGCCGTTCCTGCGCGGCATGCGGAGAACCGACCTCGCCAAGCTGGCGAAGGCCGCCCGGCACGTCGCGATCCCGGAGGGCCGGCGCGTGTTCGGCGAGTCCGACCCCGCGGAGCGGTTCTGGCTCGTCCAGGACGGGACCGTCTCCGTCGACCTGGACACGCCGGGACGCGGCCCCGTCGTCATCGAGACCTACGGCCCCGGATCCGTGCTGGGCTGGTCGTGGCTGTTCCGCCCGCACGAATGGCGGTTCGGCGGGGTCGCCGGGACGCCGGTCCGGGCGATCGAGTTCGACGGGCGGCTCGTCCGGACGCTCTGCGCGGTCGACCCGTCCATGGGGTACGAGCTGACGCGCCGCTTCGCCGAGCTGGTCGTGCGAAGGCTTGAGGCGACGCAGGCGAGGCTGCTGGAGCTGTCCGCGTCCGGGGCCCGGGCGACGTCCTAGGACGCGGCCGGGGCGGCGCCGTCGCCGATCCGGCGCCCGGTGATCAGCTCGGGATGGATCCGGATGAAGGTGTCGCGGGCGCCCGGCGCCCAGCTCTCCAGCGGCAGGGCGTCCAGCGCGGCGATCTCCCGGGGGTCGGTGGCGCGGCGGGCGCGGCCGACGACGACCACCGACCAGCCCGTCCGGGCGGCGGTGTCGAAGTCGTCGATCTCGAAGGCGACGATCGTGTCGGCGGCGGCCGTGGCGAGCCGCGACGTCCCCGACGTCCTGAGCACGATGTCGCCCCGGCTGAGGATGAAGTTGACCGGCTGGACGGCGGGCAGCGCCTGGTGGGTGAACACGATCCGGCCGATCGCGGCGCGGCTGAGGAGTGCGCGGCACTCGTCCCGGTCGAGGATCTCCAGGCCGCTCTGGTCGAGCTTCATGCGTCCAGCGTGCCGCCCCGCCCGGCGGCGTGTTAGGGACCAAGGTCCCGGAAGGGCCGAAGGTCCCCGCTGATCTGGACCGATGCCTCTCTTCGAGGGGCGGCGCCCCGGGCAGGCTGAAAGTGATCGCAAAGGTCGGATATCGGGAGGTGCGGGGCTGATGATCAACGGTGTCGTGGTCGGTTACGACGGCTCGAAGAAGGGCGTCCAGGCCCTCGACTGGGCCGTCGAGGAGGCCCGGACGCGGGGCGTGCCGCTGACCGTGCTGCACGCGTGGAACGTCTACGTCGGCGGCCCGGTCGCCGTGCCCGTCGTCGATCTGCAGGCGCTCGGGCAGGAGACGCTGGACGAGGGCGTCGAGCACGTCCGCAAGGCCGCGCCCGAGCTGTCGGTGCGGGGCGTCCTCGCGCGCGGCCCGGCCGCCGCCGAGCTGATCGAGGCGGGCCGGAGCGCCGACCTCATCGTGCTCGGGCCGCGCGGCCTCGGCGGGTTCGCCGGGCTCGTGCTCGGCTCGGTCAGCGCGCAGGTCGCCGCGCACGCCGCGTGCCCGGTCGTGATCGTCCGGGGCGACCTCGACACCGGGCCGGGACGCGTCGTGGTCGGCGTGGACGGCTCGGCCGCGTCCCGGTCCGCGCTGGAGCTGGCCTTCGCCGAGGCGGACGCGGGCGGGCACTCCGTCCACGCCGTGACCGCGTGGGAGTCGGTCCCGGTGAAGGGCCTCCCGCCGCTCGCGGACGAGGACGGCATGCGCGCGGCGGCGGAGGCGCGGCAGGCCCGGCTGATGATCCCGATGCGCGAGCGCCACCCCGGCGTGGACGTGCGGACCGAGGTCCTGACGGGCTCGCCGCGCGAGGTGCTGCTCGCCGCCTCGGCGGACGCGCGGCTGCTCGTCGTCGGGTCGCGGGGCCTCGGCGGCTTCCGCGGGCTGCTGCTCGGCTCGGTGAGCCAGGCGCTGGTCGAGCACGCGTCGTGCCCGGTGGCGGTCGTCCACGAACCCCGCCCGGACCAGGACGCCTAGCCGTGGCCGCGGGAGCGGTCAGCCGCGGAACGGGAACCGCCGGTCCAGCGCGATGTTGAGTTGCAGGACGTTGACCGCCGGTTCGCCCATGAAGCCGAGCGCCCGCCCGCCGGTGTGCCGCCTGACCAGCTCCGCGACCCGGGCGGGCGGGACGCCGCGCGCCTCGGCGACGCGGGCGGTCTGGAGCCGCGCGTAGGCGGCGGAGATGTGCGGGTCGAGGCCGCTGCCGCTCGCCGTCACGGCGTCCGGCGGGACGGCCGGATCGGCGGGCGCGTCCCCCCGGACGGGCACGACGAGGCCGGTCGCGTAGTCCTCGCCGTACCGGGCCAGCTCGACGCGGACGCCCTTGTACGCGGCGACGAACGGCGCTTTGACGACGCCCTCCTGCTCGTTCAGGCTGACGACCCGGGTCGGGTGCGGGACGTCCCCGTCCGCGGTCCGCCCGCCGAACACCGCGAGGACGGCGCCGACGCCGCTCGGCGCGCAGAACGGGCGCGCGCCGCTCACGCCGTCGAGTTCGCCGACGGCCTTGCTGCGTTCGCAGACCTGGGTGAGAAGGCTCTGCTTGGCGTTCTCGTCCTCCTTGCCCGCCGCGACGAGCTTCGGGTCGGGCAGGGTGTCGACGATGTCCTCGGGGCCGAGGTTGCTCGCGGAGGTGGCGGTCGGGTCGTAGCCGTCCCCGGCGTTGGACGGACGGCTCTGGAAGTACTGCTTGAGCGGGTTGCCGTCCTTGTCGGTGAACGACTGCCCGATGAGCGCGCTGCCGACCGTCCGGCCGCCGGAGGTGACGAGCGACCCCTCCGCCTTGCCGTCCAGGCCCGGCAGTTGCGCGACGGCGAACACGGCGAGCGGGTACGCGACGCCGAGCACGACGGTGAA
The DNA here is from genome assembly GCF_001552135.1 of Actinomadura chibensis NBRC 106107. GTDB lineage: Bacteria > Actinomycetota > Actinomycetes > Streptosporangiales > Streptosporangiaceae > Spirillospora > Spirillospora chibensis. Next base: position 128,156 of record NZ_BCQP01000024.1, on the reverse strand, counting down.
CACGAGGAGGGCGCGGACGGCCGCGAGGTGCCGCCGGACCCACGAGAGATCGAACATGTCAGGACATCCCCGGAAGGTACCGAACGAACAGGTCGATGAGCGTGATGCCGATGAACGGGGTGACGATCCCGCCGATCCCGTACAGGCAGAGGTTGCGCGACAGCAGCGTGGACGCGCTGCCCGGCGAGTACCGGACGCCGCGCAGCGCGAGCGGGATCAGCGCGACGATGACCAGCGCGTTGAACACGACCGCGGACAGGATCGCCGACTGCGGGCTGTGCAGGCGCATCACGTTCAGCGCGTCCAGGCCCGGGAACAGCGCCATGAACATCGCCGGGATGATGGCGAAGTACTTGGCGATGTCGTTGGCGATGGAGAACGTCGTCAGCGCGCCGCGCGTGATGAGCAGCTGCTTGCCGATCTCGACGATCTCGATGAGCTTGGTCGGGTCGGAGTCCAGGTCGACCATGTTCCCGGCCTCCTTGGCGGCGGAGGTCCCGGTGTTCATCGCGACGCCGACGTCGGCCTGGGCCAAGGCGGGCGCGTCGTTGGTGCCGTCGCCGGTCATCGCCACGAGCCGCCCGCCCTCCTGCTCGCGCTTGATCAGGGCGAGCTTGTCCTCCGGCTTGGCCTCGGCGAGGAAGTCGTCGACCCCGGCCTCGTCGGCGATGGCCCGCGCGGTGAGCGGGTTGTCGCCGGTGATCATCACGGTGCGGATGCCCATCCGGCGCATCTCGTCGAACCGCTCCCGCATGCCCTCCTTCACCATGTCCTTGAGGTGGATCACCCCGAGTACGCGGGCGCTCCCCTGCGCGTGCTCGGCGACGACCAGCGGCGTCCCGCCGGACGCCGAGATCCCCTCGACGATCGCGCCGAGCTCGGACGGGACCGTCCCGCCGTGCCCGCCGACCCAGTCCGCGACGGCCGCCGCGGCGCCCTTGCGGAGCATCCGCGCCGGGGCGTCCCCGGACGCCTCCAGGTCCACTCCCGACATCCGCGTCTGCGCGCTGAACGGGACCCAGGTGGCGTGGCCGAGCTCGCCCGGCGTCCGCTCGCGCAGGCCGTACCGCTCCTTCGCGAACACGACCACCGACCGGCCCTCCGGCGTCTCGTCGGCGAGGCTGGAGAGCTGCGCGGCGTCCGCGAGCCGCGCGCCCGGCACGCCGTTCACGGGGACGAGCTCGGCCGCCTGCCGGTTGCCCAGCGTGATCGTGCCGGTCTTGTCGAGCAGGAGGGTGTTGACGTCGCCCGCCGCCTCGACGGCGCGCCCGGACATGGCGAGGACGTTGCGCTGGACGAGCCGGTCCATCCCCGCGATGCCGATCGCCGAGAGCAGCGCGCCGATCGTCGTCGGGATCAGGCAGACCACCAGCGACACCAGCACGATCCCGGTTACCCCGTGGCCGTCCAGCGCCGCCGTGTCCCCGATGCCGGGGTTCCCGGACTTGGAGTAGATCGCGAGCGGCTGCAGCGTCGCCACCGCCAGCAGGAAGATCACCGTGAGCGCCGCCAGCAGGATGTTCAGCGCGATCTCGTTCGGCGTCCGCTGCCGGTTCGCGCCCTCCACCAGCGCGATCATCCGGTCGATGAACGACTCGCCCGGCTTCTGGGTGATCTTGACGACGATCCGGTCGGACAGCACCTTCGTGCCGCCGGTCACCGCGGACCGGTCGCCGCCCGACTCCCGGATCACCGGCGCGGACTCCCCGGTGATCGCGGACTCGTCCACGCTGGCGATGCCCTCGACCACGTCCCCGTCGCCGGGGACGATCTCGCCCGCCTCGACCACCGCGAGGTCGCCCGGCCGCAGCTCGGACGCCCCGACCCGCTCCTCCCGCCGGTCGGGGCCGGTGAGGCGGCGGGCCGTCACGTCGGCCTTCGTCCGGCGCAGCGCCTCGGCCTGCGCCTTGCCGCGGCCCTCCGCGACCGCCTCCGCGAGGTTCGCGAACAGGACGGTCAGCCACAGCCACAGCACGATCAGCCAGCCGAACACGGTCGGGTCCAGCACGGCGAGGACGGTCGTCCACACCGCGCCCACCTCGACGATCAGCATCACGGGGGTGCGCCACAGGGTGCGCGGGTCGAGCTTGCGGAACGCGTCCGGCAGCGACGCGACCAGCAGCCTCGGGTCGAGCAGCCCGCCGCGCACGCGGCGCCGGTCGGGCTTCGGCGCGGGCGACCCGGAGGCCCCCGCCTTCCGCATGGTCTGCGCGGTCATCGGTGGATTCCTTCGGCGAGCGGCCCGAGCGCGAGCGCGGGCAGGAACGTGAGGGCGACGAGGACGACGGTCACGCCGGCGACCATGCCGACGAACTGCGGGCGGTGCGTCGGCAGCGTCCCCTTCGACGCCGGGACGCGGCCCTGCCCGGCGAGCGAGCCGGCCAGCGCGAGGACGAACACGATGGGCGCGAAGCGGCCGAGCGCCATGCACAGGCCGAGCGCCGTGTCGTAGAAGACGGTGTTGACCGTCAGCCCCGCGAACGCCGAGCCGTTGTTGTTGGACGCCGACGTGAAGGCGTAGAGCACTTCGGACAGCCCGTGCGGGCCGGTGTTGAGCATGCCGTCCCGGCCGTCGCGCGTCGCCATCGCCACCGCCGTCCCGGTCAGCACCAGGATCGGCGTGATGAGGAAGTACAGCGCGGCGAACTTGATCTCGCGGGAGCCGATCTTCTTGCCCAGGTACTCCGGGGTCCGGCCGACCATCAGCCCCGCGACGAAGACCGTGATGACGGCGAGGACCAGCATCCCGTACAGGCCGGACCCGACCCCGCCGGGCGCGACCTCGCCCAGCATCATGTTGAACATCGTCATCATGCCGCCGAGGCTCGTGTACGAGTCGTGGAAGGAGTCCACGGCGCCCGTCGAGGTCAGCGTTGTCGCGGTGGCGAACACCGCCGAGTTCAGGACGCCGAACCGGGTCTCGGTCCCCTCGGTCGCACCGCCCGCCGCGGTCGGGACCGTTCCGTGGTGGACGCCCTGGAACACCATCGTGAGGACGACGCTCGCGACCGCGATGACGCCCATCGCCGCGGCGATCGCGTAGCCCTGCCGCTTCTGCCCGACCATCCGGCCGAACGTGCGCGGCAGCGCGAACGGGATCAGCAGGATGAGGAAGATCTCCAGCCAGTTCGTCCAGGCCGTGCCGTTCTCGAAGGGGTGGGCGGAATTGGCGTTGTAGAAGCCGCCGCCGTTCGTCCCGAGCTCCTTGATGACCTCCTGGCTCGCGACGGGGCCGCCGGTGATGGTCTGCGAGCCGCCGGTCAGCGTGCTGATCGGCGTCCCGTCGTGGAAGTTCTGGACGAGCCCGCCCGCGATCAGCGCCACCGCGCCGACGAACGCGATCGGCAGGAGGACGCGCAGCGAGCCGCGCGTCAGGTCCACCCAGAAATTGCCGAGGTTCCGGCTCTTCCTGCGCGCGAATCCGCGCACCAGCGCGATGGCGACGGCCATTCCCACGGCCGCGGACACGAAGTTCTGCACCGCGAGTCCCGCCATCTGCACCAGGTGGCCCATCGTCGACTCGCCCGAGTACGACTGCCAGTTGGTGTTGGTGACGAAGCTGACCGCCGTGTTCCACGCCTGGTCCGGCTTCACCGGATCCATTCCGAGGCTCAGCAGAAGGTGCTGCTGCACCCTCTGGAGCAGATAGAGGAACAGGATTCCGGCAACGGAGAACGCCAGCACGCTGCGCGCGTAGGCTCCCCAGGTTTGCTCGGCGTCCGGGTCGGTGCCTATCAGTCGGTAGACGCCGCGCTCCACCCGGTTGTGCGACCGTCCGGTGTACACGCGGAACATGTAGTCGCCCAGCGGCCGGTGCACCACGACCACGGCGAGTATCAGGGACCCGAGGAACAGGATCCCCGCCAGTGTCGGGCTCATCAGAACCGCTCCGGGAACAGCAGCGCGGCCACCAGGAAGCCGATCAGCAGCACCGCCAGCACCAGCCCGGTCGCGTTCTCCGCGGTCACAGTCTCTCCACGCCCTTCACCAGCAGGCCGAGCGCGACGAAGACCGCCACGGTCAGCAGGACGAAGGCCAGGTCGCTCATTTCGGGATCGCCCACCTCTGTCGAACTCCGGCGCTGGGACGGCCGCTCCGCGCCGTCCCGAACAAGCCCGGCTATTTCGGACTCATAGGGAGTAAATTCGCTGTTCTGCGGCGAAACAGCGATCTTGACGCGTTCCTGACGCCGAGCCCGCGGATCTTGACGCGCCGCCGACGTGCCCCGCGCCGCGTCCCGCGATTTCGGGCGGGCCGGTCCGTCGGTGGGCCGTGACAGCGTGGCGGGATGACACCGGCGGCGGTCCCAGAACCGGCGGGCGCGCGGCGGGGGCGCGGTTGTCCCGGATCCGCCCGAGGGAATCGGGATACCGTCCCGGACGATCCGGGCCGTTCGTCCCGGAACCCGGGACGGCGGCCGTGCCATCCTCGGTGGGATGGGAAGAACGTCCCCGACCCTCCGTCCCCGCCGGTCGGGTCGGTGGCTCGCGGCCGTGGCGGCGGGCTGCGCGGCGGCGGCGACCGTCGCCGGGCTGCGGTGCGACGCGCTGATCGGCGGCGGGCCCCGTCCGGTGGCGCCGGACGGGGCGTCCTGGAGCTTCACGGTGCCGGGCCTCGCGCTGGCGCTCGCGGGCGCGGTCCTCGCGGTCCGGCCGCCGAGGCACGCGTTGACCTGGCTGCTCGCCGCGTCGGGCGTCCTCGCCTGCGGCGGGGGCGCCGCCGGGGCGTACGCGTCGCTGTCGCTGCTGGAGCACGGCGGCGGCCTGCCGCTGACGTCCCTCGCCGCCCACGCAGGTGGCCGGACGGGCGCGTCGCTCGCCCTCCTCCCGCCGCTGCTCCTGCTGTTCTTTCCAGACGGTCGGCTGCCCTCGCCGCGCTGGCGACGGCCCGCGCTCGCCTCGCTGGCCTGCACGGGCACGGCCGTGCTGTTCGCACCTTCGTGGGCGTCGGGTCCGGACGCGCTCGGCGCGGCGCTCGTCGCGGGGAGCCTGGTGATACCGCTCGCGGCGTTCGCCCGGCGGTTCGGCGGGGCCACTCCCGAGCGGCGCGCGCAGCTCCGCTGGATGCTGGCGGCCGTGTCGCTGAACGCCGCGCTGACGGCCGTCCCGCCGGTCGCGCCATGGGCGTGGGCGGACGACGCCGCGTTCGGGACCGGGCCGGTGGCGCTGGCGGCCGCCGTCCTCATCGCGGTCGCCGGACACCGGGTGGTGCTCGGCCGCGCCCTGCTCTACGGAGGGCTGGCCGGCGCCGTGGTCGGCATCGAGCTCGCCGTGTTCCTCACCGCGACCACGCTGATGAACGAGCCGCTGGCGGCGATCCTCGGCGCGGGCGCCGTGGCCGTCCTGTATCCGCCGCTGCGCGCCCGCCTGCGGCGCTCGGTCGACCGGCCGGCGGCCGGACGCGGCGACCCGCACGACGTCGTGTCCGCCCTCGCGCGCCGCCTGGCGGGCTCCGGCGGCTCCGGCGAGCTGCTCGCCGACGTCGCGCGGACGGTGCGCGCCGCGTTCCGCTCGCCCTACGTGCGGGTGGAGACGGACCGCGCCGACGGGCGCACGATGGTCGCCGAACTCGGCGCCGGGCGCGCGGGCACGGTGATCCCGCCGGTCGCGCGCCGCGGCGTGCCGATCGGACGCCTCGCGCTCGTGCCCCGCACCGGCCCGCGCCTCCCCGACGCCGACCAGCGGCTGCTGGCCGACGTCGTCCGGCGGGCGGCCGCCGCCCGCGCCGCCGCGCCGGCCGAGGACCTGCGGCGCAGCCGCGCGCGCCTGGTCGCGAGCGTGGCCGAGGAGCGGCGCCGGCTGCGCCGCGACCTGCACGACGGGCTCGGCCCCGCGCTCGCCGCCGCCGCGCTGAAGGTCGAGGCCGCGCGGAACCTGGCGGCCGGCGACCCGGCCGGGGCCGACCGCGCCCTCGCCGACGCGCGGTGCGACCTGTCGGCGCTGCTCGCCGACGTCCGGCGGCTGGTGCGCGGGCTGCGGCCGCCCGCGCTCGACCACCTCGGGCTGGCGGGGGCCGTCCGGCGGCGGATCGGGCGCCTGGACGGCGCGCGCCCGGCCGTCACCCTCGACGTCGCCGGGGACGGCGCGGCGCTGCCCGCGCTGCCCGCCGCGGTGGAGGTCGCCGCGTACCGCATCGTCTGCGAGGCGCTGGCGAACGTCACCCGGCACGCCGCCGCCGAGCGCTGCGCCGTCCGCCTGGCGGCGGCGGCCGGCGCGCTGGAGGTGGAGGTCGTCGACGACGGCCGCGGCATCACGTCCGGCGCCGTCGCCGGGGTCGGCCTGCTGGGCATGCGCGAGCGGGCCGAGGAACTGGGCGGGCACTGCGCGGTGACGTCCCCGCCGGACGGCGGGACGCGGGTGCACGCCGTCATCCCGTACCGCGCGGCGCCGCCGCGCGCGGCCGAGCTGGGAGGAGCGCGATGACCACCGAGGCGCGGCCGCGCGTCCTGCTGGCGGACGACCACCCGGTCTACCGCGGCGGCCTGTCGCTGATGCTGACCTCCACCGGGGCCGTCGAGGTGATCGGCACCGCCGCCGACGGGATCGACGCCGTCGACATGGCGCGCCGCCTGCTGCCCGACGTCGTCGTCATGGACCTGGAGATGCCGAGGCTCGACGGCATCGAGGCGACCCGGCGCATCACGGGACGGCACCCGGACGTCGCGGTGCTGGCGCTGACCATGCACGAGGACGACGAGAGCGTCCTCGCCGCGATGCTCGCGGGCGCCCGCGGCTACCTGATCAAGGGCGCCGACCAGGCGGAGATCCTGCGCGCGATCACCGCGGTCGCGCACGGCGAGATCATCTTCGGACCGGCGCTGGCCGCGCGGATCACCGCGTACTTCGCCCGGCTCGCCGCCGCGACCACCGCGGAACCGGACCCGTTCCCGCAGCTCACCGGCCGCGAGCGCGAGGTGCTCACGCTCATCGCGGGCGGGCTGACGAACCGGCAGATCGCGGAGCGGCTCTCGCTGTCGCCGAAGACGATCCGCAACAACGTCTCCGCCGTCCTCGCGAAGCTCCAGGTCGCGGACCGGACGCAGGCCGTCCTGCGGGCCCGCGAGGCGGGACTCGGCCGCTGACCCGCGCCGCGCGGGAGCGCGCCTACCCGGCGACGGCCTCGGCGAGGTCGTCGGCCAGCAGCGCGGCGTGCTCGTCGCCCAGGTGGTGCACGGTGAGCCGCAGGTGCCCGGCGGCGGCCGGGCCGCGGAGCGCGAAGCGGTCGCCGGTCCGGGCGAGCCAGCCCCGGCGCAGCAGCCGCTCGGACACCGTCCCGGCGGCGTCCGCGCCGACCGGCACCCAGAGGTTGAGGCCGTCGCCGGGCCGGACGCCGACGCCGCGGGCCCGGAGCAGTCCGGCGAACCGGGCGTTGCGGTCGGCGTAGTGCGCGCGGGCCCGGTCGATGAGAGCCAGCGCGGACGGGTCGGTGAGTAGCCCGGCGGCCAGGCGTTGCAGGAGGTGGCTCGTCCAGGTCCGTCCGGGGCCGATGCGGGTCGCGAGGCGGTCGGCCGTGTGCGGGTCGCTGGCGACGAGGGCGAGGCGTAGGTCGGGCCCGAGGAATTTCGACACCGACCGGACCAGGGCCCAGCGCATGTGCCCGGAGCCGATGATGCTGCGGTATCGCGCGGTGGACAGCATGGAGAAATGGTCGTCCTCGATGACCAGGACGTGGGGATGCCCGGAAAGGACGGCGCGCAGTTCCTCGGCGCGCGCGGCGGAAAGGCTCACCCCGGTCGGATTGTGCGCACGCGGCGTGCACACCACCGCGCGCACTCCCCGCTGGAGCGCGTCGCGGAGCCCGTCGGCCGTCATCCCGTCCGCATCCACCGGGACGGGCACCGGACGGTATCCCGCCAGCCGGACGGTGTTGATGCTCGCCAGGAAGCAAGGGTCCTCCAGCGCGACGGAATCGCCGTGCGCCAGGGCTTGGGCGAGGAGCCGCTCGACGGCGTCGACGGCGCCGGCCGTCACCGTGACGCGCATTTCGCGGGGCTGGTCGGCTTCAAGCCACCGGTGCGCCCACCGTCCCAGCGCCGGGTCGGTCGTGCGTTCCCCGTACAGCACGGCTCCGCCGCGCGCCGGACGCACGCCGAGCGGGTCGGGGAGCAGGGCCGGGTCGGGGTTGCCGCTGCCCACGTCGCGCAGCGGGCTGCCGGCGGCGAAGCCGTCCTGCTCGACGGCGGCGGACGGGTCGGCGATCACCGTTCCCGCGCGCCGCCGGGTGTCGGCCACGCCCGCCTGGACGAGCCGCTGGTAGGCGGCCATGACCGTGTTGCGGTTCACGCCGAGCCGGTCGGCGAGCCGCCGCACCGGCGGCAGCGGCGTGCCGGGGACGAGCTCTCCCGCGTCCGCGAGGGCGCGCACGCTCGCCGCGATCTCGCCCGCCGTGCGTCCGGTGATCTCCATGCCGCCGAGCTCCCTGCCGCTTCCTGGACCTGGCATGGGACATGTTAGCTTTTGTCCTATGCCAGATGGTTCGCAGCGGTATCCGAAGGCCGAGAGCGTCGCCGACTTCGCCCGCAACCTCGCCGAGGTCCGCGCGCGCATCGACGCCGCCGCCGAGCGGGCCGGGCGTTCGGGCGCGGAGGTGCGGCTGCTGCCGGTCAGCAAGACCGTCCCGGAGGAGCGGATCCGGCTCGCGGTCGAGGCGGGCTGCCGGACGCTCGGCGAGAACAAGGTCCAGGAGGCCAAGCGGAAATGGCGGAACCTGGCCGACCTCGACGTCTCCTGGTCGGTGATCGGCCATTTGCAGACCAACAAGGCCAAGGACGTCGCCGCGTTCGCCGCCGAATTCCAGGCGCTCGACAACCTGCGGGCCGCCGAGGCGCTGGACCGGCGGCTCCAGGCGGAGGGCCGGAGCCTGGACGTGTTCGTCCAGGTGAACACGTCCGCCGAGGAATCGAAATACGGCCTGCCGCCGGACGAGCTCAGCGCATTCCTGAAGAAGCTGCCGAACTATTCGGCGCTGAACGTCCGGGGCCTGATGACCCTCGCCGTCTTCACCGCGGACACCGAGCGGGTGCGCGCCTGCTTCCGCCTCCTCCGCACCCTCCGCGACCAGGCCCGCGACCTCGACCTGGTCGGCCCGGGGGAGCTGTCGATGGGCATGTCCGGCGACTACGAGACGGCCATCGAGGAGGGCTCCACGGTCGTCCGCGTCGGCCAGGCGATCTTCGGCGCGCGTCCCGTCCCGGACGGCCGCTACTGGCCCGGCGCCGCCGACGTTCAGAAAAGCTAAGCGTTGGTGGCGTGCCAGGTGGCGATATGCGCGCGGTTGTGCACGCCGAGTTTCGTGAGGATATGCGAGACGTGGTTCTCCACCGTCCGTTCCGAGAGGTGGAGGCGCGCGGCTATCTGCCGGTTGGTGAGGCCGTCGGCGACGAGCGCCGCGATCTGCCGCTCCCGTTTCGACAGCGGCGTGTCCCCGTCCTTTCCGCGGAGCGCCGCCGCGCGGTCGGCGAGCGGGCGCATGCCGAGCCGCACCGCCTCGCGGTGGCACAGCTCGCGGTGCGCGGCGGCCGACCGCGGGTCGCCGGGCGCCCCGCGGGCGAGGCACAGCCGCGCCAGCTCCAGGTGCGCGAGGGCCTGGTAGGGCGCTGAGCCGATCGCCTGGCTCTGGGCGAGCGCGCTGGTCAGATGGGTTTCGGCGGCCGTCCAGTCGGCGCGCAGGAGCGCGAGCCGGCCGAGCTGGAGGGCGACGGGCGTGCCCCACGGGGTGTGGGCGGCGGCGCCGCCGGACTGGACGTCCGCGTAGGGGAGCAGCGACTCGTACAGCTCCCGGGCCCCGGCCGTCTCGCCGAGCAGGCTCAGCAGGTCGGCGCCGCCGACGGCGATGACGAGCCATTCCGGGCTCCGCTCGGGCACCTGGCCCAGATGCGGGACGATCCCCCGCCAGATCCGTGCCGCGTCGTCCACCCGCCCGAGGCAGGCGAGCAGGAGGGCGTGCCAGGCGCGGGCGAAGAACGGCCCCTGCTCGGTGAAGCGCCGGACCCGCGGCTCGACCTCCGCGAGCCCGGTACCGGTGAGGACGGCGTCGTGCGCGGTGAAGATCAGGTCCAGGAAGTCGGCGCCCTCGTGGCCGCAGCGGCGGCCGATCGTGCGCGCCTCCGCGACCCGGGCGCGGCCGTCGGCGAAGCGGCCCTCAAGGAACGCCAGCGAGGCCGTGGCGAGGGCGTGCCGCCAGCGCCACAGCGGCTCGCCGGACCGGGCGACGAGCCTGCCGAGCGCCGCCAGCTCGGTGTCGAACTCCACCCGGCGTCCGAGCTCGGCGTAGGCCGACAGGCGCCAGAAACGCCCCCACAGCGCGCATTCTCCGCCCTGCCGGACGGCCTGCTCGCACAGCGCGAGCCTCCGCTCGACGTGCCGGGGGTGGACCAGCTCGGTGTGCCGGGCCCTCAGCGCCAGCAGCAGCGCGTCCGGGTCGCCGGTGGCCTCGGCGGCGGCGAGCGCGCGCTCGCCGAGACCGGCCGCCGCGTCCGCCGCCCACGGGTCCGCGGTGATCGCGAGCTGGGCGAGCAGCCGCGTCTCGCGGACGGGGTCCGTGCCCGCGAGCAGCGGGAGCGCCTCCTCGCACAGCGCGTGGACCTGCCCGGTCAGCCCCGAGAAGTAGTCGGCGCGCGGCGCGGTCGCCGCGTCGGCGATGATCCGGGCGTCGCCGGACGCGCGGCCGAGGTCGGCCGCCTCGGCGCAGTGCCCCCACGCCTCCTCCACGTCCCCGGACCGGAACTCGCAGCGCGCGAGCGCGATGAGCAGCTCGGCCCGGCGCGGCCCCGCCGAGGGGAGCGCGAGCGCGGCCCGGTACTGCGCCGCCGCCGACTCGTAGGCGGAGCGGGCCTCGGCCTGCCGGGCCGCGGCGAGCGTGGCGTCGAGGGCCCGGTCCAGGTCGCCGGCCTGGCGGAGGTGGTGCGCGACCGCCTCGACCATGCCGCCCGGCCGGAGCGCCTCGGCGGCGCGGGCGTGCAGCCGCCGCCGGTCCGCGCCGTCCAGCCGCGCGTAGAGCGTTTCCTGGACGAGCGAGTGGAAGAACCGCGCCGTCCCGCCGTCGAGCTCGACGAGGCCCGCCGCGACGGCCTCGTCCAGGGCCTCGGGCGGCGAGCCGGTCACGGCGGTGAACACGGCGAGCGGGAACTCCTGGCCGAGGACGGCGGCCGCGCGCAGCGCGTCCGCGCCGTCCAGCCGGTCGACGCGCTGGTCGATCACCTCGCGCACGCCGCGCGGCAGCCCCGCCGCGGACCCGGTGACGCGCATCAGCCGCAGCAGTTCGAGGACGAACAGCGGGTTGCCGCCCGACCTGCGGCGCAGCCCGGCGACCTCCGCGCCGCCGAGGTCGTGGCCGAGGGTGCCCGCCGCGAGTCGGCCGACCTCGCCGGGGCTGAGCCCGCCGAGCGCGATGTGCGAGCAGGCCCGCTCCCGCAGCACCGGACGCAGCGCGGGCGGCGCGCCCGGCCCCCGGTACGGGCCGACGAGCAGCAGCGGGACGTCCGCGACCTCCGCCGCCACCACCCGCAGCAGCGCCAGCGAGGACGGGTCGGCCCAGTGCAGGTCGTCGATCACCAGCAGCAGCCCGGGCGGCGCGGCGTCCCGCAGCACCTGGACGACGTGGTCGAACAGGCGCGGACGGCTCGCGCCGGACAGGTCCAGGTCGGGGAGCCGGAGCGCGCGGGAGAGCTGCGCCCACGGCCGGTAGGGCGACGCGCCGTCGCCCTCCAGGCAGCCGCCCCACGCCGTGCGGACGCCGTCCGCGCGCGCCTCCCGGCCGAGCGCGTGCGCCAGCGCCGTCTTCCCCGCCCCGGCCTCGCCCTCGACGAGGACGACGCCGCCCTCCCCGGCCAGCGCCTCGGCGAGGCGTTCCCGCAGGAAGGCGAGCTCCCGGTCGCGCCCCACGAACATCGGTTGAGTACCTCGCTGAGTGGTTTCCCAGATGTGCGTAGCGTGCCGGATTCCTAGCGTCGTCGCCATGGAAAGGCGGGTGACCGTCCGCAGTCGGCCGGGCTCCGCTCCACATCGAAGGGACGACCCCATGAACCGCTATCACCTCGGCCTCCTGCTCTGCGTCCTGTCCGCCGTCCTCGACCTCGACGGCGTCGTCGCGCTCGGCCAGAGCGACCCGCCCCCGGTCGGCGTCGCGATCGGGACGGCCACCACCGGCCTCCTCACCTGCGTGGGCGCGGTGGCGGCGTGGCGCGGACGCCGAGGCGGCGTCGTGCTCGTCGTCGCGAGCAGGCTCACCTCGGCGCTGGTGTTCGGCGTCCCCGCGTACTTCATCGGCGCGCCCGGCTGGGTCTACGCCGCGGTCGGCGCCGGGATCACGCTGACCGCCGCGGGCCTCGGCCTCACGCTGACGTCGCTGCGCCGGGCGGCGCGGGCATGAGGAGCGGGCCCGCGCTGACCGCCGCCGGCATCGGCAAGCGGTTCCGCCGCCGCGTCGTCCTGGAGCGGGCCGCGCTGAGCGTGCGTCCCGGCGAGGTGGTCGCGGTCGTCGGCGAGAACGGGACGGGCAAGACCACCCTGCTGCGCATCTGCGCGGGCCTGCTCCGCCCCGACTCGGGGCGGGTGACGCGGCACGGGCGGGTCGGCTACTGCCCGCAGGAGCCCCAGCTCATGGAGCGGCTCACCGTCCGCGACCACCTCGTCCTGTTCGGCCGGGCGGCGGGCTGGGACGCCGCCCGCGCGGTCGAGGACGGCGCCCGGATCCTCGCGGACTTCGGGCTCACCGAGCGGGAACGGGTCCAGGTGCGGCGTCTGTCGGGCGGGGGCCGGCAGAAGCTGAACCTGGCGCTGGCCCTGCTCGGCGACCCCGCCGTCCTCCTCCTGGACGAGCCCTACCAGGGCTTCGACCACGGCGCCTACGTCGACTTCTGGGAGGCGGTGAACGCGTGGCGGGACGAGCGCCGCGCCGTGGTCGTCGTCACCCACCTGCTCGCCGAGCTGTGGCGGGTCGACCGGGCGATCGAGCTGCCCGCATGAGCCGCGGGCGCCCGCGCTGGCTCGCGATCGCCGAGACGCAGGCCCGCGACCTCGCGCGCCGCTGGGTCACGCTCGGCCTGCTGTTCGGCCTGCCCGCCACCTGGTACCTCGCGGAGCGGGCGGCGGGCGCGCCGTGGGCGGTCGGCGCGGGCGCCCTCGCCATGGGCTGGACGAGCGGCGCCGCCGCGCTGTTCGCCGTCCTCGGCGGCCGCCGCGTCGACCCGCGGCTCGTCCAGGCCGGATACCGGGCGGTCGACATCGTCGCGGGCCGGTTCGCGGTCATGCTCGGCCTGACCCTGGCGATCGCGACCGCGTTCGGCGCGCTCATCGTCGGCTGCTCGCGCCCGGACCGGCCGGGCCGCCTGTTCCTCGGGCTCGCGCTCGGCGGGCTCGTCGCGGTCGCGCTCGGCTGGGCGCTCGCCGCGCTGCTGCCGCACGAGCTCGAAGCCACCCTCGTCCTGATCGGCGTCGCCGGGATCTCGCCGACCGCCCCCGGCGCGGTCGGCGCCTGGCTGCCGTTCCACGCGCTGCTGCGCCTCACCGACGTGACCGTGCCGCCGCCCGCCGTGCTGCCGCTGGTGGTCCACGGGGTCGCCTACGCCTGCGGCCTGGCCGCCGTCGCCCTGCTGGTCTGGCATCGCCGGGTGCGCCTCGTCCCCCCGGCCGGACACCCCGGCGCCCGGCCCGTCCGGTGAGCGGACGCGCATGGACGGTGCCCTATCGGCGGGCGGTATCGCGGGCCGGAGAGGACCAAAACGAAAGGCTCGGAATGGGGCCGTGACGCGGCCGGGGTAAGCGGGGAATTCGAGGTCGCGGGCGCGGTTCTCGGGCCTGGTCAGGATGGTAGGTTCGGTCTCCGCGAGTCCGATGTCGGCAGGGTGACGCGCGGCCCGTGCCACAGGACCGTCGGACGCCGTGAATCCGCAGGCCAGTCCGTGTCCGGGGGCACCCATGACCATTTCGCACGACGGCGCCGCGTCTTTCGAGCGGCTGGAGCCGTCCGCCGTTGTCAGGCACATCACGGCGATCAGCCAGTCGCTCGACAACCAGTGGCTCAGCCAGTCGCTCCTCGCCGCGGCGAGCGAGCGCGGGCGCATCACGAAGGCCATCGAAGCGGAGAACGCCCGCCAGGTCAGGACCGAGTACCTGCGCACGCTCCTCAACGCCGAAAAGGCCATCGTCAACCGCGCCTACTTCTACAACAATCCCGAGGTGTTCCGGGATTTCCTCGACCCGGACAGCCGGGACTACGAGGCCTTCCGGGGAATGGTGGAGGAAAGGACGATCATTCCGTTCCTCCTCTTCGAGGACTCGCCGGTCGTCCCGCCCGGGTTCGCCCGCCACCGGCGCGGCTGGGAGGCGTGGCTGCGCGTCGCCTCCGACGTCGAGCTGGGCTGCCTGCGCCTGTCCTGGGACACGCGGAACAACGAGCTGGCCGTGCAGCGGATGTTCCGGAAATTCCACGAGTACTTCCAGAACCTCAACCAGATGGAGCCCGCCGGCCTCAAACGCGACTTCGGCCTGGACGACGACGGCGCGCGCGCCCTCTCCGACCGGCTCACCCAGGTCGGGAACCTGGTCTTCGAAAAAGGCAACCAGCGCGAGCGGGTGACCCGCGAGTTCCTTTACCAGCAGGCCGTCGCCCAAGAGGGAACGGACGTCAGCAAAAGGCTGTACCGGTGGGACGACCCGCTCGCCCTCGCCACCAAGCAGATCGTTGACCTCAAGTACAACACCAATCTCGGAGACGCCCTCCAGGTCTATTCGCTGACCCCGAGCGACTCGCTGCGCCGGTCCGCGCTCCAGGAGGACGTCCGGCTGGTCAGAGAGGGCGTCCAGGAGGTCGACGCCGCCGAATTGATTCAGCTCGTGCGGAACCTGACCTTCGAATCGGTGAACGACCTGCTGCAGGCCGTTCCCGTCATCGACGAGCTTTCCCTCGACGACGTGTGGAGGGTCCGCCGCACCGGCGCGTGGAACAAATACCGGGCGAGCATGGCGGCGCTGCTGGAACGCCCGTCGCTGGAGACGTTCGTCGACGAGGAGCGCGGCGCGCCCGCCGTGGTCGGCGCCTACCAGCGGATGATCCGGGAGGCGGAGCGCATCTCGCTCGCCCGCCGGAAGGAGGCGCGGCAGAACCGCGTCCAGGGAATCGTGCAGCTCGCCTTCGACATCGGCGCGCTCACGGTGAACGTCGTGTTCCTGCCGAACAGCTCGATCGTCTATGACGTGGTCGGCGACCTGGGCGCGCTCATCGGGCGCGGTATCGTCAACGTGGCGGTGCGGATCGGCGTCGGCCGGCTCGCCGAGTCCCGCTCCCGGGAGCGGGTCGACAACAGCGTCAAGATCCTCGAACTGCGTCTCGCCAACCCGCACAACGCCGCCCTGGAACTGATCAAGAACCTCGCGAACCACCCCGAATGGAGTTCGCCCCGCAATGGCAGGGACCTCAGCGGTGCCGACGAGTGACGACGACCCGTACGAGCGGCTCCGCCGGGAGCGGCCGGCCCTGTTCGCCAACCCGCCCGGGGCGGGCTACGAGATCCTGCCGGCGGCGGACGCCGCGCCCGAGCGCGGACCGTACGGAGTGCAGTACCAGGATTCGTTCGTCACGCTCGTCCGCGACCCGGTGCGGTTCCCGAACGGCGGGACCGGCGGCTACATCCGGCTGCTCGAAAGGGCGGAGAACGGCGGCGCGGCGGTCCTTCCCCTCATCGGGGAGCGGGCCGTCCTGATCCGCCACTTCCGCCACGCCACGCGCGACTGGCACTGGGAGATCCCGCGCGGGTTCTCCGACCCGGGGGAGATGCCGGAGCAGACGGCCCACCGCGAGCTGGTCGAGGAGCTCGGCGTCGAGCCGCAGGGGCTGAGGCGCCTCGGCGTGATCCATGTCGACACCGGGATCAGCGCGATGGGGACGACCCTGTACGCCACGACGCTCGCGGGCCTCGCGCCGCACGACACGCGGGACGAGGCCATCACCGAACGCGGCCGGTTCACGGCGGGCGAGATCGACGCAATGCTGGCGGACGGCGAGCTCACCGACTCGTTCACGATGGCGGCCGTCCTGCACGCCCGCAGGCTCGGCCTGCTCCCGTAGCCGGGCTAGGGGGCGGGTCAGACCCGGGTAGGGGTCGCCGCCCCTTTTCTGGGGTTTGCGGGAGAATTCCCGGCGCGTAGCGTGCTGCGCATGAGCGGATCGCTGTGGGCCGTCAGCGATCTCCACGTGGCGTTCGAGGAGAACCGGGATCTTGTCGAGCGGCTGCGGCCGGAGTCGCCGGACGATTGGCTGCTGGTGGCCGGGGACGTCGGAGAATACGCCGCCGACGTGGAATGGGCGCTCGGGGTCCTGAGCGAACGTTTCGACACGGTGATCTGGACGCCGGGCAACCACGAGCTCTGGACTCCGCGCGACGACCCGGTACAACTCCGCGGCGAGCGGCGCTACCGGCATCTGGTGGACATCTGCCGGCGGCTGGGCGTGACGACCCCCGAAGACCCATATCTCGTCTGGCGCGGAGCGGGCGGGCCGGTGACCATTGTCCCGCTGTTCCTGCTTTATGACTACAGCTTTCGCCCGCCCGGCGCCGCGTCGAAAGCCCAGGCCCTGGCGATCGCGAACGACGCGGGTGTTCTGTGCACCGATGAAATACTTCTGCACCCCGAGCCCTATCGGAACGTCGACGACTGGTGCGCGGCCCGGATCGAGCTGACCGAAAGGCGGCTCGCCGTCCGGGACACCGCTTTTCCCACGGTCCTGGTCAACCATTTCCCGCTCGTCCGCGAGCCGACCAGGATCCTGCGCCATCCGGAGTTCGCGCTGTGGTGCGGAACCGACCGCACGGCCGACTGGCACAAGAAATACGACGCCGCCGCCGTGGTGTACGGACATCTGCACATCCCGCGCACCCTGTGGCAGGACGGCGTGCGTTTCGAGGAGGTATCCGTGGGTTATCCGCGTGAATGGCGGCCGCGCGGCGGCCCGGTGGGGCTGAAGCGGGTCTTCCCGGGCGCGCGGACCTGATGGAGAAGATCCTGCCTCCGGCCGTGAAGGTCGTGGAGGCGTTCGGGGACCCGCCCGAGGCGCGCCTGCTGCCCGCCGAGGAGGCCGTGGTCAGCCAGGCCGTGGACAAGCGGCGCAGGGAGTTCGGAACCGCCCGGTGGTGCGCCCGCCGGGCCATGGCCGAACTCGGCGTCCCGCCGGCGCCGATCCTGCCGGGCGAGCGCGGCGCGCCGCGGTGGCCGGACGGCGTCGTCGGCAGCATGACCCATTGCGACGGCTACCGGGCGGCCGCCGTGGCGCGGGCGGGCGAGGTGCGGAGCATCGGCATCGACGCCGAACCGGACGCGCCGTTGCCCGGCGGCGTATTCGAGGCGATCGCGCTGCCGGAAGAGCGACTGCGCGCCGTTCCCGGCGTCCACGCGGACAGGCTGCTTTTCAGCGCGAAGGAGAGCGTCTACAAAGCGTGGTTTCCGCTGACCCGGCGCTGGCTCGATTTCGACGAGGCCGACATCGTGCTTCGTCCCGACGGGACTTTTACCGCGCGCATCCTGGCCGCGACGCGACCCGGCGAGGGCATCCCGCCGGACGGCTTCGCCGGACGCTGGACGACCGCCTCCGGCCTGCTGATGACCGCCATTGTCGTGATGTGATCGCCGCGCCCTGATCCCGCCCAATCCGCGGGCCCCGGTACCGCGAGCAGGGGTAGGGGTGGGTAAGGGTAGAGACCCCTCACCGCCGTTCGGTAACGTGCGTTTTGATTGCCCAATAGTGGCTTTATGGCGAACGTTCGCGCCTTTCCAATACTGAGTGAGGTGGCCGAGATGAGCGATGAGGAAAGACTTCTCGACTATCTCAAGCGCACGACCAAAGATCTGCGTGAGGCGCGCCGCCGCGTCACCGAACTCGAAGCGCGCGACCGGGAGCCGGTCGCGATCGTCGGAATGGCGTGCCGCTTTCCGGGCGAGGTGGCCTCGCCCGCGGAACTGTGGGAACTCGTCGCGGCCGGGCGGGACGGCGTGTCCCGTTTCCCGGGCGACCGCGGCTGGGACGCCGGGCTTTTCGACGCCACGCCGGGGCGTCCCGGCAAGAGCTATGTCGACCGGGGCGGTTTCCTGCACGGCGCGGGCGAGTTCGATCCGGCGTTCTTCGGCGTCGGCCCCAACGAGGCGCTCACGATGGACCCGCAGCAGCGCCTGCTGCTGGAGGTGTCGTGGGAGGCGCTGGAGCGGGCGGGCATCGACCCGTCGTCCCTACGCGGCAGCCCCACCGGCGTGTTCGCGGGCGTGAACTACCACGACTACGCGTTCAACAGCAGCACGGGCGCCATCGCGTCTGGCCGCATCTCCTACACGCTCGGTTTCGAGGGCCCGGCGGTGACGGTGGACACGGCGTGCTCGTCCGCGCTGGTGGCGCTGCACTGGGCCGTCCAGTCGCTGCGGTCGGGGGAGTGCTCGCTGGCGCTGGCGGGCGGCGTCACGGTGATGGCGACGCCGGACACGTTCGTCGAGTTCAGCAGGCAGCGCGGGCTCGCCGCCGACGGGCGGGTGAAGGCGTTCGCCGCCGCCGCCGACGGCACGGCCTGGGGCGAGGGCGCGGGGATGCTGCTGGTCGAGCGGCTGTCCGACGCCCGCGCGAACGGGCATCCGGTGCTGGCGATCGTGCGCGGCAGCGCGGTCAACCAGGACGGCGCGTCCAACGGCCTGACCGCGCCGAACGGTCCGGCGCAGCGCCGCGTGATCCGGCAGGCCCTCGACAACGCGCGCCTGACCGCCGACGAGATCGACGCGGTGGAGGCGCACGGCACGGGCACGACGCTCGGCGACCCGATCGAGGCGCAGGCCCTCCTCGCCACGTACGGCAGGCACCGCCCCGACGACCGGCCCCTGTGGCTGGGATCGGTCAAGTCGAACATCGGGCACACGCAGGCCGCCGCCGGGGTGGCGGGCATCATCAAGATCGTCCAGGCGATGCGGCACGGGGTCCTGCCGAAGACGCTGCACGTGGACGCGCCGACCCCGCACGTCGACTGGTCGGCGGGACGGGTCGAACTGCTCACCGAGGCGCGCGAGTGGCCGGCGGACGGGCGGCCGCGCCGCGCCGCCGTGTCGTCCTTCGGGATCAGCGGGACGAACGCGCACGTCATCATCGAGCAGGCGCCCGCCCCCGACCCCGCCGAGCGCCCGGCGGAGGCCCCGCCGGTCATCCCGTGGGTGCTGTCCGCGCGCGACGAGCCCGCGCTCCAAGACCAGATCGACAGGCTTCGCGGGCACGTCCGGGCGCGTCCCGACCTGGAAGCGCTCGACGTGGGGTACTCGCTGGCGAAGGGCCGCGCGCTGCTGGAGCACCGCGCGGTCGTGGTGGGCCGCGACCGCGACGAACTGCTGGCGGAACTGGACGCGCTCGCCGAAGGCGCCTCGGAGGGGAGCGCGCGGGGCGTCGCCGGGACGGGCCTGACCGCGTTCCTGTTCTCCGGCCAGGGATCGCAGCGTCCCGGAATGGGCCGGGAACTGCACGCCGCCTTCCCGGCGTTCGCCGAGGCGTTCGACGCGGTCTGCGCCGAGCTGGACGGGCATCTCGACCGTCCGCTGAAGGACGTCGTCTGGTCCGACCCCGAATCGCTCGACCAGACGGCGTTCACCCAGCCGGGCCTTTTCGCGGTCGAGGTCGCGCTTTTCCGGCTGCTGGAATCGTGGGGCGTCCGGCCCGACCTGCTCGCCGGGCATTCGATCGGTGAATTGGCCGCCGCGCACGTGGCGGGCGTGTTCTCCCTGGAGGACGCGGCCAGGCTGGTCGCGGCGCGGGGACGGCTGATGCAGGCGCTCCCGCCGGGCGGGGCGATGGCCGCGATCCAGGCCGCCGAGGACGACGTCGTCCCGCTGCTGGACCCGGCGCTCGCCGCCATCGCCGCGATCAACGGCCCGGACTCGGTGGTCGTGTCGGGCGCGGAGAAGGCCGTGGCCGGAATCGTCGGGCATTTCGCCGCGCTCGGCCGCCGGACGGCCCGGCTGCGCGTCTCGCACGCCTTCCACTCCCCGCTGATGGACCCGATCCTCGCCGAATTCGAAGAGGTGGCCGAGGGCATCTCCTACGGCGCTCCCGCCATTCCCGTCATCTCGAACCTGACGGGTCGGCAGGCCGACGAGATCGGGACCGCCCGGCACTGGACGCGCCACATCCGCGAGGCCGTCCGCTTCCGGGACTGCGTCCGGACGCTCCGCGAGGCCGGCGCGACCCGGTTCGTGGAGGTGGGGCCGGACGGCGTCCTCGCCGCCATGGCCGAGACCTGCCTCGACGACCCCGGCGACGGCGCGCTCGTCGTGCCCGTCCTGCGCCGCGACCGGCCGGAGGCCGCCGAGCTGGTCGCCGCGCTCGGCCGCCTCCAGGCGCGCGGCGCCGCCGTCGACTGGGAGCCGCTGCTGCGCGGCGGCTCGCACGTGGAGCTGCCCACCTACGCGTTCCAGCGCCGCCGCTACTGGCTGGAGGGCACGGGCGGGCCCGGCGACGTCGCGGCGGCCGGGCTCCGCCCCGCCGACCATCCGCTGCTCGGCGCGCGGCTGACCCTGCCGGAGACGGGCGGGGCCGTGCTGACCGGGCGGCTGTCCCCGGCGACCCGGCCGTGGCTCGCGGACCACGTGGTCGGCGGCGCGGTGCTGCTGCCCGGGACCGCGTTCGTGGAGCTCGCCGTCCAGGCCGGTGACCACGTCGGCTGCGACACGGTGGAGGAGCTGACGCTCCAGGCGCCGCTCGTCCTGCCCGCGCGGGGCGGCGTGGCCGTCCAGGTGGTGGTGGACGGCCCCGATGACGCGGGCCGCCGCCGGGTCGGCGTCTACTCGCGGGCGGGCGAGGACGAGATCTGGGAGCGGCACGCGGACGGCCTCCTCGCGCCGGGCGCGGCGGAACCGGACTTCGACCTCGCCGCGTGGCCGCCACAGGGGGCGGTCCCCGTCCCGGTGGACGACGCCTACGAGCGCCTCGCGGAAGCCGGCTACGACTACGGCCCCGTGTTCCAGGGCCTGCGGGCCGTGTGGCGGCGCGGCGGCGAGCTGTTCGCCGAGGTCGCGCTGCCCGAGGACGCCTGGGACGACGCCGCCCGCTTCGGCCTGCACCCGGCCGTGCTGGACGCCGTCCTGCACGCGGGCGCGGTGTCCCGCGACGGCGACGGCGACCTCGTCCTGCCGTTCGCGTGGACCGGCGTCCGCCTCTACGCGTCGGGCGTGCCGGCGCTGCGCGCGCGGCTGTCGCCCGCCGGGGACGACGGCGTCGCGCTGCGGCTCGCCGACGACTCCGGCCGCCCCGTGGCGGCGGTGGACTCCCTGATCTCGCGCCCCGTCCCGGCCGGGCGTCTCGCCGCCACCGGAGCGGACGCGGCGTCCGACTCCCTGTTCGCCCTGGAATGGATCACCGCGCCATCGACCGGGACGCCCGCCGCTGACTCCTGGGCGCTCTGGGACGACGCCCGCGACGCGGTTCCCGAGACCGTCGTCCTGTCGGTCGCGGCGGCCGAGCCGCGCGACGCGGCGCAGCGCGCGCTGACGGCCGTGCGGTCGTGGCTGACGGACGAGCGGTTCGCGGCGTCGTCGCTGGTCGTCGTCACGTCGGGCGCGGTGTCCGTGGCCGGCGAGGACGTCACCGATCTCGGCGCGGCGGCGGTGTGGGGCCTCGTCCGCACGGCCCAGTCCGAGGACCCGGGCCGCGTCGTGCTGGTCGACACCGACGACCCGGACGACGTCGCCGCCGCCGTCGCGCACGCGTCCGGCGAGCCGCAGGTCGCGGTGCGGGGCGGGACGGCGTACGTCCCCCGCCTCACCCGGACGTCCGCCGCCCCCGAGACCGGCGCCGACGAGCCGTTCGGCACGGGCACCGTGCTGGTCACCGGCGGGACGGGCGGCCTCGGCGCGCTCGTCGCCCGCCACCTCGCCGCCGTGCACGGCGTGCGGCGGCTGCTGCTCGCGAGCCGGCGCGGCGCGGACGCGCCGGGCGCCGCCGGGCTGCTCGCCGACCTCGCCGGACTGGGCGCCGAGGCCGAGGCCGTGGCCTGCGACGTCGGCGACCGGGCGGCCCTCGCCGCGATGCTCGACGGCCGCCGGCTGTCGGCGGTCGTGCACGCGGCGGGCGTGCTGGACGACGGCGTCCTCGCGTCGCTGACCCCGGAGCGGCTGGACGCGGTGCTCGCCCCGAAGGCCCTCGGCGCGTGGCACCTGCACGAGCTGACCCGCGACATGGACCTGTCGGCGTTCGTCGTGTTCTCCTCCGCCGCGGGCATCCTCGGCTCGGCCGGGCAGGGCAACTACGCGACCGCGAACGCGTTCCTGGACGGGCTCGTCCAGCATCGGCGCGCGCTCGGCCTGCCGGGCCTGTCGCTGGCGTGGGGGCTGTGGAACTCGGCGGCGGGGATGGGCGGCGCGCTGGACGCGGACGACGTCCGCCGCATCGCGCGGTTCGGCGTCCGCCCGCTGACGGTCGAGCAGGGCCTCGCGCTCTTCGACGCCGCCGCCGGACGGCGCGAGCCGCTGCTCGTGCCGATCGCGCTGGACCCGGCCGTCCTCGCCGGGGACCCCGACGAGCTCCCGCCGCTGCTCGGCGGCCTCGCGCGCCGCCGCCGCCGGACCTCGGGCGGCGGGGCGGGCGCGGCCGGGGTGCTGCGCGAACGCCTCGCGGTCCTCCCGGAGGACGAGCGGAGCGCGGCGGTGCTGGAGATCGTCCGCGCGCAGGCCGCGTCCGTGCTCGGGTTCGACGGCCCGGACGCGGTGGGCGCGGAGCGCGCGTTCCGCGACCTCGGCTTCGACTCGCTGTCCGCGGTGGAGCTGCGGAGCAGGGTGAGCCGGGTGACCGGCCTGCGGCTGCCCGCGACGCTCGTGTTCGACTACCCGACGCCGGTCGTGCTGGCCCGCCACCTCGCGGACGAGATCTCCGGCGCGCGGCGGGCCGTGCCGGTCGCGGCGTCCGCCGTCCGCCCGGCGGTGGACGACGACCCGATCGCGATCGTCGGGATGGCGTGCCGCTACCCCGGCGGCGTCGGCACGCCCGAGGCGCTGTGGGAGCTGGTCGCGGCGGGCGCGGACGGCATCACGCGGTTCCCCGCCGACCGGGGCTGGAACATCGACCGCATCCACGACCCCGAGGGCCTGCGCCCCGGCACCAGCTATGTCGACTCCGGCGGTTTCCTGCACGACGCGGCGGGCTTCGACCCGGGCTTCTTCGGCATCGGACCGAACGAGGCCCGCGTCATGGACCCGCAGCAGCGCCTGCTGCTGGAGGTCTCCTGGGAGGCGCTTGAGCGCGCGGGAATCGACCCTTCGTCGCTGCGCGGAACCCGGACCGGTGTTTTCGCCGGGATGATGTACCACGATTACGCGCACAACAGCAATTCGGGTTCGGTGGCGTCCGGGCGCATCTCCTACACGTTCGGGCTTGAGGGCCCGGCGGTGACCGTCGACACGGCGTGCTCGTCCTCGCTGGTCGCCCTCCACCTGGCGGTGCAGGCGCTGCGGTCGGGGGAGTGCTCGCTCGCGCTGGCCGGGGGCGTCGCGGTGATGGCCGCGCCGGACGTGTTCGTCGAGTTCAGCGAGCAGCGCGGGCTGGCGCGGGACGGCCGCGCGAAGTCGTTCGCCGCCGCCGCGGACGGGACCGCCTGGGGCGAGGGCGCGGGAATGCTCCTGGTGGAGCGCCTTTCCGACGCCCGCTCCAACGGCCATCCGGTATTGGCCGTCGTGCGCGGTTCGGCCGTCAACCAGGACGGCGCCTCGAACGGCCTGACGGCGCCGAACGGCCCGTCGCAGCAACGGGTGATCCTGCAGGCGCTCGCCAATGCCGGGTTGGGCGTCGGCGACGTGGACGCGGTCGAGGCGCATGGCACCGGCACGACGCTGGGCGACCCCATCGAGGCGCAGGCGCTGCTCGCGACCTACGGGCAGGGCCGTCCGGACGACCGGCCGCTGTGGCTCGGGTCGATCAAGTCGAACATCGGGCACACGCAGGCCGCCGCCGGAGTGGCGGGGATCATCAAGATGATCGAGGCGATGCGGCACGGCGTGCTGCCGAAGACGCTGCACGTGGACGAGCCGACCCCGCACGTCGACTGGTCGGCGGGGCGCGTCGAACTGCTGACCGAGGCGCGGGAATGGCCGCGGAACGGTCACCCGCGCCGGGCGGGGATCTCGTCGTTCGGGATCAGCGGCACCAACGCGCACGTGGTCATCGAGGCGCCCCCCGCGGGCGGCGAGGACGCGCCCCCGGTGATGGAGGCGCCGCCGGTCGTCCCGTGGGTCGTCAGCGGGCGCGACGAGGGCGGCCTCCGCGCCCAGTGCGAGCGGCTCCACGACCACGTCCTGGCGCGCCCGGACGCCGACCCCGCCGAGATCGGCCACGCGCTCGTCGCGTCGCGGGCCCTGCTGGAGCACCGCGCCGTCGCGGTCGGCCGCGACCGCGCCGAACTGCTCGCGGCGCTGGACACGCTGATCGGCGGCGAGCCGGGCCCGGACGCCGCGCGCGGTGTCGCGGCGTCCGGAGCGACGGCGTTCCTCTTCTCGGGGCAGGGCTCGCAGCGCGCCGGAATGGGACGGGAGTCGCATGAGGCGTTCCCGGTGTTCGCCGAAGCCTTCGACGCGGCCTGCGCCGAATTCGACCGGCATCTCGACCGTCCGCTGCGCGACGTCCTCTGGTCGGACGCGGCCCTTCTCGACCGGACGGAGTTCGCCCAGCCGGGCCTTTTCGCCGTCGAGGTCGCGCTTTTCCGGTTGCTGGAATCGTGGGGCGTGCGGCCGGACTTCCTCGCCGGTCACTCGATCGGCGAACTGGCGGCCGCGCACGTGGCGGGCGTGCTCTCCCTGGAGGACGCGGCGCGGCTGGTCGCGGCGCGCGGCAGGCTGATGCAGGCGCTTCCGGCCGGGGGCGCGATGGCGGCCGTGCAGGCGGCCGAGGACGAGGTCGTCCCGCTGGTCGACGGCCGGGACGTCGGAATCGCGGCGGTGAACGGCCCCCAGGCCATCGTCGTATCCGGAGCCGAACGCGACGTCGCCCGAATTGTCGAGCACTTCACGGAACTGGGACGCAGGACGACGCGGCTGCGCGTCTCGCACGCGTTCCATTCTCCGCTGATGGACCCGATGCTCGACGAGTTCCGGGAGGTCGCCGAAAGCGTCCGCTATGGCGCGCCCGCCATTCCGGTGGTCCCGAACGTCCTCGGCGCGGAGGCGGCGAACCTCGGGACGGCCGAGTACTGGGTGCGGCACGTCCGCGACACCGTCCGCTTCCACGACGGCGTCCGGACGCTGCGCGACGCGGGCGTGAACCGGTTCGTGGAACTGGGCCCGGACGGCGTGCTGGCGGGATTGGTCCGAGCGGCGCTGGACGACGCGTCCGGCGGCGCCGTCGTCACGCCCGTCCTGCGCGCCGACCGTCCCGAACCCGTCACCGCCGTCGCCGCGGCCGGACGCCTGCACGCGCACGGCGTCCACGTCGGATGGCGGGCGCTCTTCGGCGACCGCCCCGCCGCCGTCCCGGCGGAGCTGCCGACGTACGCGTTCCAGCGGCGGCGGTACTGGGTGGAGGGCCAGGGCGACGGCGCGGACCTGTCCGGGACGGGCCTCGCGCCCGCCGACCACCCCCTCCTCGGCGCCGTGGTCACGCTGCCGGACTCGGGCGGCGCCGTCCTGACCGGGCGGCTGTCGGTCGGCACGCGGCCGTGGCTCGCCGACCACAGGGTGCTCGGACACGTGCTGTTCCCGGGCGCGGGCCTGGTGGAGCTGGCGATCCGGGCCGGGGACCAGCTCGGCTGCGGCACGCTGGAGGAGCTGACCCTGCACGCCCCGCTGCCGCTGCCCGCGCACGGCGGCGTCACCGTCCAGGTCGTGGTGGAGGACGCCGACGAGACGGGCCGCCGCGCGGTCGGCGTCCACTCGCGCCCGGCCGAGGGCCCGGACGACCGGCCGTGGACCCGGCACGCCACCGGTGTACTCGCCCCCGACGACCCGGCGCCCGCGTTCGACCTCGCCGTATGGCCGCCCGAGGGCGCCGAGCCCCTCCCGCTGGACGGCGCGTACGAGTCGCTGGCCGACGCGGGCTACGAATACGGCCCGGTCTTCCAGGGGCTGCGCGCCGCGTGGCGGCGCGGGGACGAACTGTTCGCCGAGGCGACGCTGCCCGAGGACGCCTGGGGCGAGGCCACCGGGTTCGGGCTGCACCCCGCGCTGCTGGACGCCGTCCTGCACACCGGTCTGGTCGCCGCGCCCGAGGGCGACCCGCGCGGGACCGTGCTGCCGTTCGCGTGGAGCGGGGTGCGGCTGGCCGCGTCGGGCGCGCGGTCCGTCCGGGCCCGGCTGGCCCCGGCCGGGGCGGACGCGGTCGCTCTGCGCCTGGCCGACGGGGACGGGCGGCCGGTGATGTCCGTCGAGTCCTTGCGGTCGCGGCCGGTGCCTTCGGAGAGCCTCGCCGGGACGGCCGCCGGAGCGGGCGCGCCTGATTCGCTTTATCGGCTGGAATGGCGCCCGGTCGTTTCTTCTTCCGAGTCGGCTCCGAAATGGGCGCTCTGGGACGCGGAAACGGGCGAGGCGCCGGAACTCGTCGTCCTTCGTGCCGGGGGCGGTGACCCGGTCGACGCGGTCGGCCGCGCGCTCGCCGACGTCCAGGCGTGGCTGGCCGACGAGCGGTTCGCGGAGTCGCGGCTGCTGGTCGTCACCTCCGGCGCCATGTCCGTGGCCGGGGAGGACGTCACCGACCTGGCGGGCGCGGCGGTGTGGGGGCTGGTCCGGTCGGCACAGTCGGAGCACCCGGACCGCGTCCTGCTCGCGGACGCGGACGACCTCTCCGACCTGGGCGGCGTGGTGGCGGCGGCCGTGTCCGCCGCCGGGGCCGGGGAGCCGCAGCTCGTGATCCGCTCCGGGACCGGGCATGCGCCGCGCCTCCTGCGCGGCGGCCGTGCGCCCGAGCGGGCGCCGGAGCTGCGCGGACCCGTGCTGATCACCGGCGGGACGGGCGGGCTCGGCGCGCTCGTGGCACGCCACCTGGTGGCCGAGCACGGCGTCCGGAGCCTGCTGCTGACGAGCCGGCGGGGCGCGTCCGCGCCGGGCGCGGCGGAACTGTCGGCCGCGCTCGCGGAGCTGGGCGCGGAGGTCGAGGTCGCGGCCTGCGACGTCGCCGACCGGGACGCCGTCGCCGCCCTGCTGGACGGCCGCGACCTCGGCGCGGTGATCCACGCGGCGGGGCTCCTCGACGACGGCGTGATCTCGTCCCTGACCCCGGAGCGGCTGCGCGCCGTCCTCGCGCCCAAGGCCCTCGGCGCCCGGCACCTCCACGAACTGACCCGCGACATGGACCTCGCGGAGTTCGTCGTGTTCTCCTCGGCGGGCGGGGTGATGGGCGCGCCCGGGCAGGGCAACTACGCCGCCGCGAACGCGTTCGTGGACGGGCTCGTCCAGCACCGCCGGGCGCACGGGCTGCCCGGACGGTCGCTGGCGTGGGGCCTGTGGGCGTCCGGCACCGGGATGTCCGGACGGCTCGAGGAGGGCGAGATCAGGCGGATGGCCCGGTCCGGGGTGCGCCCGCTGAGCGTGGAGCGGGGGCTCGCGCTGTTCGACGCGGCACTGGGCGCCGACGACGCCCTGGTCGTCCCGATCGGGTTGGAACCGGCGGCGCTGGCCGCGGCCGGTGACGCGCTGCCGCCGATGCTGCGCGGCCTCGCCGGGCGTCCGCGCCAGGCCGCGAAGGCGGGCACGGGCGGCACGGGCACGGCGGGCGCGCTGCGGGCCCGGCTCGGCGCGTTGCCGGAGGCGGAGCGGCTCCAGGCGATGCTGGAGATCGTGCGCGCCCACGCGGCGTCGGTGCTCGGACACGACGACCCGCGCACGGTCGAGCCCGAGCGCGCGTTCCGCGACCTGGGCTTCGACTCGCTGTCGGCGGTGGAGCAGCGCAACCGGCTGAACCAGGTGACC
Organism: Actinomadura chibensis NBRC 106107; assembly: GCF_001552135.1. Classification (GTDB taxonomy): domain Bacteria; phylum Actinomycetota; class Actinomycetes; order Streptosporangiales; family Streptosporangiaceae; genus Spirillospora; species Spirillospora chibensis. Next base: position 100,260 of record NZ_BCQP01000024.1, on the reverse strand, counting down.
GGGCTGCGACTGCCCGCGACATTGGTGTTCGACTATCCGACGCCGGTCGTGCTGGCCCGGTACCTGGTCGATGAGGTGATGGGCGCTTCGTCGTCGGCGTCGGCGGGTGCGGTCGTCGCGGCGCGCGCTCCGGTGGACGACGAACCGATCGCCATCATCGGAATGGCGTGCCGGTATCCCGGCGACGTCACCACACCGGACGGCCTGTGGAAGCTGGTCCTGGACGGCCGTGACGGGATCTCGGCCTTCCCGTCCGATCGCGGGTGGAATGTCGATCGCCTTTACGACCCCGAAGGGGGACGTCCGCATACGAGCTATGTGAACGCGGGGGGCTTCCTCTACGACGCGGCGGAATTCGATCCGGGATTCTTCGGCATCAGCCCGAACGAGGCGTGGATCATGGACCCGCAGCAGCGGTTGCTGCTGGAGGTGTCGTGGGAGGCGCTTGAGCGGGCGGGGATCGACCCTTCTTCACTGCGGGGGAGTTCCACCGGTGTATTCGCCGGGGTCATGTACCACGACTACGCGCACAACAGCAATTCCGGAGCCGTCGCCTCGGGCCGGATCTCCTACACGTTCGGGTTCGAGGGCCCGGCCGTGACGGTGGACACGGCGTGTTCGTCGTCGTTGGTTGCCTTGCATTGGGCGGCGCAGGCGTTGCGGTCGGGGGAATGCTCGCTGGCTTTGGCCGGTGGCGTCGCGGTCATGGCGTCGCCGGAGGCCTTCGTCGAATTCAGTCGGCAGCGCGGACTGGCTCCCGACGGCCGTGCGAAGTCGTTCGCCGCGTCGGCGGATGGGACGTCGTGGGGTGAGGGTGCGGGGATGTTGTTGGTCGAGCGTCTTTCTGATGCTCGGCGTCTTGGGCATCCGGTGTTGGCGGTGGTGCGTGGTTCGGCGGTGAATCAGGATGGTGCGTCGAATGGGTTGACGGCGCCGAATGGTCCGTCGCAGCGGAGGGTGATCCGGCAGGCGTTGGCCAATGCGGGGTTGGGCGTCGGTGATGTGGACGCGGTCGAGGCGCATGGCACCGGGACGACGCTGGGCGACCCGATCGAGGCGCAGGCGTTGCTGGCGACCTATGGCCAGGACCGTCCGGAGGACCAGCCGTTGTGGCTGGGGGCGATCAAGTCGAACATCGGGCACACGCAGGCTGCTGCGGGTGTCGCGGGGATCATCAAGATGGTCCAGGCGATGCGGCACGGGGTGCTGCCCAAGACGCTGCATGTGGACGAGCCGACCCCGCACGTCGATTGGTCGACGGGAGACGTGCGGCTGCTGACCGAGACGCGGGAATGGGCGAAGAACGGTCATCCGCGCCGAGCCGGGATTTCGTCGTTCGGAATCAGCGGGACGAACGCGCACGTCATTCTCGAAGAGCCTACGGCCGTCGAGGCTGAAGCAGATGCCCCGGCGGCGGACGAGCCGACGACCGTCCCCTGGGTGATCTCCGCACGCGACGAACCGGGCCTTCGGGCCCAGGCAGAAAAACTGCGCACGCACTTGGCCGCTCGGCCGGAACTGCGCGCAGTGGACGTGGCCTTCTCCCTGGCGACTTCGCGTGCCGTCTTGGACCGCCGCGCCGTTGTCGTGGCCGGTGACCGGGATTCCGCCCTGGAAGGGCTGGCGGCCCTCGCGGCGGGAGAACCGCATCCTGACGTGGAGTACGGCGCGACCGCTTTGGGCGGGACGGCGTTCCTTTTCTCGGGTCAGGGTTCGCAGCGTGTGGGGATGGGGCGTGAGTTGTATGCCGCGTTCCCTGCGTTCGCCGAGTCGTTCGACGCGGTGTGCGGGGAACTGGACAATCTCCTGGATCGGGCGCTGAGGGAGGTCGTCTGGTCCGAGCCTGAATTGTTGAACCAGACCGTCTTCACTCAGACGGGCTTGTTCGCGGTCGAGGTGGCGCTCTTCCGTCTTCTGGAGTCGTGGGGTGTTCGGCCCGATTTCTTGGCGGGTCATTCGATTGGTGAGTTGGCGGCTGCGCATGTGGCTGGGATGTTCTCGTTGCAGGATGCCGCGAAGCTGGTGGCGGCTCGGGGTCGGTTGATGCAGGCGCTGCCGCCTGGTGGGGCGATGGCAGCGATCCAGGCGACCGAGGACGAGATCCTTCCCCTGCTGAACGAGCGGGTCGGCGTCGCGGCGGTGAACGGGCCTGAGTCGGTCGTGGTCTCCGGTGCCGAAGATGAAGTCACCCGGGTCCTCGACCATTTCACCGGTCTGGGACGCAAGACGACCCGGCTGCGGGTCTCGCATGCGTTCCATTCGCCGCTGATAGATCCGATGCTGGACGACTTCCGTCAGGTCGCCGAATCCATCACCTTCAACGAACCCACCATTCCCGTCCTGGGTGCGCAGCCGGACGCCGAATACTGGGTGCGGCACGTCCGCGAAGCCGTCCGATTCCATGACGCCGTTATCGATCTCCACGACCAGGGTGTGACCCAGTTCTTGGAGATCGGCCCGGACGGTGTTCTGACGGCGATGGTGCGCGGCGGCGTGGAGGATGCGGTCGTCGCGCCCGTCCTCCGCCGGGATCGTCCAGAAGCCAAGCAGTTGTTGACGGCCCTGGGCCGAATCCACGCGTACGGCACGGACGTCGACTGGCCCGCGATGTTCGCCGACCACACCGCCCGCCTGGTCGAACTCCCCACCTACGCGTTCCAGCGCGAGCGGTTCTGGCTGGTGGCTCCGCAGGCCGGTGGGGACGCCGAGTCGATGGGCCTGGGATCGGCGGATCACCCCTTGCTCAGCGCGGTGGTGACCTCGCCCGAGTCCGACGGAGTGGTGCTGTCGGGTCGCCTGTCGGTGCACACGCAACCTTGGCTGGCCGACCATGCCGTTGGCGGGGTGGTGCTCTTCCCCGGCACCGGATTCGTGGAATTGGCCGTCCGCGCGGGCGACCAGGTCGGCTGCGGCCGGATCGACGAACTCACCCTCGAACAGCCACTCGTCCTGCCCCCAGACGGTCACACGCTCGTGCAGGTCGTCGTCGGTGCGGCGGACCAGGAAGACCGGCGCACGGTCACCGTCTATTCCCGCACCGGCACGGAAATGCCGTGGACGCGTCACGCGGCGGGGCAGATGTCCGCCGCCGAAACCGAGCCCGAATTCGAGTTGCGGCAATGGCCGCCCGTGGACGCCGTCCCCCTCGAACCCGATGGCCTCTACGCCGACATGGCCATGGCGGGACTGGAATACGGACCGGTGTTCCAGGGCCTCACCGCGGCATGGCGGCGCGGCGACGAACTGTTCGCCGAAGTCGCCCTGCCCGGAACGGAGACCGCGGACGGATTCGCGCTGCACCCGGCCCTCCTGGACGCGGGCCTGCACGCGATCGCGCTGGGCGGAACGGCCGGTGACGGCCCGTCCCTGCCCTTCGCGTGGTCGGGCGTGGAACTGTTCGCGACGGGGGCGACCTCCTTGCGGGTGCGGATCGTCCAGACACCGGGCGGGGCCGTGTCCTTGCAGGTCGCCGACGTGGCCGGACGTCCCGTCGCGGCCGTCGGATCGCTCGCGCTGCGGGAGGTCTCGGCGGAGCAGTTGTCGGCCGCGAGCGGTCCAGGCTTCCACGAATCGCTGTTCCAGCCGGAATGGTCGCCGATCCCGCTCGCCTCCTCCAGCGATCCGACCTGGGCGCGGTGGGACGAGTTGGGCGACGCCGATCCGGTTCCGGACGTCGTCGTCCTCACCGTGCCGAGTGGGACGGACGCCGCCGCCGTCCACCGCTCCGCGCGGGAAGTGCTGGCCGCGCTCCAAGCGTGGCTGGGCGAGGGCCGGTTCGCCGCGTCCACCCTGATGGTCGCGACGTCCGGCGCGGTGTCCGTGGACGGCGAGGACGTGACCGACCTCGCGGGCGCGGCCGTGTGGGGCCTGGTCAGGTCGGCGCAGTCGGAGGACCCGGGACGGATCGTCCTGGCCGACCTCGACGACCCGCACAACATGACCGCCGCGATGGGCGCCAAGGAGCCGCAGGTGGCGATCCGCGGGGACACGGCGTTCGCCATGCGGCTCGCGCGCGTGTCCGCCCAACCAGCGGAGCCGAGGCCCCTCCCCGCCGACGGGACGGTCCTGGTGACCGGTGCGCTGGGTGCGTTGGGCGCGGTGGTGGCGCGGCATCTGGTGGCCGAGCGCGGTGTGCGGAGTCTGCTGCTGACCAGTCGCCGTGGCGCGGACGCGCCGGGGGCGGCGGAGTTGCGCGACGAGTTGTCCGAGCTGGGCGCGAGCGTTGAGCTGGCGGCGTGCGACATGGCCGACCGCGACGCGGTGGCCGCCCTGCTGGAGGGGCGCTCCCTGTCGGGCGTCGTCCACGTGGCGGGAGTCCTGGACGACGGCGTGATCGCCTCGCTGACGCCCGAACGGCTCGACGGCGTCCTCCGCCCCAAGGTGGACGCCGCCTGGAACCTGCACGAGCTGACCCGCGACATGGACCTGGCGGCGTTCGTGCTCTTCTCCTCCGCCGCCGGTGTGCTCGGCACTCCCGGCCAGGGCAACTACGCCGCCGCGAACACCTTCCTGGACGCACTCGCCGTCCACCGCCGGGCGAACGGCCTGCCCGCCCAGTCGCTCGCCTGGGGCCCCTGGATCACGGGCGGCGCCGGGATGGCGGACGGCGCGGACGGTTCCGGCGCCCAGCGCACGGCCCGATCCGGCGTGGACGGAATGGACGTCGAGGAAGGGCTGGCGCTGCTCGACACGGCGACCGCGCTCGGCGCCCCCGTCCTCGTGCCGATCCACCTCGACCTCAAGGCGCTCGCCGCGGCGGACGGCGAGCCGCACCACCTGTTCAGGGGACTGATCGGCAGGACGGCCCGGCGGGTCGTCGACGCCGACGCGGGCGCGGCCGAGGCGCTGGCGCGGCGCCTCGCCGGGTTCGCCCCGGCGGAGCGGGAGGACGCGCTGCTGGAGGTCGTCCGCGGGCACGCGGCGGCCGTCCTCGGGCACGGCGGGCAGGGCGCGATCGAACCGGAACGAGCCTTCAAGGAGCTCGGATTCGACTCCCTCAGCGCCGTCGAACTCCGCAACAGCCTGAATGCGGTAACCGGGCTGCGCCTCCCGGCGACGCTGGTGTTCGACTATCCGAACGCCCGCGTCCTCGCCGCCCACATCGCCGCCGAAATGGTTCCGGAAAAGGACGGCGGCGATTCCGACGAGGAGGCGGTCCGCGGCCTGCTGCGGGCCGTTCCGCTGAGCCGCCTGCGGGACGCGGGCCTGCTGGACAGCCTCCTCGAACTCGCCGGCGCGACCGGCCGCGGCGAGGCCGCGGACGGCGGCGCGGAGCGGGACTCGATCGATGCGATGGACGCCGAAAGCCTGATCAGCATGGCGCTCGACGGCGCGACCCTCGACGACACGACGCGGGAAGAGTGAACGACGATGCCCGAAAACGACGAAAAACTCCTCACCGCACTGCGGGCATCGCTCAAGGAGACCGAGCGGTTGCGCGCCCAGCAGCGCAAGCTCACCGCCGATCGCCATGAGCCGATCGCGATCGTCGGCATGGCGTGCCGGTATCCGGGCGGCGTCGCGTCCCCCGAAGACCTGTGGACGCTCGTCGCGGACGGCGCGGAAGGGCTCTCGGACTTCCCCGCCGACCGGGGCTGGGACACGGGCCTTTACGACCCCGAGCCCGGCACGCCCGGAAAGAGCTATGTCCGGACCGGCGGCTTCCTGCACGACGCGGCGGAATTCGACCCGGGGTTCTTCGGGATCAGCCCGAACGAGGCGTGGGTGATGGACCCGCAGCAGCGGCTGCTGCTGGAAGTGTCGTGGGAGGCGCTCGAACGCGCCGGAATCGACCCGGCGTCCCTGCGGGGCAGTTCCACCGGCGTTTTCGCGGGGATGATGTACCACGATTACGCGCACAACAGCAGTACGGGCTCGGTCGCGTCCGGACGCATTTCCTACACGCTGGGCTTCGAGGGCCCGGCGGTGACGGTTGACACGGCCTGCTCGTCGTCTTTGGTCGCTCTGCATCTCGCGGTGCAGGCACTCCGGTCGGGTGAATGCTCGCTGGCATTGGCCGGTGGCGTGGCCGTCATGGCGACGCCGGAAGCGTTCGTCGAATTCAGCCGCCAGCGCGGCCTGGCGGCCGACGGCCGAGCCAAATCGTTCGCCGCGGCGGCGGACGGCACATCGTGGGGCGAGGGCGCCGGAATGCTCTTGGTCGAGCGCCTTTCGGACGCCCGGGCCAACGGCCACCCGGTGCTCGCCGTCGTGCGCGGCTCCGCGGTCAACCAGGACGGGGCGTCCAATGGCCTGACGGCGCCGAACGGCCCGTCGCAGCGGAGGGTGATCCGGCAGGCGCTCGCCAGCGCGAGACTGTCGGCCGACCAGGTCGACACCGTCGAGGCGCACGGCACGGGAACGACGCTCGGCGACCCGATCGAGGCGCAGGCTTTGCTTGCGACGTATGGTCAGGATCGTCCGGAGGATCGGCCGCTGTGGCTGGGGTCGATCAAATCCAACATCGGTCACACGCAGGCCGCCGCCGGGGTCGCCGGGATCATAAAAATGGTTCAGGCGATGCGGCATGGTGTCCTGCCTAAGACGTTGCACGTGGACGAGCCGACGCCGCATGTCGACTGGGCGTCGGGAAATGTGGAGCTGCTGACCGAGGCACGGGAATGGCCGCGGAATGACCACCCGCGCCGCGCCGGAATCTCCTCGTTCGGAATCAGCGGGACGAACGCGCATGTGATCGTCGAGCAGGCCCCGGCCGTGGAGGAAGCGGAGCCGCCCGAGGCGGGTTCGCCGGTCGTCCCGTGGGCCGTGTCGGCGCGGAGCGAGGCCGCGCTGCGTGCCCAGGCCGCCCGCCTGGCCGCGTTCGCCCGCGCGGACGAACGGCCATCGCCGCTGGACATCGGCTTCTCCCTGGCCACGACGCGCGGCGTGTTCGAGCATCGCGCCGTGGTGGTCGGCCAGGACCGCGACGAGTTGCTGTCAGGACTGGAGGAACTCGCTCGGGGCGAATCCGGTCGTGCCGTCGTCAGGGGCGTCGCCGCGCCGAAGCCGACCGCGTTCCTGTTCTCTGGCCAAGGTTCACAGCGTCCTGGAATGGGACGCGAGTTGTACGAGGCGTTCCCGGCGTTCGCCGACGCCTTCGACGCCGCCTGCGCCGAACTCGACCGGCATCTGGACCGCCCCCTGAAAGACGTGATCTGGTCCGAGCCTGAATTGCTCGACCAGACCGTCTTCACCCAAACCGGATTGTTCGCGGTCGAGGTGGCGCTTTACCGGTTGCTGGAGTCGTGGGGCGTCCGGCCCGATTTCCTGGCGGGTCACTCGATCGGCGAACTGGCGGCCGCGCATGTGGCTGGAATGTTCTCGCTGGAGGACGCCGCGAAACTGGTCGCGGCTCGGGGTCGGTTGATGCAGGCGTTGCCGTCCGGCGGAGCGATGGCGGCCGTCCAGGCGACCGAGGACGAGGTCGTCCCGTTCCTGAACGACCAGGTCGGAATCGCCGCAGTGAACGGCCCCCGAGCCGTTGTCGTCTCCGGCGCCGAGGACGAAGTCACCCGCGTCGTCGAGCATTTCAAGAAGCTCGAACGCAAGACCACCCGGCTGCGGGTCTCCCACGCCTTCCATTCCCCGCTGATGGACCCGATGCTCGACGACTTCCGCCGAGTCGCCGAATCCATCACCTACACGGCCCCCGCGATTCCCGTCCCGGGCGCGAAGGCTGAGGCCGGGTACTGGGTGCGGCACGTCCGCGACGCCGTCCGGTTCCACGACACGCTCACCGGCCTTCAGGAGAACGGAGTCACGCAGTTCTTGGAGATCGGCCCCGATGGCGTCCTGGCGGCGTTGACGCAGGCCGTTCTCGACCCGTCCGACCAGATCGTCGCCGTACCGGCGCTGAGCGCCAAGCGTCCCGAACCCGCCACGCTCATCACCGCACTCGCCGCGCTTCACGTGAACGGCGTCCGGATCGGATGGGACGCGTTCTTCGACGGCCGAGGCGCCCGAAGGGTCGATCTGCCCACCTACGCGTTCCAGCGCGACCGTTTCTGGCTGCACGGCGCGGCGGGCGCCGAGGACGCCGTGTCCCTCGGCCTCGGGCGCGCCGAGCACCCGATGCTCGGCGCGGTGATGGCACTGCCCGAATCGGGCGGACTGGTACTGACCGGACGCCTGTCCTCCGACGCGCAGCCCTGGCTCGCCGATCACCGCATGTTCGGCGGCGTGGTGGTGCCGGGCACGGCGCTGCTGGAGCTGGCGATCCACGCGGGCGATCATGTCGGCTGCCCGGTGGTCGAGGAGCTGACGCTGCAGGCACCGCTGGCCCTGCCCGAGCAGGGCGGCGTCGCCGTGCGGGTGGTGGTGGAGCCGGGCGACGAGTCAGGACGGCGCGTCGTCGGCGTCTACTCGCAGCCGGACGCGTCCGACCAGGTGTGGGTCCGGCACGCCACGGGCGTGCTCGCCGGGGACGGCGGCGAACCCGGCTCCGACCTCGCCGCGTGGCCGCCGGAGGGCGCCGAGCCCGTGCCGCTGGACGGGGCCTACGAGGAACTCGCCGCGGCCGGTTACGACTACGGGCCCCTTTTCCAAGGGCTGCGCGCTGTGTGGCGTCGCGGCGCGGAATTGTTCGCCGAAGTCGCCCTGCCGGACGAGGACGACTACTCCCGCCACGACGCCGCCGCGTTCGGCCTGCACCCCGCTCTGCTCGACGCGGTTCTGCACACCGCTCTCGTCACCCGGGGCGAGCAGGCCGACGACGAACTGGTGCTGCCTTTCGCCTGGAACGGCGTCCGCCTTTACGCCTCGGGCGCGTCGTCCGTCCGGGCGCGTCTCGCGCCGACCGGCCAGGGCGGAATGGAATTGCTCTTGGCGGACGGGACGGGGCGTCCCGTGCTCGCCGCCGATTCCCTGGTTTCCCGTCCGGTCGCGGCGGATCGGCTTTCCGTGTCCGCGTTCCACGATTCGCTTTATCGGCTCCAGTGGGCTCCGGCGGAATCGCGTCCGGCCGCCGCCGAGCCGTCGTCTTGGGCGCGCTGGGACGAGCTGGGCGCCGACGCCGAGGTCCCCGAGGTCGTGGCCCTGCCGGTCGCCGGTGGCCGGGCCGAGGACACCGCGTCCACCCTGCACGGCGTGCTCGCGGCCGCGCAGGCGTTCCTCGCCGAGGAGCGGTTCGCCGCGTCCCGCCTGGTGGTGGCGACCAGCGGCGCGGTCGCCGTGGACGGCGAGGACGTCCGCGACCTGCCCGGCGCGGCGGTGTGGGGCCTGATCCGGTCCGCCCAGTCGGAGGACCCGGGACGGATCGTGCTGGTCGACACCGACGACCCCGCGGACCTTCCGGCAGCGGTGGCGGCCGCCCGGTCCGGCGAGCCGCAACTCGCCGTTCGCGGCGGTGCCGCATACGTCCCGAGGCTGGGCAAGGTCCCGACCCGCCCGGACGCGGAACCGGTGTTCCGCACCGACGGGACGGTGCTGATCACCGGCGGGACCGGCGGCCTGGGCGCGCTGGTGGCGCGTCATCTGGTGACCGAGCACGGCGTGCGCGGTCTGCTGCTGGTGAGCCGCCGGGGCGAGGGTGCGCCGGGCGCGGTCGAGTTGCGGGACGAGTTGGCGGGCCTGGGCGCCGAGGTCGAGGTGGCGGCCTGCGATGTCGCTGACCGCGACGCGCTCGCCGACCTGCTCGCGGGCCGCGACATCTCGGCCGTCGTCCACGCGGCGGGCGTCCTGGACGACGGGGTGATCTCGTCGCTGACACCCGACCGAATGGACGCGGTATTGCGCCCCAAGGCGAACGCGGCCTGGAATCTGCACGAACTGACCCGTGACCTGAACCTGTCGGCGTTCGTGCTGTTCTCGTCGGCCGCGGGCGTTCTGGGTTCGCCCGGTCAGGGCAATTACGCGGCGGCCAACGCCTTCCTGGACGGGCTCGCCGCGCATCGCGCGTCGCTGGGCCTGCCCGTGCAATCGCTGGCCTGGGGCCTGTGGACGGCGGACGGCGACTCAATGGTCGGACGCCTGGACGACGAAGACGTCCGCAGAATGGCCAAGTCCGGTGTGCGGGCCCTGACCACCGAGCAGGGCTTGACTCTCCTCGACGTGGCGACCCCTTTGGGCGAACCATTCCTGGTCCCGATCGGGCTCGACACGAAGGAACTGGCTGGCGCCGGGGACGAACTGCCGCACATTCTCCGGGGTCTAGTCGGCCCACGCACCCGCCGGACGGCCGCGCCGGGCGGCGGTGAAGCGGACGCGCTGCGCCACCGGCTGGCCGCATTGCCCGAAGCGGAACGTCCAGGGGTCCTGCTGGACATCGTGCGCGGCCGGACGGCACTGGTCCTCGGATTCGACCGGCCGGACGACATCGACACCACCCGCGCTTTCCGCGACCTGGGATTCGACTCGCTGTCGGCGGTGGAACTGCGCAACCGCCTGAACCAGGTGACCGGACTGCGGTTGCCCGCGACGCTCGTGTTCGACTACCCGACGCCGATCGTGCTGGCCGACTACTTGGCCGACGAGGTGATGGGCGCGGCGTCGTCGGCCGGTGGGGCGGTCGCGGTACGCGCTCCGGCGGACGACGAGCCGATCGCCATCATCGGAATGGCCTGCCGCTATCCGGGAGACGCCACCACGCCGGACGCCCTCTGGAACCTGGTCGCCGAAGGCCGCGACGGCATCTCCGGCCTCCCGGTCGACCGTGGCTGGGACCTCCAAGAACTGTTCGACCCCGAGCCGGGGCGTCCCGGCAAGACCTACGTGGACAAGGGCGGCTTCCTTTACTCGGCGGCCGGGTTCGACGCGGAATTCTTCGGGATCAGCCCGAACGAGGCGTGGGTGATGGACCCGCAGCAGCGGCTGCTGCTGGAAGTGTCGTGGGAGGCGCTCGAACGCGCCGGAATCGACCCGTCGTCCCTGCGGGGGAGCGCGACCGGCGTATTCGCGGGGGTCATGTACCACGATTACGCGCACAACAGCAGTACGGGCTCGGTCGCGTCCGGCCGCATCTCCTACACGCTGGGACTGGAAGGCCCGGCCGTCACGGTTGACACGGCGTGCTCGTCGTCGCTGGTCGCCTTGCACTGGGCGGCGCAGGCGCTGCGTTCGGGTGAATGCTCGCTGGCGCTTGCCGGTGGCGTGGCCGTCATGGCGACGCCGGAGGCGTTCGTCGAATTCAGCCGCCAGCGCGGCCTCGCACCGGACGGAAAGGCGAAGTCGTTCGCGGCCTCGGCGGACGGGACGTCCTGGAGTGAGGGCGCGGGGATGCTCCTCGTCGAGCGCCTCTCCGACGCCCGCCGCAACGGACACCCGGTGCTCGCCATCGTGCGTGGAACGGCGACCAACCAGGACGGCGCGTCCAATGGCCTGACGGCGCCGAACGGCCCGTCGCAGCGGAGGGTGATCCGGCAGGCATTGGCCAACGCCGGATTGGACACCGCCGATGTGGACGCGGTCGAGGCGCACGGCACGGGAACGACGCTGGGCGACCCGATCGAGGCGCAGGCATTGCTGGCGACCTATGGCCAGGATCGTCCGGAGGGACGTCCTTTGTGGCTGGGGTCGATCAAATCCAACATCGGTCACACGCAGGCCGCCGCCGGGGTCGCCGGGATCATCAAGATGGTTCAGGCGATGCGGCATGGTGTCCTGCCGAAGACGTTGCACGTGGACGAGCCGACCCCGCATGTCGACTGGGCCTCGGGAAATGTGGAGCTGCTGACCGAGGCGCGGGAATGGCCGCGGAACGGCCACCCGCGCCGCGCCGGAATCTCCTCGTTCGGAATCAGCGGCACCAACGCGCACGTCATCCTCGAACAGCCCCCGGCCGACGAGACTCCGGACACCGAAGCCGACGCCACCGGGCCTTCGGCGTGGATCGTGTCCGGCAGGACGGCCGACGCACTGAAGGCACAAGCGGAAAAGCTGCACGCCTACCTCGAAGACCGTCCGGAACTCGACCACGCCGATATCGGCCTGTCACTGGCGACCGCGCGCGCGAGATGGGACCACCGCGCCGTCGTCATCGCCACTGACCGGAACTCCGGCCTGGACGGCCTGACCGCGCTCGCCGCAGACCAGCCGCATCCCGACGTACTACGCGGCGTGACCACCTCGGGCGGCACGGCTTTCCTGTTCTCGGGCCAGGGCTCACAGCGCCCAGGCATGGGCCGGGAGCTTTACGAAACCTTCCCAGTGTTCGCCGACGCATTCGACACCGTCTGCGCCGAACTGGACAAGCATCTAGACGGGTCGTTGAAGGACGTCATCTGGTCTGACCCTGAACTGCTGGACCAGACCGCCTTCACTCAGACCGGCCTGTTCGCTGTCGAAGTCGCCTTGTTCCGTCTTCTGGTGTCGTGGGGCGTTCGCCCTGACTTCTTGGCGGGTCATTCGATCGGTGAACTGGCGGCCGCGCACGTCGCTGGAATGTTCTCGTTGGAGGACGCGGCGAAGTTGGTCGCTGCCCGAGGACGGTTGATGCAGGCGCTCCCGCCCGGTGGAGCGATGGCCGCGATCCAGGCCACCGAAGAGGAAATCGCCCCGCTGCTGGGCGATGAGGTCGGGATCGCTGCCGTCAACGGCCCGCAGGCCACTGTCGTCTCCGGCGCGGAGAACGACGTCGTCCGAATCATCGACCACTTCACCGAGCTAGGACGCAAGACGACCCGCCTACGCGTGTCGCACGCCTTCCATTCCCCGCTGATGGATCCGATGCTGGACGACTTCCGCCAGATCGCCCAATCCATTGCCTACCAGCCGCCCGCGATCCCGATCGTCGGTGCCCAACCCGATTCCGAGTACTGGGTGCGGCACGTCCGTGACGCCGTCCGGTTCCACGACACCCTCACCCACCTCCACGACAACGGCGTCACCCGATTCCTGGAAATCGGACCCGACGGCGTCCTCACCGCAATGGCGCAGAGCAGTGTGGAGGATGCCGCCGTCGCGGCCGTCCTGCGTCGGGACCGTCCCGAGACCAAGCAAATGCTGGCGGCCATCGGGCAATTCCACGCGCACGGCATGGACGTCGACTGGCACGCGGTCTTCGCGGGCCGTGCCGCCCGCGTGGTCGAACTCCCGACCTACGCCTTCCAGCGCCAGGACTATTGGCTTGAGGGCCCGGTGACGTCCGGAGGGGCGTCCGGGCTCGGGCAGCTTCCGACCGAGCATCCGCTGCTGGGCGCGGCCGTGATGTCCCCGGACGCGGACGGCGTGGTCTTGACGGGACGGCTTGCACTCGGGTCCCGGGCGTGGCTGGCCGACCACGAGGTGTTCGGCGCCGTCCTGCTGCCCGGCACCGCGCTCGTCGAACTGGCGATCCGCGCGGGCGACCAGGTCGGCTGCGACGTCCTCGAGCAGCTCACCTTGGAGTCGCCGCTCGTCCTGCCCGAGAAGGGCGGTGTCGACGTCCAGGTCGTCGTCGGCGCGGCGGACGAGAACGGCGCCCGCCAGGTCGACGTCTACTCCCACCGCGACGACGCGCCGGTCGACGTCCCGTGGACCAGGAACGCGAGCGGCCTCCTGGGCGCCGGAGGCGCGGCGCCCGCGCCCGACACGACGGCGGTCTGGCCGCCGGAGAACGCGACCGCCCTGGACACCGATGACGCCTACGAGGTCCTGGCCGATCGAGGCTTCGGCTACGGCCGGGCGTTCCAGGGGCTGAGGGCGGCCTGGCGGCGCGGCGACGAACTGTTCGCCGAGGTCGCGCTCCCCGAACACGACCAGGCGGAGGCCGCGTCCTACGGCATTCACCCCGCCCTCCTGGACGCCGCGATGCACGCGCTCCTCCTGTCCGGCAACGACGGGGACGGTGACGACGCCGGGGGAGCGCCGCTGCCGTTCGAGTGGAGCGGGGTGCGCCTCCACGCCGCCGGAGCGTCCGCGATCAGGGTGCGGATCGCCCCGGCGGGCCCGGACGTGGTAAGCCTGCTGGTCACCGACGAAACGGGTCAGCCCGTCCTCTCCGTGGGGTCGTTGCTGTCGCGGCGGGTGTCCCCGTCGCAACTGCACGTCCCCGAAGACGGGAACGACGCGCTGTTCACCATCGCCTGGAGCGCGAAGCCGATCGGCGAGACGCCGCCCGGCGGGCGCGTGGCGGTCCTCGGAACCGACCGGCTCGGGCTCCCCGCCGACGTCCCGGCCTTCGCGGACGTGGCGACGCTGGCCGCCGGGGAGACGGTCCCGGAGACCGTCGTCTGGGCGTCCCCGGCCATGACGGACGACGTGCCCGGCAGCGTCCGCGCGACCGCCCACGAGGGGCTGCGGATCGTCCGGGAATGGCTCGGCGAGGAGCGCCTTGAGGCGTCCCGCCTGCTGGTGGTGACCCGGAACGCGGCCGTCACCGCGGACGGCGAGCGTCCGACCGACCTGGCCGGGGCGGCGCTCCGCGGCCTCGTCCGCACGGCCCAGAACGAGAACCCCGACCGGTTCGTCCTCATCGACCTGGACGCGGAACAGCACGCGGAAAGCGCGCCGACCCCGGCAACGCTGTCGGCCCTGGCCCGTTCCGGCGAACCGGAACTGGCGGTGCGCGGCACGGAGATCCGCGTGCCGCGCCTGGCCAGGAAACAGAGCGCGACCGCACCAGAGCGCACATGGAACCCGGACGGAACCGTCCTGATCACCGGCGGGGTGGGCGGGCTCGGCTCGCTGGTGGCGCGGCACCTGGTGTCCGCGCACGGCGTCCGGCGGCTGCTGCTGACCAGCCGCCGCGGCCTGGACGCCCCCGGCGCGCCGGAGTTGCGCGCCGAGCTGGCGGGCCTCGGCGCGGACGTCGAGGTCGCGGCCTGCGACGTCGCGGACCGGGACGCGGTCGCCGCCCTCCTCGCCACCGTGCGGCGACCGCTGACCGCTGTGATCCACACGGCGGGCGTCCTGGACGACGGCGTGGTCTCCGCGCTGACCCCGGAGCGGATGGACACCGTCCTCGCGCCGAAGTCCGACGGCTCCTGGCACCTGCACGAGCTGATCCGCGACCTCGGCCTGGACCGGGAACTGGACGCGTTCGTCCTGTTCTCGTCCGTCGCGGGCGTCCTCGGCGGCGCGGGGCAGGGCAACTACGCGCTGGCGAACGCGTTCCAGGACGTCCTCGCCGAGCATCGCCGCGCCCTCGGCCTCCCGGCCGTGTCGCTGGCGTGGGGGCCGTGGGCCGAGGCCGGCGGCATGGCGGACGGTCTCGACGACGCCGGAGCGGAGCGCCTGCGCCGCTCCGGGATGCCGCCCCTGTCGGCCGACGAAGGTCTGGCGCTGCTCGACAAGGCGCTAGCGGCCGGTGACGCGGTGCTGGCGCCCGTCCGCCTCGACATCCCGCTCCTGCGCTCGTTCGCGAGTTCGGGCGGCGTTCCGGCGATCCTGCACGGCCTGACCGGGGCGCCCGCGCGGCAGGCCGCGCGGTCCGGGGGCGCGGCGTCGCTGCGCCGCCGTCTCGCCGGGCTGCCGGAGGCGGAGCGGGAGCGGGCCGTCCTGGACCTCGTCCGCACGCACGTCGCCGCCGTCCTCGGCCACGAGGACGCCCGCTCGGTCGACCCGGAAAAGGCGTTCAGCGAACTCGGGTTCAGCTCGCTGACGGCGGTGGAGCTGCGGAACCTCCTCACCGCCGCGACCGGCCTCCGGCTGCCCGCCACGCTCGTGTTCGACCACCCCAACGCGCGGGCCGTCACGCTGCACGTCCTCGACGAGCTGCTCGGCGCGGCCGACGACACCGCCGTCCCGGCCGGGCGGACGGCGGCGCCGTCCGACGACGACCCGATCGTGATCGTCGGGATGGGCTGCCGGTATCCCGGCGGCGTCGCCTCCCCGGACGACCTGTGGCGGATGGTCGCGGGCGGCGTCGACGCCGTCGCGGAGTTCC
This sequence comes from Actinomadura chibensis NBRC 106107, assembly GCF_001552135.1. Taxonomy (GTDB): domain Bacteria; phylum Actinomycetota; class Actinomycetes; order Streptosporangiales; family Streptosporangiaceae; genus Spirillospora; species Spirillospora chibensis. Next base: position 84,461 of record NZ_BCQP01000024.1, on the reverse strand, counting down.
CCCGCGACCGCGGCTGGGACGTGGACGGCCTGTACGACCCGGAGCCGGGGAAGCCGGGCCGCTCCATCACCCGCGAGGGCGGGTTCCTCTACGACGCGGGCGACTTCGACGCCGACTTCTTCGGGATCTCGCCGCGCGAGGCCCTCGAGACCGACCCGCAGCACCGGCTGCTGCTGGAGACGGCGTGGGAGGCGGTGGAGAGCGCGGGCATCGACCCGGTGTCGCTCCGCCGCACGGCCACCGGCGTGTACGCGGGGGTGATGTACAACGACTACGCGGGCGGCGGCAGCGGCGGCAGCATCGCCTCGGGCCGCGTCTCCTACACGCTCGGCCTGGAGGGACCGGCGGTCAGTGTCGACACGGCGTGCTCGTCCTCGCTGGTGGCGCTGCACCTCGCGGTGCAGGCGCTGCGGTCGGGGGAGTGCTCGCTGGCGCTCGCCGGGGGCGTCACCGTGATGTCCACGCCGGTCACGTTCGTCGAGTTCAGCAGGCAGCGGGGCCTCGCCGCGGACGGGCGCAGCAAGTCGTTCGCCGCTGCCGCCGACGGGACCGGCTGGGGCGAGGGCGCGGGCATGATCCTGCTGGAGCGGCTGTCGGACGCCCGCCGCAACGGCCACCCGGTGCTAGCCGTGGTGCGCGGCACCGCGACCAACCAGGACGGCGCGTCCAACGGGCTGACCGCGCCGAACGGGCCGTCGCAGCGCCGCGTGATCGGGCAGGCGCTCGCCAACGCGGGCCTGACCACGGCGGACGTCGACGTCGTCGAGGCGCACGGCACGGGCACCCGGCTCGGCGACCCGATCGAGGCGCAGGCGCTCCTCGCGACCTACGGGCAGAACCGTCCGGACGACCGGCCGCTGTGGCTCGGATCGATCAAGTCGAACATCGGGCACACGCAGGCCGCCGCCGGAGTGGCCGGGATCATCAAGATGGTCCAGGCGATGCGGCACGGCCTGATGCCGAAGACCCTGCACGTGGACGAGCCGACCCCGCACGTCGACTGGACGGCCGGACGCGTCGAGCTCCTGACCGAGGCGCGGGAGTGGGAGCGGAACGGCCGCCCGCGCCGCGCCGGGATCTCGTCGTTCGGGATCAGCGGCACGAACGCGCACATCATCCTCGAACAGCCCGACCACACCGAATCCGAAGACATCGAGCCCGAAGGCATCGAGCCGGGCGTCGTCCCGTGGGTGGTGACGGCCCGCACCCCGGAGGCGCTGCGCGCCCAGGCCGGACGCGTCGCCGAAGCCGTCCGCTCCGGCGGGAACCTGAACGCCGCCGACGTCGGGCACTCGCTGGCGACGTCCCGGACGGTGTTCGAGCACCGCGCCGTCGTCCTGGCGGACGGCACGGAGTCCGGGCTGCGCGGCCTCGACGCGATCGCCGCGGGCACCGCCGACGCGGCCGTCGTCACCGGCGGCGGACGCGGCGGCGGCGCCCGGCCCGTCCTGGTCTTCCCCGGCCAGGGCTCGCAGTGGACGGGCATGGCGGTCGAACTCCTCGACTCCTCGCCCGCGTTCGCCGACCGGCTCGGCGAATGCGCCCGCGCCCTGGAGCCCTTCGTCGACTTCGACCTGTTCGACGTGCTGCGCGGTGACGGCACGGCCCTCGAACGCGTCGACGTCGTCCAGCCCGTCCTGTGGGCCGTGATGGTGGCGCTCGCGGAGACGTGGCGCGCGTTCGGCGTCGAGCCGGGCGCCGTGGTCGGCCACTCGCAGGGCGAGATCGCGGCGGCCTGCGTGGCGGGCGCGCTGTCCCTGGACGACGCGGCGCGCGTCGTCGCCGTCCGCAGCCGGATCATCGGCGAGGGCCTGGCCGGTCAGGGCGGGATGCTGTCGGTCGCGCTCTCCGCCGAGCGGGCCGCGGAACGCCTCGCCGGAGGGGACGGACGCCTCGAACTCGCCGTCGTCAACGGCCCCACCTCCGTCGTCGTCGCCGGAGAGGTCGACGCGCTCGCCGAGTTCAAGGGGACGCTGGAGGAGGACGGCGTCCGCGTCCGCCTCATCCCGGTCGACTACGCGTCCCACTCGATGTTCGTCGAAGGCGTCCGCGACAGGATCCTCGCGGAACTGGACGGCCTGTCGCCCCGGACGTCCCGGATCGCGTTCTGCTCGACGGTGACCGGCGGGTTCGCCGACACCGCCGTCCTCGACGCCGAGTACTGGTACACGAACCTGCGCCGGACCGTCCGGTTCGAGGAGGCGACCCGCGCGCTGCTCGACGACGGCTTCACCACGTTCGTCGAGTGCAGCCCCCACCCCGGCCTGCTGGTCGGGCTGGAGGAGACGCTCCAGTCGGCGGGCGTGACCGGCGTGACGGCCGGGTCGCTGCGGCGCGGCGAGGGCGGCCTCGGCCGCTTCACGGCGTCCGTCGCCGAGGTGTTCGCGGGCGGCGCGGACGTCGACTGGTCCGCCGCCTTCGCCGGGCGCCGTCCACGGCACGTCGACCTGCCGACCTACGCCTTCCAGCGCGCCCGGTACTGGGCGGGCGCGACGGCGGCGGCGGGCGACGCCACGTCCCTCGGCCTGGACCTGCCCGGACACCCGCTGCTCGGCGCGGTCGTCCCCGCCCCCGGATCGGACGGCGTGACGCTCACCGGCCGCCTGTCGGTGAGCGCGCAGCCGTGGCTCGCCGACCACGCCGTGTCCGGGGTGGTGCTCTTCCCCGGCACCGGGTTCGTGGAACTGGCGGTCCGCGCCGGAGACCATGTCGGCTGCGGGCACGTCGAGGAACTGACCCTGGAGGCGCCGCTCGTCCTGCCGGCGGACGGCGGGGCGTCCGTCCAGGTCGTGGTCGGCGCGGCCGAGGAGCCGGGCGGCGCCCGGACCTTGGAGATCTACTCGCGCGCGGGCACTGACGCGCCCTGGGTCCGGCACGCGACCGGCACCCTGGCGGCCGTCGCGACGCCGCCGGGACCGGGGCTGGAGCAGTGGCCGCCGCCGGGCGCGTCCGAGGTCGACGTCACGGACCTGTATGAGGGGCTGGCGCTGGCGGGGCTGGAGTACGGCCCCGTGTTCCAGGGCCTGACGGCGGCGTGGCGGCTCGACGGCGAGGTGTTCGCCGAGGTCGCGCTCCCCGAGGAGACGGCGGCGGACGACTACGGCCTCCACCCCGCGCTGCTGGACGCCGCCCTGCACGCGGTCGCCCTCAGCGACGCCGTGACCGGCGGAGACGGGGTGCTGCTGCCCTTCTCGTGGACGGGCGTCGACCTGTTCGCCTCGGGCGCCGCGAAGCTCCGCGTGCGGGTCACGCCGTCCGGGCCGGGCGTGGTCGCGCTGACGGTGGCCGACGGGACGGGGGAGCCGGTCGCGTCGGTCGCGTCCCTGGCCCTCCGGGAGATCACCGCCGGGCAGCTCTCCGCGGCGGCGGGATCGCCGTTCCACGAGTCGCTGTTCCGGTTGGAATGGAGCCCGGTGCCCGCGGCGCCGCCCGTCCCCGCCGTGGAATGGACGGACTGGGACGCGCTCGACCCCGAAGGCGACGTCCCCGGCGTGGTCGTCCTGCCCGTGACCGGCGGCATGGACCCCGGCTCGGTGCGGACGGCCGTGAACGGCGTCCTTGCCGCGGCCCGGTCGTGGTTCGACGACGACCGGTTCCTCGGCTCGCGGCTCGTGGTCGCCACGTCCGGCGCGGTGTCCGTGGACGGCGAGGACGTGACCGACCTCGCGGGCGCGGCCGTGTGGGGACTGGTCAGGTCGGCGCAGTCGGAGGACCCGGGACGGATCGTCCTCGCCGACGTCCCCGACCCCGGCGACGTCGAGGCGGTGCTGCCCGCGCTCGCGGCGGCGGGATGGGAGCCGCAGGTCGCGGTGCGCGACGGCGCGGTCCGCGCGGCCCGCCTCGCCAAGGTCCCCGCCGACCCCTCCGAGCCGTCTGAGCCGGGAGCGGGAGAGTTCTCCGGGACGGTCCTGGTGACGGGCGCGCTGGGCGCGTTGGGTGCGGTCGTGGCGCGGCATCTGGTGGTCGAGCGCGGCGTGCGGAGCCTGCTGCTGACCAGCCGCCGCGGCGCGGACGCGCCGGGTGCGGCGGAGCTCCAGGCCGAGCTGTCCGAGGCGGGCGCGGAGGTGGAGCTGGCGGCCTGCGACATGGCCGACCGCGACGCCGTCGCCGCCCTGCTGGAGGGACGGTCCCTGTCGGGTGTCGTCCACGTGGCCGGTGTCCTGGACGACGGTGTGATCACCTCGCTCACGCCCGAGCGCGTGGACACGGTGCTGCGTCCCAAGGTCGACGCCGCGTGGAACCTCCACGAGCTGACCCGCGACATGGACCTGGCGGCGTTCGTCCTGTTCTCCTCCGCGGCCGGTGTGCTCGGCACGCCGGGCCAGGGCAACTACGCCGCCGCGAACGCCTACCTTGACGCGCTGGCCGCGCACCGCCGGGCGAACGGCCTGCCCGCGCAGTCCCTGGCCTGGGGCCTGTGGGGGACGAACGACAGCGGCATGGCCGGACGCCTCGACGAGGGCGGCATGCAGCGCGTCAACCGGTCGGGCGTCGAGGCGCTCCCCACCGAGGAGGGCCTCGCCCTGTTCGACACGGCGGGCGCGCTGGACGCCGCCGCGCTCGTCCCGATCCGGCTGGACCCGCGGGCCCTCGCCGCCGCGACCGGCGACGAGACGCCCCCGATCCTGCGCGGGCTGGTGCCGCGGACGCGCCGCAGCGCGGCGGCGGCGGGCGGCCGGGCCGACGCCGACGCGCTCCGCCGCCGCCTCGCCGCCCTCCCGGAGGACGAGCGCGAGAGCGAACTGCGGACGCTGGTGCTGACCCACGCCGCCGGGATCCTCGGCCACGCGGGCCCGGACGCCGTCGACCCCGACCGCGACTTCCTCGAAGCGGGCTTCGACTCGCTCACCGCGATGGAGCTGCGGAACGGGCTCAACACCGCCACCGGACTGCGGCTCCCCGCGATGGCCGTGTTCGACTCCAAGAACCCGGGCGAACTGGCCCGCTACGTCCACTCCCAACTCGCCGCACACCTCGACGGCGCCGCGGAGACCGGCGGGACGCCCGCCGCCGAGACCGGCGGGGACACGCTCAGCGACCTGTTCCGCTCGGCGGTCCTGTCGGGGAACTCGATGCAGGGGTTCGTCCTGCTGAGCGCGGTCGCGGACATCCGTCCGAGGTTCGGCGGGATCGCCGACCTGCCGGAGGTTCCCGCGCCGGTCGTCCTCGCGGACGGGCCCGAGCGCCCGCGCCTGATCTGCGTGTCCACGCCGATGGTGGTGGGCGGCGTCCACCAGCACGCCCGGCTGGTCTCGCACCTCGGCGGGAACCGGCACGTGTCGGCGCTGCCGCTGCCCGGCTTCGCGCCGGGCGAGAGCCTGGCGAAGTCGCTGGCGGCCCTGACCGAGGTGGTCGCGGAGAGCGTGCTGCGCGCCGCGGACGGGGAGCCGTTCGTCCTGCTCGGCTACTCGTCGGGCGGGCTCGTCGCGCACGCCGTCGCGCACCGCCTGGAGACGGTCAAGGACGTCGCGCCGGACGGTGTCGTCCTGCTCGACACCTTCCAGCCCCGGGACAAGGCCATGACGGCCGGACGCGAGCCGCTCGCGATGGCGATGCTGGAAATGGAACCGGCGTTCGGACGGTTCGACAGCGCCCGGCTGTCCGCGATGGGCCATTACACGAAGCTGCTCATCCAGTTCACGCCGAAAGCGCTGCGGGCGCCGGTGCTGTTCGTCCAGGCCGCCGAGTCGTTCATCCCCGGGGACGGCGGAGAGGACCGGCTCGCGATGCCGTGGGATTCCGCGCACGTCCTCGAAACGGCGCCCGGAAATCACTTCTCGATGGTGCAGGACGAAGCGCGGAGCACCGCCGCGATCGTCGACGAGTGGATCCGCGGATTGCGGTGAACCCCGTCCCGGCGCGCGGCGAATAGGGGGGTGGAGGGGGTGGCTCAGGGGGCTTTCCCCGAGCCGTCCGCCACTAGTGTCGAGGTGGACTGCCGCCGGTCAGGGGACCGTCCCGCGGCGGGGAATTCACCGGCCCGCACGAGCCGAATTGGGGGGACCAGGTGTCATTGGCGCCCAGTGCCAAGGGAATAGCGCCCTTCGGCGAACACGGGACCTGGTACCGCGTCACGGGGGACCTCGGGGCCGGCCGCCCGCCGCTCGTGGTCGTCCACGGCGGGCCCGGCAGCACCCACGACTACCTGCTGAACCTCGCCTCGCTCAGCGAGCGCGGACGGCCCGTAGTGCACTACGACCAGCTCGGCAACGGCGGGTCCACGCGGCTGCCCGACCGGGGCCCGGAATTCTGGACCGTGCGGCTGTTCCTCGACGAGCTCGACAACCTGCTGAACGCGCTCGGAATCGCCGACGACTACATCCTCTACGGGCAGTCGTGGGGCGGATTGCTGGCGGCCGAACACGCCGCGACCCGGCCCGCCGGGCTGCGCGCACTCGTCATCGCGAATTCGCCCGCTTCCTATCCGCTGTGGCGGCGGGAAATGAAGGCGCTGCGGGAGGCGCTCCCGCCCGGGGTAAACGACACCCTCGCCGAACACGAGGCCGCCGGAACGACCGACAGCCCGGAATACATGCAGGCCATGCAGATCTTCTATGAGAAACATTTGTGCCGGACGCGGCCGTGGCCGCGCGATCTCGTCGCGTCGCTCATGGAAATCCAGAACGACTCCACGGTCTACGGCACGATGAACGGCCCGTCGGAGTTCCACGTGATCGGAACCCTGCGGGACTGGACGGTGGAGGACCGCCTGCCGCGCGTCGCGGTCCCCACGATGCTGCTCTCGGGGCGGCACGACGAGGCGACGCCCGCCACCGTGCGCCCCTACGCGGAACTGATCCCGGACGTCCGGCGGTGGGTGATCTTCGAGGAGTCGAGCCACGTGCCGCACCTGGAGGAGCCCGCGCGCTTCACCGACGTGCTGGCGGAGTTCCTGGACGAGGTCGGAGGCTGACCGTGGACGCGTCCGTCGAAGAGATCATCGAAGCGCTCCGCGACTCGCTGGTGGAGAACGAGCGGCTGCGGCGGCACAGCGCCGCGCTTGAGGCCGCCGCCACCGAACCCGTCGCGATCGTCGGCATGGCCTGCCGGTATCCGGGCGGCGTCGCCTCGCCCGAGGACCTGTGGCGGCTCGTCGCGGGCGGCGTGGACGCGGTGTCGGAGTTCCCCGCCGACCGGGGCTGGGACACCGCGCGCGTCTACGACCCCGAGCCCGGCACGCCCGGCAAGAGCTACGTCCGGACCGGCGGGTTCCTGCACGACGCGGCGGAGTTCGACCCGGCCTTCTTCAAGATCAGCCCACGCGAGGCGCTGGCGATGGACCCGCAGCAGCGGCTCCTGCTGGAGGTGTCGTGGGAGGCGCTTGAGCGGGCGGGGATCGACCCGTCGTCCCTGCACGGCGAGCGGACCGGCGTGTTCGCCGGGGTGATGTACCACGACTACGGGGACAGCTCCAGCAACGGCAGCATCGTCTCCGGCCGGGTCGCCTACACGCTGGGACTCGAAGGCCCCGCCGTCACGGTGGACACGGCGTGTTCGTCGTCGCTGGTGGCGCTGCACCTGGCGGTGCAGGCGCTGCGCTCCGGGGAATGCTCGCTGGCGCTCGCCGGGGGCGTGACCGTCATGGCCACGCCGAGGACGTTCATCGAATTCAGCCTGGAGCGGGGCCTCGCCCAGGACGGCCGCGCGAAGTCGTTCGCCGCGTCGGCGGATGGGACGTCGTGGGGTGAGGGTGCGGGGATGTTGTTGGTCGAGCGTCTTTCCGACGCTCGGCGTCTTGGGCATCCGGTTTTGGCGGTGGTACGTGGTTCGGCGGTTAATCAGGATGGGGCCTCGAATGGCCTGACGGCGCCGAACGGGCCGTCGCAGCAGCGGGTGATCGGCCAGGCGTTGGCGAGCGCCGGGCTCGGAACCGGCGAGGTCGACGCGGTCGAAGCGCACGGCACGGGAACGAACCTCGGCGACCCGATCGAGGCGCAGGCATTGCTCGCGACTTATGGCCAGGGGCGTCCGGAGGGGCGTCCGTTGTGGCTGGGGTCGATCAAGTCGAACATCGGCCATACGCAGGCGGCTGCGGGTGTCGCGGGAATCATCAAGATGGTTCAGGCGATGCGGCATGGGGTGCTGCCCAAGACCCTGCATGTGGATGAACCGACCCCGCACGTGGATTGGTCGGCGGGACGCGTCGAACTGCTCACCGAGGCGCGCGAATGGCCGGACGGGGAACGCCCGCGGCGAGCCGGGATCTCGTCGTTCGGGATCAGCGGGACGAACGCGCATGTGATCGTCGAGCAGGCCCCATTGGCGGAGGAGGAGCCGCGTTCGGATTCGCCCGAGGCGGGTGTGGTCCCGTGGGTGATCTCGGCGCGGAACCGGGACGCGGTGCCCGCCCAGGCCGCGCGGCTGCTCGACTTCCTCGGAGAGCGGCCGGAGCCACTGCCGGGGGACGTCGGGTTCTCGCTGGTCACGGCACGGACGGGGTTCGAGCACCGCGCGGTCGTGGTGGGCGGGAACCACGAGGAACTGCTCGCCGGGCTCCGACGATTGGCGTCTGGAGAGTCGCGTCCCCCTGTCCGCTCGGACGGCAAGACGGCGTTTCTTTTCTCGGGTCAGGGTTCGCAGCGGGTGGGGATGGGGCGTGAGTTGTATGCCGCGTTCCCGGTGTTCGCCGAGTCGTTCGACGCGGTGTGCGGGGAACTGGACAAGCATCTGGATCGGCCGCTGAAGGATGTGGTCTGGTCTGAGTCTGAGTTGCTGAATCAGACGGTGTTCACTCAGACGGGTTTGTTCGCGGTCGAGGTTGCGCTTTTCCGTCTTCTGGAGTCGTGGGGTGTTCGGCCCGATTTCTTGGCGGGTCATTCGATCGGTGAGTTGGCGGCCGCGTATGTGGCGGGGATGTTCTCGTTGGAGGATGCCGCGAAGTTGGTGGCTGCTCGGGGTCGGTTGATGCAGGCGCTGCCGTCTGGTGGGGCGATGGCGGCCGTGCAGGCGACCGAGGATGAGGTCGTTCCGCTGCTGGACTCGGCGGCGGTCGGTGTCGCGGCGGTGAACGGGCCTGAGTCAGTTGTGGTTTCGGGGGCCGAGGACGCGGTCACCAAACTCGTTGAGCATTTTGCTGGGCTGGGGCGCAAGACGACCCGGTTGCGGGTCTCGCACGCGTTCCATTCGCCGCTGATGGATCCGATGCTGGACGGTTTCCGTCAGGTCGCGGAATCCATCACCTTCAAGGCGCCCTCCATGCCGGTTCTGGGCGTGCAGGCTGAGGCCGGGTATTGGGTGCGGCACGTTCGTGAGGCCGTCCGGTTCCACGACGCGGTCACTGATCTGCGCGATCAGGGTGTGACGCGGTTCTTGGAGATCGGGCCCGATGGCGTGCTGACGGCGATGGTGCGGGGCGACTCGGACGCCGAGGTCGTCGTGCCCGTCCTGCGCCGGGAGCGTCCCGAGGCCAGGGAATTGCTGACGGCTCTCGGGCAGGTCCATGCGCACGGCCTGGACGTCGACTGGCGTGCGGTGTTCGCCGGACGTGCGGCCCGCGTGGTCGAGCTGCCGACCTACGCGTTCCAGCGCCAGCGCTACTGGCTCGACTCCTCCACCCGGGACGGGGACGTCACTTCGGCCGGTCTGGAGGCCGTCGACCACCCGCTGCTCGGCGCCGTCGTCGTCGCGCCGGACTCCGGGGGCGCCGTGCTGACCGGACGCCTGTCCGCCGAATCGCAGCCGTGGCTGACCGACCATGAGGTGCTGGGGACCGTCCTGTTGCCGGGCGCCGCGTTCGTTGAACTGGCGATTCGCGCAGGTGACGAGGTCGGATGCGACGCGCTGCGGGAGCTGGCGCTCGGTGCGCCGCTGGTGCTGCCGGAGCGCGGCGGGGTCGCCGTCCAGATCGTGGTCGGCGAGGCGGACGCGTCCGGCGACCGTCCGGTGAGCATCTACTCCCGGCCCGAGAACGACCCGTCCGACCAGGAATGGAAAAGGCACGCCACCGGGGTGCTGGGAAACGGCGCCGATATCGCGCCCGTCGAGCTCTCCGAATGGCCTCCGCCGGGCGCTGCCCCGGTAAATCTGGACGACGCTTATCAACGCCTGCACGACGGCGGGTACGCGTACGGTCCCGCCTTCCAGGGATTGCGGGCGGCCTGGCGGCGCGGCGACGACCTTTACACCGAGGCCGCCCTCCCCGAACAGGCCCGGGCCGACGCGGAACGGTTCGGACTTCACCCGGCCCTGCTCGACGCGAGCATGCACGCCGAACTGCTCGACGTCGAACGTCCGGACGGCGCGACCCAGCTCCCGTTCGAATGGAGCGGGGTGAAACTGCACGCGTCCGGCGCGGCGGCGCTGCGCGTCCACACCCGGCTGGGACGGGACGGCGGCCCCACCGCCATGACCGTGGCGGACGAGAACGGCCGCGCGGTGCTCAGCGTGGAATCCCTGGCCTCCCGGACGGTGTCGCCCGAACAACTCACGGCGGCCGGCGGGACGAGCGATTCCCTTCTCAAAGTGGAATGGTCGCCCAGGCCGATAGACGAGCCCCAGGGCGAAACGAGCCTGGCGGTGCTGGGTTCGGACCGTTGTGGCCTTTCCGTGGATGTTCCGGTGTTCGCGGATCTGGCTGGTGTGGCGGCCGGTGGTGTGCCGGATGTGGTGGTGTGGTCGCCTTCTGCCGCTGGCGATGGCGTTCTGGCGGATGTGCGTGCGGCGGCCTTTTCGGCGTTGGGTGTGGTGCAGGAATGGCTGGGCGATGAGCGGTTCGCCGCGTCCCGGTTGGTGGTCGTCCTTCGGGATGCCGGTCTGGCTCTGGCTCCGGTACGGGGTTTGGTGCGGGCGGCGCAGGCGGAGAATCCGGGCCGCGTCGTCCTGGTGGATCTGGATGACGCGCCCGAGTCGGCTAACGCGCTTGCCCATGTGGCGGTGTCCGGTGACGAGCCCGAGGTAGCCATCCGCGGCGGCCAGGTAGGTGTTTCCCGCCTGGTACGGACTCGTCCGAGCGAACCCTTCCGGTGGGACACGTCCGGGACGGTCCTGGTGACCGGTGGGACGGGTGGTCTGGGTGCGTTGGTGGCGCGTCATCTGGTGTCGGTTCATGGTGTGCGGCGTTTGGTGCTGACCAGTCGCCGTGGTCTTGACGCCCCAGGTGCTGCGGAGCTTCGCGCTGAGCTGGCGGGGCTGGGCGCTGAGGTGTCGGTGGTGGCGTGTGACGTCTCGGATCGTCAGGCCGTGTCGGATCTGCTCGATGGAATCGCGGTGGAGCATCCGCTGACCGGTGTGGTGCACGCCGCCGGGGTGGTCGATAACGGCTTGATCGGTTCGTTGTCGCCTGAGCGCGTTGATGCGGTGTTCGGTCCCAAGGTGGACGGGGCGTGGCATCTGCATGAGTTGACCCGTGGCCTGGATCTGTCGGCGTTTGTGTTGTTCTCGTCTGCTGGTGGGATGGTTCTGGCGGCGGGGCAGGGCAATTACGCGGCGGCGAATGTGTTCCTGGATGCGTTGGCTGAGCACCGCCGTTCGCTCGGGCTTGTCGCAACGTCCATGGCGTTCGGGCTCTGGGACACCGGCGATTTCGCGGATCCGGACGGCGTGGACGCCGAACGTATGCGCCGCCTGGGGCTGCCGCCGCTGTCCACGGACGAGGCGTTGGCGCTGTTCGACGCCTCGCTCGGAGCGGACCACCCGGTGGTCGTCCCGTTGCGCCTCGACCGCGCGGTGCTGCGGACACGGGGCGACGACGTCCCGGCCCTGCTACGGGACCTGTCCGGCGGCGGCCCGACCCGGGTTGTCCGAGCACGCGCCGACTCGTCTATGCAGGACCGCCTGGCGGACATGGACTCGGCCGAACGCGTGGCCGTCCTCTTGGATTTGGTGCGTGCCCAGGTGGCGGCCGTCCTCGGACACGCGTCTGCGGACGCGGTGGAGCCAAGCCGTGCTTTCCGTGACCTGGGCTTCGATTCCCTTTCAGCGGTGGAGTTGCGGAACGCGCTGCGCGCCGAGACGGGTCTGCGTCTGCCCGCGACGCTGGTCTTCGATTACCCGACCGCACAGGCCGTCGCCGAATACCTGGAGGACGAACTTTCCGGGACGACGAGCGGGCCGATCGTCACCTCCAACTCTGCGAAGGTCGACGACGATCCGATCGTGATCGTTGGGATGGCGTGCCGGTATCCGGGTGGTGTGGCTTCGCCTGAGGATTTGTGGCGGTTGGTCGAGGGTGGCGTGGATGCGGTGTCGGGTTTCCCGGTTGATCGTGGCTGGGATGTGGAGGGCTTGTTCGATCCGGTTCCTGGCCGTGCTGGCAAGAGCGTGGCCCGTGAGGGTGGGTTCCTTTACGACGCGGCGGATTTCGATGCTGATTTCTTTGGTGTGTCGCCGCGTGAGGCGGCGGATACCGATCCGCAGCAGCGGTTGTTGTTGGAGGCGTCGTGGGAGGCGTTCGAGCGGGCGGGTATTGACCCGTCGTCGCTGCGGGGGAGCGCGACCGGTGTTTTCGCCGGTCTGATGTACCACGACTACGCCCTCGGTGACCTGGACAGCGCAAGCACAAGTGGCGGCAGCCTGGTCTCCGGCCGTGTCGCCTACACGCTTGGACTTGAGGGCCCGGCGGTCACCGTGGACACGGCGTGCTCCTCGTCCTTGGTCGCCTTGCATTGGGCCGCGCAGGCGTTGCGTTCGGGTGAGTGTTCGCTTGCGTTGGCTGGTGGTGTGACAGTGATGTCCACGCCGGGGATGTTTGTGGAGTTCAGTCGTCAGCGTGGTTTGGCGGCTGATGGGCGGTGCAAGTCGTTTTCGGCGTCGGCTGATGGTGCGGGCTGGGCTGAGGGCGTGGGCGTTCTGGTGGTGGAGCGTCTGTCGGATGCCCGCCGTAATGGTCACCCGGTGCTGGCGATTGTGCGGGGGAGTGCGGTCAATCAGGACGGCGCGTCCAATGGCTTGACGGCTCCGAATGGCCCGTCCCAGCAGCGCGTAATTCGCCAGGCACTCGCCAATGCGGGTCTGGGCGTCGCCGACGTCGATGCGGTGGAGGCGCACGGTACCGGCACGGTGCTCGGTGACCCGATCGAGGCGCAGGCCGTAATCGCGACCTATGGTCAGGATCGTCCTGCGGATCGGCCGCTGTGGTTGGGGTCGATCAAATCCAACATGGGTCATGCGCAGGCCGCTGCCGGGATCGCGGGGATCATCAAGATGGTCCAGGCGATGCGGCACGGGAAGCTGCCCAAGACGTTGCACGTGGACGAGCCGTCCCCGCACGTCGACTGGTCGGCCGGAGCCGTCGAACTGCTGACCGAAGCCCGCGAATGGCCGCAGAACGGTCACCCCCGCCGAGCCGGAGTCTCGTCCTTCGGCATTAGCGGCACCAACGTTCACGTGATCATTGAGCAGGCCGAGGAAGCCGAAGCCGCGCCCTCGGAGTCGCCGTCCAGTCCGGGCATCGTGCCGTGGACGGTCTCCGGCAAGTCCGTGGACGGCTTGTGTGATCAGGCGCAGAAATTGCGGTCCCACCTGCTGAGCCACCCCGAACTCAATCCCATCGACGTAGGTTTCTCGCTGGCGAGTGACCGCGCGTTGCTGGAGCGGCGTGCAGTGGTCCTGGCGGGCGATGGTGAATCGGCCCTGGACGCGTTGGCCGCGTTGGCGGCGGGGAAACCGCATCCGGACGTGGTTGTCGGCACCGTCCCCGCGGCTCCGGGTTCGACCGCGCTGCTGTTCTCGGGCCAAGGCGCCCAACGCCTGGGCATGGGACGAGAGCTGTACGAAACCTTCCCCGTGTTCGCCGACGCTCTCGACACGGTATGCGCTGAACTGGACAAGCATCTAGACCGGTCGTTGAAGGACGTCATCTGGTCTGACCCTGAACTGCTGGACCAGACCGCTTTCACCCAGACCGGCCTATTCGCCGTCGAAGTCGCCCTGTTCCGTCTCCTGGAATCGTGGGGCGTTCGCCCTGACTTCTTGGCGGGTCATTCGATCGGTGAACTGGCCGCCGCGCACGTCGCCGGAATGTTCTCACTGGAGGACGCGGCGAAACTCGTCGCTGCCCGAGGACGGTTGATGCAGGCGCTCCCGTCCGGTGGAGCGATGGCCGCCATCCAGGCCACCGAAGGCGAGATCGTCCCACTTCTGGATCCGGCGGTGGTCGGCGTCGCAGCGGTGAACGGCCCGGATTCGGCCGTGGTATCCGGCACCGAAGAAGCCGTCACCCAAATGATCGACCACTTCACCGAACTTGGCCGCAAGACGACCCGGCTCCGCGTGTCGCACGCCTTCCATTCCCCGCTGATGGATCCGATGCTGGACGACTTCCGCCAGATCGCCCAATCCATCACCTACCAGCCGCCCGCGATCCCGATCCTGGGTGCCCAACCCGACGCCGAGTACTGGGTGCGGCACGTCCGCGAGGCCGTCCGGTTCCATGACACCCTCACCCGCCTCCACGACAACGGCGTCACCCGATTCCTGGAAATCGGGCCCGACGGCGTCCTCACCGCGATGGCGTCCGCCGAGGAGAGCGTCAGCGTCGCCGCGCTTCGCCGCGACCGCCCCGAAACCGCCACCCTCCTCACCGCACTCGCCCACCTGCACGTCACCGGGACCACCATCGACTGGCCCGCACTCTTCACCCACCGCGGCGCACACCGCGTCGAACTCCCCACTTACGCATTCCAACGCACCCGCTACTGGACACACGCGCCCACCATCGCCGGGGACGCCTCCAGCCTCGGGCAGGCGTCCGCCGAGCATCCGCTGCTCGCGGCCGTGGTCGCGTCGCCCGACTCTGACGGCGTGGTGCTGACGGGACGGCTGTCCCCGGCGACCCGGCCGTGGCTGGCAGACCACGAGATGTTCGGCGCGGTGGTCTTCCCCGCGTCCGGCTTCATGGAGTTGGCCGTCCGGGCCGGGGACGAGGTCGGCTGCGACGTCGTCGACACTCTGACGATCGACGCGCCCCTGTCACTCCCAACGGACGGCGGGATCGACGTCCAGGTCGTGGTCGGCGCGCCCGACGACTCCGGGAGGCGCACGGTGTCGATCCACTCCCGCTGGGACGGCGGCCCCTGGACCCGCAACGCCTCGGGCACGCTGACGTCCGACGCCGAGACGCCCGCGACCGACCCGGTGGCCGCCTGGCCACCCGCCGGGGCGACCGAACTCGACCTCGACGACGTCTACGAGCGGCTGTTCGGCCGCGGCCACGCCTACGGGCCCTTCTTCCAAGGACTGCGTGCCGCATGGCGCCGAGACGACGACCTGTTCGCCGAAGTGGCCCTCCCGGCGGAGTCCGAGCCGGGGACAGAGACCGACCGCTTCGGCATTCACCCGGCACTGCTCGACGCCGCCACGCAGCTCCAGTCGCTCACCCACGACGACGGACCGCGGATGCCGTCCGCCTGGACGCGATTCACCCTTCACGCCACCGGCGCCAAGGCCCTGCGCGTCCGCCTCTCCCCAACCGGAGAAGAGCAGGACGGCATGAGCCTGCTGGCCACCGATGGCACCGGAAGCCCGGTCCTGTCGGCCCGCTCCGTGGCGTCGAGCCCCATTCGCCTCGACCAGCTCGGCGCGGCCCGCGCCGAGTACCTGGACTCGCTGTTCCGCATCGAATGGTCCCCGATCACTCCGGCGACGGCGCCGGGGGAGATGTCCTGGGCCCGCTGGGAGGAGCTGGGCGACGAAATCCCCGACGTCGTCGTCCTGGAACCGGAGACCGGCGAAGGCGCGGACGCCGTCCACGCGACCGCGCACCGAACGCTCGAAGCACTCCAGACCTGGATGGCCGACGAGCGCTTCCTCGAAAGCGACCTCCTGGTCCTCACCCGGGGCGCGGTATCCGTGCGCGGCGAGGACGTGACGAACCTCGCGGCCGCCGCGATATGGGGCCTGGTAAGGACGGCCCAGCTCGAACACCCGGGCACGATCGTCCTCGCCGACCTGGACGCCGCCGCGACCGACACGACCGACGCGACCGTCTCCGCGCTCATGGCCGCGCGCGAACCGGAACTGGTCGTCCGCGGCGACGTCGCCTACGGGACGCGCCTGGCCCGCGTCCCGCGACGCGCCACGCCAAGCGACCCGGCCACCCCGACCCTCGCCACCGGCGGAACCGTGCTGATCACGGGCGGGACGGGCATGGCGGGACGGCTCGTCGCGCGGCACCTGGTGGCCGAGCACGGTGTCCGGCACCTGCTGCTCGCCGGACGGCGCGGGCTGGCCGCCGAGGGCGCCGCCGAGTTCCGCGACGAGTTGGCCGCGCTCGGCGCGTCCGTCGCCGTCGCCGCCTGCGACGTCGCCGACCGCGACTCCGCCGCCGAGCTGCTCGCCGGGATCGACCCCGCGCACCCGCTGTCCGGGATCGTGCACGCGGCGGGCGTCGTCGACGACGGCGCGCTCGGCTCGCTGACCCCCGACCGGCTGGACGCGGTGTTCCGCCCGAAGGTCGACGCGGCCTGGAACCTGCACGAGCTGACCCGCGACCTGGGCCTGGACCTCGACGCGTTCGTGCTGTTCTCGTCCAACTCCGGTGTCTTCGGCAACGGCGGCCAGGGCAACTACGCGGCGGCCAACACGTTCCTGGACGCCCTCGCGGCCCACCGCCGGGCGAACGGGCTCGCCGGGCAGTCGCTCGCGTGGGGGCTGTGGGCGGACGCCAGCGAGATGACGTCCGGGCTCGGCGAGGTCGACCGGCGGCGGATGGCCGAGGCCGGGATGATCCCCATGACCGGGGCCGAGGCCATGGGCCTGCTCGACGCGGCGGCGGGCGCGGACGAACCCGTGCTGATCCCCGTCCGGCTGGACGAGCGGGTCGCCGCGCAGGCCGACCCGGCCGTGCTGCCGTGGAAGCTCCGCACCCTGTTCCGCGGGACGGCGCGCCGGACCGTCCGGGCGGGCCGGGACGCCGCCGCCGACCTCACCCGCCGGCTCGCCGGGCTGCCCGGCCCGGAACGGGAGAGGGAACTCCTCGGCCTGGTCCGCGAGCGGGTGGCGGTGGTGCTGCGGCGCGGGTCGGCGGGCGAGGTGGAGCCGGACCGCGCGTTCCGGGAACTCGGCTTCGACTCGCTCACCGCGCTGGAACTGCGGAACGCGCTCAGCGCGGCGACCGGGCTGCGGCTCCCCGCGACGCTGCTGTTCGACCATCCGACCGCCCGCGCCGTCGCGCAGGAGATCGGGACGTCGATCGGCCCCCGCGAGGAGGACCCGTCCCGGCTCGTCCTGGCCGAGGCGGACCGGCTGGAGACGGCGCTGTCCGCGCCCGGCCTGACCGCCGCCGACCTGCCGGACGGCGCACACGCGCGCATCACCGCCCGCCTTGAGGCCCTGCTGCGCGCCTGGCAGGACCGGCACGAGCGGCACGACGGCGCCGCCGCGCCGGACGACGCGGGCCGCGCGCGCGATCTCGACTCGGCCAGCGACAGCGAACTGTTCGCCGTCCTGGACGAGGAACTCGGAATCTCCTGACCTCGCCCTCCCCCCCGCACAGACCTCCCCGCACTGTCCACTCCTCGACTCTGATCTGCGATTCGCCGGAGATTGGTTCACCCGATGTCGAACGACGAGAAGCTCCGCGACTACCTCAGGCTCGCCACGAGCGAGCTCCAGCAGACCCGGCGGCGCCTCCGCGACCTGGAGGCCCGCGACCGCGAACCCATCGCGATCGTCGGGATGGCGTGCCGCTTCCCCGGCGGCGTGTCCTCGCCGGAGGAGCTGTGGCGGCTGGTCGCGGACGGCGTGGACGCGGTGTCGCCGTTCCCGTCCGACCGCGGCTGGGACGTCGCCGAACTGTTCGACCCGACCGGTGAGCGGCCGAACACCAGCTACGTGAACACCGGCGGGTTCCTGGACGGCGCCGCGTCGTTCGACGCCGAGTTCTTCGGCATCAGCCCGAACGAGGCTCTGCTGATGGACCCGCAGCAGCGGCTCCTTCTGGAGATCTCCTGGGAGGCGCTGGAGCGGGCCGGGATCGACCCGTCCTCCTTGGCGGGAACCCCGACCGGAGTCTTCGCGGGCCTCGTCTACCACGACTATTTCGCCAACAGCAACACCGGCGCCATCGCGTCCGGCCGCGTCTCCTACACGCTCGGGCTCGAAGGCCCGGCCGTGACGGTCGACACGGCGTGCTCGTCGTCGCTCGTGGCGCTGCACCTCGCGGTGCAGGCGCTGCGGTCGGGCGAATGCTCCCTGGCGCTGGCCGGGGGCGTGTCCGTCATGGCGACCCCGGAGACGTTCATCGACTTCAGCCAGCAGCGCGGGCTGTCGCCGGACGGGCGGTGCAAGGCGTTCGCGGCGTCCGCCGACGGCACCGGCTGGGGCGAGGGCGCCGGGATGCTCCTCGTGGAGCGCCTCTCGGACGCCCGCCGCAACGGCCACCCCGTGCTGGCCGTGGTGCGGGGCAGCGCGGTCAACCAGGACGGCGCGTCCAACGGGCTGACCGCGCCGAACGGGCCGTCGCAGCAGCGGGTGATCGCGCAGGCGCTCGCGAGCGCGCAGGTGTCCGCCGCGCAGGTCGACGCGGTGGAGGCGCACGGCACCGGGACGACCCTCGGCGACCCGATCGAGGCGCAGGCGCTCCTCGCGACCTATGGCCAGGACCGTCCGGAGGGGCGTCCGCTGTGGCTGGGGTCGATCAAGTCGAACATCGGGCACGCGCAGGCCGCCGCCGGGGTCGCCGGGATCATCAAGATGGTCGAGGCGATGCGGCACGGGGTCTTGCCGAAGACCCTGCACGTGGACGCGCCGACCCCGAACGTCGACTGGACGGCCGGACGCGTCGAGCTGCTCACCGAGGCGCGCGACTGGCCGGAGGAGGAGCGTCCGCGCCGGGCCGGGATCTCCTCGTTCGGGATCAGCGGCACCAACGCGCACGTCATCATCGAGCAGGCCCCCGCGCCGGCCGAGACGGAGCAGCGTTCACCCGTTCCGGGGCCGGTGCCGTGGACGCTCTCTGCGCGGAACCGGGACGCGGTGCCCGCGCAGGCCGCCCGCCTGCGCGACCTCCTCGCGCGGCACCCGGACCTCGACCCGGTGGACGTCGGATTCTCGCTGGCCACGACGCGCGCCGCGCTGGAGCACCGCGCCGCCGTCGTCGCCCCGGACCGCGCCGCGCTCCTCGACGGCCTCGCCGCGCTCGCCGCCGACGAGCCCGACCCGCGGGTGGTGCGCGGCTCGGCACGCCTCGAAGGCGGAACGGCCTTCCTGTTCTCGGGCCAGGGCTCGCAGCGCCCCGGAATGGGCCGGGAACTGCACGAGACGTTCCCCGTGTTCGCCGAGGCTTTCGACGCGGTGTGCGCGGAACTGGACAACCACCTCGAACGGTCTCTCCGCGACGTCATCTGGTCCGAGCCCGAATTGCTCGACCAGACCGTTTTCACTCAGACGGGTTTGTTCGCGGTCGAGGTCGCGCTTTACCGGTTGCTGGAGTCGTGGGGTGTCCGGCCCGATTTCCTTGCGGGTCATTCGATCGGTGAGTTGGCGGCCGCGCATGTGGCCGGGATGTTCTCGTTGGAGGACGCCGCGAAACTGGTCGCGGCTCGGGGTCGGTTGATGCAGGCGTTGCCATCGGGTGGCGCGATGGCGGCCGTCCAGGCGACCGAGGACGAGGTCGTCCCGCTCCTGAACGACCAGGTCGGAATCGCCGCGGTGAACGGCCCGAAGGCCATTGTCGTCTCCGGCGCCGAAGCCGACGTCACCCGCGTTCTCGACCACTTCACCGACCTCGGACGCAAGACGACCCGGCTCCGGGTCTCGCACGCCTTCCATTCCCCGCTGATGGACCCGATGCTCGACGACTTCCGCCGGGTCGCCGAATCCATCACCTACACGACCCCCGAAATCCCTATCGTCGGCGTGGAGGCGGAACCCGAATACTGGGTACGGCACGTCCGCGAAGCCGTCCGGTTCCACGACGCCGTGACGGGTCTCCGCGACCAGGGCGTCGTCCGGTTCCTGGAGGTCGGGCCCGACGGCGTCCTCACCGCGATGGTGCGGGGCGGCGTGGACGGCGCGGTCGCCGTGCCCGTCCTGCGCAAGGGCCACGCCGAAGGGACGTCCCTCCTCACGGCCGTCGCGCACCTCCACGTGAACGGCGTCGCACCCGACTGGCACGCCGTGTTCGACGGACGCGACGCGGGCCGCGTGGACCTGCCGACGCACGCGTTCCAGCACCGCCGCTACTGGGTGGAGGCGTCGAGCGGCGCCGCGGACGTCGCGTCCGCCGGGCTGGGCAGGACCGGGCATCCGCTGCTCGCCGCGAGCGTGGTCCTGGCCGAGTCGGACGAGGTGGTCCTGACGGGCCGGTTGTCCGCCGGGACGCAGCCGTGGCTCGCCGACCACGTCGTCGGCGGCGTCGTGCTGTTCCCCGGCACCGGCTTCGTCGAACTCGCCGTCCGCGCCGGGGACGAGGTGGGCTGCGCCCGGATCGAGGAACTGACCCTCCAGGCGCCGCTCGTCCTCCCGGCTCAGGGCGGCGGGGTGCAGGTGCAGGTCGTCGTGGGCGTGCCGGACGCGGCGGGCGCGCGCCGCGTCAGCGTCCACTCCCGCGCCGAGGGCGTCCCCGTGTGGACGCAGCACGCGGCCGGGACGCTCACCCCCGCCGCCCGCCACGACGGCGCCGACCTGACGCAGTGGCCGCCCCCGGGCGCCGCCCCCGTCGAGCTGGACCGCTTCTACGAGGGGCTCGCGGCGTCCGGCCTGGAGTACGGGCCGACGTTCCAGGGCTTGCGGGCGGTGTGGCGGGACGGCGACGACCTCTACGCCGAGGTCGTCCTCCCCGACCAGGTCGCGGACGACGGCTACGGGCTCCACCCAGCGCTGCTCGACGCGGGCCTCCACGCGATCACCCTCCACGAGCCGGGCGGCGACGGCACGGCGCTGCCGTTCGCGTGGTCGGGCGTGGAACTGTACGCGTCGGGGGCCAGGGCGCTGCGGGTGCGGGTGTCCCCGACGGCCGGCGACACGGTGTCCCTCCAGGTGGCGGACGGCACCGGACGGGCGGTCGCGGCGGTCGGCTCGCTGGCGCTCCGGCGGATCACCGCCGACCAGCTCTCGGCGGCCCGCTCGGTGTTCCACGAGTCCCTCTACCGCGTGGGATGGGCGCCCGTCCCGGACTCGCCGTCCGACACGCCCGCCTGGATCGGCTGGGACGACCTCGGCCCCGACGACGACGTCCCCGAGGTCGTGGTCCTGCCGGTGGCGGGTGGCGCGGACGCGGCGTCGGTTCGTCCGGCGGTGGTGCGGGCACTGGAGGCGGTGCGGGCCTGGCTCGCCGAAGAGCGGTTCACCGATTCGACGCTGGTCGTCGCGACGGCGGGCGCGGTGTCGTCGGCCGGTGGCGAGGACGTCACCGACCTGGCGGGCGCGGCGGTGTGGGGGCTCGTCCGGACGGCGCAGTCGGAGAACCCCGGGCGGATCGTCCTGGCCGACCTCCTCCCCGGTGGCGGGCCCGCCGACGCGGCGCGGCTGGTCGGTTCCGGTGAACCGCAGGTGGCCGTCCGCGACGGTGTCGTGCGGGCGCCGAGGTTGGCGCGCGTGTCCGTCGCCGCGCCGGACACGCCGTCGGCGTCGGTGTTCCGCACGGACGGGACGGTCCTGATCACGGGTGGTACCGGTGGGCTGGGCGCACTGGTGGCGCGTCACCTGGTGACTGAGCACGGTGTGCGCGGCCTGCTGCTGGTGAGCCGCCGGGGCGAGGGTGCGCCGGGCGCCGTCGAGTTGCGGGACGAGTTGGCGGGCCTGGGTGCCGAGGTCGAGGTGGCGGCCTGCGATGTCGCTGACCGCGACGCGCTCGCCGGGCTGCTGGCGGGGCGTGACATCTCGGCCGTCGTCCAAGCGGCGGGTGTCCTGGACGACGGGGTAATCTCGTCGCTGACGCCCGAGCGGGTCGACACGGTCATGCGTCCCAAGGTGGACGCGGCGTGGAACCTGCACGAACTGACCCGCGACATGCCGGACCTGTCGGCGTTCGTCCTGTTCTCGTCGGCCGCGGGTGTGCTGGGGACGCCCGGCCAGGGCAACTACGCGGCGGCCAACGCCTTCCTGGACGGGCTCGCGGCGCATCGCGCGTCGCTCGGCCTGCCCGTCCAATCGCTGGCCTGGGGGCCGTGGACGGCCGGGAGCGGGATGCTCGCCGATCTCGACGACGGCGAAGTCCAGCGCATGGCCCGCACCGGGGTGGAGGGGCTGTCCGGCGACGAGGGGCTCGCCCTGCTGGACACCGCCTGCGCGCTCGGCGACGCGTCGCTCGTCCCGATCCGGCTCGACGTGAAGGCGCTGGGCGCCGGTGGGGGCGAGGTCCCGCGCCTGTTCCACGGGCTCGTCCCACGGGTGCGGCGGACCGCCGCGAGCGTCCAGACGGACACGGGCGCGCTGCGGCGGCGGCTCGCGTCCCTGCCCGAAGCGGAGTGGTACGACGCGCTGTCGGTGCTGGTGCGCACGCAGGCGGCGATCGTCCTCGGGCACTCGGGGCCGGAGGCCGTCGAGCCTGAGCGGGCGTTCCGCGACCTGGGCTTCGACTCGCTGTCGGCGGTCGAGTTCCGCAACGCGCTCGCGGAGGCGACCGGGCTCCGGCTGCCCGCGACGCTGGTGTTCGACTACCCGAGCCCGGACGTCCTGGCCCGGCATCTGCTGAACGAGGTGTCCGGGGCGGGGGAGGCCCGCCTGGTGACGGCGTCGTCCGCCGGGCCGGACGACGAGCCGATCGCGATCGTCGGAATGGCGTGCCGCTATCCGGGCGGCGTCGCCTCGCCGGAGGACCTGTGGCGGCTCGTCGCGGGCGGCGTGGACGCGGTGTCGCCGTTCCCGTCCGACCGGGGATGGGACACGTCCGGCCTCTTCGACCCGGCCGGGGAAAGGCCCGACACCAGTTATGTGAACACCGGCGGCTTCCTCCATGAAGCGGCGGAATTCGATCCGGGATTCTTCGGTATCAGCCCGAACGAGGCGGCCGAAATGGACCCGCAGCAGCGGTTGCTGCTGGAGGTGTCGTGGGAGGCGCTGGAGCGGGCGGGGATCGATCCTTCTTCGCTGCGGGGGAGTTCCACTGGCGTGTTCGCCGGGGTCATGTACCACGACTACGCGGACAGCAGTAGTTCCGGGTCAGTGGTCTCCGGTCGGATCTCTTACACGTTCGGGTTCGAGGGCCCGGCCGTGACGGTGGACACGGCGTGTTCGTCGTCGTTGGTTGCCTTGCATTGGGCGGCGCAGGCATTGCGGTCGGGGGAATGCTCGCTGGCTTTGGCCGGTGGCGTCGCGGTC
This sequence comes from Actinomadura chibensis NBRC 106107, assembly GCF_001552135.1. GTDB lineage: Bacteria > Actinomycetota > Actinomycetes > Streptosporangiales > Streptosporangiaceae > Spirillospora > Spirillospora chibensis. The sequence continues at coordinate 61,262 of NZ_BCQP01000024.1, read as the reverse complement.
ATGGCGACCCCATGGACGTTCGTGGAATTCAGCCGCCAGGGCGGTCTTGCCGCGGATGGGCGTGCGAAGTCGTTCGCCGCGTCGGCGGATGGGACGTCGTGGGGTGAGGGTGCGGGGATGTTGTTGGTCGAGCGTCTTTCTGATGCTCGGCGGTTTGGGCATCCGGTGTTGGCGGTGGTGCGTGGTTCGGCGGTGAATCAGGATGGTGCGTCGAATGGGTTGACGGCGCCGAATGGTCCGTCGCAGCGTCGGGTGATCCGGCAGGCGTTGGCCAATGCGGGGTTGGGCGTCGGTGATGTGGACGCGGTCGAGGCGCATGGCACCGGGACGACGTTGGGTGACCCGATCGAGGCGCAGGCGTTGCTGGCGACCTATGGCCAGGGTCGTGCGGAGGATCAGCCGTTGTGGCTGGGGTCGATCAAGTCGAACATCGGTCACACGCAGGCGGCTGCGGGTGTCGCGGGGATCATCAAGATGGTCCAGGCGATGCGTCACGGGGTGCTGCCCAAGACGCTCCATGTGGACGCACCGACCCCGCACGTGGACTGGTCGGCGGGGCGCGTCGAACTGCTGGCGGAGGAGCGGGAATGGCCGCAGAACGGTCGTCCGCGTCGAGCCGGGATTTCGTCCTTCGGGATCAGCGGGACGAACGCGCACGTCATCGTCGAGCAGCCTCCGGCGGTTGAGGAGAAATCGCCGTCTGCCGCGGAATTGCCGGTGGTTCCTTGGGTGGTGTCGGCACGGAGTGAGGCCGGACTTCGGGGACAGGCCGCTCGGCTCGCCGAGTTCGTCCGCGAGGACGAGCGGGTTTCACCACTGGACGTGGGCTTCTCGCTGGTCACGACACGCGGAATGTTCGATCACCGTGCCGTCGTGGTCGGACAGGACCGTGACGAATTGCTGGCCGGGCTGGATCGGCTGGCAGCGGGAGAATCGCGTCGCCCCGACCGCAAGGAGGGCGGGACGGCCCTCCTTTTCTCGGGTCAGGGTTCGCAGCGTGTGGGGATGGGGCGGGAGTTGTATGTCGCGTTCCCGCTGTTCGCTGAGTCGTTCGATGCGGTGTGCGGGGAGTTGGATAAGCATCTGGATCGGCCGCTGAGGGAGGTCGTTTGGTCTGAGCCTGAGTTGCTGAATCAGACCGTCTTCACTCAGACGGGTTTGTTCGCGGTCGAGGTGGCGCTCTTCTGTCTTCTGGAGTCGTGGGGTGTCCGCCCTGACTTCTTGGCGGGTCATTCGATCGGTGAACTGGCGGCCGCGCATGTGGCTGGGATGTTCTCGTTGGAAGACGCCGCGAAGCTGGTGGCGGCTCGGGGTCGGTTGATGCAGGCGCTGCCGCCTGGTGGGGCGATGGCAGCGATCCAGGCGACCGAAGACGAGATCCTTCCCCTGCTGAACGAGCGGGTCGGCGTCGCGGCGGTGAACGGGCCTGAGTCGGTCGTGGTCTCCGGAGCCGAAGACGAAGTCGCCCGGATCGTGGATCACTTCACGGGGCTGGGGCACAAGACGACCCGGTTGCGGGTCTCGCACGCGTTCCATTCCCCGCTGATGGATCCGATGCTGGACGACTTCCGTCAGGTCGCCGAAACCATCACCTTCAACGAACCCGCCATTCCCATCGTGGGTGCGCAGCCGGACGCCGAATACTGGGTGCGGCACGTCCGCGAAGCCGTCCGGTTCCACGAGACCGTCACTGAGCTGCGCGATCAGGGTGTCGCCCGGTTCTTGGAGGTCGGCCCGGACGGTGTGCTGACCGCGATCGTCCAGAGCGATTCAGACGGTGCCGTGGTCGTCGTTCCGGCGATGCGCAGGGAGCATGACGAGACCAAGACCCTGTTCACCGCCCTCGGCGGGCTGCACGCGTCCGGTGCGTCCGTTGACTGGCGCTCGGTATTGGCGGGACGCGGGGCCCGCCGCGTCGAATTGCCGACCTACGCCTTCCAGCGCGAGCATTTCTGGCGGACGGTTCCGCAGACCGGTGGCGACGCCGAGTCGATGGGCCTGGGATCGGCGGACCATCCGCTCCTGAGCGCGGTGGTCTCCTCGCCGGAGTCCGACGGCGTGGTGCTGTCGGGTCGCCTTTCCGTGCACGCCCAACCCTGGCTCGCCGACCATGCGTTCGGCGGCGTGGTGGTCTTCCCGGGCACTGGATTCGTGGAATTGGCCGTCCGCGCGGGAGACCAGGTCGGCTGCGGCCGGATCGACGAACTCACCCTCGAACAGCCACTCGTCCTGCCCGCGGACGGCGGCATGTCGGTCCAGATCGTCGTCGGCGCGCCACGCGAGGACGCCCGGCGGACGGTGAGCATCCACTCCCGCCAAGCCGACGACGCGCCCTGGACCTGCCACGCGGTCGGCCTCCTCTCCGACACCGACACAGCCACCGACTCCGCCGCCGGTTTCGACTTGGAGCAGTGGCCTCCGGCCGGTGCGGCCGAGGCGGACACCGACGGGCTGTACGACGTCCTGGACTACGGCCCGGCCTTCCAAGGACTGCGGGCCGCCTGGCGGCGCGGCGACGAGGTGTTCGCCGAGATCGCGCTCCCCGACCAGGTCGCCGAGGACCGCTTCGGCCTCCACCCGGCGCTGCTGGACGCCGCCCTGCACGCGATCGCGCTGACCGATGCCGCGTCCGGTGACGGCGTGCTGCTGCCGTTCGCGTGGTCGGGCGTGGAACTGTTCGCCACGGGCGCGAGGACGCTCCGAGTGCGGGTGTCCGAGGCGATGCCGGGCGACGCGGTGTCCTTGCAGGTGGCGGACGGGTCCGGGCGTCCCGTCGCGGCGATCGGCTCGCTGGTCCTCCGGGAGGTCCCCGCCGACCGGTTCTCCGGAGCCGAGGCCCGCGACCCTTCCGGCGACTCGCTCTACCACGTGGAATGGACGCCGATCGGGATCGAAAGCGGCTCGAAGCCGTCCTGGGCGCGGTGGGAGGAACTCGACGGGAGCGCGGCCGTCCCCGAGGTGGTCGTCCTCGAACCGGACACGGGCGGCGGGGTCCACGCGAGTGTCCATCAGGCGCTCGCGGTCGCGCAGGCGTGGCAGGCGGAGGAGCGGTTCGCGTCGTCCACCCTGCTGGTCGTGACGTCCGGCGCGGTCTCCGTCGACGGCGAGGACGTCACCGATCTCGGCGGCGCGGCGCTCTCGGGGCTGATCCGGTCGGCGCAGTCGGAGAACCCGGGGCGGATCGTCCTGGCCGACCTCGACACCGGCATGGGCGCGGCCGACGCGCTTCCGGCGGTCGCGTGCGGGGAACCGCAGGTGGCGTTCCGCGACGGCGGGGCGTTCGTGATGCGTTTGGCGCGCGTGCCCGTCCCCCCTCCCGCCGAGGAGACCTTCCCCGGCGACGGGACGGTGCTCATCACCGGCGGTACCGGCGGCCTGGGCGCGCTGGTGGCGCGTCATCTGGTGACCGAGCACGGCGTGCGCAGCCTCCTGCTGGTGAGCCGCCGGGGCGCGGACGCGCCGGGCGCCGCCGACCTGCGCGACGAACTGGCGGGCCTGGGCGCCGAGGTCGAGCTCGCCGCCTGCGATGTGTCCGACCGCGACGCCGCCGCGCGGCTGATGGCAGGCCGGGAAATAGCGGCCGTCGTGCACGCGGCGGGCGTCCTGGACGACGGCGTGATCTCGTCGCTGACGCCCGAGCGGGTGGACGCGGTGCTCCGTCCGAAGGCGGACGCCGCCTGGAACCTGCACGAACTGACCCGCGACATGGACCTGTCGGCGTTCGTGCTGTTCTCGTCGGCCGCGGGCGTCCTGGGTTCGCCCGGTCAGGGCAACTACGCGGCGGCCAACGCGTTCCTGGACGGCCTCGCCGCGCACCGCCGCGCCCACGGCCTGCCCGCGCGGTCGCTGGCCTGGGGCCTGTGGAGCACCGGCATGGCGGAGCGGGCGCAGAGCTTCGACCGGACCGGCCTGGAGGCGCTGCCGGACGACCAGGGCCTGGCCCTGTTCGACGCGGCGAGCCGGGTGGACGAGGCGATGCTCGTCCCGGTCCATCTGAACCTCCGGACGCTGGGCTCCGGCGGCGCCGACGTGCCGCACGTGTTGCGCGGCCTGGTCCGCGGCACACGCCGCCGTGCCGCCGCCGACGGCGGGGCGGGGGGCGCGGCGGCGCTCGGACGGCGCCTGTCCGGCCTGACCGAGGCCGAGCGGGAGGAGGCGCTGCTGGACATCGTGCGCGGCCGGGCCGCGTCCGTCCTCGGCTACCCGGGCCCGGCGGCCATCGAACCCGAGCGGGCGTTCCGCGACCTCGGCTTCGACTCGTTGTCGGCGGTCGAGTTTCGCAACGCGCTGGCGGAGGCGACCGGGCTCCGGCTGCCCGCGACGCTCGTCTTCGACTACCCGGTGCCGGTCGTGCTCGCCCGCCACCTGCTGGACGAGGTGACGGGCGCCGTGTCGGACGCCCCCGTCGTCGCCGCCGCGCGGGTGGATGACGAGCCGATCGCGATCGTCGGCATGGCGTGCCGCTTCCCCGGCGGCGTCACCGCGCCGGAGGACCTGTGGCGGCTTGTCGCGGACGGCGTGGACGCCGTCTCCGAATTCCCCGCCGACCGGGGCTGGGACATCGACGGCCTCTACGACCCCGAGCCCGGCACGCCCGGAAAGAGTTATGTCCGGACCGGCGGCTTCCTCCACGACGCGGCGGAATTCGACCCCGGGTTCTTCGGAATCAGCCCGCGCGAGGCATTGGCCATGGACCCGCAGCAGCGGCTGCTGCTGGAAGTGTCGTGGGAGGCGCTCGAACGGGCCGGAATCGACCCGTCGTCCCTGCGCGGCAGTTCCACCGGCGTTTTCGCCGGGGCGATGTACCACGACTACGCGGCGGGAAGTAACACCGGCTCGATCGTCTCGGGCCGGATCTCCTACACCTTCGGGCTCGAAGGCCCGGCGGTAACGGTGGACACGGCGTGCTCGTCGTCCCTCGTCGCGCTTCACCTCGCCGCGCAGGCGCTCCGCTCCGGCGAATGCTCGCTCGCGCTGGCCGGAGGTGTCGCCGTCATGGCGACGCCGGGCACGTTCGTGGACTTCAGCCTGGAGCGGGGCCTGGCGCGGGACGGCCGCGCGAAGTCCTTCGCCGCCGCCGCGGACGGGACGTCCTGGGGCGAAGGCGCCGGAATGCTCCTGGTCGAACGCCTCTCGGACGCCCGCCGCAACGGCCACCCCGTGCTGGCCGTCGTGCGCGGTACCGCGGTGAATCAGGATGGGGCCTCGAACGGCCTGACGGCGCCGAACGGGCCGTCGCAGCAGCGGGTGATCCGGCAGGCATTGGCCAACGCCGGATTGGACGCCGCCGATGTGGACGCGGTCGAAGCGCATGGCACCGGGACGACGCTCGGCGACCCGATCGAGGCGCAGGCATTGCTCGCGACTTATGGTCAGGGTCGTCCGGAGGGGCGTCCTTTGTGGCTGGGGTCGATCAAATCCAACATCGGTCACACGCAGGCCGCCGCCGGGGTCGCCGGGATCATCAAGACGGTTTACGCGATGCGGCACGGCGTCCTGCCGAAGACACTGCACCTGGACGAGCCGACCCCGCATGTCGACTGGACGGCCGGACGCGTCGAACTGCTGGCGGAAGCGCGGGAATGGCCGCGGAACGGCCGCCCGCGCCGCGCCGGAATCTCGTCGTTCGGAATCAGCGGCACGAACGCGCACGTCATTCTCGAACAGGTTCCGGAGCCGGAGGAGCAGGAGCGTCCGTCCGCCGATGACGGGGTTCTTCCCTGGCTGCTCTCGGCGCGCGACGAGGCGGGCCTTCGCGGACAGGCCGAACGGCTCCGCACGCACCTGCGCACCCATTCCGAGGCGGAACCCTTGGACGTGGCGTTCACACTGGCCACTTCCCGGGCTGTCCTGGAACACCGCGCGGTCGTGGTGGGGCGCGGCAGGGACGAATTGCTGGCGGGCCTGGACGTCCTCGCCGAAGGGCGGAACGGCGGGCAGGGCGTCGTCCGCGGAACCGCCAGCCCGGGCCGGACGGCGTTCCTTTTCTCGGGTCAGGGTTCGCAGCGTGTGGGGATGGGGCGTGAGTTGTATGCCGCGTTCCCGGTGTTCGCTGAGTCGTTCGATGCGGTGTGCGGGGAGTTGGATAAGCATCTGGATCGGCCGCTGAAGGATGTGGTCTGGTCGGAGCCTGAGTTGCTGAACCAGACCGCCTTCACTCAGACGGGTTTGTTCGCGGTCGAGGTTGCGCTTTATCGGTTGCTGGAGTCGTGGGGTGTTCGGCCCGATTTCTTGGCGGGTCATTCGATCGGTGAGTTGGCGGCCGCGCATGTGGCGGGAATGTTCTCATTGGAGGATGCCGCGAAGCTGGTTGCGGCGCGGGGTCGGTTGATGCAGGCGCTCCCGTCCGGCGGAGCGATGGCGGCCGTGCAGGCGACCGAGGATGAGGTCGTCCCGCTGCTGGACTCGGCGGTGGTTGGTCTCGCGGCGGTGAACGGCCCTGAGTCGGTCGTGGTCTCCGGCACCGAAGACGCGGTCTCCCGAATCATTGACCATTTCGCCGGGCTGGGGCGCAAGACGACCCGGTTGCGGGTCTCGCACGCCTTCCATTCCCCGCTGATGGATCCGATGCTGGACGACTTCCGTCAGGTCGCCGAAACCATCACCTTCAACGAACCCGCCATTCCCATCGGGGGTGCGCAGCCGGACGCTGGCTATTGGGTGCGGCACGTCCGTGACGCCGTCCGGTTCTACGACACGGTTGCCGAGCTTCGCGATCAGGGCGTGAACCGGTTCTTGGAGATCGGGCCCGATGGCGTGCTGGCAGCGATGGTGCAGGGCGACTCGGACACCGAGGTCGTCGCGCCCGTCCTCCGCCGGGACCGTCCTGAGGCGCAGGAAGTCATGACGGCGCTGGGACGCGTCCACGCGGACGGCCTGGACATCGACTGGCGTGCGGTGTTCGCCGGACGTGCGGCCCGCCTGGTCGAGTTGCCGACCTACGCGTTCCAGCGCGAGCGCTACTGGCTGGTGGACACCACGGCGAACGACGATCCATCGGCGCTCGGCCTCGGCCCGGCCGAACACCCGCTGCTGGGTGCGGTGGTCCCGGTCCCCGGATCGGACGGGGTGATGCTGACCGGCAGGCTCTCGGCCGACGCGCAGCCGTGGCTGGCCGAGCACGAAGTGCTGGGCAGTGTCCTGTTGCCGGGCGCGGTGTTCGTGGAGCTGGCCGTCCGGGCCGGTGACCAGGTCGGTTGCGGCGTGCTGGAACAGCTCACGTTGGAGGCGCCGCTCGTCCTGCCGGAGCACGGCGGCGTGGCGATCCACGTGACGGTCGGCGCCGCCGACGAGCGGGGCCGCCGCACGGTGAGCGTCCATTCGCTCCCCGAGGGAGGGGCGACCGACGGCGAGTGGACGCGGCACGCGGAGGGCGTCCTGGCCACGGGTGCCGGGCAGCCGCCGTCCGACCTCGCGCAATGGCCGCCCGCCGACGCGACCGCGCTCGACGTCGACGACGCCTACGACCGCCTCGCCGACCGTGGCTTCGGCTACGGACCCGTCTTCCAGGGAATGCGGGCCGCTTGGCAACGCGGTAGCGATCTGTTCGCAGAGGTGGCGCTGCCGGACGACGCCCGTGACCAGGCGACGGCCTACGGCATCCACCCGGCCCTGCTCGACGCCGCGATGCACGTGATCCTGCTGGACGGCGGCGATGACGCACTGCTCCCGTTCGAGTGGAGCGGGGTGAGCCTGCACGCCTCCGGCGCCTCAACGCTGCGGGTACGGGTGTCGCAGTTGGGCGACACGGTGGTGAGCCTGCTCGCGTCGGACGAGACGGGTCGCCCGGTGTTCAACGTGGAGTCGCTTGCGTCACGCGCATTGTCGGCCGAGCAATTGAGCGTGTCCGGCGGACTGAACGACGCATTGTTCACGGTCGCCTGGACGCCCGCCCCGTCGATGGACGGACAGCAGCCCACGTCAAGCCTGGCGGTGCTGGGTTCGGACCGGTGTGGCCTTTCCGTGGATGTTCCGGTGTTCGCGGATCTGGCTGGTGTGGCGGGCGCTGGTGTGCCGGATGTGGTGGTGTGGTCGCCTTCTGCCGCTGGCGATGGCGTTCTGGCGGATGTGCGTGCGGCGGCCTTTTCGGCGTTGGGTGTGGTTCAGGAATGGCTGGGCGATGAGCGGTTCGCCGCGTCCCGGCTTGCCGTCGTTCTTCGCGGAGATTTGGCGCAGGCTCCCGTACGGGGCTTGGTGCGTGCGGCGCAGGCGGAGAATCCGGGTCGCTTCGTTCTGGTGGATCTGGATGACGCGCCCGAGTCGGCCAATGCCCTGGCACGGGTCGCGGCGTCCGGTGACGAGCCTGAAATCGCGATTCATGGCGGCGAGGTTCGCTTGCCTCGTCTGACCCCCGCCAAGGCGGCGTCGTCCTTCCAATGGGACCCGGACGGCACAGTCCTGGTGACCGGTGGGACGGGTGGTCTGGGTGCGTTGGTGGCGCGTCATCTGGTGTCGGTTCATGGCGTGCGGCACTTGATGCTGACCAGTCGCCGTGGTCTGGACGCCCCGGGTGCTGCGGAGCTTCGCGCTGAGTTGGCGGATCTGGGCGCTGAGGTTTCGGTGGTGGCGTGTGACGTCTCGGATCGTCAGGCCGTGGCGGATCTGCTCGATGGAATCGCGGTGGAGCATCCGCTGACCGGCGTTGTGCACGCCGCCGGTGTAGCGGACAACGGACTGATCGGCTCGCTGTCACCCGACCGGATTGATGCGGTGTTCGGTCCGAAGGTGGATGGGGCGTGGCATCTGCATGAGTTGACTCGTGGCCTGGATCTGTCGGCGTTTGTGTTGTTCTCGTCTGCTGGTGGGATGGTTCTGGCGGCGGGGCAGGGCAATTACGCGGCGGCGAATGTGTTCCTGGACGCGTTGGCCGAGCACCGTCGTTCGCTCGGGCTTGCCGCAACGTCCATGGCATTCGGGCTCTGGGACACCACGGAGGGCATGTCCGCCGAACTCGACGCCTCGGACGCGGACCGCCTGCGGCGACTCGGCATGCCGCCGATGTCCGTGCAAGAAGCACTGGCACTCTTCGACGCGTCGTTGGGCGTCGAAGAGGCGACGGTCGTTCCATTGCGCGTGGACCGGGCCGTGTTGCGGGCACGCCAGGGCGAGGAGATCCCGGCCTTGCTACGCGGCCTCTCCGGCAATGGACGACGGCCCGTCCGCGGCCGGGCGGAAAGCTCACTGAGCGACCGCCTGATCAGGATGCTCCCGGACGAACGCCTCAACGCCCTCTCCGACATCGTCCGGACCCAAGTCGCGGCCGTACTCGGCCACGCCTCGGCAGATGCCGTACAACCTGACCGTGCGTTCCGTGACCTGGGTTTCGATTCCCTTTCGGCGGTGGAGTTGCGGAATGCGCTGCGCGCCGAGACGGGTCTGCGTCTCCCGGCGACGCTGGTCTTCGATTACCCGACCGCACAGGCCGTCGCCGAATACCTGGAGGACGAACTTTCCGGGACGACGAGCGGGCCGATCGTCACCTCCAACTCTGCGAAGGTCGATGACGATCCGATTGTGATCGTGGGGATGGCGTGCCGGTATCCGGGTGGTGTGGCTTCGCCTGAGGATTTGTGGCGGTTGGTCGAGGGTGGCGTGGATGCGGTGTCGGGTTTCCCGGTTGATCGTGGCTGGGATGTGGAGGGCTTGTTCGATCCGGTTCCTGGCCGCCCCGGTAAGAGCGTGGCCCGTGAGGGTGGGTTCCTCTACGATGCGGCGGATTTCGATGCTGATTTCTTTGGTGTGTCGCCGCGTGAGGCGGCGGATACCGATCCGCAGCAGCGGTTGTTGTTGGAGGCGTCGTGGGAGGCGTTCGAGCGGGCTGGTATTGACCCGTCGTCGCTGCGGGGGAGCGCGACCGGTGTCTTCGCCGGTCTGATGTACCACGACTACGCGCTGGACGTCGATGCCGCGAGCACAAGCGCGGGCAGCCTCGCGTCCGGCCGAGTCTCTTACGTCTTCGGCCTGGAAGGACCCTCGGTAACACTGGACACGGCGTGCTCGTCCTCCCTCGTGGCTTTGCATCTGGCAAGCCAGGCGTTGCGTTCGGGTGAGTGTTCGCTTGCGTTGGCTGGTGGTGTGACGGTGATGTCCACGCCGGGGATGTTTGTGGAGTTCAGTCGTCAGCGTGGTTTGGCTGCTGATGGGCGGTGCAAGTCGTTCTCGGCGTCGGCTGATGGTGCGGGCTGGGCTGAGGGCGTGGGTGTGCTGGTGGTGGAGCGTCTGTCGGATGCCCGCCGTAATGGTCACCCGGTGCTGGCGGTGGTGCGGGGGAGTGCGGTCAATCAGGACGGCGCCTCCAATGGTCTGACGGCTCCGAACGGCCCGTCCCAGCAGCGCGTGATCCGCCAAGCCCTCGCCAATTCCGGCCTGACAACGGCGGACGTGGACGCGGTGGAGGCGCACGGTACGGGCACGCGACTGGGCGACCCGATCGAGGCGCAGGCGGTGATCGCGACCTACGGTCAGGATCGTCCTGAGGATCGGCCGCTGTGGTTGGGGTCGATCAAATCCAACATGGGTCATGCGCAGGCGGCTGCCGGGGTCGCGGGGATCATCAAGATGGTTCAGGCGATGCGGCACGGGAAGCTGCCCAAGACGTTGCATGTGGACGAGCCGTCCCCGCATGTCGACTGGTCGGCCGGAGCCGTCGAACTGCTGACCGAAGCCCGCGAATGGCCGCAGAACGGTCACCCCCGCCGAGCCGGAGTCTCCTCGTTCGGCATTAGCGGCACCAACGTCCACCTCATTCTGGAAGAGCCGCCCGCTGCGGAGTCCGAGGAGGTATCGCTCGATCCCCCCGCAACGGTTCCGTGGCTGATCTCTGCGCGTGACGAAGCGGGTCTCCAGGCCCAGGCGGAACGGCTTCGCGTATATCTCCGTTCGGAGCCTGACCTGCGTCCCCTGGACGTCGGCTACTCGCTGGCGCACGACCGCGCGTTGTTGGAGCGGCGCGCGGTGGTCTTGGTCGGCGACGCTGAATCCGCCCTTGCCGCGTTGGCGGCGGGGAAACCGCATCCGGACGTGGTCGTCGGCGCTGGCCCGGCGTCTCCGGGTTCGACCGCGCTGCTGTTCTCAGGCCAGGGCGCCCAACGCCTGGGCATGGGCCGCGAGCTGTATGAGACCTTCCCGGTGTTCGCCGACGCTCTCGACACCGTTTGCGCGGAGTTGGACAAGCACCTAGACCGTCCGCTGCGTGACGTGATCTGGTCGGATCCCGACCTCCTGGATCAAACTGCGTTCACTCAGACCGGCCTCTTTGCGATCGAAGTCGCCTTGTTCCGTCTGGTGGAGTCGTGGGGTGTGCGGGCTGACTTCTTGGCGGGTCATTCGATCGGTGAATTGGCCGCCGCGCACGTCGCCGGAATGTTCTCGCTGGAGGACGCGGCAAGACTGGTCGCTGCCCGAGGACGGTTGATGCAGGCGCTCCCGTCCGGCGGAGCGATGGCCGCGATCCAGGCCACCGAAGAGGAAATCACCCCGCTGCTGGGGAATGAAATCGGGATCGCTGCCGTCAACGGCCCGCAGGCCACCGTCGTCTCCGGCGCGGAGAACGACGTCGTCCGAATCATCGACCACTTCACCGAACTCGGACGCAAGACGACCCGCCTACGCGTCTCGCACGCCTTCCATTCCCCATTGATGGATCCGATGCTGGACGACTTCCGCCAGATCGCCCAATCCATCACCTACCAGCCGCCCGCGATCCCGATCCTGGGTGCGCAACCCGATCCCGAGTACTGGGTGCGGCACGTCCGCGAGGCCGTCCGGTTCCATGACACCCTCACCCACCTCCACGACAACGGCGTCACCCGATTCCTGGAAATCGGACCCGACGGCGTCCTCACCGCGATGGCCTCCGCCGACGGGAGCGTCAGCGTCGCCGCGCTTCGCCGCGACCGCCCCGAAACCGCCACCCTCCTCACCGCACTCGCCCACCTGCACGTCACCGGAACCACCATCGACTGGCCCGCACTGTTCACCCACCACGGCGCACACCGCGTCGAACTCCCCACCTACGCGTTCCAACGCACCCGCTACTGGACGGAACCCGTCACCAACACCCGCCCGTCCGACCCCGCGGACGCCGCGTTCTGGGACGCGGTGGAGCAGGGAGACCTCTCCTCCCTGGCCGAAAGCCTCGACCTGGCTCCCGAATCGCTCCGCGACGTCGCACCCGCGCTCTCGGACTGGCGGCGCCGCAGCCGCGAGACCCAGGCCGTCGACTCCTGGCGCTACCGGATCGCGTGGAAGCCCCTGGCCGAGCCGCCTAAGACTCCGGCGTCCGGCGAATGGCTGGCCGTGACGCCGTCCGGCCTCGACCTCGCGCGGATCACCGAGGCGCTCGCCGACAACGGCGCCCGGCTCGTGCCCATGGAGGTGGACGACGGCGACCGGGAGGCGCTGGTCGACAGGCTCCGCGACACCAAGGCGACCGACGGCGTCCTGTCCCTGCTGGCCCTGGACACGCGCCCCCACCCGCACCACCCGACGATCACCCGGGGAGTCGCGGCGACGATCGCGCTCGCGCAGGCGCTCGACGACGCCGGGCACGACGCGCCGCTCTGGTGCGTGACGCGGGGCGCGGTCGCCGTGGACGACCCGGCCGAGATCACCGACCTGGCGCAGGCGTCCCTCTGGGGCCTCGGCACGGCCCTCGGCCTGGAACGCCCCCGGACCTGGGGCGGCATGATCGACCTCCCCGCAGCCCCGACCCCGGCCCTGGACGAGACGATCCTCCGCCTGCTCGCCTCGGCGCTGTCCGGCGAGGCCGGGGACCAGGTGGCGATCCGTCCGGGCAAGGTGGCCGTGCGCCGCCTGGTCCACGCCGGGCTCAACGGCAGGACGCCCGCGCGGACGTGGCGGCCGCGCGGGACGGTCCTCATCACCGGCGGCACCGGCGGCGTCGGCGCGCAGGTCGCCCGCCGCCTCGCCGCGGACGGCGCCGAGCACCTCGTCCTCACCAGCCGCCGCGGCCCGGCCGCCGAAGGGGCCGCCGAGCTGGAGGCGGAGCTGTCCGCGCTCGGCGCCCGCGTGACGGTCGCGGCGTGCGACGTCGCCGACCGCGACGCCCTGCGCCGCCTGCTCGACTCGGTCGGCGACGACCTCACGGCGGTCATGCACGCGGCCGGGACGCTCGGCGCGAACGTCCCGCTGTCCGGCCTCACCCTGGACGAGCTGGCGGCGGTCATGCCGAAGGCCGTGGGCGCGGCGCACCTGGACGACCTCCTGGCGGACCGTCCGCTGGACGCGTTCGTGCTGTTCTCGTCCGGGGCCGCCGCGTGGGGCGGGGCGGGCCAGTCGGCGTACGCCGCCGCCAACGCCTACCTGGACGCGCTCGCCCACCGCCGCCGGGCGCGGGGCCGCACCGCGACCGCGATCGCCTGGGGCACCTGGAACGCCGGGATGGTCGACGCCGACGCGGGCGCGGCGGCGCGGCGGCTGGGGCTCGCGCCGATGGAGCCGCGCCCGGCGATCACCGCGCTGCGGCAGGCGCTCGACCACGACGAGAGCCACCTCGTGGTGGCCGACATCGACTGGTCCCGGTTCACCGCCGCGTACACGCTCGCGCGGCCCCGCCCGCTGCTGGACGAGCTGCCCGAAGCCCGCGCCGCCCTCGCCGCGCAGAGCGACGACGAGGACGACCCGGGCACCGAGTCCGAGTTCGCGGCGCGGCTCGCCGCGATGCCGGAGGCCGAACGCGGACGCGCGCTGCTCGACCTCGTCCGCACGCACGTCGCGGTGATCCTCGGCTACGGCGACAGCGCCGCGCTCGACCCCGGACGCGCCTTCAAGGAGCTCGGGTTCGACTCGGTCGCCGCCGTGGAGCTCCGCACCCGGCTGAGCGCCGCGACCGGGCGGAGGCTGCCCGCGACGCTGGCGTTCGACCACGCGTCCCCGGCCGCTCTCGCCGCGTTCCTCCAGTCGCTCATGCGCCCGGACGACGCGGCCGTCCCGGGCGACGTCCCGATCACGACCGAGCTGGACCGGCTGGAGGCGGCCGTGGCGGCGCTCCCCGCCGAGGAGATCGAGCGCTCCGGCGTCACCGCGCGGCTCCAGGCGCTGGTCGCGTCGCTGAGCCAGTCCCTCGCCGGGCGGGACGGCGCGGACGTCGCGAGCCGCCTGGAGGACGCGACGGCCGACGACCTCTTCGACTTCATCGACAAAGACCTCGGGATGGCCTGAGAGAGGCGGACATGGCGAACGACGAGAAGCTGCTCGGCTACCTCAAACGGGTCACGGCGGAGCTGCACCAGACCCGGCGGCGGCTCCAGGACGTCGAGACCAGGGAACGGGAGCCGATCGCGATCGTCGCGATGAGCTGCCGGTACCCGGGCGGCGTCCGGTCCCCGGAGGGGCTGTGGAAGCTGGTCGCGGACGGGACCGACGCCGTCGGCCCGTTCCCGGACGACCGGGGCTGGGACACCGGGCGGCTGTTCGACGCCGACCCCGACCGTCCCGGCGCCAGCTACGTCCGCGAGGGCGGGTTCGTGTACGACGCGGGGGACTTCGACGCCGGGTTCTTCGGCATCTCCCCGCGCGAGGCCCTCAGCATGGACCCGCAGCAGCGGATCGCGCTGGAGCTGTCGTGGGAGGTGTGCGAGCGCGCTGGGATCGACCCGCACTCCCTCCGCGAGAAGCAGGTCGGGGTGTTCGTCGGGTCCGGCGGGCAGGACTACGCCTACGTCCTGGACGCCCTGCCCGAGGCCGCGGAGACCTACCTCAGCACCGCCAACGCGGCGTCGGTGATCTCCGGCCGGATCGCCTACACGCTCGGCCTGGAGGGCCCCGCGCTGACCGTCGACACGGCGTGCTCGTCGTCGCTGGTCGCGGTGCACCTCGCGGCGCACGCGCTGCGCCGCCGCGAATGCGACCTGGCGCTCGCGGGCGGCGTCCTCGTGATGTCGCTGCCCGCGCCGTTCATCGCGTTCAGCAGGCAGCGCGGCCTCGCCCCGGACGGCCGCTGCAAGGCGTTCTCGGACGCGGCGGACGGCACCGGCTGGGCCGAGGGCGCCGGGATCCTCCTGCTGGAGCGGCTGTCCGACGCGCGCCGCAACGGCCACCGGGTACTGGCCGTCGTGCGGGGCAGCGCCGTCAACCAGGACGGCGCGTCCAACGGCCTCACCGCGCCGAACGGGCCGGCGCAGCAGCGGCTGATCCGGCACGCGCTCGCCGAGTCGCGGCTCGCGGCCGGGGACGTCGACGCGGTCGAGGGCCACGGGACGGGCACCACGCTCGGCGACCCGATCGAGGCGCAGGCGCTCCTCGCGACCTACGGGCGGAACCGCCCGGACGACCGGCCGCTGTGGCTCGGGTCGATCAAGTCGAACATCGGGCACGCGCAGGCCGCCGCCGGGGTCGCCGGGATCATCAAGACGGTGATGGCGATGCGGCACGGGCTGCTGCCGAAGACGCTGCACGTGACGGAGCCGTCCAGGCACGTCGACTGGGACGCGGGGAACGTGCGCCTGCTGACCGAGGCGCGGGAATGGCCGGAGCACGGCGACGACCGGCCGCGCCGCGCCGCCGTCTCGTCCTTCGGCGTCAGCGGCACCAACGCCCACCTGATCATCGAGCAGGCCCCCGAGGAGGAGCCAGGGACGGAGGAGGCGCTGCCGTGGCCGGACGGCGCCCCGGTGCCGTGGCCGGTGTCCGCGCGGGACGCCGCCACGCTCCGCGCCCAGGCCGGACGCGTCGCGGCCGGACTGGACGGCGCCGACGCCCTGTCCGTCGGGTACTCGCTCGCGACCGGGCGGGCCGCGCTGGAGCACCGCGCCGTCGTCCTCGCCGCCGACACCGCCGCCGGGGCCGCCGGGCTCGCGGCGGTCGCCGCGGGCGAGCCGCGCCCGGACGTGCTCGGCGGCGTCGCCTCGACCGGCCTGACGGCGTTCCTGTTCTCCGGCCAGGGCGCGCAGCGGCCCGGCATGGGACGCGAGCTGTACGAGGCGTTCCCCGTGTTCGCGGACGCGCTCGACGCCGCGTGCGCCGAACTCGACAAGCACCTGGACGTGCCGCTGAAGACTGTCCTCTGGGACGACGACCGGGAGCGGCTCGACCAGACCGTCCACACGCAGGCCGGGCTGTTCGCCGTGGAGGTCGCCCTCTACCGGCTGCTGGAGTCGTGGGGGCTGCGGCCCGACCTCGTCGCCGGGCACTCCGTCGGCGAGCTGGTCGCCGCGCACGTCGCGGGCGTCTGGACGCTGCCGGACGCCGCCGCGCTCGTCGCCGCGCGCGGGCGGCTGATGCAGGCGCTCCCGGCGGGCGGCGCGATGGCCGCCGTGCGGGCGACCGAGGACGAGGCGTCCGCCGCCCTCGGCCCGGACACCGCGAACGCCGCGAACACCGCGATCGCCGCCGTCAACGGCCCCGACTCGGTCGTCGTCTCCGGCCCGGAGGCCGAGGTCGAGCGCGTCGTCGCGCACTTCGCCGCGCTCGGCCGCGGGACGAACCGGCTGCGCGTCTCGCACGCCTTCCACTCGCCGCTGCTCGACCCGATGCTCGCCGAGTTCGGACGCGTCGCCGCCGGGCTCGACCACGCGGAGCCGTCCATCCCGATCGTCTCGAACGTCACCGGGGACGGCTCGGCCGACCACCGGTCGCCCGAGTACTGGGTGCGGCACGCGCGGGACGCCGTCCGGTTCGCCGACGGCGTCCGCCACCTGGAGTCGGAGGGCGTCACCCGGTTCGTGGAGGTCGGGCCGGACGCCGTCCTGACCGCCCTCGCCGAAGGCGTCCTCGACGCCGCGTCCGGCGGGCGCCGGGTCGTCGTGCCCGTGCTGCGCCGCGACGGCGGCGAGGCGGCGGCGCTCCTCACCGCGGTCGGCGCCCTGTACGCGGACGGCGCGGACGTCGACTGGCACGCGGTGTTCGCCGGGCGCGGCGCCCGGGCCGTCGACCTGCCCACCTACCCCTTCCAGCGGAAGCGCCACTGGCCCGACGCCGCCGCCGGGGCGGCCGGGGACGTCGGCGCGGCCGGGCTCGAACCGGCCGGGCACCCGCTGCTCGGCGCCGTGGTCGCCGCGCCCGGGTCCGGCGGCGTCGTCCTCACCGGGCGGCTCGCGGCCGGGTCCCGGCCGTGGCTCACCGACCACGAGGTGCTCGGCGCCACGCCGCTGCCGGGCGCGGCGTTCGTGGACCTGCTCGTCCGCGCCGCCGACGAGGTCGGCGCCGACCTGGTCGAGGAGCTGGCCGTCCACGAACCGATGGCGCCGCCCGAAAGCGGGCTCGCGCTCCAGGTCGTCGTGGGGGAGCGGGACGGGTCAGGCGGCTGGCCTGTGAGCGTCTTCTCCCGGCAAGCCGACGCGTCCCCGGACGTCCCGTGGACCCGCAACGCCACCGGACGCCTCGCCGCGGACGGCGGGCCGCCGCCCGCGCCGTCGCCGTCCCCGCCGCAGGGCGCCGCCGCGATCGACGTCGGGGACGCCTACGAGCGCCTCCTCGCCCGCGGCTACGCCTACGGCCCCCTCTACCGGGGGCTGCGCGCGGCCTGGCGGCACGGGCGGGACCTCTACGCCGAGATCGCGCTGCCCGAGGGCGCGGCCGGAGCCAGCGGGTTCGGCATCCACCCGGCGCTGCTGGACGCGGCGACCCATCTCGTCCTGCTGGAAGAGGACGCCGACCACGTCAGCCTTCCCACCGCGTGGAGCGGGGTGCGGCTGCACGCCGAGGGCGCGGAGGCCGTCCGGGTGCGGATCACGTCCGCCACCGGTGGCGGGCACGCGCTCGAACTCGCCGACGCGGCCGGACGGCCCGTGCTGTCGGCGGCGTCGGTCACGCTGGAGCCCGTGTCCGCCGAACGGCTGGAGGCGGCGGGGGGCGTCCGCGGCGACGCGCTGTTCCACGTCGAGTGGACCGGCACGCGGCTCGCCGCCGCTCCCGTCCCGGACTGCGTCGTCCTCGGCGGCGACCGCTACGGCCTGCCGGGCGTCCCGGACCTCGCGGCACTCGCCGGATCCGCGGTGCCGGACGTGGTGTTCGCGCCCGCGCCGTCCGGTGCCGGCCCGGCGGAGGTGCGGCGCGCCGGGCACGAGGTGCTCGCGCTCGCGCGGGAGTGGCTCGCCGACGAGCGGTTCGCCGGGTCCCGGCTCGCCGTCGTCACCGAGAACGCCGTCGCCGCCGCGCCGCACGAGAAGCCGGACGACCTCGCCGGGGCCGCGCTGTGGGGGCTGATCAGATCCGCGCAGGAGGAGAACCCCGGACGGTTCGTCCTGCTCGACACCGACGGCACCGGCGAGTCCGCGCGGGCGCTGCCCGCCGCCGCCGCGCTGCCCGAACCGCAGGTCGCGCTGCGCGCGGGCGAGCCGCGCGTGCCCCGCCTCGCGCGGTCGGCCGCGCCGCCCTCGGGGCCCGCGCCCTGGGACCCGGCCGGGACGGTCCTGATCACCGGCGGGACGGGCGGCATCGGCCCGCTGATCGCCCGGCACCTGGTGTCCGCGCACGGCGTCCGGAAGCTGCTGCTGGTGAGCCGCCGCGGCCCGGACGCGCCGGGCGCGGCCGAGCTGCGCGCCGACCTCGCCGCGCTCGGCGCGGACGCCGAGATCGCCGCCTGCGACCTCGCCGACCGGGACGCCGTGGCGCGGCTCCTCGACGGCCGTCCGCTGACCGGCGTCGTCCACGCCGCCGGGGTCCTCGACGACGGCGTGGTCTCGTCCCTCACCCCTGACCGCCTGGACGCCGTGCTGCGCCCCAAGGCGGACGCGGCCTGGCACCTCCACGAGCTGACCCGCGACATGGAGCTGACGGCGTTCGTGCTGTTCTCGTCGGTGTCCGGCGTCCTCGGCGGTCCCGGCCAGGGCAACTACGCGATGGCCAACGCCTACCTGGACGCGCTCGCCGTGCACCGGCGCGGTCTCGGCCTCCCCGCCGCGTCGCTCGCGTGGGGGCCGTGGGCGGAGGCGGGCATGGCCCGCCGCCTCGGCGACGCCGACCTGCGCCGCCACGAGCGCTCCGGCATACCCGCGCTGGCCACGGCCGACGCGCTCGGACTGTTCGACCTCGCGCTGCGGGACGGCGCCCCGGCGCCGCTGCCCGTCCGGCTCGACCTGGCCGCGCTGCGCTCGCACGCCGCGTCGGGCGGGATCCCGGCGATGCTGCACGGCCTGGTCAAGGTGCCCGCGCGGCAGTCGGCGCGGGACGGCGGGGCCGCCGTCCTGGCGCGGCGGCTCGCCGAGCTGGCCGGGCCGGAGCGCGACCGGTTCCTGCTGGAGCTGGTGCGGGCGCAGGTCGCCGCCGTCCTCGGGCACGACGACCGGGACGCGGTCGAGCCGGAGCGCGCGTTCAGCGAGCTCGGGTTCAGCTCGCTCACGGCCGTCCAGCTGCGGAACGCGCTCAACGCCGCCACCGGGCTGCGGCTGCCGTCCACGCTGGTGTTCGACCACCCGAACGCGGCGGCGGTCGCCGCGCTGCTCGACGCCGAGCTGGACCCGGCCGAGCCGCCCACCGCCCCCGCCGTGGACGAGCACCTGCGCGCCCTGGAACTGGCGCTGGAGTCGACCGCCGCGGACCCGGACGCGCGGGCCCGCGTCACCGCCCGGCTCCGCGAGATCACCGCCGCGTGGGCCGCCGCGTCCCGCCCGGACGGCGACACCGCCGCCGGGTCGGACGACCTGGCGGCGGTGTCGGCCAGCGAGATGTTCGAGATCCTGGACGGCGAGCTGGAGTCGTCCGCCTGACCGGGCCGCGCCCCCGGGGGACGCGGCCCGGCGAGGGTCAGCGTCCCCCGGCGGGCTCGGGGGTCTTCTCGACGGCGGCCTCGGGACCCTCCTCGGGGCCGGTCTGCTTACCGCCATGGTTGCGCAGCAGCACCGTCCCGACGACCGCGACGACCGCGACCACCCCGGCGGCGATGCCCGCGTTGACGTTCAGGCCGTGGACGAATGCGTCCCGCGCCGTCTCCAGCAGCCCGGAGCGCGCGCCGCCCGGCAGGCCCTTGGCGACCTCGGCGGCGCCGCCGAGCGTCTTCTCCGCCGCCTCGACCGCGCGCGGCGGCAGCCCGGCCGGGACGGCGTCGCCCATCCGGTCCCGGTAGATCGCCGCGCCGATGCTGCCCATGATCGCCACGCCGAGCGCGCCGCCGAGCTGGTTGCCGGTCTCCGAGAGGGCCGACGCCGCGCCCGCCCGCTCCGCCGGCGCCGCGGTGAGGATCATGTCGGCGGTCAGCGTCATCGCCACCCCGAGGCCCGCCGCGACCAGCACCACGCCGGTCACCAGCACCGCCAGCGACGAATGGACGCCGACCCGCGTCACCACCAGGAACCCGGCCGCCGTCATCAGCAGCCCCGTCCCGATGATGTAGGCGGGGCGGACCGTCCGCGCGAGGCCGCTCGCCACCGACGTCGCCACCGCCACCGCCGCCGGGGCGGGCAGCGACCACAGCGCCGCCTCCATCGGCCCCATCCCGCGCACGAGCTGCAACCACTGCGTCGAGTACAGCGCGAACCCGACGAGCGCGAAGAACGCCACCAGGTTCACCGCCATCGGCACCGCGAACGTCCGCACCCGGAACAGCGCGAGGTCGATCATCGGGTCGCGGCGGGACCGCTGCCACATGACGAACAGCGCGGCGAGCACCAGCCCCGCGACGACCGCCGCGACCGGGACGGCGCTCACCCCGTCCTGCGCCAGCTCCTTGATCCCGTAGACGGCGGGCAGCACGGCACCGAGTGACAGCACCGCGCCGACCAGGTCGAACCGTCCCGGACGCGGATCGCGGTACTCGGGGATCAGCAGCGGCGCGAGGGCCAGCAGCAGCACCATCGGCGGGACGTTCAGCAGGAACACCGAACCCCACCAGAAATGGTCCAGCAGGACGCCGGACACCAGCGGGCCGAGCGCCGCGCCGCCGGAGAACCCGGCCGTCCAGATCGCGATCGCGGTGCGGCGCTGGTCGCCGTCCCGGAACATGCTGCGGATCAGCGCCAGCGTCGACGGCGCGAGCACCGCGCCCGCCACGCCCAGCGCGGCCCGCGCCCCGATCAGCGCCTCCGCGCTGGCGGAGTACGCCGCCGCGACCGACGCCGCGCCGAACAGCGCCGCGCCGAGCAGGAGCATCCGGCGGCGCCCGAACCGGTCGCCGAGGACGCCCATCGTGATGAGCAGGCCGGCCAGCAGGAACCCGTAGACGTCGAGGATCCAGAGCTGCTGCGCGCCGCTCGGCTCCAGGTCGGCGGTGATGAACGGGACGGCGAGGTACAGCACCGAGACGTCCATCGAGACGAGCAGGTTCGCGAGGACCAGGACGGCGAGTCCCGCCCACTCCCTCCGGCCGGCGCGCTGCGGTGATGCTGAGGTGGACATGATCCTCCGTAAGGCGGCCGCTTCATCCGCGCGCCGCTGTCCCGGCCGCCGCGGTCGCGGCGAGACCGGCCCTGTCGATCTTCCGGTTGGGGTTGAGGGGAAAGGACTCCATGTGCCGGAACGCCCGCGGCAGCATCCCCTCGGGGAGCACCTGCCGGAGCCGTCCCGCGAGCACGGCGGGGGAGACGGGCGCGCCGGTGTAGAAGACGACGAGCTCCAGGCCCCCGGCGTCGGCCGGGCGGGTCACGGTCACCGCGTCCTCGACGCCGGGGCAGTCGCGGACGGCGTCGTCGATCTCCGCCAGCTCCACCCGCCAGCCCTGGATCTGCACCTGGGCGTCCAGGCGGCCGAGGTAGGCGAGCTCGCCGCCGGGCAGGCGGCGGACCCGGTCGCCGGTCCGGTACCAGCGGCGCCCGGCGTGCACGAGGAAGCGGCCCTCGCCGTCGCGGGGGTCGAGGTAGCCGGGCGTCATCTGCGGGCCCGCGACGCACAGTTCGCCCTCGGCGCCCTCGGCGCCGTCCGACACCGCGTCGCCCGGGCCGAGGAGGACGTGGTCGTGGCCCTCGTGGACCGTCCCGATCGGGACGTGCCCGTTCACGCACAGCGCGGGCGACGTCTCCGCCGACCACCGGTGCCCGGACACGGTGACGGTCAGCTCGGTCGGCCCGTACAGGTTCTCCACGGCGGACGCGGGCGCCGCGTCCTGCCAGTCGGCGGCGTCCGCGCGGCGCAGCGCCTCACCGGCGAAGAGGCTCCAGCGCAGCGACGGCATCGCGCCCGGCGCGAGCCCGCCCATCCGCCGGACGAGCGCGATCGCCGACGGCGTCGAGAACCACACCGTCATCGCCCGCTCGGACAGGAACGACGGCAGGTCCGTGTACGCCCGCACCGGGACGGTCCGCACGCTCGCCCCCGCGCCCCACGCGCAGAACAGGTCGAACATCGCGCAGTCGAAGTTGAGGCCGAACGTCTGGGAGAAGACGTCGTCCGGGCCGAAGTCGTACCGCTTGTCCAGCAGCGAGAAGTAGTGGTGCGTGGCCGCGTGCGTGATCTTGACGCCCTTCGGCCGCCCCGTCGAGCCGGACGTGAACAGCAGGTAGGCGACGTCCTCCGGGCGGACGGGGCGCGGCGCGTCCAGGGCGTCGCGGGCGGGCGGGATCACCGGCAGCCGACCGGGCGCGGCGGCGCCGTCCGCCAGCACCGGCACCTCCAGCTCGGCCGCCTCCAGGGCGGCGATCCCGGCGGCGTCGGCGACGGCGGCGGAGACCTTCGCGTCCGCCAGCATCCGCCGCGTCCGGGCGGCGGGGAAGTCCGGGCTCAGCGGGACGGCGGTCGCGCCCGTGTACAGCGCCGCGAGCAGCCCCCCGTACGCGGCCGGGCCCTTGTCGGCCAGCACGGCGACCGCGGACGGCGGCCCGCCCGGCGCGGCGAGCAGCGCGCCCGCCCACGCCAGCGCCCGCTCGTGCAGCGCCTCGTACGTCATGGACGATGTGTCCACGTGGAAGGCCGGGCGCGAAGGCGACACGGCGAGGCCGCGCAGGAAGCGGCCGTGCAGCGCGTGCTCGGGGATCTCGTTCATCGTGATGCCATCCCGGAAGAGGGTCGATTCGGAAGGAACGCCGCCGCCCCCGCCGGGCCGTCCGCCGCCCTAGTGGCCCGCCCTAGCGGCCCGCCCGGGTGGCGCGTGCGGGCGTGCGCCGGGCGCGCGGGCGCATCGCCAGCTCGGGACGCAGCGAGACGACGTCGAACTGGTCGGTCGCGCACCGCACGCGCCCCCACAGGTTGTCCGGACCGCAGACGTAGAGGCGGCCGACGCCGAGGCCCTTGAGAGCCTCCATGACGCCCGGCCAGCGGACCGGGCGGACCGCCGCGTCCAGGAGGAGCGTGCGCAGCTCCTCGCCGGACCGCAGCGGCGTCCCGTCGTGGTCGGACACGACGGGCAGCGACGGGTCGCGGAACTCGACGCCCGCGAACACGTCGCGTTCGAGGGAGTCGCGCAGCGGCCCGAAGGCGCTGGAGTGCATCGGCGGACGCATCACGGCGAGCGGAAGCCCGCCGACGCGGCGCAGCCGACCGGTCAGCCAGTCGAGCCTGTCCTCGTGCACGGACAGCATGTAGAAGTCGTGGTCGACGTAGCAGGAGACGTCGTACCAGGCGCCCCGCTCGTCGAGGTCGGCCAGCACCTCGGCCAGCGCCTCCGGCGGGGTGCGGGCGAACGACTGGGTGACGACGCCCCGGTGCTCGCGCCGGAAGTACTCCTCGATGTGGCGGCCCGCGGCGGCGGTGAGCCGCACCGCGTCGGCAAAGTCGAGCGCGCCGGAGTGGACGGCCGCGGGCGTCCCGCCGAAGCTCGGCCCCGCGCACGCCACCGGGTCCGCGTCCAGGGCCGTCGCCGCCCACCCGGCCATCGCGAGGCAGTTCACGAGGAACGCGACGCGGGCGGGCTCGGTGTACGCGCCGTCGCTCGCGCGGAACCGGTCGACGAGGGAGTAGCCGAGCGCGTCGTCGGCCGCCGCGACGAGCCGCCGCGCGGCCGGGTGCATCAGCATGAATTTGCCGACGTCGCCGAAACTCGACGGGCTGATCGCGGGAAAGACGAGCGCGGCTTCCGCCCGGGGGCCGGTGTCCATGTCGTTCTTTCCCCCTCGCCTCGCGGCTGCCGCCGATCCATTGATTCCCGAGTTTGGCGGCGCCGCCGGCGGCCCCTGTACCCCTAAGCGCCCCTAACGGATCGGAGGGTCCGGCCGCTAGGGGTGCATAAGGGTTGGGGGGTGTCGACGGCGCCGATAGCGTCCAGCGGAAAGAGGCGTGAAAACCGTCGGTTCCCGCGATTCACCAGGCGCGGTCGACCACTCCATTCCCAGTCCGGCGGTGCGCCAGTGGAGGAAATTCGATGAAGGTATTCGTCACCGCCGGGACGGGCGTCGTCGGCACCGCCCTCACCGCCGAGCTGAGGTCGCGCGAAGCCGAGGTCTCGGTCCTCACCCGCGACGCGGACAAGGCCGCGGCGCTGCCCGCCGGGGTGCGCGGCGTCGTCGGCGACCTGCTCGACTTCGAGCTGGTCCGCACCGAGTTCGCCGCGGCCGACGCGGTCTTCCTCAACCTGCCCGTCGGCGCGGAGGAGCTCTACCAGGGAATCCTCGCCGTCGACGCCGCGAAGCGCGCCGAGGTCAAGCACCTCGTCTACCTCTCCGCGCAGGACGTGGAGACGATGGTCACCGCGCCGTACTGCGCCGGGAAGGCCACCATCGAGCAGGCGCTCAAGGACTCGGGCGTCCCGTACACGATCATCCGCCGGGGCGAGCTGATGCAGAACGACATCGGCGCCAAGCAGATGCTCGACATGGGGATCTACGGCATCCCGTTCGGCGAGATCGGCGTGTCCCGGGTGGACGTGCGCGACGTCGCGGAGGCCGCGGCGATCGTCCTCACCACCCCCGGCCATCTCGGCGAGACCTACACCGTCACCGGCCCCGAGCCCGTGACCGGCCGGTTCGTCGCCGAGACCTGGAAGCGCGTGCTCGACAGCGAGGTCGCCTACGTGGGCGACGACCTGGACTCGTGCTGGCAGATCCTCAACCAGATGATGCCCTCGCACATCGCCCGCGACATCTGGCTGATGTACGAGCACTACGACCACCACGGCCACGTCGCCGCCGAGGACGACGTCGTCCGCGCGACGAAGCTGCTCGGCCACCCGCCGCGCTCCTTCACCGAATTCGCCGAGGAGACGGCCGCGGCCTGGAAATCCTGATCGGCCGCCGCCCGCTCACGACACGCTCAGGAGCCATCATGTGGGATTCGCGCTTCGAGGAGATTCTGCGCGGCAGGCTGCCGTTCCTCGAAGAGGAGGAAAAGGTCGGCGAGGACCTCAGTCTGCGGGACTTCGGGCTCGATTCGATGGGCGCCGTCGAATTGCTCGCCTCGCTGGAGGCCGCCTATTCGGTGCGGTTCGTCGACGACGCGCTCGACATGGCGAACTTCGCCACCCCGGGCGTCCTCTGGACGACCCTTTCCAAGATGATCGAGAAGGCGTCCTGAGATGAGTGCCACCGCCACGCCCACCGCCGTACCCGCCACCGTGCCCACCGCCCGCGTGCGGGACTCGGTGGACAACCTGCACGGCTTCATGCTCCAGACCGCCGGCGACGCCCCGGGCGCGCCGGCGGTCGTGGAGCCCGGCCCCACCGGCGAGCTGACCGTCGTCACCTACGGCGAGCTGCGCGAGCGGGTCGACGAGTACGCGGACGCGATCGGCGCGCTCGGCCTCGACGTCGGCGACCGGGTGATCCTGGAGTCGCACACCTCGTCGACGGCGATCGCCGTCTACCTGGCGTGCTGCGTGCTCGGGCTGCCGTTCATCCCGGTGAGCCCGGAGACGCCCGCCAAGCGGCTGCTCGCGATCATCGACTCGGCGCGTCCCGCCCTGTACCTGCAGCACGAGGACGGCGGCCGGGACGGAATCCCGCCCGGCGTCGGCGCCGCCCGGTTCGGCCCGGCCGGGCTGCGGGTCGAGCGCGCGCCGGAGCCGCGGACGCGGCGGCGGCGCGAGGTCGTCGGCACCGACCCGGCCTACATCATCTTCACGTCCGGGACGACGGGCCGCCCGAAGGGCGTCGTGATGAGCCACCGCGCCAGCACGGCCTTCTTCCGCGCGGTGCACGGGCTCGGCATCCTCCGGCCGGGGGACCGCGTCGCCAGCGCGTCGCCGCTCCAGTTCGACTTCGCGCTGTTCGACATCGGCATCACGCTCGGCAGCGGCGCGACCCTCCTGCCCATCCCGCGCGAGCGGCTGCGCTGGCCGCGCCGCTTCGTCGGGTTCCTGCGGGACGCGGGCGCCACGCACGTGCACGGCGTCCCGTCCATCTGGCGGCCGGTGCTGCGGAACGAGCCGGACGAGCTGGCGACGCTCGGCCTGCGCGGCGTCCTGTTCTCCGGCGAGCAGTTCCCGATGCACGAGCTGCGCGAACTGCGGTCGCTCGCGCCCGGCGCGCGGATCATCAACTGCTACGGGCCGACCGAGTCGATGGCGTGCTCGTTCACCGACGTCCCCGACCCCATCCCGGACGACCTGGAGCTGCTGTCCATCGGGCACGCCTACCCGGGCGCCGAGATGATGATCGCCGATGAGCGCGGCCGGCCGATCGAGCGGCCCGGCGTCCCCGGCGAGATCTACCTGCGCGCCCCCGCGCTGTTCAGCGGCTACTGGGACGACCCGGAGACGACCGCGCGGGCGCTGGTGCGCGACCCGCTCAACCCGGCGTCGGGGCAGATCGTCCTGCGCACGGGGGACCTCGCCCACCGCGGCCCGGGCGGCGAGCTGTACTTCCGCGCCCGCGTCGACTCGCAGGTGCAGATCCGCGGCAACCGGGTCGAGCTGACCGAGGTGGAGCGGCGGATCGCCGAGTTCCCCGGCGTCGGCGCCGCGGCCGTGACGGTCGCGGACGGCGGCTCCGCCGACCCGGTGCTGTGCGCGTTCGTCGTCGGCGCGCCGGGCGGGGGCGACCCGGACCGGATGGCGGTCCGCGCGTTCTGCGCGGAGGCGCTGCCCGACTACATGGTGCCGGGCGAGATCCACGTCGTCGGCGAGCTGCCCCTCACCGAGAACGGCAAGGTCGACCGCGCGCTGCTCGCGTCGACGCGCTAGGGCCCGCCGGACGGCCGCGGGCCGGAACGAGAGAGATGGTGGAGTGCGCGAATGAGTGAGCCCGGCGCGCCGGCGGGACGTCCGCCGCTGGACGTGGTGATCTCCGAGACCCTCGCCGTGCTGCGGAAGGTCGACCCGGACGGCCGGCACGCCGTCACCGGGGACCGCCCCTTCCTGGAGCTCGGGCTGGACTCCCTCGGCCTGGTGGACCTGCACGCCCGGCTGACGGCGGCGACCGGCCTGGCGCTGCCGGTCACGGTCGGGTTCGACCACCCGACGCCGGAACGGCTGGCCGAGTACCTGCGCGCCCTCGCGGGCGGCGAGGAGACCGGCGCCGCCCCGGCCGTGCCGGGAGGCGCTCCCGGGGCGGCGGACGATCCGATCGCCGTCGTCGGCATCGGCTGCCGGTTCCCCGGCGGCGTCGCGTCCCCGGACGACCTGTGGCGGCTCGTCGACGACGGCGTCCACGTCATCTCCGACTTCCCCGCCGACCGGGGCTGGGACCTCGACGCCCTCTTCGACCCGGACCCGGACGCGCCGCGCACCAGCTACGTCCGCAAGGGCGGCTTCCTGGACGGCGCCGCCGACTTCGACGCCGCCTTCTTCGGCATCAGCCCGAAGGAGGCCCTCGCGATGGACCCGCAGCAGCGGGTCCTGCTGGAGACCTGCTGGGAGGCGCTGGAGCGGGCCGGCATCGACCCGGCCGACCTGCGCGGCTCCGCGTCCGGCGTGTTCGTCGGGATGGAGCCGCACGAGTACGGCCCGAAGACCCATGAGGCGCCGGACGGGCTCGACGGGCACCTGATGCTCGGCACGCTGCCGAGCGTCGTGTCCGGCCGCGTCGCCTACGTCCTCGGCCTGGAGGGGCCCGCGCTGACCGTCGACACGGCGTGCTCCGGCTCGCTGACCGCGCTGCACCTCGCCGTGCAGTCGCTGCGGCGCGGCGAGTGCTCGCTCGCGCTCGCGGGCGGCGTGACGGTGATGTCCGGGCCGGGGACGTTCACGACGTTCAGCCGCCAGCGCGGCCTCGCCCCGGACGGCCGGTGCAAGGCGTTCGCCGCCTCGGCTGACGGCACCGGCTTCTCGGAGGGCGTCGGCGTGTTCGTCCTGGCCCGGCTGTCGGCGGCGCGCCGCGCGGGGCATCCCGTCCTGGCGCTGGTGCGCGGGTCGGCGATCAACCAGGACGGCGCGAGCAACGGTCTCACGGCGCCCAACGGGCCGTCGCAGCAGCGGGTCCTGCGCGCGGCGCTGGCCGACGCCGGGCTCTCGGCGGGCCAGGTCGACGCGGTCGAGGCGCACGGCACCGGGACCCGGCTCGGCGACCCGATCGAGGCGGGCGCGCTGATCGCCGCCTACGGGCGCGAGCACGCCCCGGACCGGCCGCTGTGGCTCGGCTCGGTCAAGTCGAACATCGGGCACTCCGGCGCCGCCGCCGGAGCCGCCGGGATGATCAAGATGATCATGGCGATGCGGCACGGGGTATTGCCGCGGACCCTGCACGTGGACGAGCCGTCCCCGCACATCGACTGGTCGGCCGGGACGGTCCGGCTCCTGACCGAGGCCGTTCCCTGGACGCGTCCCGAGGGCGCCGCCGAGCCGAGGCGGGCCGGGATCTCCTCCTTCGGGGCCAGCGGCACCAACGCGCACGTGATCATCGAGCAGCCGCCGGAGGTCGAGGCCGAGGCGGGGCCCGAGCCGGCCAAGGAGCGGATCACGCCGCTGCCGCTGTCGGCGAAGACCGAGCCCGCGCTGCGCGACCGGGCCCGCCTGCTGCGGGCGGCGCTCGCGGCGGACGAGCCGCCCTCCCTGCTCGACGCCGCGTTCTCGGCGGCGACGACGCGGGCGTCCTTCGACCACCGCGCGGTCGTCGTCGCCGGGGACCGCGACGAGGCGCTGCGCGGCCTGGACGCCCTCGCCGACGGGAACGCGGCGGCCGGTGTGCCGCGCGGGACCGTCGCGTCCCCGCCCGGCGGGACGGCGTTCCTGTTCACCGGGCAGGGCAGCCAGCGCCCCGGCATGGGGCTGGGCCTCTACGAGACGTTCCCCGCCTTCGCCGACGCCCTGGACGAGGCCGCCGACCACCTCGACCTCCAGCTCGACGTGCCGCTGCTCGACGTCCTGTTCGGCACCGCCCCGGACGCCGGCGCCCTGCTCGACCGGACCGCCTACGCGCAGCCCGCGCTGTTCGCGGTCGAGGTCGCGCTGTTCCGCCTGCTGGAGTCGTGGGGCGTGACCCCGGACCACGTGGCGGGCCACTCGGTCGGCGAGCTGGTCGCGGCGCACGTCGCGGGCGTCCTGTCGCTGGAGGACGCGGCCCTGCTGGTCGCCGCGCGCGGACGCCTCATGCAGGAGCTCCCGCCCGGCGGCGCGATGGTCGCCGTCGCCGCCACCGAGGACGAGATCGCCCCCCACCTGGACGAACGGGTCGGCCTCGCCGCCGTCAACGGCCCGTCCGCGCTCGTCATCTCCGGCGAGGACGAGGCCGTGACCCGCGTCGCCGCGCTCTTCGCCGACGGCGAGGTCGGGGCGCCGCGCCGGACGCGCCGCCTCCGCGTGTCGCACGCGTTCCACTCGCCGCTGATGGAGCCGATGCTCGCGGAGTTCCGCCGGATCGCGGACGTGATGGCGTACGCGCCGCCGCGCGTCCCGATCGTGTCGAACGTGACCGGGCGGCCCGTCGAGCCCGACGCCGAGTACTGGGTGCGGCACGTGCGCGAGGCCGTCCGGTTCCGGGACGGCGTGCGCTGGCTGCGCTCGGCGGGCGTCACCAGGTTCCTGGAACTGGGCCCGGACGGCGTCCTCTCGGCGATGGGCCGCGACTGCCTCGCCGCCGACGACGAGGACGCGCTCTTCGTGCCCGTCATGCGCGCCGGCCGCGACGAGGAACGCGAGCTGGTCTCCGCCGTGAGCCTCGCCCACGCGCACGGCGTCCCCGTCGACTGGGACGGGCTCTTCGCCGACAGCGGCGCCCGCCGCGTCGACCTGCCGACCTACCCGTTCCAGCGTCGGCGCTACTGGCTGGACATGGGCTCCGCCTCCGCCGGGCGCCGCGACGGGCACCCGCTGCTCGACACCGTCCTCGGGCTGGCCGGGGGCGGCGGGACGGTCCTCGCCGGACGCCTGTCGACGCGCACGCAGCCGTGGCTCGCCGACCACGTCGTCGCCGGGACCGTGCTGCTGCCCGCGACCGCGTTCGTCGAGATGGCGGTGCGCGCCGGGGACGAGGCGGGCTGCGGCGCCGTCCGGGAACTGACGCTGGAGGCGCCGCTCGCCCTGCCCGCCGACACCGAGGTCGCGGTGCAGGCCGTGGTGGGGGAGCCCGGCGAGGACGACGGCCGGACGGTGGAGATCTACTCCCGTCCCGGCGACGCCCTCCCGGACGAGCCGTGGACCCGGCACGCGAGCGGCGTCCTGTCTGCACACGCGCCCGACCCGGCCGCCCCGGACCTCACGGCCTGGCCGCCGCCCGGCGCCGAGCCGGTCGACCCCGCCGCCCTCGACACCCCCGGCCTTGAGTTCGGCCCGATGTTCCAGGGCCTGCGCGCCGTCTGGCGGCGGGGCGCCGAGATCTTCGCCGAGGCCGTCCTGCCGGAGGACGCGCGGCCCGGCCCGGAGCGGTTCGGGCTGCACCCGGCGCTGCTGGACTCGGCGCTGCGTCCCGCCGACCTCGCCGGAGACGCCGCCGAGGACGAGATCCGGCTCCCCTTCGCCTGGACGGACGTCACCCTCCACGCCACGGGCGCGGCGTCGGTGCGGGTGCGGATCGCGCCCGCCGGTTCCGGCGGCGCGGTGACGGTCGCGGTGGCGGATGCCGCGGGCGCGCCGGTCGCGTCCATCGGCTCGATCGTGACGCGCGCCCTCCCCGCCGGACGCGTCGAGCGCGGGCGCGAGCCCCTGCACGTCGTCAGGTGGGAGCCGGTTCCGGCGCCGGAACCGGCGGCCGGGGACGGCTGGGCCGTCCTCGCGGGAGCGCCCGAACTGGAGAACGCCGGGACGGTCCACCCCGGCATCGACGACCTCGCGGCGGTGCCCGACGTCGTGGTGGCGCCGTTCCTCCCGGCGGAGGGGACGCCGCCGCCCGAAGCCGCGCGGGCCGCCACGCTGCGCCTTCTCGACCTCCTCCAAGGCTGGCTGGCCGACGAGCGGTTCGCCGCGTCCCGGCTGGTCGTGGTGACGCGGCGGGCGGTCGCCGCCGGAGCCGACGAGGCGCCCGACCTCGGCACGGCCCCGCTCTGGGGCCTGGCACGCGCCGCGCAGGCGGAGCACCCGGGCCGCTTCACGCTCGTCGACCTGGACGGCGCCGCCGACGCCGTCCGCGCGCTGCGGACGGCGCTCGCGACCGGCGAGCCGCAGGTCGCGGTCCGCGCGGGCGTGCCGCACGTCCCCGTCCTCGCCCGCGTGACCGGGGCCGGACGTTCCGCGCCGTGGCGCGCCGACGGCACCGTGCTGATCACCGGCGGCACCGGCGGGCTCGGCGCGCGGGTCGCGCGGCACCTGGTGGCCGCGCACGGCGTCCGCCGCCTGGTCCTCGCGTCCCGGCGCGGCCCGGACGCCCCCGGCGCCGCCGACCTCCGCGCGGAGCTGGCCGGGCTCGGAGCCGACGTCACCGTGGTCGCGTGCGACGCCGCCGACGCGGGCGCGCTCGCCGCCGTGCTGGCGGCGGTGCCGTCCGAGCATCCGCTGAGCGGCGTCGTCCACACGGCGGGCGTCGTGGACGACGGCCTGGTCGGGTCGCTGACCCGCGAGCAGGTGGACGCCGTCCTGCGTCCCAAGGCGGACGCGGCCTGGAACCTCCACGAGCTGACCCGCGACCTGCCGGACCTGTCGGCGTTCGTGCTGTTCTCGTCCGCGGCGGGCGTCATGGACGCGGCCGGGCAGGGCAACTACGCGGCCGCCAACGTCTTCCTCGACGCGCTGGCCCGGCACCGCCGCTCGGCGGGCCTCCCGGCGACGTCCCTGGCCTGGGGCCTGTGGGCGGGCGACGACGGCATGGGCGGACGCCTGGACGAGGTCACCCGGCGCCGCGCCGAACGGTCCGGCCTGGCGGCGCTGCCGGCGGACGAGAGCCTCGCGCTCATGGACCTGGCGCTGCGGACGGAGGAACCCGAGCTGGTCCCGGTCCGCGTGGACGCGGCGGCGCTGCGGGCGCGGACGGACGCCGTCCCGGCGGTGCTGCGCGGGCTGGCGCGCGGGCCGTCCCGCCGCCGCGCGGGCGCGCCCGCCGGGGGGCTGGCGGCCCGCCTCGCGGACCTGCCGGAGTCCGAGCGGGAACGCGTCGTCCTGGACCTCGTGCGCACCCAGGTGGCGACCGTCCTCGGCCACGGCGGCGCGGCCGAGATCGACCCCGGACGCGCCTTCAACGAGATCGGGTTCGACTCGCTCGCGGCGGTCGAGCTGCGCAACGCGCTGAGCACGGCGACGGGCCTGCGGCTGTCCACGACCCTCGTCTTCGACCATCCGAACCCGCGCGCCCTGGCCCGCCACATCGCGGACAAGGCGCTCGACACCGCGTCCGGCCCGCGAGCCGTGCGGGTGGCCGCGCCCGCGGACGAGCCGATCGCCATCGTCGGCATGGCGTGCCGCTACCCCGGCGGCGTCGCCGCGCCCGAGGACCTCTGGCGGCTGGTCGCGGCCGGGCGCGACGGCATCGCCGAGTTCCCCGACGACCGGGGCTGGAACGTCGCGGACCTCTACGACCCGGAACCCGGCGTGCCCGGCAAGAGCTACATCCGCGAGGGCGGGTTCCTCTACGACGCGGCCGACTTCGACGCCGACCTGTTCGGCATCAGCCCCCGCGAGGCGCTCGCCATGGACCCGCAGCAGCGCCTCCTGCTGGAGGTCTGCTGGGAGTCGCTGGAACGCGCGGGCGTCGACCCGCTGTCGGTGCGCGGCGCGCCGGTCGGCGTGTTCGCCGGGATCATGTACCACGACTGGGCCACCCGGCTCGCCGAGGTGCCCGAGGACCTCGCCGGATACCTCGGCAACGGCAGCGCGGGCAGCATCGCCACCGGCCGCGTCGCCTACGCACTCGGCCTGGAGGGCCCGGCCGTGACGGTGGACACGGCGTGCTCGTCGTCGCTGGTCGCGCTGCACTGGGCGATGCAGGCGCTCCGGCAGGGCGAGTGCACGCTCGCGCTGGCGGGCGGCGTCACGGTGATGGCGACCCCGGACACCTTCGTCGACTTCAGCCTCCAGCGCGGCCTGGCCAAGGACGGCCGCTGCAAGTCGTTCGCCGCCGCCGCGGACGGGACCGGCTGGGGCGAGGGCGCGGGCATGCTCCTGCTGGAGCGGCTCTCGGACGCCGAACGCAACGGCCACCGGGTGCTCGCGGTCGTGAAGGGCAGCGCGGTCAACCAGGACGGCGCGTCCAACGGGCTGACCGCGCCGAACGGGCCGTCGCAGCAGCGGGTGATCCGGCAGGCGCTCGCCGGCGCCGGGCTCGGCACCGGCGACGTGGACGCCGTCGAAGCGCACGGCACGGGCACGACGCTCGGCGACCCCATCGAGGCGCAGGCCCTCCAGGAGACCTACGGCCAGGACCGTCCGGAAGGGCGTCCGCTGTGGCTGGGGTCGATCAAGTCGAACATCGGGCACGCGCAGGCCGCCGCCGGGGTCGCCGGGATCATCAAGATGGTCGAGGCGATGCGACACGGCGTCCTCCCCAAGACCCTGCATGTGGACGCGCCGACCCCGAACGTCGACTGGACGGCCGGACGCGTCGAGCTGCTCACCGAGGCCCGCGACTGGCCGGAGAACGGACGCCCGCGCCGGGCCGGGATCTCGTCCTTCGGGATCAGCGGCACCAACGCGCACGTCATCATCGAGCAGGCCCCCGCGGACGCCGTGCCCGCCGAGCCCCGGCCGGAGACGGCGCGGCTCGTGCCGTGGGTCGTCACCGGGAAGACCGCCGACGCGCTGCGGGCCCAGGCCGAACGGCTCCGCGCGCACCTGCGTCCCGAGGGCGACCCGGCGGCGGTCGGCCGCGCGCTCGCGACGACCCGCGCCGCGCTCGACCACCGCGCGGTCCTGATCGGCGCGGACCACGGCGAACTCGTCCGCGGCCTGGACGCTCTGGCCCGGCGGGACGCCACCGAGGTCGTGGGCCAGGTCACCGGCGGCGGCGTCGCGTTCCTGTTCACCGGGCAGGGAGCGCAGCGCGCCGGGATGGGCCGCGAGCTCCACACCCGGTTCCCCGTGTTCGCGGACGCGTTCGACGCCGTCTGCGCCCGCCTCGACGAGCATCTGGAGCGCCCCCTCCGCGACGTGGTGTGGGACGACGCGGACCTCCTGAACCAGACCGCCTACACCCAGGCCGGGCTCTTCGCGGTCGAGGTGGCGCTGTTCCGGCTCCTGGAGTCGTGGGGCCTGCGCCCGGACCACCTGGCCGGGCACTCGGTCGGCGAGATCGCCGCCGCGCACGCCGCCGGAGTGCTGTCGCTGGACGACGCCGCCACCCTCGTCGCGGCGCGCGGCCGGTTGATGCAGGCGCTGCCCGGGGGCGGGGCGATGGTCGCGGTCCAGGCGGCGGAGGACGAGGTCGTCCCGCTGCTGACCGACGGGGTGGCGATCGCGGCGGTCAACGGACCCTCGGCGGTCGTGCTGTCCGGCGTCGCGGACGCGGTGCGTGCCCTCGCCTCCCGCCTGGCGGGCGACGGCCGCCGGACCCGCGCGCTCACCGTCTCGCACGCCTTCCACTCGCCGCTGATGGAGCCGATGCTCGCCGAGTTCCGGCGCGTCGCGGAAGGGCTGGACTACCGGCGCCCGGAGATCCCCGTCGTGTCCAACCTGACCGGCGAGCCCGCCGACCAGGGATCGGCCGAGTACTGGGTGCGGCACGTCCGGGAGCCGGTCCGGTTCGCGGACGGCATCCGCTTCCTGGAGTCGGTCGGGACGACGACGTTCGTCGAGGTCGGCCCGGACGCCGTCCTGTCGGCCATGGGCCGGGACTGCGCGGGCGGCGACGCGGCGTTCGTCCCGCTGCTGCGCCGCGACCGGGCGGAGGAGCGCGGGCTGCTCTCCGGGATCGCCGCCGCGTTCACGCGCGGCGCCCGCGTCGACTGGGACGCCTTCTTCGCCGACGTCTCCGGGCGGCCGCCCGTGGAGCTGCCGACATACGCGTTCCAGCGGCGCCGGTACTGGCTCGACGCGGGCGTGCCCGCGGGCGACCCGGTCCGCGCCGGCCTGGACCCGGTCGGGCACCCGATGCTCGGCGCCGCCGTCGCCGCGCCCGGCTCCGACCAGGTGGTCCTCACCGGCCGCCTGTCCGCCGGGACGCAGCCGTGGCTCGCCGACCACGCGGTGCTCGGCTCGGTGCTTCTTCCCGGCACCGGGCTGGTGGAGCTGGCGCTGCGGGCCGGTGACCAGGTCGGCTGCCGCGCGCTCGCGGAGCTGACGCTGGAGGCGCCGCTCGTCCTCGACGGCCGCGCCGGGCACGCCGTCCGCGTCGTCGTCGACGGCCCGGACGAGGCGGGCGAGCGCGCCGTCGCCGTGTACTCGCGGCCGGACGGCGACACGGCGGGCTGGACCCGGCACGCGTCGGGCGTCCTCGCCCCCGACCCCGGCGAAACGGCCGCCGACCTCGCGCAGTGGCCCCCGGACGGCGCGACCGCCCTGGACCTGGACGGCGCGTACGACCGGCTGTCCCGCATGGGCTACGGCTACGGCCCCGTCTTCCAGGGGCTGCGCTCGGCGTGGCGGCGCGGCGACGAGGTCTTCGCCGAGGTCGCCCTCCCGGACGGCGCGCGCGGCGACGCGGCGCGCTACGGGCTGCATCCGGCCGTGCTCGACGCCGCCCTGCACGCCGACGCCCTGAGCGGCGACGCGGGGGAGGAAGGCGCCGCCGCCAGCGTCCCGTTCCAGTGGACGCGGGTCACGCTTCACGCGGAGGGCGCGTCGGCCGTCCGCGTCCGCACCCGCCGGACGGACGCCTCCGGGACCCTCGCCATCGACCTCGCCGACCCGGCCGGACGCCCGGTCGCCACGGTGGAGGCGCTGGTCACGCGTCCCGTGTCGGCCGGCCAGCTGGTGAGCGGACGGCGTCCGACGCTGTACCGGGTCGGGTGGGGCGCGTCCCGCGCGGCGTCCCCGGTCGAGGTCGGCGCGGTCGTCGGCGGCGACCGGCTCGGCCTGGACGACGCCGTCCCGGCGTTCGGCGACGTCGCCGCGCTGGCGGCGGCGGTCGGCTCCGGCGCGATGCCCGCGCCCGGCCTGGCGGTGTTCGCCTGCCCCGCCGCGACCGCCGACCCCCTGGACGACGCCCGCACCGCGACGGCCGCCGTCCTGGAGGCGGTGCGGGCGTGGCTGGCGGACGAGCGCCTCGCCGGGTCGCGGCTCGCCGTCGTCACCCGACACGGGGTCGACACCGGAGACGGGCGCGTCGAGCCGGGGCAGGCGGCGGTATGGGGCCTGGTCCGCGCGGCGCAGGCGGAGAACCCGGGCCGGTTCGCCCTCCTCGACCTGGACGGGCTGGACGCCTCCCTCCGCGCCCTGCCCGCCGCGCTGTCGCCGTCCGAACCGGAGGCGGCGCTGCGGGACGGCACGCCTCACGTCCCCCGTCTTACCGAGACACCCGCCCCACCCGGCGGGACTTCGCCGTGGTCGTCCGACGGGACGGTGCTCATCACCGGCGGGACGGGCGGCCTCGGCGCCCTCGTCGCCCGGCACCTCGTCACCGCGCACGGCGTGCGCCGCCTGGTGCTGGCCGGACGGCGCGGACCGTCCGCCCCCGGCGCCGCCGCGCTCGCCGCCGAGCTGACCGGCCTCGGCGCCGCCGTCGAACTGGCCGCCTGCGACGTCGCGGACCGGGACGCGCTGTCCGCCCTCCTCGCCGCGATCCCGGCGGACCGCCCGTTGACCGGTGTGGTGCACCTCGCGGGCGTCCTGGACGACGGCGTGATCGGCTCGCTCGACCCCGGCCGCGTGGACGCGGTGCTGCGGCCCAAGGCGGACGCGGCCTGGCACCTGCACGAACTGACCCGCGACCTGCCGGACGTGTCGGCGTTCGTCCTGTTCTCGTCCGCCAGTGGCGTGCTGCTCGGCGCGGGCCAGGGCAACTACGCGGCGGCCAACGCGTTCCTCGACGCGCTCGCGTCGCACCGCCGCGCGCTCGGCCTGCCCGCGACGTCGCTCGCCTGGGGCCTCTGGGACGAGAAGGACGGCATGGGCGGCCGACTCGGCGACGCCGACCTGCGCCGCGCCGCCGAGTCCGGGATGCCCGCGCTGCCGCCGGACGAGGGCCTCGCCCTGTTCGACGCCGCGCTGGCCGCGGACGCGCCCGCGCTGGTGCCCGTCCGGTTCGACCCGGCGGCGCTGCGCGCACGCGGCGGGGAGCCGCCCGCGATGCTGCGCGGGATCGTCCCGGCGGCGCCGCGCCGCCAGGCGTCCGGTCCCGCGTCCGGCGCCGCGACCGGCGGCCCCGGGCTGGCCGAGCGGATCGCCGCGCTGCCCCCGGACGACCGGGAGCGCGCCGCCCTGGACGCGGTGCGCGCCGAGGTCGCCGCCGTCCGGCACGACGAGGACCCGGCGTCCATCGACCCGGGCGCGCAGTTCGGCGACCTCGGGCTCGACTCGCTCGCCGCCGTGGAACTGCGGAACCGGCTCGGCGCGGCGTCCGGGCTCCGGCTCCCGGCGACGCTGATCTTCGACCACCCGACGCCCGCGCTGCTGGCGAAGTTCCTGCTGGCCGAGCTGCTCCCGGACGACCCGGAGCCGCCCAGCGGCGAGGCGGCGGTGCGGGCGGCACTCGCGGGCATCCCGCTGGACCGGCTCCGCGCGGCGGGGATCCTGGACACGCTACTCGGCCTCGCCGACGCCGCACCGCCGCCGCCCCCCAAAGCCGAATCCGGCGACCCCGCCGAGGCGATCCGGAGCATGGGCGTCGACGACCTGCTCCGGGCCGCGCGCCGGGCGACGCCGGGCTGACCGTCCCCGCGCCGGCCAACGGACATCTGCGAACCCGAGGGAGACACCGAGATGGCGGAAGTGATGGAGCGGCCGGGCGGCGCGCCGGCCCCGGCCCGCTACCCCGACGACCCGGACCTGCTCACCCAGGTCCTGCGGCCGTACCGGGCGAAGCGCTGCGAGTACCTGACGTCGGCCGAGCTGACCGTCGAGCGCGACCCGGCCGGGCCCGCCGACCAGGTCCGGGTCGGCGCGGCCTGCACGTTCGAGATCCCCGAGTCCTGCTACATCGACGACACCGGCCACTTCAACGCGGTCGAGTTCAACATCTGCTTCAACCAGATGTTCTACTACCTGGTCGCCAAGGCGGTGAAGGAGCGCGTCGTCGCGCCCTTCTCCCGCTGGGACATGGACGACTTCTGGACCCGCCAGCTCGGCGAGATCCTCATCACCGACCTGCGCAGCGCGTTCCGCACGCAGATGCGCGGGCGGCTGTTCGAGGGCGAGATCCAGATCGCGGACGTCGCCGAGTGGGACGCCAGCGACATCCGCGACGCCCTGGTCGTGATCCGCTCCACCTGCCGCTTCTGGGACGAGCACGGCGGCGACAGCCACGGCGAGGTCACCGCCGCGATCCTGAACCCGCCGCCGTCCGGCGGCTGATCCGGAGGCAGCGATGGACGAGACGACGCCTGTCATCACCGAGACCGCGGGGGCATGGCCGCCGCCGGACGCCGAGCCGGTCGACACCGCCGACCTCTACGCCCGGCTCGCCGAGCGCGGCTTCCGCTACGGGCCCGCGTTCCGCGGGCTGCGGGCCGCGTGGCGGCGCGGGGACGAGCTGTTCGCCGAGATCGCCCTCGACCCGGGCCTGTCCGGCGCGGCGGCCTCCTACCTGCTGCACCCCGCCCTGTTCGACGGGGCGCTGCACACGACGCTGCTGCCCGCGGCGACCGGGCCGGACGCGCCGCGCGTCCCGTTCGTGTGGCGCGGCGTCCGGCTGGGCGGCGCGTCCGGGGCGCGCGAGCTGCGCGTCCGCATGGCGCCGGACGGCGCGAACGCGGTGTCGCTGACCGTGACCGACGGCGCGGGGCGGCCGGTCGCCTCGGTCGCGTCCCTCGCGCTGCGCGCGCCGGGCGGCGGCCGGGCCGGCGGCGCCGCGCTGCTCCGCCTCGACTGGACGGCGCTGACCCGGCCGGGCGCTTCCGGCACCGGCGCGCTCGCCTTCCTCGGCACCGACCACCTCGGCGTCACCGGGGCGCTCAAGGCGGCGGGCCGCCGGGTCGAGCTGTACCCGTCGCTGCGCGCCCTGGACGACGGGCTGCGCGCGGGCGACGCCGTCCCCGGCACCGTCGTCGTGTCCTGCACCGACGAGGCGGCCGAGGTCCGGGCGGCGACGCAGCGGGCGCTCGTGCTGGTCCAGGAGTGGCTCGCCGACGAGCGGCTCGCCGGGTCGCGGCTCGTGTTCGTCACCCGGGGCGCGGTCGCCGTCCGGGACGGGGACGACGTCCCCGACCTCGCGGGCGCCGCCGTGTGGGGGATGGTGCGGTCCGCCCAGTCCGAGCACCCGGGGCGCTTCGCGCTGGTCGACCTGGACGACCCCGGGTCGTCCGGGCCCGCGCTCGCCGCCGCCGTGGACACCGGGGAGGCGCAGCTCGCCGTCCGGGACGGGCGGCCGGCCAAGCCCCGGCTGGTCCGCGTGCCGCCCGCCGCGCCGTCCGCCGCGGCGCCCCGCTGGGACCCGGCCGGGACCGTGCTCGTGACCGGCGGGCTCGGCGCCCTCGGCGCGCTGGTCGCGCGCCGCCTCGTCCGCGCGCACGGCGTGCGGCGGCTGCTGCTCCTCGGCCGCCGCGGCGACGCCACCCCCGGCGCGGCCGAACTGGCCGCCGAGCTGACCGGCCTCGGCGCTGAGGTGGACGTCGCCGCCTGCGACGCGGCGGACCGTCCCGCGCTGGAACGCGTCCTCGCCGCGATCCCGGCGGACCGCCCGCTCGTCGCCGTGGTGCACGCGGCGGGCGTCGTGGACGACGGGACCGTCACCGCGCTCACCCCCCGCCGGTTCGAGCGGGTGCTGCGGCCGAAGGCCGACGCCGCGCTGAACCTCCACGAGCTCACCGAGCACCTGCCGGGCTGCGAGCTGATCCTGTTCTCCTCCGTGTCCGGCACCGCCGGAGGCGCGGGCCAGGCCAACTACGCGGCGGCCAACGCGTTCCTCGACGCGCTCGCGCACCGCCGCCGCGCGACCGGGCTGCGCGGCCTGTCCCTGGCCTGGGGCCTGTGGGAGGACGGCATGGGCACCGGCCTCAGCACCGCCGACCTCACCCGCCTCCGCCGCTCCGGCCTGGCCGCGCTCACCGCCGACCAGGGCCTCGACCTGCTGGACGCGGCCCTCCGCCAGGACCGGGCCGTGCTGGCGCCCGTCCGGCTCGACGAGTCCGCGCTGCGCGCGGGACCGGGCGCGCTGCCCGAGGTGATGGCCGACCTCGCCGTCCCCGGCCGCGCCGCCCGCCCCTCGGGCGGCCCGGACCTGCGCGAGCGGCTCGCGCACCTGTCCGGCGCCGAACGGGAGGACGCCGTCCTGGAGTTCGTGCGGGCGCAGGTCGCGGACGTCCTCGGCCACCGGTCCCCGGACGGTCTCGACCCCGCCCGCGAGTTCGGCGAGCTCGGCATGGACTCCCTCACCACCGTCGAGCTCAACCGGCGGCTCGCCGCCCGGACGGGCCTGCGGCTCCCCGCGACCGTCGCGTTCGACCATCCGAGCGCCGCCCGGCTGGCCGGGCACCTGCACCGGCTGCTCTCCTGACCGAAGGGACCCCTCCATGCACGTGGTGATCGCCGGTGGCGGCGTGGTCGGCCTCGCCACCGCCTGGCGGGCGCTGGCCGCCGGGCTGCGGGTGACCGTCGTCGACCCGGCCGAGCCGGGCCGCGCGTCGCACGTCTCGGGCGGCATGCTGCCGCCCCTCACCGAGCAGGTCCACGAGGACGGCCCGCTGCGCGGGTTCTACCTCGCCTCGCGGGACCGCTACCCGTCCTTCGTCGCGGAGCTGGAGGAGGACGCGGGCCAGGACGCGGGCCACCGCCGCGACGGCGTCCTCGACGCCGCGTTCACCGACGCTGACCTCGCCGCGCTGGAGCGGCTGCGCGCCCTCCAGGAGTCGCTCGGCATCCGGACGGAGGCGCTCACCGCCGCCGACTGCCGCGCGCTTGAGCCGCGGCTCGCGCCGTCCGTCCGCGGCGGGCTGCTCGCCCCGGACGACGGCGCGATCGACCCGCGCCGGATGACGGCCGCGCTGACCGCCGCGATCGAGCGGCGCGGCGGGACGCTGGTCGCGGACGCGGTCACCGAGGTGGTCACGGCGGGAGAGCGCGCGACCGGCGTCCGGCTCCGCTCGGGCGGGACCGTGTCCGGCGACCGCGTCGTCCTCGCGGCGGGCTCCTGGACGCGCCGCATCGGCGGGCTCCCGCCGGGCGCCGTCCCGGAGATCCGGCCGGTCAAGGGGCAGATCCTCCGGCTGCGCTCCGCCGCGCCGTTCCTCGCGCGCACGACCCGCGCCGTCGTGGACGGCCGGGCCGTCTACCTCATCCCGCGCCTGGACGGTGAGCTGGCGGTCGGCGCCACCTACGAGGACGTCGGCGACGACATGACCGTCACCGCCGGAGGCGTCCGCGACCTGCTGGGCCGGGCCGCGACCGTCCTGCCGGACGCCGCGTCGCTGGAGTTCGCCGAGGCGGGCGTCGGCATGCGGCCGGGTGCGCCGGACGACCTCCCCGTGCTCGGCGAGACCACCGTCCCCGGGCTGCTGCTGTGCACGGGGCACTTCCGGATCGGCGTCCAGCTCACGCCCGCCACCGCCGACGCCATGGTCGGCGCGCTGACGACCGGCGCCCTGCCCGACGTCGCGAAGCCCTTCACCCCGCACCGCTTCGCCTGACCGCCCGCCTGCCGACAGACGTCCGCCCCGGCCGGATCTCCCTCCGGCCGGGGCGGACGCGTGTCACAGTCAGGCGACCGGCTCCCTGGCGGACGTCGCGGCGAGGGTGCCCTCGGCGTTCTGCGTCCAGGACGTGTCGTTCTCCCCGCGCGACCGGACCGTGACGGACCTGCGGCCCGTCCCGTCCGCCGGGCCGACCGCCACGTGCAGCAGGACGGCCCCGCGCGCGTCGAACGTGACGAGCGTGTGCAGGACGAACTCCTCGATCTCGTCGCACCCGGTCAGGGACGCGGCGTGCATCGCCAGCTCGACCAGCGCCGTGCCGGGCAGCAGCACCTCGTCCATGATCGTGTGGTCGGCGAGCCAGGGCTGGGCGTCCAGGGAGATCCGCCCGGTGAGGAGGCGGCCGCCGCCCGGCAGCTCGGTGGCCGTGGCGAGCAGCGGATGCCCCGCCGGGTCCAGGCCGAGGCCGGTGGCGCTGCCGGTCGCGGCGGGCGCCTCCAGCCAGTAGCGCCGCCGCTCGAACGGATAGGTCGGCAGGTCCACGCGGCGCCCCCCGGCGGGGAGGGCGGCGGGCCGGTGCGCGTCGCCGCGCACGAGGGCGAGCGCGGCGAGCAGCGTGCCGGGCTCGGACCGTCCCGGCCGCAGCAGCGGCAGCATCACCGCGTCCGCCTCGGGGTCGGCGTCCGCCACGGCGGTCTGCGCGAGCGCGGTCAGCACCGCGTCCGGTCCGAGTTCGAGGTAGGTGGTGACGCCTTCGCGGTGGAGCGTCTGCGCGCCTTGGTGGAATCGGACGGCTTGCCGGACGTGGCGGACCCAGTAGTCGGGTGTGGTGATCTCTGGTCCGGCGATGGCTCCGGTGAGGTTGGAGACGATCGGGATTTGGGGCGCGCGGTATTCAAGGCTTTCCGCGACCTGGCGGAATTCGTCGAGCATCGCGTCCATGTGCGGGGAATGGAACGCGTGGCTGACACGGAGCTTGTGCGTCTTGACGCCGCGTTCCCTCCATTCCGCCGCGATGGCCTGGACGGTCTCCGCGTCGCCGGAGATGACGGTCGCCCGAGGGCCGTTAACCGCCGCTATCGAGACGTCACCGCGGAGGGTCGCCGCCACGTCGTCCTCGGCAGCGCGGATCGAGACCATCGCGCCGACGGAGGAGGGGAGTTGCTGCATGAGTTTGGCGCGGGACGTGATGAGGACGGCCGCGTCCGAGAGCGTGAGGATTCCGGAGAGGTGGGCGGCGGTGAGTTCGCCGAGGGAATGCCCAAGGAGATAGTCGGGCGCGATGCCGTGGGCCTGGAGGAGGCGGTGAAGCGCGGTTTGGAGGGCGAAGAGTGAGGTTTGCGTGTAAAGGGTTTGGTGGAGGAGGTGGTTTTGGGGGCTGTCGGGTGTGGCGAACAGAATGGGCTTGAGCGGGTGGGGGAGATGCGGGTCGAGATGACGGATGGTCTCGTCGAGAGCCTCGGCGAAGACCGGGTAGGCGTCGTAAAGCCCGCGTCCCATGCCAGGACGCTGGGAGCCCTGCCCGGTCAGCAGGAACGCCAGTCCGCCATTGCCGCCGACATGGCGGACGGGCGCTTGCCCGGAGGCCAGCGCGTGCAGCCCGGCCAGGAGGTCGTTGCGGGTCTCGCCGCTGACCACCGCGCGGTGGTCGAACGTCGTCCGGGTGGCGGCGAGCGTGTGGGCGACGTCCGCCGCCTCAAGCTCGGGACGAGCGGAAACGTGCTCGTGCAGGCGCGCGGCATGGCTCCGCAACGCCTCCGCCGACTTGGCCGACAGGATCCAGGGCAGCGGTTCTCCCGGATCCGCGCCATCGACCCGTGCGGCCTCCGCCGGCGGGGCCTGCTCGATGATGACGTGGGCGTTGGTTCCGGAAATCCCGAATGAGGAGACGGCGGCCCGGCGCGGGTGATCGGTGTCGGGCCAAGGCATCGGGTGATTGAGCAGCTGGACGGTCCCATCGGACCAGTCGATATGGGGCGACGGCTCCTCTGCGTGCAAAGTGCGGGGCAGCAGACCGTGCCGCATGGCCTGCACCATTTTGATGATTCCCCCGACCCCGGCGGCGGCCTGGGTGTGGCCGATGTTGGATTTCAGCGACCCCAGCCACAGCGGGTTCTCGGCGTCGCGCTGCCGCCCGTAGGTGGCGATGAGGGCCTGAGCCTCGATCGGGTCGCCCAGCGTCGTTCCAGTGCCGTGGGCTTCGACGACATCGACGTCGCCACCGGTCAACCGCGCATTGGCGAGCGCCTGCCGGATGACGCGCTGCTGCGACGGCCCGTTAGGTGCGGTCAGCCCATTCGAGGCGCCGTCCTGGTTGACCGCGCTGCCCCGGACGACGGCCAGAATGCGGTGGCCGTTGTTCCGGGCGTCGGAGAGCCGTTCCAGGAGCAGCAGCCCCGCGCCCTCGCCCCATCCGGTGCCGTCGGCCTGGGCCGAGAACGCCTTGCATCGTCCATCGGCCGCCAACGCGCGCTGCCGGCTGAATTCGACGAACGTCGTCGGCGTCGCCATGACGGTGACGCCCCCGGCCAGCGCCAGCTCGCATTCGCCGTTCCGCAGCGCCTGCGCCGCCAGATGCAGCGCCACGAGCGAGGACGAGCAGGCCGTGTCGACCGACACCGCCGGGCCCTCGAAACCGTAGGTGTAGGAGACGCGCCCGGACGCGACGCTCGGCATGCTGCCGCTCCCGACATACCCCTCGAACTCGCCGGGCGCCGGGTTGAGGCGCGCGCCGTAGTCGTCGTACATGATCCCGGTGAAGACGCCGGTGCGGCTGCCGCGCAGCGTGCCGGGCGCGATGCCCGCGCGTTCGAGGGTCTCCCAGGCGACCTCCAGGAGGATCCGCTGCTGCGGGTCGATCGCCAGGGCCTCGCGCGGGCTGATCCCGAAGAAGGCCGGGTCGAAGTCGGCCGCGTCGTACAGGAACCCGCCCTGGCGGGTGTAGGACGTGCCGGTGCGGTCCGGGTCCGGGTCGTAGAGCTCGTCGAGGTTCCAGCCGCGGTCGTCCGGGAAGCCGGAGATCACGTCGGCGCCGTCCGCGACGAGCCGCCACAGCGCCTCCGGCGACCGGACGTCCCCCGGGTAGCGGCAGCCCATCCCGACGATCACGATCGGGTCGTCGTCGGCGTCGCCGCCCGTACGTGACGGCTCGGCGGCCCGC
Organism: Actinomadura chibensis NBRC 106107; assembly: GCF_001552135.1. Lineage (GTDB taxonomy): Bacteria > Actinomycetota > Actinomycetes > Streptosporangiales > Streptosporangiaceae > Spirillospora > Spirillospora chibensis. Next base: position 16,330 of record NZ_BCQP01000024.1, on the reverse strand, counting down.
GCCTCCGCGTCGCCGCCGGACAGCTCGCCGAGGATGTGGTCGGCGAGGACGCCGGGCCTCGGATGGTCGAACAGCAGCGTCGTCGGGAGGCTGAGCCCGGTCGCGGCGCTCAGGGCGTTGCGCAGCTCGACGGCGGTCAGCGAGTCGAAGCCGAGTTCCTTGAACGCGCGCTCGGTGTCGATGTCGTCGGCGCGGCCGTGCCCGAGGACGGCGGCGGTGCTCGTCCGGACGAGGTCGAGGACGCGCGCGCGGCGCTCGGCGTCGGTCAGGCCGTCCAGCCCGCGCAGGGACGCGCCGCCCTTCGCGCGGGCCGGCCGGACGGGCGAGCGGACCAGGTCGCGCAGCAGCGGACCGGGCGTGCCCGCGCGTCCGAGCGCGGCGAGGTCGAGGCGCGCGGCGACGACCGAGGCCGGGCCCCCGCCGAGGAGGACGGCGTCGAGCAGCGCCAGCCCCTCGTCGGCGGCCAGCGGGACAACCCCGCCACGTGACCAGCGTGCCTTCTCGGCGTCGTCCAGGCCGTCCGCCATGCCGCCGTCCCAGAGGCCCCAGGCGATGGAGGCGGCGGGCAGGCCGAGGTCGCGGCGGTGCCGGGCCAGGGCGTCGAGGGAGGCGTTGGCCGCCGCGTAGTTGCCCTGGCCGGGGCTGCCGATCGTCCCGGCGATCGAGGAGAACAGGACGAACGCCGCGAGGTCCAGGTCGCGGGTCAGCGCGTGCAGGCGCCATGCCGCCGCCGCCTTCGGCCGCAGGACGGCGTCGAGCCGCTCCCCGGTCAGCCCGGTGACCACGCCGTCGTCGAGCACGCCCGCCGCGTGCACGACCGCCGTCAGCGGGTGCGCGGCGGGCACGGCGGCGACCAGCCCGGCCAGCGCGGCGGGGTCGGCGGCGTCGCAGGCGGCGAACGTCACGTCGGCGTCCAGCGCGGCCAGCTCGGCCGCCAGCTCGGCGGCGCCGTCCGCGTCCGGCCCGCGACGGCTCGCGAGCAGCAGCCGCCGGACGCCGTGCCGCTCGACGAGACGCCGCGCGACGAGGCGTCCGAGGCCCCCGGTGCCGCCCGTGATCAGCACGGTCCCGTCCGGGTCGAGCGGCCTGCCGCCCGCCGCGACCGTGGTCCGGGCGAGCCGGGGCACGTGCGCCCGGCCGTCGCGGAGGGCGACCTGCGGCTCGCTCCCGGCGAGGACGGCGGGCAGCGCGCGGTACGAGGCGGGACGGCCGTCGACGTCCATGAGGACGATCCGGTCCGGGTTCTCCGACTGCGCCGATCGCACCAGCCCCCAGCACGCGGCGGCGGCCGGGTCGGCGGGGCCGCCGTCCCCGGTCGCGACCGCGCCCCGGGTCACGACGGCCAGCCGGGACGAGGCGAACCGTCCGTCGCCGAGCCACTCCCGCACGAGGTCGAGCGCCTGGCGCGCGTACGCGTGGACGCCCTCGGCCGGATCGTCCGCGCCGGATGCCAGCGCGACGGCGACGACCTCCGGCACCGAGCCGCCGTCCGCGACGGAGGCGAGATCGCCATGGACCCCGCCGGCCGGGGCGGCCTCGGCCAGGTCGGCGCCGACCGCCGCCCACCCCTCCGCCGGGACGCCGCCGGCGTCGACCACCGGCCAGCGCACCTCGAACAGCGCCGTGCCGTCGGCGTTCGCGGCCGCCGAGATCCGGTCCGCCGAGGCGGCGAGCAGCGTCAACCCGGCGACCGAGACCACCGGCGCTCCGGTGCCGTCGGTCATGGTCAGCGTCACCGTGTCCGGACCGGTGCGGGTGACCTTGGCGCGCGACGCCGAGGTGCCCGTGCCGTGCACCTGGACGCCCGTCCAGGAGAAGGGGAGGCGGAGCGTGGACGTCCCGTCCACGCCGAGCGCCGCGTGGAGGACGCCGTCGAACAGGGCGGGGTGGACGGTGAACCGTCCCGCCGTCGCCTCCTCCTCCGGGGACAGCGCGACCTCCGCGAACACGTCGTCGCCGTCCCGCCACCCCTCCCTCAGGACGCGGAACGCCGGGCCGTACTCCAGGCCGCGGTCCGCGAGCGTGTCGTAGAGGGTGTCCGGGTCGAGGCGCTCCGCGTGGTTCGGAGGCCAGGGGCCGAGGCCGTCCGGGACGTCGTCTGCGGCCTCGCTGAACGTGCCCGTCGCGTGGCGGGTCCACGGCAGGCCCTCACCGGGCACCGGCCGCGAATGCACGGTGAACTCCCGCGCGCCCCCGGAGGACGGCGCGGTCACGATGAGCTGCACGTCCACTCCGGCCCCGTCCGGGACGGGCAGCGGGGCGTGCAGCACCAGCTCGTCGATCCGGTCGCGGCCGGTTCGCCGCGCCGCTTCGAGGACGAGTTCGACGATCGCGGTGCCCGGCAGCAGCACCGTCCCCGCGACGGTGTGGTCGGCGACCCAGCGGTGGGCGCGCCGGGAGATCCGTCCGGTGAAGGCGGTGCGGTCGTCGGCGAGCGCCACCTCCGCGCCGAGCAGCGGATGGGCGTCCGCGCCCGCGCTCGCGCCGGAGGACGGCGCGTCGAGCCAGTAGCGCTGCCGCTCGAACGGATAGGTCGGCGTGTCGGACGGCCGCGCGGGCGGGAAATGGGACGTCCAGTCGACCGGGGTCCCGGCGACGTGGAGGCGCGCGAGCGCGGCGGCGAGCGTCGCCGCCTCCGGCCGGTCGCGCCGCAGGACGGGGACGGCGGCGGCGTCCGGGAGCGCCTCCCGGACGAGCGCGCTCAGCACCGCGTCCGGCCCCAGTTCGAGATACGCGGTGACGCCTTCGCGGTGGAGCGTTTGTGCGCCTTGGTGGAACCGGACGGCTTGCCGGACGTGGCGGACCCAGTAGTCGGGTGTGGTGATCTCTGGTCCGGCGAGGGCTCCGGTGAGGTTGGAGACGATCGGGATTTGGGGCGCGCGGTATTCAAGGCTTTCCGCGACCCGGCGGAATTCGTCGAGCATCGCGTCCATGTGCGGGGAATGGAACGCGTGACTGACCCGGAGCCGGTGCGTCTTGAGACCCCGCTCCGCCAACGCGGCGCCGATCGCCTGAACGGTGTCGCTGTCGCCGGAGATGACGGTGGATCGGGGGCCGTTCACCGCCGCGACCGAAACGCCGTCCCCGTTCCCGAGAAGCGGCCGGATCTCCTGCTCGCTCGCCTCCACTGCCAGCATCGCGCCATTGGCGGGAAGCCGCTGCATGAGTTTGGCGCGGGTGGCGATGAGCGCGGCGGCGTCGGGGAGCGTGAGGATCCCGGAGAGGTGGGCGGCGGTGAGTTCGCCGAGGGAATGTCCGAGGAGATAGTCGGGCGCAAGGCCGTAGGTCTGGAGGAGGTGGTGAAGCGCGGTTTGGAGGGCGAAGAGTGAGGTTTGTGTGTAGAGGGTTTGGTGGAGGAGGTGGTTTTGGGGGCTGTCGGGTTCGGCGAACAGAATGGGCTTGAGCGGGTGGGGGAGATGTGGGTCGAGATGACGGACGGCCTCGTCGAGAGCCTCGGCGAAGACCGGATAGGCGTCATAAAGCTCCCGCCCCATCCGGGCGCGTTGAGCGCCCTGCCCTGTCAGCAAGAACGCCAGTTTCCCAGGACCCGCGACATGGCGGACGGGAGCTTGCCCGGACGCCAGCGCCCGCAACCCGTCCAGCAACTCGCCACGGGACTCACCCGTGACGGCGGCCCGGTGATCGAACGTCGCGCGGGCCGTGGCCAGCGTAGACGCGACACCCGGGACGTCCGGCTCGACCTCGCCCGCCAGAGCGTCGTGCAACCGCTGGGCCTGGGCTCGGACCGCCGTCTCCGTCCTGCCGGACAGCAGCAGCGGCGAAGAGGCGCCCGCCCGCGGGACGGCGGCGGGCGCGTGCTCGATGATCACATGGGCGTTGGTGCCGGAAATGCCGAAGGAGGAAACGGCGGCGCGCCGAGGACGCCCGCTCTCAGGCCAAGGCATCGCGTCCGTAAGGAGTTGGACGGCCCCGCCAGACCAGTCGATATGGGGCGACGGCTCCTCGGCGTGCAAAGTGCGCGGCAGCAGACCGTGCCGCATGGCCTGCACCATCTTGATGATCCCGCCCACCCCGGCGGCGGCCTGGGTGTGGCCGATGTTGGATTTCAGCGACCCCAGCCACAACGGGTTCTCGGCGTCGCGCTGCCCATAAGTGGCGATCAGAGCATGCGCCTCGATCGGGTCGCCCAGCGTCGTTCCAGTGCCGTGGGCTTCGATTGCATCGACGTCGCCACCGGTCAGCCGCGCGTTGGCGAGCGCCTGCCGGATGACGCGCTGCTGCGACGGCCCGTTCGGCGCGGTGAGCCCATTCGAGGCGCCGTCCTGATTGATCGCACTGCCGCAGATGACCGCCACGACATGGTGGCCATTGCGCTGGGCATCGGAAAGCCGCTCCAAGAGCAGCATTCCCGCGCCTTCGCTCCAACCTGTTCCATCCGCTTGCGCTGAGAACGCCTTGCAGCGCCCGTCCGCCGCCAATCCGCGCTGGCGGCTGAATTCCACGAACATGCCCGGGGTCGCCATGACCGTGACGCCGCCCGCCAAGGCCAGCGCGCAGTCGCCCTGCCGGAGCGCCTGGGCGGCCTGGTGGATCGCGACCAGCGAGGACGAGCACGCCGTGTCGACCGTCACCGCCGGACCCTCAAGCCCCAGCGTGAACGCGATCCGCCCGGACGCGATGCTCGCCGTGTTGCCGGTGAGCAGGTATCCGCCGACGTCCTCGGGCGACTCGTGCAGGCGCGGCCCGTACTCCTGGGCCGTCGCGCCGACGAACACGCCCGTCGCGGTGCCGTTCAGCGCCAGCGGGTCGATGCCCGCGCGTTCCAGGGTCTCCCAGGCGACCTCCAGCAGGACGCGCTGCTGCGGGTCCATCGCCGCCGCCTCGCGCGGGCTGATCCCGAAGAACGCGGCGTCGAACCGGTCGGCGCCGTCCAGGAACCCGCCGTGCCGGGCGTAGGTCTTCCCGGGCACGCCCGGCTCGGGCGAGTACAGGGCGTCGATGTCCCAGCCGCGATCGTCCGGGAAGCCGGTGATGGCATCGACGCCGTCCGCGACGAGGCGCCAAAGGTCGGCGGGGGAGGCCACGCCTCCCGGGTACCGGCAGCCCATGCCGACGATGGCGATCGGCTCGTCGGCCGCCGTGGCGGCGGTCACCGCGACGGGTCCGCCGGACGCGAGCGCGTCGCGCAGGTGCCCGGCCAGCTTCGCCGGGGTCGGGTGGTCGTAGACGGCCGTGGCGGGCAGCGGCAGGCCGGTGGCGTCCGCGAGGCGCTCGCTCAGCTCGACGGCGAGCGTGGAGTCGACGCCGAGGTCCTTGAAGGTCCGGCGGGTGTCGACCGCGTCCGCCGTGGCGTGGCCGAGGACGTCGGCCGCGTGCGCCCGCACGAGTCCGAGCAGCTCGGCAGGCTCGGCGGCCCCTGAGGAGGCCGGGGCGGCGGGGACCGGTGCGGGTTCGCCGTCCGGCCAGTGGCGTTCGCGCTGGAACGCGTACGTGGGCAGGTCGACGCGACGTGGGCGCCGTCCCGCGAACACGGCGGCCCAGTTCACCGGGACGCCGCGGACGTGCAGTTCCGCCATCGCCTCCAGCAGCGCCGCCCAGGGACCGCCCCCGCGCCCGAGCGACCCCACGACCACCGGCGACGCGGACACCCCCCGCACGATCCCGTCGAGGACGGGATGCGGGCTGACCTCGACGAACGTCTCGTGACCGTCCCGGACGAGGGCGCGCACGGCGTCCTCGAACGGCACCGGATCGGCGGCGTCGCCCCGCCCGGACACCACGAGCCGCGCGGCCTCGTCCAGCGTCACCGTGCCCGCGGCGCAGTCGGCGGCGAGCCGCCCCGTCCCCCGGCCGAGGACGGCGTCCGGCCGCACGCCGAGCCGCTCCCACACCCCGGCCAGCGCGACCATGACCGCGAACCGGACGGGGGCGGCGTCGGCCGCCTCCGGCGCGCCCGGCTCGCCGGTCAGGACGTCCAGCAGCGACCAGCCCGTGAGCGGGTCGAGGACGGCGGCGCACGCGTCGATTCGCTCCCGGAACACGGCGGACGACCCCAGCAGGTCGCGGGCCGCCACGTCCCAGCGCGCCCCATCGCCCGGCTCCGGGAAGACCAGCGCGACGCCGCCCGCCCCGTCGCCGGTCTCGCCCCGGACCACGCCCGCCTGGTCCGCACCGGAGGCGATGGCGTCGAGGCGGGCGAGCAGGTCGTCGCCGCCGGCGCCGAGCGCGACGGCGCGGTGCTCGAAATGGGTGCGGGCGGTGGCGAGCGTACAGCCGACGTCGGCGGCGTCCTCCGGCCGGTCGAGCAGCCGCTCCCGCAGCCGCTCCGCCTGGGCGCGGAGCGCCGCGGGGGTCCGGCCCGACAGCGTCCACGGGACGAGCGGCACGGCCTCCGCCGAAACCGGCTCGGAGCCTCCGGCGACCGGCGCGGGCGGCGGCGGGTCCGACAGCACGACGTGGCAGTTCGTCCCGCCCATCCCGAACGAGCTCACCCCCGCGAGCAGCGGTTCGCCGGGCCGCGCCCACGGACCCGTCTCGGTCTGGACGCGCAGGCCCAGCGCGTCGAGGTCGATGCGCGGGTTCGGCGTCTCGAAGTTCAGGCTGGCGGGGACCTCGCGGTGCCGGATGCTCAGCACCGCCTTGATCAGCCCGGCGATGCCCGCCGCCGCCTCCAGGTGGCCCACGTTGGTCTTCGCCGAGCCGACCGCGACCGGCGGGCGCCGCGCCGCGTCGCCGAGCGCCGCCGCGAGCCCGGCCGCCTCCAGCGGGTCGCCGACCGGCGTGCCCGTGCCGTGCAGCTCGACGTACTGGAGCGTCCCCGGGTCGATCCCAGCGCGGCCGCACGCCAGCCGGATCGCGTCGGCCTGCGCCGCCGCGCTCGGGACGGTCAGCCCCTCCGTCGCGCCGTCGTTGTTCACCGCGGTGCCGAGGATCACGGCGCGGACGTCGTCGCCGTCCTCGACCGCCCGGGACAGCAGCTTCAGCGCGACGACCCCGCCGCCCTCGCCCCGCACGTAGCCGTTGGCGCGGGCGTCGAAGGTGTGGCAGCGCCCGTCCGGCGACAGGGCGCCGAACTCGGCCACCGTCACCGCGCCGCCGGGCACGAGGTTCAGGTCGACGCCGCCCGCGAGCGCGAGGTCGGCCTGCCCCGTCCGCAGGCTCTCGGCGGCCAGGTGCACCGCGACCAGCGCGGACGCCTGCGCCGCGTCGACCGTGAGGCTCGGCCCGCGCAGGCCGAGGGCGTAGGACACGCGGTTGGCGATGATGCCGCGCTGCACGCCGGTCAGCGTGTGCGCGTTGATCGCGTCCGGGTCCTGGACGAGGGACGCGAAGTCGTTCGACATCGCCCCCACGAACACTCCGGTCCCGCTGTCGCGCAGCGACGCCGGGACGACGCCCGCGTCCTCCAGCGCCTCCCAGGCCAGCTCCAGCGCCAGCCGCTGCTGCGGGTCCATCGCCGCCGCCTCGCGCGGCGAGATCCCGAAGAAGCCCGGGTCGAACTCCTCCACCCGGTCCAGGAACGCGCCGAACCGGACGCCGGGCCGGTCGAGCCCCGGCGCGTCGGCCGCCCAGCGTCCGGCGGGGACCTCGGTGACGGCGTCCGCCCCCGCGCGGAGCAGCCGCCAGTACGCGGCGGGGCTCGGCGCGCCCGGAAGCCGGCACGCCATGCCGATGATCGCGACGGCCGCGCGGTCCGCCGCCGGAGCGCCGGACGGGGCACGGCCGGACTGACTGGTCCCGGACTGACTGGGCATGGCGCCGAGCGCCTCCCTCACTGTGAAAGGAATGGGAAAGGAACCGGGCTGGGAAAGGGGCTGGGAAGGGGTTAGGCGAACCGGGACAGCACGTCGGTGAGGCGGGCGAGGGTCTCCTTCGGCCGGGCGGTCAGGTAGAAGTGCCCGCCCTGGAAGACCTGGAGGTCGAACGCCCCGGTCGTGTGGTCGCGCCACGCCCGCGCCTCGTCGAGCGTGACGTGCGGGTCGTCGTCCCCGGTGAACACCGTGATCGGGCAGGTCAGCGGCGGTCCCGGCGGGCACTCGTAGGTCTCGATCGCCCGGTAGTCGCCGCGGACGGCGGGCAGGAACGTGCGGAGCAGCTCCGCGTCCTCCAGCAGGACGCTGCCCGTGCCGTTCAGGCGCTTCAGCTCCCGGACGATCCCGTCGTCGTCCCGCAGGTGCACCGACTCGGCGCGGCGCCGCGACGGCGCCCGCCGCCCGGACGCGACGAGGACGGCGGGGGAGACGCCGTCCTCCCGCTCCATCCGGCGGGCGACCTCGAACGCGACGACCGCGCCCATGCTGTGCCCGAAGAACGCGGGCCGGTCGGCGAGCCGGGGGCGCAGCGCCTCGAACACCCGGTCGGCGAGCACCTGGAGGTCGGTGATCGGGTCCTCGGCGCGGCGGTCCTGGCGGCCCGGGTACTGGACGGCGAGGACCTCGGTCCCCGGCCGCAGCGCCGCCGAGACCGGAAAGTAGAAGCTGGCCGCGCCGCCCGCGTGCGGAAAGCACACGAGCCGCGCGGCGGCGTCCGGCGCCGGGTGAAAGGCCCGGGCCCAGGCGTCGCCCGCCGTGTTCGAACGGGCCGTGCCGGAACCGGTGGTGGTCGAATGGGCCATCGTCGTCATCTTCCCCGCGAATGAAAGGAGAGTGGCATCGGATCATGATGCCGCCGCGCGGTAATTGGCCCCAACCCCTAGGCTCCCCTAAGAGAATCCGCGGGGGTTGAATTCTCCGGCCGCTCCGGGTGACCTTGTCAGCGACAAGAGATCGCGGAGGAGCGGCGGTATGACGATAATTGCTCGCCCGGACTCGGCGGCCGCGGCCGGGACCGTGACCGGGAACGGGAACGGGAGCGGGGAAGGCGAATCCGCCGGGGAGGACCCGGCCGCGGGCCGCCCGGGGCCCGCCGACATGCGGTCGAACGTGGCCGAGCTGCTCCAGGCCCGGGCCATGGCGCGGGAGGGGCCGTCGGCGGCGGCGACCGAGCGGCAGCACGCCCGCGGGAAGCTGACCGTCCACGAGCGGCTCGACCTGCTGTTCGACCCCGGGACGTTCCGGGAGATCGAGCAGTTGCGGCGGCACCGGGCCAGCGGCTTCGGGCTGGAGGACAAGCGTCCCGCCACCGACGGCGTCGTGACCGGCTGGGGCAAGGTCATGGGCCGGACCGTGTTCGTCTTCGCGCACGACTTCCGCGTCTTCGGCGGCTCGCTCGGCGAGGCGCACGCGCAGAAGATCCACAAGGTGATGGACCTCGCCGAGGCGGCCGGGGCGCCGCTGGTCGCGCTGAACGACGGCGCGGGCGCCCGGATCCAGGAGGGCGTCACCGCGCTCGCCGGGTACGGCGGGATCTTCCGCAGGACGGTCCGCGCGTCCGGCGTGATCCCGCAGATCAGCGTCATCCTCGGGCCCTGCGCCGGGGGCGCCGCCTACGCGCCCGCGCTCACCGACTTCGTGTTCATGGTCAGCGACACCGCGCAGATGTACATCACCGGCCCGGACGTCGTGAAGTCCGTCACCGGCGAGTCGATCACCCACGAGCAGCTCGGCGGCGCGGACGTGCACGGCTCGGTGTCCGGCGCCGCGACGATCGTCTGCGCGGACGAGCGGGAGTGCCTGGAGGACGTCCGGCACCTGCTGTCCCTGCTGCCGTCGAACAACCGGGAGCTGCCGCCGGTGGAGCCGTCCGGCGACCCGCCCGACCGGCGCTGCGAGGCGCTGCTCGACCTCGTCCCGCCGGACCCCCGGCAGTCCTATGACATGCGCGCGGTCATCGCCGAGTTCGTCGACGACGGCGATTTCTTCGAGATCCATTCCCGCTGGGCGCCGAATATCGTCTGCGCGTTCGCCCGGCTGGCCGGGCAGGTCGTCGGAATCGTCGGCAACCAGCCCGCCGCGCTCGCCGGGGTGCTGGACATCCAGGCCTCCGAAAAGGCCGCGAGATTCGTCCAGTTCTGCGACGCGTTCAACATTCCGCTGGTGACGCTCGTCGATGTGCCGGGCTTTCTGCCGGGCAAGGACCAGGAATACGACGGCATCATCAGGCACGGCGCGAAACTGCTCTACGCCTACTGCGACGCGACCGTTCCGCGCGTCCAGGTGATCCTGCGGAAGGCCTACGGCGGCGCCTACATCGTGATGGACTCGCGGTCGGTCGGCGCCGACCTGTCGTTCGCCTGGCCGACCAACGAGATCGCGGTCATGGGCGCCGAGGGCGCCGCGAACGTCGTGTTCCGGCGGGAGATCGCCGCCGCGCCCGACCCGGACGAGGCCCGGCGGCAGCGGATCAAGGAGTACCGCCAGGAGCTGATGCATCCCTACTACGCCGCCGAGCGCGGGCTCGTCGACGACGTCATCGACCCGGCCGACACGCGGGCGGTCCTGATCGACGCCCTCGCGATGCTCGCCGCGAAGGACGCGCCGCTGCCGTCCCGCAAGCACGGCAACCAGCCGATGTGACGCCGCCCATGTCATGCCGACAGGCGCGGCGCCGAGAGAAGGTGCCCGGTGGACCATGCGACCGCCCCCGTCCTGCGCGTCGTGCGGGGCGCGCCGACCGATGAGGAACTCGCGGCCGTCACCGCGGTGCTGCTCGCCGTGCTGCGCGGCCGGGCGGCGGCCCGCGCCGCCCCCGCGACCGATCCCGCGACCGGACCGGCGCGGGTGCGCCGTCCGCCGCGCCGCCGCGTCCCGCGCCCGTACCGTGCCCCGAGGGCCTGGACGTCGGGGTGACCCCCCGCCCGGCCTCCCCGGAGACCACCGCCGCCGTGGCGGGCTCCATCCCATGTGAGGATCGCGCCGACATGCCCGGCCCAGCTCCCGCCCGACTCTGGATCCGACAGTTCCGGCCGCTCACCGGCTGCAAGGTGCTGATGGTGTGCCTGCCGCGCGCGGACGGGCGGCCCGACTCCTTCGCGGCGTTCGCCGACGCGCTCGCCCCGTCGGTCGGCGTCCTCGCCGTGCAGTACCGCGCCCCTCGCGGCGCGCCCCGCCGGTCCCCGCCGGAGAGCGTGGGGGAGCAGGCGGACTGCGTCCTTGAGGGGCTGAGCGAGTACATCGACCGCCCGGTGGCGCTGTTCGGGGACGGCGCGGGCGCCGTCCTCGCGTTCGAGATGGCGCTGCGGCTGGAGGAGGAGTACGGCGTCGACCCGGTCGCGCTGTTCGCGGTCGCGTCGCGGGTGCCCGCCCGGCGGTCGCGGGTGCGGTCCGCCATCGTCGCGCTCGGCGGGGACGCCGACCGCGGCGTCCCGGTTAGCGACGTCCTGGACTGGGGAACGCACACCGACGGCGAGTTCCAGACGAAGATCCTCACCGGCGGGCCGCCGATCCTGGACGGCCATTTCGCCGAGGTGGTCAACACGGTGACCGACTTCCTGCTGCCGTTCTTCGACGCGGAGGTCTCCGGCGCGGACGTCATCGACATCCGCCGCTACGCCGACCCCGACAACCGACTGTAACCGCGGGCCCCCGACGTGCGCGGGGCTCGACGTGCGCGGGGCTTGATGTGCGCGGGTCCCGATGAGCGCAGGGCCCGACGAGCGCGGGGTACCGATGGGAAGGCCCCCGCCGCGCTCGGGAGGCGCTGGCAGGGGCTGCGATCGGCGGGCTGGGCGGCTGGGGTCGGGAACCAGGGGGTCCGGGCCGTCAGACGGCCTGGGAGTTGTCGATGTGGATGGCCGCGAGGAGCTGCTCGCGGTTCCTGATCTCCATCTTGCGGTAGACGCGGGTCAGGTGCTGCTCGACCGTGCTGACCGTGATGAACAGCTTGTCGGCGATCTCACGGTTCGTGTACGCCTGGGCCGCGAGCATCGCGACGCGCCGTTCGGAGTCGCTCAGCCGCGCGAAGGTGGCGAACCCCGCGGCGGCGCCGTCGCCGCCGGTGGTGCTCGTCCCGGCGGGCTGCGGCGACGCGGTCGGCAGCAGCGCCTGGCACATCGCCTCCGCGTTGCAGCTCTTCGCGATCCGCCAGGCGCGGCGCGCGGTCCGGCGGGCCTTCGCCTTGTCGCCGAGCTTCTGGTACGCGCCGCTCAGGTCGGCGAGCACCCCGGCCGTCTCGTACCGGGCGCCGCTGGCCTCCAGCAGTTGCAGCGCGTCCTGCAGGATGGTCGGACGCTGCGCCGCCGTCCGCACCGAGGCGAGCGACTGCAGCGCCATCCCGCGCGACCGGCGCAGGCCGGAGTCGGCCCGGGCGAGTTGTTCTTCGACGAGCCGGGTCGCCTGCTCGTGGTCGCCGAGCCGCCGCCACGCCTCCGCCGCGCCGAGCCGCCACGGGACGAGCGCCGGCGTGTCGATGTTCCAGCGCCGCATCAGCTCGCCGCACTTCATGAAGTCCGACAGCGCCATGTAGGTGTTGTCGGTGGCGAGGAGGTGGCGTCCGCGCGCGTACAGGTAGTGGAGCCCGGCCCGGGTGAGGAACAGCTCCGGCGGAACCTCTAACGTCAGCTGCCGCGCCGCCGCCTGGTGATCGCCCATCGCGGTGTGCGCCTCGACCAGGATCGCGACCGCCATCGCGCCGCTGACGTTCCACTTCTGCCCGGACAGGACGGCCAGCGCCGTGGTCGCCTGCTCCACCGCGTGCGCGAGGCGGCCGCGGCGCAGCGCGACGAGCGCGCTCACGCAGTCCATGACCGCCCGCCCGGCGGGCGCGTCGTGCTCGCCGACCTCGGCGGTGAGCCGCTCGCACCAGTCGCCCGCCGCGTCCAGCCGGTCGGCGTAGATCAGCGACAGCAGCGCGGAGAGGCGGCGTCCCCTGGTCATCGCCGGGGGCCGCTTCTCGGTGCTCTGCAGCACCTGCTCGGCCATGGCGATCGCGTACTCGTCGGCGCCCCGTTCGAGGATCCGCACGAGGGCGTGCCAGGCGCGCAGCCCGGACGGCGACGTCACCGACACCTCGACCCCGGGCAGCGGACGCCTCATCCGCTCCAGCACGCCGGGATACTCCGCGGCGAGCAGCAGCCGGGTGCCGTGCAGCTCGATGTCGGACTCCCAGTCGGCGTGCTTCCCGGTGCCGAGATGCTCGATGACCGCGAGGGCGTCGTCGAAGTCGAGGTGGAACAGCATCCCCTGCGCGAGTTGCAGCGTGTCGTCGGCGGGGAGCCGCCCGGCGAGCAGCGGGGCCTTCAGCGCGGCGAAGTGCTGCGCCGACGCGGCGGGCCTGAGCTGCCACTGGACGCCCGCGTACTGCACCTTGACCGCCGTGCGCTGCGCCTCGTCCGTACAGCACTCGTTGGCGAGCTCCAGGTACCGGATCACCCGCGTCACGTCGTTCTCGACGAGCGCCTCGTGCGCGGCCTCCTGAAGCACCGGCAGCACCCAGTCCTCCCGCAGCGGGCTCGCGCTGAGCAGGTGCGGCGCGACGACCCGGGCGGGCGCCCCGGCCTCGTGCAGGAGCCGGGCGGCGCGGTGCCGCAGGCCCGCCCCGTCGCCCGGCGGGATCTCGTGCAGGACCGCCTGCCGGACGGCGACGCGGCGGAACCGGGGGCCGTCCAGCACGCCGATCTTGGTGAGCATCCGGACGAGCCGGTCCACGAGGTCCGGGTCGATGCCGCTCAGCCTGCTGAGCAGGAGGGTGCTGGCCGAGTCCTCCAGGAGCGCGATGCTGTACGCGAGCCGGACCGCGCTCGGGCCGAGCCGGTGCACGCACGCGAGCACCGCCTGGTGGAAGACGTGCCCGGTGGGCAGACCCGGCCCGGCGCCGAGGCCGACCTCGCGCGGCTCGTCCGCGGCGCCGCCCGGCTCGCCGCAGAACCGGTGCTCTTCGAGCAGCGCCTCGACCAGCAGCGGGTTCCCGGCGGTGAGCGCGTGGATCTCCGTGACGAGTTCGGACGTGTGGCCGCACGACGTCCGGCCCTCGTCCTCGGCCAGGTGGGCGATGTCGTCCAGCGACAGCGGTTCGAGGTGGAAGCGCCGGACGTTCGGCCGGTAGAGCAGGTCGTGCAGGATGCTCGGCGGCTTCTCCTCGATGGACGCGCCGTGCGTGAACACCAGCGCGAGCGAGAGCGGCGACAGGCGCTGCGCCACGTACCGCAGGCACCAGAGGGAGGCGGCGTCGGCGTGCTGGACGTCGTCCACGGTGATCAGCAGATGGTGCTGCTGCGTCAGCCGCGTGATGATCTCGTGCGCGGCGCGGGCGACCGTGAGCGGGTCCCCGTCGCTCGCCTCCTTGCCCCCGGTGGCCTTGCTGCCAGTGTCCAGGGCATCGGTGTTCGGACCGCCGGTGCCGGGGGCCGTCGGCCCCTCGTCGGCCGTGTCGTCGTCGCCTGCGTCCGGCGTGCGCGCCCCCGAGCACGGCTCCGCCGGACGCCGCGCCTTCGGGCGGCCCAGTTCCAGCGAAGGGAACAGCTGGCCGAGCACGCCGTAGGGCACATGGCGCTCGTCCCATGAGCCGAGCGCGCTGAGCACCAGGCTCCCCGACCCCGCCGCCCGTTCCGCGACGGCGTTGAGCAGGGCGGTCTTCCCGATCGCGGTCGGGCCGCTGATCGCGGCGACGGCCCCGTCCCCCCGGGCGGAACTGATCAGTAGGTCGTTGAGGTTCTCAAGAGTCTCTGCTCTTCTGACCAACATCCGCTGAGCTTCCCCCTTTGTAAGCTGCGGCGCCGCGAGGCCGGTCTGCCCCGCGGCGTGCCGGTGTCGTCGTCCGGCCGCGGCGCGCGCGTCGCGCGCGCCGGGTGCCGGCGCTCGGCCCGTCCGTCCCGCCAGAGTCCACATCCCCGTTGCTTTCACTTTCGCTCGGCTGTCGTTCGTACTTTTGGATCTCTGGCCGGGCGCCCCGGAGCCCTCGGGACATTCCGGGCACGGCATCGCGGCCAGCCTATTGGGACCCCTAATCCGTGGGGACCCCTACACTCCCCCTAGTCCTATTTTCTAGAACGTGATCACGACTGCTGGCAAGTGCGTTTGCTTTGCCGTCGCTGATTGGGTCTGCACGACCCGTGAGCAGGCATTCGCACGGCGTGAAAACCGGCCGGTAGGCATTACGTTCGGTATTCGCGCATCTACGAATTAGCGGGTGCGTGCGGACGGTCGGTGCGGTCAGGGAACGGTCGATTAAATAGCAGGTGAAATATTGCGCGCGGTGGTTGCGGGGGTGCGCGCTTGTGATTTATCGCGGAAACACGTAAAAGCGACGCACTATCGTGGTGCATCGCTGGTGCGGAGCCTTTGCGGTCCGCATATCAACCCCCGTTCACAGACTTCCCAGGATCTGGTTGCGCCGCGCGGGGGTCGGCCGTTTACATGTGCGGTGGGCGGAAGGCTCCGTCGGTCCTGGCGCCGGGACACGCCCGTGGGCGACCGGGCGGGGGCGATGGACGCCGCCGGCGCCTCGCGGCGAGCGCGAGCGCATCTGGGCGATGACGTCTGTGGCCGGGGAGCATGCGGTCATCGTCTCCGACATCCGCTTACCGGTCGCTAACCTCCGGGCCACGTGCGCTGACCGCGACGGCCGCGGCCGAGTACCGCCGCCGACATGCGACAGGCCTGTGACCAGGGGATTTGTGCGCCCGGACGGCGTGTCGGCGGGCTTACCGCGGGCCCGTGTGGCCGGGACCGGCCAGCGCATCGGCGGAGGTCAGCGCGCACGCGTCTCCCTTTGGGAGGACGCAGGCAAGGGGCGGCCGGGACGCAGGCGTCACCGCGGGGGAGGTTGGTCTGATGGGAACAGCTCCGCGACGCCGATCCACGGTAAGGCCGATTCCGGGACGGGGCGGGCCCGGCGTCCCCCGAGGTCGAGTTCACACAGACGACGGCCACGCGCCATTGGCTAGCCATTGGCGACGCCGAGCGCCCGGGCACCCGCTCCTGCACATTCACGGCAGCCGGAGCGGCCGCCGATCCCGCTGCCGGACGCCGCCGTGGTCGCTGTCGGCGCGGGCATTCCGACCCTCCCACCGAGCGGTTTCCCCGCGCCGTTCCCGAGGCGCCGCCGGGGCCGTAATGAGAGGCGCCATCCACGATCACACGACCGCAGGCATGAATAACGTTCGCGTTTTATCACGCGCCGATCACTACGCCGGGTAAACCCGACAAGTTTTCATGATCCCGCCGCGCGCCCGAATGGCCGTGCCCGCCACGCGCCGCCCATCCCGCCGTCACACCACGCGGCACCGAGTTTCGGCGGCGGCCAATCCCTCCAGGTCGAACCGAAAATGGTCACGGTAAGCAATCACCATTACACGCTCCCACCGGACGGCCATTCACGCGGACACCGGCGCCCGCCCACCAGGCGCCGCCCGACGACAAACCGCCCCCGGCCTGCCCCCACCCCCTCGCGGCGATGTCACTGTAGGTGGCAGCACCACCAACCCACCGCAGCAGCCCCCACCACAACCCGCCCAACAACCACCCGACCAAGCCAACAACCACGCCGTGCCGAC
>NZ_BCQP01000023.1 GCF_001552135.1 Actinomadura chibensis NBRC 106107 | reverse complement strand
GACCGGGCCGTGCCGACGGGCGTGCCGGGCCGAGGACCGTGCTGGGGCGGTGACCGGGCCGTGCCGACGGGCGTGCCGGGCCGAGGACCGTGCTGGGGCGGTGACCGGGCCGTGTCGGCAACCGGTCCGGGGGCTGCGGGCCGTGCTGGGGCTGCGGCCGGGCTGGGGTGGTCACCGGGCCGTGTCGGCAACCGGTCCGGAGCGACGACCGTGCCGGGGTGGTCACCGGGCCGGGGGCGGTCACGGCTGGGGCGGTCACCGGGCCGGGGGTGGTCACCGGACATCATGGGCACAAGCGTCCCCGATCCGAACCGTGGAGGTGGGAGGGATGGCCGAGCGCAGGCTGCGTCCGCTGCGTCCGCTCAAACGCGCGCAGGGGCCGGGCCGCGGGCCCGCCGCCGACGAGCTCGTCGCGCCGGAGGAGTCGATGGACCCGCGGTCCCGCATCGCCGACTCCGCGATGGACAACCGCGTCATCGACAACGCCCTCTACCGCGGCGGACGGCGCGTCGACTCGCCCGCGACGCTGGCCGACACCATCACGCGGCTCCGCGCCACCACCGGCGGCCTCGCCTGGATCGGCCTGTACCGCCCGGTCGAAGCGCAGCTGCTCGCGCTCTCGGAGGAGTTCGGGCTGCACGAGCTGGCCCTGGAGGACGCCATCGTCGCCCACCAGCGCCCCAAGCTGGAGCGCTACGGCGACACCCTGTTCGTGGTGCTGCGCTCCGCCCGCTACCTGGACGAGACCGAGGAGGTCGACTTCGGCGAACTGCACGTGTTCCTCGGGCCCGACTTCGTGCTGACCGTCCGGCACAGCGAGGCACCCGACCTCGCGATCGTGCGCCGCCGCCTGGAGGACGACCCGGACCTGCTCAAACGCGGTACCGAGGCGATCCTCTACGCGATCCTCGACGCCGTCGTGGACGGGTATGCCCCCGTCGTCGCCGGGCTGCAGAACGACATCGACGAGATCGAGACGGAGGTCTTCGGCGGCGACCCGAAGGTGTCCCGCCGCATCTACGAGCTGTCCCGCGAGGTGATCGAGTTCCAGCGCGCGACGATCCCGCTGCTCTCCATGCTCGACCGCCTCATCGCCGGGTTCGACAAGTACGGCACGGACGAGGAGCTGCGCCGCTACCTGCGGGACGTCGCCGACCACGCCACGACCGTCGTGGAGCGGGTGACCGGGTTCCGGCAGATGCTGACCGACATCCTCACCGTCAACGCGACCCTGGTGTCCCAGGCGCAGAACGAGGAGATGAAGAACCTCACCGAGGCCAGCTACGCCCAGAACGAGGAGATCAAGAAGATCTCCGCCTGGGCGGCCATCCTGTTCGCCCCCACGCTGATCGGGACCGTCTACGGGATGAACTTCGACCACATGCCCGAACTGCACTGGACCGCGGGCTACCCCGTCGCCCTCACCCTCATGCTCGGGACCTGCCTCACCCTCTACTTGATCTTCAAACGCCGCGACTGGCTCTAACCCCACCCCACCCACCCCGCCCCACCAGCGCGAAGCCCGCACTGCCGGACCGCACAGCCCTGGATCGCGCTGCCGGATCGTGCGGTGCTGGATCGTGCGGTGCGGGGGCGGGGTGGGGTGGGTGGTCGCTTGTGCTGGGGTCAGCAGCAGCGGCCTTCGGGATTGTGGTCTCGTCGGGCGGCTCGGCGGCGTTCGTATTCCCGGCGGGTGGGCGCGTGGCCGGGGTGTCGTGCGACGTGCCGCTCGTAAGCGGCGTCCCCGGTGATCTCGCGCAGGTACCAGCGGACGAACCGGACGACGCGCCGTAGCCGCTCGGACGGTGTTCCGGTCATGACGCGAGCGGCTCCGCGTCCTCGCTCGTCCCGGCGCCCGCCGCGGCGAGTTCGCGGCGCTCGGCGGGTGTGGTGAACAGCCCGGCGGGCGCGACGATCGTGGACGGCGTATACGGCGCCTCGGCGGTCGGCAGCGGGCTCCGGGCCCGGATCGCCCGCCACGACACGACGGCACCGTTGCCGATCACCAGCAGCACCAGGATCGCGAAGAACGCGGCGAGCACCCCGTCCACCGTGGAGTTCAGGACGATCGTGTGCATGTCGTCGAGGTTCTTCGCGGGCGGCAGCACCTTGCCCGCATCGATCGCGGCGGAGAACTTGTCCCGCTGCGCGAAGAAGCCGATCTTCGGGTCGTCGGCGAAGACCTTCTGCCAGCTCGCGGTCAGCGTCACGGCGGCGTCCCAGGCGAGCGGGACGCCGGTGACCCACGCCCACCGCAGCCGCCCGCTCTTGATGAGCAGCGTGGTGGCGAGGGTCAGCGCGATCGCGGCGAGCAGCTGGTTGGCGATGCCGAACAGCGGGAAGAGCTGGTTGATCCCGCCGAGCGGGTCGGTGACGCCGACGTACAGGAAGTAGCCCCAGGCCAGGACGACGACCGCGCTGGTGGCCCACAGCCCCGGCTTCCAGCTCACCCGGCCGATCGGCTTCCAGACGTTGCCGAGGGCGTCCTGCAGCATGAACCGTCCGACGCGGGTCCCGGCGTCCACCGTGGTCAGGATGAACAGCGCCTCGAACATGATCGCGAAGTGGTACCAGAACGCCTTGAGCGCCGACCCGCCGATGACGCCGGACAGGATCTCCGACATGCCGAGCGCGAGCGTCGGCGCGCCGCCGGTGCGGGCGACCACGCTGTTCTCGTCGACGGCGGACGCCGCGCTCCGCAGGTCGTCCGGCGTGATGGTGAAGCCGAGGTGGGTGACCGCGGCGGCGGCGCTGTCCGGCGTGGCGCCGAGCAGCCCGGCCGGGGCGTTCATCGCGTAGTACAGCCCGGGGTCGAGGACGCACGCCGCGATCAGCGCCATGATCGCCACGAACGACTCCATCAGCATCGCGCCGTATCCGATCAGCCGGACCTGCGACTCCTTCTGGATCAGCTTCGGCGTCGTCCCGGACGAGATCAGCGCGTGGAACCCCGACAGCGCCCCGCAGGCGATCGTGATGAACACGAACGGGAACAGCGACCCGGCGAACACCGGGCCGTCGCCGCTGCCCGCGAACTTCGTGACCGCCTCGGTCTCCATCGTCGGCGCGACGACGAGGACCCCGACCGCGAGCAGCCCGATCGTCCCGACCTTCATGAAGGTGGACAGGTAGTCGCGGGGGGTCAGCAGCATCCACACCGGCAGCACCGACGCCAGGAACCCGTACACGACCAGGCAGATGACGAGCGTCTCCGGGCTGAGCGTGAACGCCCCGGCGAGCGCGGACTCCTGCACCCAGCCGCCGCCGACGATCGCGAGCAGCATCAGCGACACGCCGATGACGGTCGTCTCCATGACGCGTCCGGGCCGGATCGTCCGCAGGTAGAAGCCCATGAACAGGGCGATCGGGATCGTCATCGCGATGGAGAACGTCCCCCACGGCGACTTGGCCAGCGCGTTCACGACCACGAGCGCCAGCACCGCCAGCAGGATGACCATGATGGCGAACACCGCGACGAGCGCGGCGACGCCGCCGACCACGCCGATCTCGTCCCGCACCATCTGGCCGAGGCTCTTGCCGTCCCGGCGCATGGACAGGAACAGGACGACCATGTCCTGGACGGCTCCCGCGAAGATCACCCCGACGATGATCCAGATGGTGCCCGGCAGGTAGCCCATCTGCGCGGCGAGCACCGGGCCGACCAGCGGGCCCGCGCCCGCGATGGCGGCGAAGTGGTGGCCGAGCAGGACGCGCCGGTCGGTGGGCTGGAAGTCCACCCCGTCGTCGAGCCGCTCGGCGGGGGTGGCGCGGCCGTCGTCCACCCCGAGGACCCGGCGGGCGATGAACCGCGAGTAGAAGCGGTAGGCGATGGCGTACGAGCCGAGCGCGGCCACGACCAGCCAGATCGCGGAGATCCGCTCGCCGCGCGACAGGGCCAGCACGCCCCACGCGACGGCTCCCGCGAGCGAGACGGCGCCCCAGACGAGCACCGATCTGGTGGTCACCCGTGAGGCGAGGGTGCCTGGTCCGGGCATGGGGGAACCTCCTGAGTTCCGGGATGAGGGCAGCGCGGAAGCGCGCCCGGTGCTGAACTGCGTGACCCGATGTCCTTCGGGACGGAGGAGAAGAGGCGGAGACGCTACGCGCCCGTCACGGGTCACTCATGGTCGCGGCCTCCGCGCAGCAGATAGGCGGCCACCATGAAGACGACGCTCCCCGGGACCCAGGCGAACTGGTACCAGTAGAAGAGCCGCACGCCCGCGAGATGGACGTCCGTGCCCGCGTACCAGGGCACGCCCAGCAGCGCCACCACCGGCGCCGCCAAGCACGCCGCCGCCGCCCACCGCCGCACCGGCCGCGCTGGTCGCACGGGGCGGGGCGGGGCGTTCGGCGCGGGGCTCGGCTCGCTCATCGGGGCCTCCGTGGGGAGTGTCATCGGAGCAGAGTTGCGAGCGCCGCCGAAACGGTTTACACGGACATCGGCCGAGATTCGTGGGAATCCGCTGTCAACCGATGCCGTGATCCGCGCAACATTAGTGAGATCAGGCGATGACTGGCGGTGACCCGATGATCGAGCCGATGGGCGCGGCGACGTTCGTCGCGGTGCTCGGCTGCACCTCGCTGCTGGCGTTCGCCGCGCGCTGGTTCCGGCCGGGGCCCGAGCTGCCGACGCTCGAGGGCTGGGCGCTCGCCGACCGCCGGTTCGGCACGGCCACCGTCTGGTTCCTGCTCGGCGGCACCATCTATACCGCCTACACCTTCGCCGCCCTCCCGGGCCTCGTCTACGGGACGGGCTCGCTCGGCTTCTTCGCCCTGCCCTACACGGTCATCGTCTATCCGCTGGCGTTCGTCCTGCTGCCCAAGCTGTGGCGGGAGGCGCGCCGCGGCGGGCACATCACGGTGGCCGACTACGTCCGCGACCGCCACGGCTCGCCCGGGCTGGCGCTGGTGGTGGCGATCACCGGCGTGCTGGCCACCATGCCCTACATCGCGCTCCAGCTCCTCGGCATCCGCGCGGTGCTCGCCGCGGGCGGCCTCTACCCGCGCGGCGCCGCGGGCGACCTCGCGCTGGTCGGCGTCTTCGCCTTCCTGGCCCTCGCGACCTACCGGCACGGGCTGCGCGCCCCCGCGATCATCTCGCTGGCCAAGGGCACGGCGATCTTCGCCTCGGTGCTCGCCGTGACCGCCGTCGTCCTGCACCAGCTCGGCGGCCCGGGGCCGATGTTCGACGGCGCGGAACGCGCGCTCGCCGCGCACGGCGCGCCGGGCGCCTCGCTGACCCTCGGCCCGGGCATGTTCACCGTCTACGCCTCGCTCGCGCTCGGCTCGGCGATGGCGCTGCTGATGTACCCGCACGTGCTGACCGCCGCGTTCGCCGCGAGGGGCCCCGACACGCTGCGCCGCGCGTCCATCGGCCTCCCCGCCTGGACGGGCGTGCTCGGCCTGTTCGCGCTGCTCGGGGTCGGCGCGCTCGCCGCCGGGGTGCGGGCCCCGCCGGGCGCCGCCGAGGCCGCCGTCCCGCTGCTGGTCAGGGAGCTGATGCCGGCGGCGCTCACCGGGCTCGTGTTCGGCGCCCTCGCGGTCGGCGCGCTCGTGCCCGCCGCGATCATGTCGATCGCGGTCGCGACGCTGTTCGTCCGCAACATCTACGCCCCCTACTTCCATCCGACGTCCACGCCGCTTCACCAGATGCGGATCGCGCGCCTGGTCTCGCTGGTGGCGAAGGTCGGCGCGATCGTCTTCGTCTTCGGCCTGCGCGACCAGGACGCCATCAACCTGCAACTGCTCGGCGGGGTGTGGATCCTGCAGACGTTCCCCGCCGTCGCTATCGGGCTCTACAGCCGCCGCCTCCACCCCCGCGCGCTGCTGACCGGATGGGCCGCGGGCATGGTCGCCGGCACGGTCCTCGTCGTCCGGAGCGGGTTCTCCTCGGTCGCGCCGATCGGCGTCGGCGGCTGGGAGGTCAGCGCCTACACCGCGCTCATCGCGCTCGCGGCGAACCTGCTGGTGGTCGCGGCGCTCACCCCCGTCCTCGACCGGCTCGGCGTGCCGCGCGGCGCCGGGCCCCGGCCGCGGACGGTCCCGCCGGTCCCGCCGCCCCTCGGCGGCAGAACGGAGACGATCGCATGAGCGCCCTCCGACCGGGCGTCTCCGTCCGGCCCTTCACCTCCCGCAAGACGGCCATCCGCGAGTCCCAGGCGGAGGCGGCCGTCCCCGCGCCCCGGGCGGAGGCGGCAGCCCGCGAGTCCCCGGTGCAGGCGGCAGTCGGCGAGTCCCCGGCGGAGGCGGGCGTCCGCGAGCCCCAGGCGGAGGTGGCCGTCCCCGTGCCCCGGGCGGAGGCGGCAGCGCGTGAGTCTCCGGTGCAGGCGGCAGTCGGCGAGTCCCGGGCGGAGGCGGCCGTCCGGGAGACCCCGGAAGAGGCGGGCGTCCCTGTGTCCCGGGCGGAGGCGGGCGTCCGCGAGTCCCCGGTGGAGGCGGCAGTCGGCGAGTCCCGGGCGGAGGTGGCCGTCGGTGAGTCGCTGGTCGGGGAGGGGGGCCAGGCGGCTCCGGGGGAGGAGGGCGGCCCTGCGTCTTCAGCGGAGGATCTGCGGGATGTTGACCGGGAGACTGCTGTTACTCGGTTGTTCGGTGCGCACTACGCGGGGCTGCTCCGTCTCGCGGTGCTGCTCGGGGCCGACGACGCGGAGGACATCGTCGCCGAGGCGTTCTGCCAGCTCCACCGCCGCTGGAACCGGCTGCGCACCGCCGAGGCCGCGCTGCCCTACCTCCGGTCGGTGGTGTGCAACCTGACCCGCATGCGGCTCCGGCACCTGCAGGTCGTCCGGAAGCACACCGACTGGTCCGCCGAGACGGAGGCGTCCGCGGAGAGCGTCGCGCTGCTGCACGACGACCAGCGGGCGCTGATCGAGGGGCTGCGGAGGCTGTCGGCGCGGCAGCGCGAGGCGCTCGTCCTGCGCTACTGGCTCGGGCTCCGCGAGAGCGACATCGCCGACGCGATGGGCATCTCCGCCGGGGCGGTCAAGGCGCACACCTCGCGGGGAATGGCCGCGCTCACCAAGATCCTGCGGGAGCGACGATGAACGACACCGAGGACCGCCTGCGCGACGCGCTGGACGCCCTCGCCGGCGGCGTCACGCCCGACCCGGACGCCTACCCGCGCGTCCGGCGCGAGTGGCGCCGCAGGGAACGGCGACGGCGGCTCATCCTCTACATCCTGATCGCCGTGATCTTCACCGCCGCCGACGCGATCGGCCTGTGGGCGCTCAACCACGCGCACAACCGCCCGCATGTCATCTTCAGCGTCGAGGAGTCGGCCACCCCGCGCCCGGCGCCGCCGATCGGACCGTCCTGAGCGGACCGGGCGACATCCCGGCTGTCGGACGGTCCTGGTTCACTGTCGTCCGTGCTGACTATCGGATCTGTCGTACTCGGCGTATCGGACGTCCGCCGCGCGGCGGCCTTCTGGACGCGGGCCCTCGGCTACGTCCCCCGCGACGACGCCGACGACCGCTGGACCGTCCTGCTGTCCCCGGACGGGAACGGCGTCCAGGTGGCGCTGGGCCTGAGCGAGTCACCCGTCCAGGAGCATCCGCGCGTGCACCTCGACCTGTACACGGACAGCGCGGCCGAGCAGGCCGCCGAGGTCGAACGCCTGGTCTCCCTCGGCGCGGAGCGTGTCGACTGGGACCTCTATCCGGACGACCCGGACTTCATCGTCCTCGCCGACCCTGACGGAAACCGGTTCTGCGTCATCGACACCGGCCGAAGTTGACGGCGGGGCAAAGGACGTCCCGATCCCGCACTCCGGCGGCGCTTCCCGTGAACGGATGGGCGGAGTGTGGGTAGCCCTTCTGGTAAGGGCCTCGCGCTTCCGGGGGGACGATCACCATGGACCCGACGGGCAAGATCGACACCACCGTCCCGCATTCGGCGCGGGTCTGGAACTTCCTGCTGGGAGGCACCGACAACTTCCCGGTCGACCGGCGGGCGGGGGAGCAGGTCATCGCCGTCTTCCCGGGGATGGTCGACATGGCCCAGCAGTCCCGGCAGATGCTGCGCAGGGTGGTGCGGTACCTGGCGGGCGAGGCGGGCGTGGAGCAGTTCCTGGACATCGGCACCGGCCTCCCCACCATGGACAACACCCACGAGATCGCCCAGCGCCTGGTACCGCATTCCCGGATCGTCTACGTGGACAACGACCCGCTCGTCCTGACGCATGCCAGGGCGCTGCTGACCAGCACGCCCGAGGGGGTCACCGACTACATCGAGGCGGACGTCCACGACCCCGGCGCCATCCTCGCCGAGGCGGCCCGGACGCTCGACCTCGACCGGCCGGTCGCACTCATGTTGATGGGCATCATGGGCCTGGTCGGCGATTTCGACGAGGCGCGCTCGATCGTGGCGCGGCTCATGGAGGCGCTGCCGTCCGGGAGCTACCTGGCCCTTTACGACGGCACGACCGCCGACCCCGCCTACACGCGGGCGATCAGCGCCTACAACGCGGGCAGCGGCGCGGCCCCGTACAACCCCCGCAGCCCCGAGCAGATCGCCCGCTTCTTCGACGGGCTCGACCTCGTCGACCCGGGCGTCGTGCCGGTGACGGACTGGCGCCCCGACCCGGGCCACGAGGACGCGCCCCGCGTCTCCTGCTCAGGCGGCCTGGCCCGCAAACCCTGACCCCCGCCGACACCCGCCGTCTCCGCGAACACCTGCTGTCTCCGCGAACACCTGCTGTCTCCGCGAACCCCCGCCGCCTCCGCCGACACTCGCCGCTCCCGCCGAGACCCGTTGCCCCTGCTGAGACCCGTTGCCTCTGCTGAGACCCGCTGCCCTCGCCGACACCCGCCGCTCCTGCCGAGACCCGCTGCCCCTGCCGACAGCCGCCGTCTCCGGTGGACACGCGCCGCGCCGGACGGGTTTGGTGGCTGTTGGCCCTTATGTGCGCAACCTCGTGTTCACCGTTCGGCCACGGGGGTCGCATAGCTTGATCGTTTCTGTTGTCGAGAACGATTAGGTCGGAGGAAGCGTGCCCCCTGGGCTGATCGCGGCCTTCCCCGCATTCGGGCGACGTCTCGTCCCCCTCCTCCGGCACGCGCCGTTCCTGCTGGCCCTGCTCGGCGGCGGGCTGCTGCGCTGGACGGCCATCCGCGCGTACCCGCACGGCCTGTGGTTCACGGGCGACTCCTACTTCTACCTCGGCTACGCGATGCGTCCGGAGCCGTCGCCGAGCAAGACGATCGGCTACTCCTTCCTGCTGCGCCTGCTGGAGCCGCTGCACAGCCTGACCGCCGTCATGGTGGTGCAGCACCTCATGGGGCTGGCGGTCGCGGTGATGCTGTACGCGGTGCTGGTCCGGGCGCGGCTGCCCGGATGGGCGGCGACCGTCGTCACGCTGCCGGTCCTGTTCGACGCGTACCAGGTGGAGCTTGAGCACCTGCTGATGTCGGAGGCCCTGTTCACGTTCCTCATCGCCGCCGGGCTGACACTGCTGCTGTGGCGGAGCGGGGACGACCGTCCGGGCCCGGCGGTCTGGTGGCTCGCGCTCCCCGCGGGGTTGCTGCTCGGCGCGGCGGTGCTCGTCCGGTCGGCGGGGGCGCCGCTGATCCCGCTGATCGTGCTCGTCCTGCTGCTGCGCAGGCGCCGCGCCCGGCTGTTCCCCCGGCTGCTGCCCAAGGCGCGGCCGGACTGGCGCCCCGCGCTGGCGTTCGGCGCGGCCGCCGCGATCCCGCTGGCCGCCTACGCGATGTGGTTCCATTCCGTGCGCGGCACCTACAGCCTCACCACCGCCGACGGCCTCTACCTGTGGGGACGGACGGCGGGCTTCGCGAACTGCGCGAAGATGCACCCCCCGGCGGACGAGCGGGACCTCTGCCTCGACGCCAAGATCAAGGCCGAACACGATCCGCCGGGTCACCTGATCTGGCGCGCCGACATCCCGCCCCGGCAGCGTCTCGACAACGTCGTCTCACCGGAGTCCAACGCGACGCTGCGCGACTTCGCGATCCGCGCGATCCTCGCCCAGCCCCGCGCCTACCTCGGCACGGTGGGGCACGACCTCCGCCTGGCGTTCAGCCCGCACCGCCACCCGCGTCCGACCGCGAGCACCGAGTCGCTGTACCACTTCCCGGAGAGCACGCAGATCTTCCCCGGCGGACGGAGCTGGCGGCGCGGCGGGACGGTCCTGTCGGACGCCATGTCCTACGGCGACACCGACGAGCCGAGCCAGGTCGTCCAGCCTTACGCGGACAGGATGAGGGACTACCAGGAGCGGTACCACCTGCCGGGGCCGGCGCTCGGCGGCGTGTTCGCGCTCGGCCTCCTGGGGCTGGCCGCGGCGCGGCGGCGGCGCAGGGAGGTCCTCCTGGCCTGGGGCGCGGGGTCGACGCTCCTGGTGTTCCCCATCGCCAGCGCCGACTTCGACTACCGGTACGTGGTCCCGGCCATGCCGTTCGCCTGCCTGGCGGTCGGGCTCGCGCTGTCCGCCCTCCGCGCCGGGAAGCGGGACTCCGGCGAGGCCGAGACGGAGGTCGAGGACGCCGACAGCCGCGACCGGCAGCTCACCTGAGCTCTCACCGGGCCCCGCCCCGCCCCGATCTCGTCGGGCCCGCCCGAGCTGGCCGGGCCCCGGTCCATCTCGTCGGGGCCCGGCTGATGACGCGTGACCCGGAGATTCAGCGGGCGTACACCTCAAGCGTCCATTTCCCGGCGGGCCGGACGCCTTTCATCATTTCCCTGAGCGCCGCGCCATCCGTGGCCCGCACCTTCTTCGCCTCCGCCGGGAGGACCGCGATCATGAGCCTCGTGTCCGCCTCGATCCGGACGTCCCGGACGACGCCCTCCGACTCGGCCGCCTCGCAGGCGATGACGCGAGCGCGCTCCCCGTACTGGACGACGGCGGTGGCCGCGCCGTCCAGGCAGGTCACGCGCATGCGGAGCGAGGTGTCCGACCCCTTCAGCCGGACCGGGCGGACGCGCCCGTCGGCCGTTCCCTCCACCCGGGCCAGCCGCCTCAGCCCCTCCACCGGCGGCTGCCGCCGGGCGGTCGAAAGCCGCGCCATCCTCTCGCAGGTCGAATTGCATTTCCCGGTGTAGATCCGGACGCTCCAGTTCCCCGGCGTCGGCGGGTGCGAATTGAGGTAGCGGTAAAGGACGGATACGGCGTTCGCGCCGACAAGGGTGTGGCTGAGCCGCTGTTCCGCCGCGGCGGGGAGGACGGTCATCTGAATGGTGACGGGGACTCCCGGGGTGGTGGCGAGATACGACGTCGAACCGCAGCCGCCGCTCCCGAGCGTCCCGCGCGTCGTGGAGAACGCCCTGCCTCCCGCGCACTGCGCCGTGTACATGGTGAACGGTTCGGTCGGGGTGAACGTGACGCGTGCCATTCGTCCGAACTGGCTGAACCGAACCTCCTTCAGCGGCCGGAGCCCCTCGACCGGGGGGCCGTCGCGGAAGGACTCGTTCGGCGTGCCGGGCATCGCCGCCGCGAGCGCCCGCCGCTCGTCCCCGGGCGGCGGCGGGCCGGTGCCGTCCGGCCGCGCGACCACCGCGAACGCGGTCGCCGCCAGCGCCACCCCGAGCACGCCCACGGCGGCGCGGCGGCGGTCGCCCCGCCTGACCCGGCGGCGGACGCCGTCCAGGAGGTCGGCGGGCGGCGTCCCGCGCGCGCTCTCGTCCTCCATGACCTCGACCAGGTCCTGCATCGTGTACGGCATGGTCACTCTCCTTCCCGCGACGCGGAGGCCAGGACGCTCGGATCGACCCGGAGCTTGGCGAGGGCCTTGCTGGTCTGGCTCTTCACGGTCCCGACCGAGCAGCCGAGCGCCGCCGCGACCTGCGGCTCGGACAGGTCCTCGAAGAAGCGCAGCACGACGGTCGCGCGCTGCCGGTGGGGGAGCCGGCCGAGCGCGTCCCACAGCACCGCCTTGTCCTCGGCCGCGCCGATCCCGTCCGCGGGGTCGGGCCCGTCCGCCGGGCGCTCGGTGGGACGCTCGCCCCGCCAGCGCCGCCGCGTCCATGACGCGTGCGTGTTGACGAGGATGCGGTAGACGTACGGGTCGGGGTCGGCCTCGATCCGGCGCCACGCCCGCCACGCCTTGACGAGCGTCGCCTGCAGCAGGTCCTCGGCGAGCGCCCAGTCGCGGCACAGCAGGTAGGCCGTTCTGAGCAGGCGCGGCGACCGCTCCCTCACGTACGCCACGTAGTCCGGTTGCTCCCGCATCCACCCTCCAAGCAGATCTCCTGCCGACAACTACCGGCTGGACCCCCGGAACGGTTGCCTTCGGAACGGTTGCCTTCGGACGGGCGCGGACGCGGGCGGCGGCACCTCCCGCCCGCCGCACCGGCCGATCGTCGCAGACCGGCCCGTGACCATCGCGGGCGATGGCGTGCCTTTCCGTAATGATCTGTCGCGGAGACTTCCACGAGAGGGGCACCGCGCGTTTCCGGTCGCGGGTTCGGGTTCATATGAGTGCGGTGGACTGACGGCGGCGGACTCGCGAAGGAAGAGCCAACGATATGAGGCATGGTTTCACTCGAATGGTCGCGTCGATCGGGGTCGGCGCGGCCGTGGTCGCCGCCGCGCTGCCCGGGAACGCTTCGGTGGCGGCACGGCGTCCGGGTTCTCTGCTGCTGGACGAGTCGTTCACCGGGGCCACCGCGGATTCGCGTTTCATCGGATACGGCGCCGCGTGCCTGACCGGCGCCGCGCGCGGACGGGCGGCGGCGGAGGGCACGAACCATCCGCTGCGGGGATGCCGCCGGGACCCGGCCGGTCCGGTGCCGCCCGGCGGGGCGGCGCGGCACGGATACCTCCAGCTCACCGACGCCCACCCGGAACAGACCGGCGCCGTCCTGTTCGACTCGCCCCTCTCCGCTAGGGACGGCGTGGAGGCGACCTTCGAGCAATGGCAGTACGGCAATACGACCCGGTCGCCCGCCGACGGCATCTCGTTCTTCATCACCGACGGATCGCGGCGCCTCACGACGCCGGGCGCGTTCGGCGGCAGCCTCGGCTACGCCCAGAAAAGGCCCGGCGGCCGATCCGACGCCCAATTCGTCCCAGGCGTTGACGGCGGATATCTCGGTATCGGGCTCGACGCGCTCGGCGAGTACTTCGGCGACGGGGAAGGGCGCGGGAACGGCTGCGACCGCCGTTCTCCGGCCGGGACGTCGTCCCGCCCGCCCGCGCCCGGACCCAATGTCGTGAGCGCCCGCGGTCCCGGTAACGGCGTCCGGGGCTACTGCCTGCTCGCCGCGACGACCGACAACACGTCGTCCAGGGGCCCGTGGTCGTCGACGCTTCCCGGGAACCTGCACGGCGACCTGAGGAGGATGTCCGCCAGGGTCTCGGCGGAACGGGCCGAAGAGCTGCTGGAACCGGTGAGGCGGACCGTCCGCGTCGTGGTGTCGCCCGGCAACCACCCGGTCGTCACCGTCGACATCGATTTCGAGGACGATGACGGCTTCCAGGAAGTGCTGAGGTTCCGCGCTCCCCGGCCCCTTCCGGCGACCGTCAAATTCGGGTTCGCGGCGTCCACGGGACCGCTCACCGACGTGCAACTCATCCGCCGAGTGGTCCTGCGCAGCAAACGCGCGTCCGAATAGGAGCCACTGCCCGGCGGCGGCCATGCGGCTCTCCGATCGGAGCGCATGGCCACCGCCGGGAGAGGTCGGTCAGCGGCCTTCCAGCGTCCGCGTCTCTCGGATCTCCTTCCAGCTCCGCGGGGTCGACGTGACCGCGACGCGCTGCGGCGGCGAGGCGGGACGTCCCGGGGTGTAAAGCCAGGTCTGGAAGAGGGTGCGCAGGTCCTTTCCGGAGATCTTCTCGGAAAGGGCCTCGAACTGGGCCGTGGTGGCGTTGCCGTAACGGTGGCGCGTCGCCCAGGCGCGGAGAATGGCGAAGAACTTCGCGTCGCCGACCGCCGCGCGCAGCGCCTGGAGGGTCAGCGCCCCCCGGTCGTAGACCGCGTCGTGGAACTGGTTCTCGCCGGGGCCCGGGTCCGCGACCTTGACCTGCCAGAACGGGTCGTCGGCCGGGTAGCTGTCATAGGTCTTCTTCGCGACCTCGGCGGCGGTGCCCTGTCCCGTCTTCTCCGACCACAGCCATTCGGCGTACGAGGCGAACCCCTCGTTCAGCCAGATGTCGCGCCAGGTCGTGAGCGAGACGCTGTCGCCGAACCACTGGTGGGCGTTCTCGTGCACGATCAGGTAGGGCCGGACGCCGGAGGCGAACGCGGCGGGACTGTAGAAGACCCGCGTCTGCTCCTCCAGCGAGAAACGCGACTTGACGTTCGGGACGTACCCGCCGATCGACGTGAAGGGATAGGGCCCGAAGACCGTGCTCGCCCAGTCGACGACCTCCGGGGTGAGGTCGATGCTGGCCTTGGCCGCCTTGAGCAGCGCCGGGGCGACATCGGGACTGTAGGCGGTGATCACGGGCAGCCCGCTGTCGGTGCGGGCCCGGTGGACCTCGAACTTCCCTACCGCCAGCGTGGCCAGATAGGTCGCCTGCGGTTTGGCCTCGTGCCAGGCGGTGGTCGTCCAGCCGTGGGACGTGCGGGCGCGGCGCGGCTCGCCGTTGCTGATCGTCTGGAGCCCCTCGGGCACCGTGATCCTGATGTCATAGCCGGCCTTGTCGAGCGGGTGGTCGTTGCTGGGGAACCACCACCAGGCGCTCTCCGGCTCCTGGGCGGCGACCGCGCCGTCCGGCGTCCTGACCCATCCGACGTAGTCGTTGTACTTCTTCGTGGACGGCACGTCCGAATAGCTCACCGTTATGTCGATCCGCGAGCCCTTGCGCAGAGCGCGCGCGGGCGTGATCACCAGTTCGTGCGCGCCGGACGTGGTGAACGTCGCCTTGCGACCGTTGACCGTGACCTTCTGGGTGTCGAGCAGGAAGTCGAGGTTGAAGCGGCTGAGGTCCTGGGTGGCCCGGGCCGTGATCTTCGCGGTGCCCTGGAGCGTGTCGGTGGCGGGCTGGTACTTCAGGTCGAGGTCGTAGTGGCCGACGTCGTACCCGCCGTTCCCGTAGTCCGGGTAGTACGGGTCGCCGATGCCGGGCGCGCCGGGTCCGGCGGCGGCCAGGGCCGAGGTGGCGCACAGCACGATGCCCGTGGCGGCTGCCGTGACGGCAAGGAGGGGGGTTCTTCGCATGGGGAGCACTCCTTCGCAAACTATACTTTTCCTATAGGAATATAGGAGATCCTGTCGAGCCGCGGCGCGGCGCCGGCGGCTCGCCTGGATGCCGGGAGTCACCCGAAGATTGTCTTGGAGGCCCCCCGGCGCGGCTAGGGCCTCCGTCCCGCAGGAGCCGCGTGTATCGCGGGCGTATCGAAAACCGCATACGCCGCCGCAACGGCCCTCCGCCTTCAATGGGGCGCGGACGGAAGCGGAGGCAGTGTGATCAGGGGATGGCAGGGCTTGGTCGGGACGTTCACCGGCGTCGCGTTCATCACGGTGGCGGCGCTGCCGCTGGCCGCGCTGGCGGTGTGGCTGCTGGCACGCCGCCGGACGGCCGCCGGCGCCATGTCCGCCCGCGCGTGGCGCACGTCGCTCGCGGACGTCGGCATGGTCTACGGAACGGCGCCGTCGATCTGGATGATCATGTTGCCGGGTGCGGGGGCGGGCGTCGTCCCCGGCCGGGTGAGCCTCGTGCCGCTGCGGGACCTCGCCACGATGTCGACGGGCCAGGTCGTCGGCAACCTGCTGGTGTTCGCGGCGCTGGGGTTCCTCGCCCCGCTGCGGTTCCCGGCGCTGGCGTCGGTGACGCGGATCCTCGCGCTCGGGGCGGGCTGCTCGGCCCTGGTCGAGACCGCGCAGTACGTCCTGTGGCTGGACCGCGTGTCCTCGGTGGACGACGTGCTGCTCAACGCCGCCGGGGCGGGGCTGGCCGCGCTGGCGGCGCGCTTGTACCGGTGGTCGTCGCCCCGCACCGACGGACCGGGACCCCATCCCGCGACCGGACGCTCCTGCGCGGGCTGACCGGGGCGGCCCGAATTCGCATACACCAGCGATATGCCGCGCCGCCTAGGCTGAAGCCATGCGCGTGCTGATCGTGGAGGACGAGCCCTACCTGGCCGAAGCCGTCCGGGACGGGCTCCGGCTGGAGGCGATCGCCGCCGACATCGCCGGCGACGGGGACTCCGCCCTCGAACTGCTCAGCGTCAACTCCTACGACCTCGCGGTCCTGGACCGCGACATCCCCGGCCCGTCCGGCGACGAGGTCGCCCGGCGGATCGTCGCGTCCGGCAGCGGCATCCCGATCCTCATGCTCACCGCCGCCGACCGCATCGACGACAAGGCCTCGGGGTTCGGGCTCGGCGCCGACGACTACCTCACCAAGCCGTTCGAGCTCCGCGAACTGGTGCTGCGGCTGCGCGCGCTGGACCGCAGGCGCGCCTACGCCCGCCCGCCGGTCAGCGAGATCGCGGGCCTGCGGCTGGACCCGTTCCGCCGGGAGGTCTTCCGCGACGGGCACTACGTCGCGCTCACCCGCAAGCAGTTCGCCGTGCTCGAAGTCCTGGTCGCCGCCCAGGGCGGCGTCGTCAGCGCCGAAGAGCTGCTGGAACGGGCCTGGGACGCCAACGCCGACCCCTTCACCA
The DNA here is from genome assembly GCF_001552135.1 of Actinomadura chibensis NBRC 106107. GTDB lineage: Bacteria > Actinomycetota > Actinomycetes > Streptosporangiales > Streptosporangiaceae > Spirillospora > Spirillospora chibensis. The sequence continues at coordinate 20,686 of NZ_BCQP01000023.1, read as the reverse complement.
ACGCGGTCCGCATCACGGTCTCGGCGTTGCGCAAGCGACTCGGCCGGCCATGGCTGATCGCGACGGTCCCCGGCGTCGGCTACCGGATCGACACCCGCACCGAAGCGAACACCGAAGCGGACACCGGAACGGACGGCGACGCCACCTAGCCCGCCGCCCGCCTCGGCCGGGGTCTCAGCCCTTGTCGCGCGCGTCCCGGATCATGTCGCGGACGCGGTCCACCATCGCGACCATGGGCCCGGCGAGCATGTTCTTGGTGGCGCTCTCGGTGCCGGGATGGGGATGCGTCGGAGCCGTGGCCTCGGCGGCGCGGACGGCGGCGGCGAAGCCCTTGAGCTGGGCCGGGCTGAACTGGTCCTTGAGCCGGTCGAACTCGTAGCGTTCTTCGGCGCGGGCGTGGGTGAGGACGTCGACGCGGAGTTTGTCGATGGACTTGAGGAAGCGCGGGTCCTCGGTGTCCATGCCGTCCAGTTCCGAGAGGAGTTCCTTGGCCTCGCGCTCCTCGGCGAGCCGGTCGTCCACGATGCCGTCGCCGCCGGGGAGCCGCCGCGCCATCGGATGGACGATCTCCTCCTCGGCGGTCTCGTGGACGGCCAGCAGGCGCACCAGTTCCCGGAAGGCGGCCGTACGCTCCTCGCCCTCGGTGTTCATGACCTGGTCGAACAGGTCGCGGATGCGGCCGTGCTGGGCGCGCAGCAGGTCGATCACGTCTTCGGTCGTCCGAGCGTCGGCGGGTGTGGTCCGCATGAGCCCTCCTGGCTGTTCCGGTCGGCGCGGTCCGGGACGGCCCGTCCGAGCGGCGGACCTCCGGGTGCATGACGCGGCATCAGTTACCCGGCGTTCGGACGGCTAAGCGGGCCGGGTACCGGGAACCGGCAAAGATCTTGTCCGCGATCAGGCACCCGATGTGCGGAACCGGGCTGCTCGGGTAGGGGCGGCTCCGCCGAGACGTCAGAATTCACGAGGAGAGTGAGCCCGGTGGCGTTCAACCCGCTCGAACACCGCGGTATCCCGCTGGACGACCAACTGCGCAACTGGGGTCAGCTCGATGTCGCCCCCGTCGACCCCGACCGCTCCGATCCCTACACCAAATGCCGGATCATCACGATGAACGGCATCGAGGTGGAGGCGATCATGTTCAGCCACCACTTCGCCCGCGTCTGCCCGGACATCGAGGTCAAGCAGCAACTGGCCAAGGTCCGCTACATCGAGGCGCAGCAGCAGAAGGTGGTGAACTGGCTGCTGCCGGGGCAGGCGTCGGTGCTGGAGACGACGATCAGCTACGAGCAGGTCGCCGTCGACCTGACCGGCTGGGTCGCGCGGATGGAACCCGACCCCTACCTCAAGCAGGCCTACCAGTTCGGTCTGCTGGAGGACTTCGACCACCTGTACCGGTACGCCAACCTGTACGAGATCATCGAGCACCGCAAGGCCGAGAAGGTCATCGACCAGCTCACCGAGGTGATGCCGGGACGGCCCGGCTACCTCCAGCACCGGGACGCGGTCGACAACGTCCGCGAGCCCTACGACAAGGACGCCGCCGCGCCGATCTCCAAGCTCCACGCCCTGACCATCATGTCGGCCGAGCAGCAGACGATGAACTTCTACATGAACGTCGGCCCGATGTACATGGAGCCGATCGCCCGCCAGCTCTACCAGGAGATCGGCCTGGTCGAGGAAGAGCACGTCACGCATTACGAATCACTCGTCGACCCGGGCGAAACGTGGTGGGAACGGCTCGTCAACCACGAATACAACGAGTGCTATCTGTACTACTCGTTCATGCAGACCGAGACCGACCCGCGCGTCAAGGGCATCTGGGAACTGCACCTGAACATGGAACTGGAGCACCTGCGGATCGCGTGCGACCTGATGCGCCGCCACGACGGCCGCGACCCCGAATCGGTGCTCGCCCCCGCGCTGCCCGAGCCGGTCACGTTCGAGCCCAACAAGCAACTCGTCCGTGAACTGCTGGGGACCCAGATCGACTGGACCACGCTCGGCACCGGTTACGTCCAGGAGGCGCACCAGCGGTTCGAGGAGTACCAGGACAAGATCAACGCCGAACGGGGTGCGCAGGAGCGCGTCATCGACGAGCACCGCGACAAGTTCGGCGACGAGTACCGGCTCACCACCGACGGCCCCCATCCCGTCGCCAGCCTCCGCGACAAGCCGAAGTCATAGCCCACACCATTCCCGCGAGGCGCGGCCCGCACCAGCCTCCGCCTCCCGAAGGCTCTGAAGGCATCGGTCGAGGAGGCCGCCACGCGGCAGGGATCTCCCTGAACACCTGGAGATCGCGCTGCCGCTGGACTCCGGCGTGGAGGGCGCCACCGACTGAAACGGCCGTCGCCCTGATCGAACCCGAAACGGGGACCTTTCGAAAACCCTATAACCCATCCGCCTTCTCTGCGCTATAGTCCTGCCGTTTTCGCTCTTTCATCCCCCGCGCAAGGAAGCAGATGAACCTCGATTTCAGTGCCGAGCCCTTGTTCTCGTGGTATGTCGTCGCGCTGATGGTCTCCGGCCTGCTGATGGCCGTCGCGGCGGCGCTGCCCGGCTCCAAGGTCACCGAGCGGCTCGTGTACGTCGCGCTGGGCATCGGGATGCTCGGTTACGGCGTCTACCTCGGCTTCATTTTCGACGGTGGCTCCTACGAGATCTTCTTCTACGTATTCGTCGTGCCGATCGTGGTGCTGGCGCGGGCGTTGCGCGCGGTGGTCAGCGGGGCGCAGCGCGCCTGACGGCAGTGCGCTCGCCCTTCGCGTCGCGGGATTATGAAACCGGCCGCCTTCTCGATAACGATGAAGGCGGCCGGTTCTCCCACCGCCGGAGAAAAGCACTTGTGTGATCAGGGCTGTTGCTACTACCGGCCCAGCCCGAGGGCGGTGCCGTCGCCATTGGCGACAGCGGAGCCGTGTCCGGTGGCGGGGGCTTCCGAAGCGGCCACGGCCCCGTCGTGGCCGACGGCGAGGCCGTACTCGATCGCCGTGCTGAACGCGAGGAGCGCGGCGAGCAGCGTGCCCAGTGCGAGGGCCCGCACCCGGCGTCGGCGGCCTCTCACCGTCAGGTGACCGCCGGTCGGCGTCCTCGTCGGCATCGTTTCCGCGGAGACGGGCGTCCTCATCGGGATCCTCCTCTGTGCGACGTGCGGACCGTCCACACCTCCATATGCGCGCGGGTTACACGCCCGCCGCGCCGGGGCATGGAGTCGGCGACGCGACCATCCCCCCGGCGAGCGCGAGGGGCGCCGCCGTAGCGCGGGCAGGGAGGGACGCCTGACGATGCGCGCGTTCGGCGGGCGCGGGGCCCGGTCCGGGTGAGCCTCCTCGCGATCGCGCTCGCCTTGGCGGCGGCGGTGTTCTTCGCGCTCGCGGCGGCGTTCCAGCATCACGCGGCGTTCCATGAGGTCCGCCACCGGCTGTTCGACGTGCGGCTGCTGTGGCGGCTGCTGCACCATCCGATCTGGGTCTGCGGGCAGCTCGGCGACCTGGCCGGGATCGTCCTGCACACGACGGCGCTGCACGTCGGCACGCTCGTCCTCGTCCAGCCGGTCCTGGTCAGCGGGCTGCTGCTGTCGGTGCCGACGGAGGCCGTGCTCGACCGCCGCCGTCCGCACCGCCGCGACCTGGTCGGGGTCGCGTTCGCCGCGGGGGGCCTCGCCGCCTTCCTGGCCGCCGCCGACCCGAGGGCGGGGATCGACCGTCCCTCCGGGGCCGCGTGGCTCGCGTCCGGGTTGCTCGTCGGGGCGGCCGTGCTGGTCCTGCTCCTGCTGTCGTGGCGGACGACCAGGGGCTCCCGCTCGGGCGCCTACATCGGCCTGGCCACCGGCGTCCTGTACGGGTTCGGCGCGGCGCTGCTCAAGACCACCGCTGACCTGCTGACCACCCGTCCGCTCACGCTTCCGCTGCACTGGGAGATGTACGCGCTGATCGGCAGCGGGGTCGTGGCGCTGCAGCTCAACCAGAGCGCGTTCCAGCACAGCTCGCTGGCGGCGCCGCTGACGACGATGACGCTCGCCGAGCCGCTGGTCTCGGTCGTCCTCGGCCTCACCGCGTTCCACGAGCAGATCAGGACGTCCCCGGTGCGGCTGGCGATCATCGCCGCCGGCGCGCTCGCCATGGCCTGCGGCGTCCGGACGACCAGCACCGGACGGCGCCCGCCCGCGAGCGCGCGGAGCGGATCTGGAACACGGCCCTGAAGGCACATCGTTCTGGCGCTCCTGACGCGCCGCCACCCTCCCCGTCGATCGCGCGCGGTGGCCGGCGGGCGACCGGCCGCTCGGACTGCGGGCCCTTTACATCGGGGACGAGGCGATCCGCGCCTTCGACCGCGAGCGCTCGGATAAACCGTTTGCCCCCGTCACGGACGCGAACCTAAGCTCGCGATCCATGCGACCGATTAGCGAACGCGAGCTGCGGTCCTGCTTCGTCAACTGCTCCAAGGGCGACGCCAAGCGCCTCAACCTCCCCAAGGACTTCGCCGAGTCGCCCTGGGACGACCTCGAATTCCTCGGCTGGCGGGACCCCAAGGCCCCCGAGCGCGCCTACCTGGTCACCGAGACGGGCGACCGGCTCGCCGGGATCGCGCTGCGGTTCGCGTCCACGCCCGGCAAGGCGCGCGGGTTCAACTCGACCAGCCTGTGCTCCTTCTGCCAGACCGTGCACACCGGCGGCGGCGTCGCGCTGATGAGCGCCCGGCGCGGCGGCGAGGCGGGCAAGCAGGGCAACACCGTCGGGCAGTACCTGTGCACCGATCTCGCCTGCTCCCTCTACGTGCGGGGCAAGAAGCACACCCTGCTGGGCGACGGCCACGACGACGGCGTCCCGCTCGAAGAGAAGATCGCGCGCATCAGGACGAAGGTGGACGCCTTCGTCGCCTCGGTCGTCGGCTGATCGGCGAGCCCGCCGCGGCGGTCCGGACGGCACCGGGCGGGCGGGGCCCGGTGCCGTCCTCCTCGGCTCCGAAGGCGTCCTAACCGGCCTGGCGCTCGCAGGGTTCGGCGGACCGACCGCCGATGCTCGCCAGGACCGCCTTATCGATGAAGTCGCTCCACCTCTCCTTGACCACCATCCCGGCCTGGGTGATCGTGCCGGTCACCGCGACCCGCTTCTTCGGGACGTAGACCTGGAACGCGCCGAAGAAGCCGGTGTGCCCGTAGGCGGTCTCGCCGCCCGTCACCGTCACTCGGCTGATGCCGAGGCCGTAGGGCGAGCCACTCTTGACGCTCTGCGGGCTGACCTGCAGCATCGTCCGGAGCGTCGCCGGACGCTTGAACACCCGCCCCTCGAACAGGCCGCGGATGAACCGGTTGAGGTCGGCCGAGGTGGAGACCAGGCCGCCCCCGCCGAACGTGTCGAACGTCGGGTTGAAGTCGTAGGTGTCGCGGTCGCCGAGGTAGCTGTGGGCGCGCGTGCCGCGGGACGGTTCCCACCATTCGAGGTAGGTGCTGTCCATCTTCAGCGGCCTGAGCAGCATCGACCGGTACAGCCGGTGCAGCGGCTGCCCGGCGGCCCGCTCGATGACGAGCCCGGCGAGCGCGTACCCCGTGTCCGAGTAGTGGTAGCCCTGCGTGGGCGCGAAGTAGGGCTTGCCCGAACGCAGCGCCCAGTCGATGAGCTCCCGGGGCGTCCAGGTCTTGTACGGGTGGTCGAGCACGTACTGGAACCAGGCGTGGTCCTGCACGTAGTCGTACACCCCGGCGGTGTGGTTCAGCAGTTGCCGGACGGTGATCTGCGAGCCGTACGGGATGCGCGCGACGAGCTCCCGGTCCAGGTAGGTGCCGATGGGCGCGTCCAGGCGCAGGTCGCCGCGCTCGGCGAGGCGGAGCGCGACGGCCGCCGTCATCGTCTTGGTGACGCTCGCCGTCCGGAACGTGTCGGAGGTGCGCAGGGGGCGTCCGCCCAGCTCGTACACCCCGGCCGCGCCCTGGAAGCTCCGTCCGGGTCCGGTCATGGAGAGGATCGCGCCGGGGATGGGCGGCGCGACGACGCCGTCCAGCAGGCAGCGGAGTTGGGCGCTCACCGCCTCCCTGCCGGCGGCATGGAGCGGCGCCGTCCGGGGGAGGGGCGGGGCGGCGAGCGCGGGGGCGGCGAGGCCGCCGCCGAGCACCGCACCGGCCAGGACGGCGCCGAGCATTCGGGACTTCTGGCCATGGTGGCTGATTCTTGACCGCATGGCCAGGATCCAATCCGGATGGTATGAGTGAGACAAGAGGTCCGCGCGATTTCTGCGGTTTCCCGCACCAAGGAGGTGCCGCCATGCCCGATTCCGGCTGGGACGACTCCCTGCTCCCGAGGGAGCGCGAAGTGCTCGCCCTGATGGCCGAGGGCTGGTCCAACAGCGGCATCGCCGACCGGATGTACGTGTCGCTGAGCGCCGTCGAGAAGCACGTCACCGCCGTGTTCGCCAAGCTCGGGCTGCCCGCGTCGGCGTCCGGGAACCGGCGGGTGCTGGCGGTGCTGCACTACCTCGCGGCGAACGGCCGCCCAGGCGAGAGCGCGAGCGAACGGCCGGGCGCGGGGTGGGGGAAACCGCACAGTCGCTGACCAGGGCTTGCCGCGCGGCCGTCCGGCGAGATTGAATTCTGGCCATGCGGTCAAAAACTGATCAGGGCAGCCAGAAGAAGGCTTCGTTCATCGAGGAGGCCCGGCGGCGGCAGATCGTGGAGGGCGCGATCTCCACCATCGCCACCGCCGGGCTGCCGCAGGCGTCGCTGGCCCGGATCGCCCAGGACGTCGGCGTCAGCAAGGGCGTGATCTCCTACCACTTCGCCGGCAAGGACGAGTTGATAGAGCAGGTGGTCAACGCGCTGTTCGCGGAGACCAACCGGTTCATCAAGGCCAGGGTGGACCGCGCCCCGGACGCCCCGCGCCGCCTGCGCGCCTTCATCGAGGCCAGTTTCGAGTTCATGGCGGCCAACCGCGCCAACTTCGTCGCGCTGGTGGACATCTGGGGCAGCTTCGGGTCGCCGGAGGCCAAGCGCCGCTTCAACGCCGACATGTACGACCCGTGCCGCCACCACCTGGAGGGCATCCTGCGGCGCGGCCAGGCCGACGGCGACTTCCGCGACTTCGCGCCGGGCACGCTGGCCGCCACCGTCCAGGGCGCGATCGACGGCGTGATGCTCCAGTGGGTCTTCGACGAGGAGGCCATCGACCTGGCCGACTGCGCCGCCGAGCTGGTGACGATGTTCGACCTCGCCACCCGGCGGCGCGCGTGACCGCCGCGCCGCCGGACGGCGGGCGGACGGCCGTGGAGATCGCCGGGGGCCTCAGCGGGCTGCTCCGCGCCCGGGCGGAGGCCGACGGCGACCGGGTGCTGTTCCGCTTCGGCGGGACCGAGACCACCGTCGCGCGGGTCGAGGAGCTGACCAACCGGCTCGCGGGCGTGCTGGCCGCGCACGGCGTCCGGCGCGGCGACCGGGTCGCGGTGATGCTGGACAACGGCGTCGGCTTCCCTGTCGCGTGGCTGGCGATCGCCAAGCTCGGCGCGGTGATCGTCCCGGTGAACCCCGGCTACCGCAGCGCCGACCTGGCCTACGTCGTCCGGGACTCCGGCGCCGCGCTGGCCCTCGCGGGCACGGCGGCCGCCGCCGAGGCGCTGCTGGCCCTGGAGTTCGGCGAGGTCGGGCTGCTCGACCCCGCCGACGCCGGACCCGCGCCCGAAGCCGCCCGCACTTCCGGCGCCTTCGACGCGGGCGCCGAGATGGCCGCCGCGCCCGGCGTCCGCGACCTGCCCGACATCGGCTGGGACGACCTGGTCAACCTCCAGTACACGTCGGGGACGACCGGGTTCCCCAAGGGCTGCATGCTCACCCACCGCTACTGGCTCCACCTCGCCGAGCTCGCGGCCGACGTCGCCGCCGTCACGCCGGACGACGTGGACCTCACCGCGCAGCCCTTCTACTACATGGACCCGCAGTGGAACACGGTGCTGTGCCTGCTGACCGGCATCCCGCTGGTGATCCTGCCGCGCTTCTCCGCGTCGGGGTTCTGGCCGTCCGTCCGCGAGCACGGCGCGACCTTCTTCTACGTCCTCGGGACGATGCCGCTGCTGCTGCTCAAGCAGCCGCCCGACCCCGAACTGGACCGTTCCCACCGCGTCCGGCTCGTCCTGTGCTCGGGCATCACGCCCGCCCTGCACGCGACGATCGAGGAGCGCTGGGGCGCGCCGTGGCGGGAGGCGTACGGCAGCACCGAGGCGGGGGTCGTGCTGGCCGTCCCGCCGGAGGACACCAGCTGCGTCGGCACCGGCGCGATGGGACGGCCCGTCCCCGGCAAGGAGGCCAAGATCGTCCGGGAGGACGGGACCGACGCCGCCGACGGCGAGGTCGGCGAGATCGTCGCGCGCGGCGAGCCGATGCTGACCGGCTACTGGAACCGGGACGAGCCGCTGTTCCGCGACGGCTGGTACCCCATGGGCGACCTCGGCTACCGGGACGAGCGCGGCCACTACCACCTGGTCGGACGGCTCAAGGAGATGATCAGGCGCGGCAGCGAGAACATCGCCGCCGCCGAGGTGGAGGCCGTCCTGGCGGGCCACCCCGCGGTGCGGGCCGCCGCCGTCGTCCCCGTGCCGGACGACCTGTTCGGCGAGGAGGTCAAGGCGTTCGTCCAGCCCGCCGCCCCCGTCGAGCCGGCCGAGCTGGTCGCCTACGTCCGCGAGCGGCTGGCCGACTTCAAGACGCCGAGGTTCGTGGAGTTCGTCGAGGAGTTCCCGATGACGCCGTCCGAACGCATCGCCAAACATCTGCTGCCCGCTGGACGGGACGGCGCCTACGACGCCCGGAAGGGAACCCGATGAGCACCGATCTGCGAGTGCGCCGCGACGGCTCGACCATGGTGGTCACCTTCGACCGGCCCGAAGCGCTCAACGCCTTCCGGCAGCGCACCTATGGAGAGCTAGTCGCCGCCCTGGACGAGGCCGCAAGCGACGACAAGGTGGGCGCGGTCGTCCTCACCGGCACCGGCCGGGCCTTCTCGGCGGGCACCGACCTCAAGGAGGCGGGCGCGCAACTGGCCGCCGGAACCGACGCCGACCTGGTCGAGCGGACCGCCGCGCTGCAGGACCTCACCCGCCGCTTCACCGGCCACCCGAAGGTGATCATCGCGGCGGTCAACGGGATCGCGGTCGGCGTCGGCGTGGAGCTGTCCATCGCCAGCGACCTGCGGCTGGCCGGGCATGCCGCGTCGTTCGCCTTCAAGGAGGTGCACCGCGGCCTGTTCCCGAGCAACGGCGTGCTGTACTCGCTGCCCCGCCTGGTCGGCCACGGCCGCGCGGTCGACCTGCTGCTGTCCGGCGAGACGATCGACGCCGCCGAGGCGTACCGCGCCGGGCTGGTCAGCAGGCTCGTCCCCGACGACGCGCTGCTCGACGCGGCGCTTGAGCTGGCCGAGCGCGTCGCCGCCGCCGCGCCCACCCCGATCCGGCTGATCAAGGAGGCCATGCACCGGGTCTGGGAGCTGGACCTGGAAGAGGTGCTCGACCTGGAGACCGAGGGACTGCTGGCCTGCCTGCGCAGCCAGGACGTCCTCGAAGGCGTCCGCTCCTTCGTCGAGCGCCGCCCCGCCGTCTACCGCGGCGCCTGACCGCCGGACGGCGGGCTGCCGCAGGCCCCCGCCGTCCCCGTCCCGGCGGCGGGCCGCCCGTGCCCGCCGCCGCCCGCTCCCGCCCCCCGCGATCAACGAGGGCCCGGCCCGCCCACGGGCCGGGTCCCGACCTCCCCTTTCCCCGAAACAGCAGGGAGCCGAACGCCATGACCGGGCACGACAGCGGGGGATCGCTCCACCGCGGACTCAAACGACGGCACATGACCATGATCGGGATCGGCGGGGTCATCAGCGCCGGCCTGTTCGTCAGCAGCGGCAAGGTGATCGCCGAGACCGGCCCGGCGGCGCTGGTCGCCTACGTCCTCGGCGGCCTGATCGTCATCCTGGTGATGCGGATGCTCGGCGAGATGGCCGCCGCGCGGCCCTCGGCGGGCTCGTTCGCCGACTACGCCGGGACGGCGCTCGGCCCGCGCGCCGGGTTCCTCGTGGGCTGGTGCTACTGGCTCTTCGCGATCGTCGCGGTCGCGTTCGAGGGCGTGGCCGGGGCGAAGCTGCTGCACTCGCTGTCCGGCGACGTCCCGGTGCTGCCGACCGCCGTCGCGCTGCTGGTCGCGCTCACCGCGGCCAACCTCGTCTCGGTGCGGCTGTTCGGCGAGACCGAGTTCTGGCTGGCCTCGGCCAAGGTCGCGCTGATCGTGGCGTTCCTCGTCGCCGGGGCGCTGTACGTCCTCGGGCTGTGGCCGTCCGACGGCGCGGGCGGCGGGCTCAGCGCGCTGACCGACCACGGCGGGTTCGCCCCGAAGGGCTGGGGCGCGGTCCTCACCGCCCTCGTCACGGTGCTGTTCTCCTACTTCGGCGCGGAGATCGTCACCATCGCGGCGGCAGAGTCGGCCGAACCCGCGAAGGAGGTCGCGCGGGCCACCCTGCGGGTGGTCTGGCGGGTCCTGATCTTCTACGTCGGCTCGGTGCTGGTCATCCTGGCGGTCGTGCCGTGGAACCGCGTCCCGGCGAACGGCACCGACAGCCCGTTCGCGACGGCCATCGCCGAACTCGGCGTCCCCGGCGCGGCGACCCTGATGACGTGGGTCATCCTCGTCGCGGTCCTGTCGGTGATGAACGCCGCGCTGTACGCGGCGTCGCGCGTGCTCGGCGCGATGGCCGCCCGCGGCGACGCCCCGGCCGCGGCGGCCCGGGTGCGCGCGTCCGGGGTCCCCGCGCCCGCGCTGCTCGGCGGCGCCGCGCTCGCGCTGGTGCTGATGACCGCCGCGTTCGCGGCCGGGGACGACGCCTTCGACCTGCTGATCAACACCGCCGGGCTGCTGGTGCTGCTGCTCTACGTCTTCGTGGCGCTCAGCCAGTTGCGGCTGCGCCGCCGCATGGAGGCCGAGTCGCCCGAGCTGCTCCGGCTGCGGATGTGGGGGTTCCCCTGGCTGAGCCGCGTCGTGGTGGCGCTGCTGGTGCTGGCGTTCGCCGCGGTCGCCTCGTCGCCCGAGGCGCTCCCGGTCGTCGGCGCGGTCGCCGTGGCCGTCGGCGGGACGCTCCTCGCCTACGAGATCAAGTCGCGCCGCGAAGAACCCAGCGACGCCGTCGTCTGACCTGGGAAACAAGGCATCCCGCCGCCAGGGTTGACAGACCTCGGATCCAGTTACCTATACTTTCAGTTGTAGGTTTCCTCTCTGTACAGGTCAACGCTCCCGGGCATGGAGGGTCCCGGGGATCTTCGGAGGTGAAGCGACGATGCTGCTGACGTCGATCGACCCGTTCGTGCAGGAGTTCGAGCGCCAGTTCGACCGGGCGGTGCGGCAGGTCACCGGGAACGGCAACGGCGCGGGCATGGCGATGGACGGCATCCGCCGCGCCGACGACGTCGTCCTGCGGTTCGACCTTCCCGGCATCGACCCCGGCTCGATCGAGGTCACCGTGGACCGCGGCGTCCTGTCGGTGAGCGCGCGGCGCGAGGAGGAGTTCGGCGAGGACGAGCGCGTGTTCGTCCGCGAGCGGCCGATGGGCTCCTTCACCCGCCGGGTCTACCTCTCCGACCACCTGGACGCCGAGAAGATCGAGGCCGCCTACGACAACGGCGTCCTCGCCGTCCGGATCCCGGTGCTGGAGAAGGCCAGGCCACGCAAGGTCGCCGTCCAGCAGACGGGCGGCAACCGCAAGTCCATCCGGGCCTGACCGGCGCCCCACACCGGCCATCGGGTGAAGCCGACCCGGTGTCCGAGCCGGTCCGCGCGGCCCCGCTCCGGCGGAGGACGGCACGCCACACGCCGCCCCCGCCCGGAGTGGGGCCGCGCGCGTCCGGTCGACGACCAGGTTCGCCACGGGCCCGCGGCGCCCGGAGCCGAAGGGAGAGAACGTGACGCTGCCCTTGGACGACGAGCACGCGGCCCTGTTCACGGTGGGCCAGGTCGCCGACATGCTCGACGTGCGGCAGGCGTTCCTGCGCCGCATCGACGATCACCAGGTGGTCTCGCCGCGGCGGTCGGCGGGCGGGCAGCGCCGCTACTCCCGCCACGAGATCGGCCGCATCCAGCAGGTCGTGGTCATGATGGACGAGGGCATGACGCTCCCCGCCATCCGCCGCATCTTCGAGCTTCAGCACGAACTGGCCGAGGTCACCCGCGAACGCGACGAACTCGCCCGCCGCCTGGACTCGCTCCGCCCCCCGCCTGATCCGTCCTGACCGCGCTCTGGCGTGTGCGGTGCCCGGACCGGGGGCGTTCCGCGAGAGGATGGGACGCGTCCCCGCCGCCCGGCCGTTCCGGAAGGACGACCCGGGTAAGGGATGAGCATCCGGAAGGAGGAGTGACGACCGCATGCCCCTGACGCTGGAACACCGCTGCGACCACGACCTGGCCGTGGTGGTCCTCGCCGGTGAGATCGACGTCGCCACCAGCGCCGGGCTGCGCGAGGACCTGGCCCGGCTGGTCGCGTCCGGCGCCCGCCACCTCATCCTGGACCTCGGCGCGGTCGCCTTCATCGACTCCAGCGGGCTGAGCGTCCTGCTGTCCTTCCACCACCATCTGCGCGGCCGGCACGGGTCGATCGTCCTCGCCGCGGTGAACCAGCGGATCCGCGAGGTCCTGCGCGTCACCCAGCTCACCCGCGTCTTCCCCATCTACGGCACCGCCGACGTCGCGGTGCAGGCCCACCACGCCACCCGGACGGGACCCGACACGGCGCCCGCGCCGCCGCGGGACCGCGACCGCGACCGCGACGTCAACTGATCGGCCCGCCGCCCCGCAATCGCCGCTGTCGGCCCCTGGAACGGTCCTTGTCAAAAATTCAACCGCGCCATTCGATTGGCGCCGGGCAGATAGAACTTCGCCCGCCGGTCTGTTGAATTCGCGCAAGTATAGAAGAGTTAAAAACTGGTGATTGACCGTTCCCAGTTCGATAGTTACGCTCCATTCAGCTCTAATACATGCCCCGATGGTGGGCCTCTGATCGAAGCCGAACCGCTGGGGCATCCCGCCTCTTCGATCCGCGAAGAAAGGCGTTTCATCCCAGTGGAGGGGTAATCCCATGCGCAAAGGCATCGCATTTACCGCCGCGGCGGTCGCAGCCGTTTCCATGGCCGCCGCGCCGGCCGTCCCGGCGTCCGCCTCGGCGCCGCGGCTCGTCCGCGGCCCGGACGGCGTCACGGTCGAGGTCGTGACCGTCAACGGCTCCGGCTGCCCGATCGGCACGGCCGCCGTCGCCGTCTCGCCCGACAAAGAGGCGTTCACCGTCACCTACAGCGACTACACGGCCCAGGCGGGCGGGGACTCCAAGCCCACCGACTCCCGCAAGAACTGCCAACTGGCCCTGAAGGTCCACGTGCCGCAAGGCTTCACCTACGCCATCGCCAGCGCGGATTACCGCGGGTTCGGCTATCTGGAGAAGGGCGCCAAGGGGACCCAGAAGGCCAGCTACTACTTCCAGGGGAACGCGCAGACCACAAGCGCCACGCACTCCATCCAGAGCCCCCTCAACGACAACTGGCAGTTCAGCGACAGCGTTCCGGTGGCCCAGTTGGTATGGAAGAAGTGCGGCGAGGAGCGCAACTTCAACATCAACACCGAACTGCGCGTCGACGCCGGGACCTCGGACCCCTCGAAGGTCAGTTTCCTCGCCATGGACTCCACCGACGGCTCCATCAAGACGATCTACCACTTCTCCTGGAAGACCTGCCCGTAAGACCGCGATAATTCTGAAGGAGAACGATCGATGCGCAAAGGAGCGACCGCCGCGGCGGCCTGCCTTTCCGGCCTGGCGCTGACCACGGGCACGGCGCAGGCCGCGGCGGCCGGCCCGCCGCCCCCCGGTAAGATCACCTTGCGGGTCGTCACCGTGAACGGCTCGGGCTGCAAGGCCGGGACCGCCGCCGTCGCCCCTTCGAAAGACAACACCGCCTTCACCGTCACCTACAGCGACTATCTGGCACAGGCGGGCGGGAAATCCAAGGCGACCGACTTCCGCAAGAACTGCCAGCTGAGCCTGGCCGTCCATATCCCGCAGGGATTCACCTACGCGATCGCCAAGGCGGACTACCGCGGCTTCGCGAACCTGGCGGCCGGCGCCACCGGACTGGAACAGGCCGGCTACTACCACCAGGGCCAGTCCCAGACCACGGTCGTCAAGCACACGATCAAGGGCAAGTACTCCAAGAACTGGCAGTTCACCGACAGCACACCGGTGGCGAAGCTGGTCTGGAGACCGTGCGGCGAGAACCGTAATTTCAACATCAACACCGAACTTCGCGTGACCGCCGGCTCGGACAAGTCGAAGACGAGTTTCATGGCCTTCGACTCGGCCGACGGGAGCGTAAAGACCGTGTACCACTTCGCCTGGAAGAAGTGCGCCAGCGCACGCTGATCCGGGCTCGTCGGGCCGCGCCTGCGCTCCCCCCGCGCGCGGCGCACGGGTGGGCGTGGACGATTCCGTCCACGCCCACCTGGTCGTTTCCCGGTTCGCCGGTCCGCTTCCCCCGCGATCCGGTCGCCATGGGCCGCGGAAGTGCGGTCGCCAGAAATGATCTTTGCGGTTCGTTCGCAATACGTCCTTCCGGCCCGCTGTGAATGACGCACGGTGATCTTTCGAGGTGACGGCGATAAACCTGCGGAATCGGGTCCGCTTTCGGCCAGCCGCCCGCGTGATCGCGCTCTGGGACGAGCCCCTTTCTTGTTCTACTTTGAAGCAAGTCATGGGTGTGGCAGCGCGCGGTCGGAGCGTCCGGTGGGGCGGCGCGTCGCTCTTGTGCGGCCAGGGCTCGGGACCGACGGAGAGGTGATCGAGTGTTCGCGCGCAGACGCATGGGAACGGCCCTGCTGATCACGTTGTTCGTCGCCGTGGTCGGCGGCTCCGGGCCGCTGGCCACGGACGTGGGCGCGGCGGCGAAATGGCCGCTGACCCCGAAGGTGGATCCGCCGCCGCTCCCCGTCGACCCGAGGACGCCCCAGGAGGAACTGGACAGCCTGGGAATCAGCGGATATCCGGACCGGCTGACCGTCCAGCCGGGCGAGTCCGTGAAGATCATGGCGAGCACGAGGAGCCCCAGCTTCCGCGCGACGATGGTGCGGGTGGTGCACGGGGACGCGGACCCGCGCGGGCCGGGGCTCAAGGAGCAGGTCATCGCGTCCGACGTCAACAAGGAGTACCCCGGCCGGTACCAGACGCTGCCGCCCGGCTCCTACGTGACCGTCCCAGACGATGACAAGCTGCGGCCGGACGGGAGCTTCACCATCACGGCGTGGATCGCGCCGACCACCGTCCCCGGCTCCAAGCTCAACCCCATCGCCTACCAGCGGACCCCGGTCGCCACCGGAGCGGTGCAGGGCGTCGTGACCAAGTGGTCGGACGCGGAGAAGGCCGGATACGGCATGGTCGTCGACCGGGACGGCGGGCTGGGTCTGCGCCTCGCCGACCGGTCCGGGAACGTCCACACGGTGGGCAGCGGCGTGAAGCTCCAGCCGTGGGCCCCGGCGCTGCGCGGGGTCGAGCCGGGCGGCACCGTCCGGCCGCAGAACGTGAACTCGTCCGGGTGGTACTTCGCCGCCGTCTCCTACGACGCCGGCACCGGGAAGGTGAGGCTGTACCAGCAGCCGCTGAGCGGGCACCCCAACTCGTCCGAGGCCGTCGTCACCCGCGCGATCGGGGCGCGCGGGCTGAAGAACGCCGCCGCCCCGCTGCTGATCGCCGCCTACCAGGGCGCCGACCGGCGGCCCACCGGGTTCTACAACGGCAAGATCGACGCCCCCCGGGTGTTCGACCGGGCGCTGGACGACCGCGAGATCCGCGCCCTGCGGCTCGGCGGACCGGCCGCCGGGGCGGCGGCGGCCTTCGACTTCTCCAAGAAGACGGACACCGACCAGGTCGTCGACACGTCCGGCAACGGGCTGCGCGGCCGCGCGGTCAACCTGCCCGTCCGCGCCGTCACCGGCCACAACTGGCGGGCCGACGAGCAGGACTTCACGCGGGCGCCCGGGCAGTACGGGGCGATGTACTTCCATGACGACGACGTGAGCGACGCCGCCTGGAAGCCGAGCTTCACCTGGCGGGTGCCCGCCGACGCGCGCAGCGGCGTGTACGCGGCCAAGCTGGAGGCGGACGGGCGCGTCTACCACGCGACGTTCGTCGTCCGTCCGAAGCGCGGCAAGCCCACGTCGAGGATCGCCATGCTGGTCCCGACGTTCAGCTACCTGGCCTACGGCTGGACGGGCTCCCTGCAGAGCGGCCTGAGCCAGTACTCGCGGCACTCCGACGGGAGCGGCGTGGTCTACTCGTCGGGGCTGCGCCCGATCACCAACCTGCGTCCGCTCGCCACGGGCGACAAGGGGCAGGGCAGGCCGTGGCAGTTCGAGGCGGACACCCACATCTTCGACTGGCTGGAGTCCACCGGCCACAACGTCGACTACATCACCGACCACGACCTGCACCGCGAGGGCAGGAAGCTGCTGGACGACTACAAGGTCGTCGTCACCGGCAGCCATCCCGAGTACACGTCCGAGCCCATGCTCGACGCCCTGCAGGGCTGGCTGAACGACGGCGGACGCCTGATGTACCTCGGCGGCAACGGCTTCTACTGGGTCACCCCGCTCGACCGCACCGGCACCTACACCGAGCTGCGTCGCCACGACGGCACCGAGGCCTGGCAGAGCGCGCCCGGCGAGTACTACCACAGCCTCACCGGCGAGTTCGGCGGGCTGTGGCGCTTCCGCGGACGGCCCCCGCAGCAGCTCGTCGGCGTCGGCTTCACCGCGCAGGGCTTCGGCTCCCGCCTCGGCACCGGCCTGTACAACCGGCCCCTGGAGCGCTCGGCGGAGAGCCGCGATCCGCGCGCGGCCTGGGTCTTCGACGGCGTCAAGGCCACCGGCCCCATCGGCGACTTCGACACCCTGCAGAGCCCGGGCGGTCCCATGGGAGAGGAACTCGACCGCGCCGACTACGCCCTCGGCAGCGCCGCCAACACGATCGTGCTGGGCTCGGGCACCGGCTTCGGCGACGAGTACATGTTCGTGAAGGAAGAGAACAACACCGCCAACCTCATGGAAGGCGGCACCGTCAACTGGCTCGTCCGCGGAGACGTCGCCCTCACCCAGTACCCGCACGGAGGCGCGGTCTTCTCGGCCAGCTCCATCGCCTGGGCCGGATGCCTGTTCTACAACCACTACGACAACGACATCTCCACCATCACCGGGAACGTCCTGAGGGCCTTCGCCGCCGACAAGCCGCTCCCGGGCACCGGCTGACCCCGTGTACATATCGGTACGGGGCATTCCGCACGGGACGAGGTCGGCGGTCCGGGTACCGCGGGTCGTGGTCGTCCTCGGCATGGTGAGCCTGATCACCGACATCTCCACCGAGATGGTGACGGTCGTCCTGCCGCTGTTCGCGACGCTCGCCCTCGGGCTCACGCCCGCGGCGTACGGGCTGCTGGACGGCCTCTACCAGGCCGCGACCGTCGTGATGCGGTTGCTCGGCGGCTTCTTCGCGGACCGGCTGCGGCGTCCCAAGCTCATGGCGGGCACGGGCTACGCCCTCGGCGCCGCCGCCAAGCTCCTGCTGCTCCCGGCCGGGGGCGCGGGGGCGCTGTCGGCGGCGGTGGCCGTCGACCGCATGGGCAAGGGGCTGCGGACCGCGCCGCGCGACCTGCTCATCGCGACGGCGGCCCCGCCGGACCGGCTCGGCAGGTCCTTCGGCGTGCACCGGGCCCTCGACGCGACCGGCGCGCTGCTCGGCCCCGTCGTCGCGTTCGGGCTGCTCGCGCTCGCGCCGGGCGACTTCGACATGGTCTTCGTCGTCTCGTTCTGCGCGGCCGTGCTGGGCGTGCTCCTGTTCGTCAACCGCGTCCCGGAGAACGAGGCGCGGCGCGGCACGGCCGCCGCCGACGCGCCGGGGGAGCGGCCGGGCGAGCGGGCGGTCTCCCCGCGGGACGTCGCGGCCCTGCTGCGGATCGGCGGGTTCCGGCGGCTGCTCGGCGCGGCGGCCGTCCTGTCGGCGGCCACGATCAGCGACAGCTTCCTGTACCTCGTCCTGCTGCGGAACGACTCGGTCGGGACGCGCTGGTTCCCGCTGCTGTTCCTGTGCACCAGCCTGGTCTACCTGACCCTCGCCGTGCCGTTCGGCCGGGTGTCCGACCGGGTCGGCAGGCACCGCGTCTTCACCGCCGGGTACGGCCTGCTGCTGTGCGCGTACCTCGCCGCGATCCTCACCGGCGGTGCCTCCGGTGCCGTGCTGTGCCTCGTGTTCCTCGGCGCCTACTACGCGGCGACGGACGGCGTCCTGCCCGCGGCCGCCGCGCCGCTGCTGCCCGCCGAGCTCACCGCGACCGGGATCTCCATCGTCCAGGCGGCGGTGGCGGCCGGGCGGGCGCTCGGGGCGGTGGCCTTCGGCGTCGTCTGGTCCGCCGCCGACGGCGACGCCGCCGTGTGGGCCTTCGCCGCCGCCCTCACGGCCGCCCTGCTCGCGACGGCTCCGCTGATCGCGCGAACCCGCGTCCACCGGACGGAGGCCCGATGATCCGGCTCGACCCGCGCAGGCTGAACGACGGCAGGATCATGCTGGGAGTCGCCGTCCTGGTCATGGCCGTGGCGGCGAGTTGCGTCGCCTCGTCGGCGCTGCGCGCGAGCACGGCGGGCGGGCCGGGCGGCGGCTCGGCGGAGCTGCCCGGGGGCCGCCAGATCGTGTTCCGGTCGTTGCGTCCGGGACCGGCGTTCGGGCACGTCGCCGTGCTTCCGGCCGGCGACGTGCGGCGCGAGCGCGCCGTCCTGCCGACCCGCTGCGAGCGGACGGCCGCCTCGCCCGAGGGCGGCCTCTGCCTGCGCCAGACGCGCAACCCGATGCACCTGTACTCCGCCGTCCTCCTGGACGGACGGCTCCGGCCGGGCAAAGAGGTCCCGCTGAACGGGATCCCGAGCCGGGCCCGCGTCTCCCCGGACGGCCGCTACTACGCCACGACGGCCTTCGTCACCGGGCACTCCTACCTCTCCGACGGCTTCTCCACCGAGACCGTCATCGGCCGGGTCGGCGGCGACCCGGTCGGCAACATCGAGGAGTTCACGTTCCTGCTGAACGGCCGCCCGAACCAGAACGTCGACCGCAACGTGTGGGGAGTGACGTTCGTCCCCGGGGGAGAGCGGTTCTTCGCCACCGTGGCCACCCAGAACCGCAGGTACCTCGTCGAAGGCGACATCGGGCGCCGCACCCTCACCGCCCTGCGCGACAACGTCGAATGCCCGTCGCTGTCCCCGGACGGCCGGCGGCTGGTCTACAAGAAGCGGACCGGGTCCAACTCCGACGTGTGGCGCTTCCACGTCCTCGACCTCGCGAGCGGCGTCGAGACCCCGCTCGCGGAGACCCGCAGCGTGGACGACCAGGCGGCGTGGCTCGACGACGACCAGGTGATGTACGCGGTGCCGAAGGGCGGCGCGGGCGGCCGCAACGCGGACGTGTGGGTGACGTCCCTGCGCGGCGCCGCGCCCCGCCTGCTCATCCCGGACGCCGACTCGCCCACCGTCCGGTCGACCGGCCGCGCGCAGCGCCACGTGTAGAGCGACGCGAGGCCACCGCACGGCGCCGCGAGCGCGAGCGGCCCCGTCCCGATGCTCGATCGCTTCCGGGCCATGCCATATTATTCCGACATGGAATTGGGGGAATTTGACCGGCGGGTCACCGCGCTGCTTCCGCGCCCGGACCGCTCGGTGGTCGCCGTCGAACCGCCGGGCGAGGGCGACGGGTACTGGGCCGGAGCGCCCAGCGCGGTCGCGAGCGACGGATGGATCTACCTGGCCTACCGGCTGCGCCGGCCCATCGGGAAGGGACGCGGGTACGCGGTGGTCGTCGCCCGCTCCGCCGACGGTGAGCGCTTCGAACCGCTGTCGGTGATCAGCAAGGACGCGATGGAGGCCGAGTCGCTGGAGCGGCCCACCCTCGTCCGGACGCCGGAGGGGACGTGGCGGCTCTACCTGAGCTGCGCCACGCCGGGGACCAAGCACTGGCGCGTGGAGGTGCTCCAGTCCGACGCCCCGGACGGGTTCAGCCCCCGCGACCGGCGGGTCGTGCTGCCCGGCGACGAGAAGACGGGCGTGAAGGATCCGGTGATCGTCCGGCACGGCGGGCGCTGGCACCTGTGGGCGTCGTGCCATCCGCTGGCCGTCCCCGCCGAGGCCGACCAGATGTCCACCGAGTACGCCACCAGCGCGGACGGCCTGGAATGGGCCTGGCACGGGACGGCTCTCGCCCCCCGTCCGGGCCGCTGGGACGCGCGGGGCGTGCGGGTCAGCGCGGTGCGCTTCACGCCCGACGGGATCGTGGCGGCCTACGACGGCCGGGCCAGCGCGGCGGAGAACTTCGAGGAGCGCACCGGCTTCGCCATCGGCGACGACCCCGCGGCGCTCTCGGCCCTCGGCTCCGCCCCGTGGGCGTCCTCGCCCCATCAGGGCGGAGGGTTCCGCTACCTGGACTTCCTGCCCACCGAGGACGGCCGCCTCCGCCTGTACTACGAGGTGACCCGCGCCGACGGAGCACACGAGCTGCGGACCGAGCTGCGCTGACCCGGCCCGCGCCGTCACCGTGCCGCGCCGTCACCGTGCCGCGCCGTCAGCGTGCCGCGCCGTCAGCGTGCCGCGCCGTCAGCGTGCCGCGCCGTCAGC
>NZ_BCQP01000022.1 GCF_001552135.1 Actinomadura chibensis NBRC 106107 | reverse complement strand
AAATCACCGAGGACGAAAGCCCGTGGGGCGAGATGGACGCGGTCCTGTGCGTCAGCAACCTCTCCCGTTTCCCGCAGCCCGTCGAACTCGACCTCCGCCGTTTCGAGGGGTACTCCCCCGTCGAATGCATGGGCGGCGTCCAGTTCCCGGCGATCGGTGAACTGCCGTATCTGCTGACGCTTCCCGGGCACGGCTTCTACTGGTTCCAGCTCATTCCGCCCGACGACGAACTGGAGCCCGCCCTCGCGGCCTCGGCCGAGGCCCGGTGACCGTGCTGCCCTCGCGCTCCGCGCTCACCCGGGACCTCGCGGAATGGCTGCCGAGGCAGCGGTGGTTCGGCGGCAAGGACGGCCCCATCGACGACCTCGCCATCGGCACCGCCACCCAGCTCCGCGCGGGCGACCCGGCCCTTCACCACCTCGTCCTCGACGTCCACCAAAATGGCGTCACCGACCATTACCAATTGCTTCTCGGCGTCCGGAGCGACCTGCCGGACCGGCTGCGGCACGTCGAGATCGGCGGCCGCTCCGGCCGCCCGGACGTGCGCCTGTACGACGCGGCGCACGACCCCGACCTGACGCGGGTCCTGCTCGCCGCGCTGGCCGCCGGGACGTCGAGCGGCCCGCTGCGCTTCCACCACGCCCCGGGCGCCGCCATCCGGACCGACCTCGCGAGCCTGCCCATCACCGCCGAGCAGAGCAACACCTCGCTGCTGTTCGGCGACGTCTACATCTGCAAGCTGTTCCGGCGGCTCAGCCGGGGCGTCAACCTCGACCTGGAGGTCAACCTCGCGCTGTCCCGCCGCGGGTGCGCGCACGTCCCGGCCGTCCACGGCTGGATCGAGCTGGAGCCGGGCCCGGACGCGCGGGCGGGCGGCCCCGACGCGGGGCCCGTCACCCTCGGCCTGCTCTCGGACTACCTGCACACCGGCGCGAACGGGTGGAGCCTCGCGATCGCGAGCGTCCGCGACTGGTTCGCGCACACGCCCCGGCCCGGCGACGGCGAGTGGGCCGAACTGGACGCGAGCGCCGCCGGCGGCGACTTCGCGGCCGAGGCCGAGCGGCTCGGCGCGGCGACCGCCGAGGTGCACCGGGCGCTCGCGGACGCGTTCGGCGTGACCGTCCTGCCCGCCGCCGAGGTGGGCGCGATGGCGGCGCGGATGAACGCCGAGCTGACCGGCACCTGCCGGGACGTGCCCGGCCTCGCCCCGCACGCCAAGGCGCTGACCGGCGCGTTCCTCGACCTCGCGGCGCGGGCCGAGCCGCTGGCGGTGCAGCGCGTGCACGGCGACTACCACCTCGGCCAGGTGCTGCGCACCGAGGGCGGCTGGACGCTGCTCGACTTCGAGGGCGAGCCCGCGCGCCCGCCCGCCGAGCGCCGCGCCCTCGCCCACCCGCTCCGCGACGTCGCCGGGATGCTCCGCTCCTTCGAGTACGCGGCCCGCTTCCTCATCGCCAAGCCGGGGACGAAACCGCCCGAGCCGGGCGGCCGTCCGGAGACCCGGGCGCACGCCTGGGCGGCGCGGAACCGGGCGGCGTTCTGCCGCGGCTACGCGGCGGCGGGCGGCGCCGACCCGGCGGCGCACGCGGTGCTCATCCGCGCCTTCGAATTCGAGAAGGCCGTGTACGAAGTGCGCTACGAGGCGCGGAACCGGCCCGCGTGGCTGCCCGTTCCGCTGACTTCGCTCGCCCATCTGACCGCTTGATCAAAGACACCAAAGGCCGACCCTAATTCGGCGTCATGATCATGTAAAATCGGCGCGCTCGGAAAAATCCCGGAGCGTTCAACGGGTACCCGAAACCACGGCGGGAGATCACCTGCCGCCGGAAACCCGAACGATCCGGAACGGAGAGCACGCGAATGTCCATCGCACCTCGCAGAAACCGGGCAGGCACCGGAAACGCCGTAGCGGGCACGGTGTCGGAAGTCCATACCGGCCAGGCCCGGGCTGCCGTTCGAAAACGGGGGGCGCTGCGCGCCGCCGTCACCGCGGCGACGACCGGGCTCGTGCTCGGCGTCCCGCTGAGTTCGCACGCGCTGGCGGATCTCAACCCGACCGTGCTGAGGAGCCTGCACCTGGACTCGGCCACGCTGAAGAAGGTCCGGGCCTACGACGCGTACCGGACGCGCGAGGCGGGCCAGCGGCACCGCGCGAAGCGGGCCGTCTCGTTCGCCCGCAAGCAGATCGGCAAGCCGTACCGCTGGGGCGCCGACGGCCCGAACGGCTACGACTGCTCCGGGCTCGCGATGGCCGCGTGGCGCAAGGGCGGCGTCCACCTGCCCCGCGTCACGTACGCGCAGTACCGGGGGGTGAAGCGGAAGGTCGGCCTGAGCGACCTCAAGCCGGGCGACCTCATCTTCTTCCACGGCCGCAGCCATGTCGGAATGTACGTCGGGAACGGACGGTTCCTGCACGCCCCGCACGCGGGCGCCAGGGTCCGGATCGACAAGCTCGGCGGCACCCGCAAAAGGCAGTTCGCGGGCGCGGTACGTCCGGGCGCCCCCGCGTACAGGGAATGGTCGGCGTCGGTGAAGGAACTCGTCCGGAAGATCGACCGGATGAGCGCCCAAGAGGAGGAGGCCGATCAAAAACCGCCAGATAATCAGCGGAGCCCCCACATTCCGCCACCTACCGATACATTGCCGAAATCACCCGATAAGCCATCGAAGCACGCCCCCCATCCAGCCCCCGGACACGCCGTCGCGGCGACGCGCCCCGACGGCCCGCAGGACGAGGCCAAGCCGGAACCGAGGCCCCGGTACAAGGCCGACCCGGGCGCACACGCCTGGGCGAAGTACGTCGGACCGGCGGGCGACCTTTCGGCGCCCGGCCACGTTCCGAACTGACCCGGCCCGCGCGCGCCGCCCGCCGGGCGGGCGGCGCGCCACACGGAGGGCCCGACACCCACGCCGCCGCCATCGACGCCGCGCTCGACCCCGGCGTCGACCTCTTCGACGCCGCCGACATCCACCCGGGGCGTTCGCCCAGTGGTCCCCGTGCCGCGCACGGAAGGCCGTGGCCGGATCGTGCCAGGACGTACCGGATGAGTCGTGTTATCTTGCGACGATAACCGTTTTCATACTCTAGATCGACATGCCCCGTGCACCGCGCGGCGCCGCGCGGCCGGGGCACGCGGTGCCGCGCCGACGCCGGCGGCCGCGCCGTACGCGGACGTCCCGCTGGAGCTCTTGTCGGGCGGCGAGCTCCAGCGGGTCCACGCCGACCCGGGCACGACGAGCCTCCCCCACACCGTTCTCACATGATCTCTTGACGTCCGCGCGGTCCGCGGGGCCGGGCGGGCGCCGCGTCCCCGTTCACCTTCCGGACATGCCGGATCGCTGATCGCCATGACCTTGCGATTCGCTTACCGGGCCATGGGCATCGCGCTGGGACGCGAGGGCATCAACAGGGCCCTTGCGACTTTCGGGGCGATCTGGGAGGGACGCGATGTGGGACTTCGCGGGCCGTGACACCGCAATCGACCTGGGCAGCGCCACCGTCCGCATGCACGTGCGGGACCGCGGCGTCGTGTGCCGCGAGCCGTCCGTGCTCGCCCGCTGCCGCCGCACCGGGCGCATCCTCGCGCTCGGCTCCCCCGCCCGGGACATGGCGGGACGCAATCCCGACGTCACGCTCGTCCGGCCGATCCGGGAGGGCGCCCCCACCGAGACCGACGAGGCCGAGTACCTGATGCGCTACCTCGTCCGCAAGCACCACAGGAGGCACTACACGGCGCGTCCGCGGCTGGTCGTGACGGTGCCGAGCGGGCTGACGTCCGTCCACTACCGGGCGCTCCAGCTCTCGGCCTACCAGGCGGGCGCGCGGCGCCTCACGCTCGTGCCGACGCCGATCGCCGCCGCCATCGGGATGGGGCTGACCTCGTCCGCGCGGCCCGAGGTCGCGGTCGTCGCCGACATCGGGGCGGACGTCACCGACGTCGGGGTGATCTCGTTCGGCGGGCTCGTCACCTCGCACACCGCGCACGTGGGCGGGTCGGCGCTGGACCGGGCGATCGTCGCGATGGTGCGCCGCGAGCACAACGTGACGCTGTCGGTGTCCGCGGCGGAGGCGGCGAAGCTGGAGGTCGGGGCGGTGCCGCCGCTCGGGCGGCGGCCGGTCCGGCAGACCGTGGTGCACGGCCGGGACCTCGCCACGGGGATGCCGCGCGAGATCGTCCTCACCACCGTGGACGTCGGCCGGGCGATCGCCGGGCCGGTCGCGGAGATCGTCGAGGCCGTCCGGGCCGGGCTCGCGGGCTGCTCCCCCGAGATCGCCGGGGACCTGCTCGGCGTCGGCGTCACCCTCACCGGCGGGTCCGCCCGGCTGCCCGGACTGGAGCGGCTGATCCGCGAGCGGACGGGCCTCACCGCGCGGATCGGGGACGACACCGGCGACGCCGCCGTCCTCGGCGCCGGGGAGGTGCTGCGCTCGGCGCGCTCGCAGGAGCCGCCCGCGCGGGAGAGCTCGCCGCGCCCGCAACTGCTGACGACGGTCCCCGAGTTCGAGCACTGACCGGCCGCCGGCGCGGACTAGTATCCGGTCCCATGAGCGACGCACCCGGCCGCGACGGGCCCGGCAGCCCGCGCCTGGAAGAGGTCTCGGACGGGGTGTTCGCCTACGTCCAGCCGGACGGCACCTGGTGGATCAACAACACCGGGTTCCTCGTCGGCTCGCGCGGCGTGACGAGCGTCGACTCCTGCTCCACCGAGCGCAGGACGCGCGCCTACCTCGACGCGATCGGGTCGGTGACGGACCGTCCCGTCCGGACGCTGGTCAACACGCACCACCACGGCGACCACACGTTCGGCAACTACCTGTTCCCCGGCGCGACCGTCGTCGGCCACGAGGCGACGCGCGAGGCCGCGCTCGCCTGGGGCAGGCCGTTCGACGAGCCGTTCTGGACGAAGGTCGACTGGGGCGACGTCGAGCTCGAACCGCCGTTCCTCACCTACACCGAGGGCGTGACCCTCTGGGTGGACGGCCTGCGCTGCGACGTCCGGCACGTCGGGACGCCGGCGCACACCACCAACGACTCGATCGTGTGGATCCCGGAGCGGCGGGTGCTGTTCTGCGGCGACCTGCTGTTCAACGGCGGCACCCCGTTCCTCATGCAGGGGTCGGTCGCGGGCGCGCTCAAGGTGCTGGAGGAGGTCGTGGCGCCGCTGGGCGCGGAGACGATCGTCCCCGGGCACGGCCCGGTCGGCGGCCCCGAGCTGATCGACCGCGTCGTCGAGTACGCGCGGTTCGTGCGGACGACGGCCGCCGCCGCGAAACCGGCCGGGCTGACCCCGCTGGAGGCGGCGCGCGAGGCCGACCTCGGGCCGTTCGCCGAGCTGACCGACGCCGAGCGGCTGGTCGGCAACCTGCACCGCGCCTACGCCGAACTGGACGGCCTCGAACCCGGCGCGCCGATCGACCTGCTCGCGGCGCTCAACGACATGATCGAGTTCAACGGCGGGCGGCCGCTGACCTGCCGCGCGTGATCCCCGCCGGGCCGCGCTTTCCGTAGGATCGGCGGGGTGATCGACGCGAGCGCCTCCCGGACGTGGCGGCGCGGCGACGTCGTCCTCGACCTCTACGACGTGCTCGACGTGATCGCGACCGGCGGGATGGGCCTCGTGTACCGGGTGCGGCACCGCGGCTGGGACGCCGAGCTGGCCATGAAGGTGCCGCGCCCGGAGCTGGTCGGCACCGAGTGGGGCGTCCGCGAGTTCGCGGCCGAGGCGGAGACGTGGGTCGGCCTGGGCCCCCACCCGAACACGGTGGAATGCGCGTACGTGCGCCGGCTCGGGCCGGTGCCCGGCGTGTTCGCCGAGTGGGTGGACGGCGGCAGCCTCGCCGACGCGGTCCGCGCGGGGCGGTTGCGCGAGCCCGACGAGCGGCGCACGGTCGCCCGCTTCCTGGACGTCGCGATCCAGTTCGCGTGGGGGCTGGAGCACGCGCACGGCGCCGGGCTCGTCCACCAGGACGTGAAGCCCGCCAACGTGATGCTCGCCGCCGACGGCACGGTCAAGGTCACCGACTTCGGGCTGGCGAAGGCGCGGATCCGGGCTGGCGAGGGCGGCGAGCCGCGTCCCGACCCCGACCCGCTGGTCAGCTTCGCGGGCCTGACGCCCGCGTACTGCTCGCCCGAGCAGGCGCGGGCGGCGGCGGGCGAGGACGTGGCGCTGACCCGCGCGACGGACGTGTGGTCGTGGGCGCTGAGCGTCCTGTCGATGTTCACCGGCGGCGCGCCGACCGCGTCCGGGGAGACGGCGCGCGAGGCGTTCGAGGACTTCCTGTCCCGGGCGACGCGGGACGAGCTGCCCGTGCCGCCGCCCGGCCTCGTCGACCTGCTGCGGGCCTGCTTCCGGCCGGACCCGGCGGCGCGCCCCGGCGGGATGGGCGAGATCGCCGACGCGCTCGTCACCGTGTACGCGGAGGCGGCCCGCGAGCCGTACCCGCGGGACCGTCCGGCGCGGGCGACGCTGCTCGCGGACGGCCTGTCGAACCAGGCGCTGTCCATGCTCGACCTCGGCCACCCCGAGCGCGCGGAGGAGCTGTGGGAGCGGGCGCTCGCGGCCGACCCGCACAACCCGCACGCCGTCTACAACCGGGGCCTGCACCGCTGGCGGGCGGCCCGGACGACGGACGCGCAGCTCGTCGCGGAGCTGCGGCGCGTCAGGGCGACGCATCCGGACGTGTGGGCCTGCGACCACCTGCTCGGGCTCGTCCTGCTGGAGCGCGGCGACCCGGCCGAGGCGGTGCCGCTGCTGCGGTCCGCCGCCCGGCGCGCGCCGGACGCCCCGGAGCCCGCCGCCGCGCTGGAGCGGGCCGGGCGGATGGACGTCCCGCCCCCGCCGCTCGTCCTCGCGGGCCACGCCAACGCGGTGCGCGCGGTCGCCCTCGCCCCCGGCGGCGCGTTCGCGGTGAGCGGGAGCGCGGACACCGCGTCGCCGCCCGAGCCGGGGACGGAGGGCGGCGCCGTCCGCGTCTGGGACCTCGCCACCGGCCGCTGCCTGCACACTCTCGTCCCCGCGCACTCCGCCGGGCTGGACGGCGGCGTGCGCGCGGTCGCGGCGAGCGAGCGCCATGTCGCCTCGGGCGGCGCCGACCGCGTCATGCTCGTCTGGGACGTCCGCGACGGCCGCCTCCTGCACCGCGCCGACGACCACGCGAGCCGGGTCGACGCGCTGGCCTTCACCCCGGACGGCTCCCTGCTCGTGTCGGCCACCGAGGGCGGCGCCGTCCGGGTCTGGGACGTCGCGACCGGGCGCTGCGTCCGCACCCTCCAGCGGGAGCAGGACCTCCCGTCGCGGATCGGCGGGGCCGTCGCGGTGACGGGCGACGGGCGGCACGTCGTGCGGTGGGAGCCGACGACCATGCGCCTGCGCGCCTGGGACCTGGAGACGGGCGCGCTCGTCCGCTCGACGCCGCTCCCGCGCGCCCGCGTCGCGTTCGGCGCGGACGGGCGCGCCGCGCTCGCCGCGGTCGAGGCGGAGCTGCGCGTGTGGGACGCGGTCGCGGGCCGCGTCCTGCGCACCGCCGAGGTCGCGGCCGCGCGCGACACGCGGTTCGCCGTCAGCGGCGACGGGGCCTGGGCGCTCGCCACCGGACCGGACGGCCCGCAACTCTGGGACCTGCGGGAAGGGCGCTGCGTCCGCACGCTCCCCGGCGAGGGCTCCGTCTCCGGGACGGCCGTCCTCAGCGCGGACGCACGCCTCGCGCTCACCGCGTCCGGCGGGCCCGAGGTCCGGGCGTGGCGGCTCGCGCACGCGGGCCCGCCCTCGCCCTGGAGCCACGCCCGGCCGCGCGCCGCCGCCGACCTGACCCGCGACGCGGGCGCCGTGGACCTCGCCCTCGCGCGGGCGCGCGGGCTCGCCGGCGCCGGGCGGTGGGCGCGGGCGGCGGCCGAACTGCGCGCCGCGCGGAACGTCCCCGGCCACGCCCGCAACCCCGACCTGCTCGACCTGTGGCGGCGGACCGGGCGGCACGGCCGCCGCACCGCGCCCGCCGCCGCGTGGCAGGCGCGGGAGCTGCCGGGCCCGGACGGCATGTCCGTGCGAGGCTGCGACCTCGCGCCCGGCGGCGACCTCCTCGCGGTCACGTTCGGCGGGTGGCCGATCGTGCGGCTCGTGGACGTGGCGTCCGGCGGCGTGCGGCACACGCTGCGGGTCGGCGGCGTGTCCGTCGAGTGCGCCGCGTTCACGCCGGACGGCCGCCGCCTGCTCACCGGGGCCAGCGACGAGAAGGTCCGGGTGTGGGACGTGGAGACGGGCGAATGCGTCCGCGTGCTCGCCGGGCACCGGGCCGAGGTGCGGACGATCGCGGTCAGCCCGGACGGCCTCCTCGCCGCGTCCGGCGACCAGCGCGGCGCCGTCCGGGTGTGGGACCTCCGCAAGGGCAGGTGCAGGCACGTCCTGAAGGGGCACGGCGGGTTCGTCCTGTCGGTGCGGTTCGGGCCCGGCGGGCGGACCCTCCTCGTCGGCGACTTCCAGCGGGTCGCGACCCTGTGGGACCTGGACCGCAAGCGGCGGCACGTGCTGCCCGGCCGCCCGCCCGCCGCGCCGAGCGCGGACGGCCGGAGGGTCGTCACCTGCGGCCACACGGTCGGGACGCTGTGGACGGCCGACGGCGCGACCGGCGAGGCGGACGGCTACGTCCCGGGGCCGTCCGAGGAGCTGTCCGCGATCGAGGTGTCCCGCGACGGCGGGCTCGCCACCACGCTCGGCCCGCGCGGCGCGCTCCGCGTCTGGGACCTGCCGGGCGGGCGCCTGCTGCACGCGCTGTCCGGGTCGTCCGCCTGCCTCGCGCGGTGCGCGGACGACGACCGGTTCGCGCTGACCGGCGAGGACGACGGGACGCTCCGCCTGTGGGACGTCCCGTCCGGCCGCCGCCTGCTCACCGTCGACGCGCACACGGCGCCGGTCGAGCGGGTGCGGCTCAGCGCGGACGCCACCGTCGCCGTGTCGCAGGCGAGGGACGGCACGATGCGCGCCTGGGACATCGACTGGGACTACGAATTCGCGGAAGGCGCCTGAGCGAAGGCGAACGGGAAAGGACGGCGACCATGCTCCTGAAATGCTCCGGCTGGGCGTGCATGCGGCTCATCTCGGTGTCGAAGGCGCGCGGCGGCAATCCCGTCGCGCTGAACGACCCGGAGAACTTCGCGGTCGAGTTCATGATCTGCGAGGACTGCGGCGACTATTTCTGCGACCGCTGCCACGCGCCCGGCTCCCGGTTCCGCGCGCCGCGCTGCGCGTCCTGCGGCGGGCGGCTCGCGCCCGGGAAACGGCTGGAACAGCTCAGCGGACGGCCGCGCCCGCCCGCGGTGGAGCATCTCCGGCGCGGCGTCGAACTCGTCGAATCCGACCGGGCGGAGGACGCGCTGGCCGAACTCGGCGAGGCGGTCCGGCTGCGTCCCGAATACGCGGCGGCGCACTACTGGCGGGGCGGCGCGCTCGTCCGACTCGGCCGGGACGCCGAAGCGCTCGACGCGTTCGACAACGCGCTCCGGCACAATCCGGCGGACGTGGCCGCGCTCTACGAGAAGGCCGGGGCATTGGCGCGAATGGAGCACGTCGACGAGGCGATCGACGCCTACGACCGCACGATCGCGCTCCAGCCCGGCTTCCCGGCCGCGCACCTCAACCGAGCCGTCCTCGTTCTCGACGAGGACCGCGACGCGGAGGCGCTGGCGGCCGCCGAGCACGTCCTCGCCCTCATCGCCGCCGGCCGCACCCGGGGCGGCAGCACCTACGACGCGGCCAGCGCGCACAGCATCAAGGGCGCGGCGCTCGTGAAGCTCGGCCGTTTCGCCGAGGCGCTCCCCGCCATCGACTACGCCATCGACAACGGCCTCGACTCGTGGAACGACTACTACAACAAGGCGTACGCGCTGGAGCGCCTCGGCCGCACCGAGGAGGCGGACCTCGCACGGGGCGTCTCCGATTCACTCCGTGAGTCCTGACCTGCGAAACTGGGGGTGACCTGCTGGTTGGAGGAAGGGGCGGCGTGTGAGGGTCGGGGACGGGACGCTGGCCGTCGGCGCGGGACGGCCCGCGCCGCAGAACCACGCGCCGGGGCTGCCCGGCCCGGTGTTCGCGGCCCACTACCACCTGGCCGGGGAGGCGACCGGCCCCTACACCTACGGCCGCGACGGCAACCCGACCTGGACGCTCCTGGAACGCGCCATCGGCGAGCTCGAAGGCGGCGCCGAGGCCGTGGCGTTCTCGTCCGGGATGGCGGCCGTCGCGAGCGTGCTGCTGTCGCAGGCGCGGGCCGGGGACGTCGTCGTCATGCCCGACGACTGCTACCACACGACGCGGGCGCTGAAGGAGCGGCTGGAGTCGTACGGGGTCACCGTCCGGACGGCGCCCACGGCGGGCGAGGCGCAGGTCCGCCTGCTGGCCGGGGCGCGCCTGGTGTGGCTGGAGACGCCGTCCAACCCGAACCTCGACGTGTGCGACATCGCGCGGATCGCCGAGGCCGCGCACGCCGCGGGCGCGCTCGTGGCCGTCGACAACACCTTCGCGACGCCGCTCGGCCAGCGGCCGCTGAACCTCGGCGCCGACCTCTCCGTCGCGAGCGACACGAAGGCGATGACCGGGCACGGCGACCTGCTTCTCGGCCACGTCGCCACCCGGAATCAGGAATTGGCTGAGCAGATCCGGGTGTGGCGGAAAACCGTGGGCGCCATTCCGGGGCCGATGGAGGCGTGGCTCGCGCACCGGTCGCTCGCGACCCTGGAACTGCGGCTGGAACGGCAGGCCGCGAACGCGCTCGCGCTCGCCGAGGCGCTGCGCGAACGGCCCGGGATCTCCGGACTCCGCTATCCGGGGCTGCCCGGCGACCCGTCGCACGGGACCGCCGTCCGGCAGATGCGGCGGTTCGGCGGCGTCCTGTCGTTCGCGCTGCCGGACGAAACGGCCGCCGAGACGTTCCTCGGGGCGCTGCGCCTCGTCATGCAGGCCACCAGTTTCGGCGGCGTGCACAGTTCCGCGGAACGGCGGGAACGGTGGGGCGGCGACGCCGTCCCACCGGGTTTCGTCCGCTTCTCCGCCGGAATCGAGAACACCGAGGATCTGGTCGCCGACGTCCTGCGCGCCGCCGACGCCGCACTGGGGAAAATGCCGTGATCGGCGGGCGCCCGCGGCGGTAACGTGGCCGCCCATGACCGACGCTCGGGCACTTCTGGAGAACGGCGACATCGCTGGGCTGATCCGGCATCTGCGGTTCAACGCGGAGACGATGGACCTCGGGGAGATCGCCCGGCTCATGGCGGGCGCGGCCGAGCGGCTCGGGTTCGACGACCTGCGCGCGGCGGCCGGGGCGATGGCGGCGCGGCAGGGCCCGCAGGAGCTGTACGACTTCGGCTACGCGTGCATCGAGCGCGGCGTCGCGTTCCTCGCGATCCCGGCGCTGCGCGCGGCGATCGGCCACCTCCCGGACGAGCCCGTCCTGCTGATGGAGCTGGTCGCCGCGCTGGAGCGGGAGAACCGGCACGCCGAGGCCGTCCAGGCGCTGGAGCCCCGGGTGGACGCGCTCGACCCGTGGCCCGCGCGCTACCTGCTGGCCCACAACGCGCTGCTCGCCGGGGACGTCGACCGCGCCGAGCGGGAGGCCGCGCGCGTCCCGCCGCCGGACGACCCCGACTGGGCGCCCGCCCGCGACCGGCTCGCCCGGATGCTCGACCGGGCCCGCGCGGCCCGCGCCGCCGGGCCGCTCGACCGGAAGGATCTGCGCGGCTGGCAGTTCACGCTGGGCGGCGGCGTCCTCCTCACGATCTCCCCGTACGGGTTCGACGACGGCATGACGGGACGGTTCGCCTACACCTCCGACGGCTTCGAGGAGTGCCGGCGGGCGCTGGAGCGGCTGCGGCTCGTCCTGGCGGCGGCGGGACGGCGCCCGGCGTCGGTGGGCCTGCTGCCCGACCGGTCGAGCCGCGTCCTCGGGCTGGCGGCGGCGCGGCTGCTCGGGCTGCCCGCCGAGCCGTTCGACCCGGCCCGCCCGGACGCGCTCGTCGTCGCCTACGACCTCAACGAGGTCGCCGACCTCGACGGGCTGTGGGAGCGCGCCGAGGGGCAGATCCTGTTCGAGCGCGCCACCTGCTGGACCGATCCCCCGGCCGTGACCGCCGACGTCAGCGGCCTGCTGCACCAGGTCGCGAAGTCGCCGTGGGGCGAGCGGCTCCAGGTGTCGCCGGGCGGGGAGCCGGAGACCGTCCCGCCGGACGGGCGGCCCGCCGAGGAGCTGGCGGAGGAGATCGTCCGCGCCGTCCCGGAACCGGACGAGGACGCCGCCGACGGCGCCCCGCCCGACCCCGACGAGGCGCTCGCCGGGTTCGTCCGCGCGGTCGCGGACCGGTGGCTGGCCGGGCCCAGGGACGGGCTCCGCTCCCCCGGCCCGGTCCCGAGCAACCGCTTCGCCTAGCCGTTCCGTCGCATGTCGGCCTCGACGGCGTCGGCGGCCTTGCGCGCGGCGATCAGGACGGGGTCCCAGACGGGCGCGAACGGCGGCGCGTAGCCGAGGTCGAGGCCGGTCATCTCCTCGACCGTCATGCCGTTCCACAGGGCGATGGCGAGGCCGTCGACGCGCTTGGCCGCGTTCTCCTCGCCGACGATCTGCGCGCCGAGCAGCCGCCCGGTCCGGCGCTCGGCGATCAGCTTGGTCGTCAGCACGGTCGCGCCCGGGTGGTATCCGGCGCGGGTCGTCGACTCGACCGCCACGCTCAGCGCGTCGAACCCGGCGGCGGCGGCCTCCCGCTCGTTCAGCCCGGTCCGCGCGACCTCCACCCGGCAGATCTTGGACACGGCGGTGCCGACCACGCCGGGGAACGTCGCGTAGCCGCCGCCGAGGTTGATCCCGGCGACCCGGCCCTGCTTGTTCGCGTGCGTGCCGAGCGCGATCGCGACCGGCCCGCCGGACACGAGGTGCCGCGTCTCCACGCAGTCGCCCGCCGCCCAGACCCGGTCGGAGCGGGTGCGCATCCGCCGGTCGGTGACGATCCCGCCGGTCGGCCCGGTCTCGATCCCGGCCGCCCGCGCCAGCCCGGTGTTCGGGCGCACGCCCAGCCCGAGGACGACCAGGTCGGCGGGCAGCGTCCGGCCCGCCGTGCGGACGGCGGCGACGCTCCCGTCCGCCGCCGTGTCGAACCCCTCGACGCCCTCGCCGAGGTGCAGGTCGACGCCGATGCCGCGGATCGCGTCGGCGATGAGCGCGCCCATGTCGGGGTCGAGGGTGCTCATCGGCTGGTCGGCGGCGTCCACGATGGACACCTCCAGGCCGCGCTTCACCATCGCCTCGGCCATCTCCAGGCCGATGTAGCCGCCGCCCACGACGACCGCGCGGCGCGGGTCGTCCCGTTCGAGGGCGCGCCGGACGGCGACGCCGTCGTCCAGGATCTGCACGCCGTGGACGCCCTTCGCGTCCGCGCCGGGCAGCTTCGGCCGCTTCGGCACCGCGCCGGTCGCGACCATCAGGTCGTCGTAGGGCTCCCAGCGCTCGCCGCCGCCGTCGAGGTCGCGGACGCGGACCCGGCCGCCGTCCAGGTCGATCTCCACGGCCTCCGCGCGGATCCGCAGGTCGATGCCGCGGTCGCGGAACTCGGCCGGGGTGCGGGCGATGAGCTTGTCCAGCTCGTCGACGTCGCCGCCGACGTAGTAGGGGATGCCGCAGGCCGAGTAGGAGGCGTAGTTCCCGCGCTCGACGACGAGGATCTCCAGCTCGTCCGGGCCGCGCCGCCTGCGGGCCTGCGACGCGGCGCTCATCCCCGCCGCGTCGCCCCCGATGACCAGCAGCCGCTCACGTCCCGCCATGCGGTCCCCCCGTCCCCTCTCAGATCCCGTAGACGCGGCGCGCGTTCGCGGACGCGACCATCCCCGCGACGCGCTCGGCGTCCGCGGACGTCCACGCCCCGTCGGCGACCCCGTCGCCCAGGAACGCGGCGAGGCCGCGCCTGAACAGCACCGCGCCCAGGTAGTACAGCTCGGCCAGCCCGAACGCGTCAGACGAGTAAAGCACCTTCCCGAACGGGGCCAGCTCCAGGAGTTCCGCGATGAGCGCGGGCGCGCGGTGGCCGAGGTTGTGGGTGGCGAGGCCCGCGTCGACGTAGACGTTCGGGAGCACCTGGGCCAGGTACCCGGCGTTCCGGTGGAACGGGTAGTTGTGCAGCAGCAGCGCGGGGACGGGGTCCATGGCGCGCAGCAGCCCGGCGAGCAGCAGCGGGTCGCCGCGGCGCAGGTCGGCGTCGGCGTCCCCGTACCCGACGTGGAACTGGACGGGCAGCCCCGCGTCCACCGCGCACCACACGAGGTAGCGGTGCAGGACCTCGTCGCAGACGCGCGGCTCCTTCTGCCGCATGAGCCGTCCGGCCGCCGAGGCGAGCTCTGCGGCGGACGGCCGCGCCCCCTCCAGCTCCAGCCCGGCCCGGTACGCGGCGATCGACTTCGCGCCGACGACGCCCGCGGGCCGCGCGTCGATCCGGGCGCGCACGTCGGCGGCGAACCGCGCGGCGTCCCCGCCGCCCGCCGCGACCTCCTCCGCCACCGCCTCCAGCCGGACGACCTCGTGCGCGGGCGCCCCGGCGAGCCGGCCGAGCTCCACCGGGTCGAGGATCGCCTCGGGGGCGAAGCCGGTGTCCACGCACAGCGCGGCGAGCCCGGCGGCCTCCAGGAGGCGGCGGTTCACCTCCGCCGCGCCGAGCTCGGCGCGGCGGGCCAGGTAGTCGTCCGGCGCGGCGTGCGCGTCCAGGCCGAGGACGGGCGGGCACCAGCGCCGCAGCGCGAAGCCGACCTGCGTTTCGAACAGGCTGACGCCGGGCGGGACGGTGTCCGCCTCCGTCAGCAGCGCCTCGAACTCCGCGCGGCCGACGTCCCGGCCGAGCACGCCGTGGCAGTGGTGGTCGAGCAGCGGCAGCGACTCCAGATACCCGAGCACGGCCCGCCTCCTCCCTGAAACGAGCGGCCGCTCCCTACGATGCCCTTACGGGCCGCGCCCGCGTCCTCACCCACTCCTACCGGAGCCAGCACTGATCGGGAGCGAACAACGTGGAACAGATCCCTGACACCGTCCCCGTCGGGCACCGGCTCGACGCGCGCGCCCGCGCGCGTCTCGGCGCCCGCGCCGCCGAGACGGCGCGCCGGCTGGCCGGCGAGGACATCGTGGCCGTCGCCCTCACCTGGGTGGACGTCAGCGGGATCACGCGCACGAAGACCGTCCCGGTGGAGCGGCTCGAACACGCCGCGACGTGGGGCGTCGGGATGTCCCCGGTGTTCGACGTGTTCCTGCTGGACGACTCGATCACCTCCGGGCGGCACATCGGCGGCCCGACCGGCGACCTGCGGCTCCACCCGGACCTGGACCGGCTCGTCACGCTGGCGGCGCTGCCCGGCTGGGCGCACGCGCCCGCGCTCCGGTACGCGCAGGACGGCTCGGTCCACCCGCTCGACACGCGGGCGCTGCTGCGCCGCGAGACCGAGCGCCTCGCCGCCGCGGGCTGGACGGTCAAGGCCGCCTTCGAGATCGAGTGGGCCGTGTCCAAAGGTGACGGCGACGGCTTCACGCCCGCCTGCCGCGGCCCGGCGTACGGGATGACGCGGGTCACCGAGCTGGCCGGGTACCTGCGCGACCTCCTCACCGCGCTGAAGGCGACCGGCGTCAAGGTCGTCCAGCTGCACCCGGAGTACGCGCCCGGGCAGTACGAGGTGTCGGTGGCCGCCGAGGGGCCGGTCGGCGCGGCGGACACCGCCGTCCTCGTGCGCGAGACGATCCGCGCGGTGTCGATGGGCCACGGGCTCGCCGCCACGTTCTCCCCGAAGGTGGAGGCCGACTCGGTCGGGAACGGCGCGCACGTCCACCTCAGCCTGTGGCGGGAGGACACGTCCGAGAACGCGATGGCGGGCGGGGACGGCCCGTGCGGGATGACGGCCGCCGGGGAGGCGTTCGCGGCGGGGATCCTCGCCCGGCTGCCCGCGCTGCTCGCGGTCGGGGCCCCGGCGGTGGCGAGCTACCTGCGGCTCGTCCCGTCGCACTGGGCGGGCGCGTTCGCGTGCTGGGGGCTGGAGAACCGGGAGGCGGCGCTGCGGTTCGTCACCGGCGCGGAGGGCGAGCGGGAGGTGGCGGCGAACCTGGAGGTCAAGTGCGTGGACGCGGCCGCCAACCCGTACCTGCTGCTGGCCGCGCTGCTCGCGGCCGGACGCGACGGCATCGGCGCGGAGCTGCGGCTGCCGGAGCCGGTCGGGGGCGACCCGGCCGGGCTGACCGAGGCCGAGCGCGCGGACCGCGGCATCCGGCCGCTGCCCGCGTCGCTGAAGGAGGCGGTCGCCGCGTTCGAGGCCGACGACGTGCTGCGGGACGCGCTCGGCGAGGCCGTGACCGACACGGTGTCCGCCGTCCGGCGGGGCGAGATCGACCTGCTGGACGGCGCGACCCCCGAGGAGGTCGCCGCCGTGACGCGGTGGCGGCACTAACCGATGGCGTTACGAGGCGTCCGGCCCGTTCGGGCCGGACGGGCCGGCGGGGCCCGGCGAGACGACGGCGCCCGGCGCGAACGGCTGGACGCGGACCTGCACCTCGCCGCAGGCGCAGCGGGTGTAGGTCACCACGCCCTCGGACGTCAGGTGCCGCGACAGCACGTCGTACACCTCCGACTCCGGCCAGCCACAGCGTGGGCATTCGTCCACCGCGCATCCCCAGGGCAGTGCGTCGCGCCCGCGGGCTCGCCATGGGCGCCTGTAATGGTTATATCTAGTATGTCGTTTACAGCATGTCATGTCAGTAAAGGCGGGGGCAATGCGGATCACCGGATACAAGAGCCACGGAGTGGCCGCGGCGGCCGCGCTGGTCAACGCCGTCACCAGCGCCGGCGGGGACGACTCGCCGGACGCGCTGCGCCGCATCCTGCGTGACAACGAGTTCTTCTGGCAGGAGTTCGAGGACGCCGACGCCGCCGAGTTCCGCGACTGGGGACGCACCCTGCGCCCGTTCTTCGAGGCCGCCCGGGTCGAGGACGCGATGACCATGCTGAACCGGCTCATGCTGGAGATCCCCATGCACCCGCACCTCGCCGACCACGAGCCGCACGGGCTGCACATGCACTACGCCCCGCCGTCGTCGCGGCTCGCGCACCGGTTCCGCGCGACGACGCTGATGAACCTCGCCGAGCTGATCGTCGAGCACGGCCTCGGCCGGACCGGGGTGTGCGCGGCGGACGGCTGCGACCGCGTGTACGCCGACACGTCCCGGGCCGGACGGCGCCGCTTCTGCTCCGAGTCCTGCGCGAACCGGACGAACGTCGCCGCCTTCCGCGCCCGCCGCCGCACCTGATCCACGGCCCCGCCGCGATCTCCCCGCGATCTCGCCGGAATATCGCCGCCACGCGGGAAAGACACAGGGCATGCCGTACATGCCCTTCCTGCGCAGCAGTGCCGACCGTTCCGACCGGCCGGGCCGGTCGCCGCTGCGCGTGGCGACGGAGGTGCGGTCCGCCGGGTTCCGCATCGCGCGGCTGACGGTCACCGCCGTCCTCGCCTACGTGCTGGCCCTCGCGGCGCTGCCGGCGGGCGTGCCGCGACCGCTGCTCGCGCCGCTGACCGCGCTGCTCGTCGTCCAGTTCTCCGTCTACCAGACGATCAAGGCGGGCATCCTGCGGGTCGCCGCCGTCACCTCGGGCGTGCTGGTCGCCGTCATGGCGGCGAGCACGATCGGGTTCTCCTGGTGGACGCTCGGCCTCACCATCCTCGCCGCGCTCGTCATCGGGCACCTGCTGCGGCTCGGCGAGCACGTGCTGGAGGTGCCGATCTCCGCGATGCTGATCTTCGCGCTGGGCTCGGCCAGCGAGAGCGGCGCGGCCGAGCGCGTCCTGGAGACGCTGCTCGGCGCGGCGACCGGGCTCGCGGCGACGCTGCTCGCGCCGTCGGTGCGGGTGCGTCCCGCCGAGGAGGCCGTGCAGGACGTCGCCGAGCGGCTCCGCGAGCTGGTCGCCGAGATCGCGGACGGCCTGCGCGGCGAGCCGCGCGAGCGCGAGGCGGCGGGCTGGCAGGAGAAGGCCGAGCGGCTGTCCCGCGAGATCGGCCGCACCGACCGGGAGCTCGGCGCGGCGGAGGAGAGCGTCCGGCTGAACCCGCGGACGCAGGCGCGGCGGCTCATCGACGCCGGGGTCGCGCTGCGCAACGCGATGGAGACGATGGAGCACTTCACGCTGTCGCTGCGCGGCCTCACCCGGTCGCTCGCCGACGACGAGCGGCTCGGCCCGCGCGGCCGGCTGATGACCGACCCGACGCTGCGCGCCGAACTCGGCGACGCGCTCGCCGGGATCGCCGCCAGCATCTCCGCCTACGGGCGGCTGGCCCGCTCCGACCTCGCCCGCGACGCCCGCCCGTTCCGCGCCGAGCACGACCTTGAGGTCCGCGTGGACGTGGCGCGCGAGCGCCGCGCCCGGCTCGCCCGGCGGCTGCACGACCGGGCCGCGTCCGG
Source organism: Actinomadura chibensis NBRC 106107 (assembly GCF_001552135.1). Lineage (GTDB taxonomy): Bacteria > Actinomycetota > Actinomycetes > Streptosporangiales > Streptosporangiaceae > Spirillospora > Spirillospora chibensis. The sequence continues at coordinate 69,808 of NZ_BCQP01000022.1, read as the reverse complement.
GGACCTGTGGCCGCTGTACGGCGAGGTGTCCATGGACATCGACCGGCTCATCGAGAACCTGCGCGTCGAGCACCGGGCCCGCGCCCGCGAGCACTGGCGGCGCAGCCGGGGCGCGTCCCGGCACCTGCCGGCGCGGCCCGTCCGCGCCGTGCAGCGGGCCGGGGACCAGTTGCGGCGGGCCGCCCGGTCGGCCGCCGAGTCCGCCGTGGACGCGGCCGAGCGGCACGCCCGCGAGTCCGGCGGCCCCTACCACCGGCCGTAGTCATGGACAGGGGCAGAGGCCCGTCCTGGGGGGAAGACGGGCCTCTGCGGGGGGGTGGTGCGTTGGTCGGTCAGCGGAAGGTCGGCTCCAGGACGTCCACGCCGCGCGTGTTGTCGGCGACGTAGACGTACCGGCCGTGCCAGTACGGCTGCCAGGACTCGGCGTCCGCGGGCCGGTAGTAGGCGACCTGGCGCGGGTTCGTCGGGTCCCGGACGTCCAGGAAGCGGGTGCCCTGCGCGTAGTACGACTGGACGATGATCCCGTCGCGGACGTCGAAGTAGTGCGCCGAGCAGTCCTTGCTCCGCTCGTCGCCGCTGTCGTCGGTGCCCTCCTTGCCGGCGACGCCCCACGTGGCGACGGTGCGCAGGCGGAACGGGTCCTGCGGCGTGGACCGCCAGCCCTCGCCGTTGTAGGAGCCCTTCAGCGACGCGATGACGAGGAGCCCGTCGTCGGCGCAGCCGGCGTTGAACGTCTCCTCGGTGATGTACAGCAGCTTGCCGTCGCCCCACCTGCGCGGGTCGGCGGCCTGGTCGCGGGTGCGCCCGACCGCGCGGTAGCTGTTGTGCATGAACGTGGAGTTGGTGGTGGCCTCGTCCAGGCCGCCGCCCGCGTACGGGACGGGGTCGTGCGCCGACGCCGTGCGCCACCGCTTCGCCAGCGGGTCGTAGTGCCGGCCCTGCGTGTAGTAGCCGCGCACGCCGCCGCGCCCGGACGCCCACGCGACGCCTTCGGAGTCGACCTGGATGTCGTGCGTGTAGTCGGTCTTGCCGTCGTTGCGGCCGGTGTCGATCGGGTCCGCGAACACCTTCGGCTTGGCCGGGTTCCGGACGTCGGTGACCCAGACGGGGCGGCCGCCCCAGTCGGCGGGCATCCAGTCGGCCTTGGCGGGGCCGCCCGTCCACAGGTACCGGCAGTCGTTGACGCAGGTGGTGGTGTGCCCGGCCGGGACCTTGACGTAGGTGATCTGCTTCAGGCTCTCCGGCTTGGACGCGTCCACGACGTAGATGCCGGACTCGCCGGTCCGGGTGTTGCCGCCGAACGCGCGCGGGTCCCGGGACAGGTAGATGATCTTGCGCTTGGGGTCGAAGTCGGTGTCCTCGGTCTCCCACATGCCCGGCATGTTGAGCTGCCCGACCAGCTTCGGGACGCGGGGGTCGGCGCTGACGTCGTAGGCCTTCAGGCCGAACTGCCCGGTCGCGTACATGATCGTCCGCTTGTGCCGGCCGTGCCCGTAGTCGATGAACATCAGCGAGATGGCGCCCTTGGCGTCGGGCACGCCGCCCACCCGCCGGACGCCCTTGATCGCCTCCGACTCGGTCTTGGCGGGGGCCGCGCGGCGGTAGTGCCCGGAGTGCGGGCCGCCGCTCGTGCCCTCGCCCCCGTCCGCCTGCGTGGACGCCTGCTTGGACTGGGCGTTCTCGGGCTCGGGCGGGCACGCCCAGGCGGCGCCCGCCATCAGGGTCAGGGACGCCGCGACCGCGCCGCCACCGTGGAGCAGCCGTCTGACGGGACCGGATGTGCGGGGGAACATCGCACCCTCCAGGGAAAAGGATCTTCGTGCGCCAGTGTGACCGCGCCGCCGGTGCTGATCAACAGGACGCCGGGTCACGAAATGGACTCAGGAGCGTAAGGACTGGTGGGACCTGTCGAGCTGATCTACTCTCCCCGGAGGTCGACCGCTCGGCTCCCGGGAGGGGCAGTTGAAGAGCTCCACGCGCACCGCGGCCCTGGTCACCGGGGCCGTGGCGGTCCTGCTCGCGCCGGTCGCCGCGTTCCAGGCGTGGAGCGGCGACGCCGACCCGCGGATCTCGGTCGGCGCGCCCGCCCCGGCGACGCTGCTGCCCGGCGACGTCCGCGACGGCACCGGCCGGATGATCGCGAACGCGGTGTGGACGGGCCTCGTCGGCTACGACCCGGCGACCGGCGCGCCCGTGAACGCCGCCGCCGAGTCCGTCACCACGCCGGACCGGAAGGTCTGGACGGTCCGGCTGCGGCCCGGCGCGACGTTCCAGGACGGGACGCCGGTCACGTCCCGCTCCTTCACCGGGGCGTGGACGGCCGTCCTGCGCGAGGGCTGGGCCGGGTCCCGGCTGTTCACCGACGTCGCCCGCGTGAAGGGCGCGCGGACGGGGGCGGCGGCGGTGCCCGGCCTGAAGGTCGAGGACGACCGGACGTTCCGCGTCACGCTCGACCGCCCGCTCGGCGGGTTCCCGGCGCTGCTCGGCGACCCGGCGTTCTTCCCGCTGCCGGAGCGCGTGCTCGCGTCGCGGGACTGGGCGTCGTACGGGCGCGCCCCGGTCGGCAACGGCCCGTTCCGCGTCGCTTCGCGGACGGCGCGGGAGGTCGTCCTCGCGCCGCGCGGGGGCGGGCGGTCCGTCGTCGTGAAGGCGATGCCCGACGCGGCCGCGCAGTACGCCGCCGCCGAGTCCGGCGACCTGGACGTCGCGACGCAGGTGCCGTCGGACCGCCACGAGTCGATGGAGGCCGACTTCGGCGACCGGCACCGCGTCGTGCCCGGACGCGACGTCACCTACCTGGCGTTCCCCGAGTGGGAGCGGCGGCTCGGGTCGCCGAACCTGCGGCACGCGCTGTCGATGGCGATCGACCGGGCCGCCGTGACGGACGGGCCGCTCGGCCGCCAGTACTCCCCCGCCGACTCGCTCGTCGCGCCCGGCATCCGTCCCGGCCACCGCGACGGGCAGTGCCGGCTCTGCGTGCACGACTCGGACGCCGCCGTCGCCGCGCTCGCCGACGCGGGCGGGCCGACCGGGCCGCTGAACCTCTGGTACGAGGCGGGCCGGGGCGACGACGCGTGGGTGAAGGCGGTCGCGGACCGGCTCCGCGCCGAGCTGAAGCTCGACGCGCGCCCGCACCCCGTCCCCGACCTCCGCGAGGCCCTGGACGACAAGCGGGTGGACGGGCCGTTCGCCGTCCACACGACCGCCGCCTACCCGGCGCCCGTCGCCGCCCTGACCCCGCTGCTGGACGCCGGGACGGGCTTCGACGACGGCTACACCGCCGACCTCGTCCGCGACGCGGAGCGGGCCGCCGCCCCGGAGGACGGCGTGATCTCCGCCCGCCTCGCGGAGAGCGCGATGCTGCGCGACATGCCCGCGATCCCGCTGTGGTCGCGGCACGACCACCTCGTGTGGAGCGAGCGGGTCCGCGGCGTCACCGCCGACGCGTTCACCGGCCTCCGCCTCGCCGCCCTCCGCGTCAAGGACTGACCGGCGGCTCCGGCGGGCCGGGCCGCCCGGTCCTCGGCGACAGCGGGACGGCGCACATGCCGCGGCTCCTGAGGTTCGCGGCGATCCCCGGAATGGCTTCGATCGTCGCCGGATAGCCGTCGTGCATGAGGATGATCTGCCCGTCCTGGAGCGTGCCCGCCCGCTCGACGATCTGCTCGGCGGTCGCGCCGTTCCAGTCCTGGGTGTCGACGTCCCAGATGACCTCGGTGAGGCCGAGCTGCCGCTCGACCGCCTTCAACGTCTCGTTGGTCTCGCCGTACGGGGGGCGGAAGAGTCTCGGCGCCCTGCCGGTGATCTGCTTGACGGCCTCCTGCGTGCGTCGCAGTTCCGACAGCATTTCGTCCTGCGTCATCTGGGTGAGGTGCGGATGCGTCCAACTGTGGTTGCCGATCGGCATTCCGGCCTTCTTCTCCGCCCTGACCAGCGACGGATTGTTCTGCGCGTGCTGCCCGATATTGAACAGCGTGGCCTGGAGGCCGTTCTTCCGCAGCGTCGACAGCAGGGTCGCGGTGAACCCCGTCGTCGGCCCGTCGTCGTAGGTCAGGCCCACGAAACCGCCGGTACAGCGGTGGGAGGCGGGCGGGGCGGCGGCGAACCCGGTCGCGCCGGACACCGCGACGGACACGGCGACGGCGGTCCCGAGCACGGCGGCGGCCAGCCGGGCCCGGCGGGAGGGAGCTTTAGTGATCATCTCCTCATTCTGAAAATGATCACTGAACTGTCAATACCGGGAATTCGGCATTCGCGGCGGACGCTACGCCGGGCGCGACAGGCGGTGGGCGAGGGCGGTGTGGCGGCGTCCCGCGCCCGCCGTGCGGACGGCGGCGGCGAGCGCCCGCCGCGACCCCACCAGCACGACCAGCTTCTTGGCCCGCGTGATCCCGGTGTAGAGGAGGTTGCGGCGCAGCATCATCCACGCCCCGGTCGTCAGCGGGACGACGACCGCCGGGTACTCGCTGCCCTGCGACCGGTGGATGGTGATGGCGTAGGCGTGGGCCAGCTCGTCCAGTTCGTCGAAGGCGTAGTCGACGCTCTCGTCCTCGTCGGTGAGGACGGTCAGCGACTGCTCCTCCAGGGACACCGACGTCACGACGCCGACCGTCCCGTTGAAGACGCCCGCCTCGCCCTTGTCGTAGTTGTTGCGGAGCTGGGTGACCTTGTCGCCGACGCGGAAGACGCGGCCGCCGTAGCGGCGTTCGGGGCGCGCGTCGTCGTGCGGGGTCAGCGCCTCCTGAAGCAGGGCGTTCAGCGCGCCCGCCCCGGCCGCGCCCCGGTGCATGGGCGCGAGGACCTGGACGTCGCGGCGCGGGTCGAGGCCGAACCTGCGCGGGATGCGGTTCGCGACGACGTCCACGGTCAGCTCGGCGGCCTCGTCCTGCTCCTCGCACGGGAACAGGAAGAAGTCGGGGAAGCCCGTCGTGCGCGGATGCTCGCCGGAGTTGACGCGGTGCGCGTTCACGACGATCCCGGACCGCTGCGCCTGCCGGAACACCTTCGTCAGCCGGACGCGCGGGATCGGCTCCGCGCCGAGCAGGTCGGCGAGCACCTCGCCCGCGCCGACGGACGGGAGCTGGTCGACGTCCCCGACGAGCAGCAGGTGCGCGCCGCGCGGGACCGCCTTCACCAGCTTGTTCGCGAGGATCAGGTCGACCATGGAGCTCTCGTCCACCACGACGAGGTCGGCGTCGAGCGGGTGGTCCTGGTCGAACTTCGGGTCGCCGCCGGGCTGGAGCTGGAGCAGCCGGTGGACGGTCGCCGCCTCGTGCCCGGTCAGCTCGGCGAGCCGCTTGGCGGCCCGCCCGGTCGGCGCCACCAGGACGATCTTCGCGTGCTTCGCGGCGGCCAGCTCGACCACCGACCGGACGGTGAAGCTCTTGCCGCAGCCCGGCCCGCCGGTCAGCACCGCGACCTTGGACGTCAGCGCCAGCCTGACGGCCTCCTCCTGCTCGGGCGCGAGCTCCTGCCCGGTGCGCTTCCTCAGCCACGGCAGCGCGCGGCCCCAGTCGACGTCGGCGAACGCCTTGAGCCGGTCGTCCTTCGCGTGGAGGAGGTCGAGCAGGCCGCGCGCGAGGGACCGCTCCGCGCGGTGGAACGGGACGAGGTACACGGCCGGGATCGTCGCGGCGTCGTCCCCGTCGCCGGGGATGGGCTCGCGGACGACGCCCTCGTCGCGGGCCAGCTCGTCCAGCGCCGGGACGATCAGCTCCCGCGCGACGCCGAGGATCTTCTCCGCCGCCGTGACGAGGTTCGGCTCCGGCAGGAAGCAGTGCCCGTCGTCGGCCGCCTCGGACAGCGTGTACTGGAGGCCCGCCTTGATCCGCTCCGGGCTGTCGTGCGGGATGCCGACGGCCTGCGCGATCGTGTCGGCGGTCTTGAACCCGATGCCCCACACGTCCGACGCGAGCCGGTACGGCTCCTTGCGGACGGTCTCGATCGACGCGTCCCCGTACTGCTTGTAGATGCGGACGGCCAGGGACGTCGACACCCCGACGCCCTGGAGGAAGACCATCACCTCCTTGATGGCCTTCTGCTCCTCCCACGCCTCGCCGATGCGCTTCGTCCGCTTGGGGCCGAGGCCGGGGACCTCGACGAGCCGCTCCGGCTCCTCCTCGATGACGCGCAGGATGTCGGTGCCGAAATGGCCGACCATCCGGTCGGCCATCACCGGGCCGATCCCCTTGATCATGCCGGAGCCGAGGTAGCGGCGGATGCCCTGGATCGTCGCCGGCAGGACGGTCGTGTACGACTCGACCTCGAACTGCCGCCCGTACTTCGGGTGCGAGCGCCACCGGCCGACGAGCCGCAGGCTCTCCCCGACCTGCGCGCCGAGCAGCGCCCCGACGACGGTCAGCAGGTCGCTCCCGGTCTTGGCGGTCGCGACGCGCGCCACGGTGTAGCCGGTGTCCTCGTTGGCGTATGTGATCCTCTCCAAGACCGCGTCAAGCTCCGCCGGACGCGGCGTGGCGGCGGGCGGCGGCGAGGTCGGCACGATCACCATGATGACCGATCGGGCCGACAGGATGGCCGGATCCGGCAGGTGATCTAGATCTTGGGCCGGGCGCGACGTACGTTCCGGGCGCACCCGTACCGAGCGACCCGGAGGTATCCCTGGTGCTCCGCTCCCGCACCCCGGCCCTGGCGGCGCTGGCCGCCTCGGCCGTGTCCCTGACCCTCGCCCTGTCCGCGCTCCCCGCCGCCGCCGCGCCGTCCGCCCCACCGGGTGGGAACGATCCAATCCCCGGTTTCACCGCGGCCGGAGCGAAATGGCAGCGGCAGTACGAGAAGGCGTTCGCCGCCGTCCCCTCGCCCGCGGTGGCCCGCGATCTCGACGCCGAGCTGTCGGCGGAGCCGGGGCTCACCACGACGACCGGTGACTGGCGGCGCGTGCAGCGCATCGTCAAGCACTTCCGGTCCTACGGGCTCAAGCCCGAGATCAAGACCTATTACGCCTATCTCTCGATGCCGAAGCGCGTCCAGGTCGAGATGACCGCGCCGGAGCGGCTGTCGCTGCCGGTGAAGGAGAAGAAGCGCCCCTGGCAGAAGCATTTCGACGACGTCATTCCCGGCCACAACGGCATGTCGCCGTCCGGGGACGTCCGGGGCGAAGTCGTGTACGCCAATTACGGCCGCCCGCAGGATTTCGCGCTCCTTGAGGAGAAGGGCGTCTCCGTCAAGGGGAAGATCGCGCTGATCCGGTACGGCGCGACGTTCCGCGGCATCAAGCCGCGCGAGGCGGCGCGGCACGGCGCGAAGGGCGTGCTCATCTACTCCGACCCCGCCGACGACGGGTTCACCAGGGGAAAGGTGTACCCGGAGGGCCCGTGGCGGCCTTCGGACGGCATCCAGCGCGGCAGCATCGCGCAGATCCAGCTCGCCGCGGGCGACCCGCAGACGCCCGGCTGGCCGTCGGTGAAGGGCGCGAAACGCGTTCCGGCGTCGAAGGCCCCGATGACGAAGGGCCTCATCCCGACGACGCCGATCTCCTACGGCGCCGCCGAACCGCTGCTGCGCGCGCTGAAGGGCGCGGAGGCGCCGAAGGAATGGCAGGGCGGCCTGCCGTTCGCGTACCGGTTCGGGCCGGGCGGGACGAAGGTCCACCTGAACCTGGAGAACGAGTTCCAGGTGCGTCCGCTGTGGGACGTGACCGTCCGCATTCCCGGCAGCGAGCACCCCGAGCAGGAGGTCATTCTCGGCGGGCACCACGACTCGTGGGCGTACGGGAGCAGCGACAACCTGTCCGGGGCGGAGAACGTCCTGCAGATCGGACGCGGCCTCGGCGCGCTCCTGAAGAAGGGCTGGCGGCCCAAGCGCACCATCGTCCTCGCGACCTGGGACGGTGAGGAGTACGGCCTGTTCGGCTCCACCGAGTACGCCGAGCAGCAGGCCGGTCGGCTCCGCAACGCCGTCGCCTACGTGAACATGGACGGCGCCGGGGGCTCGAACTTCGGCCCGGCGACGACGCCCGCGCTCGACCAGTCCGTCATCGACGCGACCAAGGAGGTGCGCTGGCCCGGCACGGACGGCACCCTCTACGACGCGTGGAAGGCGCAGAACAACGGGAAGACGCCGATCGGGCGCATCGGCGGCGGCTCCGACTTCCAGGCGTTCTTCCAGCGGTACGGCGTGCCCGCCCTCGACCTGAGCGCGTCCTCGACGGGGAGCTCCGGCCAGTACCACTGCTCCTGCGACGACTTCTACTGGATGTCGCACTTCGGCGACCCGACCTGGGAGTACCACGCGGCGATGTCGCGGCTGGTCGGCATCACGACGCTGCGGCTGGCCAACGCGGACGTGGTCCAGCTCGGGTACCGCCCCTACGCGGCGGAGACGGCGACCTACCTCGCCGACTTCGCCGACGAGCAGCGCAAGCGGCTCGGGTCGGTCGTCGTGGACGTGTCCCGCGGCGTCGCGCAGGCGAAGAAGTGGGAGGACGCCGCGCGGGCCCTCCAGGCGCGCGCGGACGAGGCGCTCCGCAAGGGCGACACGGCCGCGTTCCGCGGCCTGAACGCCAGGCTGATGCAGGCCGAGCGCGACCTGCTGACCGACGCGGGCCTGCCCGGGCGCCCCTGGTACAGGCACCAGATCTACGCGCCCGGCATCGACACCGGCTACGCGACGCAGCGGCTGCCCGCGCTGTACGACGCGCTGTTCGTCGACAAGGACGTCCCGACCGCGAAGAAGTACGAGGGGCTGCTCTACGAGAGCCTGCGCGCGGCCACCCGCACGCTCGGCTCCTAGGCGCCGCTCCTGACGTGACGGGGGGTGTCGCCGGACGACACCTCCAGCACGCCCGTCTCGGTGACCAGCGCGGTCACGAGACGGGCGGGCGTCACGTCGAACGCGGGGTTGAACGCCTCCACCCCGTCCGGGGCGGTCGGCGCGCCGTTCCAGGCGAGGATCTCCTCGGCCGGACGCTCCTCGATCGGGACGCCCGTCCCGTCCGGGAGGGCCAGGTCGACGGTGCTCCACGGCGCGGCGACGACGAACGGGATCCCGGCGGCCCGGCAGGCCAGCGCGACGCCCAGTGAGCCGATCTTGTTGGCGGTGTCGCCGTTGGCGGCGACGCGGTCGGCGCCGATGACCGCGACGTCGACGAGGCCGCGCAGGATCGTGCTCGGCGCCGCCGCGTCCGCCTGCACGACGCACGGGATCCCGGCCTGGCGCAGTTCCCACGCGGTGAGCCGGGAGCCCTGGAGGAGGGGGCGCGTCTCGTCGGCGTAGACGGTGTCGACGCGGCTCCGCCCGTGCAGTTCCCGGACGACGCCGAGCGCCGTCCCCCACCCGGCCGTGGCGAGGGCCCCGGCGTTGCAGTGCGTGAGGACGCGCAGCGGCCGGTCGCCGCCCGTCCGGGCGAGGATCCAGTCCGCGCCGAGGACGCCGATGGCGCGGTTGCCGCGGACGTCCTCGTCCAGGACGGCCTGCGCCTCCGCCGCGACCGCGTCCGCCCCCTTCGCGACGAACGGCAGGACGCGGTCGACCCCGGCGGCGAGGTTCACCGCCGTCGGGCGGGCCGTGCGGACGCGGGCGATCGCGGCGTCGCGGCGGGCGTCGTCCCAGCCCTCCCGGGCGGCCTGCCGGACCGCGAGCGCGACGCCGAACGCGCCCGCCACGCCGAGCGCGGGCGCGCCCCGGACGGCCAGCCGCCGGATCGCGCCGACGAGCGCGTCCACGTCCCGGACGGTCAGGTACTCCACCCGGCCCGGCAGGACGGTCTGGTCGAGCAGGCGGAGCGCGTCGCCGGTCCACTCGATGGTCCGCACATCGGTCGTCATGCCTCCATGATGCCCGGCGGAATGTCCCGCGAGTCCGCAAAGCCCGATGGCATCGGGCTTTGCGCCGCCTTCCACTCCACCGCGTGACCTGCGAGAACTTGACAATCGTCGAACCTGTGTTCGAGATTGTGCGGTGGGGCGTGAGAGGGGAGGGACGACCGTGCCGGAGGCCGCGCCGCGGGACCTCGCGGCCGCGCTGGGCGCGGCCCCGGGCGCCTTCTCGGCGCCGGCGGCGGTGCCGGTGCTGCCCGCGCTGCGGACCGTCGTCCCGGGCGGCGGGCTGCGGCCGGGCTCGGTCGTCGGGCTCGGCGGGCCGGGCGCGGCGTCGCTCGGGCTGGCACTCGTCGCGGGCGTGTCCCGGCACGGCGGCGAGGACGGCGAGGGCGGCTGGTGCGGGGTGGTCGGCGTCCCCGGCTTCGGCGTCCTCGCCGCCGCCGGGATGGGTGCGGCGCCCGAGCGGCTCCTGCTCGTCGACGACCCGGGCGACCGCTGGCCCGACGTGGTCGCCGCGCTCTGCGAGGCCGTCGAGCTGGTGCTGCTGTGCCCGCCGGAGCGGCCGGGGGCGGCGGCCGTGCGGCGGCTGTCGGCGCTCGCCCGCAGGCACGGCTGCGTCCTCACGCTGACCGGCGCGTTCGCCCGCGAGTGGCCCGGCGTCCGGCTGCGCCTGCACGTGGAGGACGCGGTCTGGGACGGCCTCGGCGACGGGCACGGGCGGCTCACCGGCCGCCGCGTCCAGGTCGTCGCCGAGGGCCGCGACGCGCCCGGCGCCGGGCGGCGCGCCGCGCTCTGGCTGCCCGCGCCCGACGGCACGGTCCGGCCGGACGAGGCCGTCCGGCCGCCGCTGGAGCTGGTGCCCGGCGCGGTCGCGGACGGCGCGCCCGTCCACCCGCCGCGCGGGCCGCGTCCCGTCCGGGTCGCGGTCGAGGAGCGGGTCGAGGAGCGGGTCGAGGAGCGGGTCGAGGAGCGGGTCGAGGAGGGGATCGCGTGACGCGCGTCCTGGTGGTGTGGTGCCCCGACTGGCCCGCGACGGCGGTCGGGATCGACGCCGCGACGCCGGGGGCGGCGGTCGTCCAGGGACAGGTCGCGGCGTGCACGGCGGCGGCGCGGGCGGCGGGCGTGCGGCGCGGGCAGCGGCTCCGCGACGCGCAGCGCCGCTGCCCCGGGCTCGTGGTGCGCGAGCGCGACGCCGACGCGGAGGGACGGCTGTTCGAGCCCGTCGCCGAGGCCGTCGCGGCGCTGACGCCCCGGGTGGAGGTGGTGCGGCCGGGGCTGTGCGCGCTCGCGGCGCGCGGCCCGGCCCGGTTCTACGGGGGCGAGGAGGCGCTGCGCGTCCTCGTCCAGGACACGGTGGTCGAGGCCGGGCACGACTGCGGCTCCGGCGTCGCCGACGGCCTGTTCGCCGCCGAGCTCGCGGCGCGGGCCGGGGACGGGGGCGTCGTCGTCCCGGCGGGCGGCGCGGCGGCGTTCCTCGCCCCGTACCCGCTGTCGGTGCTGGACCGCCCGGACCTCGCCGACCTGCTGCGCAGGCTCGGGATCAAGACGCTCGGCGACTTCGCTGCGCTGCCGTCCGGGCACGTCGCGGGCCGGTTCGGCGCGGACGGCGCGCTCGCCCACCGGCTGGCGCGCGGTGAGGAGCCGCGCCCGCTCGCGCCCGCGCGCGCCACCGCCGACCTGTCGGTCCGCACCGGGTTCGACCCGCCCGCCGAACGGGCCGAGCAGGTGGTGTTCGCCGCGAAGCGGCTGGCGGGCGAGCTGCACGCGGGGCTCGCGGCGGGCGGGCTCGCGTGCGTCCGGCTGGAGGCGGCGGTCGGCTTCGCGGACGGCCGCGTCCTGCGGCGGCTGTGGCGGCACGACGGGCTGTCCGCGCTGGCGGTGGCCGAGCGGGTGCGCTGGCAGCTGTCGGCGCACCAGCCCGCCGACGCCGAGGCCGTGTGGGGCGGCGTGACCTGGCTGGAGCTGGCGCCCGACCAGCTCGTCCCGGACGAGGGGCGGCAGGAGGGGCTGTGGGGCCGCACGTCCGTCACCGACCGGATCGCGCGGGCCGCCGACCGGATCCAGGCGCTGCTCGGCCACCACGGGGTCACCCGCCCGGTGCTGGTCGGCGGGCGCGGGCCGGGCGAGCGGGTCGTCCGGGTGCCGGTCGGCGACCTCGCCCCCGGCGGGCGGCCGGACGGGCCGTGGCCGGGCCGGATCACCGGGCCCGCGCCCGCCGTCGTCCCGCCGGTGCCGCCCGACGTGGAGCTGGCCGACGCCTCCGGCGCGGCGGTGGTGGTGTCGGCGCGGTGCGAGGTGTCCGCGCCGCCCGCGACGCTGGCGCTCCGGGGCCGCCCGTCCGCGGTCACCGGCTGGACGGGGCCGTGGCCCGTCGACGAGCGCTGGTGGGACGCCGACCGCGCGCGCCGCCGCGCCCGCTTCCAGGTCACCACCGACGACGGCGCCGCCTACCTGCTCGCCGTCGAGGGCGGGCGCTGGCACGTCGAGGCCGTCTATGACTAGGGCCGTCCATGACTAGGGGGCGTCCATGACCGGCTGGCACAACCCGCCGATCCCGTGGCGGGAGTTCGAGGAGCGGCTGTCGTGGCGGCCGTCCGGCCGGGCGCCGGACGAGCCGGAGCCGCCCGACGCCCGGCCCCGCCCCGAGCCGCCCGACGAGGACGTTCCGTGGGCGGAGCTGCACGTCCACTCCTCGTTCAGCTTCCTGGACGGCGCCAGCGACCCGGCCTCGCTCGTCGCGGAGGCCGCGCGGCTCGGCGTCCGGACGATGGCGATCACCGACCACGACGGCATGTACGGCGCGGTCCAGTTCGCGCAGGCGGCGGGCGACGCGGGCATCGGGACGGTCTTCGGCTCGGAGCTGAGCCTCGGCCTGCCCGGACCGCAGACCGGCGAGCCCGACCCGGCCGGGCGCCACCTGCTCGTCCTCGCGCGCGGCGCGCCCGGCTACGCGCGGCTCTGCTCGGCGATCACGGCGGCGCAGCTCGCGGGCGGGCGCAAGGGCCGCCCCGTCTACGACCTCGACGCGCTGGCGGGCGCGCACGGCGGGCACTGGGCGGTGCTGACCGGCTGCCGGAAGGGCCCCGTCCCCGCCGCGCTGGAGGCGGACGGCCCCGGCGCCGCCGAACGCGAGCTGCGGAACCTGATCGCCATGTTCGGCCGCGGCAACGTGTTCGTCGAGCTGGTCGACCACGACCAGCCGGACGACGACCACCGCAACGACGTCCTGTTCGAGCTGGCGCGCCGGGTCGGCGTGGACGCGGTGGCGTCCAACAACGTCCACTTCGCCGCCCCCGGCCCGGACGCGCGGCTGGCGCAGGCGCTGGCGGCCGTCCGCGCCCGCCGGGGCCTCGACGACATGGTCGGCTGGCTCCCGGCGGGCGGCACCGCGCACGTCCGCAGCGGCGCGGAGATGGCGCGGCGCCTCGCCCGGTTCCCCGGCGTCCTGGAGCGGACGGTGGCGCTGGCGCGCGAGTGCCTGTTCGACTTCGACGTCGTCGCGCCCCGCCTGCCCGACTGGCCCGTCCCGGACGGGCACACCGAGGCGACCTGGCTGCGCCACCTGGTCGCGGAGGGCGCGCTGAAGCGGTACGGGCCGCCGGAGCGGGAGCGGGTGTCCGGGGCGTACGAGCAGATCGCCAAGGAGCTGGACGTCATCGAGCAGCTCCGCTTCCCCGGGTACTTCCTGATCGTCCACGACATCGTCGAGTTCTGCCGGAGCAAGGGCATCCTGTGCCAGGGGCGCGGCTCGGCGGCCAACTCGGCGGTCTGCTACGCGCTCGGCATCACCGGCGTGGACGCCGTCCGGCACGGCCTGCTGTTCGAGCGGTTCCTGTCCCCCGGCCGCGACGGCCCGCCCGACATCGACCTCGACATCGAGCACCGCCGCCGCGAGGAGGCCATCCAGTACGTCTACGACAAGTACGGCCGCGAGTGCACCGCGCAGGTCGCGAACGTGATCAGCTACCGGCCGCGGATGGCCGTCCGGGACGCGGCCCGCGCGCTCGGTTTCTCCCCCGGCCAGCAGGACGCCTGGTCCAAGGGCATCGACCCGCGCGACCCGGTCGGCTCGGAGGCCGACGTCCCCGGCCCGGTCATGGAGCTGGCGGACCGGATGCTGCGGCTCCCCCGGCACCTCGGCATCCACTCCGGCGGCATGGTCATCGCGGACCGCCCGGTCGGCGAGATCTGCCCGATCGAGTGGGCGACGATGCCGAACCGCAGCGTCCTGCAGTGGGACAAGGACGACTGCGCGGCGGCCGGGCTCGTGAAGTTCGACCTGCTCGGCCTCGGCATGCTCGCCGCCCTGCACGACTGCTTCGACCTGGTGGCCGGGCACCACGGCCGCCGCCACGACCTCCAGTCGATCCCGCCGGACGACCCGCTCGTCTACGACATGCTGTGCGACGCCGACACGGTCGGGGTGTTCCAGGTCGAGTCGCGGGCGCAGATGGCGACGCTGCCCCGGCTGCGCCCCCGCGAGTTCTACGACCTGGTGGTGGAGGTGGCGCTGATCCGGCCGGGCCCGATCCAGGGCGGGTCGGTGCACCCGTACCTGCGGCGCCGCAAGGGGCTCGAACCGGCCGACTGCCCGCACCCGCTGATGGAGCCCGCGCTGTCGCGGACGCTCGGCGTCCCGCTGTTCCAGGAGCAGATGATGCAGCTCGCCGTCGACTGCGCCGGGTTCACGCCCGCCGAGTCCGACGCGCTCCGGCAGGCGATGGGCGCGAAGCGGGCGCCCGAGCGGGTGGAGCGGCTCCGCCGCCGCCTGCTGGACGGGATGGCCGAGCGCGGCATCCCCCCGGACGTCGCCGAGAGCGTGTACGAGAAGATCCTCGGCTTCACCGGGTTCGGGTTCCCCGAGTCGCACGCGCAGAGCTTCGCGCACCTGGTGTACGCGAGCGCCTGGCTGAAGCGGCACTTCCCGGCCGCGTTCACGGCCGCGCTGGTGCGCAACCAGCCGATGGGCTTCTACAGCCCGCAGAGCCTCCTCAACGACGCGCGGCGGCACGGCGTCGTCGTCCGGGGCGTGGACGTCAACGCCAGCGGCGTCCACCCGACGCTGGAGGAGGCGGTCGAGGTCGTCTCCGACCATCCGCACGCGCCCGCCGAGCCGCAGCCCGCGATCCGGCTCGGGCTGTCCGGCATCCGCAACCTGGGCGACGACACGGCGGAGGCGATCGCCGCCGGACGCCCCTACGCGAGCATGGAGGACCTGGCCCGGCGCGTCCCGCTGTCGGCGGGCGCGCTGGAGGCGCTCGCCACGGCGGGCGCGTTCGACGCGTTCGGGCTCACCCGGCGGGAGGCGCTGTGGGCGGCGGGCGCGCTGGCCGGTTCCGGCCCGGGACGGCTGGAGGGCGTGACGCCCGGCGCCGCCGCGCCCGCGCTGCCCGCGATGACGCCGATCGAGGAGACGCTCGCCGACCTGTGGGCGACCGGGGTGTCGAGCACGCATCCGGTCGCGCACGTCCGGGACGCGCTGGACGAACTCGGCGCGCTGTCGTCCACCCGGCTGGCCGCGACGCCCGGCGAGACGAACGTCGTCGTCGCGGGCCTGGTCACGCACCGGCAGCGGCCGCCGACCGCGGGCGGCATCGTGTTCATGACGCTGGAGGACGAGACCGGCATCGTCAACGTGGTGTGCCCGCCGCAGGTGTTCGAGCGGCACCGCGGCCTCGCCGTCGACGCGCAGGCGCTGCTGGTCAGCGGGCGGCTGGAGCGCGCCGACGGGGTCGCGAACGTCCGCGCGACCCGGCTGCGGCGGCTGCCCGTCCCCGGCCGGGTGCGGGCCCGCAACTTCCATTGATCGCGGGACGTCCCGCGTCCGCTAGAACCTCGTGGCCTCCTCTGCCATCGTATGGAGGACGGTTGGGGCCGCGTGCCGCTCGCGTGGGCGGCCGCCAAGACGCGGCTCGCGGGCGGAGAGGTGAACTCCATGGACGGGCCGCGAGCCTCGCTGAGCGAACTGCGCCCGGACGAGCCCACGCGGATCGGCCGGTACCGGATCGAGGCCAAGGTCGGCGAGGGCGGGATGGGCGCGGTCTACCTCGGCCGCGGCCCGGACGGCCGGGCCGTCGCGGTGAAGGTCGTGCGGTCCGCGCTCGCGGGCGACCAGACGTTCCTCGCCCGGTTCCACGACGAGGCGGCCAACGCCCAGCGCGTCGCGTCGTTCTGCACGGCGCAGGTGCTGGAGCACGGCGAGGACCAGGGCCTCGCCTACATGGTCACCGAGTACATCGACGGGCCGTCCCTGCTCGACCACGTCAGCGAGAACGGCGCGCTGTCGCCGGGGATGCTGCACGGCGTGGCGGTCGGGGTGGCCGCCGCGCTCGTCGCCATCCACAGCGCGGGACTCGTGCACCGCGACCTGAAGCCGAGCAACGTGCTGCTGTCCATCTCCGGCCCCCGCGTGATCGACTTCGGCATCGCCCGCGCGCTGGACATGGCGTCCGCGCACACCCGGACCGGCGTGGTCGTCGGCACCCCCGGCTGGATCGCGCCCGAGCAGATCATGACGCAGCAGGTCACCCCGGCCGTGGACGTGTTCGCCTGGGGCTGCCTCGTGGCGTACGCGGCGAGCGGCCGCAACCCGTTCGGGCAGGGCTCGTTCCAGGTGATGGCGGCGCGGGCGGTGCACGCCGAGCCCGAGATCGGGGACCTGCCGTCCCCGCTCGCGGGGATCGTCCGGGCGGCGCTGCGCAAGGACCCGCTGCAGCGGCCGAGCGCCCGCGACCTGCTGCTCTCCCTGGTCGGCGGCGCCGGGGAGGCGGCCGTCACCTCCGAGCTCGGCGAGATGTGGACGGCCCCGCCCGCCGAGACCCGCGTCGCCGATCCCGTTGTCGCCGCCCCGGTCGCGCCGCCCGTCGAGACGCCCACGGCGCCGCCCGCCGGGACGCCGAGCACCCCGCCGGGCGGGGATCCGACCGTCACCCACCGGGACGTGACCGCGCCCGCCCCCATGCCGATGCCCGCGCCCGCCCCGCCCGGCCCGCCCGCGCCGGGCCCCGTCACCCAGATGGCGGCGGACTGGCAGCGCGAGCAGGTCGGCCAGGCCCCGACCATGGCGCCGGGCGGACCGTCCCGCCGCAGGACGTTCGTCCTGTCGTCGGTCGCGGGCGTCGTCGTCGCCGCGCTCGTGGCCGCGGGCGTCTACTACTACCTCGACCACGCGTCCGAACCGCGGAGCGGGGGCAGCGCCACCGGCGACGGCGCGGTGGCGGGGTTCCCGGCGGGGTCGATGCTCGTCCGGATCGACACCGCGTCCGGCTGGCCGAAGTCGTGCCACGCCGACATCGGCCGGTACGACCTGGCGGAGCGGAAGCTGACGACGCTCTACCGCGGGCGGCCGTGCGCCATCCTGCCCGAGCCGTCCCCCGACCACCGCCGCATCGCGTTCACGCGGCGGCTGGACGGCGGCGGGAACGAGGCGTGGGTGATGAACGCCGACGGGTCCGGCGCCCGGAAGGTCACCGACATCGCGGGCGGGCGCGTCGCCTGGTCGCCGAACGGCACGCGCCTCGCCTACATGGGCCGCAAGAACGGCGTCCGGCAGATCTTCACGGTCACCCTCGACGGGAGCGGGGTCGAGCAGCTCACCGACGACGCCTCGGACAAGGACGACCCGATGTGGGCGCCCTCGGACAGGATCGTCTTCTGGAGCAAGCGGGACGGCCCCGAGCAGATCTACAGCCTCGACCCGACCGACCCCGGCACCTGGCGGAGGCTGACCAGGGACGGCGTCCGCTCGGTCGACCCGGAATGGTCGCCCGGCGGGGCCAGGGTCGCCTACACGCGGGGCGGCCCGGACGGCAGCGAGATCTGGATGGTGGACTCCACCGGAGGGCAGGTGCCCCTGCGCTTGACCACGGGCGGGGACGACATGGACCCGGCGTGGTCCGCCGACGGCCGCTGGATCTGCTACGTGCGCGGCGCGGTCGGGTCGCCGGTGGTCCGCGCCGTCCGCGCGGACGGCACCGGCGACCAGGTCGTCACCCCGGCCGGCCGCACGTTCGGCCACCCGAGCTGGAGCTAGTCCCCCCGCCCCGCCGGTCCCCGCCCCGCTAGTCGCGGCTGCCCGCCGGTTCGGGCTCCTCCGGCGCGGCGGCGGCGGGCGCGGGCTCGGCGCGGCTCAGCGCGCTCGGCCACCACATGCGCCGTCCGACGTCCAGGTTCAGGGCGGTGACCAGCACCGACCGGACGACGAACGTGTCCAGCAGCACCCCGAACGCGACCGTGAAGCCGAGCTCGGCGACGAACACGAGCGGCAGCGAGCCGAGCGCGGCGAACGTCCCGGCGAGCACCGCGCCCGCCGAGGTGATCACGCCGCCGGTCGCGGCGAGCCCGACCAGCGCGCCGCGCCGCATCCCGACGCGCTTCGACTCCTCGTGCACGCGGGTCATGAGGAAGATGTTGTAGTCGGTGCCGAGCGCCACGAGGAACACGAACGACCACAGCGGGAACGACGGGTCGGCCGCCGCGAACCCGAACACGTGGTGGAACATCAGCGCGCTGACGCCGAGCGCCGCCGCGTACGACAGCACGACGGTCGCGACGAGGACCACCGGGGCGACGACGGCGCGCAGCAGCAGCGCGAGGATGATCAGCACGACGACCAGCACGATCGGGATCACGACGTTCTGGTCCCGGTGGGAGGCGTGGTTGATGTCGAGCGTGACCGCCGTCCCGCCGCCGACCTCCGCGTCCGCGCCGGGGACGGCGTGCACGGCGTCGCGGGCCCGCTGGACGGCGGTGAACCCGCGGTCGCTGTCGGGCGGCGCGGTGAGCGTCCCCTCCAGGTAGACGAGCCCGCCGGACGGCTGCCCCGGGTTCCTGCCCGCGAGCTTGACGTCGGAGATGTCCGGGACGCGGGCGAGCGCGGCGGCGACGGCGTCCTGCGTCCCCGCCTTCGCGACGACCTGGACGGGCGACCCGCTGCCCGCCGGGAAGTGCTTGCCGAGCACCTCCTCGCCGGTGACCGAGTCGGGCTTGCCGGTGCTGAAGGCGTCCTTGTTGGGCAGCGAGCCGGTCTTCAGCCCGAACAGCCCGGCGGCGAGCGCGCCGAGGACGACGGCCGTGACCAGCCAGGTCACCCGCGGGCGCACGGCGACGACCCCGCCGACCCGCGCCCACACGCCGCGCTCGGTCGGCTCGTCCGTCCCGAATTTCGGACGGCGCGGCCAGAACATCCAGCGGCCGCAGATCACGAGCAGCGCGGGCAGCAGGGTCACCATCGCGAGCAGCGCGACGGCGACGCCGATCGCCATGACCGGGCCCATGCTCTTGGTCGAGTTGAGGGTGGCGACGAGCAGGCACAGCATGCTGAGCGCGACCGTCGAGCCGCTGGCGACGATCGCGGGGCCCGCGCGGTGCAGCGCGACCGCCATCGCCTCGTGCCGGTCCTCGTGGCGCCGCAGTTCCTCCCGATATCGGGCGATGAGCAGCAGCGCGTAGTCGGTGCCCGCGCCGAACACGAGCACCGTGAGGATGAACGCGGCCTGCCCGTTCACGGTCAGCCCGGCGTGCTCGGCCAGCAGGTAGATCACCGCCTCGGCCGCCATCAGCGCGAACCCGACGCAGAGCAGCGGCGCGAGCCACAGGATCGGGCTGCGGTAGGTGAGCAGCAGGATCCCGATGACGATGGCGGCGGTGACGTACAGCAGCGTCGCGTCGAAGCCGGAGAACACGTTGCTGAAGTCGCCGCCGTACCCGGCGGGGCCGGTGACGTGCGCGTCCAGGCCGGGGGCGCCCTTCTGGACGATGTCGCGGTAGTCGTCGACGGCGGGTCCGAGCAGGTCCCAGCCGTCGTTGCCGACGCGGATGTTGACGATCGTCTCCAGGGCGGTGCCGTCCTTCGCGGGGATCGGCCCCTGCACGCTGACGGCGAGCCGCCGGGGCGGCGCCGAGCCCTTCGGGTCGCCCGTGACGGCCTGCAGGCGCGGCACGTCGGCGGCGGCCTTGGCCCGGTCGGCGGCGGTGAGCGGGCCCCCGTCGCGGTGGTAGACGACGACGGCGGGGAACGTGTCGGACGGCACGAACCGCTCGGACGCGTCCACCACCCGGGTCGACTCGGCGTCCTTCGGCAGCCACGCCGACGCCTCGTTGGTCTGCGCGCCGGTGAGCTTCCCGGCGAGCGGCACGGAGATGCCGAGGACGACGATCCACAGCACCAGCACGACCCATTTGCCCCAGCGTCCGCAGGGCAGGGACGCGAATCTGTACGCGCGCGACATCAGGACCCCCAGTGATGAGACCGCCCGATGTTCGCTTCTACGCCGCCGAATCCGGCTCGGCAAGACATATCGCGTCTTGCAGGCCAGATCCGGTCACTCCATGACAGTTGTCATCGAGCGAAGTCCGGCGCCCGCCGGTCGGTGATCATGTCGAGGCGGCGCAGGATGACGCCCTCGCGCAGCGCCCAGGGGCACACTTCCAGCTCGGTCAGCTCGAACAGGTCCATGGCGGCGTCCGCGACGATCGCGCCCGCGAGCAGCTGCGGGGCGCGCCGCTCGGACACGCCGGGCAGCTCGGCCCGCCCGGCCGACGGCATGGCGGCGAGCTTGTCGGCCCACTCGGTCAGCGCGGCGCTCGCCAGGATCCGCCGTTGGTACGGTCCATCCGTCGAGGGCGCCGCGCCGCCGATGCGGGCGAGCTGTTTGAACGTCTTGGACGTGGCGACCGCGTGGTCGGGCGGCCCGTAGCGGGCGACGTCCCCGACCCGGCGGGCGATCTCCGCCCGGACGTGCCGGCGCAGCCTGCGGACCTCGTCCGGGGGCGGCGGGTCGGCGCTGAACCAGTCGCGGGTGAGGCGGCCCGCGCCGAGCGGCAGCGAGAACGCCACGTCCGGCTCCTCGTCCAGGCCGGAGGCGATCTCCAGCGAGCCGCCGCCGATGTCCACCACGAGCAGCCGCCCGGACGACCAGCCGAACCAGCGCCGCACCGCGAGGAACGTCAGCCGCGCCTCCTCCTCGCCGGACAGCGCGCGGATGTCGATCGCCTTGTCGCTCCGGATCCGGGCGAGGATCGCCTCGCCGTTGGAGGCGTCCCGGACGGCGGACGTGGCGAACGCGACGAGGTCCTCGACGCCCTTGTCCTCGGCGATCTGGAGCGCGTCGTCGACGAAGTCGCGCAGCAGCGCCTCGCCCTCCTCCGACAGCCGGTCGCCCTCCTCCAGGTGGGCGGCGAGCCGCATGTCTGCCTTGTGGGAGTACGCCGGAAGCGGCCTCGCCCCCTCGTGGGCGTCCACCACCAGAAGGTGAACGGTGTTCGATCCCACGTCCAGCACGCCGAGTCGCATATCGACGACGCTATCGGACGTATCACCGGCCCGGGCAGTCACCGCTGCGGCTACGGTGTCGGCATGAGGGGGGAGACGGACATGGACGGGCAGCGGGGACGGCGCTGGCGGGTGCCGCCCGGCCACGTGGCGGTGAAGTGCGCCGGGGCGGCGGCCGTGACGGCGCTGATCGTCCTGTACAGCCACGACCCGCAGTTCCTCTTCCTGGCGGTCGCCGCCGCGGTCGGGCTGAACGCGCTCGCCCTGCGCGACCTGGTCGCACCGGTGCGGCTCGCCGCCGACCCCGCGGGCGTCACGGTCGTGACCGGCTACGCGGGGCGCCGCCGCGTCCCGTGGGACGAGGTGTCGGCCATCCGGGTGGACGAGCGCCGCCGCCTCCTGCTGCACACCCGGATGCTGGAGATCGAGACGACCGACGACCTGCACCTGCTCAGCGCGTTCGACCTGGGCGAGGACGTCCACGACGTGGCCGACGAGCTGTACCGGATCCGCTCCCGCACCCGGGGCTAGGGGCCGGGGAGCTCGTCCGGCGTGGGGAAGGAGCCCTGCGCGCCCGGCGCGCGGACGGCGGCGGCGCCCGCGCGGGCCGCGTAGCGGGCGGCGTCCGGGAGATCGTCGCCGCGGGCGAGGCGCAGGCAGAGCGCGGCGGTGAACGCGTCGCCCGCGCCCGTGGTGTCGACGGCCGCCACCTCCGGGGACGGCACGCGCACCCGCTCCGTCCCGGCGGAGACGAGGGCCCCGTCCGCGCCGAGCGTGACGACGACCGAGCGGGGGCCGCGCCGCCGGAGGGCCTCGGCCATGCCCGCCGGGTCGCCGGGGCCGTCCCGGCCCAGCAGGAACGCGGCCTCGTGCTCGTTGACGACGAGCGGGTCGCAGTGGGCGAGGAGGCCGGCCGGGACGGGCGCGGGCGGCGACAGGTTCAGCACGAACCGCGCCCCCGCCGCCGCGCAGGCCCGGGCGGCGGCCTCCACGGCGGGCAGCGGCACCTCGAGCTGGCACGACACGACGGCCGCGGCGGCGATCGCGGCGCGGGCGGCGGCGACGTCGGCCGGGCCGACCCGGGCGTTCGCGCCGGGCGAGACGATGATGCTGTTGTCGCCGTCCGGCCCGACGGTGATCAGCGCGACGCCGGTCGGCGCGCCGGGCGCGGTGGCGAGGTGGGCGAGGTCGACGCCGGCGGCGGCGAGGGCGGCGCGGAGCAGCCCGCCGTGGCCGTCGTCGCCGACGCGTCCGACGAGCGCGGCGCGGGCGCCGAGCCGGGCCGCCGCGACCGCCTGGTTCGCGCCCTTCCCGCCGGGGTGCGTGGCGAGGTCGGAGCCGAGCACGGTCTCCCCCGGCCCGGGCCGCCGCTCGACGCCGACCACGAGGTCGGCGTTGACCGATCCGACGACGACCACGTCGTGGCCGCGCGGGCGTCCGCTGCCGCTGGTCCGCACGGTTCAACCGACTACACGCGGCGGGCCGTCCGCGCAACCCCCGTCACCGGGCGCGCAGCTCGGCCAGGTCGACCACGTCGGACAGGTCGGCCACGGACAGGTAGTACCCGCGGCCGACGAACGCCCCGTGCCGCGTCACGAGGAAGGCGCTCTCGCCGCGCACTCCGGCGAACTCGGCCCACACCCGGTGCGCCCCGCTGAGGCGTACGGCCGTCACGCGCAGGCCGTCCGGCCCGCTCCAGCTCTCTTGATCGTCCCCCATGCACGGAACGTTATGCTTCGTGACTCTCCGCGCATGCGGGCGGGGTCGCCGGTCAGGCCGTCTCGAAGACGGCCGGGTCGGGGCCGAAGCGGGTGCCCTGGTCGAGCTCCCCGATCGCCTTCATGTCGTCCGGGGACAGCTCGAAGCCGAACACGTCGATGTTCTCGGCGATCCTGGACGGCGTCACCGACTTCGGGATGACCACGTTCCCGATCTGGAGGTGCCACCGCAGGACGACCTGCGCCGGGGTGCGGCCGTGGCTCCGGCCGATGCGGTCGAGTGCCGGGTCGTCCAGCAGCCCGTGGCCCTGGCCGAGCGGCGCCCACGCCTCGGTACGGATCCCGTGGTCCCGGTGGAAGGCGCGCAGGCCGTCCTGCTGGAAGTAGGGGTGCAGCTCGATCTGGTTGACGGCCGGGACGACGTCCGCCTCCTCGATGATCCGGCTCAGCGTCTCCACGGTGAAGTTGGAGACGCCGATCGCGCGGACGCGGCCGTCCCGCTTGAGGTCTTCGAGCGCCCGCCAGGTGTCGAGATAGGCGCCGCGGCTCGGCATCGGCCAGTGGATCAGGTAGAGGTCCAGGTAGTCGAGGCCGAGCCGGGACAGGCTCGCGTCGCACGCCCGCAGCGCGTTGTCGTACCCCTGTTCGTCGTTCCAGAGCTTGGTGGTGACGAACACCTCCTCGCGCGGGACGCCGGAGGCGCGCAGGGCGCGCCCGACGCCCTCCTCGTTGCCGTAGGCGGACGCGGTGTCGACGCTGCGGTACCCCTGCTCAAGCGCGGTCCGCACCGCCCGCTCCGCCTCCTCGTCCGACGCCTGGAAGACCCCGAAGCCGAGCTGCGGCATCGCGGTCCCGTCGATGAGATCAACGTCCGGTACGCTCACGTGTCCCCCTTCCGCTCGCTCCATCCGGGCGATCGTGCCCGGGAAACCAGCACCGGAACATCGCGGGCCGCCGCGGGCCGCCGCGCGGGCGCCGTTGATCATAGGCTCGTCTTCGAACCCGACCCCCGTTGGAGGAGCGATGCACATCCGCCGCACCAGCGTGCACAACACCTGGGACAACGCGATCCCGCCCATCGCGACCATCGCCCCCGGCGACGAGCTCACCGTGGAGACCGCCGACGCGAGCGGCGGGCAGCTCGGCCCGGACGCGGGCACGGCCGCGGTCGCCGCCCTCGACTTCGGCCGCGTCAACCCGGTGACCGGCCCCTTCCGGGTGGACGGCGCGGAGCCCGGCGACGCGCTCGTCGTCGACGTCCTCGGCATGGAGACCGGCGAGTGGGGGTGGACGGCCGCCATCCCCGGCTTCGGGCTGCTCGCCGACGACTTCCCCGACCCGCACCTGCGGATCTCGAAGATCTCCGGCGGGACGGCCGAGCTGCTGCCCGGGCTCGCCGTGCCGGTGCTGCCGATGATCGGGACGATCGGGGTCGCGCCCCCCGAGCCGGGCGAGCACTCGATCGTCCCGCCGCGCCGCTGGGGCGGGAACATGGACGTCCGGCACATCGGGCCCGGCGCGCGGCTCGTCCTGCCGGTCGGCGTGGACGGCGCGCTCCTGTCCCTCGGCGACGCGCACGCCGCGATGGGCGACGGCGAGGTGTGCGGCACCGGCATCGAGACCGAGGCGACCGTCCGGCTCCGGGTGGACGTCCGGCGCGGCGGCGCCCCGGTCACGCCGATCATCGAGACGGCCCCGGCCGCGCAGCGCACCGGCGCGGCGCTCGCCACCACCGGCATCGGCCCGGACCTCATGGAGGCGGCGAAGGACGCGACGCGCGCCCTCGTCACCGAGGTCGCCGTGCGGACCGGGATCGCGCCCGCCGACGCCTACCTGCTCGCCAGCGTCGCCGCCGACCTGAAGATCTCCGAGGTCGTGGACGTCCCCAACTGGATCGTCTCCGCCCACCTCTCCCTCGACCTCCTCTCGTGACGCCCGCCGAGCCGCGCGGCGACCTCGGCCCGCCCGGCCTGAACGCGGGCGAGCGCGCGACGCTGCTGACGTTCCTCGGCTACCTGCGGGACGCGGTGGTCGCCAAGGCGTCCGGCGTCCCCGAGGAGGCCGCCCGCGCGCCGGGCGTCGCGTCGGGGACGAGCCTGCTCGGCCTGGTCAAGCACCTCACGCGCACCGAGCTGAACTGGTTCGTGTGGGCGTACGAGGGCGCCGACGTGCCGCGCTTGGACGACGCGGAGCCGCCCCTCGGCCACGAGACCGCGGCCGGCCTGGTCGCCGCCTACCGGGAGGCGTGCGCCCGCAGCGACGCGGTCGTCGCGGCCTGCCCCGACCTGGACCGGACGGGCGTCCGGTCGCTGCGGGACGCGCCGCCGCCGTCGATGCGCTGGCTGCTGGTCCACATGGTCGAGGAGACGGCCCGGCACGCCGGGCACGCCGACATCCTGCGCGAGCGGATCGACGGAGCGGTGGGCCGCTGAGGGGTCCTCGCGCGGCCCACCGGGACCGCCGCCGTCAGGACGCGGTGTTCTCGAACGTCCAGTCGCCGGAGCCGATCTCGAAGAGGGCGCGTCCGTCCTTCACGCCCAGCCGCCGGGCGTCGGAGGGGGCGTTCGGCCCCGAGTTCCCGCCGAGGAGCGGGAACTCCACGCGGGCCTTCGCGCCGGGCGGGACGGTCACGTCCAGCCGCAGCCTCCGGCCGGTGCGCCGCCACGCGGACGCGGCGCGGCCGCGCGGCGTCTCGTAGGTCGCGGCGGCGCGGGTGACGTCGCCGACGACGGCCGGGCGGACGAGCAGCGTCTCGAACCCGACCGAGTCGTCGGTCTGCCCGAGGCCCGCGAGCCCGGCGTGGAACCACTCGTCGATCGCGCCGAGCATGAAGTGGTTCTGCGACAGGCCGGAGGTGGGCCCGTCCCAGTTCTCGGTCAGCGACGTCGCGCCGTGGACGACCTGGTACCCGTAGCTGGGGTTGCCGGTCTGCGTGGCGAAGGCGTGGACGACGTCGTCGCGTCCCGCCGCCGACAGCACGTGGAACACCGACGGCAGCGCGATCTCGCCGACGGTGAGGTGGTAGCCCTTCGCCTTGATCGAGTCGACGAGGTGGGCGAGGACGGCGTCCCGCTTCGCCGCCGGGACGACGCCCATGTCCAGCGCGAACGCGTCGCACGCCTGGCTGCCCGACCCGTAGGTGTCGCCGGTGGCGTACTTCGCGTTGAACGCGTCGCCGATGTCCGCGGCGAGCGCCTCGTACTTCGCGGCGTCCGCGTCCCGGCCGATGACCTCCGCGATGCGGGCGAGGGCGGAGACGGCCCGGTGGTAGCCGAAGGTCGCGGTGACGCCGGTCGGGGTGCTCGTGTCGAACGCGATCCAGTCGCCGAGGCCGTAGTCGAGCAGGTGCCCGCTCGCCTTGCGGGTCAGGTGGTCCACGTAGCGGACCATGTTGGGGTAGTAGGCGCGCAGCGTCGCGGTGTCGCCGTAGGCGCGGTACATCTGCCAGGGCGCGAACACGATGACGTTGCCCCAGTTGGGGTCGTCCCTGAAACCGCCGGAGAAGACGGTGAACTCGGGCGCGATGTCGGGGACGAGCCCGTCCTCGGTCTGGGCTTCGGCGATGTTCCGGACGATGTCGCCGTAGTAGGCGGCCACGTCGTAGTTGCGCGCGACGGCCGGGAACACGAGGTTGGCCTGCTCCAGCCAGCCGAGCTTCTCCCGGTGCGGGCAGTCGGTCAGGACGGAGTACATGTTGCTCTGCACGGCCCGGTCGATGATCTTGTGGATGTCGTTGAGCAGGCCGTGCGAGCTGGTGAACGTGCCCGCCGCCTCGTTCGCGGCGCGCAGCACGATCCCGGTGACCGTGCCGTCGTCCGGCGCGGCCGGCAGCCCTTCGAGCTGCAGGTAGCGGAAGCCGTGGTAGACGAACCGGGGATGCCACGTCTCCGTGCCGCGCCCGGACAGGGTGTAGGTGTCCCAGATCGGCGAGCCGGTGGTGTGCTGGCTGACGGTGCCGTCCGCGGCGAGCAGCTCGCCGGGGCGCATCGTGACCGTCGTCCCGGCGGGGCCGCTGACGCGCAGCTTCGGCCATCCGGCGAAGTTCACGCCGAGGTCGACGACGTACACGCCGTCCTTCGGCTGCGTGATCTTCCGGGTGCGCAGCACGGCGACCGGCTCGATCGGCGGGGACGTGCGGGCGGCGAGGCTCGCGGTCGGCGACGCGACCTCGATCGCATCCGTCCAGTCGCCGTCCCCGATGACGCGGCGGGCGTCGTGGTCCTCGCCGCCGTACCAGTTGGCGAAGGTCGTCGCGCCGAGCGCGGCGCGCCAGGACGGGTCCGACGCCACGGTCTCGCGCGTGCCGTCGGTGTAGGTGATGTCGAGCTGGGCGAGGAAGGCGGGCTTGCCGTCCGAGCGGGTCAGCTTCTCGTAGCGCCCGGGGGTCGGCGGGACGTGCGCCATCCCCGGGCCCAGCTCGACCCGCACCGTGTTGCCGCCCCGGTGCAGCAGCTTGGTGACGTCGTAGGTGGAGTAGACGAGCCGCTTCTTGTACGTGCTGTACGGCGGTTCCAGGACGGCGTCGCTGACCGGCCGCCCGTTCACGGTGACGTCCAGGACGCCGAGCGCGGTCGCGTAGAGGCGGGCCGTCCGCACCCGCTTGCCCAGCCTGAAGCCGCGCTCGAAGACCGGCAGCGCCGCGGGCCCGCGGTGCAGCGGCGGCGGCGCCTCCTGCCCCTTGACCGTGGCCGCCGTGTCGAAGGCCGTGCCGTCGTCGGACGTCTCGACCGTGAAGTCCTCGGGGAAGTTCGGGGTCTTCTCGTCGTCGGTCATGGCGTCGGTGCGCGGGTACAGCACCACGCGGTCGAACCGCCGCTCCTCCCCGAGGTCGATCCGGAGCCAGACGGGGCTCGCGAGATCCTGGTCCCGGCGCTCCAGGCTCGTGTAGCCGAACGGGGCGTCGTCGCTGGTCAGCGAGCCGTCCGTGACGGCCTTCGGCTCCCACTGGCCGCCGACGGTGTAGCTCTCGGACGCGGTCACCCGGGCCCTCAGCGCCACGTTCGGGCCGGACGCGCCGTCCCGGACCTCCACCTCGGCGAGCTGGAGCCGCGACACCTTGTACGGCCAGCCCTCCTTGATCGGCAGGCCGAGCCGGGTCACGTTCAGCCGGACGTACCGCGCCGTCCGCGCCGGGAACGCGACCGTCGCGGGCCGCGGCCGCGGCTCGCCCGACCACGCCGGGTGGCCGATCCAGCGGGCCGTCCAGTCGGCGGCGGCGAGCAGGCCCGTCTCGAAGTGGGACGGCTCGCTCCACGCGGACGCGCGGCCCTGCCCGTCCCACACCCTGACCTGCCACGACGCCCGTTCGCGCGACCGGAGCGCGCGTCCGGCGTAGACGGCGGACACGGCGCCGCCCGCGACCTTGCCGGAGTCCCACAGGTCGGGGCGGGCGAGCCGGTCGTCCGCGCTCGCCACCCGCACCTGGAAGGCCGTCTGCACCGCGTCGCGCGGCCCGGCGGCGAAGCGCCAGCTCAGCGTCGGCCGCGCCGCGTCGATGCCGAGCGGCGACCGCAGGTGGTCGACGCGCGGGTCGACGGGGCGCGGCGTCCGCGCCGCCGGTCCGCCGGGGGCGGCCGAGGCGGGCGCGGCGAGCGCGCCGCCCGCCGTGACCGCCGCCGCGGCGACCCCGCCCGCCTGGACGAACCTTCTCCTGGACAACTCGCTCATGGACGTGCTCCTCAGCGCTGGTTGGAACGAAGGTCGGGAGGTGGGAGCGGGAACGGAGCGGGATGTCCGTCAGGGGTTCACGTGGACGAGGTCGATCTCCAGGAGGTCGGCGACGGCCTTGAGGTCGGCGACCATGTGCCCGGTGCCGAGGGCCCAGTGGTGCGAGATCCCGGTGGCGCTCCAGGCGTCGGTCCATTCGCCGGGGTCGCAGCCGAAGTCGACGCGGGACGTGGTGTTGCCGATCCGCAGCAGCGGGCCGTCCACGGTCTCGCCCTCGGACGCGGCGAACGCGAACGTCCCGTCCCGGCGCTGGATGATCCCGAACGCGGTGACCGGGCCGTGCCGCACGTCGAACTCGACGGACACGCCGTAGCCGCGCTTGCCGTGGTAGACGCCGAGCCCGCGGAGCAGCGGCCGCCTCGCGCTGATCGCCAGGTGGGCGGGCCCGTCGTGCCCCATCTCGACGTGGCCGCGGGTGAAGTCGAGGGCCTGCAGCTCGGTGAACGAGCCGCCCGCGCCGAGCCGGTCGGCGACCAGCATGGCGAGGGACGTGCGCAGCTCGTACTCCCCCGCCGCCGGGACGCCGCGCGCGGTGAGCAGCGACGCGCCGAGGATCATCCCGGCGCCGAGCCGCTCGTGGACCTCGCCGTCCAGGCCGCGGTGGTAGTAGGCGAGGCTGTCGAGCCCGAAGTCGGCGACGAGCCGGTCGAGGCCGACGGACACGCGGGCCGCCCAGGCCAGGTCGTCGTCGTTCACGGACGCGTCCAGCTCGAAGATCGACTCCGCCTCCGCCTTCTTCGCGGCGGCCTCCGCGTCCGTGACCTTCTCCACCCGGACGCGCAGGTCGTCGAACTCCAGCACCTCGACGTGGCCGCCGAAGTTGGCGCTGACCAGGGTGAGGTCGGTGGAGACGTCGAGCATGCCGGGGTAGAGGTGGCCCATCAGGCCGTGCCGTCCGCGGCGGAGCGCGGCCCGCACCCCGGCGGCGCGGACCCAGCGGGCGATCCGCGTCCAGGCGCGCTCGTCCTCCAGGTGGCCGGAGACGGAGCGGAACGGGACGCCGCAGCGCGCGAACGCGTTCGCCATCTCCGGCAGCGGGCACGCGCCGCAGTAGGCGAGCCACTGGCCGGTGTCGAACGTCGCGTGGTCCATCGACTCGGTCGGCTGGAGGTTGATCAGCAGGACCGGCGCGTCCGCGCGCTGCGCGACGGGGACGAGCATCGTCGCGGTCATGTAGGTGGTGAGGAAGCCGACGATGAGGTCGCAGCCCGCCGCGCGGAGCCGTTCGGCGGCCTCCGCGCCCTCCCGCGCGTCGGAGACGAACCCGGCGTCCACCACCTCGGCGCCGAGCCCCCGCATCCGCTCCGCGACGCGCTCGGCCGACCGTTTCAGTTGCGGCAGCAGTTCCGGGAACTGCGGCCAGTACGCGCCGAGGCCCCCTGCCACCAGGCCGACCTTCACCGGCGGCCGGGTCGTGTTGTCCGGCATGTCCTCTCCTCGTCGTCATTCGCGGACAGGTCGTCGAAATGGGGGAAACTTCTGGACCCGGCCCTTCGTTCTCGTGTCGGGTTCCTTTTGGTCGAGCGGGCCCTTCAGGGACGGCCGGCGGCCCGGGTGGGGACGGCGCGGACGCGGCGATGTGAGCGCCGCGGCCTCGCGGTCCGGGCCGCCGACCGGTCTCCCTCCGCCGACCGGTCCGCGTCCCGCGCGGTCAGCGCAGGAACGCGGCGGCGACGCCCGCGTCCACGGGCACGTGCAGGCCGGTCGTGTGCGTCAGGTCCCCGCAGGTGAGCGCGGCGACGGCGGCCGCGACATGCTCGGGCAGCACCTCGCGTTTCAGCAGCGTCCGCTGCGCGTAGAACTCGCCGAGCCGCTCCTCCGCCACCCCGTACACGGCGGCGCGCTCGGCGCCCCAGCCGCCCGCGAAGATCCCGGAGCCGCGGACGACGCCGTCCGGGTTGACGCCGTTGACGCGGATCCCGTGCTCGCCGAGCTCGGCGGCGAGCAGCCGCACCTGGTGCGCCTGGTCGGCCTTGGCCGCGCCGTAGGCGATGTTGTTCGGCCCGGCGAACACGCCGTTCTTCGACGCGATGTAGACGATGTCGCCGCCCGCCGCCTGCTCGACCATGACGCGGGCGGTCTCGCGGGAGACGAGGAACGAGCCGCGCGCCATGACGTCGTGCTGGACGTCCCAGTCGCGCGCGCTCGTCTCCAGCAGCGGCCGGGAGATCGACAGCCCGGCGTTGTTGACGACGAGGTCGACCCCGCCGAACGCGAGGACGGCGGCCCGGACGGCGGCGGCGACCTCGTCCTCGGACGTCACGTCGGCGGCGACCGCCACGGCCGCGTCGGCGGGCCGCGGCGCGGACGCGCCGATCTCCGCCGCGACCTTCTCCGCGGCGGCGGCGTCCCGGTCGGCGACGACGACGCAGGCGCCCTCGGCGGCGAGGCGGCGGGCGGTGGCCGCGCCGATCCCGGACCCGCCGCCGGTGACCAGCGCGACCCGCGCCGCCAGCGGCCGCGGCGCCGGCCGGCGGCGGAGCTTGGCCTCCTCCAGCTCCCAGTACTCGATGCGGAACCGCTCCGCCTCCGGGATCGGCGCGTACGACGACAGCGCCTCCGCGCCGCGCATCACGTTGATCGCGTTGACGTAGAACTCGCCCGCGACGCGCGCGGTCTGCTTGTCGGCGCCGAAGGAGAACATGCCGACGCCGGGGACGAGCACGATCGCCGGGTCCGCGCCCCGCATCGGCGGCGAGTCCGCGGTGGCGTGCCGCGCGTAGTACGCGGCG
Organism: Actinomadura chibensis NBRC 106107; assembly: GCF_001552135.1. Classification (GTDB taxonomy): domain Bacteria; phylum Actinomycetota; class Actinomycetes; order Streptosporangiales; family Streptosporangiaceae; genus Spirillospora; species Spirillospora chibensis. The sequence goes on along the minus strand of NZ_BCQP01000022.1, from coordinate 38,583 downwards.
TACTCCGCGCGGTAGGCGGCGTGCAGGTCGCGGAGGCGGGCCTTGGCGTCGTCGAGCGGGGCGTCCGGCGGCAGGTCGAGGACCATCGGCGCGACCTTGGTGCGCAGGAAGTGGTCCGGGCAGGACGTGCCGAGCGCGGCGAGCCGCGGATGCTCGGCGCGGGAGACGAAGTCGAGCACGGCGGCCGAGTCGGTGAAGTGCCCGACCTGCCGCCGGTCGGTGGAGGCCAGCCCGCGCAGCAGCGGGAACAGCGCCGCCGCCCGCGCCCGCCGCTCGTCGTCCGGGAGCGCCGGGTGGACCACCTCGCCGAACGGGTCGGCCCGGCCGTGCTCGGCGATGTAGGCCTCGGCGGTGCGGATGATGTCGAGCGAGTTCGCCTCGCACTCCTCGCTCGTGGCGCCCCACGCGGTGATGCCGTGCCCGCCGAGGATCACGCCGATCGCGTCCGGGTTCGCCGCCTTGATCGCGGCGATGTCCAGGCCGAGCTGGAAACCGGGGCGCCGCCACGGCACCCACGCCACCCGGCCGCCGAAGACGCGCCGGGTCAGCTCCTCGCCGTCCGCCGCCGTCGCGATCGCGATGCCGGAGTCGGGGTGCAGGTGGTCGACGTGCGCGGCGTCCACGAGGCCGTGCATGGCGGTGTCGATGGACGGCGCCGCCCCGCCCTTCCCGTGCAGGCAGTAGTCGAACGCGGCGACCATCTCGTCCTCGCGCTCGACGCCCGGGTAGACGTCGGCGAGGGCGCGCAGCCGGTCGAGCCGCAGCACGGCGAGGCCGCCCTCGGTCAGCGTACCGAGGTCGCCGCCGGAGCCCTTCACCCACATCAGCTCGACCGGCGACGCGGTCACCGGGTCCTCCACCACCGCCTTGGCCGACGCGTTCCCCCCGGCGTAGTTGGTGTTGCGCGGGTCGGAGCCGAGCGCGTGCGCGCGTTCGATCAGCTTCCCGACCTCGGGCGGACTGCCCGTCATCGTCCTCTCCTCACCTGGAACCGATGGGTGCCCGGACCGGCCTCGAAGCGGCCGGGGCCGAGCGGCCGCGCGCCGTCCAGCGCGACGGCGGCGGCGGGCAGGCGCACCTCGGCCACGGCGCCGACCGGCACCTCGGCGCGCAGCGCCAGCCGCCCGTCCTCCCGCCGCCAGCTCACGGCGGCGCGGCCGCGGACCGTGTCGATCGACGCCTCCGCGCGGGCGAGCCCGGCGGGCAGGCAGGGGCGCATCAGGATCCGCCGGTAGCCGGGCGCGGACGGCTCGATCCCCGCCACGTACCGGTAGAACCACTCGTCGACCGTGCCGAGGAAGCCGTGGCCGCGCGAGCGCGAGCCGAGGTGCCACATCTCCCACAGCGACGTCGCGCCGTTGGCGAACCAGAAGCCCCAGCTCGGCTCGGTCGTCTGCGTCGCGACCCGGTAGGCGAGGTCGGCGTGGCCGTGGTCGCACAGCACCGGCAGCAGGTACTTGGTGCCGAGCACGCCGGTGTCGAGGTGGCCGTCGTGCGTGTCCTCCACGTCCCGGACGAGGTTCGCCGCCACCGCCTCGACGTGCTCGGACGGCACCAGCCCGAACGCCAGCGCCAGCACGTTCGGCGTCTGCCGGTACGCGTCGTCGGCCCGGTACAGGCCGCGCCCGGCGTCCAGGTACGCGGCGTTGAACGCGCGGGCCACCTCGTCGGCCTTGCCGCGCAGGCGCCGAGCGTCGGCGTCCTTGCCCAGCTCGGCGGCGATCTCGGCGAGCTGGACGTGCGTCCGGTGCACGTACGCGGTGCCCATCAGCGCGTTCACGGCGGCGCTCTGCGCGGACGGCGCGTTGTAGTCGCCCCACTCGTCGGTGCTGAGGCCCCTGCCGTCCAGCCGTCCCGCCTCGTAGGCGGCGTACCGGTTGAGCGAGTCGTAGTACTCGGCGAGCGCCCAGGGCGCGTCGTAGTACCGGTGCAGGTTCCACACCGTCGCGACGTACTGGTTGGCCCAGGACGGCGACGGCGGGCGGAACCCCGGGCGCGGCTGCGGCGCCCACGAGGCGATGTTGCCGTCCTCGCCCTGCGTGTCGCGGATGTCGGTGAGCCACTTGGCGTAGAAGCGGCGCATGTCGTAGTTGGCGAAGGCGGAGTCCTCCATGAGGCCCGCGTCGCCGGTCCACGGCAGCTTCTCCTCCATCGAGCCGTCGGTCGGCACCGAGACGTGGTTGTTGAGGAGGGTGGAGCGCGCGGCCTCGTGGATCCGGTTCAGCAGGCCGTTCGCGCAGGTGAAGCGGCCCGTGCTGGCGACGGTGGTGTGCAGGCGCAGGGCGCGGAGCGCGTCGCGTCCGGGCGTGCCGGGGTACCCGCGCACCTCGACGAACTGGAACCCCTTGTAGCTGAACGACGGCTGCCACACCTCGGTGCCCTTGCCGCTCAGCACGTAGGTGTCGGTCTGGTCGCGTCCGCCGGGGTGGACGGTGCCGTCCGCGTCGAGCCGCTCGCCGTGCCGCAGCCGCACCTCGGTCCCCGCCGGGCCCCGGACCTTCAGCCGGACGACCCCCGCGATGTTGACGCCGAAGTCGTACACGTACACCCCGGCCGCCGGATTGGTGATCGCGACCGGGCGGAGCGAGTCGGTGATCTTGATGGGCTCGATCGCCTGCGCCCGCACCTCGACGCCGGCGGTCCGGATCGGCTTCGCGGCCGTCCAGGCCGTGTCGTCGAAGCCCGGCGCGGACCAGCCGGGGACGGCGAGCCGGGCGTCGTAGTGCTCGGTGTCCGGGGTGACCGCGCCCGCGTACGACGGGCCGGGGGCGGTCTTCCAGGTGCCGTCGCCGACGATCGCGGCGCCGTCCGCGACGAGGCGGAACAGGAGGCGCTGGCGGCCGTCCCAGCCCGTGCCGGGCTCCGGCACCGGATCGCCGGGCCCCATCTTCCCGGCGCCCATCCCGCCGAACCAGCCGCGCCCGAGCGCCACCCCGACCGCGTTGCGCCCCTTGGCCAGATGGCGAGTGACGTCGTGGACGACGTACCCGGCGCGGCGCGCGTAGTCGGTCCACGCCGGATCGAGGACGTGGTCGCCGACGCGCTCGCCGTTGACGAACAGCTCGTGGTAGCCGAGCCCGCAGATGTAGGCGCGGGCCCGCGACGGCCGCGCCCGCAGCGTGAACTCCTTGCGCAGCAGCGGGTTGAACGGGTGCGGGAAGGCGACCGCGCCGGTGATCCGCAGCTCGCCGTCCGCGACCGTGCCCGCGCTCCACCGGTAGGGCGCGCCGCCGGTGAGGTCGTCGTCGAACGGCGGGCCGCCGCCGGTGACGGTGATCCGCCGCAGCACGCCCGCCTCGCGGCCGTCGGTGCGCAGCCCGACGGTGCCGGACGCGAACGTGCCGTCGGACAGGGTGTCCACGAGCGCGCCGTCCACGTACGTGCGGATGGTGGCGCCGCGCGCGTCGATCGCGACCTTCAGCGGGGTGCCGACCACCCGGTCGACGGGGATCGGCACGCTCTTCAGCACCGTCCAGCCGCCGTTCACCAGCTTGTGCGGCCGCAGCAGCGAGCCCTCGGAGAGCTGCCACATGTAGCCGTTGGAATCGCCGTCCGCGCGGAAGAACAGGCCGAACGCCAGCTCGGTGACGGTGAGGTCGGCCTCCAGGCGGAAGTCGTCCCAGACCGGGACGGTGGAGCCCGGCCAGATCCAGCCGGTCCCCCAGTCGCCGACGCCCGTCTCCCACCAGCCTGGATCGCTCCACCCGGACGTGCCGCCCGCCGCGTCCCAGGCGCGCACCTTCCACTCGTACCGGCGGCCGGGCAGCAGCTCCGGTCCGCCGTACACGATGTTGCGCGTCTGCGCGGAGGCGACCCGGCCGCTGTCCCAGACGACGTCCCGCCCGGAGGTGACCACGACCTGGTACGCGGTCTGCGCGTCGCCGCGGCGCGGCGAGGCCAGCCGCCAGCCGAGCCGGGGCGCGGGCTCGTCCATGCCGAGCGGGTTCGGGGCGTCCTGGACGTCGAGCGCGGTCACCCGCATCCCGCCGCCGGACGCCGCCCGCGCCGTCCCCGGCACGCCGAGCGCCACGCCGGTCGCGGCCGTGGCCCCGAGGAAGCCTCGCCGAGAGATCATCACGCGCCCCATCCCGCCGCCTGGCCGACCGTCCGCTCGGCGCGGACCTTCTCGAAGTAGCCGGACGCCTTGTACGCCGCGACCGGGTCCGGGTGCAGGCCCATCTCCTCGCGCAGCTCCGCCAGCAGCGGACGGACGTCGGTGTTGTAGGCGTCCATGAACACCGCGTTCGCTTCGAGGACGTCCCCGGCGTCCTGCGCGGCGCGCAGCGCGTCGCCGTCCACGAGCAGCGCCTTCGCCGTCGCCTCCTGGACGTTCATCACCGAGCGGATCTGGCCCTGGATCTTCGGCTCGATGTTGTGGCACTGGTCGAGCATGAACGCGACCCCCGCGTCCGGGTCGTAGCCGCCGCCCCGCACCACCTCGTACATGATCCGGAAGAGCTGGAACGGGTCCGCGGCGCCGACCATCAGGTCGTCGTCGGCGTAGAAGCGGGAGTTGAAGTCGAACCCGCCGAGCTTCCCCTCGCGCAGCAGGAACGCGACGATGAACTCGATGTTCGTGCCCGGCGCGTGGTGCCCGGTGTCGACGACGACCTGCGCCTTCGGGCCGAGCTTCACGCAGTGCGCGTAGGACGCCCCCCAGTCCGGCAGGTCGGTCATGTAGAACGCGGGCTCGAACAGCTTGTACTCCAGCAGGAACCGCTGGCCGTCGCCGAGCCGCTCGTAGACGGCCGCGAGCGCCTCGGCCATCCGGTCCTGCCGGGTCCGGACGTCGTCCTGCCCCGGGTAGTTCGTGCCGTCGGAGAACCACAGCTTGAGGTCGCGGGAACCCGTGGCGTCCATGATGTCGACGGCTTCCAGCAGGTGGCCGAGCGCCTTGCGGCGGACGGCCGGATCCGGGTTGGTGACGCTGCCGAGCCTGTAGTCGTCGTCCTGGAAGACGTTGGTGTTGACCGCGCCTATCCGCACCCCCCTCTCCTCGGCGTGCGCGGCCAGCGCGGCGTAGTCGTCCACCCGGTCCCAGGGGATGTGGACGGCGACGCTCGGCGCGACGCCGGTGAACCGGTGCACCTGCGCGGCGTCGTCGATCTTCTCCCACGGGGTGCGCGGGACGCCCTCCTGCGCGAAGACCTTGAACCGCGTCCCCGAGTTCCCGTACGCCCACGAGGGGGTCTCGATCTGCTGGCGGCGCAGGGCGTCCTTCACCGCGCTGGTGTCAACCACGGGCACGTGACCTCTCAATCCAGGTGGAAGACCTCGGCGAGCGGCGACATCCCCTGGTCGGGACGGCCGTCGAGGTCCTCGAAGAACGGCGCCATCTCCGCCTGCCAGCGGGCGTTGACCTCGGTGCGGGCCATCGCCGCCCGGGCGGCCTCGAAGTCGTCGGTCTCCAGGTAGCCGACGAGGAGGCCGTCCTCGCGCAGGAAGAGGGAGTAGTTGTGCCAGCCGCTGTCGCGCAGGGCGTCCCGCATGCCGGGCCAGACCGCCTGGTGGCGCCGCTTGTACTCCTCCAGGCGGTCCTGCCTGACCTTCAGCAGGAAGCAGACGCGCTTCCGGCCGCGTGCTCCATGCGGGGGGCCGTCCCCCCACACCCCCCGGTTCGCTCCGCTCATTCTCAGAAGTGGTACTGGTCGATGTTCTTGGCGTCGAAGACGGTCGGCGGGCCGAGGATCACCTCACCGTTGGCGCCGATCGTCCGCTCGCCGAGCTTGCCCGCCTTGAACCTCTCGCCCTGCGCCCCGGTGATCTGCCCGGACGACAGCGCCGCCGCCGCGTACGAGGCGAGGTAGCCGAGGTTCTTCGGGTCCCACAGCTCGAACTGCTCGACGGTGCCGTCCTTGACGAACTTGCGCATCTGGTCGGGCGTGCCGAGCCCGGTCAGGACGACCTTGCCCTTGTACTTGGACGCGGAGATGTAGCGGGCCGCGGCCGCGATGCCGACCGTGGTCGGCGAGATGATGCCCTTGAGGTTCGGGTACGCCTGGAGCAGCCCCTGCGTCTGCTGGAACGACTTCTGGTCGTCGTCGTCCCCGTAGGCGACCTTGACGAGCTTCATCTTCGAGTACTCGGGCTTCGCCAGCTCGTCCTTCATGAACTTGATCCAGGTGTTCTGGTTCGTGGCGTTCGCCGTCGCCGACAGGATCGCGATCTCGCCCTCGTGCCCGATCCGCTCCGCGAGGAGCTTGACCTCGCTGCGCCCGATCTCCTCCGAGCTGGCCTGGTTGATGAACAGGTCGCGGCACTGCGGGTTCGTGTCGGAGTCGTAGGCGACGATCTTGATGTTCTTGGCCCGCGCCTGCTTCAGCGGCCCGCACACCGCGTTCTCGTCGTTCGCGGCGATGAGGATCGCGTCGTGCCGCTGCTGGATCAGCGTGTTGATGTAGGAGACCTGCGAGGACGCCGACGCGTCGGACGGCCCGACCTCCTTGGCCTCGCCGCCGAACTCCTTCGCCGCCGCGATGCCCGCGTCGTCGACGATCGTCTCGTAGGGGTTGTTGACCTGCTTCGGCAGGAACGCCAGCTTGAGGCCCTTCTTCAGCGGCGCGTTCGGGTCGGCCGACGCCGTCCCGCCGGACGTTCCCTTGCCGGACGCCGACGAGGAGTCCTTCGTGGTCCCGCCGCAGGCGGCCAGGCCCAGGGCGAGGACTCCGGCCGTGGCGACCGCGGCCAGCCGGCGCGGGGCGCGCAGACGAATGGTCATCAGGGTGCCTCTCAAGGTTCTTTCTTCCGGGGGTGGGTCGCGGCGGGGGGCTCTGGGTGACGGGTCAGGGCACGGCGGGGGCCGCGGTTCGCGCGCCCCGCCGCCTGCCCCGCGCCCCGCGCGCCACGGCGATCAGCCGCGGCGTGAGGACGCTGACGATGAGCAGCAGCCCGGTGACGATCGACTGGACCTCGGTGGAGACGTCGTTGAGCATCAGCAGGTTGCGGAGCAGGCCGATCAGCAGGACGGCGGCGATGACGCCGCCGAGGGTGCCCCTGCCGCCGTCGAAGTCGACGCCGCCGAGCAGCACCGCCGCGATGACGGTGAGCTCCAGGCCGAGGCCGTTGTCGGCGCGGGCGCTGCCGTAGCGGAGCGTGTAGACGACGCCCGCGAACCCGGCCACCAGCCCGGACACGACGAACAGGACCAGCTTGGCGCGCTTCACGCGGATGCCCGCGAAGTAGGCGGCGTCCTCCTGCGCGCCGATCGCGAACAGCGCCCGTCCGGCGCCGGTGGCGTGCAGGACGATCCCCGTCGCGGCGGCGAGCACCGCGAACAGCGCGATCGGGTACGGGATCGGCGTGCCCGGGACGGACGACGTCGCGAGGTCGGTGTAGGCGGCCGGGAACTCGGAGATCGCGCCCGTCCCGAGCGTCACGTAGGCGAGGCCCCGGTAGAGGGTCATCGTGCCGATCGTGACGGCGAGGGACGGCAGCCCGAGCCGGGTGACGAGGAGCCCGTTGACGAGGCCGCAGCCGACGCCGACGAGCAGCACCAGCGGGATGATCGTCTCGATGGCGAGGCCCGCGTCCCACAGCCTGCCGGTGAGGGCGCTGCACAGGCCGAGGATCGAGGCGACCGACAGGTCCACCTGGCCGCAGACGACGAGCAGCGTCATCGGCAGCGCGATCAGCGCGATCTCGCTGAGGTCGTCCAGGGCGAACGCCAGGTTGTCGCCGTTCGCGAAGTCGGGCGAGAACCCGGCGCCGCCCGCGAACACCGCGACCAGCAGGGCGGTGACGGCGGTCTCCCAGCGCAGCATGCCCGCGAGGCGGCTCATGACCGTCCCTCCCTGTGCGCGGTGGACTCCAGCGAGCGCTGCTTGAGCGCCCGGGTGACGCGCAGCGCCAGCAGCCGGTCGACGCTGATGGCGAGCAGCAGCAGGACGCCGGTGATCGCGTCCTGCCAGAACGAGTTGACCTTGAGCACGACCAGCACGCTGCCGATGGTGGTGAGCAGCAGCGCGCCGAGCGCCGCCCCGTACACGGTGCCGACGCCGCCGGTGATGGCGATGCCGCCGACGACGACCGCGCTGACGACCTTCAGCTCCCAGCCGTGCGCGGCGTCCGCGACGACGGTGCCGAACCGGGCGAGCCACAGCACCCCGGCGAGGCCCGCGAGCGCGCCGCTGACCAGGTAGGCGGTGAGGACGCGGCGGCGGATCGGGACGCCCGCGAGCAGCGCCGCCTCCGGGCTGGACCCGATCGCGTAGAAGTCCCGTCCGGACGAGTAGGACCGCAGGTAGTACCCGACCGCGAGCATCACGGCCACGGTGATGATCGGCAGGTACGGGACGCCGAGCACGCCGTCGCTGCCGAGCTTCAGCAGCGCGGCCGGAAGCTCCGCCGCACCGATCTGGTCGCCGTGCGCGATCCGGTAGTCGAGCCCCTGGATCACGTACAGGGTGCCGAGGGTGACGACGAGGGCGGGCACCCGGCAGAAGCTGACCAGCAGCCCGTTCACCAGCCCGCACGCCAGCCCGATCGCGACGCCGACGAGCAGCACGAGCACGACGCTCCGGTCCCCGCCGGAGGCGAACCTCCCGGCGCTGAACGCGACGAGCCCGACGACGGACCCGACCGACAGGTCGATGTTGCGTGTGACGACCACCATGCTCTGCCCGACGGCGAGCAGCACGAGGATCGAGGCGTTGAGGAAGATGTCCTTCACGCCCTGCCCGGACAGGAAGCGCGGGTTCGCGATCGTCGTGCCGACGACGAGGACGGCGAGCGCACCGAGGATGCTCAGCTCCCGGGCGCGCAGCACCATCTCGACCAGCCGCCGCCCGCCCCCCGGCGGCCCGCCCGCCCCCGGCCGCGCCGGGGACTCCGCAAGTACGGTCATGAGGGTCAGGCCGCCTTTCCAGCGCCGGTGCGGCCGGTCGCGGCGGCCATCACGGTCTCCTCGGTCGCGTCCGCGCGCGGGATCTCGGCGGTGAGCCGTCCCTCGTGCATGACGAGGACGCGGTCGGCCATGCCGAGCACCTCCGGCAGGTCGGACGAGATCATCAGCACCGCCAGGTCGCGGGCGGCCAGATCGGACAGCAGCCGGTGCACCTCGGCCTTGGTGCCGACGTCGATGCCGCGGGTCGGCTCGTCCACGATCAGGACGGCGGGCTCGGTCGCGAGCCACTTGGCGAGCACGACCTTCTGCTGGTTGCCGCCGGACAGGACGCCGACGGCGTCGGTCAGGCGGGAGTACTTGAGCCGAAGCCGCAGGCCCCAGTCGGCGGCGCGGTCCCGCTCGACCCGGCGGGAGATCAGGCCGCCGCGCCCGGTCTCGCGGCGCAGCGCCTTCAGCCGGGTGAGCCCCATGTTGCGCTCGATGGACATGTCCATGACGAGCCCCTGCTGGCGGCGGTCCTCGGGGACGAGCGCGAGCCCCGCCGCCATCGCGGCCGTGGGGCTGCCGGGCGGGAGGGCGCGGCCGTCGACCTCGACGGTCCCGGCGTCCCAGCGGTCCACGCCGAAGAGCGCGCGGGCGACCTCGCTGCGTCCGGCGCCGACCAGCCCGGCCAGCGCGACGATCTCGCCGCGCCGGACGTCGAAGGACACGTCGGTGAACGCGCCCTCGCGGGTCAGCCTGCGCACCTTCAGCGCGACCTCGCCGGGCGTCACGTCCTGCTTGGGGTAGAGGGCGTCGAGGTCGCGGCCGACCATCCGGCGGACGAGGTCGTCCGGGGTGAGGTCGGCGACGAGGTCGGTGCCGACGAGGCCGCCGTCGCGCAGCGTCGTGACCCGCCGGCACAGCTCGAAGATCTCCTCCAGCCGGTGCGAGATGAACAGCACCGCGCAGCCCTGGTCGCGCAGCGTCCGGGTCACCGCGAACAGCCGGGCGACCTCCTGGCCGGTGAGCGCGGCGGTCGGCTCGTCCATGATCAGCACCCGGGCGTCCCGGGAGATGGCCTTGGCGATCTCGACGACCTGCTGGTCGGCGATGGACAGGCCGCGGGCGGGCCGGCGCGGGTCGAGCGGGACCCCGAGCCGCTCGAACAGCCGCGCCGTCTCGGCGTGCATGGCGCGGCGGTCGATCCGGCCCCGCCCTGCGAACAGCCGCCCGGTGCGGGGCTGGCGGCCCATGAAGATGTTCTCGGCGACCGACAGGTCGGGGAACAGCGTGGGCTCCTGGTAGATGACCGCCACCCCGGCGGCCTGCGCGTCGGCGGGGCCGCCGAAGGCCACGGCGGCGCCGTCCACCCGGACCTCGCCCGCGTCCGGACGGTGCACGCCTGCGAACGTTTTTACGACCGTCGACTTGCCCGCGCCGTTCTCCCCGGCCAGGGCGTGCACCTCGCCCGCGTGCAGCTCCAGCGTCACGTCCTGGAGGGCGCGCACGGCGCCAAACGATTTACTCACGTTGACCAGCGCCAATGTCGGTGGCGCCGACCGCGCGGGTGCTGTCATCAGGGCCCTCCTCGGGAGGCAGGTCCAGGACGGTGGGATGAAAAACGTTTTAACAAGATCTTGCGGAGGACGCTAGATGTGAGCCGGACCACCCGTCAAGGGCCGATCTTCCGGAGGGACCTTCTAAGATCGCTGGAAACCCCGGCGGAGCAAGGGCCTGAGAGGTCCTCGAAGTCGTCCGCGACCGGCACCGGCCACCCGTGTTTCGGCCTCCGATGCACGGCCTGCGGGTTGACACGTTTTAATGCATGACCCAGAGTGAGCCGACATCGGCGGACGGACCGGGGGCGCGGCAGAGTGAGCACAGACGGCACCGACCGTCCCGGCGCGGCGCGCGGGACGGTCGGGATCAAGCAGGTCGCGGCGCACGCCGGCGTCTCGCCGGGCACCGTGTCCAACGTGCTCAACCGGCCGGAGCGGGTCGCCGCGGCGACCCGGATCCGGGTCGAGGACGCGATCCGGGAGCTCGGGTTCGTCCGCAACGGGTCGGCGTCCACGCTGCGCGCCGGGCACAGCAGCACGATCGGGCTGATGGTCCTCGACCTCGCCAACCCGTTCTTCACCGACGTGGCACGCGGCGTCGAGGACACCGCGAGCGAACGGGGCTACGCGGTGATCCTGTCCTCGTCCGGCGAGTCGGACGAGCGGGAGCTGCGCAACCTGCGGGTGCTCGCCGAGCAGCGGGTCCGCGGCGTGCTGCTGACCCCGGTCGGCGACGACGGCGCGGCGGCCGGGCGGCTGCGCGAGCGGAACGTCCCGGTGGTGCTGCTCGACCATCCGACGCCGCGCGCGAACCAGTGCTCGGTCGCCGTCGACGACGTCGCCGGCGGCGAGCTCGCCGCCGGGGAGCTGCTGGCCGCGGGCGCCCGCACGATCGGCTTCGTCACCGGGCCGACGGCGCTGCGCCAGTGCGCCGACCGGCGCAAGGGCGCGCTGCGGGCGCTGCGCGCCGCCGGGCTCGGCCGCGAGGCGCTGCGCGAGATCCCGGTCGGGGCGATGAACGCGCGGGCCGGGCAGGAGGCGGCGCGGCGGCTGCTGGAGGCCGGGCCGCCGCTGCCGGACGCGATCTTCTGCGCCAACGACCTGCTCGCGCTCGGCGTCCTTCGGGTGCTGCTGCAGGTCGGGGTCCGGGTCCCGGCTGACATCGCGCTGATCGGGTACGACGACATCGAGTTCTCGGCGGCGGCCGCCGTCCCGCTGAGCTCGGTGCGGCAGCCCACCTACCAGCTCGGCCGGATCGCGACCGAACTCCTGCTGGAGGAGTGCGACGACCCGGCGGGGCACGCCCACCAGCAGGTGATGTTCCAGCCGGAGCTGGTCGTCCGCGAGTCGAGCCGGTCCGAGGCGGGAGGCGCGTCGTGAGGGTGGCGCTGTGAAGGTGGCGCTGTGAAGGTGGCGTTGTGAAGGTGGCGCTGTGAGAGTCGCGTTGTTCCTGACGTGCGTCAACGACACGCTCTACCCGGGGACGGGGAAGGCGGTCGTCCGGCTGCTGCGGCGGCTCGGCCACGACGTGGAGTTCCCGTCCGGGCAGACGTGCTGCGGGCAGATGCACCTCAACACCGGCTACCGGCGGCAGGCGCTGCCGCTGGTGAAGGGGTTCGCGGAGACGTTCGAGCCCTACGACGCGGTCGTGACGCCGTCCGCGTCGTGCGGGGCGATGGTCCGCGACTGGCATCCGCGGCTCGCGCCGCGCTCCGCCGGGGTCGCCTCGCGCGTGTACGAGCTGTCGGAGTTCCTCGTGGACGTGCTCGGCGTCACCGACGTCGGCGCGTACTTCCCGCACCGCGTCGCCTACCACCCGACGTGCCACTCGCTGCGGATGCTGCGGGTCGGCGACCGCCCGCTGCGGCTGCTGCGCGAGGTCCGCGGCATCGACCTCGCCGAGCTGCCGGACGCGGCCGAGTGCTGCGGGTTCGGCGGGACGTTCGCGCTGAAGAACCCCGAGGTGTCGGCGGCGATGTGCGCGGACAAGGTCACCGCCGTGCGGGGGACGCGGGCCGAGGCGCTGTGCGCGGCCGACAACTCGTGCCTCATGCACATCGGCGGCGCGCTCACCCGCACCCGCGCGGGGGTCCGCACCGTCCACCTCGCCGAGATCCTCGCGGCGACGGAGGAGGACCCGCTATGACGATGCCCACGTACGTGGGGATGCCGTCGTTCCCGGACGCGGCGCGCCGCGCTGTGGGCGACGCGCGGCTGCGCGCCAACCTGGCGCACGCGACCACCACGATCCGGGCGCGGCGCGCCGACGCCGTCGCCGAACTGGACGACTGGACCGCGCTCCGCGAGGCGGGCAAGCAGATCAAGGACCACGTCCTGGAGAACCTCGGCCACTACCTGCGCGTCCTGGAGGAGAAGGTCACGGACGCCGGCGGGACGGTGCACTGGGCGCGCGACGCCGCCGAGGCGAACCGGATCGTCGCCGGCCTCGTGAAGGCGACCGGCGAGACCGAGGTCGTCAAGGTCAAGTCGATGGCGACGCAGGAGATCGGGCTGAACGAGTTCCTGGCCGGGGAGGGGATCGCCGCCTACGAGACCGACCTCGCGGAGCTGATCGTCCAGCTCGGGGACGACCGCCCGTCGCACATCCTCGTCCCGGCGATCCACCGCAACCGGTCCGACATCCGCGACATCTTCCTGCGCGCGATGGACGACGCGCCCGCCGGGCTGACCGACTCCCCCGCCGCGCTCGCGGAGGCGGCGCGGCGGCATCTGCGCGCCAAGTTCCTGTCGGCGAAGGTCGCGGTGTCGGGGGTGAACTTCGCGGTCGCCGACACCGGGACGCTCGTCGTCCTGGAGTCGGAGGGCAACGGCCGGATGTGCCTCACGCTCCCGGAGACGCTGATCTCGGTGATGGGCGTGGAGAAGATCGTCCCGTCGTGGCGCGACCTTGAGGTGTTCCTGCAACTGCTGCCGCGCTCGTCCACGGCGGAGCGGATGAACCCCTACACCTCGACCTGGACGGGCGTGCACCCCGGCGACGGGCCCCGCGACTTCCATCTCGTCCTGCTGGACAACGGCAGGACCGCCACCCTGGCCGACGAGGTGGGCCGGCAGGCGCTGCGCTGCATCCGCTGCTCCGCGTGCCTGAACGTGTGCCCGGTCTACCGGCGGGCGGGCGGCCACGCCTACGGGTCGCCGTATCCGGGGCCGATCGGCGCGATCCTGTCCCCGCAGATCAGGGGCATCGGGTCGGACGTGGACGCCTCGCTGCCGTACGCGTCGTCGCTGTGCGGGGCGTGCTTCGACGCGTGCCCGGTCGCGATCGACATCCCGGAGGTGCTCGTCCACCTGCGGGCGCGGGCGGTGGAGCGGGGGCCGCGCCATCCCCTCGAACGGGTCGCGATGGCGGCGGCGGGGTGGACGCTGCGCTCCCCCACCCGGCTCGGGCTCGCGCAGCGCGGCGCGTCGGCGTCCCGCCGGATCGTGGCGCGCGGCGGGCGGATCCGGCGGCTGCCCGGCCCGCTGTCGGCGTGGACCAAGACGCGGGACGCGCCCGCCCCACCACCCGAGTCGTTCCGAGCCTGGTGGGCCCGGACGGACGGCGGCCGCGAGGAGACCCGGTGACCGCAGCGGGGTCTGGGGGTCGCCCCCAGAAAGGCAGGGTCCGGTGAACGCGCGCGAGGAGATACTCCGCCGGATCGAGCGGGTGGCGCCGACGCGCCCGGCCGCCGAGGTCGCCGCGTCCTACGGCCGGATCGACCGCGGATACCGGCGGCGGCACCACGAGGGCGACGTCCTGGAGCTGTTCGCGGAGCGGGTCGCCGACTACCGCGCGACGGTGCTGCGCGTCGCGCCGTCCGGCGTGCCGGGGACGGTCGCGCGGCGGCTCGCCGCCCGGCCCGGCTCGTACGGGGTGCCGTCCGACCTGCCGCCGGAGTGGGTGTCGGAGGTGGGCGCGCCGCTCGTCCGCGACCCCTCGGTCGCCGCGCTGGACGGCCTCGCGGGCGCGGTCACCGGCTGCGCCGCCGCGATCGCCGAGACGGGGACGATCGTCCTCGACCACGGCGCCGCGCAGGGCCCGCGCGCGCTGTCGCTCGTCCCCGACTACCACCTGATCGTCGTGCGCGCGGAGCAGGTCGCCCCGGACGTGCCGGACGCGCTGGCGCGGCTCGACCCGCTCCGGCCGCTGACGTTCGTGTCGGGGCCGTCCGCGACGAGCGACATCGAGCTGTCCCGGGTGGAGGGCGTGCACGGCCCGCGCACGCTCGACGTGGTGGTCGTCGCGTGAGCGAGGCGGGTTTCGCGGCCGTCGACCTCGGCGCGTCCAGCGGGCGGGTGATGGCGGCGCGCGTCGGGCCCGGCACGCTGGAGCTGGACGAGGTCCGCCGCTTCCCCAACCGCCCGGTGCGGGTGAACGGCACCCTGTACTGGGACGTCCTCGGCCTGTACGGGAATGTCCTGGACGGGCTGCGCTCCGCCCCGTCCGGCCTCGCCTCGGTCGGCATCGACTCGTGGGCCGTCGACTACGGGCTGCTGGACGGGAACGGCACGCTGCTCGGCAACCCCGTCCACTACCGCGACTCGCGAACCGACGGCGTCATGGAGCGGGTCCGCGCCGACGTGGGCGACGACCTCCTCTACCAGGCGTCGGGCCTCCAGTTCCTCCCGTTCAACACGATCTACCAGCTCGCCGCCGACGACCTGTCGCGGGCGCGCACGCTGCTCCTCATCCCCGACCTGCTCGCGTACTGGCTCACCGGGGAGATCGGCGCCGAGCGGACGAACGCGTCCACGACCGGGCTCCTCGACGTCCGCACCGGCACGTGGTCGGGCGAGCTCCTCTCCCGCCTCGGCCTGCCCGCCGCGATCCTGCCGCCGCTGCGCGACCCGGGCTCGCCGATCGGCGTCCTGCGCCCGGACGCCGCCGCCGAGACCGGCCACCCCGGCCTCCCGGTCGTGGCCGTCGGGTCGCACGACACGGCGTCGGCGGTCGCCGCCGTCCCCGCCGCGACCGACCGGTTCGCCTACATCTCCTGCGGCACGTGGTCCCTGGTCGGCGTCGAGCTGGACGCGCCCGTCCTCACCGAGGCGAGCCGCAAGGCCAACTTCACCAACGAGGGCGGCGTCGACGGGACGGTCCGCTACCTGCGCAACGTGATGGGCCTGTGGCTCCTCCAGGAGTGCCTGCGCGCGTGGGACGGCCCCGACCTGACCGCGCTGCTCGCCGAGGCCGCGCGCGTCCCCGGCCTGCGCTCGCTGATCGACGCGGGCGACCCCGAGTTCCTGCCGCCGGGCGGCATGCCCGCCCGGGTCGCCGCGCACTGCCGCCGCCGCGGCCTGCCCGCGCCGGAGGGGCGCGCCGCGACCGTCCGGTGCGTGCTGGACAGCCTCGCCCTCGCGCACCGCGCCGCGATCCGGCAGGCGGCGGCGCTGTCCGGACGGGACGTCGACGTCGTCCACCTCGTGGGCGGCGGCAGCCGCAACGAGCTGCTCTGCCAGCTCACCGCCGACGCGAGCGGGCTGCCCGTCGTGGCCGGGCCGGTCGAGGCGACCGCGCTCGGCAACGTGCTCGCCCAGGCCCGCGCGCACGGCGCGGCGGGCGGCCTCGCGGAGTCGCGGGCCCTCGTCGCCGCGACGCAGCCGCTGCGCCGCTTCGTCCCGTCCGGCGACGCGGCGCGCTGGGACGCGGCCGCCGCCCTCCTCGCCGTCCCGGCGCCCTGACCGAGGGCGCGGAGCGACCACGCGGTCATGTGTCCACCTGTGGCCGTGTCGGCGCGTTCCGAGGTCGGCGGCGGGGCCCGGCGGCCCCGCCGCTGGCGAGGGAGAAGGCCCGTCCGCAGGTCAGCGGACGCATGTCACGGCTCGGGGACGGTTTACCTTCTTGAGGTTGACATGGGGCGTGCGACGACGCTTGATAACAGGGAACAACACGGTGAGTCAGCACGGTGCCGGAGAGACCGCCCGTCGGAGTGGCGCACGGCGCGGGGCGTGTTGCCCCCGCCCTATTGACGTTCGACCCGATAGGGTGAATTTCGCCAAAAGTCTCATGAACAGCTACACAGAAGCATGATCACGGCGTATCGGCCGCCTGTCACTGTTGGGGTGTGGACATGGAGGGTCGTGCGGCACGCGACGCCGGGACCCGTCCCGGCAACGCTCCGCTCGTCGGGCGACGGGACGCGCTGGAGGAGATCGGCCGCGTCCTGGACGCCGCCCAGGACGGCTACGGCTTCCTCGCCGTGGTCGGCGAGCCGGGCGCGGGCAAGACGCGGCTGCTGAACGAGCTGGCCGACGCCGCGACCGCGCGCAAGCTGACCTACGTCGCGGGCCGCGCCGCCGAGTTCGAGCAGGAGATGCCGTTCGGCGCCGTGGTCGATGCCCTCGACGACCACCTCGAAGAGCACACGCCCGACCTGTCGCCCGCCGCGCTGCGCCTGCTCGGCACCGTGTTCCCGGCGCTGGCCGACCTCACCGACCATCCCCCGGCCGCCGCGTCGCCCGACTCGGGCGTGGCCCGCTACCAGTTGCACCGGACCGTCCGGCACGCGCTGGAGGAGCTCGCCGACCCGCACGGGCTCGTGTTGATCCTGGACGACCTGCACTGGGCCGACGACGCGACGATCGAGCTGCTGGACCACCTGGTCCGGCATCCGCCGCGCGCCCGCGTGCTGATCTCGGTGGCCTACCGGCCCGCGCAGGCGTCGCCGCGGCTGGCGGCGCTGGTGGACGCGGCCGGGCCGCAGGGCGTGCGGGTGACGGTCGACCCGCTCACCCAGAGCGAGGTGGAGGAGTTCCTCGGCCCGGAGGTGAGCCGGGCCCGCTGCGAGGCGCTGTTCAAGGCCAGCGGCGGGAACCCGTTCTACCTTGAGGCCCTGTCGAAGATGGGCGAGGGGGGCATGCCCGCCGGGGCGGGCCCCGACCGGCAGGGCTGGGGCCGGGGCGTGGCGAACCTGACCGAGCTGCCGCCCGCCGTCCGCGCCGCGCTGCAGGTGGAGTTGAGCGCGCTGCCGCCCGAGGCGCTGCGGATGGCGCGCGGCGCCGCCGTCGCCGCCGACGTGTTCGAGCCCGCGCTGGCGGCCGTCGCCGCCGAGATGGAGCAGGGCGCCGCGCTCACCGCGCTGGACGTGCTGACCGGTCACGACGTGGTACGTCCGGCGCCGGGCGGGCGGTTCAGGTTCCGGCATCCGCTCGTGCGGCACGTGGCCTACGCCTCCACGGCGGCGGGCTGGCGGATCGCCGCGCACTCGCGGGTGTCGTCGCGGCTGGCCGAGCTGGGCGCGCCCGCCGCCGTCCGCGCGCACCACGTGGTGCGGTCGGCGCGGTTCGGCGACCGGGAGGCGATCCGCACGCTGGTGGAGGCGGCGCGGGTCGTGGCCTATCAGGCGCCGGGCACCGCCGCGTACTGGCTGGAGGCCGCGCTCGAACTCATGCCGGACGGCACCGACCCCGCCGCGGACGGCGCGTATCCCGACCGGGTCGAGCTGCTCCTAGAGCTGGCGCACGTGCAGACCGTGTCCGGGCACGCCGAGGCGGGCCGCGAGACCGCCCGCACGCTGCTGGGGCTGCTGCCGCTGGACGACACCGTCCGCCGCGCCCGCGCCGTCGTGCTCTGCGCCATCGTCGAACGGCAGGTCGGCCGCATCCACGAGGCCCGCGCCCTCGTCCTGGACGAGCTGCGCCGCATCACCGACCGGCAGACCCCCGAGGCCGTGCTCCTGCGCATCCGGCTGGTCAACGACCGGATGCAGCGGATCGACACCCGGGGCTCGCAGGCCGTCCTCGACACCATCCCCGACAGCGGCCCCGGCTGGGGCCCCGGGCTGACGGCGGCGGTCGTGGCGATGCGCCCGATGGTGTCCTATGGGCGCGGCGCGGTGGAGGAGGCGATCGGCTACGCGACCAAGGCCGACCAGCTGTTCTCCGCCGCCGCCGACACCGACTTCGCCGACTGCCTGGACAGCTTCGCCTGGCTGATCTTCGCCGAGTCCTTCCTCGGCATGTACGACAGCGCGCTGCGGCACGCCGAGCGGCTGGTGTCGATCACCCGCAAGACCGGCCAGACCTACACCCTCGGCTACATGCTCGCCGGGCAGTCCCGGATCCTGGCCTCGGTCGGGCGGATGGCCGAGGCCGCCGCCGTCGCCGACGAGGCCGCCGCGGTCGGCCGCGAGCTGCGCTCGCAGGAGGTCCTGGCCTACGGGCTGATCCAGCAGTGCCTGACCGCGAGCTGGATGGGCGACCACGACCGCGCGCTGCGCGCGGGCGAGGAGGCCGTCGCCAACGACACCGGCTCGGGCGAGTGGTGGACCCACATGACCCACGTCGCCCGCGCCCTCGCGATGGTCAACGCCGGCCGCACCGCCGAGGGCGCCGAGGCGCTGATCGCCGCCTGCGGCGACGGCACCCTCGGGCTCGACTTCGACACGCTGGTCATCTGCGCCGAGACGCTCGCGTCGGTCCGCGCGGCCGAGGACGCCCCGCCGCCCGACGGCCGCGACGCCGCCTACTGGGCCGACATCGCCGACGCCATCGCCAACCCCGCGCTGCCCGGCGACGTCGGCCTGGCCCGGCTCGCCCGCGCGCACGCGCTGCGCGCCGCCGACCCGGCCGCGTCCGCCGCCTGCGCCGCCGAGGCCGCCGAACTGCTGGCCAAGACCGGCCGCCGCCCCGACGCCGGACGCGCCGAACTCGCCGCCGGGCTCGCGCACGCCGCCGCCGGCGACCGCGCCGCCGCCCGCGAACGCGTCCGCGCCGCCGCCGAGATCTTCGAGGCCTGCGGGATGCGCGGACTGCTCGCCCAGACCGTCCGGGAGCAGCGCCGGCTCGGCGTCCGCGTCCCGCCGCCGGGCGGCTCACGTGCGAAGACGGTCCGGCAGGAGATGCCCTTCGGGCTCTCCCCGCGCGAGTACGAGATCGCCCAGCTCGTCGCCGAGGGATGCAGCAACCAGCAGATCGCCGAGCGGCTCTACCTCAGCGTCCGCACCGTCGAGACCCACCTCTCACGGGTCTTCGCCAAGATCGGCGTCCCCTCCCGGGTCGGCGTCGCGACGGCGATGAACCGGACACCGTGAACCACCTGGGCTGATTCCGACTCTCATCTCACGTAGGTCCCGTACGTACGTGCCGTCCTGATGTTCTCGTAAGTACGGGTTCTCCACGATGCCGCGCTGATATCCGCGTTTGGCAAGGTTAGGGCGTCAGAGAGGGCCGGAGGGGATGACCATGGGACAGCAACGGGGGATCGCGCGCTTCACCCATACGGGCGTCACCGACGCCGCCATGTCCATGCACCCCTTCGCGACCGAGGACGGGCTGGGCCTCAACCTGACCCGCTACCGCCGCGCCGACTGCGACGACGTGGTCCTGCTCGTGCACGGCCTGACGACGTCCAGCGACATGTACATCATGCCGGAGCACGCCAACCTGGTGAACGTCCTGCACGACGCCGGGTTCGGCGACGTGTGGGCGCTGGACTACCGGATGAGCGGCCGGTACCCCTACAACGCCGAGACGCAGCGCCACACCCTCGACGACATCGCGCTCTACGACCATCCGGCGGCGCTCACGGAGCTGCGCCGCCACGTCGGCGACCGGCGGATCCACGTGATCACGCACTGCCTCGGCGCGATCTCGTTCTCGATGGCGGTGTTCGCCGGGACGGTCACCGGCGTCGCCAGCCTGACGTGCAACAGCGTCTCGCTGGTGCCGCGCACGCCGCTCTGGTCGAAGATGAAGCTCGGCTACGGGCCGCCGCTGATGGAGTACCTCGTCGGACCGTGCCACCTCGACCCGCGCTACGGGATGGCGCCGCTGCTGACCCGCGGCTGGCTGCTCGCCAAGTCGGTCGCGCCGTTCCACCGAACGTGCGACGAGCCCGCGTGCCACATGCTCAGCTTCATGTGGGGCGGCGGGAAACCGATCTTCTCCCACGAGAAGATGTCGCCGGTCACCCACGGCCGGCTCCCCGACCTGTTCGGGGCCTGCAACGTCAACTACTACCGGCACATCCTCAAGATGGTGCGGGCCGGACGCGCGGTGAAGTACGACCGCCGCGACCCGCGGCACAAGGACCTGCCGGACGACTACCTCGCGAACGCCGCGGACGTCACGACACCGATCCTGTTCCTCACCGGAGACCGCAACCACGTGTTCACCGACTCCAACATCGTCTGCTACCGACGGCTTGAAAGGGTCACGCCGGGCCTGCACGAGCTGGCGGTCCTGCCCGGGTACGGCCACCAGGACGCCTTCATGGGCGCGTACGTCGACACCGAAGTGTTCCCGCAGGTACTCGACTTCTTGAAGAGGAAGGCGGGCTAGCGCCATGGAGCACGTCGACGCAGTCGTGATCGGGTCCGGGTTCGGCGGGTCCGTCGCCGCCTACCGGCTGGCGGAGGCCGGCAGGTCGGTCGTCCTGCTGGAGCGCGGGCAGCCGTACCCGCCGGGGAGCTTCCCGCGGACGCCGGCGGAGATGGGGCGCGCCTTCTGGGACCCGGACGCCGGCCTGTACGGGATGTTCGACGTCTGGAGCTTCAAGGGCTGCGACTCGGTCGTGTCGTCCGGGCTCGGCGGCGGTTCGCTGATCTACGCGAACGTGCTGCTGCGCAAGGACGAGCACTGGTTCGTCGACGACGGCCCGGACGGGACGAAGCGGCGCTGGCCGGTGTCGCGCGCCGACCTCGACCCGCACTACGACGCGGTCGAGAAGATGATCGGCGTGGCGCCGTACCCGCTGGACCACGTCCCGTTCGACGACACCCCGAAGACGCACGCGATGCAGGACGCGGCGGCCGAGCTCGGGCTGGACTGCACGCTGCCGCCGCTCGCGGTCAGCTTCGCGGCCCGGCCGGGCGGCGCGCCCGGGCTGAGCCTGCCGATCGTGGACGCCGGGTACGGCAACGTCCACGGCGCCCCGCGGCGGACGTGCCGGCTGTGCGGCGAGTGCGACATCGGCTGCAACGAGGGGTCGAAGAACAGCCTCGACCACACCTACCTGTCGGCGGCGGCGCACCACGGCGCGGACCTCCGCACGTCCCACGAGGTGAAGGCGCTGCGGCCGCGGCCGGGCGGCGGGTACGAGGTCGACTACATCCAGCACGAGCCGCCGCCCGCGCTGTCGCTGCGCAAGCGGCGCCGGCTGCCCGTCCGGACGATCTCCTGCGACCGGCTGGTCCTCGGCGCGGGCACGTTCGGCACGACGTTCCTGCTGCTGAAGTCGGCGAAGGCGTTCCCGGGGCTGAGCGAGGCGCTCGGCACGCGGTTCAGCGGCAACGGCGACCTGCTGACGTTCCTGCTGCGGGCCACCGACCGCAACCGGGTCCGGCCGCTGAACGCGAGCCGCGGGCCGGTGATCACGACGGCGATCCGGCTGCCGGACGAGCTGGACGGCGTCCCCGGCGCGGGCCGCGGCGCCTACATCGAGGACGGCGGCTACCCCGGGTTCACCGACTGGATCGTCGACGGGTTCGACATCCGCAACGACTTCGAGCGCGCGGTGAAGTTCCTCTGGGACCGGTTCACCGACCTGTTCCGCGAGGCGCCGGACACGAACCTGTCCAAGGAGATCTCCGAGCTGATCGGGGACGGCGCGCTCACCGTCAGCTCGCTGCCGCTGCTCGGCATGGGCCGCGACACCCCGGACGGGCGGCTGCGGCTGCGCGACGGGCGGCTCGCCGCCGACTGGACGAGCGAGACCAGCGAGGAGCTGTTCTCCCGCGTCCGCAAGACGATGCAGGGCATCGCGGACGTGCTCGGCGCCGACTACGCCGACAACCCGATGTGGTTCCGCAAGCGGATCGTCACCGTCCATCCGCTGGGCGGGGCTCCGATGGGCGCGCACCGGGGCGAGGGCGTCTGCGACGCCTTCGGCGAGGTGTTCGGGTTCCCGGGCCTCTACATCGCCGACGGGGCGGCGATGCCGGGGCCGGTGGGCCCCAACCCCTCGCTCACCATCGCCGCGCACGCCGACCGGCTGGCGACGCGGCTGCTGGAGGGGGCGTCCGCGTCGGGGGGCGCGGGCGGGTCCGCCACCGCCCCGTCCGCCACGGGGGCCGGGCCGGTCGGGGGAACCGGCCCGCTGGTAGGGGTGAATGGCGAGGCGTACGGCCCGGCGGCCGGGGGGCGTGGGGGGGCGGCCCCCCACAAGGAGCCCGTCCCGGCGGCCGGGGGGCGTGGGGGGTCGACCCCCCACAAGGAGCCCGTCCCGGCAGCAGGGGGTCGCGAGGGGTCGCGGGGGCTCGTCGCGGCGCCGGGCCGTACGTCGCTGTCCTTCACCGAGGAGATGAAGGGGTACGTCACCTACGGCGAGTCCGACCCGCGGGTCGGGGAGCTGGCCGACGGGCGGCTGCCGCTGTCGTTCCGGCTGACGATCACGACGGACGACACCGACCGGTTCGTCGCCGACCCGGCCCACGAGGCGCGGGCCGAGGGGTGGGTCGACGCGACCGGCCACGGGGGGCGCCGCACGGTCGAGGACGGGACGTTCAACCTGTTCGTCGACCCGACCGGCGGCGCGGAGGACCGGCGGCTGATGAAGTACCGCCTGTTCTACACCGACGGCGACGGGAACGCGCGGACGCTCAGCGGGGTGAAGAACGTCCTGCACGGGCCGCCGACGCGGATCTGGCCGGACACGTCCACGCTGTACGTGCGGGTCCTGGACGGGCACGTCGGCGCGGACGAGGAGGACGGCGCGCGAGTGGTCGCGGCGGGGGTGCTGCAGATCAAGCTGACGGACTTCGCGCGCCAGCTCACCACGTTCCGGACGTCCGGTCCGGACGGGGCGCAGAAGCTGCTCGGCTTCGGGAGGTTCTTCGCCGGGGAGCTGTGGGAGGTGTACGGGCCCGGCTCCGGGTGATCCGGGGCCGCGGCGTCGCGGGGGGCCGCGAACGTGCAGGCCGAGGGAACTGCGGGGTGCTCTCGGCCTGCACCCTTTTTCGCCGGGGGTCGCGCGGGGGGTCGCGCGGCCTCCGGCCTTCTTCTCCGGGGGTCAGATGTCGCCGGCGCGGCGGGCGGGGCAGTCGGGCGGGCAGTGCTCGGCGTGCGCGGGCAGCCAGCGGGTGAGCGACGACACCACCAGCCGGAACCAGACCCGCAGCAGCGGCCCGGTGCCGGGGACGAGCGGCTCGAACTCGGCCTTCCAGCGCAGGTTCGTGCCGGTGTCGCGGGCCTCCAGGTACACGTCGCACCGGTAGCGGCGGACGGGCAGCCCGGACAGGGCGATGTAGGCGTAGTGCCCGTACGGCTCGTAGACGACGGTCTGCTCGACGGCGGGCCAGAGCTTCCTGACCGTGCCGACGCCGTAGGCACTGGTGTCGCCCTTGCGGGTCTGCTTCGCCGGGATGGGGAGCCTGCACCACGCGCCCCACGCCTCGGGGACGACGAGGTGCCGGAACAGCTCTTCGGGCGTGGCGGTGGTCGTGGCGGTGGCCTGGAGCATCCCCGAACGCTAGCCAGCCGCGGGCGGCGGGCACAAGCGCCCTGACGGCGCGTGCCGGGTGCGGTCAGGCCCCGGCGGGGCGGTCCGCGAGGCGGCCGGTGTAGACGGCGCGGGCCGCGTCCAGCAGGTCGAGGTGCGCGGCGAGCTGCTCGGGCGTCTCCAGGCGGGCGGCGCGGCGGAGCAGGTCGCCGAGGCGGTCGAGGTAGTCCAGGCACCAGCGCAGGTCCGCCTCGCGGGCGACGTGCCGTCCGGCCACGCGCAGGTGGACGGGGCTCGTGTGCGCGAACGCGCCGGAGTGGTGCATGGAGCGTTCGTGCGGCGGCCCGGTCGCGACGGCGACGACGTAGGTCGGCCCGGTGACGGTGAGTTCCGCGCCGACCTCCCCCGGCGGGCCCGCGGCGAGGACGCCGTCGGCGGTGCGCAGCTCGACGCGGCGGACCTCGGGGCCGACCGTCCGGGCGGTGACGGTGACGCGGTCGCCGGGGGCCGCGTCGAGGACGTCCCCGGGGCCGTGGCCGTCGACGTCCAGGTCGAGCCAGGGGCCGGTGGTGGCGAACGTCCGGCCGCGGCGGATCGCGGCGGCGAACGACGCGGCGGTGAGCGGGCCGTCGACCCGGGCGTAGACGCGGGCCCAGCCGGGCGGGCCGGACTGGCTGCCGCGCCGCTGGAACGACAGCATCGCGTCCGTCCCGGCGGTGGCGGCGAGGGCGTTGCCCGCGCCGAGCAGCCGCCGGTACATGACCGCGGTGGCGCGGATCGAGGAGTGGTTCAGGACGTCGAGCGAGTCGATGAGGCCGAGCGCGGCGTCCACGACGATCTCGCGGGACGAGCAGTTCCGGCCGCCCGCGAGCAGCGCGGCGGGCGGTGCGTCCTCGTCGGCGGGCAGGTGGAACGGGTGGCTGTACCCGAGGACGGCGCCGAGCCCGCGCAGCTCGCGGCACCCGGCGGCGTTCGGCGGCCAGTCCGGGTCCCCGGCGAAGCCGGTGTGGAACCGTTCGGGCGGCGCGGTCACGCCGAACGCGTACAGGTGCCCGAGCAGGTCGTTGCGGTACTCGACGCCGAGGCGCGCGACGTGGGTGGCGTCCGACCAGGGCAGGTCGCGCCCGGCCCAGTGTTCGAGGGCCTCCCGGTCGTAGACGCGCCGGGACGCGACGTTGCCCGCGACGAGGTTGAGGACGTGCAGGTCCTCGCCGTGCTGCGCGGCGGCGGCGTGCGCGGGCGTGCCGACGGTGTCGCCCGCCCAGTTCATGTGGACGTGCATGTCGCCGCCGTACCAGCCCTTCGCGGCGGCGTCGTAGAGGCGCGGCGGGGCCAACTCGACGAGCGTCTCCTCCCCCGCGCACGGCACGGCGCGGGTCTCGGCGGCGCCGTACTCCATCCCGCGCGTGACGCGGACGGTGAGCGGCTCGGCGGGCACGTCCAGGACGACGTCGTCGCCGTGGAAGTAGGGGACGCGGTGCGCGTCGAGCCGGTGCGGGACGCCCGCCGGGTACCAGCCCCGGCCGTCGGCGCCGACGACCGTCCAGCGGCAGGGCAGGCCCGCGCGCAGCCGGAGCCGCGCGGGGACGGCCCGCCGGGTGAGCGAGCCGAGCGGGACGAGGATCTGGTCGACGAAGACGCTGCTCCACGACGTGACCGGGATGAGCCGCGCGCCCCCGGCCGGGACCTCGTGCGCGGCGCCGTCCACGCGGACGACGACCGGGGCGTCCCGGGACGAGTCGACCAGCAGAGTGGTGGGGACGGGCCGCCCGTCCAGCACGGCGCGCGGCACGGCCTCCAGCGTCGCGCCGTCCGGCAGGACGCGCAGCGCGGCGAGGTTGTCCAGGACGCGGCCCCTGAGCGCGTCCCGGACGACCTCGTGGAGGTCGAGGGCCGGGATCAGGGCGTCGATCTCCTCGTCCGTCGCCCCGGGGTGCTCCGCGACGACGAGGCGCAGGCACGCGGCCCGGTAGTCGCGCTCGTCCGCCAGGAACGCACTGGCCTCGATCTGCCGCACGTAGCCGACCGGCTCCTCGCCCCAGGTGGGGCCGTGCGCGCGGAGCAGCTCCCCGTACTCCTCCAGCGCCCGCGCCACGGCGGGCGGGAGCGGCTCGCCGGACTCGCGCATGCGTCCCTCCCGGGGCCGGGTCGGCACGGACCGCCGTCAGGGTGCCACGGAACCCGCACGCCGCCCAGCGGACACCGGACCGGCGGGTGCGGCGCGTTCTCCCGGGAAGGACGAACGTCCGCCCCGGGAGGCGGAACGTTCGACGCGGTACAAGAATCGTGTACGACCGGTCCCGGCGGCGGCGCGGGCGCGGGCCTAGGCGCGGACCATGCCGTAGAGGCGTTCGACGTGGAGGCGGACGACGAGCCGCCCGTCCTCGACCATGACGCGGCGGTACTCGTCCCAGTCGGGGTGGTCGCCGCGGATGTCCCGGTACACCTCGACGAGCTCCTCGACCGCCGCGTCGGCGGGGTCGGCGGCGACGGCCGACAGCTCGGCGGTGCCCTCGGCGACCGCGTAGGAGCCGCCGTCCGGGGTGCTGACGTGCAGCGACGCGCGCGGGTCGCGGGCGAGGTTGCGGGCCTTGGCGCGGTTCGCCGTGATGGAGATCCGGATGAGCCGGCGTCCCTCGTCGAAGTGGTAGTTGACGTTGGAGAGCTGGGGCCGCCCGTCCCGTTTGAGGGTGGCGAGCACCCCGAGGTCCTGCCCGGCCACCAGTTTCGCGAGCGCTGCGTCGTCCGCCATGTTCCGCCTCCCTTGAAACGCTGTGATGCAGGCGACAACCGCGCGGCGGGCCGATCGCTTCCCGGTGGGCGCGCGTCGCCGCCGACCGGCGGGAGACGCGCCGCCGTCCGGTGGCGGGGCGTGCACCGGACGGCGGGCGCCGGACGGTCAGCGGGCGGCGAGCGCCGGGAAGTCGAGGACGCGGGCGCCCGGGGCGGGCCGGTCGCCCGGCCCGCCGGAGTCCCCGGCCGTGCCGCCGGTGCGGCGGCCCCGGCGGGCCGCGCGGCCGGTGAGGATGTGGCCGCGGAACGCCGCGCCCTTCGCGGTGACCTTGACCGGCTGGAACGCCTCGGGCGGCAGCGCGCAGAAGCCGGTGCGCACGACGTCCTCGAACAGGGAGTCCGAGACGGCGTAGGCGAGGTCGCGGTCCGGGTCGTCGGCCAGGAGGCGGCGCAGCGGCGCGGCGTCCAGCAGCCGCTGGACGACGATCGGCGCGTCGCCCGCGGGCCCGAACGGCCCGGCGGTCAGCGTGCCGTGGTGCAGCGAGAGCCGCACCCGCAGCCGCCGCCCGCCCGCGCCCCCGGCATCCGTGCCCCCGGCATCCGCGCCCCCCGCATCCGCGCCGCCGACGTCCGCGCTCTCGCGGTCCGCGGCGGCGTTGAGGTCGCGCAGCTCCGCGGCGAGGCCGATGACGAAGTCGCCGGCCACGGTCGCGGGGTCGGTGCCGTCCGGCAGCGTGGCGAGCTCGCCGTCGCCGCCGACCTGCTTGTCCCAGCGGGCGCGGTCGAGGCCGGCGCCGGCGGCGGCGCGGTCGAGCGCGTCCGACAGGGACCGCTGCGCGGCGAGCTGCTCGCGCGTGTCGCGCTTGCTGTACCCCTGGATGTCCACCGCCAGCAGCAGGCGGTACCTGAGTTGTGTTTCGCCGTTCCCTTTCACTGTGCCGATCCCGCCCCTCGGTCCTCTTCTGGGCGAATGGGCCCGGTGCCCGCATTCGCTCCAATGCGTGGAGTGAGCGTGCCCGGCTGAGGATCGTGTCGGCGGGTCCCCCGGGGCCGTGCGCCGCGGCGTCGCGGCCGGTCCGGGGCGTGTCCGGCAACTACGACGCGGCGGGGCCGGGCCCCGCGCCCACGGTAAGGAAAAGGTGTCGAACTAGTAAGGAGCGGGGCGGAAAACCGTCCGGGGCGGGTTGAACCCCGGGGTCGGCGGCGCCCGTACTGCCTCCCGACGTGACACCAGGCTCACGGCCACCGCGTCGCCCTTCCCCCGCACCAGCCGGAGACCCCCGATGGCCCATCGATCGTCGACCGCAGTGCCCGTCCCGCGAGAACGCCCCGCGGGCCCGTGGAGCTGGTTCCGCGGCCCCCGGCCCGCGGGCGGCGTGGACGACCAGGTGATCGTGACCGAGCTGTACCGCGTGTACGGCCGTCCGCTGCTGTCGTTCGTGCTGCGGCTCACCGGCGGCGACCGGCACTGGGCGGAGGACGTCGTCCAGGAGACGATGATCCGCGCGTGGCGCAGCGCCCACCAGCTGGACGAGAACGCGGCGTCGCTGCTGCCGTGGCTCGCGACCGTCGCCCGCCGGATCGTCATCGACGACCAGCGCCGCAAGAACGCCAGGCCGCAGGAGGCGGGCGAGGGCCCGCTGGAGAACATGCGCGTCCCCGACGGGTTGGAGGATCTGCTGCGCTCCGTCGTCGTGTCCGAAGCCCTCCTCGCGCTGTCCCCCGCCCACCGCGAGATCCTCAACGAGACCTTCTTCCGGGACCGCTCGGTGAACGAGGCGGCGCGGCGGCTCGGCATCCCCGTGGGCACCGTGAAGTCCCGGGTCTACTACGCGCTCAGGGCGCTTCGCGTCGCCCTGGAGGAGAGGGGCGTGACGCCATGAGCGCGGACATGCTGCACGTGGACGTCGGCGCCTACGCCCTCGGCCTGCTGGAGGACCCCGACCGGCGGGCGTTCGAGGCGCACCTCGCGACCTGTGTCGCCTGCCGCGCCGAGCTCGACGAGCTGCGCGGCATCGCCGAGCAGCTCGACGGCATCGGCCCGATCGCCGAGCCGGCCGGCGCCCCGCCCGCGCCGCCCGAGCCCGCGGTGGTCTCCGACCTGCTGCGCAGGCGGATCCGCCGGGAGCGGCGGCGGCGCGCGGCCCGGGCCGCCGCCGCGGCCGCCGCCGGGGTCGTGCTGATCGGCGGGGCGCTCGGCACCGGCTTCACGCTCGGCGCCGACCGCGGCGGGACGGCGTCCCGGCAGGACGACGGCACGGCCGCGCTGATGCGGGACGGCAGGGCGGTCTCGGCCGTCGACCCCGCCACCGGCGTCTCCGGGACGGTCGCCACCCAGCGCAAGCCGTGGGGCAGCCGGGTCGGCCTGCGGCTCACCAAGGTCGGCGGGCCCGAGGAGTGCGAGCTGGTCGCGGTGGACCGGGCGGGACGCCGGCACACCGTCATCGGCTGGACGGTGCCCGCCGCCGGGTACGGGCTGCCGGGGTCGGCGCAGCCGCGGCTCACGCTGCAGGGCGGGACCGCGCTGCGGCCGGAGGAGATCACCCGCTTCGAGGTCCGCACGATCCGCGAGGGGCGCACACTGCTCACCGTCCCCGCGTAGGGGCGCGCGGCGCGTCCCGCCGTCCGGCCGCACCGGCGGCGGGACGCGCCGCCCGCCCCGTCTCCCCGGTCTGCCCGTCTCCTAGGCTGAGGGTGTGAACGCGCCCCGATCGTCCGCCGGACCCGCGCTGATGCTGCCGGGTCTGCGGGAGGTGTACGCGGCCTACGTCCGGGAGGCGGAGGCCCTGCCCGCGCTGCCCGGCCCGCTGGAGGCGGAGGCGTGGACGTCCGCGCGGCTCGGGGCGCTGGAGGCCGCGGCGCCGGACGCGCGGGCCCGGCGCGCCGCGCTCGCCGACCTGATCACCTGCCTGCGGGCCGCCGCGACGCCCGGCGCGCGGGCGTTCCTGCGCGCGCTCGCCGCGATCGGCCCGGCCGAGGCGCGCAAGGGCGCGGGCCGGGCCGCCGACGACCTGGACGCCGTCCCGGCCCCGTCCTGGGAGGGGTCGCTCGGACGGGTCGTCCCCGGCCAGGCGTGGCTGATCCAGGAGGGCCCGCTCGACGGCGACCGCCTCGTCTGCGAGTTCCGCTACTCCGGCGAGGGCACGCGGGGCCTGCACGCGCTGGCCGTCCGGCTCTCGCACGGCGACGTGCCGTCCGAGGTGGTGCTGGTCGGGGACGTCCCGGCGCTGATGGCCGCCGCGCGGCAGGCGATGCGGGCGGAGCTGTGCGTCGTCCAGCCCTACGACGCGGCGACGGCGGGGCGGCGGCTCCGCGCCGCTCTCAACCCCGCGGTCTCCGGGGGGCGTGGGGGGTCGTCCCCCCTCGCGGGAGGCGGTACGGAGCCGCTGCCCGAGGAGTGCTACCCGATGGCGGCGCTGGCCAGGCACCGCGCCGGGCTCCTCCCCTAGCCGCCGAGCGAGCGGTACCGGCGGACCGACAGCGGCGCGAACACCGCCGCGATCAGCAGCGGCCACGCCACCGCCATGAGGACGCTGTGCTCGGCCGCCCACGACCCGCTCGTCACCGGCGCGCCGAACAGCTCGCGGCACGCGGTCACGGTCGCCGACATCGGGTTCCACTCGGCGATCGCGCCGAGCCAGCCGGGCATCGTGTCCGGCGCGACGAGCGCGCTGGACAGGAACCCGATCGGCCACACCAGGATCTGGACGACCGCCACCGACTCCGGTCCCTTCGCGAGCAGCCCGAGGTAGACGCCGAGCCAGACCAGCGCGAACCGCAGGAGCAGCAGGAGCCCGAGCCCGGCGAGCGCCCGCGCCGCCCCGTCGTGGACGCGCCACCCGATCAGCACGCCGCACACCGCCATCACGGCGAGCCCGGCGGCGGAGTGGAGCATGTCGGCGGCGGCGCGTCCGGTGACGACGGCGGACGGCGACATCGGCATGGCGCGGAACCGGTCCGTCACCCCCTTGGCGGCGTCGCTGGCGACGGCGGCGAACGTCGTCTCGACGCCGAACGCCATCGTCAGCGCGAACATGCCGGGGACGATGAACTCCCGGTAGCTCCCGCCGCCGGGGACGTCCATCTGGCCGCCGAACAGGTAGCCCATCATCAGCACGACCATGACCGGGAACAGCAGCGCGACGGCGACGTCGCCGGGCCGCCGCGCCCAGTGCGCGAGGGCCCGCGCGGTCAGGGTCCGGCCGTCGGCGACGGCCCAGCGCAGATCCTGGACGCTCACGGCGCCACCTCCTCCTTCTTGTCGGTGAGGTACAGGAACACCTCGTCGAGGGTGGGGCGGCGCAGCCCGATGTCGGCGACCCGGACGCCCGCGTCGTCCAGGGCCCGGACGGCCTCGGTGAGCGCGGCGGCCCGTCCGGTCACCGCGGCCCCGACGCGCAGGGCCTCGGCGTCGACGTCGACCTCGCCGGACGCGACCCGCCCGACGATCTCCGCGGCGGCGGTGAGGCGGCCCGGGTCGTCGAGGACGACCTCGATCCGGTCGCCGCCGAGCCGCGACTTCAGCTCCTCCGGGGTCCCCCCGGCGATGACGCGGCCGTGGTCGATCACCGAGATCCCGGTCGCGAGCCGGTCCGCCTCCTCCAGGTACTGGGTGGTCAGCAGGACGGTCGTGCCGCCGTCCACCAGGGCGCGGATCGCGTCCCACATCTCGCTGCGGCCGCGCGGGTCGAGGCCGGTGGTCGGCTCGTCCAGGAACAGCACCGGCGGCGCGAGGATCATGGACGCGGCCAGGTCGAGGCGGCGCCGCATGCCGCCGGAGTACGTCGCGGCGGGCCGGTCGGCCGCGTCCGCGAGCCGGAACCGGTCGAGCAGTTCGTCGGCCCGGCGGCGCGCCTCCTTCGCGCCGAGGTGGTAGAGGCGGCCGAACATGACGAGGTTCTGGCGCCCGCCGAGCACCTCGTCGACGGCGGCGTGCTGACCGACGAGGCCGATCCGCCGCCGCACCCGCGCCGCGTCCCGGACGACGTCGAGCCCGGCGACCCGGGCCGTCCCGCCGTCCGGCGCGGTGAGGGTCGCCAGCACGCGGACGGCGGTGGTCTTGCCCGCGCCGTTCGGGCCGAGCAGCCCGTGCACGGTCCCGGCGGGGACGCGCAGGTCGAGCCCGTCGAGCGCGGCGGTGCCGCCGTAGCGCTTGCGCAGGCCCTCGGCGAGGACCGCGAACCGTGGTTCCGTCACCCGTCCTCCAAACTATGTACGCAGTACGGAATTTTCGTCCGGCCAATATAACGTACGACGTACAGAGTTTCATCCCTGAGAGGATCGGCGGTGTGACGACCGAGTACAGCGGGGGCGGCGACCCGAGGCGCAGCCTGGAGCTGCTCTGGGGGGTGCGGGGGCGGCCGAAGCGCGGGCCGAAGCCGCGGCTGACGCCCGAGCAGATCGTCCGGACCGCGATCGAGCTGGCCGACGCGTCCGGCCTGGACGCCCTGTCCATGCGCCGGATCGCCGACGAGCTGGGCGTCTCCCCCATGTCGATCTACACCTACGTCCCCGGCAAGGCCGAGCTGATCGACGTCATGGTGGACCGCGCCGTCGCCGAGCTGACCCCGCCCGACCAGGACTCCTGGCGCGGACGGCTGGAGCACATCGCGCGCGGCAACTGGGACCTGTTCCACCGCCACCCGTGGCTGCTGCAGGTCACGCTCGCGCGCCCGCCGATGGGCCCGAACATGCTCGGCAAGTACGAGTACGAGCTGCGCGCCGTGGACGGCCTCGGCCTCACCGACCTGGAGATGGACCAGGTCGTCGCGCTCGTCACCGGCTTCGCCGAGAGCGCCGCCCGCGTCTCGGTCAACGCCGCCGAGGCCGAGCGGCGCAGCGGGATCAGCGACGAGCAGTGGTGGGAGGCGACCGCGCCGCTCCTCGAAACGCTCGTGGACGAGGCCGACTACCCGCTCGGCACCCGCGTCGGCACCGCCGCCGGGCAGGAGTACAACGCGGCGGTCGCCCCGGCGCGGGCGTTCGAGTTCGGCCTCGCCCGCATCCTGGACGGCGTCGCCGTCCTCATCGCCTCCCGCTAGCCCTCTTCGCGCGGCGCGTCGGGACGGCGGTCGCCGGGTCCTCCGGCCAGGGGTGCCTGGGGTAGCGCCCGCGCAGCTCCGCCCGCACGGCCCGGTACCCCTCGCGCCAGAACGAGGCGAGGTCGGCGGTGACCGCGGCGGGACGCCCGGCCGGCGACAGCAGGTGCACGACCAGCGGCACCCGCCCGCCCGCGAGCCGGGGCGCCGCGTCCCAGCCGAACAGCTCCTGCAGCTTCACCGCGAGGACGGGCCGCTCCTGCCCGTAGTCGACCCGGATCCGGGACCCGGACGGCACCTCCACCCGCTCGGGCGCGTACTCGTCCAGCAGCGCGGCCTGCTCCCACGGCAGCAAGCCGCGCAGCAGGGACGCGACGTCGATCCGGGCCAGGTCGGCGCGGCGCCGCGCGCCCGCCAGCCGGTCGGGCAGGTGCTCCAGCAGCGCCGCGTCGTCCACGGCGGGCCACGGGTCGCCGAGCGCGGCGCGCAGGAACGCGAGCCGCTCGCGGAGGGCGACGGCTCCGGGCGTCCAGGTCAGCAGGCCGAGACCTTCGGCGCGGACGCCGTCGAGCAGCGCCGCGCGCACCGCGCCGGGGTCGGGGTCGCGCAGCGGCCGCTCGCCCAGCTCGATCGCGCCGAGGCGCTCGACGCGGCGGGCCACGACGTCGCCGTCCCGCCAGGCGACCTCGTCGGCCGTGGCGAGCAGCGGGGCGGCGGCGAGCCGCGCGACGTCCTCGCCGATCACCACGGCCTGCCGGATCCGCGCCGACGCCGACCCGGCGGGACGGTCCGCCGCCGCGACGGCCAGCCACTCCGCCGAGGCGGCGGCGAGGGGCGAGCCTTCCGCGAGGACCGCGCCCGTCCCGGACGCCATCAGGTAGCCGCTCCCCCGCCGCGCCCGCGCGACCCGCTCCGGGAACGCCAGCGCCACCACGGTGCCCGCCGCGAGGTCGTCCGCCGGGTTCGCGCCGCCGTCACCGGCCGGGAGGGCGCGGTGGAGGCGGGCTGCCTCGTCGCGCCAGCGCGCCGCGTGCGCGTCGGCGGGACGGCCGGGCCGCCGCACCGCGCGCCAGGCGGCGGTCAGGTCGTCCCCGGCCGAGCGCGGCGGCGGCTCGGACAGCAGCGCGACGATCTCGGCGGCGCGCCGCCCGCCGACCCGGGGCGCGCCGTCGAGCAGGGCGCGGGCGAGCCGCGGATGCAGCCCGACCCGCGCGAGCGCCCGGCCCCGCTCGGTGACCCGCCCGCCGTCCCCTTCGCCGCCGACGGCGCCGAGGGCGCGGAGGGCGGCGCGGGCGGCGTCCAGCGCGGCGGGCGGGGGCGGGTCGGGCAGGGCGAGGCCGGACGCGTCCGGGTCGCCCCAGCACGCGGCCTGCAGCGCGAAGCCGGTCAGGTCGGCCAGCTCGATCTCCGGGCGGGGACGCGCGGGCAGCCGGGCGTGCTCGGCCTCGGTCCAGCAGCGGTAGACGGCGCCGGGGGCCTCGCGCCCGGCGCGGCCGGCGCGCTGGTCGGCGGTGGCGCGGGACGCGCGGACGGTCGCCAGCGCGCCCAGCCCGCGCGCGTGGTCGGTGCGCGGCTCGCGGGCGAGCCCCGAGTCGACGACGACGCGGACGCCGGGGACGGTCAGGCTCGACTCGGCGACCGACGTGGCGAGCACGACCCGGCGGCCGGACGCGGGGGCGAGCACCGCGTCCTGCACGGCCTGCGGCGCCTGCCCGTGCACCTGGAGGACGTCGGCGGCCACGTCGCCGAGCAGCCCCGCGACCCGCGCGATCTCCCCGACGCCCGGCAGGAAGCACAGGACGTCCCCGGCGCGCTCGGCCAGCGCGCGGCGGGCGGTGGCGGCCACGTGCGCGAGGAACGCCGGGTCGACGCGCGTCCCGTGCGGCGGCGCGACCGGGCGCGGCGGCGGGCACCACACCGTCTCCACCGGATGCAGCGCGGCCTCGGTCTCCACGACGGGGGCGGGCCCGGCGGCGCCGCCGAGGAGCCGCGCCCAGGGCCCGGTGTCGGCGGTCGCGGACGCGGCGACGATCCGCAGGTCGGGGCGCAGCGTGTCCCGGACGTCGAGGAGGAACGCCAGCGCGGTGTCGGCGTCGAGGTGGCGCTCGTGGCACTCGTCCAGGATCACGGTGCCGACGCCGGAGAGCTCCGGGTCGTCCTGGAGGCGTCGCAGGACCACGCCCGTGGTGACGACCTCGACGCGCTCCCCCGGCCGCGACTCGCCGCGCACCGTGACGCCGACCCGGCCGCCGACGCGTCCGCCGAGCGTGCGCGCCATCCGGCGGGCGGCGGCGCGGGCGGCGAGCCGCCGCGGCTCCAGCACCAGCACCTTCCCGGCGGCGGGCGGCCCGCCGAGGGCGAGCCCGGCGAGCGCGAGCGGGACGAGGGTCGTCTTCCCCGTGCCGGGCGGCGCCGCGAGGACGGCCGCGCCCCGGTCGGCCAGGGCGGCGCGCAGCGCGGGCACGACGTGCCGGACGGGCAGGCTCTCCACGGCGCTCGGGTCCATCCGCCCAGTCTGCCGGGTGCCGCCACCCGGCCGGGCGGCCGCCACCGCCCGCTCCGCCGCCCGCCGGTTCCGACAAGGAATGTGACCCGAAATGAAAAAGGCCGTGAGGGTTGCGGTGATAGTTGCACCGCGCCTTTCATTAACACTGCCGCCCGCATCGTGAGTTGTTCCCGGGAATCGGCGTTCCAACCACCGAAAGACCAGGTCGGCGACGCTTTTCAGGTCGGAGAGTTGCCGTTCAGTTTGATTTACGTCACCTTGCGAACCGTAGCTTTGAAATCCCTTGTTTCAGCATAATATAAGCGTCGTAGCAGGCTGTTGGGAGGTTCGTTGTGATCGGCAGCTCCATCTACCTGAGAGATCGCGCCGCGTTCACCGGCGGTTCACCGCAGGCGGTATACGCGGAGCTGTGGCAGCGCGGCCGAAAAGCCAGATTGCGGACCCGCGCAATTCTGGCCGGCGCGA
Source organism: Actinomadura chibensis NBRC 106107 (assembly GCF_001552135.1). Taxonomy (GTDB): domain Bacteria; phylum Actinomycetota; class Actinomycetes; order Streptosporangiales; family Streptosporangiaceae; genus Spirillospora; species Spirillospora chibensis. The sequence goes on along the minus strand of NZ_BCQP01000022.1, from coordinate 3,080 downwards.
CGCTGATCCTGTGCGGCCTGCTGGTCAACGCCATATTCGGTTTCGTGATGGCCGTGCTGGTGGCGGCGGCGGACGCGCTGGTCCATTGGCGCGTCTACCACGCCTCCAGCGTGTGGCGGCGCGGGCTGCGGGGCGAAGAGCGGATGAACCGGGTGCTGCGCCACACGCTGGAGAGGCGCGGGCACCGGGTGCTGTACGAGCGGACGGTCCCCGGTCACGGGACGGCCGACGAGCTCGTGGTGGGACCGGGCGGGATTTGGCTCGTGCACAACGAGGCATGGCATCCCGACTCGGAGATCTCCCGCCACGGCGACCGGCTGTTCATCGACGGGCGGACCCAGACCAAGCTCGTGCGCGGCCTGACCGCGCGGGCGGACGCCGCCGCCGAGCTGATCTCACGGGTCGCGGAGGTGCCCGTGAAGGTCACGCCGGTGCTGGCCGTGCACGGCGGCAGGATCGTCCGCCCGCCCTTCCGGGCGGACGGGATCGTGTTCGCCCCGCCGATCAGGCTCGTCCGCTGGATGCGCCGCAACCCGTCCGCCGACTGGTCGGCCGAGGAGGTCGAGGCGGTCGCCAGGGCCGCGGTCCACGCGCTGCCGATCGGCGGCCGCCTCACCCCGCACGCCGGCTGACCGCCTCGTGATCGACCGGCGGATGATCACCCGACACCTGTGGCCGGAGGGCTCACACGCCGCCGCCCACAGGGCGCCCACCGCCCGCTTCGGGCCCGCCACCCTGGCGGGCGGTGCGGCGCAACCACAGCAGGCCCACGACCGGGAGCACCAGCGGGACGAACCCGTACCCGCGCCCGTACCCGGACCAGACGGTCTCGTCGGGGAACGCCGCGGAGTCGGCGACGCTGAGCGTCCCCACCACCAGCACCCCGGCGAGCTCGGTGCCGCACGCGGCGACGGCGACCCGCAGCGACGTCCGCCCGCCCCGGGCGAGCGCGACCGTCGCGAGGACGTAGACGGCCGCCGCGAACGCCGACAGCGCGTAGGCGACGGGCGCGTCGGAGAACTTGGTGGCGATCTGCACGCCCGCCCGCGCGCCGGCCGCCAGCGCGAAGATCGCGTAGACGGCGACGAGCAGCCGTCCCGGACCGCTGCCGGTCCCGGGACGGGACGTGCCGCCCGCGCGGGCGTCCACGGCGCCGGCGCGGGCGTCGCCGCCCGCGCGGGCCTCGCCGCCGGTGCCGGTGCCGGTGCCGGTCCGGATTCCCTCGGGTTCAGGCAACGGTGCCGCTCCACAACTGGTCGAGCCGGACGATCATGACCGCGACGGCGAGGGCGGCGACGACGATCACGCCGGGCCCCCACCGGGTGCGCTCCAGCAGCCCCCACCCCGCGCCCGCGGCCGGGATGAGCAGCACGCCGAGCAGGTAGCCGACGAACGTCGCCGGGCTGTCCGGCCCGCCGTCGCCGGACAGCTTCACGAACCCGACGACCGCCTGCGCCACGAGCAGCGCCTCCAGCACGCCGAGCGCGACCAGGTGCCCGGTCCCCATCGGACGGTCGCGCAGCGCCGTCACCAGGGCGTACGCGGCGGCCAGCAGCGCCACCACGATGATCACTGTGGCCAGGACGTTCGACACGCGCCCCAGGCTACTACTACGCCGTGTAGAGGACGCCGCCGCGCCGGTCATGGCAGCATGGCGGGCGTGGACGCGCTGCAGTGGCTGATCCTGACCCGGCACGGCGAGAGCACCGGCAACGTCGCCTACGAGGCGGTGCTCGGCACCGACGCGGAGGAGGCGGGCATCCCCGAGCGGGACGCCGACGTCCCGCTGTCGGACACCGGCCGCGCCCAGGCGGCGGCGCTCGGCCGCAGGCTCGCCGCGCTGCCGCCGGACGAGCGTCCGACGCTGGTCGTCGCGTCCCCGTACCTGCGCGCCCTGGACACCGCGAAGATCGCCCTCTCGGCGGCCTACGGCGACCGGCCGGACGACCCGGACGTCCCGCCGCTGCGCGTCGACGAGCGGCTCCGCGACCGCGAGCAGGGCGTCCTGCAGGGGCTGACCGCGCTCGGCGTCCGCCGCCGCTTCCCCGCCGAGGCCGCGCAGCTCGCCCGCCTCGGCAAGTTCTACTACCGGCCGCCGGGCGGGGAGTCGTGGGCCGACCTCGCGCTGCGGCTCCGCAGCTTCTACCGCGACCTTGAGGCCGACGCCCCCGGCGGGCGGGTCCTCGTCGTCACGCACGACGCGATCGTGGTGGTGACCCGCTACCTGATCGAGAGCCTGTCGGAGAAGGAGATCCTGGAGATCGAGAAGGAGCCGGTCGCCAACGCGTCCCTCACCCGCTGGCGGCGGGACGGCTCCGGCCTGCGCGCCGTCTGCTACAACGACTGCGCGCACCTGATCGAGGCGGGCGTCGCGCCGTGGCGGCCCGAACCCCAGGGCCCGCGCCCCTAGGACCCGCCGCTTCTGGAGTCGGCCGCTTCTACAGTCGGCCGTGCAGCAGGCGGTCGCTGCGGGACGCGACGGCGGGCAGCCGCGGATCGTCCGGCGGCAGGACGGCCCGCAGCCGCTCCAGCGCCTCCAGGTCGTCGCGGCCCGGCTCGGTCTGCGCGTAGGTCCACAGCGCGTCCGCGCCGCCCCGGTCGAGCGCCTGCCGCCGGACCCGCACGGCCAGCTCGTCGCGCTCGTCGCGGATCGCGGGCGCGTCGGAGCACGGCAGCAGCTCGCCGGTGTACAGCCGGACGACGCCCGCGACGTCGCCGTCGTCCAGCAGCCGCCGGACGGTGAGGAAGTCGGCCTCCACCGCGCAGCCGAGCCGGTAGGGCCGGGCGCGGACGACGCCGTCCAGCCGCTCCCGCAGCCGGTGGATCTCCGGCCGGACGGTCGCCGGGCTGCCGTCGTCGCCGTACAGGTACAGCGCGAGGCGGTCGCCGCTCAGCCCGCGCGGGTGCAGCGCGAGCAGCGCGAGGATCTCGGCGTGCCGCAGCGTCAGCGGGACGGGCCGCCCGTCGAGCCGGGCCTCCGGGCGGCCGTCGCCGAGGAACGACAGCGTCAGCAGCCGCCGCGCGGGCGCCGCCGCGCCCCGCCGCCCGCCGGGCCGCAGTGCCGAGCGGAGCGGCTCCCC
>NZ_BCQP01000021.1 GCF_001552135.1 Actinomadura chibensis NBRC 106107 | reverse complement strand
TCGCCCCCGGCGGCCCGGCCGGGCGCGGCGGTCGGCCGCAGCAGGAACGCCTCGCCGAGCGGCTCGGCGACGGCGGTGCGGCCGTCGGGCAGCGTCACCGTGCCGCCCGCCTCGGGGACGGCGAGCCGCAGCCCCCGCCAGCCCGCCGGGCCGGGGGCGGCCGCGTCCGGCCCGGCGGCGAGGACGCGGCCGGTGGCGGTGACGAGCACGCCGGACCCGCCGAGCCCCCGCAGGTGCGGGAGCAGCCGGTCGCGGAGCCGCTCGTCGCGCTGGCGCATCTCGTTCTCCAGCCGCGCCTCGGCGAGCCGCGCCGCCGCGGCGACGAGCGCGACGGTCGCCGGGTGCAGCGCGTCGACGGTCGCGCTGACGTCGATACAGCCGATCACCCGGCCCGAGTCCGGGTCGGTGATCGGCGCGCCCGCGCAGGACCAGCCGTGCAGGATGTGCGCGACGTGCTCGGCGGCGTACACGAACTCGGCCCGCCCGGACGCGAGCGCGGTGCCGATGCCGTTCGTCCCGACGGCGTCCTCGGACCAGCGGAACCCGTCGGTCAGCCCGATCGCGTCGGCGGCGCGGCGGGCGGCGGGCGGGCCCTGCGTCCACAGCACGTGCCCGGCGTCGTCGGTGATCACCATGAGGTGCTCGGTCTCGTCGGCGACCCCCCGCAGCAGCTCCTCCAGCATGGGGACGTGCCGGTCGAGGGGGTGGGCCCCGCGCGCGTCGGCGAGCACGTCGCGGTCGTAGACCAGGGGCGCCGCCCGCACGTCAACGTCGACGCCCGCGTCCCGGGAGCGGCGCCACGACTCGGAGATCGGCGGCCGGACCGCCACCGGTTTGCGCACCACCAGCAGTCCTTTCCCCCGGAGAGAACCTGGCTCGTCCGAGGATCGGCCCAACGGCGGAGCGGCGCAACCGTTTCCCGGGATTCGAGCGCGGCCGGATCCGGCACGGTGAGTGATCCCGCGGTCGCAACGTGCATGCAACCTCGGGCCGCTTACCGTTACGACCGCTGGGAGCCGGAAGGCCGTCCAGGAGTCCCGTCGTCCCGTTGCGCGTCCGGGGGGAACGCGTGCGGGACGACGGGCCGTGGTCGCCCGACCAGACGGCCGACATGCGGGTGAAGTGCACCTGACGTGCACCGCCTCCCGGCGGAACGGGGAGGACGGAAGACCATGCTCTGCTTGACCTGCCACCGCGTCCGGCCGGCGCTGGACCGCGCGGACTACACCGCCGAACGCGCCTGGCTCATCGTCCGTCGCGGGCTGTGCACGTGCGGCACGCCGGGCCCGGCGGCGCCGCGGCCCGCCCATCTGGCGGCCGTCCGAAAACCGGCCGGTTCACCGAAATAATGATCTGAGTCAAGGAAAGGTTCACGGCGGGTTCGCCTAGAGTTTAGGGAGCGTCCACCACGGCCCCTGGAGGGAGCGCCATGACCGTGATCCTGGGTCTCGTCCGCCGCGCCACCGCCGAGGCGGAGCACCGGTTGCGAGAAGGCGTCGGCCTCCTCGTCAGACTCGGACGGGACCTGGAGCGGTCGGCGGAGCTCGGACGGCTCCTGCCCGCCCTCGTCCAGCGCCTGACGATACTGGAGCAGACCGTCCGGGACCAGGACGCCGAGCTGCGCACCCTGCGCACCGAGCTCGACTCGCTGGTCGGGCAGCTCAACGACCGGCTGCTGCCGCGCATCGACGAGCGGATGGACGACACCGAGCGCGACCTCGCCGCCGTCGCCACCAGCCTGATCCGCACCGGCCGCGACACCGCGGGCAACGGCGCGCGGCTGGACACCGCCGAGCGCCGCCTCGGCGACCTGCGCACCAAGATCGCGCAACTGGAGCAGCGGACCGGGCTGTGGCGCGACCTGCAGGCCAACATGGCGCGCCTCGGCGACGACCTCGACGCGATGCGCGCCCGGATGGCGCTGCGCGCCGCCGAGCCCCCGGCCGACGCCGCGGCCGCGCCGGTGCAGAACATCACCGACCGCCCGGCCTGACCCTTTCCTGGCGGGGCGCACCGTGCGGGACGGTTCGCCCCGTCCATGAGAATGGACGCATGACGCAGCCGCCCACTGACAACACCGGCACCGAGACGACGGGCACCAAGACCACCGGCACCGAGGCCACCGGCACCGTCGTCGGACCGCTGCCCGCCGCGCGGGGCTTCGCCAGCGACAACCAGGCGAGCGTCCACCCGGACGTGCTCGCCGCGCTCGCCGCCGTCAACGACGGGCACCAGCCCGCCTACGGCGACGACGCCGTCACCGCGCGGCTCCGCGAGGTCGTCCGGCGGCACTTCGGCCCGCGCGCGGAGGTGTTCCCGGTGTTCAACGGGACGGGCGCGAACGTCGTGTCGCTGCAGGCGATGTCGGAGCGGTGGAGCTCGGTGGTCTGCCCCGAGTCGGCGCACATCAACACCGACGAGTGCGGCGCGGCCGAGAAGATCGCCGGACTGAAGCTCGTCACCGTCCCGACCCCGGACGGCAAGCTGACGCCCGGGCTCGTCGCGGAGTACGCGACGGGGTTCGGCAACATCCAGCGGCGCGAGCCCGCCGTCGTGTCGATCACGCAGAGCACCGAGCTCGGCACCGTCTACACGCCGGAGGAGACCGCGGCCGTCGCGGCGGCCGCCCACGAGCGCGGCCTCACCGTGCACATGGACGGCGCGCGGATCGCCAACGCCGCCGCGTCCCTCGGCGTCCCGCTGCGCGCCCTCACCACCGACGCGGGCGTGGACGTCCTGTCGTTCGGCGGCACGAAGAACGGGCTGCTGCTCGGCGAGGCGATCGTCGTCCTCAACCCGGACGCCGTGCGCGGCCTCGCCCACCTGCGCAAGTCGAGCATGCAGCTCGCGTCGAAGATGCGGTACGTGTCCGCCCAGCTCGTCGCGCTGCTCGACGGCGACCTGTGGCTGCGCAACGCCGCGCACGCCAACGCGATGGCGGCGCGGCTGGAGGCGGCGGCGCGGGCCGTCCCCGGCGTCCGGATCACACAGGAGGTGCGGGCGAACACGGTGTTCGCGATCCTCCCGAAGGACGCGGCGGACCGGCTGCGCAAGCGGTTCCCCTTCTACACCTGGGACGAGCCGACCGGCGAGGTCCGCTGGGTCTGCTCCTTCGACACCACGGCCGCCGACGTCGACGCCTTCGCGGCCGCGCTCGCCGCCGAGATGCCGTCCTGACCAGCGGGCGTACCGGACACCGGGACGCGCCCGGAACGCTCCAGCGCGGGCGGGCTATCGTGGCCCGAACAGCATTCGGTACAGGAGGCGAACCGATGGCCATCCGCACCTTCGTCGTCGGCGTGGGCATGACCAAGTTCGAGAAGCCCGGCTCCCGCGACTGGGAGTACCCCGACATGGCCAAGGAGGCCGTCGGCAACGCCCTCGCCGACGCCGGCGTCGGCTACGACAAGGTCGAAGCGGCCTACGCCGGATCCATGTACGGGTCGATGGGCCAGCGCGCCCTCTACGAGACCGGCATGACCGGCATCCCGGTGATGACCGTCATGAACGCGTGCGCCACCGGGTCCAGCGCGCTGTTCCTCGCCCGGCAGGCGATCCGCGGCGGCCTCGCCGACTGCGCGCTCGCGCTCGGCATGGAGAAGATGAAGAAGGGCTCGCTCGGCGCGGGCGTCGGCGAGTCGAAGGTCACCATCATCGACCACCACCTCACGTCCATGGCCGCCGGACGCGAATGGGAGCTCGACAAGGCGCCCATGCCGCAGATGTTCGGCAACGCCGGGCGCGAGCACATGGAGAAGTACGGCTCCACCCCCGACCACTACGCCTGGATCGGCTGGAAGAACCACAAGCACTCAGTCAACAACCCCTACGCCCAGTTCCAGACCGAGTACTCCCTCGACGACGTCAAGAACGCCACGATGATCTTCGACCCGCTGACCAAGCTGCAGTGCTCCCCCACGTCCGACGGGGCGGGCGCCGCGATCGTCGCCAGCGAGCGCTTCGTGGACGAGCACGACCTCTGGGACCGCGCCGTCGAGATCGCCGGGCACCACATCGCCACCGACACCCCCGACAGCTTCGCCGACCACTCGTCCATCCAGGTCGTCGGGTTCGGCTGCTCGCAGCGCGCCGCCCGCGCCGCCATGGACGAGGCGCAGGTCTCCATCGAGGACGTCGACGTCATCGAACTGCACGACTGCTTCAGCGCCAACGAGCTCATCACCTACGAGGCGCTCGGCATGGCCGAGATCGGCGAAGGGCACAAGCTCGTCGACGACGCGGCCACCACCTACGGCGGGACGTGGGTCGTCAACCCGTCCGGCGGCCTGATCTCCAAGGGCCACCCGCTCGGCGCCACCGGCCTCGCCCAGTGCGCCGAGCTGACCTGGCAGCTCCGCGGCCAGGCCGGAGCCCGCCAGGTCGACGGCGCCCGCGTCGCCCTCCAGCACAACATCGGCCTGGGCAGCGCCTGCGCCGTCGCCGTCTACAAGCCCGCGACCGCCTGACCCGCACACCGGGGGCCGCTGCCACCACTCATTTCGGCATCACCGACCGGATGAGCGGCCCCCACGCGTGACGACTTCATCGCGCTTCCCACACGAACACCGGTAGTCGGCGGTCGGCGGCGGCCGCGGTTCGTTCGGGGCCGCCCCGGCTCGTCGCGGGAACGGTCATGACAGCCGGGCGCCGAGCCGCGATGAGCGGCGGCCCTGCCGCGGGACCGGGGACCCGGCAGGTGCCGACACCGCCAGCCGCGGCCGGAGGTCGCGGCACGCCGCCAGGATCCGCTGGACGTCGTCGTCCGACAGCGCCGCGTGCGCCGAAAGACGCACCAGCGTCCGACCCACGGACGCCGTCGGCGGGAACAGGGCCGCGCTGAGGATGTCCCGCGTGACGAGCGCGTCCCGCAGCATCGTCGCGTCGGCCTCCGACCCCGTCTCCACCGCGATGATCGGCGTGTCGGAGTCGACGAGGCGGTAGCCGAGTTCGGCCAGGCCGCCCCGCAGCCGCCGGGTGACTGCGCGCAGCCGGTCGCGGCGGGGCCCCTCGTCCCGGACGACCCGCAGCGCCGCCGCGATCCCCGCGATGTCGTGCGGCAGCAGCGTCGAGCTGAACACGGCCGGGAGCGCGGTGTGGGTGAAGTAGTCGGCGAAGCCGGGACGGTCGCACGCGATCAGCCCGGCCCGTCCGGGCAGGGCCTTCGCCAGGCTCGCGGTGCGGAAGTCGACGCGGCCGGTCAGCCCGAGCTCGGCGACCAGGCCCTCGCCGCGCTCGCCGTGCGTGCCGAGCGAGTGCGACTCGTCCACCACGAGGAGGCAGTCGTGCTCCTCGGCGATCTCCACCAGGCCGGGCAGCGGGCACACCGTCCCGTCGGTGCTGTAGACGGCGTCCACGGCGATCACCCCCGACCCGCCCACCTCGATCCGGCGGCGCAGGTGGTCGAGGTCGTTGTGGCGGAAGTAGGCCAGCTCGGCCCCCGCGCCGCGCGCCCCCTCCCACAGCGACATGTGGGCCAGAACGTCCAGATAGACGGGAACGTCCGGCCCGGCGACCACCTGGAGCAGCCCCGTGTTCGCCACCCAGCCGGACGGGCACAGCACGGCGGCCCGCGCGCCGAGGTGCCGCGCGAACTCCGCGCCGAGGACGATCTGCGGGTGGTCGTCGGGCAGGCACGGGCCGGGGACCGCCGCCGAGGCCGCGCCGTCCGCCGCGCGCAGGCTCGCGATCATGGCGTCGGTGATCGCCGGATGCTCGCCGATGGCGAGGTAGTCGCTGCAGGTCAGAACGATTGTCCGGGTGCCGGGCGGCACGGTGGGCGAGGACGTCCGGCGGCCGCCCCTGGTGCCCCGGAAGTGCCTGATGCGTTCGCCCAGTCGCTGGTGCGCGCTGGTCATGCTCGTCACTCTCCCCCGTCATGCAAGCGTCACGGCTCGTAACGGTCCCTAATCATAGGGTGAAATGAATCCATGGGGCGGACCAAAAGCCGCGGACCGGTCCAGAAATTCATCCACCCACCGAGCCATCCCGACGCGGCATCCCGACGCGGCGCACGGCGGGCGTTTCGGTGCGGTGGGCGGGGGCGGTCGTGGACGGTCGGGAGGGCGGCCGCAATCGTCAGGTGCCGTTCGCGTCGAACCGGTCTGGGCGTCGCGTGCTCTTCAGACAAGCGGCCGATCACTAGGGTGTGGAGACCATCACCGCCGGGGCCGATCCCGCGGCCCCCGCCGGGCTCCCGAACTCCGGCGGGCCCGCCGCGACCCCTGCAAGGGCCCGCCGGGGCCGCTGGGCCGTCCTGTGGGCCCTGGCCGTCGCCCTCGCCGCCGCGGTGGCGCTCACCACCGGCGCGCCGGGCCCGGCGCTGTCCGCGCTCACCCGCACGCGCTGGACCTGCCTGCCGCCGCTCGTCCTGCTGTCGGTGCTGCACTTCGTCCTCTCCGCGGTCGCGCTGCGCGGCGCCGCCGGACGGCCCATCCCCCTGGTCGAGACGACGCTGGCGCAGTTCACCGCGGCGGCGGCCAACCGCGTCACGCCGAGCGGGCTCGGCGCGGTCGCCGTCAACACCCGCTACCTCGTCTGCCAGGGGCTGCCGCTGCCGCGGGCCGCGCTCGCCGTCACGCTGCTGCAGGTCACGGGCCTCCCCGCCGACCTGACGCTGATGGCCGCGGTGTTCGGCGCGAGCGGCGACGACGACCGCGTCCTGGACGCCCTCGGACGGCACGCCGCGCGGGCCGCCGGACTCGTCCCGGCCGCGCCGCTGCTCATCGCCGCCGGGGTGCTCCTGCTCGCGGCGGCGCTGTGCGGGCGCCGCGCGCTGAACTCCCCCGCCGCCCGGCGGGCCGGCGGTCGCGCCGTCGCCGGGCTCGCCGAGCTGCGCCGCAGTCCGGGCGACGTGGCGATCGCGTTCGCCGCGTCCGCGTCGACCACGCTCGTGCTCGGGTTGGCGTTCGCGCTCAGTGTTTTCGCCGTGCCGGACACGGGCGCCGGACCGGCGGACGTCCTCCCGCTGCTGGCCGCCTACCTGGTGGGCGCCACCGCGGGCGCGGCGGTGCCGGCGCCCGGCGGGGTCGGCTCGACGGAGGCCGCGCTGGTCGCCGGGCTCGCCGCGCTCGGCGTCGGCACCGCGCCCGCGCTGCACGCCGTGCTCGTGTTCCGGGCGGTCACCTTCTGGGCGCCGGTGCCGGTGGGGCTGCTGACCTGCCGGACGCTCCGCCGGTGAGCGCCTTTACATTGTAGATCACGAAGAGGTGCTAACCTCGTCGTCGTGACGAGTCCCGAAGCCGACAGACGCTGACTCCCGGGCGGCCGCCCTTCGACGCGGACCGCCTGACGCGGGGCTGTTTTCCCACCCTTGATCGTTCATCGCGCATTCACCCTGTTTCGCGCGGCGCTTTCACGAGGGTTCTTCGTTTATCGCCGGCGCCGTCCGCGCCGATGCCGGACGGCCGTCCCGGCGGCAGCCCCCCCATTTCTCTGGTGATCAGTCGACCGTTCGCCGTCTCGGGAGTCTCTTTTGCCATTCGCCGTCTACGTCCTCGGGCTCGCCGTGTTCGCCCAGGGGACCTCGGAGTTCATGCTGTCCGGGCTCGTCCCCGGCATCGCCGCCGACCTCGGCGTGTCCGTGCCCGCCGCCGGGCTGCTCACGTCCGCGTTCGCCGTCGGGATGGTGGTCGGCGCGCCGGCGATGACGCTCGCCGCCCGGCGCCGTCCCCGCCGCCGCGCCCTGCTCGTCTTCCTGTGCGTGTTCGTCGCCGTCCACGTCGCGGGCGCGCTCACCGGCAGCTACGCGGTGCTGCTCGCCACCCGCGTCGCCGCCGCGCTCGCCAACGCCGGGTTCTGGGCCGTGGCGCTCGCCGCCGCGACCGCGCTGGTGCCGCCGGAGTCGCGGGCCCGCGCGACGTCCGTGGTGGTCGGCGGCGTCACCGTCGCCTGCGTCGCCGGGGTGCCCGCGGGCGCGCTGCTCGGCGGGCTGTTCGGCTGGCGGGCCGCGTTCTGGGCGGTCGCCGCGGTCTCGGTGCCCGCCGTCGTCGCCGTCGCGCGGACGATCCCGGACGACCGTCCGGCCGCGCCGAGCGCCCGCGGCGAGCTGCGCGCTCTCGCCGACCGCGGGCTGCTGCGCATCCTCGCCGTCAACGCGCTGTTCCAGGGCGCGACGTTCTGCTCCTTCACCTACCTCGCGACGCTCGTCACCGAGGTCACCGGGCTCGCCCCAGGGTGGGTGCCGGGAATGCTCGCGCTGTTCGGCGTCGGCTCGTTCGCGGGCGTCGTGATCGCCGGACGGGTCGCCGACCGGCGGCCCGGCGCGCTCATCGCCGCCGGGATGACGTCGGCGGCGATCGGCTGGGCCGTCCTCGCGCTGACCGCCGGGAACGTCGCGGCGACCGTCGCGCTCGTGTTCGCGCAGGGCATGCTCGCGTTCGGCACCGGGCCCGCGCTGATCGCGCGCGTCCTCGCGCGGGGCGCCGCCGCGCCGACGCTGGCCGGCGGGTACGCGACCGCCGCGTTCAACGTCGGCGGCGCGGTCGGCCCCTGGCTCGGCGGCGCCGCGATCGGCGCGGGCCTCGGCTACCGCTCGCCGCTGTGGGCGAGCGCGCTGCTCATGGCGCTCGCCGTCACCCTTGCAGCGACTTCTGCGCGGACGCCAGCTTGGCGGACCCGGTCAGCGCGGGCAGATAGCCGAGCTTGTGGCCGCGCGCGGTGGGGTGGTAGGAGGAGTCGAACGGGATCGTGACCGCGTTCAGCCAGTCGTCGCCGGAGCACAGCTCGTGGCCGCCGAACTCGTCCCGGACGTCGGACCAGGTGAACCCGGCCCGCCCCACCGCGCTGGAGATCACGCCGTCGAGGGTGTCGGCGGCGTGGTTCAGCGCCGTGCGCTTGGCGTTGCTCAGCCCCACGCACACGTCGACGATCTTGTAGAGGCGGGGGTAGCCGAGCACGACGACGCGGGCGGACGGCGACTTCGCGCGGATCTTCCCGTAGATCGAGTCGAGGCGTCCGGGCAGGGTGTCGCGCATGAACGTCTCGGCCTGCGCGACCCTGCTCTGGCAGGTCGCCGTCGACTGGAGCACGCAGGTCTGCATGACGTCGGCGAACCCGGCGTCGTTGCCGCCGACCGTGATGCTGACGAGGCTCGTGGACGAGCTGAGCGCGCCGAGCTGCCCGCTCGTGACGGTCGCGGTCGTCGCGCCCGAGCACGCGACGAACTTGTAGGACGAGGTGGCGTGCGCGGCGGCCCACAGGTTCGGGTAGGCGTTGGCGCTGCGGTTGCACGACCCGCTGGCGGGGTCGTAGCTCCCGGCCCCGGTACCGGACGAGTAGGAGTCGCCGAGCGCGACGTAGTTCGGGCCGGCCGCCGAGGCCGTACCGGGAAGGGCGACGGAACCGGCGGCTACGGTCACCGCACCGAAAGCGACCAGAAGGGGGCGGGAGAAACGCATCTGCACTCCGGAGCGAGGTATCGAATTGTGTCGCCTCGCTTATACCCGTGGCGCCATTCTCCCAAGCCCACGATCTGATCAACAAAGTTCGTCAGTGTTAGACGTTGAAAACGGGAAACCCGCCGAAAAACGGACCCCTGCCACACAAGCCATGCCAACCAATTCCTTGATCAACGCCATACCCCCTCCCACCACCCCGACGAACCGACACCCCACCACGCCACGCCGCCCCAACGGACCAGCACCCCGGCAGACCAGCGACCCGGCGCACCGGCCTCGCGCCAGCCAGCGGCTCGACAGACCAACGGCCCGACGAACCGACGTCACACAGGCCAGCACCCCACCAGCCCAAGGACTGCGACCCCGGCAGACCAATGGCACAGCAGACCGACTTCACGCGGGCCAGCAGCTCAACAGCCCAACAGCCCAGCGGACAGACGTCACACAGCCCAGCACCCCGCCAACCCAACGGACTACCACTCCGCCAGCCCAACGGCACAGCAGACCGACTTCACGCAGGCCAGCAGCTCAACAGACCAACAGCCCAGCGGACAGACGTCACACAGCCCAGCACCCCGCCAACCCAACGGACTACCACTCCGCCAGCCCAACGGCACAGCAGACCGGCCTCGCGCAGGCCAGCAGCTCAACAGCCCAACAGCCCAGCGGACAGACGTCACACAGCCCAGCACCCCGCCAACCCAACGGACTACCACTCCGCCAACCCAACGGCACAGCAGACCGGCCTCGCGCAGGCCAGCAGCTCAACAGACCAACGGCCCGACGGACCGGTGCCCCCGGCAGACGGGCGCCCCAGCGGACCGGTGCCTCGGCGGTCCAGCGGCCTGGTGGATCATGGCGTCCCGGCGGGGCGCCATGCGGTGGTCTCCGCCACTCGGTGGCCGCGAACGCCGAGCGTCGCGGCGAACGTCCGCTGCCGCTTCGGGACGCCGTGGACGAGCATCGTCTCGGCGGCCGCGACCTCGCCCGCGATGTCGAGCAGGCCCCGGCGGTCGGCGTGCGCGGATAGGCGCATCGTCTCGACGCGGGCCCGGACCGGGACGGTGACCTCTCCGTCCCGGTCCGGGAGAGTGACCGCGCCGCCGGACGAGGCGAGGTCGAGCAGCGCCCGGCCGGGCGACTCCTCGTCCTGGTAGCCGGAGATGAACAGCGCGCTGCCCGGCTCCGGCAGCACCCGCTGCGCCCACTCCACGACGGGACCGCCGGTCAGCATGCCGGACGTGGAGATGACGACGCCCGTCCGGAAATCGTCCAGGTCGGCGGGACGGTCGGCCGCCGCCGTGCCGCCCGTGAAGATCCGGATCCCCGGATCGAGGGACTCGAACACGGCCGCGAGGTCGACGGCCATGCCGTCCACCCGGACGGGCACCTCCGGCAGCCGCCGCCGCATGATCAGCGCGATCTCCTGCGCGCGGCCGAGCGCGAACGCGGGGATCAGCACCCGGCCGCCGCGCCCGTGCACCTCGGCCACGGCGCGGACCAGCTCGTCCACCCGCAGGTCGCGGGCGTCGTGCTCCTCGGCGCAGCAGGTGGACTCCATGACCAGCAGGTCCGCGCCGCGCGCCGACTCCGGGACGGCGTATCCGCCGACGGTCTCCTGCCGGAAGCCGGAGATGTCGCCGGTGACGACGACGCGGCGGTCTCCGGCGCGGACCACGACCCCGGCCGCGCCGAGGACGTGCCCGGCCGGGAACAGCTCGACGGTCAGCGCGCCGATCCGGCGCGGCATGCCGGGCTGCAGCGCCTCCCGGCGCCGGGAGGCGGCGTCGATCTCGCGCGGGCCGTAGAGGACGGCCGCCTCCGCGCCCCACCGGGCCCGGCCGCGCTCCCGCGCCGCCATCACCTTCGCGGTGTCCGCCCACATCACCGGCATAAGCGCCACGGTCTCCGGAGTGGCGATGACGCGCAGCCCCGGCCGCCGCGCGACCAGAGCCGGGACATGCCCGCAGTGGTCGTTGTGGGCGTGGGTGACGACCACCGCGTCCAGGGGACCGTCGAGGGCGCGGGCGATGTCGCGGGGCGGCTCGGCGCGGTCGCCGGGCCGCAGCCCCGCGTCGATCAGGATCCGGGTGCCGCCCGCCTCGACGAGCACGCACGACCCGCCGATGTGGTCGTCACCGCCCAGCGGCACGACCCGCAGCCCGAGCTCGGCGGTAGCGACGACCGACGCCGCCGGTTCAGCAAGCGCCCGAAGAACACCGAGAACCGCACCCGGACTAACCCCCACACCCCGCGCCGCAACGCCCAACGCCCCGTCCCCCACGATGACGGACTCGGCCCCCACCTCACCGGACACGCCATCCGACACGACGGCCCCGTCATCTACGTCGACGGGAGCGCCCCCCGCGCTAACGGACACGTCCCTCACCCCACCGGACGCACCATCCGACACGACGGACGCCTCCCCAAGCGCAGCGACCGCTTCGCCCGATCGAGGGGGCGCGCCCTTCAACACAGCGGGCATGTTCTTCAACGGCGTGGGCACCCCCTTCGACGCTGCAGGCACGTTCTTCAAGGCCGCAGACGCACCCACCGCCCCAGCGAACGCGCTATCCGACGCAGCGGACGCCTCTCCAGACGCGACCAGCGACTCCCCCGATACGGCGGGCGAACCCTCCGCCCCGGCGGGCACGCCCTTCAACGCTGTGGGATCGCCCTTCGACCCCCCAGGCACGTCCTTCGCCGCCGCAGCCCCGTCCTTCGCCGCCGGAGCCCCGTCCTTCGCCGCCGTGGGCGCGTCCCTCGTCGCCGTCGGTGCGTTCTTCGTCGCCGCAGGCACGTCCTTCGCCGCCGTAGACGCCTTCTTTGCCTCCGCAGGCACGTCCCTGTTCGCCATAGGCGCATTCCTCGTCGCCGTAGGCGCGTTCTTCGCCGCCGTGGACGCCTTCCTCGTCGCCGCAGGCGCGTCCCTCGTCGTCGGTGCGTTCTTCGTCGCCGTAGGCAGGTCCTTCGTCGCTGTGGACGCCTTCTTCGCCTCCGTGGACGCGTTCTTCGCCGCCACAGGCGCGTCCCTGGTCGGCGGTGTGTTCTTCGTCGGCGTGGGCGTGTTCTTTGCGGCGGTGGGTGCGTTTTGTGTGGTGGTGGGTTGGTTCTCGGGCGTGGGGTGTTCGAGTGTGGTTAGGAGGGCGGCGGCTAGGGCGCGCGGGTTCGTCCAGCGGCGGCGTTCGGCTGTGAGGCGTCGGTCCAGGCCGTCCGCGCGTGCTTTCTGTTCGGCGAGCGCGGCACGGGCTGCGGTGAGGGCTTCGCGGGTTTCGGTGAGGCGGCGGGTGGCGGTGGCCGCGTCGCGTTTCGCGTACTCCAGGCGTCCGCGTGCCTCCCGCAGCCGTTTTCGCAGCTCGTCGGCCCGCCGGGCGGCCCGGTCGGCGCGGCGTTCCGCCCGGTCCGCGGCCCGCTCGGCGGCGGGCGCGGGTGCGGGGGCGAGCCAGGCCTGCGCGGCGCGCGCCACGGCGTCGTCGGGGTGCAGGAGCGCGGCGGCCAGCGCGCGGGCGTCGGCGGCGGGGGCGGCCTCCGCCAGCAGGACGGCGGCGCGGCGGCGCAGCGCGGGGAAGCGGACGAGTGCCGCCAGCAGCATCGGCGTCCGCTCCGCGACCAGCGCGTCCGGGTCGGACGGCAGCCGGGACGCCGACGGCCGCTCCAGCACCGCGACCGCCGCCGCGCGCAGCACGGGCGCGAGCGCCACGCCGTCCGGGGCGACCCCGGCGGCGGGCCCCGGAGCGGACGTCATCCCTGGTCCGCCCATCGGGTCGCCTCCGCCAGGACCGGTTCGCAGGCGAGGAGGCCGCCCGCGGGTTCGAGTGCGCCGAGTGTCCGGAGTGCGTCCACGAGGTCGCGGGTGCCTGTGTAGCCGTGGGCGCGCAGCGCGTCGGGGGTCAGTGCGGACGTGCCCTGTTCGCCGGACGCGGCGAGGAGCGCCGCGAAGTCCTCGGGTGTTTCGCGGGCGTCCCATTCGACGAGCACCCGCCAGGCCGCGGCGAGGCATTCGTCGGCGCGGACGCCGGTGTCGTCCAGGAGGGCGGCGGGTTTGGCGCGCACCTGCCGCAGGACGGCGTCGAGCGCGTGGTCGCGGTCGCCGCCGCGTTCGGCGATGCCGGTGACGACGCGTCCGACCAGCGTGGGCCAGCCGCCGGTGCGGCGGACCAGTTCGCGCTGCCCGGCGTCGTCGGGGAAGCCGAGGGAGTCCTCCAGCATCCACTGCCGGACGGCGGGCGGGTCGAACCGCCGCAGCGGCACCAGTTCGACGTCGTCGGCGGACGCGCAGCGCAGCCAGGCCGGGGCGGACGCGGGCCCGGCGACCAGCACCACC
Source organism: Actinomadura chibensis NBRC 106107 (assembly GCF_001552135.1). Taxonomy (GTDB): domain Bacteria; phylum Actinomycetota; class Actinomycetes; order Streptosporangiales; family Streptosporangiaceae; genus Spirillospora; species Spirillospora chibensis. Next base: position 4,519 of record NZ_BCQP01000021.1, on the reverse strand, counting down.
GACAGCGTCCCCTCCCCGGACTCGTCCGCGACCGCCGCCCGCGCCTCCGCGAGCCGCCGCTCGAACTGATCGGCGTGGTGCGGGGCGTGCAGGTCGACGAGGATCACATCGTGTCCGCCGTGCGCGCGGGCGCGGCGCAGTGCGGCCTCCAGCGTCCCGTCCCCCGGGCGGACGGACCGGAGCGTCAGCCCCGGCAGCTCGGCGGGCATGTCCTCCAGCGACCTCACCACCCGCTCGGCGTGCATGGCGGCCGACCCGGTCACCACGTGGACGAGCCGCTCCGCGCGCAGCAGTCCGGTGATCTGCCCGATGCTGAGCGGGGCGCGGTCGGGACCGTCCCGGTACACCATCCGGTAGGAGTGGGCGTCGTAGTGGTCGGGTTCCTCGAAGCCGTCCGCGTTCTCCAGCGCGTTCTCCACCTCGCGGACGCCGCCGAGCAGTTTGAGGATGTGCGGGGTGCGCAGCCGGTAGCGGCCGCCGTCCACGCCGAGGACGCCGAGGTTGACGCATTCGGCGAGCAGGCTGCGGAAGTCGTCCCCGCCGCAGTCGGCGAAGCCCCGCGCCCACCAGAACCGGCACTCCTCCCACAGCTCCTTCACGGTGAGCGCCTCGCCCGCGCCGTCGCCGAGCGCGTGCAGCGCCACCGTGTAGGCGATGACCTTGTAGCGCTTGTCGAGGTTGAGCGTCCATTCGAAGCGCTCCTGGAAGCCGCCGACGAGCTTCTGGTCGCGCCACACCTCCGCGACGTCCGCGCTGGTGATCTCGTACGGGAGCGGACGCGGGCCCTCCCGCAGCCGGGCCAGCAGCTTCTCGGCGAACAGCTGGACGAGCGCGGGCGCGTTGTTCGCCTCGGCGATCACGCGCGCCGCGAGCGTCTCGGGGAAGGTGTACCCGAGTGTCGCCAGCGGACGGACGAGCAGGTCGAACGCGTCCTGCGGCTCCAGCGGCCCGATCGCGATGGGCGCGCCGAGCTGCGCCAAGGGCTGGTTCGGCAGGCTGTGGAAGCGGGCCGTCTGGTGCAGGCCCGCCCAGACGACCTTGACGCGGCGGTCGGTCCGCTCCATGAGGGTGCGCAGGGCGGTGACGTCCTCGAAGCGGCCCTGCTCGGCGTCCTGGTTGAGGAAGCCGTCGGCCTCGTCCAGCAGGATGAGCAGTTGCCGGTCGCGGTCGGCGTCCGCCCACGCGCGGACCGCCTCCACCACCTGATCGCGGCGCGCGACCCCGGACCAGGCCCTTCCGGAGGGACGACCCCCCGCACTCCCCGTAATGGGCGGGATCACCCCGGCCTGCGCGAGCCGCTCGCCGAGCCGCGGCCACAGCGACATCGACTGCACCTTGCCGACCGTCTGGACGTTCTCCAGGATCACCGTGCGGTTCGGGTCGTTGGCGAGGTCGCGCTCGGCCTTGCGCAGCAGCGCCGACTTGCCGAGCTGCCGCCCGCCGAACACGAACGACGGCCCCATCCGGTCGGTGACCTGGCGGACCTGGTCGGAGCGGCCGTAGAACATCTCCTCCGGGACGTCCCCAGCCGGGGTGTAGGGGTTCGTCGCGGTGAACGGCGCCATCAGCGCGACGGTGACCGACCAGTCCTGCGGGTGGCAGGCCAGGTAGGCGATCGCGGCGTCGTCCAGGACCCCGGCCACGGGCGCGGGGCGTGCCCGCGCGGCGCGGGCGAGCTGCTGCCGGTCGTCCGCCGACAGGACCCCGAAGTAGAAGACCAGGACGGTCTCGCCTTCCGGCTGGTCCTTGAGCAGTTCGACCAGTTGCTGCGGACCGGGCCGCCCCCACAGCATCAGCAGCCGCAGTCGGCGGCCGGACGGGCTCTTCTGCGACCCGAACGCGGGCAGCAGCGCGCCCTCCGCCGAGCCGAGGTGCTGGACGTCGTCCAGCCCGATCCACATCCGGTCCGGGGCGGCGTCGGTGCGGCCCTGCGTCCCCTCAAGGCCGACCATCTTCAGGATCGCGCCGATCAGCGAGCGCATGTTCCCGGCGGTCTTGGTCCGCCCGTCGCGCAGGTTGAGCCATTTGCGCAGGCCCTCGCCCGCGACCCGGCGGGACGGCTCGCGCATGCGGGGAAGGTCGATGCCCGCGGCGGTGAGGAGGTCGTCGAGGTTCGGGTCGGCCGCGTGCCGCCCGGCGATCAGCGCGTCCTTCAACTCGGGGATGAACTCGCTGGTCTCCTGCTTGCGGGCGCGCCTGCCGGTCAGCACCGACCGGCGGTGGAAGGCGTCGGGGAACGCCGGGTAGAAGCGTCCGAACGCGTTGTCCTCGGACTTCTCCGGCAGCTGCCTGCCCGCCTTCAACTGGGCCAGGAACTCGCGGGCGGTGGTCAGGTCGCCCGCGTCGATGTGGCGGGCGATGCGGTCGACGTCGGCCTCGGCCAGGCCGCCCGCCAGCTCGGCCAGGCGGGCGCGCTCGGCCTCGATGGCGGCTCGGCACCGCTCGTCCAGGTGGGCGAGGAGGCCGTCCAGGGCGTCCTGCACGCGGTCGAAGTCGTGGCGGGCGGCGGTGAGCCGGTTCAGCGCCTCCTCGGCCGCGCGCTCCTCACCCTCGGTCAGCAGGCCGTCCCGCCGGGACGTCGCGATCCGGTCGCGGACCCGCTCGACCCGCCCGTCCCGCACGGCCCGCGCCTCCCGGACCAGCTCCTCCCGCCGCGCCCGCAACCGCGCCGCCGCCTCCGGATCGGCGGACTCCAACGCGGCGACCACGGCCTCGGTGCCCTCGTGGTCGAGCCGCGCCGCCCGCGCCTCGAACACGGCCGTCCAGTCGGGCGGCCCGGCCAGCGCGACCTCCGCCAGCGCCGCGGCGGACACCTCGCCCCGGGGACGCAAGGTGCGCGGGTCGAGGGGGACGTCCGCGGCGGCCAGCAGGTCGCGGTTGAGCAGGTGGGCGACGGGCGGTTCGGCGGTCGGCAGCGGACGGCCGTCCAGCAGGGCGAACGCCTCGGCGAGGAGCCCGCGCGCAGCGTCCACCGCGGCCGCGGCGGGCTGGCATGTCGCGGCCGCGTTGCTCGCCGCACGGTGCGGGTCGGCTGGTAGCCGGTGCGCGTCGGACGGTAGACGATGCGGCGCGTCTGTTGTCGGGCGATGTGCGTCGAGTGTCGGACGGTGCCCGTCGGGTGTCAGGCGGTGCGCATTGGACGGGGGACGGTGCCCGTCGGTTGCCGGACGGTGCGCGTCGGGCGGGAGACGGTGCGCGTCCGCCATGGCGGCGAGGGCCTCGTCGGCGGCGGCGCGGTGGCCCTCGATCGTCTCGCGGAGCTGCCGCAGCGGGCCCGTCCGCCAGTCGCGGCCGCCCGGCCCGCCGTCGCCGTGCTCCTTCACCGCGGCGGCCCACGCCCCGGCGGCGGCGAGCGCGCCGTCGATCCACTTGTGCAGCGTCGCGCGCGCTCCCGCGATGATCGCCTTGCCCTTCTTGCGACCGTTCACCCGGGCGTCGGTCTCGTCGATGAGCCGGTCGACGCCCGCCCCGGCGCGCAGCCGGACCACCTCGGCCGCCGCCGCGTCAGCGCCCGCCGGATCGTCCTCGGCGGCGAGCGTCAGCAGCCGTCCGATCTCCCCGTCCTTGAGGACCAGCGCCTTCCACACCTCGGTGGCGCGGGCGAGCTTGACGGTGCGGTGCGGAGCCTCCTCCAGCAGCCGGGCCGCCTCCTGGGACGCGGTGCGGCGAGCCTCCGCCAGCCCCGCCGCGCCCCGGATCCAGCCGTCCATGCCCGGACTCAGGTACGCCCCGGCCCGCGCCGCCAGCGCGAACGCCTCCCCGCACTCCCTCAGGACGGGATGCCCCGACACGAGCACGTTCAGGCCCTCCGCCAGCCGCGTCGCGTCCGGGAACACCAGCCCGGCCCGGATCGCGGCGGCCCACGCCAGCACCCCGCCCGCCGGGTCGTCGGCAAGCGCCTTCGCGTCCAGCCCGGCGGCCAGGGCGGCGAACTCGGCGGACAGCGGACCGGCGAACACCGCCATCCCCGACGCCAGCGCCGCGCACCAACGCGCGTGGACCTCGGCGTCGGGACGCCCGGCGGCCTTGCGAATCCACCCGGCGAGCCCGAACCGCCCCGCTCCAAGCGCGGCTCCCTCCGCCACCAGCAGATCTGGCCCGACCTTCTGCGGGACGTCCTCCTGCGCGGGGCCGGGGGGCGATTCGTCTTCGGAGCCTCCGCCCGAGCCGGGGTCGTTGTTGGAGAGCTCGGAAGGTTGCCGCTGAGATGGTTGGTCCTGGGAGGGCTCGGGACGGGGCGTTTTCGGCTGTTCGGGCCGCGTCCGGGCGGCGGGGACCGTCTCTTCTATGAAGGCGTCCAGCGCGGACATCTCGTCCGCGTCCTCAGCGGGCGGTTCGTCATCGGGCGCCTTCCGAGGAGCGGGAACGTCCACGGCCCCGCCCAGTTCGGCGGTCGGCGGCTTAGCCGTCAACGGCACGGATTCGACGGACGCGGGCTCTACGGACGCGGGCTCTACGGACGCGGGCTCTACGGACGCGGGCTCTACGGACGCGGGCTCTACGGACGCGGGCTCTACGG
>NZ_BCQP01000020.1 GCF_001552135.1 Actinomadura chibensis NBRC 106107 | reverse complement strand
CGGGCTCTACGGACGCGGGCTCTACGGACGCGGGCTCTACGGACGCGGGCTCTACGGACGCGGGCTCTACGGACGCGGGCTCTACGGACGCGGGATCGATGTCGGCGGGCGGGGGCGCGACCTCGGCGGACGGCGGCACCGCGTCAACGGGCGGGGGCGCGGGCTCGGCGGACGAACGCGCGAAGTCGGCGGACGAGCGGGCGGCGTCGGCGGACGAGCGCGCGGAAGCAGCAGACGAGCGCGCGGAAGCAGCGGGCGGGGGCGCAGGATCAGCAGACGAGCGCGCGGCGTCGGCGAGCGGGGACGCGGGATCGGCGGGTCCGGGCATGGCGGGCGGGGGTGCGGGGTCGGCGGGGACGTTCTCGACCGTGAGCCCGCCCATCAGCGCGACGTCGACGAGGGGGTGCCAGCGGTCGGGCAGTTCGCCGCGCGCCCGTCCGGCCAGGGCGGGGACTGCGGATCGGTCCTCCCCGCCGCCCATCGCCTCGATCAACTCCGCGAGGACGACCAGCCCAGCGCCATCGTCCTCATCGCCTTCGGCGGCCTGGCGGACCTCGTCCAGCAGCCCCGCCACGAACTCCGGGCCCTGGACGCCGCGGAGCGCGCGTAACCGGTCCCTGGCGCGGACGGCGCTCACCGCGTCACGCACGGAGGACGCGAGCGCGGGCAGGTCCGCCGGATGCTCCCCCGGCAGGACGGCCTCGATCCGCGCGCGGACGCCGTCGTAGTCCGCGACCGCGCCCTTGATCAACGTCAGGTCGGCGTCGTCCGGGCGGCGGCCCTCGCGCAGGTGCCCGGCGGCGCGGTCGGCCGCGTCCGCCGCCGTGGCGAACCGGTCGCGCAGGCCGTCCAGCTCGGTGACCAGGTCCTCCGGACGCGGCGACGGCCCCCGCCGGACCGCCTCCCGCAGCTCCGCCAGCCCGGCCGGACGCGCGGGCAGCTCCGGGTGCGCGTCCCGGCAGGCCGTCCACACGTCGCGCATCCCGGGCAGCGCGCGGTCGTCGGGCTCGGCCGCGAGCAGCCCGAGCGCGACCACGGCGAGCGGACGATCCTCCAGCACCGCCCGGACCAGCCCCCAGCGCATGAGCGCCTCGGGCGCCTCGAACTCCACCAGCATCCGGACGCCGGGCGCCCGCGCGAGCACCGCCGCGGCCGTGCCCGCGTCCAGCAGCGCCGCGCAGTCGGCCGCGTCGAGCTCGTCGGAGTTGCGGAGGCCGTGGAGCCAGAGGCCGCCCATCAGGAACCGCAGCGGGGCCCGCCGCTTCGACTCCCCCTGCCGCATCGTGCGCAAGATGAGCTTGTCCGCGCCGGGGGGGAGCCGCTTCGCGTCGCCGAGACGGACGGTCTCCAGCACGGCCCGCAGCATCTCGGGCGGGCTCAGCCGGAGGAATTCCCGCACGTCCGCGGCGGACACCCCCGCCAGCGCCGTCTCCTCCAGCTCCGCCGGATTCGTCAGCTCACCGACCCATTCGCGCAGAGACCCAAAAGGCGCGCGTCCGTCATGGCACCCTTCACACCGAGAACCCTGACCCATCCGTCTTCGACCCCGCCCTCCACGTCCGCCGCCGCGCCGCCCGAGCGCCGTCGCCGGGACGCCCGTGACACGAGCATAACGCAGAGTCATCGTCCGATCCATCAATCGGCAAAGTTGATGTTGATCGAGTTCACAGCGTACGCCGACGGCACGCAGCGTCGGCATGGATCTCGTCGGCGGGCGGGCCGACGCTGACCGGTACGGCGACGCCCCCGTCGGTGGTTCAGCGCACGATGGGCGTGCGGGTCAGGTCGCGCGCCCGCGCCCGAGCCTCGCTCTAACCCCCTGCCAAGCGGACCGGATGTAGCCGTTCACGCGGTGGCTGATACGACGGGCCGTAGGGAATTCGGTGCCGAGGAGTCCGAGACCGGCGAGGATCGCGACGACTCCGGGCCCGGGCAGCACGAGCATCGCGACACCCGCCACGATCAGCGCGGAGCCGGCCACCGCGACGGCGACCTTGCGCAGCAACCGGACGGGCGCCCGGCGCCGCCTTTCCAGCGCCGTCCCGGCGTGCGTCTCGGCGTGCGTCTCGGATCGGTCCATCAAGGTCACGTCGCCTCCCTGTCGGCTCCCCCTTGCAGGTAGGGACGAACCGGAGCGCATGCGAAGATCCCGATCCGCCGCCGATGTGGTCAGTGCCACAACTACGCGACCCGCACGCGAACGCCCACCCCGTGCCACCGACCGCCCATCGCCCCAACGACGACTAGCATTCCAATATGAAGATCCCGTTCGGCGTGCCGCGTCACGCGCGCGGGCGCTACGGATCGCTGGTCGCGCGGATCTGGCGGCGGCTCGGCGGGCGGGCGCAATGGCGCCTCGCCCGGCTCCGGCACCAGACCTTCCTGGTTTACGCGGGCGGAATCGTCCGGGACGAGAAGGGCCGCATTCTGCTGCTCCGGCACCGCATGTGGCCCGCATATCGCGCCTGGGGCCTCCCCGGCGGATACGTGAACGCCGGGGAGCGCCTCGAAGACGGGGTCACGCGTGAAGTGCGGGAGGAGACGTCCCTCGAAGTCTCGGTCACGGGCCCTCCGCTTAGGCTCGACAGCGGTTTCCAGCACCGGATCGAGGCGTATTTCGAGGCCCTGCTGGTGGGCGGACGCCTCGAAATCGACGCGGCGGAGATCCTGGAGGCCCGCTGGTGTGCGCTGGACGCATTGCCGGACGAGATGTCCCCGCGCCTCAGAACCGTTATCCGCGCCCTCGACCTCGCGACGGGCTGAGCCGGTCCGGCGCCGCCGAAGCCCAAGACGCCGCCGACGCGGCCATCCGCCACTTCGCCGAACTAACTAACCGCGCCCAATCCCGTCCGTAAACACTCCTCCCCCGCGACGACCGCAAACGATCAAGGTGCTTGACCTCAAGCCAAGTCGAGGTCTCATGCTGGAACGATGAGCCTCACCGACATCGAACGCGAATACATCGCCACGCAGCGCCTGGGCCGCCTGGCGACGGTCGGCCCCGACGGCGACCCGCAGAACAACCCCGTCGGATTCCGTTACAACGCCGACACCGGGACTTTCGACATCCGCGGCTTCAACCTCCCCCAATCGCGGAAATACCGGAACGTCCAGCGGAACGGCCGGGCCGCGCTCGTCATCGACGACCTCGCCTCGGTGCAGCCCTGGCGCGTGCGCGGCATCGAGGTGCGCGGCCGGGCGGAGACCCTCGTCGAGGACGATCCGGAAGCCTCCCACTTCGGCGCCGACCTCATCCGCATTCACCCGCGCACAATCTTCAGTTGGGGCATCGACCCGGCCGCCGACGGCATGATCAAGCGGACCGTCGCCTAGCCGCGAGACAGATCAGACGGGTGACCCGGACATTCGCGAAGGGCCGTCGAGGCACGGGCATGAGCGCCGCATTGCGGCCGGAGTCGACGCCGCCACGACCAACTCTGGACGGTCGAGACCGTTCCAAGGGAAATGCTCACGCCACCCCAACGCCCGGACGAAGTTTTTCGCGGGATTCACGCACCCGCCTCGCCCCTGGCAGCACCCGTCCAGCCACCTGCCTCACACACCCGCCACTCAATTCACTCGAATAGAGGGACGGCGTATCGATTGATTGCCATCCGGTTCAGCTCGCGATCGTGCCATGCCCTCGCCCACGGCACCCGATATCACGGAACGATCATGAACCGACCACCGATCCGCACGCACGGCGCTCCGGCATTCAGAATCCGAACGTGCGAATCCTTCACTTGCGCGATTACATAGGGCCCGACATGACTCGGTGCCGGTGGCACGGGTCACGTCCGGCGGGTCCGTCCGCGCAGCGCCCTTGGCGGGACGGGTCCGCGTCCCCGGCGAAAGGGCTTGAGCGTGGGCGTGCGGCACACCAGCGGGACGAAAACCGCCCCGAGACGCTCGGCATGCCCGCGCCCCGCGACCGTCGACTCGCGCCGAAGCACGAGAATCGCGCGAGACCGTCCCGGCGCGAATCGGATCGCCACAGGAATCACCGCGCCGACCGCCTACAAGCCCGCGCGTGCCGCCAGGCGCCGCAGCCGCGCATGGCGACATCCCAGCCGACCAAGGCGTGCCGGGGCGCCGAACGCCCAGCGTGCCTCGGAACTGGTTCGGCGGCCGTTCGAACCGCCGAGACGATTCACGGAATGCGAACATGCCACCGACAGAGGAACAGATGGCCGTCCCTCAGAGCCAATGCCCTTCCCCGAGGCCGCCGAAGTCGCCGGCCGGGCGGACGCCTTCGCCACCGTGCACGCGGCGGACCGGAACGATGCCCGAGACACCGTGACATCCAAAGCTGCCGAACGAATCATCCTCCACGCCCTCGGAGAGGGCTCGACCGCGGGGATCGACGACGGTGCCGCCCTCCGCCATCAGATCGTCCAGTCGACGCAGAGGGAACTCTTGACCAATGGACTACTCGGCCGTTGAGATCGGCGCGGAGAACATCTCGGCGCTGCGGTCTTTCCTGCTGGAAGGACCGCCCGCGTGGGAGCCGCTGCGAAGCGAGATGCACTCGGACGAAGTGGCCGCCGGCTACATGTCACTGCTTTACGGCGCGTTCTGCGTCGCGGTCCGCCGGAGGTTCACGCCGTTCTACACCGACGGAGAGATCATCCGTTTCGTGGCCGACCTGCGCATCACGGCCGGACCGGACGCCCGCCTGATCAACACGCTGGCGGCCGAGGACATGATCCGCCGCGTCGTGGGCACGCCGCCGCTCGAAGACTCAGTCCTGGACGATGTGGAAACCGTCCTGTACGCCGAGGTCTTCATCCTGCTCTACCTGGTGGGGGAAGCGAACTTCGACGACGCGGACCTGGACGACTTCATCCAGGACGCCACCGTCTGCGCGAAGGAATGGCTGGCCGCCCGCCACGCCGAGTCCTCCACCTGGGCCTGACCGAACACCACCGCCCGATGCGTCGGCAATGCAGACAAATGACACATCGCCGCATCACTTGAATAGCGCCTGCCCACGCTCACGTTCGTCAGGGGAGGCCGCCTCTCCAACCGAAGTCATCGCGCCCGCCCGTCCTCACGAACAAGCCGGACTAACGGCTCCCGACGCAACCGAATCCGCACGTGCATAGTTCGGTGCCGCGCGATTTCATAGGGGCCGGTGTGCTCGCCGACGTCGGCCCCGCGCGTTGGGAGCGCACCCGGCGAGCAGTCCGCCGGACGGGTTCGCGTCCCCGACAGGAAAGGGCTTCGAGCGTGGGCATGGAACGCACCGGCGAGACCGACACCCGCACCGAAACCACCGACAAGCCCACCTCGCCCGAGCGTCCGTATACGCCTCCGCCCGACAATCCCGGTTCGCCCGGCCAGCCGTCCCGCCTGGAGAGCCGCGCCCGCGCCCGCGAACAGCCCGCGGCGCAAGACGTCGACCGTGACGACGAATTCTCTCCCTCGCAGCCCGAGGCCAGCGCCGACAGTTCCGGCGCGCCCGAAACCTCCGACCAGGAGAAGGACGCCCCGCAAAAGAACGACGACCCCACCGGCGAATTACCAGAAGAGGGCACGCGCGACCCGGAAGAGCTCGCCCCCGATGAAGCCGAACCAGGCGACCGACGCCCCGGAACGGAAGAAGCGCGCGCCGACAACAACGCCCCGGACGACGACCGTGGTAAGAAAGCCGAAGACGACGACGCCGAGCAGATTCCGAACGAGGCCAGTGAGACGGACCCGGAGGCTCCCGCCAATCCCGTACTCACCAACGTGTACACCGACAGCCGCGGCAATGTGCGCATCGAACCCCGCTATGGACGAGAACAACCCGCCGAGCCCACACCCCGCGAATCGCAGAACGCGGACCGCCCGGGCCTCCCAACCCGCGAAGACCTCGACCCGGCCGGAGCAAACCCCGAACCCGGCCACGCCGACCTCCGCAACCCCGAAGACGACCCCGAGAACCAAGACCTGCTCGACAGGGACGCAGAGGGGCTTGCCCGCTGGAAGAAGACGGGACGGGAATTCGTTCGCCGACCCGATGATGTCGCCAAGACCACCGAAGCTCTCGCCAAGGACATCGACAAGCTCGTCAAGTGGGACCGGCCGACGGGCGTCGCGGAGAGCAAACCCGCCATCGAGGTAAAGCCTCATCACGACAGCATCCAAGGCGCGAATGCCGCTATCGGAGTCCTCGGAACAGGCATCATCCTCTACGAGATCGCACGCCGCGCCCGCGTCGGCTTACGCAATATACGAGAAAAGATGACAGGAGCAGGAAGTGCCCATAACTGACGCCCTGGTGGCCACCTTGCAGGCACAACTCGCGGGTCGGCCCGAGGAGCACGTGCGGCTGCTAAGGGAACTCGGCGAGGAGGAGGTGCGGTCGAACTATCCGGTCCTGGTCGCGGCGGCGTTCTTCCTCGCCTCGAACCGTAGGTTCTTCAAGAGCGGAACGCCTGCCGACCGGGCCGAGGTCATCGAGTTCGTCGCCTCCCTGCGCGAGCGAACGACGGAAGCCTCCGAAAAGGTCGACCCGGACATCGCCGAGCGGCTGCTGCTGGCCGTGCTCGGCGAAGGATCGATCAGCGACATCGACGACAACACCGTTTACAGGACCGAGTTGTTCCTGCTGGCCGGGTTGACCGCTGACGCGAACATGGACGACGCGGAGCTGGACGCGTTCATGGCCAAAGCGCGGGCGATGGCCGACGAGGAATAAAGCCGGGTGGCGAACTTCACGAATGTGAGGATCGGGGAGCAGCACATCTGGGCGTTGCGGTCCTTTCTCCTGGAGGGACCGGAGGCGTGGGTGCGCCTGCGAAACGAAATCCAGGCGGACGACGAAACGGCCGCCGGTTATATGTCGCTGCTCTACGGGGCGTTCTGTGTAGCGCTGCACCGAAGGTTCTCCCCTGCGTGCACGGAAGGTGAGATCGTCCGTCTGGTGGCCGACGTACGGATCACGGCGGGAGAGGACGCTGATCTGATCAACGCCGCGTTGACCGAGGATCTGATCCGCCGCGTCATCGGCGCGCCGCCGCTCAAGAAGGACGGGGTGGGGGATGTGCAGGCCGTGCTTTATGCCGAGGTGTTCGTCCTCATGTATCTCGTCGGGGAAGCCGGGTTCGATCGGGCGGGGCTGGAGCAGTTCATCGAAGAGGCCACCGCCTACACCGAGAAGTGGCTCGCCGCGCGGCGGGACGAGGCAGCCGCCGCGAAGAGCTGAGGCGCCCGACGGCGGCCTGGGGACGGTGCCGCGATCTGGAGCAGGACGGTGTCCGGAGGTGGCCGGGGTCGTCGGGCGGAGTTCCAGCGTCGCCGCAAACGACACATCGCCGCGTCACTTGAATAGCGCCCGCCCACGCTCACGTTCGTCAACGAGAACAACCCTTCCATCCCACACCCCGCGAATCGCAGAACACGGACCGCCCGGGCCTCCCAACCCGCGAAGACCTCGCCCCGGCCGGAGCAAACCCCGAACCCGGCCACGCCGACCTCCGCAACCCCGAAGACGACCCCGCGGGCCGCGACCCACGAGAGCGCGACCCCGAGAAACCATCACGTGGCCGGGAGGGTCTTCGCAGATTTCTGAACACGGCGGAAGACGCGAAAGAAGCAGCGAACAAGTTCTCGGAACCGGCCGAGAAGAACCTCGAGCGCGTCCAGCCGACGGGTCAACTGTGCGGCGTCCGCACCAATGACGACCACATAGCGTCGCCCGATCAGGCCGCCAAGTTGGGTGACACCACACTTGGGGCGGTCGGTACCGCAATAGTCTTGACCGAAGTCGTGCGCCATAGCATGAGTTTTGCCCGCGGATATTTGAGGAACAGACATGAAGATAACCGATGAGCAGGTGGCGACACTGCGCGCTCAACTGGCGGGCGATCGCGAGGAACACCTCAGGCTGATGGATCGACTCGATCCAGACGAAGCCAACGTGTGCTACACGGCGTTGGTCGCCGCCGGCTTCATCGAGGCGGCCGAGCAGCGCTTCATCAAGGACGGTGAAGTCGCGACCGATTCAGAGGTCATCGACTTCGTCGCCCGGATACGGGAAAGGGGCGACGAGACGCCCGGGATCATTGACCCGCAGGTCGCCGAAAGCATGATATTCGACCTGCTCGGCAAGGGATCCATGGTCGACGCCGACCCGGACACGAAGTTCGGCCACCAGATCGTGCTGTTGGCAGCGCTGATCGGCGAGCGGCAGTTCACCGACGCCGAACTCGACGACTTCCTGCTCGGCGCCCGTGCCCTCGCCGACGAACTCCTCGAGTAATGGATTACTCGGCCGTCGAAATTCGTGAGGAGAACATCCTCGCCTTGCGGTCCTTCTTGCTGGAAGGTCCACAGGCGTGGGTGCCTCTGCAAGATGACATCCAGGTAGACGACGAGACCGCAGCCGGCTACATGTCGTTGCTCTACGGCGCCTTCTCAGTCGCGGTGCGCCGAAGATTCTCCCCGACCTACACCATTGGCCAGGTCGTCCGGTTCGTCGCCGATCTGCGGATCGAGGCCGCGGAGGCCGCAAACCTGATCGACACGATCGTCGCCGAAGACCTGATCCGCCGCGTCATCGGCGCGCCGCCGCTCAAGAAGGACGGGGTGGGGGATGTGCAGGCCGTGCTTTATGCCGAGGTGTTCGTCCTCATGTATCTCGTCGGGGAAGCCGGGTTCGATCGGGCGGGGCTGGAGCAGTTCATCGAAGAGGTCACCGCCTACACCGAGAAGTGGCTCGCCGCGCGGCAGGACGAGGCGTCCGCCGCGAAGAGCTGAGGCGCCGGACGGCGGCCTGGGGGCGGTGCAGCGTTCTGGAGCAGGGCGGTGTCCGGAGGTGGCCGGGCTCGTCGGGCGGGGTTCCAGCGCCGCCGGGACGAAGCGCTCCTAGGATGTTCGGGCCTGACAGCGGCGTAAGGGGTGGTGTGGGGTGGCTCAGCTTGCTATTGCGGATTCGTTCATGCCGCAGTACGCGAAGTTGGAGCCGAAGGTGCGGAAAGGCGTGGACGCGGCGATCGCCAAGTTCGCCGAGCACACGCACGCCGGGTTGCACCTGGAGAAACTCAACAATGCCAAGGACCCGCGGATCCGGACGATAAGGATCGACCAGTTCTGGCGCGGTGTGGTGCTGGCGCCGGATAAGGGAGACGTTTACTGCCTGCTCGCGGTGATGCCCCATGACGACGCGATCGCGTGGGCCAGAAGCCGGAAGTTCTCGGTGAACCAGGCGATCGGCGTGCTGGAGGTTCGCGACCAGCAGGCCCTTGAGGAGATGTCACCGGCGTTGGCGAAGGCCGCGGAGGGGACGGTCTTCCGGCTGCTCGGGCACGTCTTCGAAAAGGATCTGCTGCGGCTCGGAATCGACCGGGAACTGATTCCGATCGTCCGGCTGCTGACCGAGGATTCGCATCTGCTGGCCCTGGAGAAGTTCCTGCCGGAGCCGCAGTACATGGCGCTGCTGGCGCTGGCGCAGGGAATGAACGTCCAGCAGGCGTGGGAAGAGGTCGCGAAATACCTGACGGTCGAGGAGAAGCCCGCCGCGGTCGATCCCGACGACCTCGTGACGGCGATGCGGCGGACTCCGGGAAAGGTCGTCTTCGTCAACGGGCCGGAGGAACTGCGGGACATCCTCGCCCATCCGTTCGACATGTGGCGGGTGTTCCTGCACCCGGTGCAGCGGCGGGTCGCGCTCCGGCCGTCCTATTCGGGGCCCGCGCAAGTGACGGGCGGCGCGGGAACGGGGAAGACGGTCACCGCGCTGCATCGGGCGAAATACCTCGCGTCGAAGGGCGGGCGCGTCCTGCTGACGACGTTCACACGGAACCTGGCGGAGGCGCTGGAGAGGCAGCTCGCCCTGCTCGTGGAGAATCCCGAGATCCGGTCGCGTATTCAGGTGAAGAACGTCGACGCCGTGTCGTACGGAATCGTCGGGCGGCATCACAAGCCTGGCATCGCCGGGTCGGACATTCTCGATCCGCTCTGGGACGAGGCGGCGGAGGGCACGCCGTTCTCCCGGACGTTCCTGGAACGGGAATGGGAGCAGATCATCCTCGCGCAGGGCCTGGAGACCGAGGACGATTACCTGGCGTGCACCCGTGCGGGACGCGGTGTCCCGCTCGGAAAGGCGCAGCGGGCGGTGGTGTGGCGGGCCGTCAAGCAGGTGGTGGACGGGCTGGCGGCCGAAGGCAGGTCGACGTTCCACCAGCTCGCCAACGAGGCCGCCGACCTGGTGTCGGCCCCCGAATACGACCACGTGATCATCGACGAGGCGCAGGACATCCACACGACGCAATGGCGGCTGCTGAGGCGCCTCGTCCCGGAAAGGCCCGATGATCTGTTCATCGTCGGGGACCCGCATCAGCGCATCTACGACAGCCACGTGTCGTTGACCAGCCTCGGGATCAATGTGCGCGGACGCAGCACGAAACTGAGGCTCAACTACCGGACCACGCAGGAGATCCTGGCCTGGTCGGTGCCTTTGCTCGGGCACTCTCCCGCGCAGGGCCTCGACGATTCCGCGGACACGCTGGACGGTTATCGGTCGCCGATGCACGGCCGGCGGCCCGTGGTGAAGGCGTATCCAGATCTGGACGCCGAATTGGACGGTCTCGTCGAGCAGGTGCGCGCCTGGGTCGATGACGGCGTGGAGGCCGGTTCGATCGGCGTCGCCACCCGGTACATGTGGATGGTGCGGAAAGCCGTCAAACGGTTGAAGGAAGACGGCATCACCGCCTACCAGGTGCCCAGTAAATCACCGGGTGTCCAGGTCGGAACGATGCACAAGATGAAAGGTCTGGAGTTCCGGTGCATCGCGGTGATCGGGGCGGACGAGAACGCGATGCCGTCGTCCCATGCGATCACGCCGGAGGACGAGGACGCCAAAGCGCACGCGCAGGACGTCCAGAAGGAGCGTTGCCTGCTTTTCGTGGCCTCGACGCGGGCGCGCGACAATTTGTACGTGTCGTTCGCGGGTTCGCCGAGCCCGTTCCTGCCCGGGGCCGCCTAACCCTGGGCCAGGCCGCCTAATCCTGGGCCAGGTCGTCGAGCAGGGCGCGGAGGCCGGGGATCTGCGCGTGGCCGTCACCGAAGCGGGCGGTCAGGTCGGCCAGGAGTTCGGTGAGTTCCTTGCGCGCCTCGCCGGTCCGGCCCGCGGCGAGTTTGAGGCGTCCCACCCGTTCGCGGACGCGGAGGGTCAGCGCATCATGGGGCCTGCCGCCTGAAAGGCCGTCCAGGAGTTCCTGCAGATGGGCGAGGGCGGCGGCCGTCGCTCCCAGGTGGGCTTGGCAGACGGCTTCTTGCTCGCGGCAGATCAGGACGTGCGGATCGTCGGGGCCGTACCACTCGGCCAGCGTCACGGCGGCGGCGCGGTACGCGTGGACGGCCCGGCGGTAGTCGCCGCCCTTGAACAGGACGTCGGCGAGGTCCAGGCGCATCCCCATGTATTCGGGGTCGTCGTCGCCCAAGGCCAGGCCCGCCGGTCCGGTCAGGTCGGAGAGGAGTTCCGCGGCCTGCGTGTAGCGGCCTTCATCGGCGAGGTGGGCCGCCTCCGCGCGCGCTTGGACGACCTCGTCAATGGTGGGCAGTCCGGCGGGTTCTTTGGGTCGAGCCAATGGGGCCGCGCCGGTCACCCTGATCCGGCTGATCGCATGGGCGTAGAGGTGTTGCGGGGCGATCGTGTCGATGATTCCGGGCAAGGGTTCCAGTGACGAGACGAATTCCAAGAGCCGGGTGTACACCTCGTCGGCGTCCCCCGGCCGGTCGCCGGGTTGCTTGGCCAGGAGGTGCAGGACGAGTGCGTCCAACCCACCCGGGACGTCGGGACGCAGATCGCGCACTGGGATCGGGTCCTCGTCCTCATGGCGGCGCATCACCTCGTAGGGGGTAGTCCCCAGGAAGACCTTGCGGCCGGTGAGCATCTCGTACAAGACGCAGCCGAGGGAGTACAGGTCGCTCTGCGGTCCTGGGCTTCCGTACACCTGCTCTATCGCCGTGTAGCCGGGTGTGTAGGGCGCGCCCAATCCGGTGGTCGTTCGCCGCACGTCGCCTGGCCCGAGCCCCACGGCGGCACCGAAATCGAGCACTTTCACCGAGCCGTCAGGGCAGAGCATCAGATTGCTCGGTTTGAGGTCGCGGTGCACGAGCGGACGGCGATGCGCCACGTTCAGCACCGCGCACACCTGGGCGGCTATGAGCGCGGCCCACGAAACGGAGAGCCGTTCCTGCGCGTCCAGGACATGGTCGACCGTCATGCCCTCGACGTACTGCATCACAAGGTAGAAGCAGCCGTCGTGGCTTCCGAAGTCGTACACGGTCGGGACGCCGGGATGCTCGAACCAGGCCGTGCTGCGTGCCTCCTGCTCGAAGCGCCCGACGAGGGCGTCGTCCATGACACGGGTGAACTTGATCGCGAGGCGCCGGTCGAGGAACCGGTCGTAGGCGCGCCACACCTCGCCCATGCCGCCGCGTCCGATCGCCTGGTCGAGCTCGTACCGCTCGCGCTCCCCGAGGAGATCGCCCCGACGCAACTCCCACCTCCTCCGGCCCGTGGTCGCAGCGTACCCGCGTCAGCCGGGCGGGCGGAGGGCTCCGGCGCCGAGCCCTTCGAGACCGAGGCGCAGCACGTCCGCACCCAGTTCGTGGGTCTCGCGGAGGGCGGCCTCCAGTTCGGTGAGCGCGCGGAACGCCGACCCCAGCATCGTCTGCTCGACGAAGGTGAGGCGGGGCAGGCGGGCGCGGCGGAGGTCGAAGCGGGCGGACGAGGTGGAGCTGCGGAGCCGCGCGCCCTCCGCGCCGAGGAGGAGCCACCCCGCGACGAAGTCGGGATCCGTCCGGGAGGGGTCGACCCGGACGAGCGCGAGGCCGGGGCCGAGGATCGGCCCGTCCGCGGCCATGACGCGTGCGGCCGGGCGGCGGGCGGCCAGCGAGACGACGATGTCCCCCGCGGCGATCCAGACGTGGCCGTCGTCGGGCGCGGCCCTTCCTGTGGCGTCTCTGCGCTGGGCGAGGTCCTCGATGGTCAGCATGGGCACCGTGCCCGAGCCGCCCATCCGTATCCGGGGAGGGGGGCGCAGTATTTGGAGCACACCGGCTTTGGCGAGCTCACCGAAAGTCGTCATGGCGATGTCATCGCGCATGGGGACGCGCTTGAGCGAGGACAGTTCGGCGATCGTCCGCGGCAGTTCCGTCGCCTTCTTCTGCAGGAGTTCGCGGGCGGCGTCGAACGAGCCTTCCGTCCCGGGCATCGTCCGCTGGGGAAGGTAGCGGGCGGGTGTGAGGTCGACCTCGTCGTCCAGTAGGTCGATGATGCGGACGACGACGCTGGAGTCCGTCCGGTCGTCCTTGCCCTTGAGGTAGCGGCGGTAGGCGTTGAGCGCGATTTTCCCGAAGTTCTCCGGGTCGGATGAGGTGTCGACCATCAGGACGTCGTCCGCGGGCTGGTCCCCAGGGGATGGACGGCGAAGAACCCACACGGTCAGCGCGACGGCCATGTTCGGCACCGCACCGGGCGGCAGCCCTATGACGGCGCGCAGCGCGCCCCGGCGAAGCAGTTCCGCGCGGACGCGGCGTCCGGAACGGCGGTTCGCGACGGCCGGGGGCATGAGGATGACGACCGTCCCGCCAGGACGCGTGTGGGCGAGCCCGTGTTGAAGCCACGCCAGCTCCGATTCCATGCGCGGAGGCAGCCCGTACTCCCAGCGCGGGTCACCGGTCAGCCGCTCGTAGCCCCAGCCACGGTCGTTGAAGGGCGGGTTGGTCGCGACCAGATCGACCGTCCGCCCAGAAAACGCGTCGTCCAGAAGCGAGTCGCCTGGGCGGACCTCGGCCGAGGCACCGCGCAACTCCAACTGGATCGCGGACATGCGCGCGGTCGTCTCGTCGAGCTCCTGACCTAGGAGCAGCTCCACGTCCTTGAACAGATCGTTCGCCATGTTGAGGTACGCACCGGTGCCGCACGCCGGGTCCAGGACCGTCCGGGCGGGCCCCCCGAGTTCGAGCATCAGCCGTACGACCGGCTCAGGGGTGATGTAGACGCGGCGGCTGTGGTGCTCCAGATAACGGGTGCGGAGAAAGTCGAAGGTGTCGGCGACACCCAGTTCGTCCACGAGTTGCGAGAGAGCGCGCGCGATGGGGGCCGCGGACGGGGGCGCCTCATCAAAGTGTTCGCGTAGCGAGCGCTCCAGTTCGTCGTCCGGGACGTTCGCCACCTCGTACCCGGGGTGCTCGCGGAGATGGAGCAGGAAGGCGCCGGCGAAGGTGAGCACGTCGGCGAGCTCGACGTCCCCGGCCGCCGCCTGCCGCAGCGTCTGCCAGACGCGCTCGCGGATGGGCGAGTCGGCCAGCTTGCCCTGACCGCGGAGCCAGTCCTCGACCTCGGCGAGCGAGAACGTCGGGCTGGCCGCCGTCCCGCCGACGGGCTGGGGAAAGTCGTCATGGCGGCGGCGCCAGTTGCTCACCGCCGCCCGCCCCACCGCGGCCAGCCGGGCGATATCGGCCGCGGTCACCGTCGCATCGCTCGACACAGCGCTCCCTCCACCGACGCGAACGATCTCACCCTAGCGCCCACCGGACCCGATCTCCCGGT
Organism: Actinomadura chibensis NBRC 106107; assembly: GCF_001552135.1. GTDB lineage: Bacteria > Actinomycetota > Actinomycetes > Streptosporangiales > Streptosporangiaceae > Spirillospora > Spirillospora chibensis. The sequence continues at coordinate 71,634 of NZ_BCQP01000020.1, read as the reverse complement.
TGACCCAGTTCACGCCATTCATACCGGCGAGTATATGATCACAATGTCCGTACGCAAAATCTCGGGTTGATTGAGTTCACAGAAGCGTGTATGGTTGGTTGCGCTTGACAGTCCGCCCCTCGTTCGGATGAGGCCCACCTCGGCCAGGGGGCGGGTGATCGATCCGGTCAACCGGCTGACCGGCTTGAACGTCCCCCAGACACACAGGACTCGTTCCGGCACCGAGGAGCAGAGTTGACCGACCGCAAGGCCGTGCTCGCGGAGGAGCAGCGCGCAGTCGACTACGCCTACGCCTGCTACGAGCGCAGGCTCCAGACCAACCGCGAGAAGCTCCGGCCCTCGGATGTGACCGACTCCCACGCCGGGACCGCGTTCATCCCGGACGTGGCGCCGGAGGTGCGGCTTGAGGGCGACCTCGACGGCGAGGCGCTCGTCTTCGCGCGCGTCGACGCCGACGAGGACGGGGAGGCCGGGACCTGGTACATCGGGCGTCGCAACGTCCGGAACGAGTCCAACGACACCTTCGTCGTGAGCTGGCAGGCGCCGCGGGCGATCGAATGGATGGGGCGGCGCCCGGACGCCCCGGGCGGGATCTCGCTGCGGCGGAGGCTCCGGTGCGTCCGCGACCGGGTCACCGACTTCCGGGACGAGATCAGGGTCGCCCCGCCGCGCGTCGCGGAACCGCCCGCCGAACCGGCCGGGGAGGACGCGGCGGAGGCCGCCGACGCCGAGTCCCCCGTCGAGGGGCTGAAGGACTTCCTGCTCGAAGACCTGAACCGCGCCCCCGACGGGCACATGCGCGACATCGTCGAGACGATCGAGCGCGAGCAGCTCCTGCTGGTGTCGGACGACCGCCGGGGCGTGCTCGTGGTGCAGGGCGGGCCGGGGACCGGCAAGACCGCCGTCGGGCTGCACCGCGTGTCCTGGCTGCTCTACAACAAGCGCTTCAAGTCGGGCGAGGTCCTCGTCGTCGGACCGCATCCCGGGTTCCTCCGCTACGTGCGCGGCGTCCTCCCCCGGCTCGGCAGGCACGACGTGACGGCGATCGAGCTGGGCAAGCTGTGGGCGGCGCCGCGCGGCGCCGACCCGGCGCCCGCGCGGATCGTGAAGTCCGGCGCCCGCATGGCCGAGGTGCTGCGGCGGGCCGTCCGGGGCATCCCGCACCACCGGGTCCTCGGCCAGCTCCGCAACGACGCGTTCACCGTCACGTTCGAGGGCGTCCTGCTGTCCGTCCCCGGGGACGACCTGCGGGCCTTCGCGGAGGGCGACGACTCCGCGCCGTTCGCCGCCCGCAAGCGCGCGTTCGCGAACCGGCTCGTCGACCACCTGATGCGCCTGCACGCCGAGAAGCTGCCGCGCCGGACCGACGAGGACGTGCGCCGCAGGATCGCCCGCGATCCGCGCGTCCTCGGGCTGGTCAACACGATGTGGCCGAACGTGTCAGCCGAGGGCGTCCTGCGCGGCCTGCTGGGCGACCCCGCCGTGCTGCGGGCGGCCGCCGACGGCGTCCTCACCGCGGACGAGCAGGCGGAGATCGTCCGGCCGCCCGCCGCCCGCGCGGGCGACGAGCCGTGGTCGCCCGAGGACCAGGTCTGCCTGGAGGAGCTGCGCGTCCTGCTGACCGGCGAGGGGCCGCCGCGGTACCGGCACATCATGGTGGACGAGGCGCAGGACCTGACCCCCATGCAGGCCAGGTCGCTGGCGCGGCGCTGCCCGAGCGGGTCGATGACCGTCCTCGGCGACCTCGCGCAGGCGACCGGCGACCACGCCCACGACGACTGGTCCGCGCTCGGCGAGATCCTCGCGGGCCGCGACGGCTGGCACCTGGAGGAGCTGACGGTCGGCTACCGCGTGCCGCGCGAGGTCATGGACTTCGCCGAGGTGCTCGGCCGTTCCATCGCGCCCCGCACGCCGTTCCCGCGGTCGATCCGCCCGGTCGGGCCGGACGCGATCGCCATCGTCCAGGCGGACCCGCCCGCGCTGGTGGACGAGGCGGCGGCGCGGGCGCGGGCCCTGCTCTCCCCCGGCGACGACCGCTCCGTCGCCGTGATCGTCCCGGACGCGTCGCGCGGGCAGGCGGAGGCGATCCGCGCGGCGCTCCCGCCCGGCGGCCGCGCCACCGTGATCACCGCGGCGGAGGCCAAGGGCCTGGAATTCGACCACGTCGTCCTGGTCGAGCCCGCCGCGATCGCGTCCCGGACGCCCGGCGGGCACGGCCTGCTCTACGTGGCCATCACCCGGTGCACCCGGTCGCTGACCATCGTGCACTCCGCCCCCGTCCCCCGGGCGCTGCTCCCGGCGGACGGCGACCCAGAGGAAGGCGACCCCTTGATCGACGCGCCCGCGGCCGAGACCGGCGACACGGAGGCGGAGGCCGGTTTCGCGGGGTTCATCGCGGAACTGGAGGCGACGGTGCGCGAGGAGCGGCGGAGCACCGTGCACGAACGCGTCCGGCACGCGCTGATCTCCGAGCTGTACGGGGCCGGGCTCGTCCCCACGGTGGACTCCCCCACCGCGGACGTCATCTGCGACGCGCCGGACGGAAGGATCCTGTACGAGGTGCTCGGCGAGGACGGCCACACGTACCGGCGGATGCGGGACGCCGTCCTGCGGATCCTGGAGGTCCAGCACGCGGAAGGCGAACCGGCGAAGCACCGTTTCCTCGTCCTTCCCGAGGCGCCGTCCGAGCCATGGGCGCCCGACGTCCTCGCGGAGGCGTTCGGCATGTCGGTGATCTGGCGTACCGGCAACACCTGGTCAGGCAACAACATCGACCTCGCCCTGGGCAGAACATGAGCGGCCGACGGCGGGGGGCGCGTCCCCGGTGGGCACGCCGTGAGCGCCCATCCTTAGAGAGGTGGTCCTTTCTGCCACGCTGTGCGTCATATGGGGTGAAACGAACTGATACGGGGCGCACGTGAGCGGCGACACACTGACCAGGGAACGGATCGGGCATCTGTACGACTACCTGGGCGCGCTCGCCCAGGAGATCTACGCCAAGCCCGTCCGGCATGTCGGGGACCACGACATGGTCGTGTCCCCGGACGAGCTGCCGTCGCACGACGGCGTGCGGATCGGGGCGGCGGCCGGGGACGCCTGGCTGCGGGTGGGCAAGGTCCCGAAACCGCTGCCGCCCGGTCTTCCCGCCGGGCTTCGCGAGCCGTTCCGCGACGTCGTCCGGGACGACCCGCACACGCCGCCCGAGGCCCCGGCCGACCTCGCCCGGCGCCTCGGCGGCCCAGCCGAGAACGACGCGGCCGAGAACGACGCGGCCGAGGGTGAGGCGGCCGAGGACGACGCGGCCGAGCGGATCCGCGCGGCGTTCGATCGATGGGTGGCCGACGTGTGGACGCCGTGGGCGGAGGCCGCGCGTGAGGCCGTCGCGGCACGGCGCCTGTACGAGACGCTGTTCCGGCTCCGCCAGCGGATGCGGACGGACGAGGCCACCCACGAGCTGGTGTGGGGCCACGGAGTCCTCGGCTGGAAGACCGGCGGCCAGCGCGTCTGCCACCGGTTACTGATCACGCGGGCCCGGATCGCGTTCGACGAGCGGACCGGCGAGATCGCTATCGTCCCCGACGGGATGCCCGCGCTGGAGCTGGACTGCGTGCAGGGGCTCGGCGTCCCCGGTCTCGACCGGTTGAACACGGTCGTCGAGGAGGTCCGCGACCACCCGGTCGACCCGTGGGCGCAGGACGAGGCGCGCCCCCTGTACCGGCGGATCCTCGCGCCGCTCGGCCTCGACGACCGGCTGGACGAGGGTCCCGGGCTCCCGGAGGCGGGACCCGCGCCCGTCATGGCCGCGACGTGGCGGCTGTTCGTCCGCAGGCGGCGGGTCATGTTCCTGCGCTTCTTCGAGCAGCTCAAGGCGTCCGTCGCCAACGGGGCCCGGCCGCCCGCCCCGATGGTGGCGCTCGCCGCCGGGGAGGACGCGGCGCGCGACGTCCTGGCGGCGGGCGAGGCCGACTGGGCGCCGGTCGCCGAGCGCCTCCTGCTGCCCCTCGCCGCGAACGACGAGCAGGAGCAGATCGCCCGCAAGCTCGCCCGGCACAGCGGCGTGACCGTGCAGGGACCGCCGGGCACCGGCAAGAGCCACACCATCGCGAACCTCGTCTCGCACCTTGTCGCGCACGGCAAGCGGGTGCTGGTCACCGCGCACAAGGACCAGGCGCTGGCCGTGCTGCGCGAGAAGATCCCGGCCGAGCTGCGGGACCTGTCGCTCGCGGTGCTGGGCTCGTCCTCGGCCGACCTCACCGAGCTGCAGCGGTCCGTCCAGGCGATCACGGCGGCCGCCGACGGCGTCGACGAGGAGCGCGAGGAGCGGGCGACGGCCGCGCTCCGCGAGCGGCTGGACGTGGTCGAGGGAGAGGTGGCGCTGCTGCGCAAGCGGCTCCGCGAGTCGCTGGAGCGCGAGCGGGAGCGCCTGGAGATCGGCGGGTTCGAGCGCTCCGCGGCGGAGGTCGCCGAGTGGCTTGCCGAGCATCAGAGCACCCTTGATCGCGTCCCCGACCCGCTCACGACCGAGGCCGCTTGCCCGCTGAATGGCTCCGAACTGACCGAGCTGTTCTCGCTCGCCGCCGCGATCGGGCGGGACGACGCGGTCGCGGCGACGATGGACCTCCCGCCCGCCGGACGGCTGCCCGCGAGCGCCGAGATCGCCGCGCGGCGGGACGAGCTCCGGCGGCTCGGCGAAGTCCTCGCGGGCCTGGCGGAGCGCGGCGCCGACCTGGCCCGCGTCGACGGCGTCCCCCAAGAGGAACTCGCGGCGCTGGCCGACCAGTGCGGGCACGCCGCCCGCTCGCTCGACCGGCTGACGGAGCCGTGGCTCGAACGGCTCCGCGAGCAGGTCGTCCAGAATCCGCAGTGGCACGTGCTTTGGGCCGAGCACACGCGGAGGCTCGTCGAGGACATCACCGAATGCGCCCGGCTCCGCACCCGCATCGCCGGGTCCGCGGTCGAACTGCCGCCCGCGCCGTACCGGGAGGCGCTCGGGCTGCTGGAGCAGGCGCGGGCGCGGTTCACGCAGGGCAAACGGGTCTCCGGGCTCGTGCAGCGCGGGCTCGCCCAGTTCCTCAACGGCACCAGCCTGGACGGCGAGACCCCGCGGACCGCCGCCGACATCGACAAGATCATCGCATTCGTGGAACTCCGCCGCCGCCGCGAGACGATCGCCCGCCTCTGGCACGACGAGTTCACCGCCGCCCTCGGCGCTCCGCCCGGCAACATACCCATCCCGCCGGGCGGCGGCGCACACGTCCAGCAAGGCGGCGCACCTCTCCCGCAGGGCGGCACTCTCGTCCAGCAGGGTGACGCACCCGCCCTGCCGGGCGGCGCACACTTCAAGCCAGGTGGCGAGCCCCTCCCGCAGGGCGGCACACCCGTCCAGCAAGGCGGCGCACCCGCTCTGCCGGGCAACACTCCCATCCCGCCGGGCGGAGCGCATGTCCCGCAGGGTGGGGCGCCCGTCCCGGTGGGTGGGGGGTCGGTCGCGTCGGGTGGTGTTTCGGTTTCGGCGGGCGGGGGTGGGTTGCCGGGTGAGGCGGTGGAGATCTGGGTGGATGCGGAGGTTCAGCGGGTTCGCGCCGCGCTGGCGTGGGAGACGGATCAGTGGCCGCGGCTGCGGTCGCAGCTGGCCCGAGTGATCGCCGCCGAGGCGGTGCCCACGCGGCCGACGCCCGCCGACCTGCACCGGCTCACCGCCGTCCTCGGCGGGCTGGAGACGCGGGCCCGGGAGCGGCACCTGCGCGCGGAGCTCGACTCCCTCGCCCGCTACCTGGCCGAGGGACGCGAACGCGACGGCGCCGGTCCCCTATGGACAGACCTCACGACAGCCCTGGAACGAGGAGACTACGAAGCCTGGGACGCCGCCCTCGCCACGGCCGCGCGGCTGACCGCACTCCGCCCGCAGGTGGCGCGGCTCGCCGACCTGCGCGACCGCCTCACCGCGGTGGCGCCGCGATGGGCGCGGCGCATCGTGGAGACCGGCGGCGACACCGGCGCCTGCGGCGACCCAGCCCAGTCGGACGGGCTCTGGCGGTGGCGCCAGGCCGAGACGTGGGTCCGCGCGATCATCGACGCCGACGACCTCGGGCAGGTGCAGCGACGGCTCGACGCCGCCCAGGAGGAGCGGCGCCGCCTCACCCTGGAGCTGACCCGCAGGTCCGCGTGGCTCGCCATGAAGCGCAGGCTCGGGCACACCGAGCGGCAGGCGCTCGTCGGCTGGCTGCAGACGCTCCGCAAGATCGGCAAGGGGACGGGCGTCAACGCGAACAAGTGGCGAGCCGAGGCGCAGCGGCTGATGCCCGAGGCGATGGGCGCGGTCCCGGTGTGGATCATGCCGTACTACCGGGTGGCCGAGTCGTTCGACCCCGGAGCCGCGCCGCCGTTCGACGTCGTCATCGTCGACGAGAGCAGCCAGTGCGACGTGTTCGCGATCGGCCTGCTCGGGCTCGGCCGCAAGGTCGTCGTGGTGGGCGACGACAAGCAGATCAGCCCGTCCGCGGTCGGCGTCCGCCGCGACCGCGTGGACGAGTTGATCCGCACCCATCTGCCGAGCTTCCCCAACGCCCTTCTCCTGGACATGGAGTCGAGCCTCTACGACGCCTCCGCGCGGCTGTTCCCCGGCGTGGTGCGGCTGCGGGAGCATTTCCGCTGCCTGCCGCGCATCATCGAGTTCTCGTCCCAGCACTACTACGGCGGTGAGATCCAGCCGCTGCGGGAGGAGTCCGCCGACCGGCTGCCGGGGCCCGCCGTCCGCGCCGTCTACGTCCCGGACGGCGTCCGCCGCGACACCGCGCAGGGCAACGTGAACGAGGCCGAGGCGGACGCGCTCGTCGACCAGGTGGTGCAGTGCTGCGCCGACCCCGCCTACGACGGCCGTTCCATGGGCGTCATCTCCCTGCTCGGGACGAGCCGCCAGGCCCAGCTCATCGACGAGCGCCTGCTCGCCAAGCTCGGCCCGGAGGAGTACGAGCGGCGCCTGCTGCGCTGCGGCGACTCCTACGGCTTCCAGGGCGACGAGCGCGACGTCGTCTTCATCAGCGTGGTGTCGGACGGTGTCGGCGCGCCGTTCACGTCCCGGCGGTACGAGCAGCGGATCAACGTCGCCGCCAGCCGCGCCCGCGACCAGATGTGGGTGTTCCACAGCGTCCAGCCGCACCGCCTGCACCCCGAGGACCAGCGGGCCAAGCTCATCCGCTACGCCGCCGACGGCCAGCGCTCCGCCGACCTCGCCCACGACCTGGAGGCCCGCTGCGACTCCGACTTCGAGCGCCGCGTCCTGCGGATGCTGCTCGCCCGCGGGTACATGGTGACGCCGCAGCACCCGGTGGGCAATCTCCGGATCGACCTGGTCGTCCGCGGCGGCCATAACCTCGCGAGCAAGCTCGCCATCGAATGCGACGGCGACAAGTTCCACGGCCCCGACCAGTGGGAGGACGACCTGCGCCGCCAGACCGTCCTGGAACGGCTCGGCTGGCGCTTCTGGCGCGTCCGCGGCAGCGCCTTCTACCGCGATCCCGAAGCGGCGACGTCCGCATTGTGGCCGCTACTCGAATCACTCGGCATCACCCCGGAGGACGCCCCCGAGAACACCGGCCAGTCCCCACTGAACCTTGAACCGGCGACTTTCCGTCCCGATCTCGATCCCGACGCAGAAATCACCGCCAAAACGTTCATCCCAGATGGGATATAGAAATCAGGAGAATTATTGACGTGACATCACTGAATTGGTGAGTTCGCGCCGCTTCCTCACGTCCCGGTGCGGGCTGCTGGCTGGCAAGATCGCTCAGGGCTCGTTCAGCGGGACGGGATTGCGCGCCCCCGCTGCAGGCGAAGTACGGCGGCTGCATCCTCCCCGAGATCGCCGGACGGCTGGCCGGGACGTTCAACGCACAGGTCGCGGAGGCGACGGCTCGGCTCGGCCCCGTTCGCGATGGCGTCCCCCCGCACGGGAAGGCGGACCGGCTCACCGTCGAGAAACGGCGCCTCCTGATCTGGCTCCAGCCCGTCAACTCCGTGGATTCGACGCGTAAGTCGCGGAGGCGACGCTCGGCTCGGCGCCGTTCGCGATGGCGTCGCCCCGCCCGGGGAGGCGGACCGGCTCACCGTCGGGAAACGGCGCTTTCCGGCTTGGCTTCAGTGCGTCGGCTCCGGGGACGCGGAGGAGGCTGCCGACGCGCGTTCGTTGGGGGCTTTCGGTGTGTTCGCCGGTGGCTTTCGGAGAAGCGTGAGGGCTGCTCTGGACGAGGTGGCCGCGTAACCGGATCATCGGGATCGTGCGGGAGGATTGGGGGATGCGGTTCGGGGTTCTGGGGCCGGTCGAGGCCCGGGTCGGCGGGGCGGTCGCGGGCGTGGGCGGGCCGGCGGTGCGGGCGCTGCTCGCGATGCTGCTGCTGGACGCGGGACGGGTCGTGCCGGTCGAGCGGCTGATCGACGGGCTGTACGGGGCCGAGCCGCCGAGCGGGGCCGCGAACGCGCTGCAGTCGCAGGTGTCGCGGCTGCGGCGGGGGCTCGGGGACGCGGCGCTGGTCGAGGGACGTCCGGCCGGGTACCGGATCGTGGCCGGGGAGGACGACGTCGACGCCCTCCGGTTCGAGCGGCTGGCGAAGGACGGGCGGCGGGAGCTGGCGGCCGGGCGGCACGAGGTGGCGGCCGAGCTGTTCGCGGAGGCGCTCGGGCTGTGGCGGGGGCCCGCGCTGGCGGACGTGAGCGCGCCCTTCGCGGAGGCGCAGGCGGCGCGGCTGGAGGAGGAGCGGGCGTCGGTCGTCGAGGAGTACGGCGCGGCGCGGCTCGCGACCGGGGAGGCCGAGGCGGTCGTCCCGGTGCTGCGCGAGCTGGTGGACGCGCGGCCGCTGCGGGAGCGGGCGCGGGCGCTGCTGATGAGGGCGCTGCACGGGTGCGGGCGGCAGGCGGAGGCGCTCGCGGTGTTCGAGGACGGGCGGCGGATCCTCGCCGAGGAGCTCGGCGCCGACCCGTCCAGGGAGCTCGCGGACGTGCACGTCGCGATCCTGCGCGGCGACCACGGCGGCCTAGGCGACCGCTACGGCCGAGGCGACCGCGGCGGCCGCGGCGATGGGGGCGGGGCGCCGCGGGCCAACCTTCCGGCGCAGCTCACGAGCTTCGTCGGCAGGGACGAGGAGCTCCGCCGGGTCGGCAAGATGCTCGCGGAGGGGCGGCTCGTCACGCTGCTCGGCCCGGGCGGCGCGGGCAAGACGCGGCTGGCGGTCGAGGCGGCCGGGCGGGAGCGCGGCGACGTCTGCTTCGTCGACCTCGCACCCGTCGCGCCGGACGAGGTGCCGAAGGCGCTGCTGGGGGCGCTCGGGTTGCGCGAGGGCGGGATGCTCCCGGCGCAGGGCGGGCGGGCGCCGGACGCGGTGGAGCGGGTCCGGACGGCGCTGGACGGGCGGCGGGTGCTGCTCGTCCTGGACAACTGCGAGCACGTCGTCGCGTCCGTCGCGGGCCTCGCGCACCGGCTGCTGAGCGCCTGCCCGGACCTGCGGGTCCTCGCGACCAGCCGGGAGGCGCTCGGGATCACCGGCGAGGCGCTGCGCCCGCTGCCGCCGCTGGAGCTGCCGCCGGAGGGCGCGCCCGCCCGGGAGGTCGCGGCGTACCCGGCGGTGCGGCTGTTCCTCGACCGGGCGGAGGCGGTGCGCCCCGGGTTCGCGGTGGACGAGGGCAACGTGCGCGACGTCCTGCGGATCTGCCGGGCCCTGGACGGCCTGCCGCTGGCGATCGAACTGGCCGCGGCGCGGCTGCGGTCGCTGCCGGTGCGGGACGTCGCGACCAGGCTGGACGACCGGTTCCGGCTGCTGTCGCGCGGCGACCGGACGGCCGCGCCCCGGCACCAGACGCTGCGCGCCGTCGTCGAGTGGAGCTGGGACCTGCTGGACGCGGCCGAGCAGACCCTCGCCTGCCGCCTCACCGTGTTCTCCGGCGGGTTCACGCTGGAGGCCGCGGCCGGGGTGTGCCGGGACGACGACGCGGCCGACGCGGTCGCGAGCCTCGCCGACAAGTCGCTGCTGCAGAGCGACGGCGTCCGGTACCGGATGCTGGACACGGTCCGCGCGTTCTGCGCGGAGCGGCTCGCCGAGGCCGGGGAGACCGAGCGGTTCGAGCGGGCGCACGCCGAGTACTTCCTCGCGCTGGCCGGGCGCGCCGACCCGCTGCTGCGGACCGCCGAGCAGCTCGAATGGCTGACGCTGCTCGCGGCCGACCACGGGAACCTGCACGCGGCGCTGCGCCGCTCGATCCGGCCGGACCCGGCGCTCGCGCTGCGGCTGACCGCGGCGCTGTCGTGGTACTGGTGGCTGCGCGGCCGGGTGGAGGGCGCGCCGCTGGCGGCCGCGCTACTGGACGCGGTCGGCGCCGACCCCCCGGACGGGCTGGAAGAGGAGTACGTCCTCTGCGTCACGAACGCCGTGTCGGGCGGCGTGTCCGGCGAGCAGGCGGTGGCGTGGCTGGACCGGGCGGAGACGGTCCTGCACGGGATCAGGCGCCGGCTGCGGTATCCGGTGGCGATCGTCATGTGGGCGCTCGCGGCCGGGCCCGAGCGCACCGACAACGCGGTGTTCGCCCAGCAGATCGGGGACGACGCCTGGTCGCGGGCGCTGGTGAAGATGAGCGACGGCTTCGTCGCCCAGTTCGCGGGGGACATGGCCGGGGCGGAGCGCGCCTGCGCGGAGGCGGCGCGCGGGTTCCGCGAGTGCGGCGACCGGTGGGGCGCGGCGAACTCGCTCGACACCCTCGCGCAGATCGCGGACTGGCGCGGCGACCGGGAGCGGGCGCTCGCCCTGCTGGACGAGGCGCTGGGGCAGATGGAGCTGCTCGGCGCGCTGGAGGACACCGCCGACCTGCTCTACCAGCGCGCCTACGTCCACCTGCACGGCGGGGAGCTGGACGAGGCGCGGGCCGCGTTCGAGCGGGGCGTCGAGCTGGCCCGCCGGGCCGGGACGCCGGACAAGGTCGCGGGCGGCTACCAGGGGCTCGGCGACGTCGCGCGGCTCGGCGGCGACACGGCCGGCGCGCGGCGGCTGTACGAGACGGCGCTGACGGGGTACGCGTCCGAGCGGTTCATCGCCGTCGCGGTCCGGGGGACGGCGGTGACCGGGCTCGCCTGGGTCGCGCTCGCCGAGGGCGACGTGGAGCGGGCGCGGGAGCTGCTGCACGAGTCGCTGGACACGGCGTTCGACCATCCGGTCTTCCGGCACCGCGCGTTCGCGGCGGCCGGGCTGGCGGCCGTGGCGCTCGCCGAGGGCGACGCGCGCCGGGCCGCGCTGCTGCTCGGCACGGCCGCCGCCGCGAACGGCGGCCGACTCCCCGCCGACCCCGCCGTCGCCCACGTGTCGTCGCAGGTCAAGAACGCTCTCAAGGACGACGTCTTCGACGCCGAGTTCGGCCGCGGCGCCGCCCTCCCCCACGGCGAAGCACTCGCCCTGGCCCGCGCCGACGGCACCACCCCCTGACCCACCGGACGAGCACGCCGCTGACGGCCGGACGGACGGGCCGCCCTGACAGCCGGACGGGCGCACCGTAGACAGCCCGGCGAGCACGCCACTGACGGCCGGATGGGTGGGGCGCTGGCGGGTGGTGGGGGCTGTCAGTGGATGGTGCGTGGTTGGTCAGTGCTGGTCGCGACATTTGGCGCATGAACACCTCAGCCCGTAAGTGGGGCACCTTCGCGATCTGCCTGCTGGTCGCGCTCGTGCCGAACATCGACCTGACCGCGCTCAACCAGGCCGTGCCGCACCTGAGCGCCGACCTGCACCCCTCGTCCACCCAGATCCTGTGGATCGCGGACGCCTACGGCTTCGCGCTCGCCGGGCTGCTGATCACCATGGGCGGCGTCGGCGACCGGATCGGGCACAAGAAGCTGCTGCTGATGGGGACGGCGCTGTTCGCCGCCGCGTCCGCCGTGACCGCGTACGCGCCGAGCGCGGAGCTGCTGATCGCGGCCCGCGCGGTGCTCGGCGTCGCGGGCGCGACGCTGATGCCGTCGTGCCTGTCGCTGATCCGCCGGGCGTTCACCGACGGCAGGGAGCGGACGATGGCGGTCGGCGCGTTCTCCGGCGTCGCCGGGCTCGCGGTCGGGCTCGGCCCGGTCATCGGCGGCGCGCTGCTGGACCACTTCTGGTGGGGCTCGGTCTTCCTGATCAACGTGCCGATCATGGCGGTGGCGCTGGTCGCGGGAGCGTTCGTGCTGGTCGAGTCGCGCAACCCGGTGCCGGGACGGCTGGACCTCGCGAGCGTGCCGCTGTCGGCGGTCGGCGTCCTCGGCCTGGTGTACGCGATCAAGGAGGCCGCGGCGCACGGGCCGGGCCACGTCCAGATCTACGTCTCCGCCGTGGCGGGCGCGGTGGCGCTGGCGGCGTTCTTCGTCCGGCAGACCCGGCTGGAGGAGCCGCTGATCGACGTCCGGCTGTTCCGCGACGCCGCGTTCAGCGGCTCGATCGGCACCAACATGTTCGCGATGTTCACGCTGGTCGCCCAGTCGCTGATCTTCTCGCTGTACTTCCAGCTCGCGCTCGGCTGGTCGCCGCTGAAGGCGGGGCTCGCGGGGCTGCCCGGCGCGGCCGGGGCGATGGTCGGCGGCGCGGTGCTGGCCCCGCCGCTGATCTCCGCGCTGGGCCGGGCCCGGGTCGTCGCCGCCGGGATGCTGGTCTCGGCGACCGGGTTCGCGATCTACCTGACGATCGGGCTCCACCCCGCCTACTGGACGGTGATGCTCCCCGCGATGATCCTCGCCGGGATCGGGATGGGCCTCGCGATGACCGTCACCGCCGACACCGTCCTCGCGTCGGTGCCGAAGGCCCGCTCCGGCGCCGCGTCGGCGATCTCCGAGACCGCGACCGAGCTCGGCGGCGCGCTCGGGATGGCGGTGCTCGGCAGCGTCCTGAACGCGGTGTACCGCAACGTCCTCGACCTGCCCGCCGGGACGCCCGCGCCCGCCGCGGCCGCCGCCCGCGACTCGCTCGGCGCGGCGCTCCAGACGGCGGCGCGGCTGCCCGGGACGCTCGGCGGCCAGCTCGCCGACGCGGCCCGGAACGCCTTCGTGGACGGGATGCACGCCGCCCTCGTGTGCAGCGCCGGGCTCGCCGCCCTGGTGGCCGTGTTCGCGCTGGTCACGCTGCGGAACGTGCCGAAGGTCATCCCGGCGGCGCAGGAGCCCGAGGAGCCCGACCTCGTCCCGGCGCCGTGACCGCCCCGGCCCGTCCCGGCCCGCACCGGACCGGGACGGGCGGAACCCCTCGTTTGAAAAAAGTGATATCACTTTGCTAGATTCACGATAACTCAGGACGAGGGGGACAGGATGGACGCGACGACGAAGGTGGACATGCCCCGCCCCAAGATCGCGGAGCGGCCCGCCGGGGACCGCGGCGGCTGGACGATGCTCGCGCTCGCGCTGGTGCTGCTCGCGCTGGCCGCCGCCGCGGTGCTCGCGGGCGTCGCGACCGGCGGGACCGCCGCGCTCGCGGCGGGCATCGCGGCCGGGGTGGTGCTCGGGCTGGCCGGGCTCGTGCTGCTCGCCGGGCTCACGCCGGTGGCGCCGAACGAGGCGCGGGTGCTGCAACTGCTCGGCCGGTACAAGGGGACGGTCCGCACCGACGGCCTGCGGTGGGTGAACCCGCTGACCGAGCGGAGCAGGGTGTCCACGCGGATCCGCAACCACGAGACGGGCCTCGCCAAGGTCAACGACCTGGACGGCAACCCGATCGAGATCTCGGCCGTGGTCGTCTGGCAGGTCGCCGACACCGCCCGCGCCGTGTTCGAGGTGGACGACTTCGTCGAGTTCGTCGCGTTCCAGACGGAGGCGGCCGTCCGGCACATCGCGGGCAGCTTCCCCTACGACGCGCACGACCGCACGTCCCTGCGCGACAACGCCGACGAGATCACCGCGCAGCTCTCCGAGGAGCTGGCGCAGCGGGTCGCGTCCGCCGGGGTGGACATCATCGAGTCGCGGATCACCCGGCTCGCCTACGCCCCGGAGATCGCGCAGGCGATGCTGCGCCGCCAGCAGGCGGGCGCGGTCGTCGCGGCGCGGCAGCGGATCGTCGAGGGCGCGGTCGGGATGGTGCAGCTCGCCCTCGACCGGCTGGACGAGGAGGACGTGGTCGAGCTGGACGAGGAGCGCAAGGCCGCCATGGTCAGCAACCTCCTGGTCGTGCTGTGCGCCGACCGGGACGCCCAGCCGGTGGTCAACGCCGGCAGCCTCTACCAGTGACCCGTGGTGGCTGAGCGGAAGAAGATCCTGCTGCGGCTCGACCCGGCGGTGCACGACGCGCTGGTCCGGTGGGCCGGGGACGAGCTGCGCAGCACCAACGCGCAGATCGAGTTCCTGCTGCGGCGGGCGCTCGCCGACGCGGGCCGCATGCCCGGCACGGCGGGCCGGATGCGCGGCCGCGGCCGCCCCCGCAAGGCCGCGCCCGACACCGGGCCCGACCGCCGCCCCGACACCGAGCCCGGCGATCAGACCGACACCCGAACAGGCACCGAGGACGAGCACGACGAGCATGACCCGCCGCGCGGCGGGGGCGAGGACTGACGATGGTCGAGGTTCCGGAGACGCTGCCGGCGCGGATGTTCCTGCTGGCCTACGACGTGCGCAGACAGCGGATGAGCAGGGGCGGCGCGCGGCTCGGCTACGTGCTGCGCGCCGCCGCGCTGACCGAGCTGTACCTGGACGGCAGGCTCGGCGAGGAGCGGCGGCGGCCCGTCCCGGGGACGCCGGGCGACGACCCGTACGGGGTGCTGGCGCAGATCGCGGCGTCCCGCCCCCGGTCGTGGCAGCACTGGGTGCGCAAGGACGCGCGGGCCATCGTCGCCGCCGTCCGCGACGAGCTGGCCCGCGACGGCTTCGTCCGGGTGCGCACCCGCCGGGTCCTCGGGCTGTTCCCCCGGCACGAGGTCACCGTGCGCGACCACCGGGTCGTGAAGTCGCTGTGGGGCGGGGCGTCGTCGGCGCTGCGCGGGCGCCCGGTGGCGCACGTGAACAGCTACGACGCGGCGGCGGTGGCGCTCGCGGCGGCGGGCGAGCTGAAGACCGTCCTGCCGGGCGCGGACCGGCGGCGGCACCGGCGGCGGATCGCGGAGCTGACGGCGCGGTCGGGGCCCGCGGCCCCGGCGGTCCGCAAGGTGATCCGGCAGCAGTACGCCGCCGCCTCGGGCTGATATCCCGTCCCCGGCCGGGTGGCAAGCGCGGCCCCCTACAAGGTCCACGAGTGCGTTCTTGTTTCGGGCGCGACGGGCGGCGGCGGAACGCCGGAACATAACTTCTCGGACATGGAACCCGAGCGCCTGGTCTACCCGCTGCTGAAGCACGTCCTGATGGGGCCCGCGATGCGGGTCGCGTTCCTGCCCCGGGTGAGCGGGCTCGCGCACGTCCCGCGGATCGGGCCGGTGATCCTCGCGGCGAACCACCTCTCGTTCCTGGACTCGTTCGTCCTGCCGCTGATGGTGCCGCGCCGGGTGCACTTCCTCGGCAAGCACGAGTACTTCACCGGGGCGGGCGTGCGGGGCCGGGCGATCGCGGCGCTGTTCCGCGGCGTCGGCGCGATCGCGGTGGACCGGTCGGGCGGGCGCGCCGCGCTCGACGCGCTCGACACCTCGGCGGCGGTGCTGGAGCGCGGCGGCGTGTTCGCGATCCACCCGGAGGGCACCCGCTCCCCGGACGGGCGGCTCTACCGGGGCCGGACGGGCGTCGCGCGGCTCGCGCTGCGGACCGGGGCGCCGGTCGTCCCGGTGGCGATCGAGGGCACCGACCGGGTGCAGCCGCTCGGCCGGGCCGTCCCGCGCCCGGGCCGGATCGGGCTGCGCATCGGCCCGCCGCTGACCTTCCGCGGCCGGGACGCGGGCGTCCCGCGCGGCCGGGCCGCGCGGGACGTCACCGACGAGATCATGGAGGCGATCCAGCGGCTGTCCGGCCAGGAGTACGTGGACGACTACGCGCCCCGCCCGTCCGCCTGACCCGCGGGTGTCAGCGTCTGACGCGCAGCACGAGCAGCGCGACCAGCATCCCCGCCGCCGCGAAGACCGCGCCGGTCGCGTAGGCGGCGTCCATGCCGCTCACGACGTCGTGCCCGGAGTGCGCCGACCCGTACACCGTGACCATGGCGGCCGACCCGAGCGACCCGCCGGTCCAGAGCATCGCCTGCGCGACGCCGGACGCGGCGCCCGAGTGCTCGGGCCCGACGCTGCCGAGGATCGTCACGTTCAGCGGCATGACCGTCAGCCCGCCGCCGAGGCCCATCAGCGTGAACGGGCCGAGCAGCCCGGCGGCATAGCCGTCCCCCGGCGACAGCCGCGACAGCCACAGCAGCGCGACCCCGATGGCGAGGGCCCCGGTCACGACGAGCCACCGGGCGCCGACCCGCGGCAGGATCCGCGGGACGAGCCGCACCGTCGCGAACTGCAGGCCGACCACCGGCAGGAACGCCGCGCCCGCGCGCAGCGGCCCGTAGCCGAGCGACTGCTGGAGGTACTGGGTGAGGAAGAAGAACGCGCCGAACATCGACGCGGCCATCAGCAACTGGGTCAGGTAGGACGCGGCGCGGTCGCGTCCGGTGAGCAGCCAGAGCGGCATGACCGGTTCGCGCGCCCGCCACTCGACGGCGACGAACGCGGCGAGCAGGACGACGGCCGCGCCGAACGCGGCGAGCGCGCGGGCGTCGCCCCAGCCGTCCGCCCCGGCCCTGATCAGCGCGTAGACGAGCGCGGTCATCCCGGCCGTGGAGGTGACGGCGCCGCCCGCGTCGAACCGGCCGGGACGCCGCCCGGTCTCGGTGAGGACGCGGCGCGCGGCCAGCCCCAGCACGACGCCCGCCGGGACGTTCACGAAGAACACCCACCGCCAGGACCCGGCCTCGGTGAGCGCTCCCCCGGCGAGCATGCCGATGGCGGCGCCCGCGCCGGTGACGGCGGAGAAGACGCTCAGCGCCCGGACGCGCTCGGCGCCCTGGAAGCTGGTGGCGATCAGGGCCAGCGCGCTCGGCGCGGCGACGGCGGCGGCGACGCCCTGCGCGGTGCGCGCGGCGAGCAGCCACCAGCCCGCCGTGGCGAACCCGCCGAGCAGCGACGCGGCGGTGAACACGGCGACCCCGGCGACGAACGCGCGGCGGCGGCCGAAGACGTCCCCGGCCCGTCCGCCGAGGAGCAGCAGCCCGCCGAATGCGAGCATGTAGGAGTTCTGGACCCAGGCGAGGCCCCCGGTCGTCATCCCGAGCCCCTCCCGGATCTGGGGCAGCGCGATGGTGACGACGGAGGTGTCCAGCCCGATCATGAGCTGGCAGCCGACGATGACGGCGAGGACGACGCCTGGACGATGATGGGACGACGGCGCGGCCGCGGGAGTGGAGTCCCTGGCCACGGCCGTCCGCCCGTGGGATGCGGGCACGGCGTACCTTTCGGGATCGAGGAACGGCATTTAAGGAACGGCGAAGTACACTATGGGCGGAACGTATCACCGATCGGCGCGAAAGAGAACGCTCGCGTTCACTATTTTGGGGAGGACGGCGTGACCCCCGCGACCCGGCGGCGCGGCGGAGCCCTGGAGGCCGCGATCTTCGACGCCGTGTTCGCGCAGCTGGAGACGGTCGGCTACCGGCGGCTGACCATGGAGGGCGTCGCGGCCGCCGCCCGCACCGGCAAGGCCGCGCTCTACCGGCGGTGGCCGTCCAAGGAGGCGCTCATCACCGACGCGCTGAAGCACGCGCTGCCCGAGCCGCCCGGGCCGCCGTCCACCGGCAAGGTCCGCGAGGACCTGCTCGCCACCCTCGTCGTGCTGCGCGACACGCTGGTCACCTGCCGCAACGCCGCGTTCAAGGTCCTGAAGGAGGAGACCGAGGAGGGGAAGGGGCTGATGCACGACGTCGTGCACCAGCGGCTGTCGCAGCCCGTCCGGGAGACGGCGTTCGAGGCGCTGCGGCAGGCCGCCGAGCGCGGCGAGATCCGCCCGGAGGCGGCGACCCGGCAGATCGCGGCCGTCGGACCGGCCGTGGTCGTGTACCACGGCCTCACCGAGGGCGGGCCGATCGACGACGCCTTCCTGGAGTCGGTCGTCGACGAGGTGCTGCTGCCGATCCTCCGCCCCTGAGGGTCAGAGGGCGAGCCCGTCCTTGCGGGCCACCTCGTCCTTGCGGACGGCTTCGTCCTTGCCCACTTCGTCGACGACGACGCGGTGGTGCCAGTAGGGCGGCGCGATGCCCTCCTCGCGCAGCGTCCGGTGCAGCCGCTTCAGGAACTCGTGCTTGATCAGGAACTGGTCGCCGAACTCCGTGGACCGCAGGATCACGTGGAAGCCGACCGTCGCGTCGTTGAAGTCGTCGAACCGGACGAGGACGCTCGCGTCCTCCACGCCGCCCTGCACGTCCTTCATGACCTGGTGCCCGACCGCGGTGAGCAGCTCCTCCACCCGGTCGAGGTCCACCTCGTACGCGACCTTCGCGTACACCATGATCGACATGTCCTGGGCGGGACGGTGGAAGTTGGTCAGGATCGTGTCCGAGAACCGCTGGTTCGGGATGACCTCGATGTTGTCCGACAGCGTCCGGATCGAGGTGTTGCGCCAGTTGATGTCGACGACGTAGCCCTCCTGGCCCGTCGACAGCCGGATGTAGTCGCCCGGCTCGATCGTCTTGGACGCGAGGACGTGCACCCCCGCGAACAGGTTGGCGAGCGTGTCCTGCAGCGCGAGCGCGACGGCGAGGCCGCCGACGCCGAGGGCGCCGAGCAGCGGCGAGATCGAGATCCCGAGGCTCTGCAGCATCACGAGCACGCCGATGCCGAGGACGATCACCCGCGAGATGTTGGCGAAGATCGTCACGTTGGCGGCGACGCCCTGCCGGGCCTTGGCGTAGGCGGTGACGCCGCCCGCGAGCAGCCGCGCCGACGCCAGCGACACCGCGAGGATCGTCACGGCGGTGAGCACCTTCGCGGTCACGTCGAGCGTGCCGCGGGGCAGGTCCAGGACCTTCGCCGCGATCCACAGGCCGAGGATGAGCGAGACGGGGACCGCGAGGTCGCGCACGAGCCGGGCGATGAGGTCGTCCCAGGTCCAGCGGGTGGCGCCGGCCCGGCGGAACAGCCGTCCGGTCAGCCAGCGCAGCCCGATCGCGATCAGCAGGGCGGCCGCGAGCACGATCGCCGCGACGGTGACGCGCTCCCAGCTCAGATGGACGTGGTCCATGACGCGTGCGTCTCCCCCTCCGCCGGACGGCCCGCGGCCTGTCCGTGAAATCCTGATTTGCGGTATTGCGCGTCCCGATCGTAGTGAAGACGCCGCCCCGGCGAGACACATCGCGGACACCGGTGACGTGGCTCGACGGTCGGGGCGGTTACGATCGATCAAGTGGTAGGCGTGGGAATGATGCGCCGGCTCGGGGTCACGGCGCTGGGACTGCGGAACGGCCCCCACCGGGTCATGGTCGAGCGAGACCTGGAGGTGCCCGCCGCCGACGGCGTCACGCTCCTCGCCGACCATTACGCCCCGGCCGACGTCGAGCGGGCGCCGACGGTGCTCGTCCGGTCGCCCTACGGGCGGCGCGGCCCGTTCGGGCTGATGTGCGGGCAGGCGTTCGCGTCGCACGGGTTCCAGGTGGTCGTGCAGAGCGTCCGCGGCGGCTTCGGGTCGGGCGGCGTGTTCGAGGCGCTGGACGAGCGCGAGGACGGCCTCGCCACCGTCGAGTGGCTGAAGGCGCAGCCCTGGTTCGGCGGGACGTTCGCGATGCACGGCCCGAGCTACCTCGGCTACGTCCAGTGGGCGGTCGCGGCGGAGGCCGGGCCCGAGCTGCGCGCCCTGTCGATGCAGGTCACGGCCTCGACGTTCCGCGACGCGGTCCACGTCGGCGGGACGTTCGCGCTGGAGTCGGCGCTGATCTGGGTCGACCTGACCGCGCGGATGAAGAACTCCCTGTCCGGGATCACGACCGCGGTGATGTCGCCGCGCCGGGCCCGCCGGGCGACGCTGTCCGGCCGCCCGCTCGCCGAGCTGGACCGGCTCGCGACCGGCGAGCAGCAGCGCTTCTTCCAGGAGCTGCTCGTCAACGGCCCCGACACCCCGTTCTGGGACAAGCGCGACTTCAGCCCGACCGTGTCGCAGGTCACCGCCCCGGTGAACATGACGGGCGGCTGGTACGACATCTTCCTGCCCTGGCAGATCAAGGACTACGCGGCCCTGCGCGCCGCCGGGCGGCGGCCCTACCTGACGATCGGCCCGTGGTTCCACGCCGACCAGCGGATGATGCGCGGGTCGGTCGGCGAGTCGGTCAAGTGGTTCCGCGCGCACCTGCTGGACGACCCGTCCGACCTGCGCGAGCTCGCCGTCCGGCTGTTCATCACCGGGGCGGACGAGTGGCGCGAGTTCCCCGACTGGCCCGTCCCGGGCATGCGGGAGGAGCGCTGGCACCTCCAGCCGGGCGGGGCCCTCTCCCCCGACGCGCCCCCCGAGTCCGAGCCGGACACCTACCGCTACGACCCGGAGCACCCCACCCCGTTCCTCGGCGGGCCGACGCTGCTCGGCGAGACGCACCCGTCCACCGACCAGCGGCGGCTGGAGCGGCGGCGGGACGTCCTGACCTACACCTCGGACGTCCTCGACGACGACCTGGAGATCATCGGCCCGGTCACCGCCGACCTGTACGTCCGGTCGAACCGCGAGCACACCGACTTCGTCGTCCGGCTGTGCGACGTCACGCCGGAGGGCGAGTCGCTGAACCTGTGCGAGGGGATGCGGCGGCTCGTCCCCGGCACCCCGGAGCCCGGCGAGGACGGCGTCCGGCACGTCGCGGTCGAGCTGTGGCCCGCCGGGCACCGGTTCCGGCGCGGGCACCGGGTCCGCGTCCAGGTCGCGAGCGGCGCCTACCCGCGCGTCGCGCGCAACCCGGGCACCGGCGCGCCGATCGGCACCGCCACCGAGATGCTGACCGCGGACCAGGAGATCCTGCACGACCCGGCGCACCCGTCGACGGTCAACCTGCCGGTCGTCCCCGGTCCGGCGGGCTGAGCAGGGCGGCGACGTCCGGGGCCGTCCAGGCGCCCGCGGCGCCGGGGCGTCCGGCCAGGTAGGCGGCGGCGCGCCCGGCGGACCAGCCGTGCGCCTCCCGCAGCCCGTTGCCGAGCATGGTCAGGTACGGGGCGGTCGGCGCGTTCGGCGCGATCGGGGCGGGCGCGGTGAACGTCAGCATCGGGTGCCCGCCGCGCTCCCCCACCTTGAGGACGGTCTCGTACCGCCCCGGCCCGAGCCGCTGCCGCCCGCGCCCGACCGCCTCCGAGAGGTCGTGGTCGGTCCCGACGTCGCGGCGCATCTCCTGGGACAGGACGTCGCAGAACTGGCGGCGGGTCAGCAGGTAGGCGCGGGCGGCGGCGCGGCCGGGCAGGGCCGGGTCGTAGAACGCCATCCCGCCGCCCCAGACGAGGGAGGTGTACCCGAAGTAGATCCCGCCCGGAACCGTCACCGGGCGCTCGTCCAGGGCCGGGCGCGGATCGCGGCAGCCGGTGTAGTGCCGGGCCCCGCCCTCCGGGCGTCCGCCGGACAGGTAGCAGCGGAACCTCTCGCGGTAGAGGTTCGATCCGTACGCGACGTACCAGACTCGTTCGTCGTCCATCAGAACCAGTATCACCCCTGGTGGGACGCCGCTCCGGTGGGGCGCGGGGGACGGAGATCCGATTCGCGAGGTTTGACGGAAGGCGCCGCCGGATATGAAACTGGCCGAGCAGGTGTCTACGACGCAGATACCTCCGTGCTTCCCCTGTGTTGTCCCGGAGGATCCGTCATGCGCCGCTCGCTCAACATCGCACTCGTGTCCGCCTCCGACCTCGACGGCGAACACCTGCAGGCTGTCCACGTCCGGGATCTGGCCCGTTCGCTCACCCGTCCGCTCACCGCCGACGGGAAGCCGAACCAGGTGACCGTGTACTCCCGGCGGCAGTCCGCCGACGCCCGCTCCAGGGTCCGGCTCGCGCCCGGCGCGGCGCTGGTCAACCTGGACGCCGGCCCCGCCCGCCCCCTGTCCGACGACGAGCTGCTGGAGCACGTCCGCGACTTCGCGGACGGGCTGCGCCGCCGCTGGTCCGGGTCCGGGCGCCCCGACATCGTCCACGCGCACGGCTGGATCGGCGGACTCGCCGCCTGCGCCGTCGCCCGCGAGCTCGGCATCCCGTTCGCGCAGAGCTACCACGGCGTCGCCGTCGCCGAGCGGCGCGCCGGGCGCCGCGTCCACCCGCACCGCGACCGGCTGGAGAAGGCCATCGGCCGGGACGCCGACGTCGTCCTCGCCGGGCACGCCGAGGAGGCCGGGCAGCTCGTCCGGATGGGCGTGCCGCGGCCGAGCGTGGCCGTCGTCCCGTACGGCGTGGACGGCGAGCAGTTCGCCCAGGCCGGGCCGGCGATGCCGCGCGGCGACCGGCGCCGGCTCGTGCTCGTCTGCGACGACCTCGCGACCGGCGGCGTCGACACGGCGCTGCGCGCGCTCGTGCACGTCCCGAACGCCGAGCTGGCCGTCGCGGGCGGCCCGTCCCGCGAGGAGCTCGAAGCCGACCCGGTCGTGCACCGGCTGATCCTGCTCGCGAAGGAACTGCACGTCAACGACCGGGTGATCTTCCTCGGCCGGCTGCCGCGCAAGTCGCTGCCGAAGCTGCTGCGGACGGCGAGCCTCGCGCTCTGCCTCACCCCGCACCAGCCGTGCCCGGCGACCCCGCTGGAGGCCATGGCCTGCGGCGTGCCCGTCGTCGCGGCCGCCGCGGGCGGCAACACCGACGAGGTGCTCGACCACATCACCGGGCTGCACGTCCCGGCCGGGCGGCCGGTGGTGATCGGCCGCGCGATCCGGCACCTGCTCGCCGAGGAGACGACGCTGCACGGCTACTCGATCGCCGCCGCCGACCGGGCCCGCTCCCGGTACTCGCTGGAGCGGGTCGCCGCCGAGACGCTCCGCGCGTACGAGCGCGTCCTGCCCCGCGAGGAGCCGGAGCCGGCGGTCGAGGAGGAGGCCGAGGTCGAGCACGACCGCACCCCGGCGCTCGCCGGCTGAGCGGCCCGACACCGTCTCGCGGGCCCCGGATCCCTCCCCATCCCCGGATCCGGGGCCCGTGCACGTTCGATGTCCCCGGCATTTCCGCCCAGATGGGATACTTACGGAGATGACCGGAAGGGACTCCTGGTGCTGATCGGCAGGACGGCCGAGCTCGCGGAACTGACCGCCGCGCTGGACCGGGCCGCCGCGGGCGGCGCCGGGGCCGTGCTGGTCAGCGGGGACGCCGGGGTCGGCAAGAGCCACCTCGTGGGCGCGCTCTGCCGCGCCGCCCGCGCGCGCGGCGCCGCCGTCCTCCTCGGGCAGTGCGCCGAGCTGGGCGAGAGCATGCCGTACCTGCCGCTCGCGGACGCGCTCTGGACCGCCGCGCACGCGGGCGGGGCGGAGGCGGACGCCGTCCGGGCCGCGCTCGACGCCCGCCCGATCCTCGGCCGCCTCCTGCCCGACAGCGGCGGCGACCCGGGCGCGGTCGCCGAACTCGGCCAGCAGCAGCTGTTCGGCGCCGTGCTCGGCCTGCTCGGGGAGCTCGGACGGGAGCGGCCCGTCCTGCTCGTCCTGGAGGACCTGCACTGGGCCGACCGCTCGACCCGGCACCTGCTGACGTTCCTGTGCCGCGTCCTGCAGCGCGAGCGGGTCTGCCTCGTCGGCACCTACCGGTCGGACGACCTGCACCGGCGGCACCCGCTGCGGCCCGTCGTGGCGGAGCTGCTGCGGCTGCCGAACGTGACCGGCGTCGAGGTCAGCCCGTTCGGGCCCGGCGAGACCGCCGAGTACCTGGCGGAGCTGTCGCGCGGGTCCGCGCCCGTGACGGCGGACGTCGTCGAGCGGGTCCACGTCCGCTCGGAGGGCAACCCGTTCTACGCGGGCGAGCTGTACTCGGCCGGGCTCGACTCCCCCTCCCCCGCCGGGGACGGGCCGACGGAGCTGCCGTCCGGGCTCGCCGACCTGCTGCTGTCGCGCGTCGAGCGGCTGTCGGACGCCGGGCAGCGGGTGGTGCGGGTCGCGGCGGTCGCCGGGCGCCGCGTCGACGACGAGCTGGTCCGCCGCGTGTCCGGGCTGGACGAGGCCGCGGTCGGCGAGGCGCTGCGCGAGGTCGTGTCGCACCAGCTGCTCGTCCCGTCCGGGACGGGCTACACGTTCCGGCACGCGCTGCTGCGCGAGGCCGTCTACGCCGACCTGCTGCCCGGCGAGCGGACCCGGCTGCACGCCGACTTCGCCCGCCGCCTCGCCGACCTGCCCGCCGGGACGCGCGGCTCCGCCGCCGAGCTCGCGCACCACAGCCTCGCCGCGCACGACCTGCCCGCCGCGTTCGCCGCGTCCGTGCGGGCGGGCCGGGAGGCGGCGCGGCTCGGCGCGCCCGCGGAGGCGTTCGAGCACTACGAGCGGGCCCTGGAGCTGTGGGACGCCGTCCCCGGCGCGGCGGCGGCCGCGGGCACCGACCGGTTCCGGCTGTCGCTGACCGCCGCGCAGGAGTCGGCGCGGGCCGGGGAGCCGCGCCGCGCCGTGCACCGGCTGCGGCGGCTGATGGAGGCGGCCGACGCCGTCGTCCCCGCGGACCGGGCGCTCCGCTCGGCGATCCGCGAGCACCTCGCGTCCTACCTCGCCGAGATCGACGAGCTCAAGGCGGCGCGGGACACCGCGCGGGAGGCGGTGACGATGCTGGACGCCGATCCGCCCACCCCCGAGCGCGCCTGGGCCCTCGCCACCTACGCCCGGTCCCTGCTCTACCGCGACCCGGACGGGGAGCTGCCGGAGTTCGCGGAGCGGGCCGCCGCCGAGGCGCGCGCGGCGGGGGCGCCGGGCGCGGAGGCGGGCCTGCTCGTCACGCTCGGGCTGTACCGGGAGTCGCGGGAGGCCGACCCGGACGTGGCGGAGGTGTTCGCGCGGGCCCGCGACCTCGCCGACGCGGCCGGGGACAGCCCGCACGCGGCGATGCGCGCCCGGTTCCACCACGCCCGGACGAAGTTCGACCGGGGCGACCTCGCGGGCGCGGCCCGCTCCGCCGACGAGGGCGTGCGGTTCGCACTGGACAACGGGCTCGGCTGGAGCGCGTACGGCATCGTCATGCGGTGCCTGCGCTACCTGATCCACTACACGACCGGCGACTGGGCGGAGGCGGACCGGCTCGCCGACGAGTTCGCGGTGCAGGTCGTCCGGCCCTACGAGGCGCAGGTGTCGGCGTACGCGCTGTTCGTCGAGGTCGCCAAGGGCGAGCCCGCGGCGGACGAGCGGCTGCGCTGGATCGCGCCGCTGTGGCACGAGGACCTCCTCGTCACCTACATCGCGCGGGGCCTCGCCGCGGAGCAGGCCCTGTGGCGCGACGACCCGGAGAGGGCGATCGAGCACGTCGGGCGCATCGTCGCGGGGATGACCGGGCCGGACGTCGGCGTCGTCCGGATCGCCGCGACCGGGCTGTGGGCGCACGCCGAGCTCGCCGCCCGCGCCCGCGCGGCGGGCGACGCCGACGCGGCGCGGCGGGCGGCCGAGGCCGGGGACGAGCTGCTCCGGCTGGCGCGGCGGGCGGTCGCGTTCACCGAGGCGGGACTGCCGCGCGCCTGGGTCGGGCTCGAAGGGCAGGCGTGGCTGGCGCGGGCCGAGGCCGAGCGCCGCCGGGTCGACGGCGTCCTCGACGTCGACCTGTGGCGCGAGGCCACCGAGCGGTTCACCTACGGCGACCCGGACGGCGGCTTCGTGTACGAGGTGGCGCGGTCGCGGTGGCGGCTCGCCGAGGCGCTCGCCGAGCGCGGCGACCGGGACGCGGCCGCCGCCGAGTGGCGGCGCGCCCTGCGCGCCGCGACGCGGCTCGGCGCGGCGCCGCTGCTCGCCGCGCTGCGCGACCTCGGGACGCGGGCGCGGCTCGGGCCGGAACGCGCGCGCGAGCCCGCCGCCGGGTCCGGGCCGCTGGCGGCGCTGACCGGGCGCGAGCGCGAGGTGCTGAAGCTCGTCGCCGAGGGCCTCGGCAACCGGGAGATCGCGGCGAAGCTGTTCATCTCCCCGAAGACGGCGAGCGTCCACGTCTCCAACATCCTCGCGAAGCTGGACGTGACGAGCCGCACCCAGGCCGCGGCCGTCGCGCACCGTGCCGGACTCTGACCGATCTCACGGCGAGTCAACGGCGCACACATTCCTCTTCCGTGACCGGCGGCTCGGCCATGGGCCGCCGGCCGGGGCCGCCCGCGTCACGGAGCGTGCCCGGTGCGTGATCGGTGCACGGTGGTAGCCGTTAGATCTTCACGGGCCATTCGTTATTTCCGGGACTGGCCCATTTCGTCCTTTCCTGCGAATCTTTTCTGCGTGCGGCGCCGACAACGGCGCACACGGAAGGGAAAAGGACAGTGGACAAGGGGTACGAGCTTTACTGCCTCGCGGACAAGGTGTTCTACGACACACCTCCCCGCACTCGTCAAACCGACTTCGAAATCACGCGACGTGAGCTTCCGGAAGGCTGGGAGCAGATTTTCGGTGACGAGTGGGTGGTCTACGTTCCGGCGCAGAGCCGTACCCCCCTGCAGGGCTGGAAAGTGCACGTCGCGGGCTGTCCGGAAAACGCCGAAAAGGCGCTGGACGCGAGCTTCGACTACTGCGTCACCAACGGCATCGAGTTCAAGCACCTGCGCGGCCCCGGCACGCTCCGCACGCGGAACGCCAAGTACGCCCCGCGCGGGGCGAGCGGCAAGCTCGTCACCATCTACCCCGCCGACGAGGCCGAGCTGGAGCGCGTGCTCGCCGAGCTCGGCGCCCGCCTGGACGGCCTCCCCGGCCCCTACATCCTCAGTGACCTGCGGATCGGCCAGGGCCCGCTGCACGTGCGGTACGGCGGGTTCGCGGAGCGGCGATGTCTGGACGAGCAGGGCAGGCTCGTCGCGGCGCTGGCGAACGGCGACGGCGAACTGGTCCCCGACCGCCGCGAGCCGGTCTTCACCGTCCCCGAATGGGTCACCCTCCCGGACTGCCTCGAACCGCATTTCAAAGCGCGCGGGGCGACGACGACCACCGACCTTCCGTACCGCATCGAAAAGGCGCTCCACTTCTCCAACGGCGGCGGCGTCTACCAGGCGACCGACACGCGGACGGGCCGGAAGGTCGTCCTGAAAGAGGGCCGCCCCTACGCCGGGCTCGCCGCCGACGGAGCGGACGCGGTGAAGCGCATCGAACGCGAGCGCGACATCCTGAAGAAACTCGACGGAATCGACGGCGTCCCGGCCGCGCTCGACTGGTTCACGCTCGGCGAGCACAGTTTCCTCGTCCAGGAGTTCATCGAGGGGCGCACGCTCAACACGTTCTTCGCCGAGCGCCATCCGATGCTCGATCCGGACCCTGATCCCCAGAAGGCGGCCGACTACACCGAATGGGCGCTGCGGGTGTACGCGGGCGTCGAGCGGGTCGTCGCCGCCATCCACGAGCGCGGCGTCGTGTTCAACGACCTGCACATGTTCAACATCATGGTCCGCCCGGACGACACCGCCGCGCTGATCGACTTCGAGACGGCGGCGCCCGCGTCCGCCGGGGGCCGGCAGACGCTCGCCAACCCGGCGTTCCTCGCCCCGCCGGACCGGCGCGGCACGCAGGTCGACGAGTACAGCCTCGCGTGCCTGCGGCTCGCCCTGTTCGTCCCGCTGACCACGCTGTTCGTCATCGACCGCGGCAAGGCGCGGCAGCTCGCCGACCTCGTCGCCGCGAACTTCCCCGTCCCCCGCGAGTTCCTGGACGAGGCCGTCGAGGTCATCGCGCGGGGCGCCCCGGCGATGCCCGCGCCCGTGTTCGACCCGGACCCGCCCGGCTGGGCCCGCGCCCGGGACGAGCTGTCCCGCGCGATCCTCGCGAGCGCCACCCCCGACCGCGCCGACCGGCTGTTCCCCGGCGACGTCGAGCAGTTCAACGGCGCGTCCCTCGGGCTCGCGCACGGCGCCGCGGGCGTCCTGTACGCGCTCGACGTGACCGGCGCGGGCCGCTTCCCCGCGCACGAGGACTGGCTCGCCGCCCGCGCCGCCGACCCCCGGCGCGGCACCGGGATCGGCCTGTACGACGGCCTGATGGGCGCGGCGTACACGCTCGCCCGCCTCGGCCGCGGCGACGACGCGCTCACCGCCGCCGGGCACGTCCTGAACGAGCGGTGGGAGCGCCTCGGCGACGACCTGTACGGCGGGCTGCCCGGCATCGCCCTCGCCCTGGACGACCTCGCCGCCGTGACCGGGCGGACCGAGCTGCGCGAGGCGGCGGGCCGCGCCGCGACGATCGTCGCGAACCGCGCGGCGGACGGCCCGACCCCGCGTCCCGGCCTGATGCACGGCGGCGCCGGAGCGGCGCTGATGTTCGTCCGGCTTTACGAGCGGACCGGCAACGCCGTCCTGCTCGACCTCGCCGCCGCCGCGCTGCGCCGCGACCTCGCGGGCTGCGTCACCGACCACAACGGCGCGCTGCACGTCGACCAGGGCAGCCGGGTGCTGCCCTACCTGGCCCGCGGCAGCGTCGGGATCGGCCTCGTCCTCGACGAGTACCTCTGGCACCGCGCGGACGAGGAGTTCGAGCGGGCCCGCGAGAAGGTCAGGACGGCGGCGATGTCCCGGTACTACGCGCAGCCGAGCCTGTTCGGCGGGCGCGCCGGGATGCTCCTCTACCTCGCCCGGCACGACCGGGACGACCCGAGGGTGGCGGGCCACGTCCGCGACCTGGCGTGGCACGCGCTCCCGTACGGCGGCGGGCTCGGGATGCCGGGCGAGCACATGTACCGGCTCTCCATGGACCTCGCGACGGGCACGGCCGGGGTGCTGCTCGCGCTCGGCACGGCTCTGCGCGCCACGGCGCCGCACGAGCCGCCCCCCGGCCTGCCGTTCTTCCGGACGGCGTCGGAGGCCCCCGCGCGGGCGGAGCCCCGCGCGGACACCGGACTCCCCGTGGGAACCCCCACGGCGGCCACCTCTATCCAGCCCGAAAGGAGGTGACGAACATGGCGCTTCTCGACCTTCAGGGGATGGTGAGCGAGAACGGCGGCGGCGGCGGCAACAG
Source organism: Actinomadura chibensis NBRC 106107 (assembly GCF_001552135.1). GTDB lineage: Bacteria > Actinomycetota > Actinomycetes > Streptosporangiales > Streptosporangiaceae > Spirillospora > Spirillospora chibensis. The sequence continues at coordinate 42,610 of NZ_BCQP01000020.1, read as the reverse complement.
CAGCCTGAGCCTGCTCTGCCACAGCTCCCACAGTGTCACGATCTGCCTGTGACGATCGTGCTAGCGGCCGTGGTCCCCACGCGGGGCCACGGCCGCCCCCTTTCGGAGACCCCATGAACCCCCTTCCCGCATGAACCTCGTTCCCGCCGTCTCCGGCGCCGACCGCCTCCTGCTGCGCGCCACGGCCCGCGCCCGCGGCTGGACCTCGCTCGTCGGCGCGGCCGCCCTCGCCGACGCGGGCGCGACCGTCCTGCTCCCGTACGCGGTGGCCCGCGCGATCGACGCGGCGCCGCCGGGCGGGGCCCCGGCCGCCGCCGCGGTGTGGCCGTGCGTCGCGCTCGTCGTCCTGTCCGCGACGGCGGAGGTGCTGACCGAGCTCGCGACCGGCTGCGCCGCCGCCCGCGCGACGGCCTGGCTGCGGCACGCGCTCGTCCGGCACCTGCTCGCGGTCGGCCCGGCGCTGCGCGTCCCGCCCGGCGACGTGGCCGGACGCGTCGTCGGCGGCGCCGCCGAGGCCGGGGTCGCGCCCGCCGCCGCGCCGCAGGCCGCGGCCGGGCTGCTGCCCGCCGCCGGGGCGCTCGCCGCGCTCTGCCTGCTCGACTGGCGGATCGCGGCGGCGATCGCGGTCGCGTTCCCGGCGGTCGCGCTGCTGCTGCGCGCGTTCGTCCGGGACATCGGCCAGACCGCGCACCGCTACCTCACCGTCCAGGGGACGATCGCGGGCCGCCTCGCCGAGGCGCTCGCCGGGTCCCGGACGATCGCCGCCGCCGGCACCGCCGACCGCGAGTGCGGGCGCGTCCTCGCGCCGCTGCCCGGGCTGCGCGCCGAGGGCGAGACGATGTGGCGGGTGCAGGGCGGCGTCGCGGCGCGCGGCCTGCTCGCCCTGCTGCTCCTCCAGATCGCGGCCGTCGCGGTCGCCGGGGTCGAGCTCGCGGCGGGCCGGATCACGACCGGCGAGCTGGTCGCGGCCGTCCAGTACGCGGGGCTCGCCGCCGGGTTCGGGCCGGTGCTGACGGAGCTGCTGCGGCTCGGCCGGGCCCGCGCGGGGGCGGCCCGCGCCGAGGAGGTCCTCGCCCTGCCCGTCCCGGCGCACGGCGCGGACGCCCTCCCGCCCGGCCCCGGCGAGCTGGAGTTCCGCGACGTCGCGTCCGGGACGGCGCTCGCCGGGCTGACCCTGACGGTCCCCGGCGGCGCGGCCGTGGCGGTCGCCGGGCGCTCCGGCGCGTCGGAGCTCGCCGCGCTCGCCGGGCGGCTCGCCGACCCGGACCGGGGTGAGGTTCTGCTGGACGGCGTCCCCCTCCCCCGCCTCACGCGGGAGGCGCTGCGCCGCGAGGTCGGCTACGCCTTCGCCCGGCCCGCGCTGTTCGGCGGCACGGTCCTGGACGCGCTCGCGTTCGGTCCGACCCGGCCGCCCGAGGGCTGGCTGCGGGAGGCGGCGCGCGCGGCGCGGGCCGACGACTTCGTCCGGCGGCTGCCGCGCGGGTACGCGACGCCGCTCGCGGACGCGCCGATGTCCGGCGGCGAACTCCAGCGGCTCGGCCTCGCCCGGGCGTTCGCGCACGTGGGCCGGGTGCTCGTGCTGGACGACGCGACGTCCAGCCTCGACACCGTCACCGAGCTGCAGATCACCGACGCGCTGCTGGAGCGGTTCGCCGACCGCACGCGGCTGATCGTGACGAACCGGGCGTCCACCGCCGCCCGCGCCGACCTCGTCGCGTGGCTGGAGGGCGGGCGGCTCCGCGCCCTCGCCCCCCACCGCGCGCTCTGGACCGACCCGGACTACCGCGCGCTCTTCGGAGGCACGGGATGAGAGGTGCGGGATGAGAGGTGCGGGATGAGGAGCAGGCGGGACGCCGCGCGGCTGCTGCGCCGCACGGCGGCCGACGCGGTCCGCGCCCGGCCGCGCGCCGTGGCGAGGGCCGCCGCGTGGTCGCTGGTCGAGGCCGTGCCGACCGCCCTGTTCGGACGGGCCGTCGCCGAGGCGACCGACGCGTTCCGCACCGGCCGCACGGCGGCGGCCGTCGGCTGGCTCGGCGTCCTGACGGTCGCGGCGGTCGCGGGCGCGTTCGGGAGCCGCCGCCTGTACCCGGCGCTCGCCGCGATCGTGGAGCCGTTCCGCGACGACCTCGTCCGGCGGGTGGTGCGCGGGGCGCTGTACCGGTCGACGCGCGGGCGTCCCGACACCGGCGCGGTCGCCCGGCTGACGCACCAGGTGGAGATCGTCCGGGACACGTTCGGCGGGCTGCTCGTCATCGCCCGCGGGTTCCTGTTCACCGCCGGGGCCGCGCTGCTCGGGCTGCTGACGCTGATGCCCGAGGTCGCCCTGCTGGTGGTGCCGCCGCTCGTGCTCGGGCTGCTGCTGTTCGGCGCGGTGTTCGGCGCGGCGGCCGTCCGGCAGCGGGACCTGGTCGTCGGCGAGGAGGACGTCGCGGCGCGGACGACCGCGCTCGCGTCCGGCCTGCGCGACGCGGTCGCCTGCGGCGGCGAGGACGCGCTGCGCGCCGAACTGGGCGCGGCGGTCGAGGCGCAGGCGGCGGCGGGCCGCGCGGTCGCCCGGTTCGCCGCGGTCCGCGCGCTGGCGCTCGCGGTCGGCGGCTGGACGCCGCTGCTGCTCGTCCTCGCGGCGGCGCCGTGGCTGCTGCGGCGCGGCGCGACGCCGGGGACGCTGATCGGCGCGCTCGCCTACGTCCTGCACGGGCTGCAGCCGGCGCTGCGGACGCTCGTGCACGGCATGGGCGGCAGCGGGCTGCGGCTCGCGGTGACGCTCGGCCGCATCCTGGAGACGAGCGCGCCGGACGAGCCCGTCCGCGCCGGGCCCGGCGGGTACGTCGAGGACGCCCCGGCGGTCGAGCTGCGCGGGGTGTCGTTCGCCTACGGCGCGGGCGCCCGGCCGGTGATCGAGGACCTCGACCTCGTCGTCCCGCGCGGCGACCACCTCGCCGTCGTCGGGCCGAGCGGGATCGGCAAGTCGACGCTCGCCGCGCTGATCGCGGGGCTCGCCGAGCCCGGCGCGGGCGAGGTGCGGGTGGAGGGGCGCCCGGCGGGCGACCCGGCGCGCCGCGTCCTCGTCCCGCAGGAGGCGTACGTCTTCGGCGGGACGCTGCACGCCAACCTGACCTACTACGCGCCGGACGCGTCGCCGGAGCGGGTGTCGCGGGCGGTGGCCGAGCTCGGGCTGACGGGGTTCGTCCGCGACCTCGGCGGGCTGGACGCCGAACTCGACCCGGCGGCGCTCACCGAGGCGGACCGGCAGCGGGTCGCGCTCTGCCGCGCCTACCTCGCGCCGCAGCCCGTCGTCATCCTGGACGAGGCGGCGCACCGGCTCGACGCCGCCGCCGAGGCGCGGGCCGAGGAGGCGTTCGCGCGCCGTCCCGGCACGCTGATCGTCATCGCGCACCGGATCAGCTCCGCCGCGCGGGCCCGCCGGGTGCTCGTGCTGGACGGGACGTCCGCCCATCTCGGACGGCACGCGGACCTGCCCGCCGTGTCCCCCCTCTACCGCGACCTCAGCGGCCGCTGGGCCGACGGCTCCGGCGACGGCTCCGGCTCAGAGCCATCCGGCGTCCTCGGCCATCCGGATGGCCTGGACCCGGTTCTGCGCGCCGATCTTCCGGTTGATGCGGGAGAGGTGGTTGCGGACGGTGCCGATCGTGAGGACGAGGTCCTCGGCGATCTGCGCCGCGGACGCTCCTCGTGAGGCGAGCGCGAGCACCTCCATCTCACGCTCGGTCAGCGGGCTCTCGCTGGATCCGAGCTCGGTGAACGCCATGTCCGGGTCGATGACGCGCGCCCCCTCCGCGGCCCGCCGGATCGCCTCGACCAGGTCGCCCGGCGAGGTGTCCTTCAGCACGAGGCCGGCCGCCCGCGCGGCCACGGCGCGGCGCAGGTCGCCGGCGCGGGTCCGGCCCGCCATCAGCACGGTCCGGCACTCCGGGACGGCCTCCCCCAGCGCGCACGTCGCGGCGAAGCCGTCCAGCCCGGGCAGGCCGACGTCGATCAGCGCGACGTCGGGCCGGTGCATGCGCGCCGCCCGCAGGACCTGCTCGCCCGAGCCGACGGCGCCGACGACGTCGAGGTCGGACACCCTCTCCAACAAGGCGACGAGCCCACCGCGGAGCAGGGGCGCCCGCTCGGCGAGGAGAATCCGAATCATCTTCGTCTCCTTGGCAATGCCATTCGGCGGCTCCGCCACGGCGGCGTGACCGGGCGGAGTAATTGCCGAACGCCATTCTGAAGATGAAAGTAAGGCGGTGTACCGGGCCGGTTGCCCCGGACTGCGCACCGAACGAAAATGATCACTCATAGAACCACCTTGACGTCGAGTCAGGGGGATTCCCTACCGCGTGGAGTCAACACTATTCATGGCGTCATTGCAAAGGCCGGACGAAAACCGGAATCTGGTCGCATACAAATCCGGGGAATGGCGTGTCCAACGACGTCAGGACAGGAAATCGAACTCGGTTCCGGTTCCCGCGGCGCGGGCGGCCCGGTAGGCGGCCCAACTCACCGCGAGGTCCTGCCAGGGCAGGCCGACGGGCGCGTACACGGTGATCTCGCCGCCCCTGACCCGGCCGGGCACCTGCCCGCAGAGCACGTCGCGGAGCGTTCCGGCGGCGTGCTTGACGTCCAGCCCCGCCTCGGCGAGGACGCCCATCTCGACCGCGAGCGGCACGTCGTCGACCACCACCCGGGCGCCCTCCAGCAGGTCGGCGCCGAGCTCGGCCTTGCCGGGCTCGTCGGCGCCGAGGGAGGTGAGGTGCGTCCCGCGCGGCACGTCCGCGGCGTGCAGGATCGGCCGGCGCGCCCACGTCGCCATGACGACGACGCCCGCGTCCCGGACGGCGTCGCGCGGGTCGGCCGCGACCTCGGCGGCGATGCCGAGCCGGGCGCCGTGCCGGTCGGCGAACGCGGCGGCGCGGCCCGCGTCCAGGTCGCAGACGGTGAGGGCGTCCACCTCCCGCAGCTCGGAGAGGCCGAGCATGACCAGCTCGGCCTGCGCGCCCGCGCCGATCACCGCGACGGAGCGGGCGTCGCGGCGGGCCAGCGCGTGCGTCCCGAGCGCGGCGGCGAGGCCGGTGCGCCACGCGGTCACCGTGGCCGAGTCGAGCTGGGCGAGCAGCTCGCCGGTGCCGAGGTCGTGCAGGCAGACGACGCCGCGCAGCGCCGGGCGGCTGCCCGGGAACTTGGCGTTCACCTTCACCGTGTAGGCGGGGAGGCCCGCCACCAGGCCGGGCAGGAGCGCGGTCGCGGTGCCCTGGCCGGGCAGCCGGCCGATCACCCGGCGGGCGGCGGACGCGCCCTCCGCCGCGCCGAAGCCGCGGCGGAGGGCGTCGAGACACTCGGACGGATCGAGGAGTGTCTCTAGGTCGGAACGGGTCAAAAGGAGCGTCACCGGACCATTCTCACGTCATCACCGCGCCGTCGTCACCATCCCGTGACCGAAACCGGTGATGTGATCGCGCCTGGTGAGGCGATTGGTCCACCAGAAGCGCCCGCCGTGAGGCGGCTGGAGAGTCCCAATTCCGGGCCCGCCTCCCCGGTCGCGCCCGCGCCGCCGCCCGGCGGGACGCTACTCAATGGGACGTCCAATAAGGGTCGCCGCCCCGGCGCCGCGCGGGCCGGGTGAAGGCACGGTCCACCGGGCCGGTGACGGCGCGTGTCCGCGCGCTGACCACGGATCCAATACCAGGGTGACAAGCCCTCCGTCCTGAATTGGTCACTTTCTGCGTCTTACGTGTTCCTTGACCGTTCACACACCATGTCGAGCACCTCCGGTGCACCAGACGGGTGCGCCCAACCCCCCGTGGAGGCACAAGTGAAGAAACGTCAAAGGCGCGTGCTCGTCGCCGCCGTCACCACGGCGTCCGCCGGGCTGGTGGCCGCGACCCTCGCCACCGCTCCCAGCGCGTCCGCGACCCGCACCGCGCCCGTCGCCGCCCTGCCCGCTCCCGGCGAGGTGTCGACGGCGCTCGCCCACCGGCTCGGCGCCCGCACCGCGGGCTCCTACCTGAAGGGCGGCAAGCTGGTCGTCACGGTCACCGACGCCGAGGCCGCGCGGACCGTCCGCGCGGCGGGCGCCGTCCCCCAGACCGTCGGCCGCAGCGGCTCCTACCTGACCAAGGTCATGGACGCGCTGAAGCACGACGCGACCGTCCCGGGCACGGCGTGGGCCGTGGACCCGGCGAGCAACCAGGTCGTCCTGTCCGTGGACGACACGGTCACCGGCGCCAAGCTCGCGAAGGTCAAGGCCGCCGCGGCCAAGCAGGGCTCCGCGCTCCGCGTCGAGCACGTCGCGGGAGCGTTCCGCAAGTTCACGCTCGGCGGCGAGGCCATCAAGACCGGCGGGTCGCGCTGCTCGCTGGGCTTCAACGTCAAGAAGGGAAACGAGTACTACTTCATCACCGCCGGGCACTGCACGAACATCGGCTCGACCTGGACCGACAGCTCGGGCCGGACGCTCGGCTCCACCGCCGGGAGCAGCTTCCCCGGCAACGACTACGGGCTCGTCAAGTACACCTCGACGCCCGCCGACACGCAGGGCGCCGTGAGCCTCTACGGCCAGGGCAGCCGTGACATCACCTCCGCCGGGAACGCCACCGTCGGCCAGCAGGTGCAGCGCAGCGGCAGCACCACCCAGGTGCACGGCGGCTCGGTCAACCAGCTGAACGCGACGGTGAACTACCAGGAGGGCAGCGTCAGCGGCCTGATCCGCACCAACGTGTGCGCCGAGCCGGGCGACAGCGGCGGCTCGCTGTTCGCCGGGTCGACCGCGCTCGGCCTGACCTCGGGCGGCAGCGGCAACTGCAGCTCGGGCGGGACGACGTACTTCCAGCCCGTCACCGAGCCCATGCAGGTGTACGGGGTGTCGATCTACTGACCTGGTGACACCGGGACAAGGCGGGCCGCCCCTTTCGTGGACTCCCTCGGGGCGGCCCGCCGCGTTCTCCTCCGCACCGGGCGGTCAGGGCGCGGCGAGGACCTCGAGCGTGCGGAGCACCTCGGCGACGACCTCCGGCTGCCGGTCCGCCAGGTAGAAGTGGTCGCCCGGCAGGACGCGCAGCGCGAACGGGCCGTCCGTGGCCCGCGCCCATCCGGCGGCCTGCCGCGCCGACACCTGCGGGTCGGCGTCCCCGATGATCGCGGTGACCGGGACGCCGAGCCGCGGCCCCGGCCGCTCGGCGTAGTTCTCGATCAGCGTGAAGTCGTTGCGGACGTAGGGCAGCACGATCTCGCGCAGCTCCGGGTCCTGCAGCGCCTCGGCGTCGGTGCCGCCGAGCCGCACCATCTCCGCGACCACGCCGTCGTCGTCGCGCGCCGCGACGCCGTCGACGTGGCGGTCGTGCGGCGGGCGGGCCCCGGACACGAACAGGTGCACCGGCGGGACGCCCCGCTCCTGCAGCAGCCGCGCCACCTCGTACGCCAGGATCGCGCCCATGCTGTGCCCGAACAGCGCGGCCGGGCGGTCCATCAGCGGGGCCATCGCCCCGGCGACCATGCGCGCGAGCTGGTGCGCGTCGGACACGAGGTCGTCCGCCAGCCGGTCGGCGCGTCCCGGGTACTGGACGGCCCGCACCTCAAGGCCCGGGCCGACCGCCTTCGCCCACGGCCGGTAGAACACCGCGGACCCGCCCGCGTGCGGCAGGCAGAACAGCCGCAGCGGGGCCCACGGGCGGCTCTCGGGGCAGCGGAACCAGGTCACGTGATCAACTCCTCCTCCTCGCGCCGGGCGGCCGCCGGTCCGCGCGCCGCGCGGCGCGGGTCGTGCGGCAGCGGCCAGGGCGCGACCCGCGGGTCCGGGACGGGCTTCGGCGCGGTGGCCTCCGCCGCCACCCTAAAGCCACGGCGCCGGTAATTGGCGAGCGCGTTCGGGTGGTCGAGGCTGCTCGTGCGCAGCCACACCCGCGAGGCGGGCCCGGTCCCCGCGGCCCACAGCGTCCCGCGCCGCCAGGCCCGCCGGGCGCACTGCTCGACGAGGTACCCGCCGCAGCCCCGGCCGACGAACGGGGGCGTGAGGCCGACGAGGCAGACCTCGGTGTCGCCGCCGGGCTGCGCCTCGATCTCGAAGAACCCGGCGATCGTCCCCTCGGCCAGCGCGAGCCACGTGCTCAGCTCGGGGCGCTCCACCCAGGCGCGCCAGTCGGCGTGCGTCCAGGGGAAGCGGTCCGTCCAGCAGACGCGGGCGCCGACCGCCGCGTACAGGGCGCGGTTCACGTCCGCCGACGGGCGCCGGGCGAGCGTGAACGTCATCTCGGCCCCGGGCAGCGGCGCGGGACGCAGGTCGGCCGCGTCCGTCATCTCCATCGTCCACTCGGTGACCGCGGGGACGACGAGGTCGGCCGCCCCGGCGGGGTCGGCCACCCTCAGCCGCCCATCGCCTCGATGAGGCTGTTCGGCCGCATGTCCGTCCAGTTCTCCTCGATGTGGTCGAGGCAGTCCTGCCGGGGGGCGGCGTCCTTGGCGACCGTCCACCCGGCGGGGACGTCGGCGAACGCCGGCCACAGCGAGTACTGGCCCTCGGCGTTGACGAGGACGAGGTAGGCGCCGTCGGGGTCCTCGAACGGGTTGGTCATGAGCGTCCCTTTCCGTGGTCGCGGTGCAGTGCGTCGAGGCGGGCGGCGAGGACGGCGCCGAGCGCGGCGGCCGGGCCGGGCTCCATGAGCAGGTGGTGCTCGGCGTCGACGGGGTGGTCGGCGACCGCGCCGTCGACGAGCGGCCCCCAGGTGGACGGCCCGCTCGGCGCGCCGGGGGCGCGTCCCCGCAGCGCGGTGAAGAAGTCGACGTCGCCGCGGAACCGTCCCGGCCGGTACCGCTCGGCGTGGCGGACGCCGTTCTCGTAGTTGCGGTAGACGTTGACGAGGTCGTCCTCGCCCAGGGTGGCGAGGGCGTCGCCGCGTTCGGCGAGGACGGCCATGATGCGCGGCAGGTCGGGGTGTCCGTCCGGGGCGACCATGGTCGCGTCGACACCGATCGACTCCAGCAGCTCGGGGAGGACGTCGCGGTGCTCGGAGCCGAGGTCCTGGCCGTGGTAGGCGTCGATGAGGGCGAGCAGGCCGACGCGCTCGCCCGCGTCCTGGAGCCGGACGGCCATCTCGTAGGCGACGAGCCCGCCGAGCGACCATCCCGCGAGGTGGTAGGGCCCGGACGGCCGGACGCTCCGGACCTGCTCCAGGTAGTCGGCCGCCATCTCCTCCACCGACTCCGGCAGCTCGGACCGGGTGAACGCGCGGGCCTGGAGCCCGTAGAGCGGCTGGTCGGGCCCGAGGTGGCGCTGGAACTGGAGGTAGCTCCACGCCAGCCCGCCCGCCGGGTGGACGAAGAAGAGAGGCGGCCGCGTCCCGGACGTCCGGATCGGGAGCAGCACCTCGAACCCCGGCCGGTCGCCTTCGGGCTCCGCCGTCCCGGCCAGCGCCTCGACGGTCTGGCGGGTGAACACGTCGCGCGGGGTGAGGTCGAAGCCCTCCCGCCGCGCGCGGGCGGCGAGCCGCAGCGCGGAGATGCTGTCGCCGCCGATGTCGAAGAAGCCGGCGTCGGCGCCGACGCGGTCGAGCCCGAGGACGTCCGCGACGATCGCGCAGAGCCGCTCCTCGTCCGGGGTGCGGGGGGCGCGTCCGGCGGCGGCGCCGCCGTAGTCGGGCGCGGGCAGGGCGCGCCGGTCCAGCTTCCCGTTCGGCCCGACGGGGAACGTGTCGAGCCGGACGAACGCGGCCGGGACCATGTACTCGGGCAGCCGCTCCCTGACGAAGTCGCGCAGGCCGTCCAGCGCCGGGGCGATGACGTAGGCGACGAGGGCCCTGCCGCCGGGCGCGTCGTCGCGGGCGACGACGGCGACGTTCGCGACGGCGGGATGCGCGGCGACGGCGGCCTCGACCTCGTCCGGCTCGATCCGGAACCCGCGGACCTTGACCTGGGAGTCGGCGCGGTCGACGTAGTCGAGCGCGCCGTCCGGGCGCCACCGGACGAGGTCGCCCGTCCGGTACATGCGGGCGCCGGGCGGGCCGAACGGGTCGGCGACGTAGCGCTCCCCGGTCGCGGCGGGGCGCCCGAGGTAGCCGCGGCCGACCCCGGCGCCCGCGAGGTACGCCTCGCCGACGGTGCCCGGCGGGACGGGCCGGAGCGCGCCGTCCAGTACGTAGACGCGCACGCCGTCGAGGGGGCGGCCGAGGACGGCGGACGTCTCGTCCGGGTCGGCGAGCCGCGCCCGCTGCCCGGCGATCGTCGTGTACGTGGTGGCCTCGGTGGGGCCGTAGGCGTTGCCGACCTCGGTGTCCGGGCAGGCGGCGAGGACCTTGCGGATCGCGCCGGGCGAGCCCGCCTCCCCGCCGGTCAGCACCTCGCGGAGCCGCGCGAACGCGTGCGGGCGCTCGTCCGCGACGAGGTTGAACAGGGTGGTCGTGAGGAACAGGCCGGTGAGGTCCTCGGCCGCGATGATCTTCTCGAGGGCCGCGCCGTCGAGCGGGCCGGGCGGCGCGACGACGGCGGTCCCGCCGCGCAGCAGGGGCGTCCACAGCTCGTAGAGGGAGGCGTCGAAGGCGTGCGGGGAGTGGACGAGGACGCGGTCGTGCGCGCCGCCGCCGAGCCGCCCGTCGGTGGCGAGGTCGACGGCGTCGCGGTGGCGCAGCATGACGCCCTTCGGCACGCCCGTCGACCCCGACGTGAACAGCACGCAGGCGAGCTGCTCGGGATGGCACGGGACGTCCGGGGCCGTGTCGGGCTGGGCGGCGATCTCGGGGTCGTCGTCCACGACCATCAGACGGGCGTCCAGGCCGGGCAGGCGGTCGCGCATCGCGGTGTCGGTGACGAGGACGGGCGCGCCGACCTCCGCGACCGCCCATGCCATCCGGTCGGGCGGGTGGCCGTGATGGATTGGCGCGTAGGCCCCGCCCGCCTTGAGAATTGCCAGCGATACCGCCACCGTGTCGGCAGATCTTTCGAGCAGGACGGCGACCGGCGTCTCGCGTCCGACGCCGAGCCCGGCGAGGCGGTGCGCGAGGCGGTTGGCCCGCGCGTCCAGCTCCGCGTAGGTGGTCGGCTCCCCGGCGGCGCGGACGGCGATGACGTGCGGCGTCTTCGCGGCCTGCTCGGCGAAGCGCCCGGTGAGCGTGCCGGGACGGCGGCGGTCGGCCGGTCCCTGCCAGGCGTCGAGGACGAGGGCGCGCTCGTCGCCGTCCAGGGTGTCGATCCGGCCGAGCGGCAGGTCGGGGTGGCGGGCGATCGCCTCCAGGACGCGGACGAGGCGGCGCGCCAGGCGGCGCGCGTCGTCCGCGGTGTGAAGGGCGGCGCGGTGGTCGATGCGGAGGGAGAGCCGGGGGCCGGGGATGGCGGCGAGCGTCAGCGGGTAGTGCGAGGCGTCGTAGCCGTCCACGGCGTGGAGGGTGAGTCCGCCGAGGTCGGCGCCCGCCGTCTCTTGGTCGAACGGGTAGTTCTCCAGGACGGTCATGGTGTCGAACAGCGTCCCGCCGCCGGTGAGGCGCTGGATGTCGGACAGGCCGAGGTGGTGGTGCGGCAGCAGCGCGGCCTGCTCGTCCTGGAGCCGGGTCAGCGCGGCGGCGACGGTGTCGGCCGGGCGGACCCGCACCCGGACCGGCAGCGTGTTGATGAACAGCCCGATCATCCGCTCCACGCCCGGCAGCTCCGGCGGACGCCCGGACACCGCCGCGCCGAACACCACGTCGGCCGAACCGGTGAGCCCGCCGACCAGGACGCCCCAGGCGAGCTGCAACACCGTGTTGAGGGTGACGCCGTGGGCGCGGGCGCGCGCGCTGAGCGCGGAGGTGAATTCTTCGGTGAGGCGGGTTCTGACCCGTCCGGGAGGTTCCGCGCCGGGCTCGGGCGCGGCCGGGGCCACGAGGGTGGGTTCGTGGACGCCGTCGAGAGCGCGGCGCCAGGCGTCCTCGGCGGCGGCGCGGTCCTGCTTCGCGAGCCACGCCAGGTAGGTCTTGTACGGGGTGACGCGCGGCATCCCCGTGTCGTCGCCCTTGGCCAGGTACAGGGCGAACAGCTCGGTCTGGAGGACGGGGGTGGACCAGCCGTCCAGGACGATGTGGTGGTTGGTGAAGACCATGCGGTGCAGGTCGTCCGCCAGCTTGAGGAGCAGGAAGCGGAGCAGCGGCGGTTTCGCCATGTCGAACGGGCGGGCGCGTTCGGCGTCCGCCATCTCGCGGGCCTTGGCCTCGCGCTCGTCGCGTGGGAGGGCGGAGAGGTCGGCGTCCCGCCACGGCAGCCCGACCCTCCGGTGGACGACCTGGACGGGCGAGCCCTCCTTCCGCTGCCGGAACCCGGCGCGCAGGTTGGCGTGCCGGCGCAGCAGGGTCGCGGCGGCGGCGCGCAGCGCGTCCGCGTCGAGGGGGCCGCGCAGGTCGACCACGGTCTGCGCGGTGTAGACGTCGCGGCCCGAGTCGTACAGCGCGTGGAAGAACAGGCCCTGCTGCAACGGGGACAGCGGCAGGATGTCCTCAAGCTGCGACGCGCTCACTCCGGCTCCCCTTCACCGTCGAGTTCGGCGGCCAGCTCGTCGATCTCGTCCTGGCCGAGGTCCACGAGGGGCAGGTCGGACGGCGTGAACCCGCCGACCGGGCCGCCGGACGCGCCGCCCGCGACGTGCGCGACGAGGCCGCGCAGCGCGGCGAACCAGCGTCCGGCGAGGTCGTCGATCGCCGCGTCCTCGAACAGGGCGCCCGCCCACGTCCAGGTCGCGGACAGCTCGGGGCCGTCCGGGAGGTCGCGGGTGTGCGCGTTGACCTCGATCGCGTGGACGAGGGCGAGCGCGCCGTCCTGGCCGGGGCCGAGCGCGGCGGCGTCGGCCCGGTCGGCGGGCGCCCAGTCGGCGGCCTCGGGCGCGGCGGACCGGCCGAGGTAGTTGAACGCGATCTGCGGGTGCTCGGCGGCGAGGGTCGCCGCGCGGGCGAGGTGCCGGAGGATCCCGTGGCCGATCCCGTTGTCGGGGATCTCGCGGAGCTGCTCCTTGACCCGCTTGAGCGCGGTGCCGACGGCCTGCCCGCCGTCGCGGACGTCGGCGGGCTCGACCCGTCCGGCGTCCAGCCGCACCGGGAAGATCGAGGTGAACCAGCCCGCCGTGCGGGACAGGTCGACGCCCGGGACGATCTCCTCCCGGCCGTGCCCTTCGAGGTCGATGAGGACGGCCGTGTCGTCGGTGATCCCGCGGTCGCGGCGCCATTCGGCGACGGCGAGGGCGAGGCCGGTGAGGAGCACGTCGTTGACGCGCCCGTGGAACGCGGCCGGGACGTCGGTGAGCAGCGGTCCGGTGACGTCGGCGGGCAGGTCGAGGGTGCGGTGGCGGGCCGTCGCGAACGTGTCGGCGGCCGGGTCCAGGGGGCGCGCGCCGAGGGGCGGGTCGGGGGTGGCGAGGACGTCCTCCCAGAACGGCAGCTCGGCCGTCCGGGCCGGGTCCGAGGCCGCGGCGGCGAGCCGCCGCGCCCACCGCCGGTACGACGTCGGGACGGGGCCGAGGTTTCCCCCGGCCCAGGCCGTGACGAGGTCCGGGACGATGATGCGCCAGGTCACGCCGTCCACGGCGAGGTGGTGGAGGGTGAGGAGGAGGCGTCCCGAGCGGTCCGGGCCCGCGTCGAACCAGACCAGTTGCGCCAGTGTCCCGGCGGACGGGACAAGTCGGCGGCGGGCCCGCTCCGCCTCGTCGGCGAGGACGGCCCGGAGTGACGGTGTGTCGAGCGCGGACACGTCGACGCGCCGGACGAGCGGGGCCGCGTCGATCGCGCCGGGTTCGAGCACCTCGAATTCGGTGGCGGTGGCGCGGAGGCGGAGCATGTCGTGGTGGTCCAGGACGGTCTGGAGCGCCGCCGTCAGCCTCTCCACGCCGAGGTCCGGCGGGACCCGGAGGAGCAGCCGCTGGCTGTAGCCCGTCGTCGGGCCGTTGAGGGCTTGGAACCAGCGCATGATGGGCGTGGCCGGGATTCGTCCTATGCCCGCGCGCGGCGGTTCCGGTTCGACCTGGTTCGCTTCGCTGACGGGTTTCGCCGTTGTGGCGAGTTCTTCGACGGTTTGGTGTTGGAAGACGTCGCGCGGGGTTATGACCAATCCGGATTGGCGGGCGCGGGAGACGAGTTGGATCGCGATGATGGAATCGCCGCCAAGGTCGAAGAATCCGTCGTCGATGCCGACGTTTTCCAGGCCGAGAACTTCAGCGAACAGGCCCGCGAGTATTTCCTCTTCGGTGGTGCGGGGTGCGCGGGACGACACTTTCGCGGTTTCGCGGGGATCGGGCAGCGCGTCGCGGTCCAGTTTGCCGTTGGGGGTGAGCGGAAGGGCGTCCAGTTCCACGACGGCCGCCGGGACCATGTAATCGGGAAGGTCCTTGGCGGCGCTGCGGCGCAGTTCCGCCGGGTCGGTTCCGGAGCCGGTCACGTAGGCGATCAGGCGGTTGTCGCGGACGATGACGGCGGCGTCCCGGACGGATTCGTGCTTGGTCAGAACGGCCTGGACTTCGCCCAGCTCGATCCGGAATCCGCGCAACTGGACCTGCTGGTCGGCGCGTCCGAGGTATTCGAGCGTGCCGTCCTTCAGCCAGCGTCCAAGGTCCCCGGTCCGGTACATGCGGGTACCGGGCGCGCCGAACGGATCGGCGACGAACCGCTCGGCCGACAGCGCGGGACGGTTCAAATACCCGCGCGCCAATCCAGGGCCCGCGACGAACAGTTCACCCACCACGCCGGGCGGTACGGGCTGGAGCCTTGAATCCAGGATGTAGACGCGTAGATCGGGAATGCCAATACCGATGGCACTGCCGGGCGCGGTCGCCGCATACGCGCGATCGAGAGCCAGATAGGAGACATGCACGGTGGTTTCGGTGATGCCATACATGTTGACCAGCGTCGGAGCGTCCTCGGGATGCCGCGAATACCAATCGTCAAGCCGCCGGAGGTCGAGCGCTTCACCGCCGAAGACGATGTACCGCAGTGCCAGATCGGCTCCGGGATTGTCTTTGTCAGCGGCCATCAATTGGTAGAAGGCTGACGGCGTCTGATTCAGGACCGTGACCCGCTCCGCCTCCAGCAGTCCGAGGAAGTCGGCGGGCGACCGGGACGTCAGATACGGCACGACGACGAGGCGACCGCCGTAAAGCAGCGATCCCCACAATTCCCAGACGGTGAAGTCGAAGGCGTAGGAGTGGAACAGCGTCCAGACATCATCCGGGCCGAAACCGAACCAGTCCTCGGTAGAGCGCAGCAACCGCACCACGTTCTGATGCGGAACCACCACACCCTTCGGCCGCCCCGTCGACCCCGACGTATAAATCACATACGCCGGATTATCCGGCAAAATATCAACGTCTAGGTTGGAATCGTCGTAGCCGGACGCGTCCAGGTCATCCGGGCCCAGCGTCAGGACGGGCTTGGCGTCCTCCACCATGTACGCGATCCGATCCGCCGGATAATCCGGATCGATCGGCACATAGGCAGCACCCGCCTTCAACACCGCCAGAACCGCGACCACCAGATCAGCCGAACGCGGCAGCGCCAACGCCACGAACCGCTCCGGCCCCACACCCCACTCGACCAGCCGCCGCGCCAAACGGTTGGCCTTAGCGTTCACCTCCGCATACGTCCACGACACGCCCTCGAACGACACCGCCAACGCATCCGGACGCGCCGCCACCTGCGCCTCGAACATGCCAGGGATCGTGGAGCGTTCGACCGAAGTCGCGCGTCCTCCGGCCCATTGGCGCAGGAGGGTGCGGCGTTCCCGGCGGTCGAGGATGTCGGCGGCGCCGATCGGCGCGTCCGGGTCGGCGACGAGTTCGCGGACGAGCCGCTCGAACCGTCCCGCGATCGATTCCGCCGTGCCGGGGTCGAAGAGGTCGAGGGCGTATTCGAGCCCGGCCTGGATTCCGCCCGGCGTTCCGTCGTCGCGGTGCCGCTCTTCCAGATAAAGGGAAAGGTCGTATTTCGCGGCACCGGATATGAGCGGCTCGGCGCCGCCGCTGAGCCCGTCGAGTTCCAGCCGCGCCTCCGGATCGTTCTGGAATGAAAGGACGACCTGGAACAGCGGATGCCGTGCCATGGACCGGGCCGGGTTGAGGACGTCGACGAGCCGCTCGAACGGAACATCCTGATGGGCATATGCGGCGAGATCGGCCTCTTTCACTCGTCCGACCAGTTCCCGGAACGACGGGTCGCCGGACGTGTCCGTGCGCAGGACGAGCATGTTCACGAACATGCCGACCAGGTCGTCGAGCGCCTCGTCCGTCCGACCGGCGATCGGGGAGCCGATCGGCACGTCCGTCCCGGCGCCCAACCGCGTCAGCAGCGCGGCGAACGCGGCCTGCATGACCATGAACAGGGTCGCGCCGCTCTGCCGGGCGACCGCGAGCAGCCCGGCGTGCAGGTCGGCGTTCAGGTCGAAGGCGTGCGTGCGGCCCCGGTAGGACGCCTCCGCCGGGCGCGGCCGGTCCGCCGGAAGCCGAAGCTCCTCCGGCAACCCCGCCAAAGCCTCCCGCCAGAACGCGATCTGCCGCGAGACCACGCTCTCCGGATCGTCCTCCGACCCCAGAAGCTCCCGCTGCCAAAGCGTGTAATCAGCGTACTGCACGGGCAGTTCCGCCCACTCGGGAGCCCGTCCGCCAGAACGGGCCGCGTAGGCGTGGAGCACGTCGCGGGCGAGCGGCGCCATCGACCAGCCGTCCGCCGCGATGTGGTGCAGGACGAGCATCAGCACATGGACGTCGCCGCCGAGCGCGAACAGCCGCGCCCGGACCGGCGGTTCGACGGACAGGTCGAAACCCTCCCCCGCCATCGCGGCGAGCGCCGTCGGCAGCGCGTCCTCGCCGATCTCGACCACGTCGAGGCGGGGACGCGCGTCGGCCGGGTCGAGGACGACCTGCCGCGCGCTCCCCGACGCGTCCGGGAAGATCGTGCGGAGCGACTCGTGCCGGGCGGTGACGTCGCCGAGGGCGTCGCGCAGCGCGCCGAGGTCGAGCGCGCCGGTGAGCCGCAGCGCGACCGGCATGCTGAACGTCGCCGCCGCGCGCTCGAACCGGTTGAGGAACCACAGCCGCCGCTGCGCGTACGACAGCGGGACCACGGCGGGACGGCGGTCCGCGCGGACGAGCGGCGGCCGCACCTCGCCGGACGCGTCCGCGAGCCGCGCGGCGAGTCCCGCGACGGTCGGCGCCTCGAACAGCGTGCGCACGGTCGTCTCGACGCCCAGCGCGGACCGGATCCGGGCGGCGAGGCGGGTGGCGGTGAGCGAGTCGCCGCCGAGCGCGAAGAACCCGTCGTCGACGCCGACCCGCGCCACGCCGAGCACCTCCGCGAACAGCTCGCGCAGGATCTCCTCCCGGGGCGACCGCGCCGCCCGGGGCGTGCCCGGCGCGGCGCCGCCGGGGGCGGGCAGCGCGGCCCGGTCGAGCTTGCCGTTGACGGTGAGCGGCAGCGCATCGAGGACGGTGACCGCCGGGACCATGTGGCCGGGCAGCCGCTCGGCCGCGAACCGCCGGACCGCCGCCGCGTCGAGTCCGGGGCCGCCGACGACGTAGGCGGCGAGCCGCCGGTCGCCGGGACGGTCCGCGCGGGCGACCACGGCGGCCCGCGCGACGCCCGGGCACCCGGCGAGCACGTGCTCGATCTCGCCGGGCTCGACCCGGAAGCCGCGGATCTTGACCTGGTCGTCGGCGCGGCCGAGGTGCTCGATCGTGCCGTCCGGGAGCCATCGGGCGAGGTCGCCGGTGCGGTAGAGGCGGTCGCCGGGCGCGCCGAACGGGTCGGCGACGAACCGCTCGGCGGTGAGCCCCGGCCGGTCGTGGTAGCCGCGGGCGAGCTGCGCGCCCGCGAGGTACAGCTCGCCGGGGACGCCGGCGGGGACGGGCTGGAGCGCGGCGTCCAGCACGCGGGCGCGGACGTTCCGGTACGGCCCGCCGACGGACGGCCGGGCGCGGTCCTCGACGACCTGGCTCATGGTGTCGATCGTGGATTCGGTGGGCCCGTAGAAATTGCGCGCGGTGACGCCGGGAGTGGCGCGGAGTCTCTCCCACAGGGCGTCCGGGATCGCCTCGCCGCCGAGGAGGAGCTGCGCCGGGCGGTGCCGTCCGTCGTCGTCGAGGAGACCGGCTTCGAGAAGGGACGCGAAATGCGACGGGGTGGTGTTCACCAGGTCGATCCGCGCCCGCGCCACGTATGCGGCGTACGCATCGGCGTCGCGGCGGGTGTCGTCGTCGATGAGGTGCAGCTCGTGGCCGTACATCATCCAGAGCAGACCCATCCAGGACGTGTCGAACGAGAACGACGCGAGGTGCGCGAAGCGCAGGCGGCGTCCACCGGCGGCTTCGACCACCGGGTCGAAGAACCGTTCCCGGTGCGCCTCGAAATAGTTCAGGACGCCGCCGTGCGGGACGGTCACGCCTTTCGGGCGCCCGGTGGAACCGGAGGTGTAGATGACGTAGGCGGCATTCCCCGAACGGAGCGGGCGCGACGGCCGGGACGGGGGAACCCGGTCGGCGCCGGACGGGTCGTGTGCGTGCCCTCCGGCGCCGGCCGGGAAGCCGCCCTCGGTGATGGTCAGCGCGGGCCGGCAGTCGTCCAGCATGAACCGGACGCGCTCGGCCGGATGCTCCGGGTCGATCGGCACGTACGCCGCGCCCGCCTTCAGCACGCCGAGGATCGCCACGACGATCTCCGGGGTGCGCGGCAGGACGAGCGCGACGCGGTCCTCGGGGCCGATCCCCCGCGCGGTCAGCTCGCGCGCGAGCCGGTCGGCGCGTCCGTCCAGCTCGGCGTAGGTGAGGCGGGCGTCGCCGCAGACGAGCGCGACGTCGTCCGGGGTGCGGGCGGCCTGCGCCTCGAACAGCGCGGGGATCGTGCCGGACGGTTCGCCCCTGCCGGTGTCGTTCCAGGCGGCGAGGGCGGCCCGCTCGGCGTCGCTCGCGAGGGCGACGGCGCCGATCGGGCGTCCGGAGTCGTCGGCGAACGCCTCCAGGAAACGGCGGACGCGCCCGAGCAGCGCCTCCACGACGGGACGCTCATACACATCGGGCCGGTAATGCAGACGCAGCGACAGCCTCTCCCCGGGCACGGCCACGAAGGACAAGGGGAAGTGGGTCGCGTCGTAAGAGTCGGCTGCGGCAATGCGGACGCCGTTGAGGGAGCCGTCCATCGCGGACGGGTCGAACGGGTAGTTCTCCAGCACCGTCATGGTGTCGAACAGCGCGCCGCCGTGGCCCGCCACCCGCTGGATGTCGGTGAGGCCCAGATGGTGGTGGGCGAGGAGTCCGGTCTGCTCGTCCTGGAGCCGTTCCATCAGCGCGGCGAGCGGTTCGTCCAGCCGGTACCGGACGCGGACCGGCAGCGTGTTGATGAACAGCCCGATCATCTCTTCGACGCCGGGCAGCTCCGGCGGGCGCCCGGACACGGTCGCGCCGAACACGACGTCGTCCGACCCGAGCAGCCGCCCGACGACCAGGCCCCATGCCCCTTGCAGGACGGTGCCGAGCGTGACGCCGTGGCGGCGGGCCGCGCGGGTGAGGCGGCGGGTGGCGCGTTCGTCCAGCTCGGTGGCCGTGCGCTCGGGCGGGCGCGGAGGTCGCCCGGCCGCGTGCGGGGCGACGAGGCTCGGCCCGTCCAGGCCGTGCAGGGCGCGGCGCCAGGCGTCCTCGGCGGCGGCGCGGTCCTGCTTCGCGAGCCACGCCAGGTAGGTCTTGTACGGGGTGACGCGCGGCATCCCCGTGTCGTGGCCGCCCTGCATGTACAGCAGGAACAGCTCGGTCGCGAGGATCGGCGTGGACCAGCCGTCCAGCAGGATGTGGTGGTTGGTGAAGATCAGCCGGTGGCGGGCGGGGCCCGTCCGGACGAGCACGAACCGCAACAGCGGCGGCGCGGTCAGGTCGAACCCGCGCGCCCGCTCCCGCGCGACGATCGCGTCCGCTTCCGCCTCGTCCGCGTCGACCTCCGTCCACGGCGGCTCGACCGCGCGCGGGATCACCTGCACGGGGCGCGACAGGTCCTCGTGCCAGAACGCGGCGCGCAGGTTGGCGTGGCGGCGCAGCAGCGTCCCGGCGGCGGCGCGCAGCGCGGCGGCGTCCAGCGGCCCGTCCAGGTCGAGGACGAGCTGCGCCGTGTACACGTCGGAGTCCCCGGCGTCGA
The DNA here is from genome assembly GCF_001552135.1 of Actinomadura chibensis NBRC 106107. Classification (GTDB taxonomy): domain Bacteria; phylum Actinomycetota; class Actinomycetes; order Streptosporangiales; family Streptosporangiaceae; genus Spirillospora; species Spirillospora chibensis. The sequence goes on along the minus strand of NZ_BCQP01000020.1, from coordinate 22,502 downwards.
CGACCGCGTGGAAGAAGAACCCCTGCTGGAGCGGGGACAGCGGGAGGATGTCCTCGATGTCCCCCCGGTTCACCGCCGCCTCCACGCGTCCTGCAGCCCGTCGATCTCGCTCTGGTCCAGGTCGACGAGCAGGTCGGACGGGGTGAACCCGGCGCCGGTCCCGGCGGCGCCGGCGGCGGCGAGGCCGCGCAGCGCCGTGAACCAGCCCTCCGCCAGCTCCCGGACGTCGTCCGGGTCGAGGACGCCGCCGGGCCACGTCCACGTCGCGGACAGCACGGGACCGTCCGGCAGGTCGCGGGTGACCGCGTTGATCTCCAGGACGTGCGCCATCGGCATCCGCGGGTCCTCGCCCGCGGGGAGCTCCTCGGGGGCGAGCGTCCAGTCGCCGCCCGCGCCACCGCCCGGATCGACGCGGCCGAGGTAGTTGAACGCGATCTGCGCGGGTGCCGGTTCGGCCAGTTCGGCGGCCGCCGGGTCGGCGCCGCCGTAGCGGAGCAGGCCGTAGCCGACGCCGGTGCCGGGCACCGCTCTGAGCTGCTCCTTCACCTTCTTGATGGCCGCGCCTCCGGTCGCGTTGCCCGCGTCCAGCCGGACGGGGTGGATCGAGGTGAACCAGCCGACCGTCCGGGACAGGTCGGCGCCCGGGACCCCGCCGTCCCGGCCGTGGCCCTCCAGGTCGACGAGGACGCCGGTGCCGCGTCCGCCGCGCCCGCGCCGCCACGCCGCGACCGCGAGCGCCAGGCCGGTGAGGAGCACGTCGTTGACGCGCCCGTGGAACGCGGCGGGCACGTCGGTCAGCAGCGGCCGCGTGACGTCGGCGGGGAGTTCGAGGGTGACGGAGCGGGCGCGGGCCGCGATGTCCACGCGCGGGTCGAGCGGACGGCACCCGAGGTCCGGGGCGGGGCCGTCGACGATGTCGAGCCATTCGTCCGGTTCGGTGGCGGCCACGGCGGTGGCGGTGAGCTTCTGCGCCCAGCGCCGGAACGACGTCGGGACGGGGTCGAGGTCTCCCCCGACCCAGGCCGTCACCAGGTCGGGCAGGAGGATCCGCCACGAGACGCCGTCCACGGCGAGGTGGTGCAGGACGAGGAGGAGGCGTCCCTGCTCGCGGCCCGCGTCGAACCAGACGAGCTGCGCCGTCGTCCCCGCGCACGGGTCGAGCCGGTCGCGGGCGGCGGCGGCGTGCTCGGCGACCACGGCGCGGAGCTTGTCGGCGTCGAGCCCGGCGACGTCCACCCTGGTGACCAGGCCGGACGCGGCGCACGACCCGCGCGGCCGGACGACGGGACGCCACTCGGCCGCCTCCACGTCCAGGCGGAGGCGGAGCATGTCGTGGTGGTCCAGGACGGTCTGGAACGCCGCCGTCAGCCTCTCCAAGCCGAGGTCGGGCGGGGTGCGCAGCAGCGTCGCCTGGTGGAAGCCGCGGATCAGCGAGGCGTCGCCGCCCGCCCGGTCGCGCAGCCACGCGATGATCGGCGTCACCGGCACGGGCCCGATCCCCGCGCCCGGCGGTTCCGGCTCGATCCCGTCGCCGTCGCCGACGGGTTTCGCCGTCGCGGCGAGTTCCTCGACGGTCTGGTACTGGAAGACGTCGCGGGGAGTGATGACCAAACCGGATCGGCGGGCGCGGGAGACGAGTTGGATCGCGATGATGGAGTCGCCGCCGAGGTCGAAGAACCCGTCGTCGACGCCGACGCGTTCCAATCCGAGCACTTCGGCGAACAGCACCGCGAGGATTTCCTCTTCGGTGGTGCGCGGCTCGCGCGCCGACACCCTGATGGCCGTTCCGGCGTCGGGCAGCGCGTTCCGATCCAGTTTGCCGTTGGCGGTGAGCGGAAGGGCGTCCAGTTCCACGACGGCCGCCGGGACCATGTAATCGGGGAGGACTTTGGCGGCTTCGCGCCGCAGTTCCGCCGGGTCGATTCCGGAGCCGGTCACGTAGGCGATCAGGCGCTCGTCGCGGACGATGACGGCGACGTCGGAGACCGTGTCGTGCCTGGCCAGGACCGCTTCGACCTCGCCCGACTCGATCCGGAACCCGCGCAACTGGATCTGCTGGTCGCTGCGCCCGAGGTATTCGAGCGTGCCGTCCTTCAGCCAGCGGCCGAGGTCCCCGGTCCGGTACATGCGGGTGCCGGGCGCGCCGAACGGGTCGGCGACGAACCGCTCGGCCGACAGGGCGGGACGGTTCAAATACCCGCGCGCCAACCCCGCACCCGCCACGAACAATTCACCCGCGACGCCGGGCGGGACGGGCCGCAAACGCGAATCCAGGACGTACACACGCAGATCTGGAATTCCGGCACCGATGACACTGCCAGGCGCGGTCGCCGCATACGCGCGATCTAGAGCCAGGTAGGAGACGTGCACCGTGGTTTCGGTGATGCCATACATGTTGACCAGCGTCGGAGCGTCCTCGGGATGCCGCGAATACCAATCGTCAAGCCGTCCGAGATCAAGCGCCTCGCCACCGAAGACGATGTACCGCAGCGCCAGATCTGATCCGGGTTCGTCCTTGTCAGCGGACATCAATTGATAGAACGCCGACGGCGTCTGGTTCAAAACCGTGACCCGCTCCGCCTCCAAGAGTTGCAAGAAGTCGGCGGGCGAGCGGGACGTCAGATACGGCACGACGACAAGGCGGCCTCCGTACAGCAGCGATCCCCACAACTCCCACACGGTGAAGTCAAACGCGTAGGAGTGGAACAGCGTCCACACATCATCCGGACCGAAGCCGAACCAGTCTTCGGTAGAGCGCAGCAACCGCACCACGTTCTGATGCGGAACCACCACGCCCTTCGGCCGCCCCGTCGACCCGGACGTGTAAATCACATACGCCGGATTATCGGGAGAGACCTCCACACCCAGATTGGAATCGTCGTAGCCGGACGCGTCCAGGTCATCCGGGCCCAGCGTCAAGACGGGCTTGGCGTCCTCGACCATGTAGGCGATCCGATCCGCCGGATAGTCCGGATCGATCGGCACATAAGCGGCCCCAGCCTTCAACACCGCCAGGACCGCGACCACCAGATCAGCCGAACGCGGCAGTGCCAACGCCACGAACCGCTCCGGCCCGACCCCCTCACCCGCCAGCCGCCGCGCCAAACGGTTGGCCTTAGCGTTCACCTCCGCATACGTCCACGACACGCCCTCGAATGTCACCGCCAACGCATCCGGACGCGCCGCCGCCTGAGCCTCGAACAACGCGGGAATCGTGGCCCGCTCACCAGGAGGCGCGCTCCCGCCGCTCCATTCTTCGAGTATCCGGGAGCGCTCGTCCGGGGCCAGGATCTCGGCGGTGCCGATGGGCGCATCGGGGTCGGCGAGAAGGGCCGAGAGGAACCGCTCAAAGCGTCCGACCAATTCGCGCGCCGTGGACGGGTCGTAAAGGTCGAGCGCGTATTCCAGTTCGCCGTCGAGCCCGCCGCCCCGCTCGGTGAGGATCATCAGCAGATCGAAACGCGACACCCCGGCGCTCAGCGGCTCCGGTTCCGCGCTGAACCCGGGCATCTCCAGCCGCGCCTCCGGATTGTTCTGGAACGTCAGGCCGACTTGGAACAGCGGATGCCGCCCCAGATGGCGCGGCGGATTCAGCACCTCCACGAGCCGCTCGAACGGAACGTCCTGATGGGCGTATGCGGCGAGATCGGCCTCTTTCACTCGTCCGATCAGTTCCCGGAACGACGGGTCGCCGGACGTGTCCGTGCGGAAGACGAGCATGTTCACGAACATGCCGACCAGGTCGTCGAGCGCCTCGTCCGTCCGACCGGCGATCGGGGAACCGATCGGCACGTCCGTCCCGGCGCCCAACCGGGTCAGCAGCGCGGCGAACGCGGCCTGGGCGACCATGAACGGGCTCGCCCCCGTGGCGCGCGCGAGGTCGTCCAGAGCCGTGCGGATGTCCGGGCCCAGCCGGAACCGCGCGGTCGCGCCGCGGTGGGACGCCTCCGCCGGACGCGGCCGGTCCGCCGGAAGCCGAAGCTCCTCCGGCAACCCCGCCAAAGCCCCGCGCCAAAAAGCGATCTGCCGGGAGATCACACTCTCCGGGTCGTCCTCCGACCCCAGAAGCTCCCGCTGCCAAAGCGTGTAATCGGCGTACTGGACGGGCAGTTCCGCCCACCCCGGAGCCCGACCGGCGGCGCGCGCCGCGTAGGCGGTGACGAAGTCGCGGGCGAGCGGCGCCATCGACCAGCCGTCGCCGCCGACGTGGTGCATGAGCAGCAGCGCGACGTGCTCGTCCGGCGCGACGCGGAACAGGTGGGCGCGCAGCGGCGGCTCGGTGGAGATGTCGAACGCGTACCCGGCGGCCGCGCCGAGCCGCGCCGGAAGCTCCGCCTCCGTCGTCTCCGCCACCTCCAGCTCGGGACGGGCGGCGGCCGGGTCCAGGACGACCTGCCTCGGCACTCCCCCGCCGTCCGGCAGGATCGTGCGGAGCGACTCGTGCCGGGCGACGACGTCCCCGACGGCGGCGCGCACGGCGCCGACGTCCAGCGCGCCCCGGATGCGCAGGGCGGCGGGCATGTTGTAGGTGGCGGACGGCCCTTCGAACCGGTTGAGGAACCACAGCCGCTGCTGCGCGTACGACGGCGGGACCGCGCCGGGCCGCTCGCGCCGCGCCAGCGCGGGACGCCCCGGCCGGGCGCCGCCGACGAGCGCGGCGAGGCCCGCCACGGTCGGCGCCTCGAACAGCGCGCGGACGGGCAGCTCCGCGTCCAGGACCCGGCGGACGCGGCTGACCACCCGCATCGCGACGAGCGAGTTGCCGCCGAGGGCGAAGAAGTCGTCGTCGGCGCCGACCCGGTCCACGCCGAGCAGGTCGGCGAAGACGGCGGCGACGGCCTCCTCCGCCGCCCCGGTCGGCGCCCGGTACGCGGCGGCCGGGACGATCGCCAGGTCCGGCTTCGGCAGCGCCCTGACGTCGACCTTGCCGTTCGGGGTGAGCGGCAGCGCGTCCAGGACGACGACGGCGGCGGGCACCATCGCCTCGGGCAGGCTGTCCCGGACGTGGGCGCGCAGCTCCTCCGGATCGAGGGTCTCGCCGGGCGCGGCGACGACGTACGCGACGAGCCGCTTCTCCACCGGCCCGTCCACGGCCGCGGGCAGGCCCGGCAGGCCCGGCAGGCCGAGTCCTTCGACGGTGACGGACCCGCCGGACGCGACGACCGCCTCCAGCGTCCCCCGGTACCACCCGGCGAGCCGCTCGGCGGTGTCCCGGTCGAACAGGTCGCGGGCGTATTCGAGGGTCCCGGCGAACCCGCCGCCGCCGCCGTCGCGGGCGTCCTCCAGCAGGAACTCCAGGTCGAACTTGGCGACCCCGGCGTCCACCGGCTCGACGGCGACGTCCAGGCCCGGCAGCTCGACCGACGCCTCGGGGTTGTTCTGCAACGTCAGCATGACCTGGAACAAGGGATGCCGCGCGAGCGACCGCGCCGGGTTCAGCGCCTCCACGACCCGCTCGAACGGGACGTCCTGGTGCGCGTGGGCGGCGAGGTCGACCTCCCGGACGCGGGCGAGCAGCTCGGCGAACGCGGGGTCGCCGGACGTGTCCGTCCGCAGCACCAGCGTGTTGACGAACACGCCGACGAGGTCGTCGAGCGCCGCGTCCGTGCGGCCCGCGACGGGTGACCCGATCGGGACGTCCGTGCCGCCGCCGAGCCGGGTCAGCAGCGCGGCGAGCGCGGCCTGGAGCACCATGAACACGCTGACCTGGTGGTCGCGGGCCAGGGCGCGCACCCCGTCCGCGACCTCGGCCGGGACGTCGAAGGCGACCTGGCCGCCCCGGTAGGACGCGCGGTCCGGGCGCGGCTGGTCGCACGGCAGCCGGATCTCCTCGGGCAGCCCGGCGAGGGCGCCGGTCCAGTAGGCGAGCTGGCGGGCGGCGAGGCCGCCGGGGTCGTCCGCGGAGCCGAGCAGGTCCCGCTGCCAGAGCGCGTAGTCGGCGTACTGGACGGGCAGCGGCGCCCACTCCGGCGCCCGCCCGTCCCGCCGCGCGAGGTAGGCGGTGATCACGTCGCGGGCGAGCGGGGCCATCGACCAGCCGTCCCCGGCGATGTGGTGCAGGACGATCAGCAGCAGGTGCTCGTCCGGCCCGAGCCGGTACAGGTGCGCGCGGACGGGCAGTTCCCGCGCCAGGTCGAAGCCCCGCGTCGCGTCGGCGAACACCGCGCCCCGCACGTCGGCGGTCTCGCCGACGGTGAACACCGGGTCGGCCTCGTCCGGCGCGAGGACGACTTGCCGCGCCGCCCCGTCGGCGTCGGCGTCGGCGTCGGCGAACAGCGTCCGCAGCGACTCGTGCCGGGCGACGACGTCCCGCAGGGCGGAACGCATCGCGTCCGGGTCGACCGCGCCGGTGAGCCGCAGCGGGATCGGCATGCTGTAGGTCGCGGTGGGTCCTTCGAGCCGGTTCAGGAACCAGAGCCGCTCCTGCGCCGCCGACAGGGGCAGCGGCTCCGGCCGCTCCCCCGCCCGCAACGCCGGACGCGCGGCGCCGGACGCCGACGCGGCGAACGCGGCGAGCCCGGCGACGGTCGGGGCCTCGAACAGCGCGCGGACGGGCAGCTCGACGCCCAGCGCGGCGCGGGCGCGGGCGGCGACGCGGGTCGCCTTGAGCGAGTCGCCGCCGAGGTCGAAGAAGCCGTCGTCCACGCCGACCCGGTCCAGGCCGAGGACGTCCGCGACGATCCCGCAGAGGATCTCCTCGCGGGCGTCGCGCGGGGCGCGGGCGGCGGCCGACGCGGCGAACTCCGGCTCGGGCAGCGCGTCCCGGTCCAGCTTGCCGTTCGGGGTGAGCGGCATCGCGTCCAGCACGACGATCGCGGACGGCACCATGTGCCCGGGCAGCGTCCGGGCCGCGAACGCGCGCAGCGCGGCGGGGTCGGCGCCGGACCCGACGACGTACCCGGCGAGGACGGTGTCCCCGGCGGCGTCGCGGCGGGCGACGACGGCGCTCTGCGCCACGTCCGGGTGCTCGGCGAGGGCCGCCTCGATCTCGCCGAGCTCGATCCGGAAGCCGCGCACCTTGACCTGGTGGTCGAGGCGGCCGAGGTACTCGACGTGCCCGTCCGGGTTCCAGCGGACGAGGTCGCCCGTCCGGTACATCCGCTCGCCCGGCCCGCCGTAGGGGCAGGCCACGAAGCGTTCGGCGGTCAGCGCCGGGCGGTTCAGGTAGCCGCGCGCGAGGCCGTCGCCCGCGAGGTACAGCTCGCCGGGCACGCCGACCGGGACGGGCTTCAGCGCGCCGTCGAGCACGTAGGCGCGCGTGTTGGCCATCGGGCGGCCGATCGGCGCGTGCCCTTCGGCGTTGCCGTCGTCGTACCAGCCGGTGACGAAGACCGTCGCCTCGGTGGGGCCGTAGATGTTGGAGATCCGCGCGTCCGGGAGCAGCGCGCGGACGTCCCGGACGAGCTGCGGCGGCAGCGCCTCCCCGCCGAGCGCCACGTCGCCGGCCTCAAGGCGCGGCCCGCCCCGCGCGAGCAGCGCCGCCACGGCGGACGGGACGCCGCTGACCAGCGTCCCGGACCAGCCGCCCCGCTCGGCGACCTCCAGCAGGTCCCGGACGACCTCGATCTCGCCGCCCGCCGCCAGCGGCGCCAGCCATTCGAACAGCGACACGTCGAAGTTCAGCGACGTGGAGAACAGCACGCGGGCGAGCCGCGCGGGCCCGTAGCCGGCCATCGCCTGGGCGCAGAAGTCGACGACGTTCGCGTGCGAGACCACGACGCCCTTGGGCCGTCCCGTCGACCCGGACGTGTAGATCACGTACGCGGGGTTGCCGGGGCGGAGCGGCCGGGCGCGGTCGGCGTCGGCGACGTCCGCGCCGCTCAGCCCGTCCAGCGACAGGGCGTCGAGGTCGACGCGGGGCGTCTCGCCGGGCAGGACGGCCGCCCGCGTGGTGAGGACGCAGGCCGGGGACGCGTCCGCCAGCATGTAGGCGACGCGGTCGGGCGGATACGCGAGGTCGAGCGGCAGGTACCCGGCGCCCGCCTTCAGCACGGCCAGCGCGGCGACGACCAGCCCGGCGTCGCGCGGCAGGGCGAGCGCGACGAAGTCCTCCGCGCCGACGCCGAGCCCGGCGAGGTGGCGCGCGAGCCGGTTGGCCCGCTCGTTCAGCTCCCGGTAGGTGAGCGTGGATCCGTCGTGCGTGACGGCGGGGGCGTCCGGGGTGCGGGCGGCCTGCGCCTCGACCAGCCCGGGGACGACGGCGGCCGGGTCGACGGGGGACGCCGTGTCGTTCCACCCGGCGAGGACGAGGGCGCGCTCGGCGTCGTCCAGCAGGTCCACGTCGCGGAGCGGCGCGGCCGGGTCGGCGTCGCCGAGCGCCCGCAGGAACCGGACGTACCGGTCCAGGTGCGCGCCGACCTCGCCCTCGGTGTAGAGGTCGGGGTGCGCGTCGAAGTCGACCCGCAGCCCGGCGCCGTCGAAGTTGTCGTAGACGTTGATCGACAGGTCGTCGACGGGACCGGTCGTGAGGGGGTGCATCCGCGCGGGCAGGCCCGCGAAGTCGAGCCGGTAGTCGAACGGCATGATGTTGATGACCGGCCCGTACAGCCGCCGCGGCTCGCCGAGCAGGCGCAGGTCGCGCAGCAGGTCGTCGCGCCGGTAGCGCTGGTGGCGCAGCGCCCGCGCGCTCGCCCGGGTCGCGGCGCGGACGAGATCGTCCACCGTCATGTCCGGGCGCACCCGCACGCGCAGCGGCAGGACCGTCGCGAGCATCGCGGGGGTGTCGAGCGCGACCCGCGTCGTCCGGCCGGAGACGGCGAGGCCGAGGATCACGTCGTCGGCGCCGGTCATCCGCGCCACGTACGCGGCGGTCGCGGCGATCGCGAGGCCCGGCGTGGCGGTGCGCAGCCGGCGGGCGGCGGCCGCGAGCGCGGCGGCGTCCTCCGGCGGGACGACCGTGCCGAGGCTCAGGTAGTCGGCGGTCGGCTCCGCCGTCCCGGCGGAGAGGGACACCGCGAGCGGGCGGTCGGCGAACCGCTCGGTCCAGTAGGCGCGGTCGCGCTCGAACCGCTCCGACGCCCGGTAGGCCTCCTCGGCCGCGAGGACCGCCCGGTAGTCGCCGAGCTCGGCGGGCTCGTACGCGCCGCCGCCCGCGAGCAGGGTGTAGACCTCGGCGGCGCGGCGGCTGATCAGCGAGCCGCTGTAGGCGTCCTGGATCACGTGGTGCGCGCGGATGAACCAGCGGTGCAGGACGGGCGACAGCCGCAGCAGGGCCGTGACGTACAGCGGGTCGGCGTCCAGCGGCAGCGGCGCCGCCATCCGCTCCCGCATCCAGGCGCGGGACGCGGCGTCCGGGTCGGCCGCGCCGGACAGGTCGACCAGCGGGATCGTCGCGGTCGCGGCCGGGTCGAGGAGCTGGCCGGGGACGCCGTCCCGCTCGGTCAGCCGGGCGTTCATGCCGAGCGCCTCGTGCGCGGCGATCCGCGCCACCCGGTCGAGCAGCCCGTGGTCGACCGGGCCCTCGATCTCGATGTACTGCGCCATCTGGATCGGCGTTCGCGGGGCGAGCTGCTGCGCGTACCAGACGCTCCGCTGCGCGGCCGAAAGAGGGACGAACTCGGTGGACATCAAACGGCACTTTCCCGGTCGAAGATGGTCTCCTGCACGCCCGGCCGCGGCGTCCGGAAAAACGGACGGCCACAGCGAATCGAGCCGTTCCCCGTCCCCTTTCGCGTTCAGTTCCGACCGGGACCGCGATCGGCCCGCGCGCACCCGGGACTCACCATGTTCTACTCGGGAGTAGCGAGGCCACAGTCAACCAGCCCGCCCTGGGGGCCGCAATCCCCTCAAAAGCAGAACTTGGGCCGCCGCATTGCTCACGGAAGTGACAAAACCACGGGTCGGTCCTCAGCCGTTCGCGGGACGCGACGCGCACCGGGCACCAAAAGACGGCAACGCATTCTGTTCGCGCAATTACGCTGGGTAACGATTCAGCGGGCCGGGTACTCGTGCGCCACGACCGCCGCCGCCCGCACCCCCGGATGCCGCCGCAGGACGGCCTCGATCTCGCCCGGCTCCATCCGCACCCCGGAGATCTTGACCTGCCGGTCGACGCGCCCGAGGTACTGGAGCACCGGGCGGTCCTCACCCCCCGCGTCGGCGGGCAGCAGGCGCACGGCGTCGCCCGTCCGGTACAGCCGCCCGGTCGGGGACGGGGCGAACGGGTCGCGGTAGAACGCCCTGCGGGTGCGCTCGCCGTCGCCGAGGTAGCCCCGGCCGACGGCCACGCCGCCGACGAACAGCTCGCCCGCCTCGCCCGCGTCGCAGGCCGACCACGTCCCGTCGTCCTCCTCGCGGAGCACGTACAGGCAGGCGTTGACGACGGGCGTGCCGATCGGCAGCCGCGTCAGCCGCAGGTCGCCGGACGTGACGACGTGGTGCGTGACGTCGTCGGAGCACTCGGTCGGGCCGTAGGCGTTGAGCAGCCGGGCGTGCGGCATCGCGGCCAGCCAGCGGCGGGCGAGCTCGGCGGGCAGCTCCTCGCCGGTCGCGATCATCCAGCGGAGCCGGGGCAGCGCGCCGGGCGGCAGGCCGTCCAGCAGGTGGCCGACCATGGCCGGGACGAGCTCCACGACCGTGCTCCCGTTCGCGTCGCACAGCCGCGCGAAGGCCGCCGGGTCGTGCGCGGCCCCGTCGCCGACGACGTCCACCCGCCCGCCGACCAGCAGCGGGCACAGCATCTGCCAGATCGAGATGTCGAAGCCGAGCGGGGCGGTGAAGGCGAGGACGTCGGCGCCGGTCAGCCCCAGGTCGACGATCTTGGCCCAGAGGTGGTTCAGCATGCCCCGGTGCTCGACGACCGCGCCCTTCGGGCGTCCCGTCGAGCCCGAGGTGAACAGCACGTACCGGGGCTGGTCGAGGGAGTCGAGGCGGGGCGCGCCGCGCCACGGCGCGAGGCCCGCGGCGCGCGCGGCGTCGACGACCCGGCACCCGGCCGCGGCGGCGCCCGCCGCCAGCGCCGGGCCCGGCGCGCCCGCCGCGACCAGGACCGACGCCCCCGACTGCGCGAGCACGTCCCGGACGCGCCCGGCCGGCCAGCTCTCGTCGGCGGGCACGTACAGCGCCCCGAGCAGCTCGATCGCGAGGAACGCGGCGATCACCGACGCGCTCCGCCCGCCGCCGACGCCGACGACCGCGCCCGGCCCGACGCCCGCGCCGTCCAGCAGCGCGGCGATCCGCCGGGCCTCCGCCGCGAGGTCGGCGTAGCCGAGCGTCCGGCCCGCGTCGGCGACGGCGGGGCGGTCCCGCTCGGCGGCGAACCGCTCCACCCGCGTGATGACCGGATCGGCCAGGTCGACGGGGTGCTCGCGGAGCATCCCGTGCCGGGCGGCCAGCTCCCGGGCCCGCGCCGCCTGCTCCGGCGACACGTCCAGGGCGGGCAGTCCGGCGGGCGGGAGCAGCCGGTCGGCGACGGGTCCGCGAGCGTCCATCATCACTCTCCGTGAGCTGAGACTTCTCCGCTGTCATCACCAAAACAAGCGGACCGCACAGCTTATACATCGCCTTGCCGACCCATCTCGCATTCGTCGCTACCAGACGGTAAGTCGAGGGGTTGCGGCCGGAAGATGCGCGCGGGTACGGTGAGGCTCCGCCACGGCTCCGGCGCGCAGCCCGCGGCTAACTCGTGGGACCACGCCCGAGAGACGATGAGGGAATTGATTCTTCCTTTCAGGATGCCAGCGTGCCGATAATCACCTCGCCGCAGGAATTCAATGTCGACGACCTTTACGTCGATCTCCGGCACGTTATCGACCGGCCGCTCTACCTGAAATGCGAGGGCTTCAACTTCGCCGGGTCGGTGAAGCTGAAGGCGGCCGCGGCGATGGTCGAGGCGGCCGCCGCCGACGGCGTCCTCACCCCCGGCTCGACCCTCGTCGAGTCGTCGTCCGGCAACCTCGGGATCGCGCTCAGCCTGATCGCGGCGAGCCGCGGGCTGCGGTTCGTGTGCGTCACCGACCCGCGCTGCAACCCGGCGTCGGTGCGGGTGATGCGGGCGCTCGGCGCGGACGTCCGCGTCGTCGCGGAGACGGACGCGAACGGCGGCCACCTCGGCGCCCGCGTCCGCTACGTCCGGGAGCTGTGCGCGTCGGGCCCCGGGTACGTGTGGCTGAACCAGTACGCCAACCGCAACAACTGGCTCGCCCACTACCGGGGGACGGCCCCGGCGATCGACCGCGCCTTCCCCGACCTGGAGATCCTCTTCATCGGGGCGGGCACGACCGGCACGCTGATGGGCTGCGCGCGGTACTTCCGGGAGCGGCGCCGCCCGGTGACGATCGTGGCGGTCGACGCGGTCGGGTCGGTCACCTTCGGCGGCCTCCCCGAGCGCCGGATGGTGCCGGGCCTCGGCACGAGCAGCAGGCCCGACCTGGTGGACGAGTCGCTCGTCGACGACGTCGTCCACGTCGCCGAGCCGGACACGATCCGCACCGCGCACGCGCTGTCCGCGCGCGGGTTCCTGTTCGGCGGCTCCACCGGCACCGTCGTGTCGGGCGCGTCCCGCTGGCTGGAGGCGAAGTACCCCGGCGAGGACCCGGTCGCCGTGGCGATCGCGCCCGACCTCGGCGAGCGCTACCTGGACTCCATCTACGCGGACGGCTGGCTCCGCGAGCTGTTCCCCGAACTGCTGCCCGGCCTCGCCGAAATCCACCGCCACTGATCATCCGGAGCGTCGCAGCCATGAGCCAGGCCCCCGCATTCGCCGTGATCCCCGGCGCCCAGGTCCACGCGGCGCTCGCCGGATGGGAGACCCGCGTGATCCGGATCGTCGAGGCGGCCTACCGGCTGCACGGCGAGGGTCAGACCGTCAACCCGGACTCCTACTTCCTGCGGTTCCCGGACCGCCCGGCCGACCGGATCATCGCGCTGCCCGCCTCGGTCAAGGGCGGCGTCGGCGTGCACGGCGTCAAGTGGATCTCCAGCTTCCCGGGCAACGTCGCGCACGGGATCCCGCGCGCGTCCGCCGTGCTGATCCTCAACGACGCCGAGACCGGGTACCCGTTCGCGTGCCTGGAGAGCTCGATCATCTCCGCCGCGCGGACGGCCGCGTCCGCGGCGCTCGCCGCCGCCGAACTGGCCGACCGGCGCGGCGACCGGCCGCGCCGGGTCGGGTTCGTCGGCGCCGGGCTGATCGCCCGCTACATCCACACCTACCTCGCGGCGAACGGCTTCGCGTTCGACGAGCTGGGCGTCCACGACCTGTCCACCGCGCACGCGGGCGGCTTCAAGGGCTACCTGGAGCGGACGGAGACTGGGCCCGTCACCGTGCACGGGTCGGCGGAGGCGCTGATCCGCTCGTCCGACCTGGTCGTGTTCGCGACGGTCGCCGCGGAGCCGCACGTCGCCGACCCCGGCTGGTTCGCGCACGCCCCGCTGGTGCTGCACGTGTCGCTGCGCGACCTGTCGCCCGAGGTCGTCCTGTCCGCGTACAACGTCGTGGACGACGTCGAGCACTGCCTGAAGGCGAACACGTCCCCGCACCTGGCCGAGCAGCGGGTCGGGCACCGCGGCTTCGTCGCCGGGACGCTCTACGACGTCCTCACCGGGAGGACGTCCCCTCCCGCCGACCGCCCGGTCGTGTTCTCGCCGTTCGGGCTCGGCGTCCTGGACCTGGCCGTGGCCCGCCACGTCTACGACGAGGTGTCCGCGTCGGGCGGGCTCCAGACCGTCCCCGGCTTCTTCCATGACATGGACCGCTACGGCTGACGCGCGCTCGCGGCGAGCGCCGCGGGCGCGCTGCTCGCGGTGGACGGGGGCTGGGCGGCCCGATGACCAGCGGGCCGTGCCCTCTGCGGGCCAACAGGCGCCGTCTCTTCGGTCATCTCTTCGCTCAGAGCGTCAATCCGTCGTCACCGTCCGTGACATAGGTCGGCCGGGTCCGTACGGTGCTGATCAACGGCGTGTCCCTCGTCCGCATGGGGGCGAGGGGGTCTCGTCCGTGGTCAGCCGAACAATTCACGGGGGACGGAAATGAGACGGAAGCCCACGACCCTACTGAGACGTGCCGCCGTACCGGCGGTGACGGCGGTGCTGCTGGCGGGAGCCGCGTCGACGGCCCACGCGGCGGTCGCCGGCGGCGACGGGAAGCACCCCTGCAAGCACACCTGCCCGCCGGGAAAGCCCGGACCGCCCGGACCCACAGGGCCTGCGGGGGCGACGGGCCCCACGGGCCCGCGAGGGCACGCGGGGGCGACCGGCCCCACGGGTCCGGAGGGGCCCGCGGGAGCGACGGGACCCGCCGGCCAGGAAGGGCCGACGGGGGCGACGGGACCCGCGGGACCCACCCGGCCGACCCAGATCGTCCGGGAGACCCACGCGTTGGCGCCCGGGCTCAACACGGGAACCGCGACCTGCCCGGCCGGAACCGTCATCACGGGCGGTGGCGTGGTGACGCCTCTCGGGGGCAACGCCCTCACCGTGCAGCAGTACGAGTCGTTCCCGTCCTCTGAGAGCACGTGGACGGTGTCCTTCAACAACTCGCCGGGCACCGCGGGTTCCTACACGGTCTACGCCGTGTGCATCCCCGTGACCCCGGCGGGCTGACGCGGCCGGTCAGACCTCCAGGACGACCTTGCCGGGGACGCCCTTGTGCTTGGCCTGGAACGCCTCGCGCGTCTCGGCCAGCGGGTAGACGGCGCCGACGTGCGCGCGGAGGGCGCCCGACCCGGCGCGCCGCGCGAGTTCGGCGAGCTGGGCGCGGTCGGGCTCGACGATGAAGAAGACGGCGCGTCCGCCCTCGGGCTCGACCGGGGGCGGCGCGGTGACGGACACGAGCGCGCCGCCCGGCTTGACCCGGCCCGCCGACCGGGCGAGCAGGTCGCCGCCGATGGTGTCGAAGACGAGGTCGACGGGCTCGACGTCCTCGAACGACTCCCGTTCGAGGTCGACGAAGGCGTGCGCGCCCATCTCCGTCGCGACGTCGGCGGCGCGGCCCCGTCCGGTGCCGATGACGCGCGCCCCGGCCTCCCTCGCCAGCTGGACGGCGAGGACGCCCACCCCGCCGCCCGCGCCGTGCACGACGACGGTCTGCCCGGCGGTCAGCCCGCCGTACGTGAACAGCGCCTGCCAGGCGGTCAGCCCCGCGAGCGGCAGCGCGGCCGCCTCCGCGAACGACAGGGACGGCGGAATCGGCGCGAGGTCGCGCGCCTCGATCGCCGCGTACTCGGCCGCCGCCCCGTCGCGGTGCCAGTCCGTCAGGCCGAAGACGCGGTCGCCCACGGCGAACCCGGTCGTGCCGTAGGCGACCTCGGCGACCTCCCCGGCCACGTCGTGGGCGGGGACCGACGGCGTCCGGTCGCGCCCGGCGCGGTCGACCCAGGTGCCGGGCCATTCCAGCTCGTCCGGGACGAACCCCGCCGCCCGCACCCGCACGAGCACCTCACCGGTCGCGACGAAGGGCTTCGGCGCGTCCTCCAGCACGAGACCGTCGCTACCGCCGCGCTCATGAATCCGTACAGCTCTCATGGAAGATCCGTTCATTCGCTGTGTCGTCCTCAAGACGACAGCACATCACCCGCCCCCGTGACGACAAATAGAACGTGGTGGAGCGGGCAGGTTTCGGACATGGAGGAGCGAGAGGAAAGGCGCGGGGACGTCCAGGAGCTGTCGGACTTCGAGCTGATCGTGTACGAGACCGTGGCCGAGATCGACAAGGAGGGCGGGGCCGCGGACTTCGAGACGATCGGGCGGCTGGTCGGCGGGCCCGAGGAGGACCTGTGGGCCGCGCTCGGGCACCTCGTCGCGATCAACCACGTCCATTCGACCAGCGACGGGTACGTGCTGGGGCCGCACGACTGGGCGCCCTGACCCGTCCCGCTGGGTGGGAGTCCCGCGGCGGGGCGGCGGACGTGCGGCAGGATGTCCCGGTATGAGGCCCACCGAGGAGCAGCGGGAGCTGCGGGACGCGCTGCGGCGCCTGTTCGCCGAGCGGTCGCCGTCCGCCGAGGTGCGGCGGCTGATGGGGACGCGCGCCGGCTACGACCCCGCGCTGTGGTCGCTGATGGCGGACCAGCTCGGGCTGCAGGGGCTCGCGATCTCCGAGGAGCACGGCGGCGCCGGGTACGGGATGCGGGAGCTGGCGGTCGTGTTCGAGGAGATGGGGCGGGCCGTCGTGTGCGCCCCGTTCCTCGCGACGATCACCGCGGCGGCGGCGCTGGAGGCCGGGGACGGCGGCCGCGACCTGCTCCCCGGCATCGCGGACGGCACGACGATCGCCACCCTCGCCGTCGCCGAGAACGGCTCCTGGGACCTGGACGGCCTCGCGACGCGCGTCGAGGACGGCCGCCTGCGCGGCGCCAAGGGCTTCGTCCTGGACGGCCACATCGCCGACCTGCTCCTCGTCGCGGCCCGCGACGAGGACGGCGTCGGGCTCTACGCCGTCCACGGCGAGACGGCCGGGGTGACGCGGAGCCCGCTGCCGACCGTCGACCAGACGCGCAGGCTCGCCCGGGTCGCGTTCGACGGCGTCCCGGCCCGGCGGGTCGGGGGTCGGGGCGCCGTCCGGCGGGCCCTGGACGTCGCGGCCGTCGCGCTCGCGGCGGAGCAGCTCGGCGGCGCGCAGAGGACCCTCGACATGACCGTCGAGTACGCGAAGGTGCGGCGCCAGTTCGGACGCCCGATCGGATCGTTCCAGGCGATCAAGCACCGTTGCGCGGACATGTACGTCCAGGTCGAGTCGGCCCGGTCGGCGGTGCTGAACGCGGCGGCAGCCGCCGACGAGGACCCGGACGGGCTGCCCGCCGCCGCCGCGCTCGCCAAGGCGTACTGCTCGGACGCGTTCTTCCACGCGGCGGGCGAGGCGATCCAGCTGCACGGCGGCATCGGGTTCACCTGGGAGCACGACGCGCACCTGTACTTCAAGCGGGCGCAGGCGTCCCGGCAGCTGTTCGGCGCGCCCGCGCGGCACCGGGAGCGCCTCGCCGCGCTGGCCGGGCTCACGGGTGCAGCCGCAGCCCCTTGAGCACCTTGTCCACGCCGTTGCGGGGGCCGTGGACGGCGAACCCGACGAGCGGCAGCGCGTCGCCCGGCACGGCGCGGACGGCCTCCCGGTTCGCCTCGTCGTGCCCCGTCTTGAACATGTCCTCGATGTAGACGGCGGTCGGGAGCTCGCGGGCGCGGGCCCGCGCGTGGGCGGTCGCGATGGCGTCGGCGGCGCCCTCGTAGACGAGGACGGGCTGCCGGAACATCGCGAGGTAGGCGTTGCCGGACGCGTCCTCGTACGGCTCGCCGATGATCCCGGGAACGCCCCCGGCGACCGCGCTCGCGAGGAACGCCGTCACGTTGAGGCGCTGCCAGGCGGCCAGGTCGTCCCGGACGACGATCCCGATCTTGGTGTCGAAACGCATGCCGTCCAGGGTCGCGCCGCGCCCGGCGGCCGGTCTTGAACGCTCGTGCGCCACACTGGACGGCGTGGAGTGGAGCAGGTACTGGCGGTCGGCCGACCGCCCGCTGGAGGCGATGCACGCGCGCTTCGAGCGGCACGCCTACCACCGGCACAGCCACGAGACATACTCGTTCGGCGTCACCGAGGACGGCTACCAGGCGTTCCGCTGCCGGGGCGGCGCGCACACCAGCGCGGCCGGGATGGTGATCGCGTTCAACCCGGACGACCCGCACGACGGCCATCCCGCCGACGAGCTGGGCTTCACCTACCGGATCGTGCACATCGGCCCGGAGCTGGTGGCCGACGTGCTGGCCGACATCGCCGACCGTCCGGCCGGCCCGCCGCTGTTCGACTCGCCGGTGGTGGCCGATCCCGTCCTCGCGCGGAACCTGCGCGGCCTGCACGGGGCGCTGCTGGACGGCGCGTCCGCCCTGCGCAGGGACGAGCTGCTCACCGCGACGGTCGGCGCGATGGCGGCGCGGGCGTCGACGCGCGGGCTGCGCGCCGCGGCCGCGACCGGCGCGGTGGAGCGGGCGCGGCGGCGCCTGGAGGACTCCTACCTCGACGACGTCGGCGCCGACGAGCTCGCGCGGGCGGCGGGGTGCAGCCGGTTCGCGCTGTACCGGGGCTTCCGCCGCGCGTACGGGATGGCGCCGAGCGACTACCGGCGCCAGCTCCGCCTGCGCGCGGCGCGGCGGCTGCTGGCGCGCGGCGACGCGATCGGGGACGTGGCCGCCGCGACGGGCTTCGCCGACCAGGCCCATCTGACGCGGTGGTTCGTCCGCTGCTACGGCATGACGCCCGGCGGGTTCCGGGGCGCCCGCACCGACTAGGGGAGAATGCCGCCCATGAGACGGGCGAGCGGGGCGATGTTCGGGCTGGCGTACGGCGACGCGCTGGGCGCGCCGACGGAGTTCCTCGACATGGGGCAGATCCGGCAGCGGTTCGGGGAGCGCGGCCCCGCGCGGCCCGACGGCGACCCGGCGCTCGTCACCGACGACACGCAGATGGCGATCGCGGTCGGCCTCGCCCTCCTGGACGCCCTGGAGAACCCGCCGTTCACCCCGGAGCTGATCACGCCGATGTGGCGGCGGCGGTTCGTCGACTGGCTGAACAGCCCGGACAACGACCGCGCGCCCGGCAACACCTGCCTGCGCGCCTGCCGCGGGCTGGCCGCCGGGAGGCCGTGGGTGGACGCCACCGTGGCCGGGTCGAAGGGCTGCGGCGCGAACATGCGGGTCGCGCCGGTCGGCCTCGCCCCCGGCCTGGCGGACGCGACGCGGGCGGGCGCGTCCCAGCTCCAGGCCGCGCTGACCCACGGGCATCCGACCGGGCTCGCCGCCAGCGAGTTGACCGCGTTCGCGGTGCGGTGGCTGGCGGACGGCATGGACCCGTCCGACCTGCCGGGCGCGCTCCGCGAACGCTGCCGCGACCAGCGCGGCGTCTACCACGAGCGGTGGCTCGGCGGCCTGTGGCGGCGGTCCGGCGCGGACTCCCCCGAGGCGTTCGCCGCGCGCGGCTGGGACGAGTGCCTCGGCCGCCTCGACGCCCTGGACGCGGCCCTCGCCCGCGCCGACCGGTCGGCCGACCCGTGCGAGATCACCGGGGCGGGCTGGACGGCGGACGAGGCCCTCGCCACCGGCCTGCTGTGCTTCCTCCTCTTCCCGGACGAGCCGGTCGAGGCGATCCGGCGCGGCGCGGCGAGCTCCGGCGACTCCGACTCGATCGCCAGCCTGGCGGGCGCGTTCGCGGGCGCGAGCCTCGGCTTCGCCGCCTGGCCGGAGGAGTGGGCGTCCCGCATCGAGTACGCCGATGACCTCGCGAGGATCGGCGAGGCCTGGGACTGACTGGCCTGGGACTGACACGCCTGGGACTGAGGCGTCAGGTCGCCGTCCAGCCCGTCCAGGCGTCGATGGTGACGGCGATGACCGGGCCGTCCGGCGGGCGCT
The DNA here is from genome assembly GCF_001552135.1 of Actinomadura chibensis NBRC 106107. Lineage (GTDB taxonomy): Bacteria > Actinomycetota > Actinomycetes > Streptosporangiales > Streptosporangiaceae > Spirillospora > Spirillospora chibensis. The sequence continues at coordinate 3,173 of NZ_BCQP01000020.1, read as the reverse complement.
CCCGGTACTGCGGGTAGCGGTCGGCGAGCAGCCGGACGGGCCCGGCCGTGCGCGCCGGGTCGTCGACGACGGCGGCGTGCCCGTCGACGCGGACCCACCAGAGGCGGTCCCAGTCGTCCTCGTAGTGGTCGGCGAGCAGCGCGACGCGCGGGTTGGCGCGGACGTTGGCGAGCCTCCGCAGGTCGCGCGTGCCCTTCGGCTTGTGGTCGACCGCCGTGTAGACGGCGCCGCGGTGGACGGCGAACGTCACGGGGACGAGGTGCGGCCGCCCGTCCTCCGCCACGGTCGCGAGGCGCGCGACCGGGACCGTCTCCAGCAGCCGGCGCGCCTCGCCGGACGACAGCTTCGGCACGTCCCCAGCGTCCCACGCCCCGCCCCCGCGATCACCACGGCTCGGGCGGGGTGAGGCCCCGCTCCACCACCTTCGCCAGCTCGTCGTCGGTCAGGACGCGCGGCTCCCCGATCGCCTTCGCCCGCACGTACACGCCGCACAGCCACTCCAGAAGGCGCGCGTTCTCGAACGCCTCGTCCAGGTCGCGGCCGATCGCGACGCCGCCGTGGTTCGCCAGCAGCGCGGCCCGCCTGCCCCCCGCCATGGCGGCGCGGACGTTCTCCGCCAGCTCGGGCGTCCCGTAGGTGGCGTACTCGGCGACCTTCACCACGCCGCCCAGCAGGAGCGTGTTGTAGTGGATCGGCGGCAGCTCGGTCATCGTCGTCGCGACGACCGCGCCGTAGGTCGAGTGCGTGTGGACGACGGCCGCCGCCGGGGTCGCCTCGTAGAGGGCGAGGTGCATGGGCGTCTCGGACGACGGCGCCCGCTCCCCCTCGACGACGCGCCCGGACGGCGACACGACCGGGCAGTCGGCGGGCTCCATCCGGTCGAGCATCATCCCGCCCGGCGTGACCGCGACCAGGTCGCCCGCGCGGACGCTGATGTTGCCCGACGTCCCGGCGACAAGACCGGTTTCGGCCAGCCGCCTCCCGGTCGCGACTATTTCGTCCCTTTCCTGCGCCAAGAGCATACGAATGCCTTTCACGTTCAACTTACCCGCCGGTTAGGCTACGGCCCTGACGATCTTCGAGAGGTCTGGTCATGACGGTCGTGACAGTGGGCGCGCACATCCTCGACGTGCTCGCCCGCCCCGTGCGGGGCATCCCGGACGGGCAGGGCTCCGTCGTCGTGGACGAGATCAGGGTCACCGCCGCGGGCGCCGCCGCCGGGACCGCCGTGGCGCTCGCCCGGCTCGGCAACGACGTGATCTCGGTCGGCGCGATCGGCGACGACGACCTCGGCGACCTGCTCGTCGCGATCATGACGAGGAACGGCGTGGACGTGCGCGGGCTCGTCCGCCGCACCGCCGACCCGACCAGCGCGTCCGTGCTGCCGATCCGGCCGGACGGCGGGCGGCCGAGCATCCACCTGCCCGGCGCGAACCTCACGCTGACCGCGGGCTCGGTCGGGCCCGGCCTGCTCGGCGCGGCGGGCGTCGTCCACGTCGGCGGGCCGGACGTCACGGCCGGGCTCAACGACCCCGCGTTCTTCGCGATGCTCGCGGCGGCCCGCGAGTCCGGCACCGTGGTCACCCTGGACCTCCTGTCGAACCTGCCCGACCTGCTCCAGAGTGCCGCCTCCTTCCTCCCCCACGTCGACCACTTCCTGCCGAACGAGGAGCAGGCGGCGGCGATGACCGGGGAGGACGACCCCGAGAAGGCCGCCCGCGCCCTGCTCGCGCGCGGCCCGTCCACGGTCGTCGTGACGCTCGGCGGGGAGGGCAGCATCGTCGCGACCGCCGCGGGCGCGCACCGGCTGCCCGCGCTGCCCGTCGAGGTCGTCGACACCACCGGCTGCGGCGACGCCTACTGCGCCGGGTTCATCACGGGCCTCGCGCACGGGCGCGACGTCCTTGAGTCGGCGCGCTGGGGAACGGCAGCCGCCGCGACCGTCGCGCAGGGCCTCGGCTCCGACGCCTGCCTCACCGGCCTGGACGCGGTGCTCGCCCTCCTCAACTGACCCGGCCGGTCAGACCGCCCGGTGGCCGGTCGGCGCCGCCGTCCCGGCGAGGACCGCGTCGGCCGCGCCCGCGAGCTGCTCCAGCCGCGACACCTCCGACCGGTGGAACGGCGGCGCGGACGTCCGCGCGACGACGAGCGCGAGCGCGCCCCTCGCGAGCGGGCAGAGCGCGTAGTGCGCGCCGTCCGGGCCGGTGAGGGCGCGCGGGCGCAGCGGCGCCAGCTCCGGCGGGACCGCCCGGACCGCGGACGCGCTCACGTGCACGACCACCGCCTCCCCGGCGGGGCCCGGCTGGGCGAGGCACGCCCAGTCGGCGCTGAGGATCGCCGGGACGGCGTCCGCGAGGATCTCCGCGCCGCGCTCCGGGACGGCCGCGACCTGCCCGATCACGGCGGCGTCCGGATGGGCGCCGAGCGGCTCGGCGGTCGGCCAGACCGCGACGACCTCGACGCCGGGCACCGAACCGAGCCCGTCCGCCAGCCGGTCCACGGGCGCGCCCGCGGGCCAGGCGACGGTGAAGTCGTCCAGCGCGCGGCCGTGGCCGCGCTCCAGCACCGCCATCTGCACGACGTCCGCACCCGCCGCGCCCATCGTCCGCGCCACCCGTCCGAGCGAGCCGGGACGGTCCGGCAGCCGGACGCGTATCCGCAACAACATCGCCATCTCCCGTTCCCCCGCGTTTCCCCCAGGGTCGGCGAAAGCCGTTTCCATCGTGTTACGCAATGGTGTCGGACGGAGAAAACGCTGCCTGCGTCGGTGCTGGAACGGGGGGCGGGGGTCAAACTAGAGTCCAGTGAAGGTCATCAGCCGACCTATCGCCTCTTGCCGCCCAGCGTTAAGGTGACTGCACGTGTCGAGGGACGGGGAACCCCGAGTCAGCGAGGACTCCGCGGCCGAGCCGGAGTCCGTGCCGGAGCCGCCCGCGGAGCCCGCCCGCGCCTCCCGGCAGGGGGTGCTGGACGCCCTCGCCGGGCTCGCCGCGCGCCTCGACCGCGAGCACGAGCGGGCCGCGCACCGCGAGGCCGTCATCGACCGGCTGCACGCGGAGAACCAGCGGCTGCGGCGCGGCGAGCTGGAGGCGATGCTGGAGCCGGTCCGCGCGGCGCTGTACCGGCTGCACGACCGGACGCGCCGCGAGTCCCGCCGGCTCGCCGCGCCGGGA
>NZ_BCQP01000019.1 GCF_001552135.1 Actinomadura chibensis NBRC 106107 | reverse complement strand
CCGCGCCGGGCCCCGCCGACCCGCCCGACCCGCCCGACCGGCACCGGACGGCGCTGCTGCTCGCGGCGGTCGCCGACGACGTCGCGGACGCGCTGGCGCGGCTCGGCGTCGAGCGGTTCACGGTGGAGCCGGGGCAGCCCTACGACGCGTCCCGGCACCGCCCGGTCGCGGTCACGCCCGTCGACGACCCGCTGCGGGCCGACACGGTCACGGCCGTCGAGTCCGACGGGTTCGAGCGGGGCGGGAAGGTGCTGCGCAAGGCGGAGGTCGGCGTCGGGCGGCTGTCGGCGGACGCGGCGCGGCGCACCGGAGGGGACGCGGAGGAGGACGCGGCGGCGGAGCACGCCGCGAACGGCTCGGGTCCGGCCCGCCGCGGGACGGGCGGCGGCGAGACGACGACGAACACCGATGGGTGAGAGGGACATGGCTGTCTACGGGATCGACCTGGGAACCACGTACTCCTGCATTGCCTCCATCGACGACGTGGGGCGCCCGGCGGTCCTGCGGAACCTGGAGGGCACCGACACCACCCCGTCGGTCGTGTACTTCGAGAGCGGCGAGAACGTCGTCGTCGGCGCCACCGCGAAGGACACCGCGGTCCTGGAGCCCGACAACGTCGTCAGCCTCATCAAACGCGACATGGGCCGGGACGTGACGCGTCCCATCCACGGGATCGACTTCACGCCCGAGGAGCTGTCGGCGTTCATCCTGCTGAAGCTCGCGACGGACGCGCGCACCACGACCGGCGAGGAGGCCAGGGACGTGGTGATCACCGTCCCGGCCTACTTCGGCGCGGCCGAGCGCGACGCCACCCGCAAGGCGGGGCGGATCGCGGGGCTGAACGTCATCGACATCGTGTCCGAGCCGATCGCCGCCGCGATCACCTACGGCGTGCTGAACCCCGACGCCGACCGGACGATCCTCGTCTACGACCTCGGCGGCGGGACGTTCGACACCACCGTCATCTCGCTGCGCGGCGGCCACATCGAGGTGGTGTGCACCGACGGCGACCACGAGCTCGGCGGCGCCGACTGGGACGCGCGGCTCGTCGAGCACCTCGCCGAGCGGTTCCGCGCCGAGCACCCGGGCGCGGGCGACCCGCTGGACGACAAGCAGACCGAGCAGCAGCTCCGCCGCGACGCCGAGGACGCGAAGAAGGCCCTCACCACGCGGACCTCGCACACCGTCCGGGTCATGCACGCCGGGCGGGTCGCCGCCGTCGAGGTGACGCGCGAGAAGCTGGAGGAGCTGACCAAGGACCTCCTCGACCGGACCGTGGAGATCACCGGCCGGACGCTGGCCACCGCCGCGGAGAAGGGCGTGGACGACTACGACGACCTCGTCCTCGTCGGCGGGTCCACGAAGATGCCGGTGGTCGCGGCGCGGCTGGAGACCGAGCTCGGCCTCGCGCCCCGCCTCCAGGACCCCGACCTCGCGGTCGCCAAGGGCGCGGCCCTGTACGCGTTCGAGGAGACCTACCGGCGGCTCGTCCGGGAGGGCGCGGCCGAGCGGGCCGTGGAGATGGCGAACCGCGCGGGGCTGTCGGCCGAGCAGCAGAAGCAGATCGCCGGGCGGCAGATCAAGACGGTCGCCTCGCACGCGTTCGGGATCGTGGTGGTCGACCGGGAGAGCGGCGCGGAGGGCGTCGCGCACCTCGTCCACACCAACGACGCGCTGCCCGCCGCGCGGACCGAGGACTTCTTCACCGTCTACGACGACCAGGCGTCCGCCGACATCCGGGTCATGGAGCAGGCCGGGGTGGTGGAGTCCGCCGAGCTGCCCGACAACAACGAGATCGCCACCGGGGAGATCCGCGTCCCGCACGGCAAGAAGGCGGGCTGGCCGATCCGGGTGACGTTCGAGCTCGACTCGTCCGGGCTGCTGAACGTCACGGCGGTGGAGAAGGAGACCGGCGAGCGGCTTGAGCTGAAGGTGGACGTCGGCGGCATGTCCGAGGAGGAGGTCGAGCGCTCCCGGAAGGCCCTCTCCCGGGTCCAGGTGAGCTGAGCCGGGAGGCGCCCGTGGCGTTCGACGACGACTACCGGCGGGAGGTGCTGGAGCCCGCGCGGGCCGCGGGCGACCAGCCTCCCGAGGACCTGCGCGTCCGGTACGCGCTGGCCGACCCGCTCACCGCGGAGTCGGTCGCGGCGCGGGTCAGGCAGGTGCGGCAGTGCTGGCGGCGGGCCCGCGGCCAGCTGAAGTACCGCAAGCTGATCGACCGCCTGGAGGCCGAGCACCGCGAGCTGGCGGCGCTGTTCGCCGCCGCCGAGCGCGGCGACCTGCGGCCGCTGTCGGCGCGGCTGCGCGGCGGCCGCGAGCGCGCCGAGCGGCGGGCCGCCGAGGCCCGCGCCCGGCTCGCCGACGCCGCCGGGGCGCCGCGGATGGCGACGCCCGCCGAGATCGAGGGCATCGCCCGCACCTGCGGGGTGCCGCGCGCCGAGCTGGAGCGGGTCGCCGCCGCCGACGGCGTCGCGGTCCGCGAGCCTGACCCGCTGCCCGCCGCCGCGCCCTACCCCGCCTACCGGAAGGTGCGCGAGTCGCTGGACGTCCTCGGCGACCGGCACCTCGCGGCGTTCGTGTTCGGCGCCCGGCACACCGGCCCGGTCCGGCTGCTGGACGGCTTCGCCGCGCCCGGCGGGCCCCGGCTCGACGCGGACGCGGTCGCCGCCGTCGGCGCCGAGTGGGCGCGCCGGGGACGCGACACGAGCACGACGCACGCCGACACCGTCCTCGCCGCGCTGCGGTCGGGGGCCGACCTGTCGGCGCTGGTGCTGTTCGACGTGGTCGACCGGCTCCGCGAGCGGCTCCGCCAGCGCGCCTCGGACCGCGCGCTGCTCCGCTTCGCGACCGGGGACCTCGGGATCGACGAGGGCGACGCGCGGCGCCTGGTGTTCGCGGTCGTCCGGGAGACGGGACCGGCGGGCGGCGGCGGCCTCGCCGGGCGCCTGCGCGCCCTGCTCGACGCGGGCGAGGTGTACGCGGCGGCGGAGCTCGCCGACGCGGCGAACGTCCCGCGCCCGGCCGCGCCCCGGGCCGCCGGGGACGCCGCCCCGCCCGAGGACGAGGTGCTCGCCGCCGAGGCGCGGCACCGGCTCGACACCGCGCTGCGGCTGCGCGAGTCCGCCGCCGCCGAGCCCGACCCCGACCGCGCGTACCGGCTGCTCGACGACGCGCTGCGGCTCGTCCGCGACCTGCCGGGGGCGCGGGCGCACCAGCGGCGGCTGCCGCCGCGTCCCGTCCCGGCGGTGCGCGCCGACGTCGACGCGGACGCGGACGGGCCCGCCGTCCGGCTGTCGTTCGAGCCGTCGCCGTCCGCCGAGGGCGAGGTGACCTACCACGCGGTGCGGCGGGAGGGGCGGCCGCCGCGCGACGCGCGGGACGGCGCGCCCGTCGCCGGGACGCGCGACCGGCGGCCGCCGGTGAACGTCCCGCTGTACTACGCGGTCGTGGCGGCGCGCGGCGACGCCGCCGCCGCGCCCACGGTCGCGGAGCCGGTGGTCGTGCGCCCCGAGCCCGCCGAGGTCGTGCTCGTCGCCGGGGACGGCCAGGTCACCGGCCGGTGGCGGTGCCCGCCCGAGGCCGCCAGGGTCGTCGTCGTCCGGGACGGGACGCCCGTCCCCGGCGGGCGCGACGGGTTCCGCGAGCGCGTCCCGAACGGCCGCACCCTGCACTACCGGATCTCCGCCGTCTACGTCGACGGCGCGGGCGCCGAGACCGTCACCGACGGCGTGGCCGCCTCGGTGACGCCGACCGCGCCGCCCGAGCCGGTGTTCGAGCTGACCGCCGAGACCGCCCCGGACGACCCGGGCCTCGTCCGCGTCCGGTTCGCCCCGCCGGGCAACGGGACGGCCGAGCTGGTGCTGTCCGAGACGCCGCCGCCGTGGCCGCGCAGCGCGCTCGTCCCGCTGGCGGAGGTGCGGCGCGAGACGCGGCGGCTGGCGTGCGCGCCCGTCCCCGGCGGGCTGGACGTCCGGCCGGGGGCGAGCGGCTGGCTGCTCGCGGTGTCCGTCGCCGAGGACACGGCCGCCATCGGCGGCTACCACCACCACGTGAACCTGCCGCCGCCGCGCCGCCTCGTCGCCGAGCGGCGCGGCGACCACGTGCACGTCGGGTTCGACTGGCCGCCGGACGTCGCCGAGGTCGCGCTCGCCTACCGGGTCGGCGGGGAGGCGATCCGGATGGGCGAGCCGCCGGCGGAGGCGGTGGTGACCCGCGCGGCCTACGACACGCAGGGCGGCGTCCGGGTGCCCGCCCCGGAGGACGCGCCGGTCGAGCTGACGGTCGCCGCGGCCGGGACCGTCGGCGGCGCCCGGGTGACCGGCCCGCCGGTGAGCGCCGCGGTCGCGGCCCGCGCGATCGTCCGCTACGACGTGCTGCGGGCGGGGCCGCCGTGGCGGCGGTCGCTGACGATCAGGCTCACCTCGTCCCGCCCGCTGCGGGTGGCGCGGCTGTCGCTGGTGCTGCGCGCCGGGCGGGTCATGCCGCACCGCGCCGCCGACGGGGAGACGCTCGGCGCGTGGGAGCAGGTGCCCGTGCCCGGCGAGCTGTCCCTCGCGGCGCCGGACGCGCCCGGCCCGTACTGGCTGCGCTGCTTCGCCGACGACGAGGTCGTCGAGCTGAGCGACCCGCCCGTCCGCCGGCTGCGGGTGCCGTGATGACGAAGCCGCTCGCCCGCGTGGCGATCCCGCGCATCGCCTCCGGGCAGCGCGCCTCCGGACGGGGCGCGTCGAGGAAGGGCGTGACGTGCCCGTACTGCTTCGCGTCCGTCGCGCCGCCGCGGATCCTGTTCCGCTGCCGGGGGCAGGCCGGGCGGCGCAAGGGCTGCGCGCCCGTCCTGGACGAGGCCCTCGCCGAGTACACGGGCTCGACGGCGGGCGCGTCGCTGCCGCCGGTGTTCGCCGCGCCCGGCCGCTCGTCCGGGCAGCGGGGCCGCGCGGACTGCCCCGGCTGCGGGGTGCCGACCGGCAACCGGGCCTGCCCGGAGTGCCACAACCCGCTGCCGTCCGCCTACTGCGACTCGCCGGGCCGGATCGTCGCGCTCGTCGGCGCGAAGAACGCGGGCAAGAGCACCTACATCGCCGTCCTGCTGCACGAGCTGATGAACCGGGTCGGGACGGAGCTGGACGCCTCCCTCGTCGCCTGCGACGACCGCACCATCGAGCGGTACAAGCGCGACTTCGCGCGCCCGCTGCTGGAGGAGCGGCGGCTGCTGCCGACGACGGCGAGCGCGGCCACCGGACCCCGCGAGCCCCTCGTCTACCTGCTGACCCGCACCCGCCGGGGGCGCTTCGCGCGGCCCCGCAACGACTCGCTCGCGCTCGTCCTGTTCGATACCGCGGGCGAGGACCTGCGCAGCCGGGAGGTCACCGACCTGCACCTGCGGTACCTGGAGGCGGCCGACGCGATCGTCTTCCTCGTCGACCCGCTGGAGCTGCCCGGCGCGCGGGCGGGCGTCCGCGAGGCCGTGCCCGCGCCGCGCGGCGCCGGGGAGGACCCGGGTAGCGAGCCGCTCGACGTCATCGCCCGCGTGACGGACGCGCTGCGGCAGCGGCACGGGACGCGCCCCGGCGAGCCGCTGCCCGTCCCGGTCGCGGTCGCGCTCACCAAGATCGACGTGCTGCGTCCGGGGCTGCTCAGGCAGTCGGCGCTGCACCGGTCCCGGTCCGGGCAGGGCGTCCTCGACCTGGACGACAGGGACGCGGTGAACGAGCAGGTCCGCGCGCTGCTGCACGACTGGCAGGCCGGGCAGCTCGACACCTACCTCGGGCAGCAGTACGCCGAGCACGCGCTGTTCGGGCTGTCGGCGCTCGGCGGCGTCCCGGACGGCGACCGCGTCGGCGCGGGCGGCGTCCGCCCCCACCGGGCCGAGGACCCGCTGCTCTGGCTGCTGTACCGGTTCGGGATGCTCGACGGCGTCCGCTCCGGGGACGCCTAGCGATGGCCTGGCAGCTGCACTACACGTCGGCGCGGCGCGGCCCGACCGGGCGGGCCGGGTTCCAGTTCGTCGCCGAGACGCCGGGGCTGCCGGACGGCGTCCGGGCCGGGGTGACGCCCTACCTGTCGTACCGGCCGCCGCCGGACGCGCCGCCGTCGCCGGGCGACGCGGAGCTGGGCGAGTTCCCCGTGTCGCTGCTCTACGACCAGGTGGACGGCCGCTCGCTGCTGCTGCGCTGCCGCTACCTCGGCCGCGACTACTCGGGCCGGTTCGGCAACTTCTTCGCGCACGCGGTCGTCGCCGAGCCGGACGAGCTGGAGGGGCTGCGGCCCGCCGAGCTGTGGCACGCCCCGCACTGGACGCAGCGTCCCGCGCCGGAGGGCGTCCTCGCCCCCCTGGACGAGCTGACGCCGGGCGCGGCGCTCGACCCGGAGGCCCTCGCCGGCTGGCTCGCGTCGTGTCCCGGCGACCCGTACGCGCTGCTCGCGCACCTCGTGGACGCGGTCGCCGACGTCCTCGGCCGGGGCCACGGCCGGGTCGTGCTCGTCGCCGACGACGTCGAGCTGATCGCGCGGTGGATCGCGGTCGTGTCGTACTCGCTGCCGGTCGCGGCGGCGGCGCGGCTGTCGTTCGTCACCTACACCGGCGACCCGGACGGCGCCGCGCAGCGCCTCGTCGGCACCACCCCGGCGATCTGGGCGGCGGTGCGGCACCGCGCGTCGCACGCCCGCGCGTTCCGGCTCGGCGGGCGCGTCCCGGACGGGGCGGCGAGCCGCTTCGCCCGCACCGTCGCCGGGTGCTGGCGCGCCGCCGACTTCGGCGGGCTGGACGCCCTCGGCGCGCTGGCCCCGCCGAGCGACCCGGCGCGGGAGGGCGCGGGCGCGCTGCTCGCGCTGTGCCGGGGCGACGCGACCGTCACGCCGGACGAGGAGGGCGCGGCGGCGGAGCTGCTGTCGCGGCGCGGGTCCGGGATCCCCGAGTGGGTGTGGCGCGATCTCGTGCCGGGCGTCCCGTCCATGGGGCTCGACCTGGCGCTCGCCGTGCACGAGCGGGCGCGGCGGGCGGGCGCGGCGGAGGTCGCGCGGCAGTGCGCGGTGCGCGTCGCCGACCGGATCTCGGACGCGCTGGCCACGGCCCGCGACCTGTCGGCGGTCGCCGCCGCCGCGAGCGTCGCGGACCGGGCCGGGCTGCCGCTCGACGCCGCGCGGGTCGCCGCCGGGGCGGCGCGCGGCGCGCGGCACGGCGCGGCCGACCTCGGCGCGGCGCTGTCCCGCTGCCCGGACGGGTTGCGCGGCGCCCTGCTCGGCGGCGTGCTCGCCGGCCTCGCCGACGCCGGGGAGCGCGAGCGGGCGGCGGTGCTCACGCCCGCGAACTGCGACATCCTGTACGAGCGCGCCGGGCTCGCCCGCGCCGCGCCCGGCGTGGCGTGCGCCGTGCTGGCGTCCGTCGGGCGCCGCGACCCGGCGCGCCGCGTCCCCGTCACCGGCGAGCTGCTCCGGCTGGACGGCGCCGACCTCGACCGCCCCCTCCGCGAGGTGTGGGCGTCGCCGCCGACCGCCGACGAGTGCGCCGCGCTGCTGGACGCGCACGGCGCCGCGCTCGCCGCGCATCCCGCGCTCGCCGGGCTGCCGTCCCGGACGCTGACGAGGCTCGCCTTCCCCGGCGGCGACCGGCTCGCCGAGCCCGCCGCGCTCCGGCTCGCCGGACGCGTCCGCGAGCTGCTGCCGGACGGCCGCGCCGGGCGCGACGCCGCCGCCGTCCAGGCGTACGCGGCGGCGATCACCGCGGGCCCGGGACGCGCCGCGCGCGCCCTGGCGGAGATCGCGGACGCGGGCGCCACCCCGCAGCTCGCCGGGGAGGCGTTCGTCGGCGCCGCGCGGCGGCTGGCCGAGCGGCCCCCGGCGTTCCGCGCGGAGCTGCTCGCCGCCCTGCCCGCGCCCGTCCGCGCCCGGCTCGGCGCGCGGTGGACCGCCGACCTGCCCGGCCGCGCCCGCGCCGGCCGCGCCCCGCTGCGCCCCGCCGACGTGGAGCGGCGCAACGAGCTGGTCGAGGTCGTCCTGCGGCTGCGGGCGCGCGGCGCGCGCGACCCGGGCCTGGAGGCGTGGACGCGGACCGCCGCCGGGCGCTGGCTCGCCGCGAAGCAGCTCGACGCGCACCTCGCGCGCAGCCCCGAGCTGCGCGCCGCGCTGCGCGACCTCCTCGCCGAAGGCGGGCGGTGAGCCGGTGAACCCCGTCATCGCCGTCCTGCTGATCGCCGTGTGGGCCGCCGCCATGTGGCTCGGGTTCATGTACGTGTTCCCGGTCCTGTTCGCCGGGACGCTCGTCGCCGCCGGCGCCGCCGCCCTCGGCCTCTACTACCTGCACGCGTGCCGGACGCTCGCGCCGTCCACGCTGGACGGCCCGTCCCCGGTCGCCGAGCCGGCGGTCTCCTACCGGCACTACCTGCTCGGCCAGGTGTGGCGCGACTGGTGGACGATCAGCCGAACCGTCGTCCCGCAGGTGTACCGGACGGCGCGGGGCGTCGTCGTCAGGCTGACGCGCGTCCTGCTCGGCGGCTTCTGGGGCTTCTTCCTGTTCCCCGTCTGGCTCGGCCTGTGCGCGGGGATCGTCGCCGCCGCCGTCCCCGCCGCCGTGTTCGTGCTGGCGCTGACCGTCCTCTACGGGGTGGCCGCCGCGACCGGGCTCGCCGTGTGGCTGGCGTGCGTGCTCGTCCTCGCCGCCGTGGAGCGCCTGTTCATGATGTACGGGCGGATCCTGCAGACCTGCCCGCACCCGTTCTGCTACGAGCGGATCGCGCTGCCCGAGTACGAGTGCCCCGGCTGCGGCGCCCGGCATCCGCGCCTCACGCCCGGGGCGGGCGGCGCGTTCCGGCACGTGTGCCGGTGCGGGGCGCGGCTGCCGACGACCGTCCCGCTCGGACGGTTCCGCCTCGCCGCCTACTGCCCGCACTGCGGCGGGCGCCTCCCCGAGCGGATCGGGCGGGTCCGGGTGGAGCCGCTGCCGTTCGTCGGCGGCCCGGCCGCCGGGAAGACCACGTTCATGGTCCTCGGCATCCGGGCGCTGCACGCGCGGGTCCGCGCCGTCGAGGGGCGGCTCGCGTTCGTCGAGCGGCGGCACGCGCAGGCGTACGCGGGCGCGATCCGCGAGTTCCAGCGCGGCGGGCGGCTCGCCAAGACCGGCCCCGAGCTGCCGCTCGCCACCATGGTGGACGTCGAGCTGCCCGGCCGCGCCCGCCGCATCCTCTACCTGTTCGACCCGGCCGGGGAGCACTACACGGGCGCGACGGAGGTCGAGTCGCTGCGCTACCTCGACCACGGCGAGGCGCTGCTGTTCGTCGTCGACCCGTTCGCGCTCCCGCAGCTCCGCCGGGCGCTGACCGGCGACGAGCGGCGGTTCGTCGAGCGGTCCGCCGGATCGTCGGAGGAGGACCCGGCCGACACGCTGCAGCGGGTGCTGAACGAGCTGCGGTCGCGTCCCGACCAGGGGCGGCAGAAGCGCGTCGCCGTCATCGTCACGAAGACCGACCTGCTCGCCCGCACCGAGATCGGCCGCTGCCTCGCCGGCGACGCCGACCTGCGCGACTGGCTCGGCCGCGTCGGGCTCGGCAACACCGTCCGGACGCTCGACCAGGTCGCCGGGCAGGTGCGGTACTTCGCCTCCGGCCTCGGCTCCGAGCCCGCCGACGTCGCGGAACTGCTCGGCTGGGTGACCGGGCTGGCCGCGAACGGCACCGCGAACGGCGCCGGGACGGTCGCCGACGTCCCGCCCGACCCGCCGGGCACGGCCCCCCTGCGCGCCCCCTGGCCGGTGCGCGGACGCGACTCGTCCCGCGTCCCGGTCGGCTACACGGTCGGCCGCTGGGCCGTCCTCTCCGGCCTGTCGCTCCTGACGGCGGCCACCCTGACCGGCGCGGTGATAACGGCAGCCCAACGGTTGGGCTTCTAGCCCAGGGGGGCGACCTGCTAGCCCAGGGGGGCGACCCCCTGGAACCCCCGTTGGTCGCGAGGGGCCGTTTCCCGTTCCGCGTTCGCGGCCCGGGAAACGGCCCCTCGCTCCTCGGGTCGTGCGGCCGGAGGGCGTGGCCGCCCTCCGGCCGCACGACCCGTCGCACCTCGGCGCGTGTGTGATGCACCTCACTTCCTGACGTGGAAGATAACGGTGTGTCATTGGATTACTGGTTTGTAGCGCGCTCGCCCACATCTGGAGATCCCCCCATGACGCAGACGGCCGGACCGGTGTCCGAGACCTCGCAGGACCGTCCGGCGGACCGGCGGCTGGTGCTGATCGGCGTGCTCGGGGCGCTGACCGCGCTCGCGCCGCTGTCGATCGACATGTACCTGCCCGCGCTCCCCCGGCTGACCTCGGACCTGTCGACCGGCGCGGCGCAGACGCAGCTCACGCTGACCGCGTGCATCGTCGGGCTGGCCGTCGGGCAGGCCGTCGCGGGGCCGCTCAGCGACGCCTTCGGACGCCGCCGCCCGCTGCTGGTCGGGCTCGCCGCCTACGCCGCCGCGTCGCTGCTGTGCGCCGCCGCGCCGACCGTCGAGACGCTGATCGCGCTACGGCTGGTGCAGGGCGTCGCGGGCGCGGCCGGGATCGTGATCGCGCGGGCGATCGTCCAGGACCTCTACGACGGCGTCGCGGCGGCCAAGTTCTTCGCCGCGCTGATGCTGGTGAACGGGCTGGCGCCGATCCTCGCGCCGGTCATCGGCGGGCAGTTGCTGCGGCTGATGCCGTGGCCGGGCGTGTTCGCCGTCCTCGCCGGGATCGGGGTCGCGCTGTTCCTCGGCTCGCTGCTCGGGCTGCGCGAGACGCTGCCGCCCGGGGAGCGCGAGACGGGCGGGCTGCGCGCGACCGCGCGGACGTTCCGCGAGCTGGCCGCCGACCGGGCGTTCGTCGGGTACGCGCTCACGCTCGGCATGGCGTTCGCCGCGCTGTTCACCTACATCTCCGGGTCGCCGTTCGTGCTGCAGGACATCTACGGGCTGTCCCCGCAGCAGTTCAGCGTCGTCTTCGGCGTCAACTCCCTCGGGATCGTCGCGGCCGGGCAGCTCAGCGGGACGCTCGCCGGACGGGTGGCGCTGCGGAGGCTGCTCGCCGCCGGGCTCGTCGTCGTGGCGCTCGGCGGGGCCGGGCTGCTCGTCGCAGTGCTCGCGGGCATGGGCCTGCGCGGGGTGCTGCCCGCGCTGTTCCTCGTCGCGTTCGGGGAGGGGCTCATCGGGCCGAACGCGACGGCGCTGGCGCTGTCCGGGCGCCCGCCGCGCGTCGCCGGGAGCGCGTCCGCGCTGCTCGGCGTCGCGACGTTCGCGCTCGGCGGGGCCGCCGCGCCGCTCGCCGGGATCGCGGGGCCGGACACCGCCGTCCCGATGGCCCTCACGATCGCCGCCGTGGCGCTGCTCGCGGGCGCCGCCACCGCGTTCGCCGGACGCGCGCCGCGCTAGGCCAGACCGGCGAGGACGAAGTCGGCGACCTCGTCCGCGAGCCGCTCGGCGGGCTTCGGCCCGTCCGCCCGGTACCAGGCGGGCATCTGGTTCACCATGCCGAGCGCGACGATCGTGACCGTATCGGCGGGCGTGCCGCCGCCGAACGCGCCGTCGCGCCGGCCCCGCTCGACGAGCGTCCGGAACGTCAGGTGGTAGCGGCGGCGGTCCTCGCGGACGGAGCGCATGCGGGCGTCGTCCAGCCGGTGCATCTCGCGGGTGAACACCTTCGCCTCGTCGATGTGCTCGGCGGTGCTGACGATCAGCCCGGTCAGCGCGGCGCGGAGGGCCTCGCGCGGCGGCAGCCCCCGGTCCAGGACAGCGCGGAGGTCGGCGAGCTGCCGCGCGATCAGCGAGCGGTGGATCTCGTAGAGGAGGTCGTGCTTGGAGTCGAAGTAGTGGTACAGGGCGCCCTTGGTGACCTCGGCCTCGTCCACGATGCCCTGCACGGACGTCCCGTCGAAGCCCCGCTCGGCGAACAGCCGCAGCGCGGCGGCGAGGATGCGCCGCTCCACCGCGCTCCGCCGGACGGGCGCCACGGACTCCGGAACCGCCCGGTCGGTCATCGCCGCCTCCTCGCTCTCGGTCCGACGGCCCCTAGCTTGCCAGGAACCGACCGGTCGGTATGCCCTCCCCCGGCGCCGATCGCGCGCTCCGGGTTCGGCCATCGAACCGGGCCGCGCCGTCGTCCGGACTAATCCCGAGGAATCGGGAATCATTGGGTGAAACGAGGAGGAGGTCGAGGTGAGCGAGGACCCCGTGCGCCGCGCGGCCCGGGCCGCGATCCCGATGCTCCTGCTCGCGCTGCTGGCCCTGCTGGTCCCCGGCTGCGGGCTGACGGAGGGCGCGGGCCCGGCGGACGCCCCGCCGCCCGGCACCGCGACCGCCACCAAGCACGCCAAGCCGAGCGGCCGCCGTCCCGGCGTCGTCAACATCGAGACCGAGCAGTCCCTCGACGGCACCCGCGCCGCCGGGACGGGCATCGTGCTCAGCGCGGACGGCCTCGTGCTGACCAACAACCACGTCATCCAGGGCGCCACCCAGATCAAGGGCACCGACACCGACAACCGCCGGGGCTACGCCGCGAAGGTCGTCGGCTACGACCGCGCCGGGGACATCGCGGTGATCCGGCTGACCGACGCGTCCCGGCTGAAGCCCGCCGTGTTCGCCTCGGCGGCGGACGTGGCGGTCGGCGACCCGGTCACCGCGGTCGGCAACGCGGGCGGCAAGGGCGGGACGCCCACCGTCGTCACCGGGCTGGTGACGGCGCTGGAGCAGTCCGTCACCGCGCGCGACGACAGCACCGGGACGTCCGAGCGGCTCACCGGCCTGATCGAGACGAACGCGCCGATCAAGCCCGGCGACTCGGGCGGGCCGCTGCTGGACACGTCCGGGAAGGTCATCGGGATCAACACCGCCGCGTCGTCGGGGTTCACGATGGACGGCGGCGAGCGCAGGAAGGACCACCGCGGCTACGCCATCCCGTCCGACCGGGCCCTCGCCGTGGCGCGGCGGATCGAGCGCGGGGAGGCGTCGGCCACCGTGCACATCGGGCCGACGGCGCTGCTCGGCGTGAAGGTCCGGGCCAACGGGCGGTCGCCCGGCGCGCTGGTCGCCGAGGTGGTGCCGGGGACGCCCGCCTACGCCGCGGGCGTCCCGGTCGGCGGGGTCATCCTCGGGCTCGGCGGGCAGGCCGTCGACTCGCCCGCCACGCTCACCGGGCTGATGCTCGCGCGCCATCCGGGGG
Source organism: Actinomadura chibensis NBRC 106107 (assembly GCF_001552135.1). GTDB lineage: Bacteria > Actinomycetota > Actinomycetes > Streptosporangiales > Streptosporangiaceae > Spirillospora > Spirillospora chibensis. Next base: position 104,009 of record NZ_BCQP01000019.1, on the reverse strand, counting down.
ACGTGGTCCAGCTGGAATGGGCCGACCGGCAGGGCGTCCGGGCGGCCGCCCCCGTCCGCCTGACGGAAGGCCCCCCGCAGTGACGTGCGGCGGCATGCGAAAGTAGGGCATGCCCAGCCGACCGCGAGGATGTGTGCGATGAGCCGCAAGGCGCCCGACGACGACTTCGACGACACCGGTCTCCGGGTCTCCCGGCCGAAGGAGTGGGCCGCGGGCGTGCCCGGCGTCACGGCCGCGCTGCGGCAGTCCTACGACCAGATGGGCGTGACGCGCACCGCGCTCACGCTGCTGCGCGTCAACCAGAAGCAGGGGTTCGACTGCCCCGGCTGCGCGTGGCCGGAGGGCGACCGCCGGCACGTCGCCGAGTTCTGCGAGAACGGCGCGAAGGCCGTCGCGGAGGAGGCGACGACCCGGCGGATCACCCGCGAGTTCTTCGCCCGGCACACCGTCGCGGAGCTGGCGGAGCGGTCCGACCACTGGCTCGGGCAGCAGGGGCGGCTGACCGAGCCGATGCTGAAGCGCGCCGGGTCCGAGCACTACGAGCCGGTGCCGTGGGACGAGGCGTTCCGCCTGCTCGCCTCCGAGCTGACCGCGCTCGACTCGCCCGACGAGGCCGTCTTCTACACCTCCGGCCGGACGAGCAACGAGGCCGCGTTCGCCTACCAGCTCTTCGTCCGGGCGTTCGGCACGAACAACCTCCCGGACTGCAGCAACATGTGCCACGAGTCGTCCGGGTCGGCGCTCAGCGAGACGATCGGCATCGGCAAGGGCTCGGTCCTGCTGGAGGACCTGGACCGGGCCGACCTGATCTTCGTCGTGGGCCAGAACCCGGGGACGAACCACCCGCGCATGCTGTCGGCGCTGGAGCACGCGAAGAGGGCGGGGACGCGGATCATCGCCGTGAACCCGCTGCCCGAGGCGGGGCTGATGCGGTTCAAGAACCCGCAGCGGCCGTCCGGGGTGGCCGGGCGCGGCACGCCGCTCGCCGACCGGTTCCTGCAGATCCGCCTCAACGGCGACCTCGCCCTGTTCCAGGCGCTCAACCGGCTGCTCCTCGAATCGGACGCGCCGGACACCGTCGACCACGAATTCCTCGACGAGCACGTCCACGGGTTCGAGGCGTTCCGGGAGCACGTCCTCGGCCTGGACTGGGACGACGTGCTGGAGGCGACCGGCCTCACCCGCGGCGAGATCGCGGCGGCGCTCGGCGACGTGCTCGGCGCGAAGCGGATCATCGTGTGCTGGGCGATGGGCCTCACCCAGCACCGCAACTCCGTCCCGACGATCCGCGAGATCGTGAACTTCCTGCTGCTGCGCGGCAACATCGGCCGCCCCGGCGCGGGCGTCTGCCCGGTGCGCGGGCACTCCAACGTCCAGGGCGACCGGACGATGGGCATCTGGGAGAAGCCGAAGCCGGAGTTCCTGGACGCGCTCGCCGCCGAGTTCGGGTTCGAGCCGCCGCGCGAGCACGGCCTCGACACCGTGGACGCGATCCGCGCCATGCGCGACGGCCGGGCGAAGGTGTTCCTCGGGATGGGCGGCAACTTCGTCCGCGCGACCCCCGACTCGGCGGTGACCGAGGCGGCGCTGCGCTCGTGCCGGCTGACCGCGCAGGTGTCGACGAAGCTCAACCGGTCGCACGCCGTCACCGGCGACACGGCGCTGATCCTGCCGACGCTCGGCCGGACCGAGCGCGACGAGCAGGCGTCCGGGACGCAGTTCGTCTCCGTCGAGGACTCGATGGGCATGGTGCACGCGTCCCGGGGGCGGCTCGCGCCCGCGTCCGCCGACCTGCTGTCGGAGGTGTCGATCGTGTGCCGCCTGGCCAAGGCCGCGCTGCCGGGCTCGGGCATCGACTGGGACGCGATGGAGCGCGACTACGACGTGATCCGCGACCACGTGTCCCGCGTCGTGCCCGGCTTCGCGCGCTACAACGCGCGCGTCCGGCAGAAGGGCGGGTTCACGCTGCCGCACGCGCCGCGCGACGAGCGCCGCTTCCCGACCGCGACCGGCAAGGCGAACATGACGGTGAACGAGTTGGAGGTGCTGCGCGTCCCGGAGGGGCGGCTGCTGCTCCAGACCGTCCGGAGCCACGACCAGTACAACACCACGATCTACGGTCTCGACGACCGCTACCGCGGCATCAAGGCCGGGCGCCGCGTCGTGTTCGTCAACCCGGACGACCTGGCCGCGCTCGGCGTGGACGACGGCGCCGTGGTCGACCTCGTCTCCGAGTGGTCGGACGGCGTGGAGCGGCGGGCGCCGTCCTTCCGCGTCGTGGCCTACCCGACCGCGCGGGGCTGCGCGGCGGCGTACTTCCCGGAGACGAACGTCCTCGTCCCGCTCGACAGCACCGCCGACGTCAGCAACACGCCGACGTCGAAGTCGGTCGTCGTCCGCTTGGAGAGCGGCTCGCCGGGCGGTGCGGGGGCGGTCTAGGCTCGGCGCATGACGAACCTCCCCGAGCCCTCCGGCGCGTCCGGGACGCCGGAGATGCGGGCCGGTGACGCCGACCGCGAGCGGGTCGCCCAGGTGCTGCGGGACGCGGCGGGCGACGGGCGGCTGACCCTCGCCGAGCTCGACGAGCGGCTGGACGCGGTGTACGCGGCCAAGACCTACGCGGACCTCGCGCCGATCACCCGCGACCTGCCCGCGCCCGGCGACGCCGCCCCGCTCCCGTCCGCCCCGGCGTCCGGCGCCCCGGACCGGCGGCCGGTCGAGGGCGCACCGTCCTGGTCGACCGGGATCGGCGTCATGAGCGGTTTCCGCAGGTCGGGCGTGTGGAACGTGCCCCAGCGGTTCCGCGCGTTCGCGTTCTGGGGCGGCGGCAAGATCGACCTGCGCGAGGCGCGGTTCACCGAGCCGGTGACCACGATCACCGCGCTCGCCCTGATGGGCGGGTTCGAGATCATCGTGCCGGACGACGTGACCGTGCACGTCAAGGGCATCGGCATCATGGGCGGCTTCGACCAGCGGGCGAGCGGCCCCGGCGTGCCCGGCGCGCCCACGGTCGTCGTCAAGGGCTTCGCGTTCTGGGGCGGCGTCGGGGTGAAGCGCCGCCGGACGAAGCAGCAGAAGGAACTGGCGAAGCGGCAGAAGGAACTGGAGCGCGACTCCGACGACGAGTAGCGCCCCGGCCGTCCGCTAGGGCTCGCCCGCTGCGATCCGGTCGAGCCATTCGCCGAGCAGCGCGGCCTCGGGGCCGCTGAGCCGCGCCGGCGGGTCGGCGCGCAGCGCGGCCCGCAGCGCCACGGCGCGCTGGGCCGCCGACGCCGACGCCGCCTCTTCGCCCGCCTCCCCGGCCGGGACGGTGATCGCCGCGAGGACCGCCTCGCGCGTCCGCTTGGAGAGGTCCGCGCCGCCCTCGCCGGAGACGATCAGGAGCGTGACCCCGACCCCGGCGGCGCTGATCATCCCGGCGGCGGTGTCCACCGGCACGCGCAGCCGCCCGGCGCGGGCGACGGCCTCGACCAGCCCGAGCAGGATGGCGTGCGCCTCCTTCGCGATGGGCGGCCGGCGGGGCGTCCCGTACATCAGCGTGTAGAACTCGGGGTGCGCCCGGCCGAACTCGACGTGGACGTCCCAGCCCTGCCGCAGGTCGTCGACCGGGTCGCCGGTCGGGGCCTGCGCGCGCTTGCTCGCGAGGTACTGCTCGAACCCGTGGGCGGCGACGGCGTCGAGCAGCCCGGCCTTGTCGCCGAAGTGGTGGTAGAGGGTCGGCGCGCCGACGCCGGCGGCGGCGCAGACGGCGCGGGTCGAGACGTCCCCGCCGCCCGCCTCGGCGAGCAGCCGCGCGGCGGCGCGGACGATCCGGTCGCGCGTGTCGGGGTCCTTCGGAGCGGTCACGAAATCAATGTTACAGACTTCCGCCGAGCGCCGTTTGCAATCGTGTTTAGCAGAGCTATAGTCGTTGATATACCACCGCTACGAGCGGTGGTGCCTATCTGACGACTGAGAGGGATGCGCCATGCGCAGCGCCGTGCTTTCTTCCCCCGGCAAGCCGCTGGAGATCGTCGAGCGGGACGTCCCCGAGCCCGGCCCCGGCGAGATCCTGGTCAAGGTCATCGCCTGCGGGATGTGCTACTCCGAGGTGAGCCAGTTCCAGGGCCACTATCCGTTCGCGAGGTTCCCCGCCGTCCCCGGGCACGAGATCAGCGGCGTGGTCGCCGCGCTCGGCGAGGGCGTCGACTGGCCCGAGGTCGGCACGCCCGTGGGCGCCGCCTGGATCCACGGGTCCTGCGGGCACTGCGACCAGTGCGTCCGCGGCGACCAGATCCTGTGCACGGGCGCGCCGAAGCAGATCACCGGGGTCACCACGGACGGCGGCTACGCCGAGTACTTCGTCGGCCGCGCCGGTTTCGTCACCCCGCTCCCGGCGGGCCTCGACCCGGTCGCGGGCGCGCCGCTGATGTGCGCCGGGATCACCGGTTTCAACGGCCTGCGGCAGGCGGGCGTGGCGGCCGGGTCGAAGGTCGCCGTCGTCGGCACCGGCGGCGTCGGGACGATGGCCCTGCGCTTCGCCGCCGCGATGGGCGCGCGGGTCGCGGTCGTGTCGCGCTCCCGCCGCGCCGAGAAGGCCGCGCTGGACGCGGGCGCCGAGCTGTTCGTCGCGACCGCCGAGCGGGACCCGGCCGACGCGCTGAACGGCTGGGGCGGCGCCGACGTGGTGGTCAACACCACGCCCGACACCGCCGCCGGGCTCGCCGCCTTCGGCGGCCTGCGCCCCGGCGGAACCCTGCTCTACCTCGGCGTGGGCGCGGAGGACGTCGCCGTCCCGCCGGTCGCGCTGGTGATGAACCGGCAGCGGGTCATGGGCGTCCCGTCCGGCTCGCCGCACGACCTGCGCGACACGCTCGCGTTCGCGGTGGCGCACGGGATCGTCCCCGAGGTCACCCCGGTCGCGCTGGACGACGCGCCCGGCGTCCTCGCCGCGATGGACGCGGGCGCCCACCGCGGCGGCCGCGCCGTGATCACGTTCGGCTGAACCGCTTCCACGGGTACGCCCGCTCGTAGGCGGCGCAGGCGGCCATGACCAGGGCGTCGGCGTGGCGGGCGCCGACGACCTGGAGGCCGACCGGCAGGCCGCCGGAGGTGAAGCCGCAGGGCACGCTCGCGGCGGGCTGCTGCGTCATGTTGAACGGGTAGGTGAACGGGGTCCAGCTCGTCCAGCGCGGGGACGGCGACCCCGCCGGGACCTCCGTGCCCGCCTCGAACGCGGCGATCGGCATCGTCGGGGTGAGCAGCAGGTCGTAGCGCTCGTGGAACAGGCCCATCAGGCGGCCGAGGTCCATCCTGCGGGCCGTCGCCGTCAGGTAGTCGACGGCCGAGTACCGCGCGCCCCGCTCGCAGATCTCCCGCAGCCCCGGGTCGAGCCGCTCGCGCTCCGCCGCCGACAGGTGCTCGACGACCTTCGCCGCGCCCGCGAACCAGAGCACCTCGAACGCCTCGACCGGGTCGGCGAAGCCCGGATCGGCCTGCTCGACCTTCGCGCCCAGCGCGGCGAACGCCTCGGCCGCCGCCGCGACGGGCGCCGCGACCTCCGGATCGACCCGCGCGAACCCGAGGTCGGGGCTGAACGCGACGCGCAGGCCGGTCAGGTCGTCCGGTCCGCCCTCGGCGAACACGACGTCCGGCGGCGGCAGCGCCGACCAGTCCCGGCCGTCCGCGCCGCAGATCGCGTCGAGGAACAGCGCCGCCTCGGCGACGGTGTTGGTCATCGGGCCGGTGTGCGCGAGCGTCCCGAACGGGCTCGCCGGGTAGTGCGGGACGCGCCCGTACGTCGGCTTGATCGTGAACGTGCCGGTGAACGCGGCCGGGATGCGGACCGAGCCGCCGCCGTCCGTGCCGAGCGCGAGCGGCGCCATGCCCGCCGCGACGGCCGCCGCCGCGCCGCCGCTCGACCCGCCGGGCGTGCGCGCGGGGTCCCACGGGTTGCGCGTGACGCCGGTCAGCGGGCCGTCGGTGACGCCCTTCCAGGCGAACTCGGGCGTGGTGGTCTTGCCGACGAACACCGCGCCCTGCTCGCGGAGGCGGGCGACGGCGGGCGAGTCCTCGTCCCAGGGGCCCGCCGGGTCGATCGTCGTGGAGCCGCGCAGGGTCGGCCAGCCGCGGGTGAGGAAGACGTCCTTGATCGAGACGGGCACGCCGTCCAGCGGGCCGAGCGGCGCGCCGCGCCGCCTCCGGTCGGCCGACGCGCGCGCCATGTCGAGGGTGGTGTCCGGGTCGACCAGGCAGAACGCGTTGAGCTCGGGATCGTCGCGCTCGATCCGCGCGAGGACGGCCGCGGCCGCCTCGACCGGGGACAGCGTCCCCGCCCCGTACGCCGCCAGCAGTTCTGTCGCGGTCAGGTCGGCCGCGTCGGTCATGGCTCCCCCCTCTGGTTCTGTGTGTCGTCCGAGCCGACGTAGCCGAGCCTCTTGTCGACGACGTTGCGCAGCGGGCGGCCGGACACGTAGCGGCCGAGGTTCTCGGTGAACAGGCGGACCAGCTCGTCCCGCCAGCCGACGACGTCGCCGGACATGTGCGGGGAGACGATCACGTTCGGCATGTCCCACAGCGGCGAGGACGGCGGGAGCGGCTCGTCCTCGAAGACGTCGAGCGCCGCGCCCGCGATCCGCCCGGCGGACAGGGCCTTGACGAGGTCGGGCTCGGCGACCAGCCCGCCGCGCCCGACGTTGACCAGCCGGGCGGACGGCCGCATCCGGTCCAGCGCGGCGGCGTCGATCATGCCGCGGGTCTGCGCGGTGAGCGGCGCCGCCAGCACGACGTAGTCGGCGTCGGCGAGCGCCTCGCCGAGCGCCGCCACCGACTTCACGACGCCGAAGTCGGGGTCGCCGTCGCGGGCGGTGCGGCCCGCGCCGCAGACGGCGAGGCCCGCCGCCGACAGCCGGCGGGCGATGGCGCGGCCGATCGGCCCGGTGCCGACCACGAGCGCGCGGGCGCCGGTGATCCGCTCGGTCTCGCGGTGCCGCCAGCGCCGCTCCCCCTGGAGCCGGACGGTCGTGCCCAGGTCCTTCGCGAACGCGAGCACCAGGCCGAGGACGTATTCTGCGATCGGCTCGTCGAAAACGCCTCGCGAGTTGGTGACAACCACATCACTTTCCGTGAGGGCGGGGAAGGCCAGCCGGTCGACCCCCGCGCTCGCGATGTGGACCCAGGACGGGCCGCCCGCGGACGGCCACGAACCGGCCACCGCGTCGGACAGGAAATCCCACATGAAGAACACGTCGGCGTCCGGCAGGGCGTCCGCGAGCTGCGGTTCGCGGACGTAGCGGACGCGGCCGAGCCGCTCGGCCTCGGCCATCTCGCGCGGCTGGACGTCGCCCGTGAGCACCACCACGTCGGGCGGCGCGGCGGGTGTGGGCAGGGCATGCTCCATCGGCGCCACTTTCAGGGAGTGCTGAATTTACGTGAAGGCAACTCGGGGAGGCATTGACACGCTAGGAAGCGTTCGTAGGATTGTCAACAATCAGCGCGGTGCCCCGCCAGCCCCGGTCACCGCAAAGAGATCGTGTGCTGTAAGACCGTCGCAACCGCTGCCAAGCAAGGCCAGGACGGATCCCAGAGCGCTCTAACTGCCGTGGGGGTCTCCCCCACCGAAACACGGAGAGTCCTTCGGGTGGCGACGCTCTCGCCCACCCCTGTGCACGGGGAGGTCCCAGCATGCCCAAGCTCATGACCATCACTCTGGAGCGCCGCGGCGTCTCATGCGTCGCGGAACTGCTGGAGAAGGACGCGCCGCGGACGTGCGAGGCCGTATGGCGCTCCCTGCCCCTCGGCGGCGACGCCTACCACGCCAAGTACGCGCGCAACGAGGTCTACACGATGGTCGAGCGGTTCACCGAGGACGAGGTCGGCCTGGAGAACCCCACCGTCACCCCGATCCCCGGCGACGTCGTCTACTTCTCGTTCGCCGGCGGCATGCTCGACCGCCGGTTCAAGGAGGAGAAGGGGATCCACGGGCTCCCCGGCGTCATCGATCTCGCGATCTTCTACGGGCGCAACAACCTGCTGCTCAACGGGGACGTCGGCTGGGTTCCGGGCAACGTCTACGCGACGATCGTCGACGGCCTCGACCGGATGGCCGAGGCGTGCAACGACGTGTGGCGGTCCGGCGGCGTCGGCGAGCGGCTGGTCTACAGCCGCGCCGAGTCCTAGAGCGGTGGCCCCGCAGATGGCATTCGACCCCACGCTGGTCGTCGGCCCCGAGCTGCTCGCCCAGCACGGCATCGGCGTGGTCGCGCCTTTCGACTTCGCCCTCGACCGCGAGCTGTGGCGGTGGACCCCCGACGACGTGTCCCTGTTCATGACCCGCCTCCCGTACGTGCCGGTGCCGGTCACCGTGGAGATGGCCTCCGCGCTGTCGGACCAGTCGATCGTCCGGCAGGCGACCCGGGACGTGCTCGCCCCCGAGCCGCTCGCCGTCGCCTACGCCTGCGCGTCCGGCAGCTTCATCCGCGGCAAGGCGGGCGAGCTGCAGCTCAACCAGGCCATGACGGCCGCGGGCGCGCCCGTGTCGACGACGACGTCCGGCGCGCTCGTCGAGTCGCTGCGGCTGCTCGACGTCCGGCGGATCGCGGTCGTCACCCCCTATATCGACGCCGTCACCGAGCGGCTGGTGTCGTTCCTCGGCGAGTACGGCATCGAGGTGGTGTCGTCCGTCGGGATGGGGCTGCTCAGCCACATCTGGAAGGTCGGCTACGGCGAGATCGTGTCCGCGGTGTCGTCGGTCGACCGGCCGGAGGCCGACGCGGTCTACATCAGCTGCACGAACGTGCCGACCTACGACATCATCGCGCCGCTGGAGCAGATGATCGGGAAGCCCGTCCTCACCGCCAACCAGGTGACGATGTGCACGGCGCTGCGCGCGATGGGCCGCTCGGCGGCCGGTCCCGGGCAGTCGCTCGTGCGGCTCGCCCCGTCCACCGCGGCATGATCGACACGAGCGTTAGGATGAGCGATCCCATGCGTCAGAACTCCTTGAGCGCCGGCTTCCTCTACCCCGGCTTCAGCGCCGAGGACGACTACCCGGCCATCGAGCGCGCCCTCGGCGGCGTGAGCCTGCCGGTCGTCCACACGCTGATGCGGGAGGACGCCCACCGCGTCGACGCGCTGCTCGACATCGGCGGCGCCGACGTCCTCGGCGACGGGGCGCGGACGCTGCGCGGCACCGGCGTCCAGGCCGCCGTGTGGGCGTGCACCAGCGGGAGCTTCGTCTTCGGCTGGGACGGCGCGGCCCAGCAGGTCGCGGGCGTCGCGGAGGCGGCGGGGGTGCCCGCGTCCAGCACGTCGTTCGCGTTCGTGCACGCCGCGAGGGCGCTCGGCCTGAGCAGGGTCGCGGTCGCCGCGACCTACCCGGCCGACGTCGCGGAGCGGTTCGTCGCCTTCCTCGGGCACGCCGGGATCGAGGTCGTGGCGCTGTCGTGCCGCGGCATCGTCACCGCCGCCGAGGTCGGCACCCTCGGCCGGGACGAGGTGCTCGCCTTCGTCGCGGCCAACGACCACCCGGACGCCGAGGCGGTGCTCGTGCCCGACACCGCGCTGCACACCGTGTCCTGGCTCGACGAGCTGGAGGCGCGGGTCGGCAAGCCGGTCCTGACCGCGAACCAGGTGAGCGTGTGGGAGGGGCTGCGCCTCGCGGCGGGCCCGGCGGGGCTCGCGCCGCGCACCGGGCTCGGCACGCTTTTCGCGGCGCCCGCCCCCGTCCCCGGGCCCGCCGCCACGCCTGATGACGAGCGGGGAAGCCGTACCCCGCAGCTATAAGACGAAAGGGGCCCGCAGCAATGGGCCAGTTGGGTGAGCTGGAACCTGTCCCCCGGAAGTCCACCGTCGAGATCGTCTCGGACGAGCTGCGCTCGGCGATCATGTACGGGTCGCTGGCGCCCGGCGCCCAGCTCGGCGAGGCCGAGCTGGCCGGGCGGCTCGGCATCAGCCGGGGCCCGCTGCGCGAGGCGATGCAGCGGCTCGTCCAGGAGGGGCTGCTGGTCAGCGAGCCGCACCGCGGGCTGTTCGTGATCACGCTGGACGAGGGCGACGTCGAGGACGTCTACCTCGCCCGGCTCGCGATCGAGCGGGAGGCGTGCCGGCTCATCATGGAGCGCAACCGGGGCGAGGCGGTGGCCCGGCTCACCGACGCCCTGGACGCCCTGGTCGACGCCGCGAGCCAGCGCGACCGGGTCGCGATGAGCGACGCCGACCAGGCGTTCCACGAGGTGCTGGTCAGCTCGTCGGGGAGCCAGCGGCTGGAGCGGATGGCGCACACGCTGCTGGTCGAGACGCGGATGTGCCTGAACGCGCTGCAGGACACCTATCCCGAGCCGTCCGAGCTGGTCGAGGAGCACCGCAGGCTGGTCGACGCGATCGGCGACGGCGAGGAGGAGCGGCTGCTGAAGCTCATCGAGGAGCACATGACCGACTCCATCGACCGGCTCCGCGTCGGCTAGCGCGCGGGTCACCGGGCGGCCGGGGCAGCGGGCGGCCGGGCCACTGGACAGTCGGCCGTCCGGCCACCTACATTGCAGATTGTCGACAATCTACCGCCAGACCCGATCACCAGACCCGATCATCGGAGGGACGCATGGCAACGCTCTCACCCCTGCTCAAGCAGGCGACCCCCGTCCTGGCCGAGCGCGGCGAGGGCGTGTACCTCTACGACACCGACGGCCGCCGCCACCTGGACTTCACGGCGGGCATCGGCGTCACCAACACCGGGCACTGCCACCCCCGCGTGGTCGAGGCGGCGCAGAAGCAGGTCGCGACGCTGATCCACGGCCAGTACACGACGGTCATGCACGAGCCGCTGCTGCGGCTGGTCGACGCGCTCGGCGAGGTGCTCCCGGACGGCCTCGACTCGCTGTTCTTCCTCAACAGCGGCAGCGAGGCGGTCGAGGCGTCCATCCGGCTGGCCCGGCACGCGACCGGACGGCAGAACATCGTCGTCTTCCACGGCTCCTTCCACGGCCGGACGATGGGCGCCGCCGCGCTCACCACGGCGGGCACCAAGTTCCGCGCCGGGATCGGCCCGCTGATGCCGGGCGTCGCCGTCGCGCCGTTCCCGCAGGCGTACCGGTACGGCTGGTCCGAGGACGAGGCGGTCCGGTTCGCCCTCCGCGAGCTCGACTACCTGCTCGCGACGGTCAGCCCGGCGTCCGACACCGCCGCGTTCATGGTCGAGCCGGTGCTCGGCGAGGGCGGCTACATCCCGGCGCCGCCCGCGTTCCTTGAGGGGCTGCGCGAGCGCGCCGACCGGCACGGGATCCTGCTGGTCGTGGACGAGGTCCAGACCGGCTTCGGCCGCACCGGCCGCTTCTGGGGCCACCAGCACTCCGCGGCGCGCCCCGACGTCCTGATCACCGCGAAGGGGCTGGCCAGCGGGTTCCCGCTGTCGGCGATCGCGGCCCCGGCGGCGCTGATGGAGAAGGCGTGGCCGGGCTCGCAGGGCGGCACCTACGGCGGCAACGCGGTCGCCTGCGCCGCCGCGCTCGCGACGCTGCGGGTCGTCCAGGACGAGGACCTCGTCGGCAACTCGGCCCGGCAGGGCGCGCGGCTGGGCGACGGGCTGCGCAAGGTCGCCGCCGACCACCCGGTGATCGGCGACGTGCGCGGGCTCGGGCTGATGCAGGCGAGCGAGTTCACCGGCGCGGACGGCGAGCCCGACGCGGCCGCCGCGCAGCGCGCGCACAAGGCCGCCGCCGAGCGCGGCCTCCTGCTGCTGACCTGCGGCGCGTACGGGAACGTCGTGCGGATGATCCCGCCGCTGATCGTCACCGCGGAGCAGGTCGACGAGGCTCTCGGGCTGTGGTCCGCGGCGGTCGCCGACGCGGTCGGCTGACACCGCCCGAGGGGCGCGGCGCCGCCTCCCATGGACTCCGTGCCACGGACGTGAGCACGGGCCGGGGAGGCGGCGTCGGCCTTTTCGGCGCCCGACCGGGCCTCAGCCCGCCCGGACGAGCCCGTCGACGAGGGCGCGCAGCCCGTCGAGGTAGGTGTCCTCGGCGGTGAGCGCCGCCCAGCGGCCGCCGAGCGAGGCCAGCCTCGGCAGCTCGTCCGGGTCGAGGTCGGCGAACAGGCGGTCGCGGTAGGTGGGGCGGTCGTCGCGGTCGCGCCTGCGGCCGGACGCCGCGCGGATCATCAGCTCCCCCGCCATGTGGTACCAGATCGCCCGGTAGGCGTGGACGGCCCGCTCGACGCCGAGCCCGCACTCCACGAGCGCGCCGATGATCCGCTCGACGTACCAGAGCGCCGACTCGGCCAGCAGGTCGTCGGCGGAGAGCAGCTCCACGACCCACGGGTACGCGGCGAGGACGTCGCGGATCGCGGCGGCGAGGACGACGACGCGTTCCCGCGGGTCGGCGGGCAGCTCCGGCCTGCGCATCGACCGGGAGGCGTAGTCGTCCAGCAGCAGGACGAGCAGCTCCTCCTTGTCGCGGACGTGGTGGTAGATGGCCATGGGGGTGCTTCCGACGTCCCGGGCCAGGCGGCGCATGGTCAGGCGGTCGACGCCCTCCTCGTCCACGATCCGGCGGGCGGCCTCGACGATCTCCGCGCGGGAGATGCGCGGCGGCCTGCCGCGCGGGGCGGACGGCGGCTTCGCGGGCGGCTGCGGCATGCGGTCCATCATTCCGGCTCGACATCCGGCGGTGTGCCGGGCTATTTTTCTTACATGTACAAAAATACTCGGGGACATCCAGGGGCCGTGCTGGCGGCCGCGTCCGCCGCCCAGTTCGTCGTCGCGCTGGACATGGCCGTGGTCAACGTCGCGCTGCCCGCCGTCCGGGCCTCGCTCGGCTTCGCGCCCGTCGACCTCGCGTGGGTCGTGCACGTCTACGCCCTCGCCTTCGGCGGGTTCCTGCTGCTCGGCGGCCGGGCCTGCGACCTGTACGGGCGCCGCCGGCTGTTCGCCGGCGGGCTCGTCCTGTTCGGGCTCTGCTCGCTCGCGGGCGGGCTGGCGCAGGCGCCGTGGCAGCTCATCGCCGCCCGCGCCGGGCAGGGCCTCGCCGCGGCGGCGGTCGCGCCCGCCGCCCTCGCGCTGCTCGCCACCACGTTCACCGAGGGCCGCGCCCGCGTCCGCGCGCTCGGCGTGTGGAGCGCGGTGAACGCGGCGGGCGGCGCGCTCGGCGTGCTCGCGGGCGGCGTGCTCACCGAGTACGCGGGCTGGCGGTGGGTGATGTTCGTCAACCTGCCGATCGTGGCGGTCGCGCTGGCGCTCGTCCCGGCGGGCGTGCCCGAGTCGCGCAGCCCCGGGCCCCGGGAGCGGATGGACGTCCTCGGCGCGGTGCTCGCCACGTCCGGGATCGGGCTGCTGGTGTTCGGGGTCGTCCGCACCGACGTCCGGGGGTGGACGTCCGCCGCCACCCTCGGGACGCTCGCCGCCGCCTTCGCGCTGCTGGCCGCCTTCGCCGCCGTCGAGGCGCGGACGCGGTCCCCGCTCGTCCGGCTCGGCCTGCTGCGCAGCCGCTGGGTGGGCGGCGCGAACGTGATCGTCTTCCTCGCGGCGGCGGGCCAGTTCGCCGGGTTCTACTTCGTGTCGCTGTACATGCAGGAGGTGCTCGGGATGGGCGCCGCCGCGACCGGCGCGGCCTTCCTCCCGTTCTCGGCCGGGGTCGTGCTCGGGACGGTCGCCGCCACCCGGATCGGCGCGGCCCGGTCGCCGCGCGCGTCGCTGGTCCCGGGGGCGGTGCTCGCGGCGGCGGGGCTCGGCTGGTTCGCGCTGGCGAGCCCGGACGGGAGCTTCCTCACCGACGTCCTCGGCCCGTCCGTGGTGGGGAGCGTCGGGATCGGGCTCGTCCTCGCGCCCGTCGCGGCCGCCGCGACGACCGGCGTCGCGGCGCGCGAGGCGGGCATGGCGTCCGGCCTGCTGAACAGCTCCCGGCAGCTCGGCGGCTGCGTCGGCGTCGCCGCGCTCGCCACCGTCGCCGCGCACCGCACCGGGGCGGGCACGTCCCCGGCGGCGCTCAACGACGGCTTCACCCTGAGCCTCGCGGTCGGCGCGGGGCTGTTCGCGCTGGCCGCGCTCGTCGCCCTGGCACTCCCCCGCCGTGCCGCCGTGGACTCGTCCGCCGCGGTCGCGGAACCCCGACTGGAAGGAACACGCTCATGAAGACGATCGACATGTTCGCGTCCGCCATCGCGTTCCACCCCGAGGGCGGCGTCCGCGCCGCCGAGCGGCGGATGACCGAGGGCGACGGCTCCTGGCAGGTGGGGACGTTCCACGTGGAGACCGACGCCGACGTCCACGCCGACCTCTGGGAGATGCACCCCGCCGCCGAGGAGGCGGTCTGCTGCCTGGACGGCGGGCTGCGGGTCTACTTCCGCGCGGCGGAGCCCGGCGGCGCGGAGGAGATGGTGCGGCTCACCGCGGGCACGGCGGTGATCGTGCCGCGCGGGCGCTGGCACCGCCTCGAACTCGACGGGCCGAGCGACATCATGTCCATCGCGCTCCGCCAGGGCACGCGCCTCGAAAAGCGGGCCTGACGGCGGATCAGGACTGGGCCACGGCGCCTTCCTTGAGGAGGGTCTCGGCGTCCTCGAAGCCGAGGTCCTCCAGGACGGCGCGGGTCTGCCCGCCGGGCAGGACGGGGACGCCGTCCGTCCCGGCGGGCGTGCGGGAGAAGCGCGGGGCCGGGGCGGGCTGGCGGTGCCCGGCGAGCTCGGGGAAGACGTCCCGGGCCGTGTTGTACGGGTGCTCCGCCGCCTCGGTCATCGACAGGACGGGCGCCACGCAGGCGTCGCTCGGGACGAAGACCTCCGTCCACTCGTCGCGGGTCCTCGTCCGGAACACGGCGGCGAACCGGTCGCGCAGGACGGGCCACCCGTCGCGGTCGTGCTGGGCGGGGAGGTCCTCGCCGGCGAGGCCGACGAGGCGGAGGAACTCGGCGTAGAACTGGGGCTCGATGGCGCCGACCGCCATGTGCCCGCCGTCGGCCGTCTCGTAGACGTCGTACCAGGGGGCGCCGGTGTCGAGCATGTTGACGCCGCGCCGGTCCTCCCAGAGGCCGCCCGCGAGGAAGCCGTGGATGAACGTGGACAGGTGCGCCGCGCCGTCGACGATCGCCGCGTCCACGACCTGGCCGCGCCCGCTGAGCTTCGCCTCAAGCAGGGCGGAGAGCACGCCGACGACCAGGTACATGCTGCCCCCGGCGAAGTCGCCGAGCAGGTTCATCGGGACCTGCGGCGGTCCCCCGGCGCGGCCGATCGCGTGCAGCGCGCCGCTGATCGCGATGTAGGCGACGTCGTGGCCCGCGGTGTGGGCGAGCGGGCCGTCCTGCCCCCAGCCGGTCATCCGGCCGTAGACGAGGCGGGGGTTGCGGACGAGGCAGGCGTCCGGGCCGACCCCGAGCCGCTCGGTGACGCCGGGGCGGAACCCCTCCAGCAGCACGTCGGACTTCTCCACGAGGCGGAGCACGACGTCCCGGCCGAGGTCGTGCTTCAGGTCGACCGCGATCGACCGCTTGCCGCGGTTGGTGAAGTCGGTGCCGCCGGACGCCGCCCCGTCCCGGACGGCGGACGCCCGGTCCACGCGGATCACGTCCGCGCCGAGGTCGGCCAGCAGCATCGCGGCGAACGGGCCCGGCCCGATCCCGGCCAGCTCGATCACCCGTACTCCGGCGAGGGGCCCGTTGCCCATCTGCGACTCCCTGAATCTGGTTCGGTTCCCCCCAGTGTGCCCGATCGCGGTAAGCGCGCCCTGATCCGGGGCCGGGCCCGCGGGAGTCCGTCAGCGCGCGGTCAGGGTGACGCGGGCGTCGCGCGGGCCGGCCGCGACCAGCAGCCGGTTCCGCGTGTCCGGGCGGGCGACGCCCGTCGCGTGCGGGACGAGCCCGCGCCCGGCGGCGGCCAGGTAGTACCAGCGGCCGGACGGGGACCGCCACCGCGTCCCGCTCACCGGGCGCGCGGCGTCGCAGGGGCCGGTGTCCCGGTCGCCCGCGCCGAGCAGCGTCGCGCGGGCGGCGGCGCCCCCGCCGGAGTAGGCGAGGCGGGTGCACACCCAGTCGGCCTTCTTGCCGCCGTCGGGGAGCGGGCCCGTCCAGAAGTCCCAGGCCGTCGCCTCGGCGACCGGCCGCGCGCCGGGGCGGACGAGGCAGGCGAGGCGGTTCCAGACCCGGCGGCCGTCCGCGCCGAGGCGGGCGGGCCGCTCCGCGCCGCCCGCCCGGTGGCGAGGCCCGTGGTAGCCGAGGACGGCGGGGTGCGGGCCGCCGAGGTCGCCGAGCGTCCGCCCGCCGAGGTGGAAGAGCGGGCCGCGCCCGCAGGCGGTGGCGGCGCGGGCCGGGCCGGTCACCCCGTCCGCGACCGGGAGCGGGCCGCCGGTCAGGGCCTCGGGACGCGGGTCCCACGGCGCGAGGAGGTAGCGCCCGCCGCCGAGGGCGATCGGCGCGGACGGGTCGGCGGGCGCGGCGACCGCGTCCAGGTCGGCGCGCGTGTACCGGGCCAGCCGGTCGCCGCGCCGCAGCACCGCCAGCGGCACCCCGTCGACGCGCCCCGCGTAGAGGAGCTGGACGCCGCGCCGGTCGCCGGGGGCCGCCCACGCG
Source organism: Actinomadura chibensis NBRC 106107 (assembly GCF_001552135.1). Classification (GTDB taxonomy): domain Bacteria; phylum Actinomycetota; class Actinomycetes; order Streptosporangiales; family Streptosporangiaceae; genus Spirillospora; species Spirillospora chibensis. The sequence continues at coordinate 87,483 of NZ_BCQP01000019.1, read as the reverse complement.
CGGGCGGCGCGGGCGGTGAACGCCCGGTCGCGGACGAGGTCGCCGCGCGCGGGCCAGGCGTCGAGCGCGCGGACGCTCCGCCAGGCGTCCGGCGCGGCGGTCACGACGCGGGGGCCGCGCGGGCGCGGCGCCTGGTGCTCGGTCGCGACCAGCACGGCGACCAGGCCCGCGGTGAGGAAGACGGCGGTGCCGAGCGGCAGCGCCGAGCGGGTGCGGACCGGGCGCAGCACCGGCTCGAACCGCTCGGGGCGCCGGCCGCCCGGCGGCCGGGTCGCGTCCGCCGCCCGGATCGCCGCCCACGGGTCGCGCACCCGCAGCTCGATGAGCTGGTCCCGGACGGCGTAGCGCGGCAGCCCCTCCACGTGCCGCAGGACGTAGGCGACCCGGACCTCCGGGTCGAGCCGCGCCAGCGCGGCGGTGAGCGCCGGGTCGGGCAGCCGCGGCGGCAGCGCGCGCAGCCACGGCCCGAGCCCGACGCGCAGCCGCCGGGACGGGCGCATCGCGCGGCGCAGCACCCGGGTGCGGCGGCGCGCGTACCCGGCGGGCGAGCGGTCGCGGGCGCCGCGCGCGGTGCCGTCCACGATCCGGCGCGCGACCGCGAGGCGGTAGACGCGCTTTCCCCGTCCCGGCAGCACGAAATAGGCCATCCGGACAAGATCTCCATAAGCCGATTTCGCCGCCGGCGTTTCCGTCGCCGAATGCGTCAGGACGTCCTCCGTCACGGCGGGCCGCTCCCTCCGGGCCGTTCCTTCGTGGCGAAACCAGAGGTTAGGCCGCACCCGGCGGCGGCCGGAACGGAATTGGGACACTGATTAATCAGCCCTTGGAATTGCCGCCCATTTCCCGCGGCCGGAGCGGGCGGGGACGGGCGGCCCGGCGGCCGGGCGAACGCACCGGGAACAGCCGCGCCCGTTTCGTCCCCGTACTACGCTGTCGAGCGCCGGGGAACCGCCCCGGGCCGCACCACATCGAAAGATCGCGCCCCCCGCCGCGACCCGGACGAGCCACCGAAAGGGATCTTCCTGCCCATGACCGAGGACGTCCCCGGCTACCGCGTGCTGGAGCAGGTCGGCGAGGGCGGCTTCAGCGTCGTCTACCGGGCGCACCAGGAGCGCCTCGACCGGATGGTCGCGCTGAAGGTGCTGTCCATCGGCTCGGTCGACGACGCGGCGATGCGGCGCTTCCAGCGGGAGAGCAAGATCACCGGCCGGCTGTCCGGCCACCCGAACATCGTGACCGTGCTCGACACCGGCACCACCCGGTCCGGGCGCCCCTACATCGCGATGGAGTACTTCGAGCACGGCGCGCTCACCGACCGGCTCGCGCGGGAGGGGCCACTGCCCGTCGCGGACGTCCTCCGCATCGGCGTGAAGATGGCGGGCGCGCTCGCCGCGACGCACGAGACCGACGTCCTGCACCGCGACGTCAAGCCGCAGAACGTGCTCCTGTCCCGGTACGGGGAGCCCGCGCTCGCCGACTTCGGCATCGCGCGCCTCGTCGACAGCTTCGACGCCACCCACACGCAGGCGTTCACCCCGCACCACGCGGCGCCCGAGGTGCTGGAGGGAAAGCAGCCGGGCGTCGGCAGCGACATCTACTCGCTCGGCTCGACGCTGTACCAACTGCTCGCCGGGCAGCCCGCGTTCAAGGGCCCGCCGGGCGAGGGCATCGCCCTGCTGATGCTGCGGATCCTGAACGACGCGCCGCCGCCGATCCCGCGCGGGGACGTCCCGCCGCAGGTCGCCGACGTCATCGGGCGCGCCATGGCGAAGACGCCCGAGCAGCGGTTCGCGACCGCCGTGGAGTTCGCGCGGGCCCTCCAGCGGGTGCAGGCCGAACTGGGGCTCCCGGTCACCGACGTCGCGCACAGCGGCGGGGCCGTCCTGCCGGCCGCGCCGGTCGACGGCGGGCCGGGCTCGTCGTCCGGCGGGTTCCCGTCCGGGGGGTTCTCCTCGTCGGGCGCGCCCCGGCTGACGTTCCCCGACGCGTCCCAGCCGCCGCCGTCGGCCGGGACGGGGCCGCCGCGCGTCCCGGAGTGGGCGCCGACCGCGCAGGGGCCGTCCGCGCCCGCGCCGCCGTCCCCGTGGCATCCGGACGCCGCGCCGCCGCGGTCGCCGGACGCCCTCCTCCCCCACGACGCCCCGATGCGGCGGGCCGCCGCGCTCCAGCAGGCGCCGCCCGCCCCGGGCGACCCGCGCGCGAGCGGCGCGCACACCGCACCGCACACCGACCCGCACACGAATCCCCATACGACGCCGCACGCGGACCCGCGGCGGCTCACGCACGACCGTCCGGACGACGGTCCCCGCCGGGGCCTCATCGTCGCGGCGGGCGTCGCGCTCGTCGGCGGGCTCGGGCTCGGCGTCGGAGCGCTCGCGCTGTCCGGAAGCGGCGGCCCGGAGCGGACGGGGCCGCATGCGGGAGCCCCGGCGGCGTCCGAACCGGCGCCGCAGGGCCAGGCCACCGACGTCCCGCCCCAGCCGGTCACCCCGGCCCAGCTCGCCGCGGCGCGCCCGCGCAAGGTCGTCGCGAGGCCGGTCGGCCGGGCCGCCGCGCTGATCTGGACGCTCCCGCCCGCCGCGCGCGACCTGCCCCTCCTCATCCAGCAGCAGCCCGCCGGGACGACCCCGATCGTGACGGTGCGGGCCGGGTCCCGCTCGGCGACGATGCCGGGCCTGCGCCCGAACACCCTCTACTGCTTCAAGGTCGGCGCGGTGCTGCGCCTCAACCAGGGCCGGGCGCCGGACGTGGCGTGGTCGGCGCCCGCGTGCGTCCCCAAGGGAAAGCAGAAGAAGCAGAAGGGCTGAACAGTCGCGCCGCCGGGCGGGCCTACTGCGACGGGTAGAAGGTCATGGACGGCTCGCACGTCCACACCGCGGGCCCGGCGAAACTGTTCCAGTCGCCCGGAGTGTCGACCAGGTAGCCGATCACGTAGCCCTTCTTGCCCTGATAGGTGATGTAGGCGTACTTGTCGCCCGCGAGCGTCTCATTGCGCTTGAAGTAGGCGCCCTTCACCTGGCAGTGGACGTCGACCATCTCGCCGTTGTTGTCGTTCATGGTGACGACGGTCTTGCCGTTCTCGACGTCGGGAGCGTCCCTGACGTAGGAGGTGGATTTCCCGTTGCGCTCGACCGGATATCTGCCGGTCGGGCCGGTGAGCCTCGTGTCCAGCCTCGCGGCGGAGCCGGTGCCCGCGCCGTTCACGGCGGACACGGTGAAGGTGTAGGGGCCGTTCGTCCACACGTCGCCGAGGGACGCCGACGCGGCGGAGACCGTTCGGCTGCCCTTCACGGGGCCGTCCCAGCTCAGCTTGTAGGCGGCGGGGGCGTCCGCGCCCGGCGGGGGCGTCCAGGCGACCTTCGTCCCGGACGGCGTCGCCCGCGCCGTGAGGCCGGTCGGCGCGCCCGGCGTGACGCACGGCCGGACGGGGTCGCTCGGCGCGGACGCGAGCTCGCGCGTCCGGCCGCGGGCGTCCCGGTAGCGGACGGCGACGCGGAACCGGTACTCGCGCGCGCAGTCGCCGCCGGTCACCGTGAACGGCCCGCCGCCCGGCCCGGCGGCGGCGGGGGCGGCGGCCAGCCCGGACGGGACGTCCTTCAGCACGAACCCGAGCACGCCGTCGCCCCGCGAGGGCTGGTAGTCGACGCGCATCGTCCCGGCGCCGGGCGTGACCGTCACGTTCGCCGGCGCGGCGGGCGGCTCGCCCGGGCGCGGCGGCCGCGGCGGCGCCGAGGGCCGGCGCGGCGGCGCCGGGTCGCCGCCGCCGCTCGGCAGCGGGAGCGCGGTGCGCCGCGGACCGCCCGCGACGCGGTCCCGGTACTTGTCGATCCCCTTGGACGCGCCGCCCCGGTCGATCACGACGGCGTGCGGGCCGCCGGGGTCGTTGGCCCAGAGCAGGCCGTCCCGGACGAAGACGTCCAGCCGGGACGGGCGTCCCGACACCGGGACCGGCGCCTCGAACCGGTTGGCCGCCGCGTCGTACACGACGAGCGCGCCCGCCGTCTCGTCCGGGATATAGACCTTCGGGCCGAGCATCTGCGGCGGCCGGTAGCGGTGCCGCGGCATCGTGAGGCGGGTGCTGGAGTACCGCCCGGTGCCGGTGTCGACGGTGACCAGGGAGCCGGTCCCGGGCACGAGCAGCGGGACGGTCGTCCCCTCGGTGCGCGCGGGGGCGAGCACGCCGCCCCGCCCGGACCGCCGGACGGTCGTCGGCAGGCTGACGGTCAGCCGCGCCCCGGACGGCTTCAGCACGGTCGCGGTCGCGGCGGTCGAGTCGGTGACGACGGGGTCCCCGCCCGCGATGGTGAGGGCCAGGCTGTCGCCCGCGCCGCCGACCTTGACGGGCGGCTGGAGGCGGCCGTCCGCGAACGCCGACACCTCGCCGTTCCGCGACACCGGCACCCACAGCGCGCCGCGGGCGTCGATCCCGGCCTGGCCGAGGAGCGGCGGCAGCGTCGCGGGCGGCCCGACCGGGGACAGCGCGACCGGGTCGATCTGCTGCACGACGCCCTTGATCGAGTCGACCGTGTACGCCTTGCCCGCCCCGGCGAGCACCTGGATGCCCTGGCCGAGCGGGCGGCTCTGCCCGATGTCGAGCTGCGCCGGGTCGAGCCTGCTGACCACCCCGGTGACGAGGTCGACGATCAGCACGGTGGCGCCGTCCTGGACGACCTGGATCTCGTGGCCGCGCATCTGCGGGATCACGCCCGTCTTGCCGTCCACCTTGGCCGCCGGGCCGTTGGCGTGGACGACGAGGCCGCGGCTCCCCGCGCTCAGCCACGCGCCGACGTCGGCGAGGCGGTACCTGGCGCTCGCCACGCCCACCCCGTACGCGCCGGCGGCGATCGCGAGCGCGCCGACGAGACCGGCCGCGACCTGGCCCGTCAGCCGGTCGCGCCGGAACAGCAGCCGTAGACCCGCGCGCACCGTTCTGATCACCACCCCGTCTGACCGGACACCGTAGCGGGATCCGTTCCGAAATGACCGGTATTTAGGGAGATATGGCGCAGGTTCAGCCTTCGGCGATCGCCGCGGTGAACGTCGGGACGGTGATGTTGCGCCCCGACAGGACCACCACGAGACGGCCCGTGACCTCGACCGCCCCGGCGAGGACGGCGGCGACCCCGGCCGCGCCCGCGCCCTCCGCGACGAGGCCGTGCTCGCGGAACAGCCAGCGCATCGCCGTCCGGATCCGGTCGTCGTCGACGGCGGTCAGCACCGCGTCCGGGCCGATCACCGCCGGGGTGACGCAGCCCGGTTCGAGGTTGCCCGGCAGGCCGTCGGCGAACGTGTCGCCGACCTCCACCGCCACGACCCGGCCGGCCGCGATCGAGGCGGACACGCCGCGCGACACGGCCGACTCCACGCCGACGAGGCGCACGTCGCCGCGCTCGCGCGCCCACAGGCTCAGCCCGGCGAGCAGCCCGCCGCCGCCGACCGGCGCGACGACGGTGAGCGGGCCGTCCCCGGCCTGCTCGTCCAGCTCGCGGCCGATGGTGCCCTGCCCCGCGATGACCGCCGGGTCGTTGTAGGGCGACACGAAGTGGCCGGGCAGCGTCCGCGCGTACGCCTCGGCCTCGTCGTAGGTGGTCCCGTGCTGGACGAGCCGCACCGGGAACGCGCCGATCTTCTCGACCTTCGCCCGGGACGCGCGGGTCGACACGACGACGGTGACGTCCGCGCCAGACCGGGCCGCCGCGTAGCCCATGCCGAGCCCGTGGTTGCCCGCGCTCGCCGTCACGGCGGGCACCCCGTCCGGCAGGGCGGCGACGGCGGCGAGCGCGCCGCGCGCCTTGAACGCGCCCATGGGCTGGAACGTCTCCAGCTTGAGCAGCGCGTCCGGGGCGAGGTCGGTCGGCGCCACCGGCGTCGGCGGGAGCGCGGCGGACACGGCGCGCCAGGCGCGGTCGAGGTCGTCCGGGCCGGGCGCGCGGACGTCGCGGACGTTCACCCGCGCCCTCCGCCGGACGCCTCGCCGGCCCCTTCGGCCAGCCGCTCGTGCAGGCGCGTCCGGATCTCCTCGGGCGTGTAGGAGCGGCGCCGCCGCTCGGCCCGCACCACCACGGCGCCGGTCGCGGCGACGCCGAGGAACCCGGCGATGCCCAGTGCCTTCCACAGACCAGGGGATTTGAGGAGACGCATACGGATACCGTATCGATCATGCCTGGTACGAGCATCCCCCTCGACGAGGCCGCCGAGCTGACCCGCACCGGGGACGTGTGGCTCTTCCGCGGCCGGACGGTCGCCGACCGCGCCATCCAGCTCTCGACCAACAGCCCGGTCAACCACGTCGGCATGGCGCTGGTCGTCGACGACCTGCCGCCGCTCATGTGGCACGCCGAGCTGGGCCGCTCCCTCCCCGACCTGTGGTCGGGCGGGCGGCACCGCGGCGCGCAGCTCCACGACCTGCGCGACGCCGTCCTGGTCTGGGGGAACCGGTACGGGCAGCGGGCGTGGCTGCGCCAGCTCGACCCGCCGCCGACGCGGGAGATGGAGGACGCGGCGCTGCGCGCGGTGGCCCGGCTGGACGGCACGCCGTTCCCGTCCACGTCCCGGCTGGCGACGCGGTGGGTGCGCGGGCGCGTGCCGATCCGGCGCCCGGCCGAGCGGGAGCAGGACCTGGAGACGGCGTTCTGCGCCGAGATCGTCGCCGTGACCTACCAGGCGATGGGGCTGCTGAAGAAGGGCCGCCGCCCGAACTGGTTCGACCCGGGACGGTTCTGGAGCGGCGACGACCTGGAGCTCGAGGCGGGCGCGGCGCTCGGCGGCGAGATCGCCGTCAGCCTCCCCGCGAGGTGACGTCCCGGCGGTCCCGCAGGGAGCGCGGGTGGAGGCGGCGGCGGAGGCGCCGCAGCCGCCCGGCCTTCGCGGTGACGAGCCGGCCGAGCTCGTCGGTGTGCCGCCAGGCGAGGTCGGCGGCGTCCGGGGCGGGCCCGGACGGGGCGAACCGGCTGCGGTTGACGAGGTCGGCGAGCGGGCGCAGGTGGCCGTGGGCGTCGGCGCCGACGCTGGACGCGCCGAACTGCGCGACCTCGTGCGCGGTCAGCGTCCGGACGGTGGACAGCCCGACGTCGGCGAGGTGGTCGAGGGCCTGGTGCCAGGCGCCCGTGACGCGGGCGGCGGGCGTGCCCGTCCGGCGCCGCCGCCTGCGCAGGGCCGGGGCGAGCAGGACGGCGAGCACGTAGCCGATGACCAGGACGCCGACCCCGACCGACGCGAACACCCACCAGGGCAAGGGCGAGCCCTCATCGGACACGGCCGTCGTCTGAGGCTTCTTCTGGGGCGTGTTCCCCGGCCCCTGCCCGCGCTGCTGGGACGCCGCGTTCTTCTGCGCCTCCTCCAGCTTCTGCTCCGTCTCCCCCGCCGCGACCGAGTCGTCCTTCTTGGACCGGCGCGCGCTGTCGGGCAGCGGGTTGAAGCGGATCCAGCCGAGACCGTCGAACTTGACCTCGGGCCAGACCATCACGTCCCCGGAGCGGACCTGGACGGTGTCGCCCACCCGGTTCCCGCCGTCGAAGCCCACCACGACCCGGGACGGCAGGCCGACCGTCCGGGCGAGCAGCGCGTAGGCGGTCGCGAAGTGCTCGGGCGTCCCGCGCCTGCCCTCGCCGAGGAAGTAGTCGAGCTGCCGGTAGCTGTGCCCGGGCGGGGCCGTCACGTCGTACCTGGCGTACCGCTTGAGGTACTGGGCGAGCATCGCCGCCTTCTGGATCGGCGACACCGCGCCCCGCGTCGCCGACTCCGCGAACCGCCGGAACTCCGCGATCTGGACGGGCGGCTCCTTCGCCCCCGGCCCCCACGGCAGCTCCCGCGCGGCCCGCGCCTCCGCGTCGGTGGCGACGGCCGCGTCCGCGAGGTCGTCGGCCGTCCATTCGGGGACGACCGAGTCGACCCGGTACGCCTGCCCCGGACGCAGCGGCCGCGCCGCCGCGAGCGCCCCGCTCGCGGGGTCCACGACGACCGGCAGGCCGTCCACCTGGCGCGGACGGTCCGCCGCGGGCACCCACACGCCGGGCAGGTCGCGGATCGTGATCCGCTGCGCCACCCGGTGCTCGCGTCCCGGCTTCGGCCCCTCCGGCACGCGCCGCCCGGTCGGGACGAACCGCGCCGTCGACGACCACGTCACCCCGTCGAAGCGGTCGAGCACGGCGAGCCGCTCGATCTCGCTCCGCCCGGACCGGACGGTGAACATCACCTGGTCGGGGCTCAGCAGCCACCCGCCGACCCGGTCGAGCGGGCTGACGCTGTCGCGCCGCTGCGGCGGCGGCGCCCGGACCTGCTCGCGCGGGTTGTACGGCTCGGCGGCGACCGGGACGACCGGCCCGGACGCGAACGCCAGCCCGCCGAGCACGGCGGCCGCCGGGACGCCGACCGCCAGCGGACGCCACGCCACCCCTGGGGCGGCCATGTCGGCGCGCAGCAGGACGAGCACCGCGATGAGGACGACGGTCGCGGCGGCGAGCGGGACGTTGGAGCCGGGGCCGTCCACGCCGAGCAGCAGCGCGACCGCCCACGCCGCGAGGGACGGCACGCACGGCACGGCGCGCAGCGCCGTCCGCAGCGCCAGCTCGGCGGACGCGAACGCCGCCAGCCACACCACCAGGCTGACCAGGACGAGCAGCTCCGGCTCGGCCGGGGCGGGCAGCAGCGTGGTGAGGATCGTCTTCCACGATCCGAGGACGCCTTCGCGGAGCGTCCGCGGGAGCGTCCCGTCGCCGAGCGCCGGGCGCAGCACCGTCACGGTGACCGTGCCCGCCCACGCCACGACCGTCAGCACCACCGAGATCCACAGCGGCCACGGCTTCCCGCGCGGGCCGGACAGCAGCGCGCACAGCACCGTCGGCACGACCGCCGCCACCGCCGCGACCGGCAGCACCGGGCCGAACCCGAACACCCGCTGGAACGCGAGCCCGGCGACCGCGGCCAGGCAGGCGGTCACCGCGAGCGAGGCGTAGCGGGTCACCGGACGCTCCCGAGGCGCCGCCACGACTCGGCCAGCCCGTCCAGGTCGGCGAGGTCGATCACGTGGACGCCGGGCGGCGCGGGCGCGGGCCCGGTCGGCCGCACCCGCAGCACCACGACCCGGTCGAACCGGCTCCGGACGGCGGCGATCCGCCCGAGCTCCGCCGCGCCCGACGCGACCACGACGAGCGACCCGCCCGCGTGGACGCGGCGCACCGCGTCCACCGCCGACCGGGGCCCCTCCTTCGGCGCGACGGCGGTGAGCCGGTCGAGCAGCACCTCCACGTCGCCCGGCCCGCCGCGCGTGTCGGCGAGCGGCCCGTCGCCGGTCAGGACGCGGACCGGGAAGTTCGCCGCCGCCGCGCCCACCGCGACCGACGCGGCGGCGTCGACGGCCAGCTCGAAGTCGTCCGGCTCCGCCCACGCGTCCGGACGCGCCTCCAGCACGACCGTGGTCGTCGGCAGGCTCGCGTCGACGAGCTGGCGGACCATGAGCGTGCCCGTCCGCGCCGAGGACTTCCAGTGGATGTGGCGCAGCTCGTCCCCGATCACGTACTCGCGCAGCGCGTGGAACGTCGCCGTCCCCGCCGGGGAGCGGTCGCTCGTCGGCCCCTCCAGGTGGTGCGCGCGGCCGGACGGCAGCAGCGGCAGCCGCACCGTCCGCGGCCGGACGAGCAGCGTCCGCGGCTCCCCGTACTCGCGGACGCGCCGCGCCAGCCGCAGCGGGTCGGCCCGCTCCAGCCGCAGCGGGCCGACCGGGATCTCGCCGCGCCGGTCCGTCGGGAGCCGGTAGGTCACCGAGCGGGTGCCGCCGGGGCGCAGGCGCGGGACGTCCACCGCCACGTGCGCCGCCCCCGCCTTGCCCCTCTGGGGGGACGACCCCCCAGGCCCCCCGGTGAACACGGTGTCATGCGCGCTCAGACCCCGAGCCGAACGTCCCCGGTTCGTCACGTGCAGGACGCCCACCGCCGGTTCGCCGCGCTCCACCTTCGCGGGCGCGATCTCCCGGCGGACGTCCAGCCGCGGGCGCGGCAGCGTCCACAGCGCGGCGGCCCCCACCGCGGCCAGCCCGGCGACCGCGAGCATCGCGGGCTCCGGGTAGCCGAGCCACCAGCCCGCCGCGTAGAGCAGGACCGAGCCGGCCGCCGTCCCCCAGCCGAGCGGCGTCAGCACCTCACACCCCGCCGCTAGACACCGGCGGCCTGCGGCGTCGGCACGTTCTGCAGCGCCTCCCCGACGACGTCGGCGCCGGTGCGGCCGCGCAGCTCCGCCTCCGGCGTGACGACCAGCCGGTGCGCGATCACCGGCACGGCGAGCGCCTTCACGTCCTCCGGCACGACGTAGGACCGCCCGGCCGCCGCCGCCCGCACCCGCGCCGCCCGCAGCAGCGCGATGCTCGCCCGGGGCGACGCGCCGAGCCGCAGGTCGGGATGCTCGCGGGTGGCCGCGACGACCCGCACCAGGTAGTCGAACAGCGGCGGCGCGACGTGCAGCCGCTGCGCGAAGTCGATCATACGGGCGAGGTCCTCGCGGGCCATCACCGGCGGCATCTGGTCGAGCGTCGCGCCGGTCGGCGCGCCCGCGAGCAGCGCCACCTCCGCCTGGTGGTCGGGGTAGCCCATCGAGATCCGCATCAGGAACCGGTCGAGCTGCGCCTCCGGGAGCGGGTAGGTGCCGTCCATGTCGACCGGGTTCTGCGTCGCGATCACCATGAACGGGCGCGGCACCGGGTGCGGCGCGCCCTCCACGCTGACCCGGCGCTCCTCCATGACCTCCAGCAGCGCCGACTGCGTCTTCGGGGAGCCGCGGTTGATCTCGTCGGCGACGGCGATGTTGGCGAAGATCGGGCCGGGGTGGAACTCGAACGCGCTCGTCCCCTGGTTGAAGATCGACACGCCGGTGATGTCGCTCGGCAGCAGGTCGGGGGTGAACTGGATGCGCGCCCACTTGGCGTCCACGGACGCCGACATCGCGCGGGCGAGCGTCGTCTTGCCGACGCCGGGGACGTCCTCGACCAGCAGGTGCCCCTCGGCGAGCAGGCAGACCAGCGCCAGCTCCACCTTCTCCCGCTTGCCGCGCACCACCCGCTCGACGTTGCCCGCGAGCGCCGCGAACATCTGCGCGAACCGCGCGACCAGCGCCTCCGCGTCCATGGCCCCGTTCTCGGTCATCAGCTGCATCCCCAGAGCGTCGAAGAGAAGGTCCCCGAGTCGGAGCCGGGGGTGGTCACGTAGATGTCGCTGACCCAGCGCACCCGGCCCCCATACTCGATCTTGTCCCAGACGGTGCTGACGAGGCGCGGGTCCTGTTGGTCCTGGACGCGGTCGCCGGTCTCCTGGCAGATCACCTTCACCGCTCCCGTGAAGCCCTTGGGGAACGAGCCGTCGCGCGGCGCCGTCGTCGCCGGGCCGGTGTGCAGGTAGGTGCTGGTCGTCTCGTTGTGGTGCCCGTTGTAGGTCCGGGCGTGGGCGGCGGGGTCGAGGTCCACCGACGTGCTCACGGGCGTGGACGACCCGGCGCCGTTGCGGGCGGTCACGGTCAGCGTGTGGGTGCGCCCGTTGGCCAGCCCGGTGACCGACTTGGACGTGCCCTTGGTCGTGGCGGAGCCGCCGTCCCAGGCGATGTCGTAGGTGACGTCGTACCCGGACGACGCGCCCCAGGCGAGGTTCGCGCCGTGGTCGACGCCGGTCGCGGTGAGCGCCGTCGCCGGGCCGGGGGCCGTGCAGGCGGTCGCGCCGACGTCGCCGGACTCGCTGTAGGCGGCCCTGCCGTCCTTGCCCCTGTACTCGGCGGCGACCTTGTAGACGTGGGTCGTCGTGTCGCAGGTGAGGCCGCCGACCGTGAACGTCCCGCCGCGGGTGTTCGCGGGGAACCGCGCCGGGCTCGCCCCGGCCACCGGCGCGCCCGCCTGGTCGAGCAGGACGAACCGCGTCACCGGGTACACGCCCGGCGGCTGGACGGCGGGCGTGAACCGCACCTTGACCGCCCCGTTGTCGCCGGACGCCACGGGCGTCGGCGGGTCGGGCGCGGTCGGGTCCCTCTTCGCCGGGGCCTTCGGCGGCCTGCCCCGGGGCGGGACGCCGTTGGATCCGCCCGGCCCGCCACCCGCGCCGTTGCGGTTGCCGCGCCCGCCGCCCGGGTCCGCCTGGACGGGCAGCGGCCGCCGCGCGCCGCCCGGGATCCGGTCGTCGTACTTCTTGATCCGCTTGACGCCGCCGCCCGGGTCGAACGCGAGGGCGACCGCGCCGTTCGGGTCGTTCACCCACAGCATGTGGTCGCGGACGAGGAGCTCGATCGTCCCGCCGGGGCGGGTCGCGGCGATCGGCCGCTCCCAGGCGTTGCCGTCGACGTTGTAGACCAGCAGGCGGCCGGACGTGCGGTCGGGCAGGTAGACGCGCGAGCCGAGGACGTGCGGCGGCTCGAACGCGTGGTCGGGCATGCGCAGCGCGACCGAGTCGACGCGTCCGACGCCGGTGTTCAGCAGGTACAGGGCGCCGCCGTCGCCGAGCATCGGGACGAGCTGCCCGTCCGTGACCGCCGGGACCTTGACGCCGCCGCGCGCCCGCGCGACCGGCGCGGGCAGGGTGATCCGCTGCGCGCCCTCCGGCCGGACGACCAGCGCCGTCGCGGACGTGCTGTCGACGACCACGGGACGTCCGCCCGCGATGGTGAGCGCCAGCCGGTCGCCCGGCTCGCCCACGCCGACCGGCGCGCCCCGCCCGGACCCGCGGAACGGGACGACCTTCCCCGTCCGCGGCTCGGGCACCCACAGGATCCCGTCGGCGTCGATGCCCGCCTGGCCGAGCGGCGCGGTGAGCGTCGTCGCCGCGCCGAGCGGCGTGAGCCGCAGCGGGTCGATCTGCTGGACGACCCCCTTGACCAGGTCGACCGTGTACGCGGCCCCCGCCCCGGCGAGCACCTGCAGCCCCGGCCCGCCGACCGGGCGGCTGCCCGTGATCGTGAGCTGGGACGGGTCGATCCGGCTGACGACGCCGGTGTCCTCGTCCACGAGCAGGACGGTCGTGCCGTCCTGAACGATCTTGATATGGTGGCCGCGCATCTGCGGGACCACGGCCGCCTTGCCGTCGACCTTGCCCGCCAGCCCGTTGGCGTGGACGACCAGGCCCTTCGCCCCGGCGCTGAGCCAGGCGCCGACGTCGGACAGCTTGTACCTGGCGCTCGCCGTGCCCACGCCGTAGACGAGCGCGCTCACGCAGAGCACGCCGACGAGCCCCGCCGTGACCTGCCCCGTCAGCCGGTCACGCCGGAAAAACCCCATGACTCCGCGCCGCCCCCTGGCCCGCGCGGAGGACCGATCCCCGTTCAATCCCCGTCACACCCTCTCGATCGCGCCGGGATCGGGAGCCGCGATCCCCGGTGCGAAGGGCACCATAACGGGTGTGCGGGGCGCGCCGTAACGAGATCCGCGAAGATCTCACCTGGTGATCCACGGTGACATCGCCGGTTACGGGCGGACCGGAATGACATTGATCACATCTCCGGACACCGCCGGGCGCGTCCGGTCCCCGGCCCCACGTGCGATACGACCGCGGTGAACCGAACGCGAACGTTATCCCCGACGTCCTAAGGTTGGGCAGCGCGATTCGGGCAGCGCGACGACGACTCCGAGGTGGACGTGGAAAACGTGAGCATCGCCGACCTGTGGGACCGCGTGACGGGGACGCAGCCGGACCCGCCGTGGTGGCTCGTCCTGCTCGTCGGCGTCGTGGCGCTCGGGGCGGTCGCCCACGGCCCCACCTGGCGGGTCGCGCGCAACACGGTCACGATCGCGCACGAGGGCGGGCACGCGCTCGTCGCCCTGCTCACCGGCCGCAAGCTGGACGGCATCAAGCTGCACTCCGACACCTCGGGCGTGACCGTGTCGCGCGGCAAGCCGCACGGCCCCGGCATGATCTTCACGGCGATGGCCGGGTACCTCACCCCGCCGCTGCTCGGGCTGTTCTTCGCGCTGCTGCTCGCGGCCGGGCGGATCACGCTGATGCTGTGGTTCTCGCTCGCGCTGCTCGGCGCGATGCTCGTCATGATCCGCAACGCCTACGGCGCGCTGTCGGTGATCGCCACCGGCGCGGTGATCTTCGCGGTGTCCTGGCTCGGCAGCGCCGAGGTGCAGGCCGGGTTCGCCTACCTCGCCGCGTCGTTCCTGCTGCTCGCCGCGGTCCGGCCGGTGGTCGAGCTGCAGCGGATGCGCGCCCGGCACATGGCGCCGAGCTCCGACGCCGACCAGCTCGCGCACCTCACCGGCGTCCCCGGCCTCGCCTGGGTGAGCCTGTTCGCGGCGGTCGCGCTGCTCGCGCTGGTGACCGGCGGGGCGCTGCTCGTCCCGGACGTCTCGCTGCCCGACCTGCCCGGCCTCCCCACCCCCTGATCCGCCTGGTCGGCGCGCTGGTAGATCGTCACGCGGGGAATGTCCGAGGGGGCGGATAGTTTCGGACGTGTGAGCGATCGATGGGACCGGGAGCAGGTGCTCGGCCTCGCGCCGGACGCCGCGTCCGCGAAGGCGGCGGGCGGCGTCGCCAAGCCCGCCAAGTGGGGCGCGGCGGGCTGCGACGGCGAGGCGGTGTGGGGCGAGTGCCGGGGCAGCGGCTCGTCCGTCTACCGGACGTGCGCCGACCTGGCCGAGCCCGCCTTCCGGTGCTCCTGCCCGAGCCGCAAGTTTCCCTGCAAACACGCCCTCGGCCTGCTGCTGCTCTGGAGCGACGGCACGGTCGACGAGGGGCCGCGGCCCGGCTGGGCCGCCGAGTGGATGGAGGAGCGCCGCGCCCGCGCCGACAGGGCGGCCGAGCGGCGCGCCGCGTCCGCGGCCAAGGCGCGCGACCCGCGCACGGTCGAGCGCCGCGAGCGGCGCGTCGACGACGGGCTCGCCGAGCTCGACCAGTGGCTCCGCGACCAGGTCGCGCACGGGCTCGCGCGGGCCGAGAAGGCCCCCTACCGGATGTGGGACGACGCGGCCAGGCGGCTCGTCGACGCGCAGGCGGGCGCGCTCGCGGGCCAGGTGCGGGGCTGCGCGGCGATCATCCGGCGGCCCGGCTGGCCGGGCCCGCTGCTGGCGGAGTACGCGCTGCTGCGGCTGCTCGTCCGGGCCTACCGGCGGCGCGGCGAGCTCCCGGCGGGGCTGCGCGACACCGTCCGCTCCCGCGTCGGGTTCACGGTGCCGCAGGAGGAGGTGCTCGCGGACGGCGAGCGCGTCCGCGACCTGTGGTGCGTGACGGGCGCCCGCGACACCGCGCAGGACCTGCTGACGACGCGCCGCGTCTGGCTGCTCGGGCGGCGGACGGGGCGTCCCGCGCTGGTGCTGTCGTTCGCCGCGCCGGGCACGACGCTCGACGCGTCCCTCGTCGTCGGCACGGAGGTCGACGCGGAGCTGGCCTTCTACCCGGGGTCGCCGCCGCTGCGGGCGCTGGTCGCCGAGCGGCACGGGGCGGCCGCCCCGGCGCGCCCCGCCGGGACGTCCGTGCGCGGCTTCCTGGACGGGCACGCCGCCGCCCTCGCCGCCGACCCGTGGCTCGACCGCTGGCCCGCCCTGCTGGCGGACGTCCGGCTGGCGCGCGGCGAGCGGGGCGAGCTGTTCGCGTCCGACCCGTCCGGCGACGCGCTGCCGCTCCGGCTGGGCGACCCGTGGCGGCTGCTCGCGCTGTCCGGCGGCGGGCCCGTCACGCTGGCCGGGGAATGGGGCCCGCGCGGCCTGCGCCCGCTCGCCGCCTGGCACGACGACGAGGGGACGGTGGTCCTGTGACCGCGCCGGACGAGAGCGCCTTCAACGAGAGCACGTGGAACGAGCTCGTCACCGTGGCCCTGCTCGGCACCGAGCGGCGCGACCCGCCCGTCCTGCCCCAGGCGCCCGGCGAACCGTCCGGCGAGACGTCCGGCGAGACGTCCGACAAGGCGGGGCGGCTGCTCGACGCGGCGGCGCTGCTGACGGTGCGGCGGCGGGCCGGGCTCGTCCCGGCCGGCGCGGCGCCCGAGCCGATCGCGCTCGCCCCCGAGGAGGAGGCCCCGGTGGTGCCGGGCCCGGCGGCGGCGCGGCTGCGGCGGATCCTCGCGGGCGAGCAGATCCGCGTCCTGCCCGAGTGGCTCGACGCCGCCGCCTCCCGCGGCTTCCGGGTGCCCGCGCAGTCGCTGCCCGACCTGCTCGAACGCGGCCGCACCGACCGGATGCTGCGGCCGCCGATCGCCCGCGCGGCCGGGCGGCGCGGCGTCTGGCTGGCGCTGCAGAACACCGACTGGGCGTACCTGGTCGGCGCGGGCGACGACCCCGGCGGCGGCCCCGAGGTGTGGGAGACGGGGACGCGGAACAGGCGCGTCGCCTACCTGACCATGCTCCGCGGGTCCGACCCGGCGCGGGCGCGCGACCTGCTGCGCGGGACGTGGACGGCCGAGCCCGCGCCCGACCGGGCCGCGTTCCTCGCGACGTTCGCGCACGGCCTGTCGCTCGACGACGAGGAGTTCCTCGAAGCCGCCCTGGAGGACCGCGGCAAGGACGTCAGGCAGATCGCCTCCGACCTGCTCGCCCGCGTGCCCGGCTCCGCCTACGGGGAGCGGATGGCCGCGCGGGCGCGGGCCTGCCTCGTCCCCGAGCGGCGCTCGGCGCGCGGCCGGCGGCAGACGTGGATCCGGGTCGAGCCGCCGCGGTCGCACGACGAGGACATGGCGCGCGACGGCGTCCCGTTCCATCCCAGCGGGTCGTTCGCGCCGCGCGGCGGCGGGCGCCCGGTGGGCACGCGGGCGGCGTGGCTGCGCGAGATCCTCGCCCGCACCCCGCTCGCCACCTGGACGGACCTGTTCGGCCTCCCGCCCATGGAGATCGTCTGCCTTCCCCTCGGCGGCGGCGCCGGGGGCTCCGCCGCCGAGTCGGCCCCGCAGAACGACTGGGCGTCGGACGCACGGGACGTCCACATCGGGTGGGCCCGCGCCGCCCTCGCCCAGCGCGACGCCGACTGGGCCCGCGCGCTGCTCAAGGGCGGCGTGATGGTGGACGAGCCCGAGGCCCTCGCCGACCTGCTGTCGGTCCTGCCGGAGGGCGAGCGCGACGCGGCGGCGGCCGACCTGATCCGCTGGGTGGAGGGGCAGCCCGACCTGCTGCGCGTCCTCGAACACGTGCCGGGCCCGTGGACGGGCCCGCTCGCGGCGGCGGTGCTGGCGGCGCTCGCCACGGCGGCCGAGCGGCCGACGCGGCGCGACGAGCACCTCGTCACCCAGCTGTGCCGCCTCGCCGACCTGCGGCTCGCCCCGTCCGCCGCGGACCGGCTCGACGACCTCGCCGCCCCGCCCGACACGGCACCCGACGCCGCGCCCGGTGCCGCCGTGCCGCGCGCCGTCCCCGAACTGATCGCCACCCTGCGCTTCCGCGCCGAGATGCTGAAGGAGCTGAGCACGTGACCGAAGACGCCGTCCTGCGGCCGCACGCCGAGCAGGAGCACGCCGGTGAGCTGGCACGGCTGGCCGAGCACGACGACCGGCCCCGCCCGCCCGGCTGGCGGCTGTCGCCGTGGGCCGTCACGACGTACCTGCTCGGCGGCGAACTGCCGGACGGCACCGCGATCAGCCCGAAGTACGTCGGGCCGCGGCGGCTGATGGAGGTGGCGGTCGCGACGCTCGCCACCGACCGGGCGCTGCTGCTGCTCGGCGTGCCCGGCACGGCGAAGACGTGGGTGTCGGAGCACCTCGCGGCGGCCGTCAGCGGCGACTCGACGCTGCTCGTCCAGGGCACGGCGGGCACGGCCGAGGAGGCGATCCGCTACGGGTGGAACTACGCCCGGCTGCTGGCCGAGGGGCCCTCGGAGAAGGCGCTGGTCGAGAGCCCGGTGATGCGGGCGATGCGGCGCGGCGCGGTCGTCCGGGTGGAGGAGCTGACCCGGATGCCGTCCGACGTGCAGGACAGCCTGATCACCGTCCTGTCGGAGAAGACGCTGCCCGTCCCGGAGCTGAACACCGAGGTCCAGGCGCGCAAGGGCTTCACCGTGATCGCCACCGCGAACGACCGCGACCGGGGCGTGAACGAGCTGTCCAGCGCGCTGCGCCGCCGGTTCAACACGGTCGTGCTGCCGCTGCCGGAGACCGTCGAGGACGAGGTCGACATCGTCTCCCGCCGGGTCGACCAGATCGGCGCGGGCCTGGAGCTGCCCGAGTCCCCGGCCGGGCTGGAGGAGATCCGCCGCGTCGTGACCGTGTTCCGCGAGCTGCGGTCGGGCGTGACGGCCGACGGGCGCACCAAGCTCAAGTCCCCGAGCGGGACGCTCAGCACCGCCGAGGCGATCTCGGTCGTGACGAGCGGGCTGGCGCTCGCCGCGCACTTCGGCGACGGGGTGCTGCGCGCCGCCGACGTCGCGGGCGGGATCGTCGGCGCCGTCGTCCAGGACCCGGTGTCCGACCGCGTCGTGTGGCAGGAGTACCTGGAGGCCGTCGTCCGCGACCGGCCCGAGTGGCGCGACTTCTATCGCGCGTGCCGGGAGGTGTCTTGAGCCGAGTCGAGGTCTACGGGATCCGGCACCATGGGCCCGGCTCGGCGCGGGCGCTGCGCGGCGCCCTGGAAGAGTTCCAACCGGACGCGGTGCTGATCGAGGGCCCGCCCGAGGCCGACCCGATCGTGGAGCTGGCGGGCGATCCGGGGATGGTGCCGCCGGTCGCGCTGCTCGCCTACGCGCCCGCGTCCGGCGGCGCGCCGAAGGAGGGCGCGGAGGAGGGGCCGGACAAGGGCGAGGACGGCCGCAGGGCCGCGTTCTGGCCGTTCGCCGAGTTCAGCCCCGAGTGGCAGGCGATCAGGTACGGGCTCGGCGCGGGCGTCCCGGTCCGGTTCTGCGACCTTCCGGCGGCGCAGCAGCTCGTCCCGGCCTCGGAGGCCGAGCCCCCGCCGGACGAGGCGGACGTCCGGCTCGACCCGCTCGGCCGGCTGGCGGAGGCCGCCGGGTACGACGACGCCGAGCGCTGGTGGGACGACGTCGTCGAGCACCGCGGCGCGGGCCCGTCGCCGTTCCCCGCCATCGCGGAGGCGATGGCCGAGCTGCGCGAGCGCGTCGACCCGTCCCGCCACCCGCGCCGCGAGGAGCAGCGCGAGGCGCACATGCGCCGGACGCTCCGCCGCACCCTCAAGGAGGGCCACGAGCGGGTCGCGGTGGTGTGCGGGGCGTGGCACGTCCCGGCGCTGACGGCGAAGGTCCCCGCCGCCCACGACGACCGGACGCTGCGCGGCCTGCCCAAGGCCAGGGTCGCGATGACCTGGGTCCCGTGGACGCACGGCCGGCTCGCCGGGCGCTCCGGCTACGGCGCGGGCGTCCGCTCCCCCGGCTGGTACCACCACCTGTTCACGGCCGCCGACCGGCCGATCGAGCGGTGGCTCACCGCCGCCGCCCGGGTGCTCCGCGAGGAGGACCTGCACGTCTCGTCCGCGCACGTGATCGAGGCCGTCCGGCTGGCGGAGGCGCTCGCCGCGCTGCGCGGCCGACCGCTCGCCGGGCTGGACGAGGTCACCGAGGCGACCCGGGCCGTGCTGTGCGAGGGCGCCGACCTGCCGGTCGAGCTGATCCAGCGGCGGATGGTGGTCGGCGAGCGGCTCGGCGCCGTCCCCGAGCGCACGCCGATGGTGCCGCTCCAGCGCGACCTGCAGGCCGAGCAGCGGCGGCTGCGGCTCAGGCCGTCCGCGCTCGACAAGGAGCAGGACCTCGACCTCCGCAAGCCCACCGACCTGGAGCGCAGCCGCCTGCTGCACCGGCTCCGCCTGCTCGACGTGGACTGGGGCGTCCCGTCCGACACGGGCCGGTCGAAGGGCACCTTCCGCGAGACGTGGACGCTGATGTGGCGTCCCGAGTTCGACGTCGAGCTGATCGAGGCGGGCGCGTGGGGCACGACCGTGCGCGGCGCGGCGACGGCGCGGGCGAAGGCGCTCGCCGGGCACGCCACCGCGCTCGCCGACCTCACGTCCGTGGCGGAGCGGTGCCTGCTCGCCGACCTCGGCGACGCGCTGCCGGACGTGATGCGCGCCCTCGCCGACCGGGCCGCCGTCGACGCCGACGTCGCGCACCTGATGTCCGCGCTGCCCGCGCTCGTGCGGGCGCTGCGCTACGGCGACGTCCGCGGCACGTCGACGGGCCCGCTCCGCACGGTGGTCGACGGGCTGATCGTCCGCGTCCGCGTGGGCCTGCCGCCCGCGGTGACGAACCTCGACGACGACGCGGCCCGCGAGTTCCTCGCCCACATCGACGCCGTGCACGGCGCGCTGGCCCTCCTCGGCGACGACGGCCACACCGAGCGCTGGCGGCGGACGCTGGAGGGCCTGCTCGCGCGGCCCGACACCCTGCACGGCCTGATCGAGGGCCGCCTCACCCGCCTGCTGCTGGACGCGGGCCGCCTCGGCGACGTCCCCGACCGGATGGCGCGGGCGGTGTCGGTCGGGGCCGCGCCCGCGCGCGCCGCCGCGTGGGTGGAGGGCTTCCTGTCGGGCGGGGCGCTGCTGCTCGTCCACGACGACGACCTGCTCCGGCTCGTCGACCAGTGGGTCGCGGGGCTGCCCGCCGACTCGTTCACCGACGTGCTGCCGCTGCTGCGGCGCACCTTCGGCGCCTACGCCGCCGCCGAGCGGCGGGCCATCGGCGAGCGGCTCCGCCGCCGGGGCCGGTCGCCGTCCGGGCCGTCCCGCCCGGCGGACGACGACGTCGACGACGCCCGCGCGGCCGCCGCCGTCGCCACGACCCTGCACATCCTCGGCTGGACGGAGGCCCGATGACCGACGAACGGCTCCGGCGCTGGCGGCTGGTGCTCGGCGGGGAGCGCGCCGACGGCACCGGCGTGACGCTGACCGGCGACGACGCCCGCATGGACGGCGCCCTGGAGAAGCTCTACGGCGCGGGCGAGGAGGGGCGTCCCCGGCCGGGGCGGCGCAGCGCCGGGCTCGGCGACTCCGCGCCCTCGGTCGCGCGGTGGCTCGGCGACATCCGCGCGTACTTCCCGTCGAGCGTCGTCCAGGTCATGCAGAAGGACGCGATCGAGCGCCTCGACCTCACCCGGCTGCTGCTGGAGCCGGAGATGCTCGACGCCGTCGAACCGGACGTCCACCTCGTCGGCACCCTGCTGTCGCTGAACCGGGTGCTGCCCGACCGGGCCCGCGAGTCGGCGCGGGCGGTGGTGCGCGGCGTCGTCCGCGACCTGGAGCGCAGGCTCGCCCAGCGGACCCGGTCGGCGGTCGGCGGCGCCCTCGACCGCGCGGCCCGCACGTCCCGGCCGCGCCGCCTCGCCGACGTCGACTGGGACCGGACGATCCGCGCGAACCTGCGGCACTACCTGCCCGAGCACGGCACGCTCGTCCCGGAGCGGATGATCGGGTACGGGCGGCGGCGGCAGGCCGTCAAGCGGGACGTCGTCCTCGCCATCGACCAGAGCGGCTCGATGGCGGCGTCGGTCGTGTACGCGAGCGTGTTCGGGGCCGTGCTCGCCTCGATGCGGTCGCTGCGCACGTCGCTCGTGGTCTTCGACACCAGCGTCGTCGACCTGACCGACCAGCTCCACGACCCGGTGGAGGTGCTGTTCGGCACGCAGCTCGGCGGCGGCACCGACATCAACCGCGCCGTCGCGTACTGCCAGGGGCTCGTGACGCGTCCGAACGACACGGTCCTCGTGCTGATCAGCGACCTGTACGAGGGCGGCGTGCGCGAGGAGCTGCTGAGCCGCGTGGCGGCGCTGACGGGGGCGGGCGTCCAGGTGGTGGTGCTGCTCGCCCTGTCGGACGAGGGCGCCCCCGCCTACGACCACGAGAACGCGGCGGCGCTGGCGGCGATGGGCGTGCCCGCCTTCGCCTGCACCCCGGACGCCTTCCCGGACCTGATGGCCGCCGCGATCGAGCGCCGCGACCTCAAGCGCTGGTCGGAGCGCCACGAGTCAGCGGGATGACCGCATCAGGCCCCGGGTCAGCAGGAGGACGACCACGGCGGTCAGCACGGCGTACCCGGCCAGCACGGGCGCGCCGACCGTGAGCACCTTGCCCCACGCCGCGAACATCGCGACCCGGACGACGCGCGCCGCCATGACCGTCCAGACGGCGCCGCGGCTGCCCCGCCAGGCCAGGATGACGGCGACCAGCGTGACGATCGCCACCAGGACGTACGAGGACGCCGCGACCGGCAGCAGGCCGCCCCGGTTGCCGTGGGTCAGCGACGGCTGGGCGATCAGCAGGGCGAGCACGAAGACGTCCACCGCGGCCAGCAGCGCGGCGAACAGCAGCCCGGCCACCAGCGCGGGCCCCCGCCGCACCCCCCGAACCGCCGGGCCCGTCCCGGCCCAGGATCCCGACTGCCCAGGCCACGCCTCGGGCTGCCCGCCCCCCGACTCCACCTGCGTCCGCCAAGCGTCCGCCCCAAGCACCGCACCCCCCGCCACCCCGGCGGAGGCCCCCGCCTGCCCCGCGCCGCCCGAAGGGCCCGGCTGCCCGGGACGCGCGTCCGCGCGGTCGTACCAGGCGTCCTGCCCCGGCACCGCGCCGCCCGGAGGGCCCGGCTGGCCGGGACGCGCTTCCCCGTGGTCATACCAGGCGTCCTGCCCGAGCACCCCGCCGCCCGGCGCTCCGCCGGAGGCGCCCGGCCGGCCGGGGCGGGAGTCCGCGCGGTCGTGCCAGGCGTCCTGGCCCGGCACCGTGCCGCCTGGTGATCCGGGTGAGGGGGTCGGGTGGCCGGGGTGCGGTGCCGCGTGGGGCGACCAGGCATCGCGTCCGGGTATCGCGCCGCCGGGTGCGCCGGGGGAAGGGGTCGGCCCGGCCGGGTGCGCGTTCGGTTGGAGGTGCAGGGAGTTCTGGCCGGGGGCCGCGTTGCCGGGGTTCTCCCAGGGGCGGGTGGCGGGCGCCTCTTCGGGGAGGCGGGCGGTGGGCTGCTGGTGCGGGGTGGTGGGGGTGGGCAGATGTTCGGTCGCCGGGTCCGGACGGGGGTGGGGCGAACGGGCGCCGTCCAGGGTGGCGGTGTCGAGGCGGGCGTGGCGTTCGCGTTCGCCGAGGAGCCACAGCAGGACGTCCTCCGAGGTCGGCCGGGCCTTCGGGTCCTTGGCGAGGCAGGCGGCGGCGACGTCGGCGAGCGGCGCGGGCAGGACGCTCAGGTCGGGCGTCTCGTGCATGATCCGGTACATCACGGCGGGCAGCGCGCCCCCGGCGAACGGGTCGCGGCCGGTGGCGGCGAACAGCAGGGTGCTCGCCCAGGCGAACAGGTCGGTGGCGGGCCCGACGCGCCCGGTGAACTGCTCGGGCGCCATGTAGGCGGGGGTGCCGACGACCTGGCTGGTCATGGTGGCGCCCGCGTCGAACGCGCGGGCGATGCCGAAGTCGATCACGCGCGGGCCGTCCGGGCCCATCAGGACGTTCTGCGGCTTGAAGTCGCGGTGCACGACGTTCGCGCGGTGGATCGCGGTGAGCGCCGTCACCGAGCTGATCGCGAGCCGGTCGAGGTCGGCGCCGGTGCGCGGCCCCTCCTCCTGGACGAGCGCCCGCAGCGACAGCCCGGGGACGTACTCGCTGACGATGTAGGGCCGGTCGCCCGCCATGTCGGCGGCGAGCATCTGCGCGGTGCAGAACCCGGCGACGCGCTGGAGCAGCGCCAGCTCGCGGACGAACCGCTCCCGCGCGCCCGCGTCGGCGAGCAGCTGCGCGTGCAGGAGCTTGACCGCGACGCGGGACGGCCCCGCCCCCGGATCGACCGGGCGGCCGAGGTAGACCGCGCCCTGCCCGCCGGTGCCGAGCCGGCCGAGCAGCTCCCAGCCGCCGAGCCGGACGGGATCGGCGGCGGAGAGGGGACTCGGACCCGCCATTCGCACCCCCGTCGGGTCCCCCGACACCGGCTCCGCGGCCGGCCGTGGAAATTCGAGCATTCCGCCGAGCACAAATCCGCTCCGCCCGGCATCAAAGAGTATAGGTTCGGCTGGCCCGAGGCGGGAGACAGCGGGAGACATGACGCATGCCTGAGATCCATTCGAGAATTGCGCGGCGCCGGGTCCGGTTCCGGTCGGCGGCGGCGGCCGCGGCGGCGCTGGCGCTGGCGGCGACCGCGCTGGCCGCGTGCGGCGACGCGGGCGCCACCATCACCAGGCTGACCGTGGGAACGCCGGGCCCCGACCCGTACACGCTGGTCGCCAACACCGACAAGACCGGCGTCAAGCCGCGCCCCCAGGCGGGCGGGAAGAAGACCGGCGACTCCCCCGGCCTGTACGGGGGGACGCGCCAGGCGTCCACCTGCGACCAGCAGAAGCTGGTGGCGTTCCTGCAGGCCAACCCGGAGAAGGCCAAGGCGTGGGCGGAGGTCCAGGGCATCCCGGTGAGCGATATCCCGCGGTATGTGTCGCGGCTGACGCCGGTCCTGCTGCGCACCGACACGCTGGTCACGAACCACGGGTACCACGAGGGCAAGGCGGTGTCCGCGCCCGCCGTCCTGCAGGCCGGAATGGGCGTTTTGATCAATGGTTACGGAGTGCCCACGGTCAAGTGCAATTGTGGAAATCCGCTGACCCGTCCGAAGGAAAAGATCTCGTCCGGCAACGTGTCCTACACTGGCCGATCCTGGCCGGGATTCAAGAAGCGGAATGTGACGGAGATCCAGCCCCGGGATTCGCGGAAGGGGACGATCGAGACCTTCGTCCTCGTCGACCCGGAGGCGACGATGGGGTTCGAGCGGCCGCGCGCCACCGAGGGCGAGTCGGACGGGCCGCCCACCGAGCTGCCGACCACGGAGACCGAGGTCCCGACGAGCGACTCGCCGGCGCCGTCCGACTCCGGGCTGGACTCGCCCGGCGTCGAGTCGCCGGGGCCGGAGTCGCCCGGGACCGAGTCGCCGGGCACGGAGACGCCGAGCCCCGAGGTTTCGCCGGGTTCGCCGGGCGTCCCGACCGAGGATCCGGGTACGGGTGGCGGCGACCCCGGGACGGGCGGCGGAATCGAGCAGCCCGGCGAGCCCACGCAGGGCCCGATGTCGCTGCCGCCGTCCGAGGAGCCCGCCCCGACGGTCTCCTGAGGACACCTGGAGTATATTTGCTCATATGAGCAGTGCTTCAGATATCGCTCCCGACGCCCCGGGCGCCGCCGGCGCGGCGGCTCCGGAAGCTCCGGAGGCCGTCGCGGCGGCCTCCGCCGAGGCCGTCGCGGCGGACGCGTGCGCGGTCCGCGTCGTCGACCCCGCGAAGGTCGCCCTGGTCACCGCCGCGCTCCCGGCCGGGGAGACGATCAACGAGCTGGCGCAGGTGTTCGGGCTGCTGTCCGACCCCGGGCGGCTGCGGGTGATCATCGCGCTGCTCGAAGGGGGCGAGATGTGCGTGTGCGACATCGCCGCGTCCTGCGGGCACTCGGAGTCGGCGGTCTCGCACGCGCTGCGCCTGCTGCGCGCCAACCGGGTCGTGCGGGTCCGCAGGTCCGGCCGGATGGCCTACTACCGGCTGGACGACTCGCACGTCCGGATGCTGCTCGACCTCGCCCTCACCCACATCGGCCACGGGGAGGACTCCCGATGACCGGAGCGATGCGAGGACCCGCGCGAGTCCCGAGCGAGGGCCGCCCGCAGAAGGGCGCGGTCTCATGACCCGGGAACGGAAGACCGAGACCACCGAGCACGGGCACGGGCACGGGCACGGGCACGGGCATGGCCACGGCCACGGCCACGGGCACGCCGTCTCACCGACCGCCGACCGGCGGCTGCTCGGCGGCGCGCTGGCGCTGATCGTCGTCTACATGGCGGGCGAGGTCGTGATCGGCGTGATCGCCGGGTCGCTGGCGCTGATCACCGACGCCGCGCACATGATGACCGACGCGTTCGCGATCGCGCTGGCGCTGGTCGCGATGCGCATCGCGGCGCGCCCGCCGAAGGGCGGCTACACCTACGGCCTGCGCCGCGCCGAGATCCTGTCCGCGCAGCTCAACGGGCTGACGCTGATCCTGCTCACCGTCTACTTCCTGTACGAGGGCGTCCGGCGGCTGATCGAGCCGCCCGAGGTGCACGGCCAGTTCGTGTTCTGGACGGCCCTCGCCGGCATCGCCGTCAACGTCGCCGCGACCGTGCTGATCAGCCGGGCCGACCGGCGCAGCCTGAACGTCGAGGGCGCGTTCCAGCACATCCTGAACGACCTGTTCGCGTTCATCTCCACGGCGGTGGCCGGGCTCGTCGTGTGGACGACCGGCTTCGCCCGCGCCGACGCGATCGCCTCGCTGGTGGTGGCGTCGCTGATGCTCAAGGCGGGATACGGGCTGCTCCGGGACGCGGGCCGCGTCCTGATGGAGGCCGCGCCCGCCGGGATCGACCCGTCCGAGCTCGGCGGCAGGCTCGCCGGACGGCCCTGCGTCGAGGAGGTCCACGACCTGCACGTGTGGGAGGTCAGCTCCGGCTACCCGGCGCTGTCGGCGCACGTGCTCGTCGACGCCGGGGGCGACTGCCACGCCGTCCGGCGCGACCTGCAGGAGCTGCTGCGCGACTCGTACGGGATCACCCACTCCACGCTGGAGGTCGACCACGTCGGCGCTGTGGCGGGCGGCGGGCACGTCCACTGCGACGACGCGCACGGCCCGCGCCACGTGGCCGACGGCGACGACCCGCACGAGCACGCGGGAAGCGCGCCCTGCGACCACTGACAAGGGTCAGGCCAGGCCGAACAGGCGGGCCGGGCCGTGCCAGCAGACGGCGCGGAGCCAGTCGTCGCCGAGGCCGAGCGCGGCCAGCGACTCCAGCTGGTGCGCGTACTCGTAGGGGATGTTGGGGAAGTCGGTGCCGAGCAGGACGCGCCCGGCGAGGCCGAGGTCGCGCAGGCGCGGCAGCAGCGCGTTCGGGAACGGCGCCAGCGCGGCGAACCTCGTGAAGATCATCGTCGTGTCGAGGTGGACGCTTTCGTACCGGTCGGCGAGCGCGAAGAACCCGTCGAACTCGGGCGCGCCGAGGTGCGCGACGATCGCGGTGAGCCGCGGGTGCCGGGCGAGGACCTCGCCGAACGGCCCCGGCCCGGTGTACCCGTTGGCGACCGGCCCCGACCCGGCGTGGACGAGCGCGGGCACCCCGGCGTCGGCGAGCGTCCCCCATACCGGGTCCAGCTCCTTGGCGCGCGGGTCGAACCCGCCGACCTGGAGGTGGACCTTGAAGACGCGGGCGCCCGCCTCGACGGCGCGCCCGGTGTACTCCTCGACGCCGGGCTCGGGGAAGAACGTCGCCGTCTGGACGCACTCGGGGACGCGGGCGGCGAACCCGGCCGCCCACTCGTTCAGCGACTCCGCCATCCCCGGCCGGTGCGGGTACAGCAGGGACGGGAAGGCCCGCACGCCGAGGCCGCGCAGGAACGCGAGCCGCTCCTCCTCCGAGTCGCGGTACCGGATGGGCCACTCGGCGCCGATCAGCGGACCGGCCTCGTCGAAGTAACCCCACACCGCGCTCATCAGCCGCTGCGGCATGAAGTGGACGTGCGCGTCGATGAGACCGGGCAGCCCGAGCCCCTGCCAGAACGCCGGGACGGCCGAATCAGAACGAGGTTCTACCACGCCCCCGACCCTAGCGGGCCGCGGACAGGTCAGACGATCTCCGCCAGCAGGGCGGGCAGCGCCGCGCGCAGCTCGCGCCGCCAGTAGGGCCACGTGTGGGTGCCGCGGTAGAAGTGCGTCGAGACCGGGAGGCCGATCTTCCGCAGCTTGCCCGCGAACTCCTGCGACACGGTGTGGACGAGCCGCTCCACCGGATCGCCCCCCGAGCGCCCGCCGGCGAGGTCGTACGCGCCGGGCACCCCGTCGCCCGCGCTCACGTGGACGCGGACGCCCGTCAGCCGGTCGGCCAGGTCGTACGGGTTGTGCTGCCGCCACACGACGCGCTGCTCGCCGGGGTCGCCCCAGACGTCCGTCCAGTCGAGGGACGGCGCGCCGGTCGCGACGCCCAGCTCGACGAGGTCGGCGACGTCGAGCCCGGACGGGTCCCGGTACAGCGTGTGGACGGGCCCGCTGAACGAGGCCGCCGCCCGGAACAGCCCGCGGTGCCGGGCCGCGTAGGCGAGGGCGCCGAGCCCGCCCATCGCGTTCCCGGCGACGGCGCGGTCCGGCCCGGCGCGGTAGCCGCGCTCCAGGATCTGCCGGAGCTCGGCGAGGTGGAACGTCTCCCAGCGCGGGCCGTGGCCGTCGCCGCGGTTCCACCAGTCGGTGTAGGTGCCGGACGGGCCGCCGTCCGGCATGACGACGATCACGTCGGCGTCCTCGGTCAGCTCCTCGATGTCGGTGTGGTCGCTCCAGGCGGTGTGCCGGTCCGGCCCGGCGAGGGCGCCGTGCAGCAGCCAGAGGACGGGCCAGGTGCGGGCGGCGTCCCGGGACCAGCGCCGGGGCAGCAGCAGCCGGACGTGGGCGACCCCGCCGAGGGCGGGCGAGCGCACCGCCAGGTCGAGGACGCGGCGGCGCGGCCGCCGCTCGCCGACCACGGCCGCGCCGTCGTCGGCGGGCGCGGGCCACAGCGGCGCGCCGCCCGGCGCGATCGAGGCCGCGATCGAGGTGGACAGGGACGCGGCCACGCACGCGGTGAGCCCGGCCACCCCCATCACGAATCCCGCTTCCGCCAAGGCGCGCAGCCGCATGGTCCCGTCCCGGTGGCTCATGGAAAGTGCGTCACCGGTAATGCTCCCCGCTTACGGCCGTGTTTCAACGGCGCGTATCGGGTTTATGAAATATCGGTCTGGAGAGCCTCGTTGTCCTCCCTTGTAGGGTGACGCGGACGAGAAGGCCGGACGGCAGGGGTCGGAGGCGGCGGGGGACGGAGGGGCAGGGCGGTGCGTCCCGGAATGCGGAGCGGTGAGATGCGGACCAAGGCGGAGCTGGAGTCGGCGATCGCGGCCGGCGGGCGCGCCGCGCTGGTGATCAACTCGCGGTCCCGGCGGGGGCGCCGGCTGTACGGGCGGGCGCGCCGGCTGCTGCGCGAGTCGGGGATCGACTTCGTGCACGTGTTCCCGGTGACCGACCCGTCCCGGCTGCGCGAGCTGTTCGCCGACGTCCTCGCCCTGGAGCCGGACCTCGTCGTCGTCGGCGGCGGGGACGGCACGGTCGCCGAGGCGGTCGGGCACCTCGCGCACCGCGACATCGCGCTCGGCGTGCTGCCGCTCGGCACCACCAACAACTTCGCGCGGAGCCTGGAGCTGCCGCTCGACCTGCCCGGCGCGATCCGGACCCTCGCGGTCGGGACGCCGGGCGGCGGCAAGGTCGCCGACGTCGACGTCGGCTGGTTCGAGAGCACCGGCGACCCGCAGGGCGAGGGGCCGGGCGCCGACCGCGAGCACATCTTCGCGAACATGGTGAGCCTCGGCGTGTCGGTGCAGGTGGCCGAGCACGTCCCGCACGCGCTGAAGAGGGTCGTCGGGCGTCCCGCGTACGCGCTGACGGCGGCCCGGCTGCTGCCCCGGCACGCCGCGTTCACCGCCCGGATCACGATCGACGGGGAGACCCGCGAGCTCGCCACGCACCAGCTCAACGTCGCGAACGGCGCGCACCACAGCGGGCAGCGGATCGCCCGCGACGCGAGCCCCGACGACCGGCTCCTCGCCGTCTACCGGCTGGGCGACGAGCGGCGGCTGCGGCTGGCGTCGGCGACGGCGCGGCACGTCCTCACCGGCCCGTGGCGGTCGCTCGACGAGGACGCGTTCCTCACCACCGACCACGTCGAGATCGAGACCGACCCGCCGATGCGGGTGGACGTGGACGGCGAGATCCGCGGCCGGACCCCGGTGTCGATCAAGATCCGCGGCAACGCGCTGCGGGTGATCGTCCCGCGGACGTTCGTCGACACCTGAGCCGCCGCGTCGCCTCAGGACGCCAGGACGCCGCGGGCGGTCAGCAGGTCGCGGAGCCGGTCGTGCGGGAGGGCCGGGGAGCGGTGGCCGTCGCGCCCGGTCATGGGGCGGGCGGCAAGCAGCGCGTTCAGCACCGCCTCCTCGACGGTCTGCACGACGGCCTCGAAGAACGGGTCGATCTGGTTCCACTGGACGAACGTCATCGTGTCGTAGCCGGGTTCGGGGTCGGGGAACCCGCCGCTGATCGCGCCCGGGTTGGCGTTGGAGAAGGCGAGGAAGACGTCGCCGGACGAGTGCTGCCCGTAGGTGCCGGTCCGGGCGAGGCCCAGCGGGACGCGGCGGGCGAGCGCCGCGCACTGGCCGGGGAGCAGCGGCGCGTCCGTCCCGACGACGACGATGACCGAGCCCGCCCCGGCGGGGGCGAGCCAGTCGGTGTCCTCGATCGGGTTGTCGTCGGCGAGGTCGGCGCCGAGCGGGACGCCGCACACGGCGAGCTGGGCGCGCGACCCGAAGTTGGCCTGGACGAACGCCCCCACCGTGTAGGTGTCGGCGCCGTAGGCGACGACGCGCGAGGACGTCCCGCTGCCGCCCTTGTAGGAGTAGCAGTTCATGCCCGTCCCGCCGCCGACGGAGCCCTCCGCGACCGGGCCGGGCCGCGCGGCGTCGATCGCGGCGACGGCGTGCTCGGGCCGGACGTGGTCGCCGCCGACGTCGTTGAGGTAGCCGTCCCAGGTCTCGGCGACGACGGGCAGCATCCACTCGCGGTGCTCGGGGTGCTCGCGGCGCGTCCAGTCGATCGCGCCGCGGTGGCAGGCGCCGACCGCGTGCGTGTTGGTGACGAGCACGGGCAGGCTCAGCGCGCCGGTCTCGGCGATCCAGTGCGAGCCGGTCATCTCGCCGTTGCCGTTGAGCGCGTGGATCCCGGCGGCGCACGGGTCGAGGACGCCGCCCCGGCCGCGCGGCAGCAGCGCGGTCACGCCCGTGCGGACGGGCCCGGCGCCGGGGCGGAGCGGGCCGTCGCCGCTGATCAGCGTGGTGTAGCCGACCTCGACGCCGGGCACGTCGGTGATCGCGTTGTGCGGTCCGGGCGTGCCAGGCAGCGGCAGTCCGAACGAGCGGGCACGGGTCATCGCTTCCCCTCCGGCTAGGCGAGTTCGTCCAACGGGTCTTCGGGCTGGGGCGGGGCCTCCGGCGCGGCCGGGCCCACAGGGGCCTCGGGGGCGGTGAGGTCGCAGCCGGTCGCGTCGGACGCGGCGGCGAGCAGCAGCGCCTCGGCCCGCGCGGTGTCGACGGTGGGCACGGCCATGACGATGTGCAGGCCGTAGCCGTCCTCCAGCGCGACGAGGTTGCGGGCGATGGCGCCCGCGTCCCGGGTGAGGGCGAACGCGCCCGTCGCGGCGCCGGCCTCCAGGATCCCGGAGTAGATACCGACCTGACGCTCGTACAGCCGGATGTGCTCGGCGGCGTAGGACGCGTCCCGCCGGGCGACCGTGCCGAGCTCGTACAGCAGCACGCACAGCTCGTCCCCCGGCCCGGACGGCAGCCCGCTGCGGACCATCGCGGTCAGCCGGCGGCGCGGGTCGGGCTCGCCGCGGACGGCCTCCTCGCGCGCGGCGCAGAACCGGTCGACGGCCTCGCGCTGCACGTCCCGCAGCAGGTCGGTGAGCGTCGGGTAGTAGTACAGGACGGATCCCGGCGACATCTCCGCGGCCGCGGCCACGTCCCGCAGCCGCAGGTCGAGCATGCCGCGCTCGAGCACCGCGCGGCGGGCGGCCGCGACGAGGTCGGCGCGCCGCTCGTGGGCCCTGCTGGGTCGTGCCATGCCGACATTCTCCGAAGATCGTTCAGACAATGCAAGTCAGAGTCTTCGCAGGAAAACTCGAAACCAACTTGTAACATGCCTGGTCCTTGACCTGGCATCGGAAGGTTCTTTGATACTCATTCAAGGAATTTCCAGCCCAGGAGGTGCCCGTCATGGCCGCTCCAGAGGTCCGCGAACCGGCCGCCGCAGGCCGTCCGCCCGCACTGCACCGCGGGCTCCGCACGATCGGCGCGCTGCTCATCGTGCTGTCCGCGGTCACGCCCGCGTCGTCGGTCTTCATCATCGCGCCGGGGGTGATCTCGCAGGCGGGCACCGGCGCCTTCCTGAGCTTCGCCGCGGCGGGCGTCGTCGGGGTGTTCATGGCCTTCGTCTACGCCGAGCTCGCGTCGGCGTACCCGCTGACCGGCGGCGAGTACGCGATCGTCGGCCGCACCCTCGGCCGGCTGCCCGGCTTCGTCGTGCTCGGCCTGATCCTCATCACCCAGCTGCTGATCCTCGCGGTGATCGCGCTCGGCGTCGGCACCTACCTCGGCGTCGTCGTCGACGGGCTGAACGGGCCGGTGATCGCCGCCGTCACGGTCGCCGTCGCCACCGTCATCGCGATCCTCGACATCAAGGTCAACGCGGTGGTCACCGGGATCTTCCTGGCGATCGAGATGATCGCGCTGGTGGTGCTGTCCGCGCTCGGCTTCCTGCACGTCGAGCGCCCGATCACCGACCTGATCGCCGACCCGGTCGTCGGGATGGACGGCGGCGGCGTCACCGCCGCGTCCGCCGGGCTGATCGCCGCCGCCACCGCGGTCGCGATCTTCGCCTACAACGGCTACGGCTCCGCGGTGTACTTCGGCGAGGAGACGCACGACGCGCACAAGGCCATCGCGCGGACGGTCCTCTGGGCGCTCGGCATCACGGTCGCGGCCGAGCTGATCCCGGTCACCGCCGTCCTGCTCGGCGCGCCCGACCTCGACAAGCTGTTCCACGCGGAGAACATGCTGGAGTACTTCGTCACCGCGCGCGGCAGCGACACCCTCAACACCGTGCTGAGCCTCGCCATCGCGCTCGCCATCCTGAACGCGGTGATCGCGATCATGCTGCTCACCGCGCGGCTGATCTTCAGCTCGGGCCGGGACGGCACCTGGCTCCCGAAGGTCGACCGGGCGCTCACCGCGATCCACCCGCGCTTCGGCACGCCCTGGATCGCGACGCTGCTGACCGGCGCGCTCAGCGCCGCCGCCTGCTTCCTGGACGAGAAGTTCCTGCTCGTGGTCACCGGGACGTCCCTCGTCGTCGTGTACGGCGCGCTGTGCGTCGCGGTGATCGCCGGACGCCGGAACGGCACCACCGCGCACGCCGGGTACCGGATGCCGTGGTTCCCGCTCGCGCCCGTCGCCGCGCTCCTCGCGCTCGTCTACGTGATCTACCAGAACGCGAAGGACCCGGAGATCGGGCGGCCGAGCCTGTACGTCACCGTCTCGGTGGTGGTCGTGGCGGCGGCCTACTTCATGCTCGTCCTGCGGCGCCGGGGCGGCTGGAGGCTCACCGGCGACCCCGGCGACCCGGCCACCGAGCCGGCCGACTCCGGTGCCGAGCCGGACGCCGAGCCGGGCGGCGCGGACCCGGACGGCGAGGAGCCGCGGTCGTCGGCCATCACGTAGGCGCCCGATTCCAGCCGCTCGATCAGCCGGCGCGTCCACGCCGTGGCCGCGTCGGCCGAGTGCACCCACCAGCCGAGCAGTTCCCGGTGATGGTCGTCTGGGTCCTGCTCGGCGAGGTGGGGGGCGACGGACGAGCGCCAGTCCGCGAGGCCGTCCAGCCGGCGGCGCAGCAGCGCGACCGCCTCGGCGCGCGGCAGCTCGGTGAGGAAGCCGAGCCCGGCGGTCAGCATCTCCGGGTGCCGGATGTCGACCGTCGCGAGGGCGCAGCGCAGCAGCCGGAGGAACTCCTCCCGCCCCTCCTGCGTGATCTCGTAGTCGGTGTGCGGCGGCCCGGCGTCGCTCTCCTCCACGTCGTGCGCCCGCAGCATGCCCTCCTTGGCGAGCTGCCTGAGCGCGTGGTAGATCGAACCCGGGTTGACGTGGGCCCACTCGTCCGATCCCCACGAGATCAGATCGCGGCGGACCTCGTACCCGTGGGCCCGCCCGGCCCGCCGCACGCCGCCGAGCACCAGCAGCCGCGTCGCCGACATCTCACTCCCCCTGACCGCTCCCCCTGATCGCAACGTGCGCATCAGCGTAGGCCGTGCCGGGGACAAGCGGCGAAGTACGGCTATTGTCGCAGCTCGGCGAGGTCGGCCGCGGAGAGCGCGAGACGCCCGGCGGCCATGTTCTCGTCCAGGTGGTCGAGGGAGCCGGTGCCGGGGATGGCGAGCATCACCGGCGAGAGGGCGAGCAGCCCGGCGAGCAGCACCTGCGGGACGGTCGCGCCGTGCCGGGCGGCGACCGCGTTCACCCGCGCGTCGTCCGGGATCCCGAACCCGCCGAGCGGGAAGTAGGGCGCGTAGGCGATGCGGTCGCGCTCGCAGACCGCGAGCAGCTCGGCGTCCCGCGGCCGGGTGACGTCGAACCGGTTCTGGATCGCCGCGACGGGCGCGATCCGCCGCGCCTCTTCGAGCTGGGCGGCGCTCACGTGGCTGAGCCCGAGATGGCGGATCAGGCCCTCCTCCCGGAGCCCGGCGAGGACGGCGAACCGCTCCTCGATCGGCTCGTCCCGGGGCGTCTCCAGCCCGCCCGGACGCAGGTAGACGAGGTCGAGCCGGTCGAGCCCGAGCTCGGTCAGGTTCCGCTCCACCTCGGCGCGCAGCCCCGACGCATCGAGCTGGCCGGACGGGAACGGGTCGTCCGGCCCCCGGTACGGGCCGACCTTCGTGGCGATCACCAGGCCGTCCGGGTAGGGGGCGAGCGCCGCGCGGATCATCTCGTTCGCGGCCGGGCCGTCCTGGTGGTAGTAGAACGCGGCGGTGTCGATGTGGTCCACGCCGAGCTCGACCGCCCGGCGCAGGACCTTGAGGCCGGTCTCCCGGTCGTTCGGCGGGACGTCGCGGCGGCTCGCGGGCAGCCGCATCGCGCCGAAGCCGAGCCGGGAGACGCGCAGGTCGCCGCCGAGGTCGAACCGTCCCGCACCGCTTGCGTGGAAGTCCTGTGTCATGGGCCCCACTGTGCTGCGGCGGGGCGTCCGGGACGACCGGCTGGCAGCTTGCTGCCAGGTGGCAGACTGGGTGCCGATGAGCGTCGACCTGGACCGAAACGTCGTGCTCCGCGGCGAGGCGGAGCTGGTCGAGCGCGCCGCGCCGCTGTTCCTCGCCAGCGAGGAGTTCGCCTGCGCGGCGGCCGACACCCGCACCTGGGCGCTGCCCGGGGCGCGCGAGCGCATCGTCGCCGAGCGGCGCCGGGCGCGGCCGGGGCCCGCCGTCCGCAAGCTGTACGGCCCGGCGGCGCTCGCGGACGAGGAGTCCGAGCGCCACCTCGTGGACCTCGCGAAGGCCGGGGCGCGGGTGCGGATCTGCTCGGCGCCGCTCCCGCACGAGACGATCATCGTGGACGGCCGGGTCGCGATCCTCGCCGGACCGGCCGCCCCCGGCGCCGTCCGCGAGTACACGGTCGTCCGGTCGCCGGGCGTCGTGCGGGGCGTCGTGTCGCTGTTCCGGGCGACCTGGGAGACCTCCGCCGAGCTGGCCGACTACCGGCGCGGCCGCCCGCCCGCGCTGTCGGAGCAGAGCCGCCGCATCCTCGCCCTGCTCGGCGGCGGGCTGAAGGACGAGGCGGCGGCCCGGCGGCTCGGGATGTCGCTGCGCACCTACCGGCGCCGCGTCGCGGAGATCCTCGTCCTGCTGGACGCCGACTCCCGCTTCCAGGCCGGGCTCCGCGCCCACGAGTTCGGCCTCCTCCCCTGAGCCCGCCGACTCCCCTGAGCACACCGCCTCACCCGCCGACCAGCGGGACGAGCTTGACGAACACGAGGTCGGGGTCCGCGGTGAGGTCGACCTCCTCGTCCAGGTCGTCGACCTGGCGGTCGCCCGCGAGGACGAAGAACCCGTTGCCGCGGAACGCGCGCTCGGCGATCTCCGCCTGCCGCTCCCAGTCGAGGCGGCGCGGCCCGGGGAGCCGGTAGCCGTTCAGCTCGGCCTCGGCGTCGTCCGGCCGGACCAGGCCGCGGAACCGCTCGGACGGCCGGGCGTTGTGCCGCGCGACCTCCTCGCGGACCCGGAGCCTGATCAGCTCCCGGACGGTCATCCGGTCCGGCAGGCCCTCCACCGTGACCTCGGCGACCGGCTTCCCGGTGGCGGTCTCGTCCCGGAACGTCACCGCGGGCATCAGGCACCTCGCTTGATCTGGAGGAGGATCGACTCGTCCTCGATGCGGTCGTCGGCCGCGAGGAGGAACGCCTTGCTGAGGATGAGGGAGAGCCGCTCGTCCTCGAACGGCAGGAACACCTTCCCCTGGCCGCGCCGCCCCTGGACGATGCACAGGTAGGCGTCGTCCGGCTCCATCAGCACGTTCGCCGACCCCAGGTGGATCTTGTAGGTGCGCAGCTCGCCCCGGACCACCAGGTAGCGGCCGTCGACGGCGCAGCGGCCCGCGATCCTCGTCCGGGGCAGGAGGCGCTCCAGCGCCGCGCGGCGGACCTCGGCGCTCGCGGTCAGCTCGCCGAACGTCGTCTCGCGCCAGTACGCGGCGAAGCGGTCCTCCCCGCGGTCGGCCCACTCGGGGTCGGCGGCGATCGAGGTGACGCCGACGAACAGGTCGACGTCGCGCATCGCCTCGCTGAACACGACCGCCGGGACGCCGGACAGCGGCGTCTCGCGCCAGGCGCGGCCGTCCCGCCGCTCGAACCTCACTTGATCGGTGGTGGCGTGCTCCGGGCCCCAGGCGACGTTCTCGACCGGCTCGTGGTAGAAGCACGCCCGCCATTCGCCGCCGCCGAACTCGCCGCGCGCCTCGCCGCTGTACCCGCCCTCGTACCCGCCGAGGAAGTTGGACCGCCAGCCGCGCTCCTTGAACAGCGCGTACAGCCGCCGGTAGTGGACGATGTGCGCGGCGAACCGGTTGGAGTACGTCGCGGTCTCCTCCTCGGCGGGCGTGAGCAGGTAGATCTCGCGGAACGCCTGCTTGAACGGCTGCCGGACCCGCGCGTCGACGATCCGCTCCCGCCAGGCGCGGACCTCGTCCACGGAGGCGCGGATGGGATGCCAGAGCCGCACCCGCGCGTAATCCCCGTCCGGAGCGCCGAGCACGGCGTGCCATTCGCCCCGGTCGTCCTCGAACTCCCAGATGAGGCCGCGGACGACGACGCCGGTGACCGGGTGGTCTCGGTAGTGCTCGCGCCATTCGCCGTAGGGCCAGACGCGGTCCTCCGACATCAGCGCCTCGATACGGGCCCGCTCGGTGGACAGCGTCGCCCGCACCTCCTTCGCGAGGGCCTTCAGCTCTTTCAGCTCGTCCGGGAACCCGGCCTTGACGGCGGCGGGGGCGGTGCGCGACGTGCGGCCCCGCGCGGTGAAGGTGAGCCGGACGGTCGCCGCGTCCTCGACCGCGATCCGCGCGGTGTGCTCGCCGAGTGTCCGCTCCACCGCGCCGTCTGGGCCGAGCCCGTGGGACGGGACGCCGCGCTCCACGAGCTGCGCCGCGGTGATCCCCTGCCGCTCGGCCACCGCCTGGAGCGCGGTGTCGAGCTGCTTGCGCAGCGCCCTGTTCTTGATCTTCGTCCGGAGCGGCCACAGCGCCGCCAGTGCGCCGTCGCCGCACGCGGCGAGCGCGTTGATCGCGGCGCCCGCGACCTTGAGGCCGTCGTCGACGTCGCCGCCGGGCGCCCCGGCGCGCAGGGCGAGCGCGCCGAGCCGCCGCACCGCCTCCGGCCCGCCGGTCAGCGCCGCCGCCCAGAGCAGGCCCCGCGCGAGGTTCCCGTGCCGCTGATGCACCAGGTAGTGGTAGTGGTCGCCGTGTTCCCGGTGGGACAGGGCCGGGTCCTCGGCCAGGGCGCGCAGGGTCTCGGCCACGGCGTCCCGGGCGTCCGCCGCGTCGGTCAGCGCGACGCACGTCCGGCTCCACTTCCGCGACGGGCGCGGCGACGACAGGCTCGCCAGATGGCGCACGAGCCGCGCGAACTCGATGTCCCCGCCCCGCGCGCGCTCGCGCAGGGCCGCGGCCCATGGGTCGTACGGCGGGATCAGCCCGTCCGGGATGTGTGCCTCGTCCAGGCGCGCGAGCAGGGCCCGCAAGCGCCGCTCGACGGCGGTGCGCTCCGCCGTCGCGACGGTGGCCCCCACCAGCCCGCGTTCGGCGCCGCGCAGCGGGCCCGCGACCTCGCGCAGGCCGTCGCCGTCGAGCCGCTCGACGACGGTCAGCGCGATGCCGAGGGAGACCGCGTGCCAGGGGCGTTCGGCGACGCAGCCGAGCAGGGCGGCGGCCTCGCCCGGCGTCCAGCCCCCGGCCCTGGCCGCCGTGTCGCGCATGGCGTCGCCATGGGCATGGAAGACGGCGGCGTCGTGGCGGGCGGCCAGCATGAGGGCGATGACGGCGGCCCTGGCGTCGTCGGCCCCGGTGTCGTCAGCCTCGGTGCGGGCCGCCAGCTGCAGGTCGAACTCGGCCTGGAGCGCCTCCTTCACGCGCTCGTACTCGTCCCACCCGTCGCGGGCCGCGACTTCACTGGTCCACTCGTGCGCCCGCTGGCGTTCGAGGACGGACAGGAGCGGGCGCGACCGGTCGAGGGCGGCGAGGCGGATACCGTCCAGGCCGTCGTCCGCGCGGGCCTCGGCGGCGAGGGTGTCGTGCAGCATGCCCGGATGGTGGCAGGCGCCGCCGACAGAATCGCGGGGCGTCCTGGCCAGCGCGCGCACGGCCGCCTACGCTCGGACGTACCGCTGCAGAACGAGGTTCGGGACGGCCATGGCGCACAGCGTGGTGATCATCGGAAGCGGGTTCGGCGGGATCGGGATGGCGATCCGGCTCCGGGCGGCCGGGGTCCGCGACGTCGTCGTGCTGGAGAAGGCGGACGGCCTCGGCGGCACCTGGCGCGACAACACCTACCCCGGCGCGGCCTGCGACGTCCCGTCCCACCTGTACTCGTTCTCGTTCGAGCCCAAGACCGACTGGTCGCGCCGCTTCCCGCCGCAGCCGGAGATCCTCGACTACCTGCGGCACTGCGCCCGCAAGTACGGCGTGCTGGAGTGCGTCCGGTTCGGGACGGAGGTGACCGAGGCCCGCTTCGACGAGGACGCCGCCCTCTGGCGGATCACCACGACGTCCGGCGGGCTGGACGCGCGGGTGCTCGTGTCGGCGTGCGGGCAGCTCAACCGCCCCGCCCTCCCGCCGATCGAGGGGCGGGAGGCGTTCGCCGGGCCGAGCTTCCACTCCGCCCGCTGGGACCACGGCGTCGACCTGCGCGGCCGCCGGGTCGCGGTGGTCGGGACGGGCGCGAGCGCCGTCCAGTTCGTCCCGGAGGTCGCGGCGGAGGCGGCGGAGCTGCGGCTGTTCCAGCGGTCCGCGCCGTACGTGATCGACAAGCCCGACCGGGCGTACCGGCGCTGGGAGGGCGCCGTCCTGCGGCACGTGCCCGGCCTGTACGGGCTGAGCCGCGCGCGGATCTACGCGCTGTACGAGTCGCGGGCCCTCGGCTTCGTCAAGTACCCGCGGCTCCTGGCGCTGCTGGAGAAGCGGTTCAGGAACACGCTGCGGCGGGGCGTCCAGGACCCGCGGCTGCGGGACGCGCTGATCCCCGGCTACCCCATGGGCTGCAAGCGCATCCTGATCTCCAGCGACTACTATCCGGCGCTCGCCCGGCCGAACGTCGACCTGGTCACCGACCCGATCACCGGCGTCACGCCGACCGGCGTCCGGACGGCGCGCCGCCACTACGACGTGGACGTGATCGTCTACGCGACCGGGTTCCGCACCACCGAGTTCCTGTCCCCCATGAAGATCGTCGGGCGGGGCGGGCGGGAGCTGAACGAGGCGTGGCGGGACGGCGCGCACGCCCACCTCGGCATCACGGTCAGCGGGTTCCCGAACCTGTTCCTGCTCTACGGCCCGTACACCAACCTGGGGCACAACTCGATCATCTACATGCTGGAGTCGCAGTTCCGGTACGTCCTCGGCTGCGTGGACGCGCTGCGCCGCGCCGGGCTCGCCTGGATCGACGTCCGCCCCGACGTGCAGGACGCCTTCACCCGCGACATGCGCGAGCGGCTCCGCTCGACGGTGTGGGAGAAGGGCTGCCGGAGCTGGTACATGACGGCGGACGGCAAGGTCGTCAACAACTGGCCGGGCTTCACGTTCGCCTACCGGCGCGCGACCCGCCGCCCCGACCCGCGGCATTTCCGCGCGCGGCGTGCGGCCGCCCGGTAGCCCCCGCGATCTAGGCTCGGTCCCATGCCGACCGCCTTCATCACCGGCGCGACCGCGGGGATCGGCGCCGCGTTCGCCCGCCGCCTCGCCTCCGACGGGTTCGACCTCGTCCTGGTGGCCCGCGACGCCGCGCGGCTGGAGCGCGCCGCCGCCGGACTCCGGGACGAGTACGCCGTCCGCGCCGAGCCGCTGCCCGCCGACCTGTCCACCGACGCGGGGCTCGCGGCGGCCGAGGACCGCGTCCGCTCGGACGTCGACCTGCTGGTCAACAACGCCGGGTTCGGCAACAGGGGCGTGTTCCTCGACGTCCCCGTGTCGGACGAGCTGACCATGCTGAGGGTGCACTGCGAGGCCGTCCTGCGGCTCACCCACGCCGTCCTGCCCGGCATGCTGGAACGCGGGCGGGGCGGCGTCGTGAACGTGTCGTCGGCGGCGGCGTTCGCGACGCGCGGCACCTACGGGGCGTCCAAGGCGTGGGTGGTGAGCTTCAGCCAGGGCGTCGCCGCCGACATCGCGCGGCGGTCCGGCGGCGGCGTCCGGGTGATGGCGCTGTGCCCCGGCTTCGTGCGCACCGAGTTCCACGACCGCGCCGGGATGGACATGTCGGACGTCCCCGGCTTCATGTGGCTCGACAAGGACGACGTCGTCGACACCGCCCTGCGCGACCTGCGGCGCGGGGTCCAGGTCAGCGTCCCGGGCCCGCAGTACAAGGCGATCATCGGCCTCTCCCGGGTGCTGCCGCGCGCGCTGGTCTCGCGGATGTCGTCAACTACCGGCCGTAAATACGAGTAGGCGGACGGTCAAGGCGCGCGGCCCGGCGCGGGCGAGGCGGCCGGGAGACCCGCGCGGGGTCCCGGAAATGCCGCCGGGGAAGGGCGTGCGCGGCGCGTCATGATCACGTACATTGCCGTGATGGCCCTCCCCGTCCGCCGGGCCCTCGGCTCGGCCCCGCTCGCCGCCGCCCTGCTCATCGCCCTCCTGTTCTCCCTGGTCGGCGCGCTGCCCGCGCCCGCGTCCGCCATCGTCGGCGGAACGCCCGCGCCCGCCGCCCGGTACCCGTGGCTCGCCGCCGTCGGATCGCCGGTGTTCCTCGTCCGGGCGTCCGGGCAGTTCTGCGGCGGGGTGCTGACCGCGCCGGACCGGCTGCTCACCGCGGCGCACTGCGTCGACCTGTTCCGGGCGGTGCCGTGGCTGCTGACGGCCACCTTCGGCCGCGACGACCTGCGCGGGGCGGGCGGCGAGACCGTCCAGGTGAAGGGCGTCCGGGTCCACCCGGGATACCGGGAGACCTCGTTCAAGGGCGAGACGGTCGGCCACCACGACCTCGCCGTGCTGACGCTGGCGCGCCCGGTGCGGCGGGGCGTCGCCGTCCTCGACCGGCCCGGCGCCGCCCCCGCCGGGGAGATCGCCGGATGGGGCGGGACGTCCGCGAACGACCTGTTCAACACGCGGTTGCGGGCGGCGGTCGTGCCGGTCCACGCCAACGCGGTGTGCGAACGCGCCTACGGCGACTCGTTCGACGGATCGGACATGCTGTGCGCCGGATCGGCCGCCTCCGACTCCTGCGAGTTCGACAGCGGCGGGCCGCTGCTCGTGCGCGGCCGGGTCGTCGCGCTGACCTCCTGGGGGTACGGCTGCGCGCGCCCCGGCTACCCCGGCGTCTACGCGCGGCTCGGGTCGCTGCCCTAGACGGCGTTGCCGCGCCGCTCCCCCGCCGCGATGCTTGGACGGTGCGGGTCTTGGTGACGGGTGCGGCGGGTTACATCGGGTACGCGGTCGCACGGCGCCTCGCGGCGGCCGGGCACGACGTGGACGGGCTGGTGCGGCGGGACGCGGCGGCGCCGGAGGGGACCGTGCCGGACGGGGTCCGCCCCGTCCGCGGCGACCTCCTCGATCCCGGCGGGCTGCCGCGCGGCCCCTACGACGGGGTCTGCCACCTCGCGGCGCTGACGCGGGTCCGCGAGTCGTTCGAGGCACCGCTGCGCTACTTCGCCGCCAACGTGCAGGGCACCGTGAACCTGCTGGAGGCGGTGGACGCGCCCCGGATCGTGTTCGGCTCGACGGCCGCCGTCTACGGGACGCCGGAGCTCCAGCCGATCCCGGAGACCGAGCACACCGCGCCCGGCAGCCCGTACGGGGCGTCGAAGCTCGCCGCCGAGCAGGCCGTCCGGTTCCACGCGCGGACGGGCGCGGTCGGCGCCGTCGTGCTGCGCACCTTCAACGTCGCCGGGTCGGTGGACGGCCGGACCGACCCCGACGGCACCCGGCTGATCCCGAAGGCGCTCGCCGTCGCCGCGGGGCGCGCCCCGCACCTGGAGATCAACGGGGACGGCCGGGCCGTCCGCGAGTACCTGCACGTGGACGATCTCGCCGCCGCCTACGTCCTCGCCCTCGCCGACGTCCGGCCCGGCGAGGACCGCGTCTACAACGTCGGCAGCGGCGCGGGCGTCGCCGTCCGCGAGGTGGTCGCGGCCGTGGAGGCGGTGACCGGGCGGCGCGTCCCGGCGCTGCGCCGCCCGGCCGCGCCGGAGGCGCCGGTCCTCGTCTGCGACGCGGGCGCGATCCGCGCCGAACTCGGCTGGCGGCCGGAGCGGTCCGCACTGCCCGAGATCATCGCCGGCGCCTGGAACGCCCTGACCCGCGAAGACGGATAAACTCCCCACCGTGTCCCAGCCGAAGTTCGAAGTCCAGATGCTCACCGACCGCGTCATGATCAAGGTCGAGAAGGACAGCGGGGAGCGCCGCAGCACCGGCGGGATCGTCATACCCGCGACGGTCGAGCAGGCCAACCGCCTCGTCTGGGGCGAGGTCTGCGGCGTCGGCCACCACGTCCGCGTCGTCAAGCCCGGCGACCGCGTGCTGTTCCATCCGGGCGACCAGTACGAGGTCGAGATCCAGGGCGAGAACTACCTCGTCATGCGCGAACGGGATCTGCACGCCATCGCGAGCGAACGTCCCGAGCACGGCACCGGGCTCTACCTCTGACGGCCCTCCGCCGCCTCTGACGGGTTCCAGCCCGCCCCCTTTACGCCCGTGCCCCCCTAGCGGGCCGGGTTACACCGCCGCGTTTCCGGAAACCCCCTGATGGACGGCCCGCGGCCGGTTCCGGGCGGGGTCCGCGCGGTCCGATAAGCCGTCCCGACCTCTTCCGGACAGGACCCCAACTCCGGTTGTTGAGAACCGGAAAGAAGGGGTCTTGGCACATCTCTCCGGAAAGGCCAGACCGGTTCCCGCCACGCTGTGAGAGATCGGCCACGGCGCACCCGAGTTAGGCCGAAAGCGGCCAGGACCCAACCCGGTCGCGATCATGCCTGTCTAATCAATGTCCGTAGCGAACAATTGGGCTATTCGCGCGAAACGGGGTGACTCACGGTGTGCCGGGAATTGCGGGAATATCGCTCCGAGAACCGGACTCGAAAGCGACGGTCGAATTCTGAGAAGGGCGATGAGGGAATGTCGTGATGCGAGAGATGAACAGCGTGGACCACGCACAGCCGAGCCGTCCGGCCGAGCCGGGCCCGGCGGACCCCGCGGACCCGGCGGGGCAGGCGGGAACGCCGCGCCCCGCGGGGACACTGGATCAGATGCTGCGGTACCTCCGCTCCCAGGTGGAGCAGGCCGCGCGGGCCCTTCAGGAGATGGAGTCGCGGCTGGTGGCGATCGACCATGTCCAGGGCGCGCCCCCGGCCGAGCCGTCCGGCGGGGTCGAGGTGGTCGAGGGGTTCGAGGACATCGACCGCCGGGTCGGCGAGGCGATCGGCCGGTGCCGCGAGGAGCTGCTCACCGCGCAGGCGGGCGGGTCGCGCGACGGCGAGACGCTGCGCGTCGCGCTCGCCCGCGACCGGCTCGCGCTCGCGCGCGGCGCGTCCATGCGGACGCTGTACCAGCACACCGCCCGGCACGACGCGGCGACCGTCGCCTACGTCGACGAGATCACGGCGGCGGGCGCGCAGGT
Organism: Actinomadura chibensis NBRC 106107; assembly: GCF_001552135.1. GTDB lineage: Bacteria > Actinomycetota > Actinomycetes > Streptosporangiales > Streptosporangiaceae > Spirillospora > Spirillospora chibensis. The sequence goes on along the minus strand of NZ_BCQP01000019.1, from coordinate 43,643 downwards.
CCGCACGTTCGACGAGTTCTTCAACCGGCTGATCATCGTGGACCGGCGGACCGCCTTCGTGCCCGGCTCCCCCGACGGGGCCACGGCGGTCGAGGTCACCGTCCCGGCGGTGGTGCGCTACCTGGCCGACATCTTCGACCGGGTCTGGCAGCGGTCCGACCCGTTCGCCGCCTACGCGACGCGGAACATCACGACGCCGGTGCAGAACCGGATCGTCCGCATGCTCATCGACGGCGAGACGGGGACGGTGATCGCCAAGCGCCTCGGCATCAGCGACCGGACGTTCGCCAAGCGGATGGCCCGCATGAAGTCCGACTACGGCGTCCTCACCAATTTCCAGCTCGGCTACGAGATCGGACGGCGCTCGTGAGCGCGCTCTGGTTAGACCGGTCCGCCGCGCCGCGCGTCCGGGCGAGTGAGTCCGGGCAGGTGAGTTCGCGCAGGTGAGTTCCCGCAGGTGAGTCCGCGCAGGTGACGGCCGTCAGGTCATCGCGACGAGGATCCGCCGCTCCCCGCTGAACGGCTGACGGCCGTGCGCCATCAGCATGTTGTTGACCGCCATCACGTCGCCGCGCCGCCACGGGACCGCCAGCGCGGCCGTCGTGTACACCCGCCCGATCTCGGCCAGCACGGCGTCCGAGATCGCCCCGCCGTCGCCGTGGTAGGCGTTGCGCGGCAGGTCCTCCTCGGCGTACATCTCCAGGAGGACCTCCCGCACCTCCGGGTCCACGGCCGAGACGTGGAACAGGTTCGCCTGGTTGAACCACACGTCCTGCCCGGTGACCGGCTCCGTGACGTACGCCGGGCGGCGGTGCCGCGTGCGCAGCCCCTCGGCCGTCCACTCGAACTCCTGGCCGTTGGCCGCGCAGTAGGCCTCCACCTCGGCCCGGTCGTCGGTCTGGAACGCGTCCTGCCAGCTCAGGCCGATGCCCTCGCGGAACGTCCGCGTGTAAAGGACGCCGGAGGCGAACCGCTCCCTGGTCTCCGGCGAGATCATCCGGTGCACGGCGCGGCTGTCGGCCAGCGGCGTCGCGCCGCCCGAGCCCGGCGGCGTGTGGCAGAAGAAGAACAGCCGGCGCGGCCACCGGCGGCTGTAGGAGCTCTCGTTGTGCATCGGGATCGGCTGGTCCGGCGGGTACTCGGTCGAGGTGTAGACGTTGCCGCCGACCGCCGAGCGCGGCGTCGACCGCTCGGTGTACTCCAGCGGCTCGCCGCCGAGGACGCTCACGACCTCCTGGAACACCTCGACCTCGGCGGGGAATCCGCGCAGCAGGCAGGCGCCCTGCGTTTCCAGAACGGCCTTGAGTTCGTCCTTGTGGCGGTGGACCCACGCCAACGGGTCTTCGTTCGCCGAATCGGCCTGATACGTCCGGATGGACGTGTGGCCATTGCTCTCCACGCATTCGGGCACGCCGCCGAGCCCGGTCCGCAGAACGTTCTCCCGCGCCATTCCTCGCCCCTTCCCGCCGGCCGCCCGTTCCGCCGCGGCGCGGCGCATGCCGGGTGACCAGTCCTGATCTTCGTCGTCCAGCGGGAGCGTAACCCGCCGGGCGGCGCCGCGGGGGACAGGAAACCGCAGGTGCAGAAATATGAGCCCCGTTCTCCTCTCGATCGTCCAAGGCGCCGAATGCGACCATTCGTTGCGCCGTGCGATTCGCCCGGCGGCGGGCCTGACGGGGAGTTTCCCATGACCGATGAATCTGTCTCCCGGCAACATTCATTCACGCTCGACTCGGGTTGGGACATGATCAGTCCACCGATGCGGAGGGGCCGGGTGAATGGCCGTTCCGGCAACCTCGGCGACGCGATCGGGCCCGGCCGGGAAGGGCGGTCATGAAGCCGCTCGTCCTGGTCGTCTACGACCGCGGCTCGGCGGGGCCGCTGGAGATCGCGGCGGCGGCGCGGGGCGTCTGTGACGTCGTCTTCGTCTGCGACCCGGCCGCCGCGCACGTCGCGGGCGCGCTGCCCGCCCTGCGGTCGGCCGCGCCGGTCGTCGACGCCGGGTCCGACCCCGGCGCGGTGGCCCGGGCGGTCGCGCCGCTGCGCCCCGCCGGGATCACCACGTTCAGCGAGTACCGGATCGGCCTCACCGCCGGCGTCGCGGCGCGGCTCGGGCTCGACTACCACGACCCCGGCACGGCGCTCGCGCTCGGGGACAAGCTCCACCAGCGGCGCGCCCTCGACCGGGCGGGGCTGCCCGGGCCGCGCCACCGGGAGGCCGCCGACGCGGCGGCGCTCGCGGACGCGGCGGCGCGGCTCGGCTTCCCGGCCGTCGTCAAGCCCCGGCGGGGCGCGGGCAGCGCCTCCACCTACCGGGTCGCCGGGCCCGCCGACGTCGCGGACATCGCGTCCCGGGCTGTCCCGGCGGGCGGCTACCTCGTCGAGGAGCTGCTCGAAGGCGACCCGGCGGCGGCCGGTCCCGGCTGGGGCGACTACGTCTCGGTCGAGTCGGTCGTGGCGGCGGGCGAGGTCCGGCACGTCGCGGTGATGGGCAAGTTCCCGCTGGCCGAGCCGTTCCGGGAGACGGGGCAGTTCGTCCCGGCGACGCTGCCGCGCGACCTCGCCGGACGGGCCGAGGAGCTGGCCGGGGCGGCGCTGCGGGCGCTCGGCGTCCGGTCCGGGTGCGCGCACACCGAGCTCAAGCTGACCCCGGACGGCCCCCGGATCATCGAGGTGAACGGCCGGGTCGGCGGCAACGTCGCGGCCCTGCTGCGCCGGGCGTCCGGCTACGACCTGCTGCGCGCCGCGCTGGGCGCGGCGGCCGGGCCGGCCCCGCCGGACGACCCGCCGGACTTCCGGCGGATCGCGTTCCGCCGCTACCTCCCCGCGCCGCCCCGGCGGGCCGCGCTGCGGCGCCTCGGCGGTATCGAGCGCATCGCGGCGCTGCCGGGCGTCGACCAGGTGGACGTCCGGGCCGAGCCGGGGCAGGTCCTCGACTGGCGGAACGGCACCCAGGACTGCGTCGGCCTCGTCCAGGGGACGGCGTCCGACCACGCCGAGCTGCGCTCGCTGGCCGCCGAGATCGACGCCCTGCTGGAGACGGAGTTCACCGTCCTCGACGGCGAGGCGGTGGGCACCCGATGAGCGGAGACGACCGTCCTGAGAGCTGGCCGCTGGCCTGGCCGGTCTCCGACCGGGACGCGCTGGTCACCGTCACCAGGCGGCTCGGGGACCGGCGGCTGCCCGCCGACCCGCGTCCGGCGGTCATGGCGGCGTTCCTGGCGGTGGCCCGCAAGTACGCGGGCGCGGACGGCTTCGCGCTGGACGTCCTCGGCCGCGGCCGGGTCGGCTTCACGATGCCCCCGGACCTGACCCTCGCCGCGCACGTCCGGGCGGTCGCGGCGGCCCTCGCCGCGCCCGCCCGCGGCGGCGGGACCGCGCGGACGGCGTTCGCCCCTCGCCCGCCGTCCGGTGACGACGGGCATGACCTGGTCGTCTCCGTCGCCGACGACGGGAACGGCCTGGCGCTGCGCCTCGACGGCCGTCCGCCCGCGTACACCGGGGAGCCCGCCGAACGGCTGCTCCAGCACGTCCTCACCGCGCTGGACCGGATCCTCGCCGCGCCCGGCTCGACGCTCGCGGAGCTGGAGCTGACCGGCCCGCACGAGCGCGCCCTCGTCGTGGACGGCTTCAACGACACCCGCCGCGACTACCCCCGGAACGCCTCGATCACCGAGCTGTTCGCCGAGCAGGCGGCGGCCCGTCCGGAGGCCCCGGCGGTCGTCCACGCGGACGGCACGCTCACCTACCGGGACCTGGACGACCGCTCCGCCCGCCTCGCCGCCACCCTGCGCGAGCGGGGCGTGCGCCGGCACGACCGGGTCGCCCTGATCTCCGGCAAGACGCCGGACCTGGTCGTCGGCACGCTCGCGATCCTGCGGGCGGGCGGCGTGTACGTGCCGATCGACCACGACGTGCCGCCGGAGCGCCGGGACCTGCTGCTGCGCGACAGCGGCGCCCGCGTGCTCGTCACCGGCGAGCCGATCGGCCCGGCGCCCGCCGGGACGGCCGTCGTCCATCCCGGCGACCTCGCGGCGTCGGCGGCGCCCGACCGCGAAGGGGCGGCCACCGACGGCGCCTACGTCATGTACACCTCGGGCACGACGGGCGTGCCGAAGGGCGTCCTCGTCAACCAGCGCGCCGTGGTCCGGCTCGTGCGGGGCACGGACTTCGCGCGCCTCGGGCCCGGCACCCGGATCCTCCAGACGGGCGCGATCGGGTTCGACGCGACGACGTTCGAGCTGTGGGGAACGCTCCTCACCGGCGGCGCGCTCGTCCTGGTCCCCGAGGACGCGATCCTGGACGCCGCCCGCCTCGGCGACGCGTTCGCGGCGTACGGCGTCACCACCCTGTGGCTGACCGCTCCCCTGTTCCACCAGCTCATCGACCAGGACGCGACCGTGTTCCGGCGGGTCCGGGAGGTGCTGGCGGGCGGCGACGCGCTGTCGCCCGAGCACATCGCGCGGGTGCTGGATGCGTGCCCCGGGCTGCGCGTCGTCAACGGCTACGGGCCGACCGAGAACACGACGTTCTCCACGACGCACGCGATCACCGCGCCGCCGACCGGGCGGATCCCGATCGGCGCGCCGATCGCCAACTCCACCGCCTACGTCGTCGACCTGGACGGGCTCCCGCAGCCGATCGGCGTCCCCGGCGAGCTGCTGGTCGGCGGGGACGGGCTCGCCGACGGCTACCTCGACCGCCCCGAGCTGGACGCCGCCGCGTTCATCCCCGACCGGTTCGGCGCGGGCGGCCGCCTGTACCGCACCGGCGACCTCGCGAGCCGGCGGCCGGACGGCACGCTCGACTTCCTCGGCCGGCGGGACGACCAGGTCAAGATCCGCGGCTTCCGGGTGGAGCCGGGCGAGGTGGAGCACCGGCTGGCCCGGCTCCCGCGGGTGCGGTCGGCGGCCGTGCTCGTGCGGGTGCGGCCCGGCGGGCGCGAGAAGTACCTGTGCGCCTGCTACACCTCCGACGGCGCGCCCAACCCGGACGAGCTGCGCCGCGCCCTGCGGGCCGAGCTGCCCGACCACCTCGTCCCGGCGCGGTTCGTCCGGGTGGAGGCGATGCCGCTGACCCGCAACGGCAAGATCGACCGGGCCGCGCTCGCCGCCCTGGCCGACGCCGCGCCCGAGGAGCGCCCCGCGAAGGTCGCGCCCCGCGACGAGATCGAGCGGGCCCTCGCCGACCTGTGGCGGGACGCGCTCGGCCTCCCGTCCATCGGCGTGACCGACGACCTGCTCGACCTCGGCGTGACCTCGCTGACCGCCGCCGCGTTCGCCGCGCGGACCCGGCGCGGTCCCGGACCGCGCCTCAGCGCCGCCGAGGTGCTGACCAACCCGACGATCGAGCGCCAGGCCCGGACGGTGCGCGAGCGCGGCGGCACCGGCGACGGCCCGCCGCCGCTGACCAGGGCGGCGGAGGCCGCGCTGTACCCGGTGACGCCGCAGCAGCGCGGCATCTACGTCGAGCAGGTGAAGAACCAGGACGCGACGCACTACAACGTCCCGGTCCGCGTCGAGGTCCCGGGCCGGGTGGACGTCGACCGGCTCCAGAAGGCGGTCGAAGGGCTCGTCGCCCGCCACGACTGCCTGCGCACGACGTTCGTGCAGGCCGGAAGCGCCACGTATCAGCGGGTGTCCGACGACGTGCGCGTCCGGGTTGAGCTCGTGTCCGAAGGGGCGGTGCTGGTCCGGCCGTTCGATCTGGGCGAGGGGCCGCTGCTGCGCGTCTTCGTCCAGCGCGGCGCGGACGCCGACACGGTCACGCTCGACCTGCACCACATCGTCGCGGACGGCGTCACGATCGGCATCCTGCTCGACGAACTGGACGCGCTCTACGACGGCCGTCCGCTCCCGGAGCCCGCCTTCCAGTACAAGGACTACGCGGTCTGGCTGGCGGACGGCGCGTCCGACTGGATCCGGGAGCGCCAGGCCCCCTACTGGCGCGAGGTGCTCGGCGAGCCGCCCGAGCGGTCCGACCTGCCGACCGACTTCGACCGCCCGGCGGTCCGGAGCCTGAACGGCGACCGGCTCGAATTCACCTTCGGCGCGGCGCGGACGGCCGCGCTGAAGGAGCTGGCCCACCGCGCCGGGGCCACCCCGTTCGCCGCGCTCACCGCCGTCTACCTGCTGTTCCTGGCGCAGATCACCGGGGACGACGACGTCACCGTGGGCACCCCGGCGGCGGCGCGGACGTTCGCGGGCACCGAGCGCGTCACCGGCATGGTCGCCACCACGCTCTGCGTGCGGGCGGCGATCGACCCGGAGCGCCCGTTCACCGCGTTCCTGGACGACGTGCGGCGCCGCGTCCTCGGCGCCCTCGCGCACCAGGACGTCCCGTTCGAGGCGCCCGGCGGCGATCCGGCCCGGCATCCCCTGTTCGACACGATGGTCGGCCTCCAGGACGCGGCAGCGTTCACCGGGCGGCCGGTGCTCGGCGGGCGCGCGCGCCCGGCGGACACGCTGAACCGCTGCACGATGTTCGACCTCAACCTCCAGGTCTACGACCGCGGCGGCGTCTTCGACGCGGTGTGGGCCTACGGCACCGACCTCTTCCGCCCCGGGACGGTCCGGGCCTTCGCGGACCGCCTCCTCGGCCTGGCCGACGCCGCCGCGGCGGCGCCCGAACGCACCGTCGGCGACCTCGTCGGCCGCCGGTCCGCCGCGCCCGCCCCCGGCATCGGATTCGACTTCGACTTCCCGCGTCCCGAGCACGCCTCCACCACGAGCGGATGGAACGGATCATGAGAACTCTCGGCGAACTGAAGATCGAGGCGGCCCGCCGCCCGCTGGAGACGGCCTTCTGGCACAACCGCTTCCCGCCGGACCGGCGCCGGACGGGCTTCACGCCCGACCGCGCCCCGGCCGGGACGGAGCCGCCGCTCCCCGCCACCACGACCGCCGTCCTCGACGCGGGCACCACCGCCGCGCTCGACCGGATGAGCCGCAACGATCCCGCCGGGCTGCACGCGCTGCTCACGGCGGGTGTCGCGGCGCTCCTGCACCTCTACACCGGCGACCGCGAGCCGGTGCTCGGCAGCCCGATCCGGCGAGACCCGGACCGCGCGGACGAGCCGCTCGCCTGGACGCTCCCGCTGTCGTTCGCCGTCGGCCCGGACGCCACGCTGGAGTCCCTCGCCCGCGCCGCCGCCGCGACCATCGCGGAGGCGACCCGGCACCAGGACTACCCCTTCAAGATCCTCACCGACCAGCTCGGGCTGCCGTCCGACGCCCAGACGAACCCGCTGTTCGACGTGGCCGTGGCGCTGGAGGGCCACCACGAGCCGATCCCCTACGAGACCGTCCCCGTCCCGGTCACGTTCGGCTTCGCCCGCACGCCGGACGGGCTGCGGCTGACCGTCCGCTACGAGTCCCGCCGCTTCGAGGAGGCGACGGCGCGGCGGCTGGCGCGCCGCCTGTGCGTCCTGCTGGACCGCCTCGCCGCCGCCCCGGGGGCCCCGCTCGGCGACCTGGAGCTGCGGGACGAGGCCGACGACGCCTGGCTCGCCTCCCTGGTGGACCCGCCCGTGCCGTTCGACGACACCGTCCGCCTGCACGAGCTGTTCGAGCGGCGCGCCGCCGCGAACCCGGACGCGCTCGCCGTCGTCGCCGGGGCGGAGCGGCTCGGCTACGGCGACCTGGACCGCCGCGCCAACCGCCTGGCCCGGACGCTCCGCGACCACGGCGCCGGGCCCGACGTCGTCGTCGCCGTCATGGCGGACCGCTCACCAGAGATGCTTGTCGCCATCCTCGCGATCCTCAAGGCGGGCGGCGCCTACCTGCCGATCGACACCGGGTACCCGCCCGCGCGGATCGAGTACCTGCTGACCGACAGCCGCGCCGGGATCGTGGTCGGCCAGCCCAAGTACCTGGACGGCCTCCCCGCCGGGGTGACGCCGGTCGACCTCGCCGACCCGGCGAGCTACGCCGACCGCGACGACGCGCTCGACGCGCCCGGGTCCGCGTCCGACCTCGCCTACGTCATCTACACCTCGGGCTCGACCGGCATGCCGAAGGGCGTCGCCGTGGAGCACCGCAGCGTCGTGAACCGGCTGGCGTGGATGCAGCGCGCCTACCCGATCGGCCCCGGCGACGTGATCCTGCAGAAGACGCCGATCTCGTTCGACGTCTCGGTCTGGGAGCTGTTCTGGTGGATGACCGCCGACGCGGCCGTCTGCCTCCTCGAACCCGGCGCGCAGCGCGAGCCCGCCGCGATCGTCGCGGCGGTGGCGCGGGCCGGGGTGACGGTGATGCACTTCGTCCCGTCGATGCTCGGCTCGTTCCTCGACTACGCCGCCGGGGAGCCGGACGAGGTGGCGGCCCTCGCCGGGCTGCGGACGGTGTTCGCCAGCGGCGAGGCGCTGAGCCCGTCCGTGGTGCGCCGCTTCCACGAGCTGCTCCGCCCGGACGGCGCGGGCCCCGCGCTGGTCAACCTGTACGGGCCGACCGAGGCGACCGTCGACGTCTCCCACCACCCGTGCGACGACCCGGACCCGCGGCGGGTGCCGATCGGGCGTCCGATCGACAACATCCGGCTGCACGTCCTCGACGAGCGGCTGCGCCCGCTGCCCGCGGGGGTGCCGGGCGAGCTGTGCATCGCGGGGGTGGGCCTGGCGCGCGGCTACCTGCACCGGCCGGAGCTGACGGCGGAGCGGTTCGTCGCGGACCCGTTCGACGGCGAGGACCGGATCTACCGGACCGGCGACCTCGCCCGCCGCCTGGACGACGGCGCGATCGAGTTCCTCGGCCGCCTGGACCACCAGGTCAAGATCCGCGGGTTCCGGATCGAGCCGGGCGAGATCGAGGAGGCGCTGCGCGCCCACCCGGCGGTCGCGGACGCGGTCGTCGTCGCCCGCGAGGCGGCGGGCGGGCAGCCCGCGCTGATCGGCTACGCCGTCGCCCCGGCGGACGTCACCGAGACCGAACTGGACGGGCACCTGCGCGGCACGCTGCCCGACCACCTCGTCCCGTCCCGGATCGTGGTGCTGGACGCGATGCCGCTGACGCCGAGCGGGAAGCTCGACCGCCGCGCGCTGCCCGAGCCGCCCGCGAAGGCGTCGGCGTTCGCCGGGCACGCCGCGCCGCGCGCGGGCACCGAGGCCGAGCTCGCCGCGATCTGGCGCGACGTCCTCGGCCTGGACGAGGTGGACGCCCGCGACAACTTCTTCGCGGTCGGCGGCGACTCCATCCACTTCGTCGTGGTGCTCGGCAAGGCGCGCGAGCGCGGGCTGAGCTTCACCTTCCAGGAGCTGTTCCAGCACCCGACCGTCGAGTCGCTCGCCGCCCACCTGGACGCCCGCACCGACGACGAGGAGCCGGAGCACCACCGGTCCGCGCCGTTCTCGCTGATCTCCGAGGACGATCGGGCCCGGCTCCCCGCCGACGCCGAGGACGCCTACCCGCTGTCCATGCTCCAGGCCGGGCTGATCTTCCAGAGCGAGATCATGCGCGGCACGGCGCACTACCACGACATCATCAGCTACCTGATCCAGAGCCCGTTCGACGCGGACGTGTTCGCCGAGGCGGTCGGGATCCTGGTGCGCCGCAACCCCATCCTGCGCACCACCTACCACCTGGACGGGTACTCGGAGTACCTCCAGGTCGTGCACCGCGACGTGCCGCTCCCCCTTGAGGTGACGGACCTGCGCGGGATGTCCGCCGACGAGCAGCAGAACTGGTACGACACCTGGCTCGTCACCGAGAAGGAGCGGGCGTTCGACTGGAGCGTCCCGAGCACCCTGATCCGCCTCTACGTGCAGGTGCTGGGCGAGAACCTCTACCGCTACAACATCAGCCTGCACAATTCGACGCTCGACGGGTGGAGCATCAACCTCGTCCACGCGGAGGTGTTCGACCTCTACTACCGGCTGCGGGCGGGGCAGGGGGTCGAGCCGGGGCTGCGCGACAACCATTCCCGCAATTTCCTCGGGCTGGAGCGGCGGGCGCTGGCCTCTTCCGAGGACAAGGACTTCTGGGCCGGTGTCCTCGCGGACCGGCCGCGCACGACCGTCCCGGCGTCGATGCCGTCCGGCAGCGAGTTCTCCGTCGTGATGAGCCATTTCGACATCCCGCTGGAACTGTCGGACCGGATCGTCGGGCTGGCGGAGCGGCTGTCGGTGCCGGTGAAGAACGTGCTGATGGCCGCGCATCTGCGGGTGCTCGGAATGGTCGGCGGCGACCCCGACGTGATGACCGGCTACGAGCACAGCGGACGCCCCGAGCTGGAGGGGGCCGACCGCGCGATCGGGATGTTCCTGAACACCGTCCCGTTCCGGATCCGGCTGGACGACCGCACCTGGGAGGACCTGGTCCGCGACGTCTACCGGGCCGAGATCGACTTCCTGCCGCACCGCCGCTACCCGATGGCGCGGATGAAGCAGGACCTCGCGACGCAGGAGGGGCTGTTCGAGACGACGTTCAACTTCACCCACTTCTACTCCCTCAAGGAACTGAAGCGGCTTCCCGAGTTCGACCTGCTGAACGTCCAGGTGCAGGCCGAGACCGAATTCGTGCTCAGGGCGGAGTTCTCGCGGCATTTCTTCCACGACAACATCCGGCTGAGCCTGCACTACTACGCGAACGTCATCGGCGCGGAGCAGGCCGACCGGCTCGGCGGGTACTACCTGCGCGCCCTGGACCTGATGACCCGCGACCCGCTCGCCCGCTACGGCGAGCAGACGCTCCTCGACGACGCGGAACTCGCGCTCGTGGTGGACGAGTGGCCGTCGTCGTCCGAGGACAGGGTCTACGTGCTGGACGCGTTCGGCCTGCCCGCCCCGGTCGGGACGGAGGGCGAGATCGTCGCGTCCCGTCCGGAGCGTCCCGGCGGGAAGGCCGACCCGTGGCGGGCGGGGGCCGCGCTCGAACCGACCGGCCGCCGGGGCCGCTGGACGTTCGACGGCGTGCTGGAGCGCGCCGCCGACCCCGTCCCGGACGCCCCGGCCCCGGCGCCGGACGCCGCCGAGTTCGCCGCCCCGGCCACGCCCACCGAGCGCGCCATCGCGGACGTGTGGGCGCGCGTCCTCGGGATACCGGTCGAGCGGATCAGCGCCAACGACGCGTTCTTCGCGCTCGGCGGCAACTCGCTCGCCGCGCTGCGCGTGGTCATGGACCTGCGCGGCAGGGCGCGGCTGATCGACGTCATGCGGCACCCCCGGCTGTCCGAGCTGGCCGAGGTGATCGACGGCGCGGCGGCCGAGTCGCCGGAGCGGGCGCCGTCCCGGCTGCGGCTCCTGACGGCCGCGTCCGGCACCGCCGCGGGGACGCTCGTGTGCTTCCCCTACGCGGCCGGGCACGCGGTCAACTACCTGCCGCTGGCCGACGCGGTGGCCCGGCACGCGCCCGGGGTCGCGCTGCACGCCGTCGAACTGCCGGGGCACGACCCGCAGCGTCCCGGCGAGCCGTTCCAGGACGTCCGCACCGCCGCCCGCGCGATCGCCGACGAGATCCTCGCGACGGTATCCGGCCCGATCGTGCTCTGGGGCCAGTGCGGCGGCGCGTCGCCCACGGTCGAGGTCGGACGCCTGCTGGAGGAGCGCGGCGCGGACCTGCGGCACGTGTTCGTCGGCGCGAAGCTGTTCCTGCGCGTGGAGAACCTGCACGCGGCGATGGAGCTGGCCCGCACCATGACGGACGCCGAGATCGTCCAGTGGCTGACCGAGCGGGCCGGGTTCACCCACGCGGACGGCCTCGACCCCGACCAGGCGGGGTTCATCAGCCGCCTGTTCCGGCACGACGTCGAGTCCGGCCACCAGTACAACCTGGACGCCCACGGCGAGCCCGCCCCCGTGAAGGTCAGGGCGCCGTTCACCGTCGTCTGCGCCAAGGACGACGTGGTCGTCGCCGAATACCCGGAGAAGTGGCGCGACTGGGGCCGCGTCGCCGCCGACGTCCGGCTGCACGAACTCGACCACGGCGGCCACTACTTCGTCCGCACCCGCGCCGCCGACGTCGCCGGGCTGGTCCGCGACGCGCTCACCGAGTCCCCCGTACGCACCACCACCGAGGAAGTCCGATGAGGGATTACATCAAGGTCCTCCGCTACCGCGACTACCGGCTGATCTGGTCCGGGTCGGTCGTGAACCTGCTCGGCGACGGCGCGACCTGGACGGCGCTCGCCTGGATGGCGATCCTGTCCGGCGGCGCCGCGGCGGTCGGCGTGCTGAGCGTCTGCTACACGCTGCCGGTCATCCTCGGCGGGACGTTCATCGGCCCGCTGATCGACCGCTTCTCCCGCCGCGTCGTCCTCGTCGTCGACTGCCTGCTGCGCGCGGTCGTCGTCGCGACGATCCCGGTCGCGGACGCGTTCGGCTCGGTGGCGCTGTGGCATCTGTGCGTCGTCGCGGGCGTCTACGGCCTGCTGAAGATCGTGCCGCTCGGGACCGTCCCGGCGATCGTGCCGGACCTCGTCCCGCAGGACATGATCCACACGTCGGCGGCGCTGGAGTCGATCGCCTACAACGTCGCGCAGATGTCCGGCCCGGCGCTCGGCGGCATCATGATCGCCGCCTGGGGCGCGCCCGCCGTGCTGATCTTCGACGCGGGGACCTACCTGTTCTTCGCGGTGTGCGTGCTCGCGATGCGGGCGCGGCTGGCCCGGCCGGAGCGGACCGAGTCGCCGAAGAAGATCCTGGAGAGCTTCGGCTGGGGCCCGGTGTTCCGGCTGCTGAAGCGCGACAACGTGCTGGTCAGCATCACCGTCAGCTTCGCGCTGTTCAACGCGGCGATCGGGATGCTGCGGGTGACGCAGCCGTGGATCGCGGTGAACCACGTGGACGGCGGCGCCACCACCCTCGGGCTGATCCTCGGGGTGGCGAACGGCGCCGGGCTGATCGGCTCGCTGGTCGCCGGGGCCGTCAAGCCCAAGGACAAGCAGATGCGCAACATCGGCCTGTTCCAGATCGTCGCCGGGGCCGGGCTGCTGCTGCTCTTCCTGCCGCACCTGTGGCCGGTGCTGCTCGCGGTCGCGATCTGCAGCATGTTCTCCACGCCGATGACGGTGTCGTCGCAGGTGATCAGGGTCGCGCGGATCCCCGCCGAGATGCGCGGCCGGATGATGACCTTCATGCGGACGCTGATGAACAGCACGTCCCCGGCGGGCTCGGCGATCGCCGGTCCCATGCTCGCCGCCGGGATGTACGGGCCGCTGGTGGCGATCATGACGGCCTGCGCGGCGCTGCCCGGCGTGTTCATCGCGCTGCGGTTCCGCCGCACCTCCTTCTCGGAGGAGCTGGGCCTGACCACGTCCGAGTCCGCCGGCGAACCCGTCTCGGCCTGAGGGGCGGCGATGAATCCCGACACCGACATCCCCGCCTGGACCCGCATCGGCGCGCCGGGCGCGGGCGGCGCGGTCGTCCTCGCCGTGGACTTCGACGGCAGCGGACGGCGCGAGGCCACGTTCCGCGACCTGGTCCGGCTGCTGCCGGACGTCCCCGAGGTGTGGCAGGCGGTCCCGCCGCCCGACGAGCACCTGCCCGGCACGCCGCCGGAGCACTACCTGGAGTGGTGGCTCGGCCTGCCCGGCGGCGACGGCGCGGACGTGCGCGCCGTGCTCGGGTACTGCGCGGGCGGCGTCTTCGCGTCGGCGCTCGCCGACGCGATCGCGGCGCGGCGCGGCGACCGGCCCCCGGTGATCCTGTTCAACCCCGGCGAGCCGACCGTGGACACGCTCGACCGCGACTTCACCGGGATCGTCGAGGGCATGACGATCCTGGCCGACGACGAACGCGCCGACCTGCGCGAACGCGCGCGGCGGGCCCGCGCCGAGGCGGGCTCGGACTTCGACGCGCTGAGCGCGCGGTACGTGGCGCTGTACCTGGAGTCCAGCGCCGTCGCGTTCGAGCGGTTCGGCATCGACGCGGAGGTGGGCGAGCAGCTGACCCGGCTGTTCCAGTCCTACGTCCGCTACCTCGCCGCCGCGCGCGCCCTCGGGTACCGGCCCGGCTGGGCCGGGGCGGCGGCGCTGACCGCGCGGGAGCAGGCCGGCAGCGGGTTCACCGCCGCCGAGACCGTGTTCGAGCTGAGCCGCGCGGAGCTGCTGCGCAGCCCCGAGGTCGCGGCGGCCGCCCGCGAACTGATCACGGGCGCGCGGAGCGCCCGGCCGAAGGTGGTGCTTCCCGATCATGAGCGTTGAGACCCCTCCCCTGTCCGGCCTGCCGCTCCCGGCGCGCTTCGAGGAGCAGGCGGCGCGGACGCCCGGCGCCCCGGCCGTGGCGCACGGCGACGTCCGGCTCGGCTACGCCGAGCTGGAGGCCCGGGCGAACCGGCTGGCGCACCGGCTGATCCGGCGCGGCGCCGGGCCCGGCCGCCTCGTCGCGGTCATGCTGGACCGCTCGCCCGACCTCGTCGTCGCGCTGCTGGCGGTGCTGAAGTCGGGCGCGGGGTACGTCCCGATCGCGGCCGACGACCCGGCCGGGCGGGTGCGGCACATCCTCGCCGACTCGGCCGCCTCGCTCCTGGTCGCGGCGGACGGCACCGAGGCGGCGGTCGAGGTCGTCCCCGTCCGCGACGCGGCGGACGGCCCGGCGACGCCGCCGACCGACGCCGACCGGACCCGTCCGCTGGACGCGGCCGACACCGCCTACGTCATCTACACCTCCGGCTCGACCGGCGCGCCGAAGGGCGTCGTGATCGAGCACCGCGCGCTCGGCCGCTACCTGGAGCACGCGGTGACGGCCTATCCCGCGGTCGCCGGACGGACGCTCCTGCACTCGTCGGTCTCCTTCGACATGGCCGTGACCAGCCTGTACGCGCCGCTGCTGACGGGCGGCACGGTGGTGCTGGCCGACCTGCGCGCGGCGGCGGCGGGCGAGGAGTCGCTGCCGTCCGCGCTGCGTCCGACGTTCCTGAAGGTCACGCCGTCGCACCTCGCGCTGCTGCGGGAGCTGCCGGAGAGCTACGCCCCGACCGAGCTGCTCGTCGTCGGCGGGGAGGCGCTGCTCGGGCCCGCCCTGGACCGGTGGCGCGCCGACCACCCGGACGTGACGGTCGTGAACGAGTACGGGCCGACCGAGGCGACGGTCGGGTGCTGCGTCCACACCGTCCACCCGGGGGACGCGGCTCCGGCGGGGGCCGTGCCGATCGGCACGGCGGTGGAGGGGACGCGGCTGTACGTCCTCGACGAGCGCATGCGCCCCGCGCGGGAGGGAGAGCTCTACATCGGAGGCGCGCAGCTGGCGCGCGGGTATCTCGGACGGCCCGACCTGACCCGCGCGAAGTTCGTCCACGACGTGACGCGCGGGCGGCTCTACCGGACGGGCGACCTCGTCCGCGCGACGCCCGGCGGCGTCCTTGAGTTCCTCGGCCGCCTGGACGACCAGGTCAAGATCAACGGCTACCGGGTCGAACCGGGCGAGATCGCGGCGGCGATCACCGGCGGCGGGCTCGCCGCGAACGCGGCGGTCGTGGCCGCCGGCGGCGGGAACGACCGGCTGGTCGCCTACGTCGTGCCCGCCGCCGGGTTCGAGGCGGGACGGCTGCGCGCGCACCTCGCGGCGCGGCTGCCCGAGTACATGATCCCGGCGGCGTTCGTCCCGGTGGCGGAGCTGCCGCTGACCGCCAACGGCAAGCTCGACCGGGACGCGCTGCCGGAGCCGTCCGCCGGGTCGTCCGAGGGGTCGTCCGCGGCGGCGCGGAGCCCGGAGGAGGAGGCGCTGTGCCGGTTGTTCGCCGACCTCACCGGCGCGGCGACGGTCGGGATCGACGACGACTTCGTCGCGCTCGGCGGCACCAGCTTCGCGGCGGCGCGGCTGGTCAGCCGGGCCCGCCGGGACGGGCTCTCGATCACGCTGGCCGACGTGCTGCGGAAGCGGACCGTCCGGGCGATCCTCGGGGGCCGGGATGGGTGACGTCCTGGTCCTGTCCCGGCGCGGCGCGGGCGGCGTCCGGCAGGTCGCAGAGCTGCTGGCGGCGATGGGCGAGCGTCCGGTCCTCGTGTCCGAGCGGCCGGACGACCCGAACCGCGACCGCTGCTCCGGTCACGTCCTCGTCGACTGGGACGGCGACGTCGCCGGGGCGGTGCGGCGCGCGGTGCCGCGTCCGGCGGGCGTCGTCAACATGGTCGAGTCGCTGATCGGGCGGCAGGTCGAGCTGGCCCGGCGCTTCGGGCTGCCCGGCGGCGGCGACGGGCGGGCGGCGCTCGCGTCCAAGACCCTGGTGCGGGAGGAGGCGCGGCGGCTCGGGCTGTCCTCGATGCGCTTCGCGGGCGGCCCCGCGTCCGGCGTGCCGTGGGACGGCCCGTACCCCGCGATCGCCAAGCCCGCCCGGGACTCGGGCGCGTCCCGCCTGGTCCGCCGGGTCGACTCCCCCGCCGATCTGGACGCGCACCTGCGGGCGCTCGCCCGCGCCGAGGGCCCCGGCTTCGAGGTGATCGTCGAGGAGTACCTGGACGGCATCGAGTTCTCGGTGGACGGCCCGGTCGTCGACGGCCGCTACACCCCCCTGTTCGCCGTGGAGAAGCCCGACCACGACGAGGACCGGCACCACGACGCCGGACTCCGCGTCGCGCCGCCCCAGACCCCCGAGGTCAGGCGGGCCGTGACGGCGCTGGCGGGGACGGTGAGCGCGCTCTGCGCGAGCCTCCCGCTGCGCGGGCTGTGGCTGCACGTGGAGGGGCGCACGCTGCCGTCCGGCCGGACGGAGCTGCTGGAGATCAACCCGCGTCCCGGCGGCGGGCTGCACCGGACCGCCGTCCTGCACTCGTGCGGGGTGGACCCGTTCTGGGAGGCGATCCGCATGGCCCTCGACGACCGCTACGCCATGGACTGCTCCGGGATCGCGCAGAGCGAGCGCCTCTACGGCCTCCTGCCGTTCGAGATCCACGAGAGCGGCCGGGTGACCGGGGCGACGGCGCTGTCGGAGCTGCGCGAGATCGACGGCGTGGTGTTCGGCTACGAGTCGGACGGCTTCGAGGTCACGAGCCTGAACCGGGAGAACTTCTACGCGGAGGTGCTGCTCAGCGCCCCCGACCTCCCGGCCCTGCGCGCCGCGCAGGGCCGGGCGGCCGCGGCGTTCCGCTACACCGTCGAGTGACCGTGCCGGGTCAGAGGCCCCGGACGGCGGCGATGGTGAAGGGCAGCTCCGGCGTCCCGTCGCCGAGCGGGCCGCCCTTGTCGAACTGCGAGCGCACGACGTAGAGCGTCCCGCGCAGGCGGGCGAGGGTCGTCGGGAGCTGGAGGGACGCGTCGGTCAGGCTCGCCTCCCGGCGGGCGGTGCGGCCGTCCGGCGCGACCCTCCAGCGGACGATGCGGTCGTCCACGTTGTGGACCGTCCACAGGCGCCCGTGCTGGAGTTCGAGGCCGTCGGCGTGGAGCATGTCGGCCCCCTGCAGGACGGTCCTGCCGCTCCCGCCGGTGGCGAGGTCGAGCCGGTACAGGTCGCCGCCGTGCGCGTCCGCCGCCAGGAGGAAGCGCCCGGTCGGGTCGGCGACGATGCCGTTCAGGGTGAAGTCGCCGGGCTTGTGCGGGTCGAGGACGTCGTCCAGGTCGAAGGCGACGGACAGCGTGCCGCGTCCGCCCCGCGCCCGCGCGAGGTCGCCGGGCGTGACGCGGTACACGACCGACCGGAAGCTGTCGGTCAGGTACGCGGTTCCGTCCGGCGTGATGGCCAGGTCGTTGACGAACCGGGCGTCCGTCCCGGGGCCGGGGACGTCGAAGCGGGCGAGGAGCCGCCGCGTGCGCGTGTCGTACACGGCGACCCCGGACGCGGAGCTGGTCACCCACAGCCGTCCGGCCCGGTCGACCTTCAGCCCGTTTGCGGTGCTCCGCCCGTCGGCGCCCGCCGGGAGGAACACCTCCGCCACGCGGTGGCCGGGGCGCATGCGGTAGACGGCGCCGTCCTGGAACGACCCGGCGTACAGGTCCCCGTGGCGGGGGTCGGCGGCGATGCCCTCCGGGTAGACGCGGTCGCCCGGCAGCACGAACGCCGTGGAGATCCGCGCCTTGGACGGCGCAGCCGCGGGCGCCGCGTGGACGGCCGCACCCGCCGCCGGGACCGCGGCGACCGACGCGGGCAGTAAGGCCACCGCCACCGCGGCGGCGGCGGAAGCGACGGCGGCCGGACGGCGCCGCCGCGCCGCGAACGAAGAACGGGACATGACCTCTCCATTCGAGTTCAATCCTTAGAACGCGCACATACGATAGTTAGGGTGCTAATACTCGTCAACGCCTTTTTCTTCGGCGGCGCTAACATGCGGAGATGACTGAGATGCCCCTCCAGGAGCGGCTCGGCTCGCACCTCAAGCGCGCCGAGCAGGCGCTCAGCGGGGCGAAGCACGCGGCGGTCAAGCCGAGCGGGCTCACCGTGCCGCAGTACGCCGCGCTGCTCCACCTCGCCGACAACCCCGGCATGTCGGCCGCCGCGCTCGCCCGCGCCTGCGCGGTCACCCCGCCGACGATGAACACCGTCCTGAAGAACCTCGCGGAGCGCGGGCTGATCGAGCGGACCCCGCACGAGTGGCACCGCAACATCCTGGAGACGCGGCTCACCGCCGAGGGCGAGCGGGTGCTGGCCGACGCCGACGTCCGCGCCGTGCGGGTCGAGCGGGGCCTCGCCGCCGAGTTCACCGAGGACGAGCGCGCGACGCTGGTCGAACTGCTCGGCCGCTGCGTCGGCTTCCTCGAAGCGTCGCGGTCCGCGCGCGGCGCCTGAGACACTCCCAGCGGACGGCCGGTACGGAACCGGCGCGACTGACCAGACCGTCCAAGACGGACGCGCGGGACCGAGGGAGGACGCATGGGCGAGGACATCCAGCACGACAGGTCGGGCCAGCTCAAGCAGATCGAGAGCGGGCTGCTGCCCGGCGAGCAGATCGTCGCCGTCTACGACGCGGTCGGCACCGGGACCGGGTTCATCGGCCTCACCGACCGGCGCGTGATCATCCAGGACAAGAGCTTCGCGGGCAAGAAGTACGCCATCACGAGCGTGCCCTACTCGAAGATCACCTCGGTGAGCGTGGTCAGCAACAAGTCGTGGGCCGGGTCCTACTTCTCCACCGGCTCGATCGCGATCAACGTCGGCGCGCAGACCTACGAGATCGAGTTCCGGGGCAGCGACAAGAGCCACCACGTCCACAACGTGATCCTGGACTTCATCTCCCGCTGATCACTGCGCTTTTTTCGTACGGCCGATGAGTTCCGGCCGTCCGCCCGGTACCAACGGCGAGGGCGCACCGCCCTCACCGTCACCGGACGGCCGGGAGGCCACATGCGCAGGATGTCCCCCGAGGCCCGGGTACTCGCCCTGACCTCGGTGTCCGCTCTGATGATCCTGCTGGACGCGCTGGTCGTGACCACCGCGCTCAGCACGATCCGAACCGATCTCGGCGCCTCCGTCGAGACCCTCGAATGGACGGTCGCGGCGTTCGCGCTGCCGTTCGCGGCGCTGCTGATGACGGCGTCCGCGCTCGGCGAGCGGTACGGCCGCCGCCGGATGCTCACCGCCGGGCTCGCGGTGTTCACGCTCGCGTCCGCGGCGTGCGCGCTCGCGCCGGGCGTCGGCGCGCTGATCGCGGCGCGGGCCGTGCAGGGCGCCGGGTCCGCGCTGGTCATGCCGCACGCCATGGCGCTGCTCGCCGCCGCCTACCCGGCGGAGCGGCGGGCCCGCGCGCTCGGGATCTTCAGCGGGGTGACCGGGCTCGCCACGCTCGGCGGGCCGCTCGTCGGCGGCGCGGTCGTGCAGGGGCTGGCCTGGCAGTGGATCTTCTGGCTGAACGTGCCGCTGGGACTCGCGCTGATCCCGCTCGTCCGGGCGGGCGTCCCGGAGAGCAGGGGCGCGGCGCGGCGGATGGACCCGGGCGGCGTCGTCCTCGTCACGTCGGCGGCGCTCGGGCTCGTGTGGGGGCTCGTCCGGGGGAACGCGGCGGGCTGGGACTCGCCGGAGGTCGCCGGGGCCCTCGTCGCGGGCGCCGTGCTGCTCGCGGCGTTCGCCGGGTGGGAGCGGCGCGCCGCCGAGCCGATGCTGCCGATGCGGTTCTTCCGCGTCCGCGCCTTCGCGGCCGGGAACGCCGCCGGGTTCCTGCTGTACGCCGCGATCTTCGGGGCGGCGTTCTTCCTCGCGCAGTTCCTGCAGAACGGGCTCGGGTACGGGCCGCTCGGCACGGGGCTGCGGCTCGCCCCGTGGACGGTCACGCTGTTCCTCGTCGCGCCGCTCGCCGGACGGCTCGTCGCGCGGGTCGGGGAGCGTCCGCTGATCACCGGCGGGCTGCTGCTGGAGGCCGCCGGGTTCGCCTGGATCGCGGTCGTCGCGTCCCCTGACATGGCCTACCCGGAGTTGGTCGCGCCGCTGGTGCTGGCCGGGGTCGGGGTGTCGCTGGCGATGCCCGCCGCGCAGAACGCCGTGATCGGCGCGGTGCCCGCGATCGGCGTCGCGTCCGGGACGTTCAACACGCTGCGCCAGTTCGGCGGCGCGTTCGGGATCGCGGTGACCGCCGCCGTGTTCGCCGCGTCCGGCGGGTACGGCTCGCCGGACGACTTCGCGGCCGGGTTCGTGCCCGCGACCTGGGTGATGGCCGGGCTCGCGGTGGCCGCCGCGCTGGCCGGGCTCGGCACGTCCGGCCGCCGCGCGCCGTCCCCGGCCCCCGTCCCCGGCGGCGTCACGGCCGTGACGGGCGCTGCGGTCAGACGGTGATGGAGACGGTGGAGCCGGTGCGGTCCTTGGTGACGCGGAGCTGCGCGGGGATGCGGGCGCGCAGTTCCGCGACGTGGCTGACCACGCCGACCGCGCGGCCGCCGTCGCGGAGGCCGTCGAGGACGTCCATCACCTCGTCGAGCGTGTCCTCGTCGAGGGTGCCGAAGCCCTCGTCGACGAACAGGGTGCCGATCTCGGCGCCGCCCGCCTCGGCGGTGACGACGTCGGCGAGGCCGAGCGCGAGCGACAGCGACGTGATGAACGACTCGCCGCCGGACAGCGTCACGGGGTCGCGGTCGAGGCCCGTCCAGGCGTCGGCGACGCGCAGGCCGAGCCCGCCCGCGCCCTTCGTGCGGTCGCCCGCCGCCTTCTCCGTCGTGTGGACGAGCGCGTACCGTCCGCCGGACATGCGGCGCAGCCGCTCGTTCGCCGCGTCGACGACCTGTACCAGGCGCGCCGCGAGCACGTAGGCCGACAGCGACATCGCGTGCCGGTTCGCCGGGTGCTTGCCGGACGTGAGCCCCGCGAGCCGCTCGGCCACCGCGTGCCGGTCCGCCGCCGGACGCCAGTCGCGGACGGCGGTGCCGAGCCGTTCGCGCAGCTCGGCGAGCCGGGCGCAGCGGTGCGCGGCGCGGTCGGCGGCGCTGACGGCCCGCGCGTGCGCGCCGTCGGCCGCGTGCAGCGCGGCCTCCAGCGCGGGCAGGTCGGGTGCGGGCTCGGCCGCCGCCGCGACGAGCGCCGGGTCCGCGAGCTGGGCGCGGACCTCGGCCTCGGCGTCGTCGAGCCGCCGGATCCGGTCGCGCAGGACGCCCTGCTCCTCGTCGGCCAGCTCCGCCGCGAGGACCTCCTCCGGGGTGCGGAACCCCTGCGCCGCCACCGCCTGCCCGAGGCGGGCGCGGGCGGCGGTGAGCTCGGCCTCGGCGCGGCCGGACGCGCGCAGCGCCTCGGCCGCCTCGGCCAGCGCGCCCGCCTCCCGGCCGAGCCGGGCGATCCGCGCCTCCAGCGTCGGGTCGCCGCCGCGCGCCTCCGCCAGCTCGGCGGACAGCCTCGCCTGCTCGTCGGCGAGTCTGGCGTCCTCGGTGCGGTGCTCGGTGAGCGCGCGGGAGATCTCGTCGCGTTCGACGCGGAGGTCTTCGAGCTCCTGCTCGCGCCGGTGGAGGACCTCCTCCAGGCGCTCGGCGTCGGCGGCCCGCGCGTCGGCCGCGTCGAGCGCGCGGTGCGCCTCGGCCAGTTCGGCGGCGAGGGCGGCGGCCGGGGTCTCCCCCGCGATCTCCATCAGCTTGTCGCGTTCGGTGCGCAGCTCGCCGAGCGCCGTCCCGGCCTGCTCGCGGGCGTGCTGCGCCTGGTCGGCGGCGTCCTGGGCCGCGTCCACCTCGTCCTCGGACGGGACGGGGCCCGGCGCGACGGCCGGGGCCGGGTGGTCGGACGATCCGCAGACGCGGCAGGGCTCGCCGTCGGCCAGTTCCCCGGCGAGGACGGCGGCCATCCCGTCCAGCCGCGCCCGGCGGAGGTCGAGGACGCGCTCGCGGGCGTCCTGCGCCGCGTCGACCGCCGCCCGGTACGCCGCCTCCGCCTCGGTGAGGCCCTGTTCGACCTGGTCGCGGCGCTGCGCGGCGTCGAGGCGGCGGCCCGCGTCCTGGACGGCGGCCGCCGCCCCGGGACGCGCGGCGGCGGCGAGCACCGCCTCGTCCCGCTCGGCGCGGCACGCCGCGACGACGCCGGGGAGGTCGTCCAGCGACGCGGCGACGCGCGCGTCGGCGGGCTCCAACCGGCGCAGCTCCCGCTCCAGCCCGGCACGCTCTTCCTCGACCTGGCGGAGCCGGGCGGCGGTGGCGCGGCGGCCCTCCAGCGCGGCGACCTCGTCGCGGCGGTCGCGCTCGGCCTTGGCGAGGACGTCCTCCGGCGCCCTCGGCGGCACCAGCGCCGATACCCGGGCCCCGGTCTCCTCGGCCCAGCGGCGCGCCCGCACCGCCTCGTCGTGCCGGGCCCTGACGTCCCTGACCAGCGGGACGACCCGGTCGGCCCGGGCGGCGGCGTCGAGCCGTGACGCCAGCGCCGACTTCTCCTCCGCCCGCTCGGCCAGCGCGTCGCGCCGGGCGGCGGCCCGCGCGTGGCGGTCCTGCCGTTCGGCGAGCGCACGGCCGTCGTCCAAGGCTTCGCGGGCCCGGGTCAAGGTCGCGGCGGCCTCGTCGCGCAGCCTCTCGACGGCGGCGCGGACGTCCTCGTGGCCGCGCGCCAGTTCGGCGGCCCACGCGGGCAGCGCCTCGACCTCGTCCAGCGGCCCGGTCCCCGCACCGTCCTGGAAGGACTCCGGGCGGGGGCGCGGGACGAGCGGCCCGTCCCCGCGCGGCGGCGGCGCGCCGGTCGCCTCGGCGACGCGGTCGGCGAGCGCGGCGGCCCGCGCGGCGAGGTCGGCGGCCTCCCGGCCGGTGACGGCGCGCCGCTCCGCGAGCCACTTCTCGACCTGGGTGAACACCTCGGTGGCGAACAGCCGCTCCAGCACCCGGCGGCGCTCGTCCGCCCCGGACCGCAGGAACCCCGCGAACTCGCCCTGCGGCAGCAGCGCGACCTGGCAGAACTGGACGGCCGTCATCCCGAGCAACCGGGACAGGAGGTCGCCCGCGTCGTCCAGCCGCGTGGTGAGGCCCGTCCAGCCGCCGTGCTCGAACTCCTCCAGGACGACCTTCGCGTGCTCGACGGTCGTGCCGGAGCCGCGCCGCTTCGGCCGTTCCCACGCGGGCGAGCGGGACACGCGCAGGCGGCGGCCCCGGATCGTCGTCTCCAGCACCACGCGCGGCGCGGCGCCGGGCGCGGCGTGGTCGCTGCGCAGGCCCCTCACCGCGTTGCGGACGCCCGGCACCTGCCCGTACAGCGCGAAGCACACCGCGTCGAGGACGCTCGTCTTCCCCGCGCCCGTCCGGCCCTGGATGAGGAACAGCCCGGCGTCCGACAGCGCGTCGAAGTCGATCTCCTCGGTGCCCGGGAACGGGCCGAACGCGGTGATCTCCAGCCGGTGGAGCCTCACGCCATCGCCTCCCTGCGGCGGCACGCCTGGAACGCCTCGTCGAGCAGGGCGCGCTCGGCGTCGCTCGCGGGCCCGTCGGTGACCTCGGCGACGAAGTCGCCCGCGATGTCCTGCGCGGAGCGCTCGCGGACGCGGCCGGACCAGGTGCGGACGGCCTCCGCCGCGCCGCCCTCCGGCTCGAACCCGAGCACGAGCGTGTGCGGGAACCGGCGGCGCAGCCGCTCCATCGCCGCGGACGGACGGCGCGTGTCGGTCAGCGTCACCTGGAGCCAATGGTCCTCGTGGCGGTCGAGGGCGGGGTCGGCGAGAAGGTCGTCGAGCCGTCCGCGGATCCGGGCGAGAGGGCGCGGTACGGGCGCCTCCACGAACTCCGCCGCGATGCCGTCCGCGCGCAGGTCGATCAGCCAGGACCCCTTGACGTGCTTCTCCTCCGAGAACGAGTAGGCCAGCGGCGAGCCGGAGTAGCGGACGCGGTCGGTGATCCGCCATCGGCCGTGCAGGTGGCCGAGCGCCGCGTAGTCGACGCCGTCGAACACCGACGCGGGCACGTGCGCCGAGCCGCCGACGGAGATGTCGCGCTCGCTCTCGCTGGCCTCCCCGCCGGTGACGAACGCGTGCGCCAGCACGACCGTGCGCATGTCCGGATGCCGGGCGGCGTCGGCGCGGACGCGGCGCATCGCCTCGGCCAGCGCGGCGGCGTGGCTGCGGTCGTCCAGCTCCCACTCGTGCCGGACCAGCTCGGGCTCCATGTACGGGACGCCGTAGATCGCCGCGTCCCCGACCACGACGGGCTCCCCCACGGCCGCGAAGTCGGTGCGGACGTGCACGCCGGACGCGTCCATCAGCGCGGACCCGAACCCGAGGCGGTGGGCGGAGTCGTGGTTGCCCGCGATCAGCACGACCCGGGCGTGGTCGGCGAGCCGCTTCAGCGCCTCGCCGCACAGCTTGACGGCGTCGACGGAGGGCAGCGCCCTGTCGTAGACGTCCCCGGACACCAGCACGCACTCGACCCGCTCCGCCTTCACGGTCTCGACCAGGTGGTCGACGAACTCCGCCTGCGCGGAGAGCAGATCCTCACGGTGGAACGATCTGCCGAGATGCCAGTCGGAGGTGTGCAGGATTCGCATGTCGCAGCAACCATAGGCACCCCGCCCGACACATCCCGCGCAGAAACGCCGCACAGTCCCGAACGAATCTTCGATCCCGCCCACGCTCGCGTGAGGGGGGCGGGCGGGGCTCGCGTAAGGTGACCGCGTGAGCGGAGTGAGCCCGGGGGCCCGGCGCGGCGGGCTCGGCCCGCGCGGGACGGACGCATGAGCGCGCGCCCCTACGTCCTGCTGAGCTGCGCGATGTCCGCGGACGGCTACATCGACGACGCGTCGCCCGAGCGGCTGCGGCTGTCCAGCGCCGCCGACTGGGACCGGGTGGACGCGGTGCGCGCGAGCTGCGACGCGATCCTCGTGGGCGCCGGGACGGTCCGCGCCGACGACCCGCGGCTGCTGGTCAAGTCGGCCGCGCGGCGCGACAAGCGGGTCGCGCGCGGACTCCCCGCCGACCTGACGAAGGTGACGCTGACCTGGAGCGGCGACCTCGACCCTGGCGCGCGGTTCTTCACCACGGGCGAGTCGCCGAAGCTCGTGTACGCGCCGTCCGGGACGGCCGCCGAGCTGGCGCCGAGACTGGACGGCGCGGCCGAGGTCGTCGACGCCGGAGACCCGCTCTCCCTGGACGCGCTGCTCGCCGACCTCGGCTCGCGCGGCGTCCGGCGGCTGATGGTGGAGGGCGGCGGCGCCGTCCACACGCTGTTCCTGACGAGCGGGGCCGTGGACGAGCTGCAGCTCGTCGTCGCGCCGTTCTTCGTCGGCGACCCGTCCGCGCCGCGGTTCGTCTCGTCCGGGGTGTTCCCGCAGTCGCCGGACCGTCCGATGCGGCTCGCGGAGGTCACCCGCATCGGCGACCTCGCGCTGCTGCGCTACCTCGTCGGGGGCGGGCGTGGATGACCTCGGCTGGCTGTCGCTCGCCTGCGACCTCGCGGCGCTGTGCCCGCCGTCCCGGACCGCGTTCTCGGTCGGCGCGGTGATCGTCGGCGCGGACGGGCGCGAGATCGCCCGCGCCCACTCCCGCGAGTCCGACCCGCACGACCACGCCGAGGAGGCCGCGCTCGCGAAGGCCGCGTCCCTCCAGGGCGTGGATCTCGGCGGGGCGACCGTGTACAGCTCGCTCGAACCGTGCGGGAAGCGGGCGTCGCGGCCGCGGACGTGCGCCGAGCTGATCGTGGCGGCGGGCGTCCGGCGGGTGGTGTTCGCCTGGCGGGAGCCGTCGTTGTTCGTCGCCGGGACGGGCGCGGACGTCCTCGCCGCCGCGGGCGTCGAGCTCGTCGAGCTGCCGGAACTGGCCGAGCGGGCCCGCGAGCCGAACGCGCACCTGCTCTGACGCCCCCGCCGCGTGAGACGCGAGTCTCATTGCCCTTGCCAACGCCGGGGGACGCCGTGCGATGCTGTGACCAAGCAAGCATTCGGTTACCCGGGTTCGGCCCCGTCGGGCAGGGAGGCACGGCAGCATGCGCGAGCACGATCGGCTGTTCATCGGCGGCGAGTGGACCGCCCCGGCAGGCACCGCGACGATCGACGTCGTCTCCCCGCACACCGAGGAGGTCATCGGACGCGTCCCCGAGGGCACGGAGGCCGACGTCGACGCGGCGGTCGCGGCAGCGCGGCGCGCGTTCGACCACGGCCCGTGGCCGCGGCTGACGCCCGCCGAGCGCGCCGAGATCGTCGGACGGCTGTCGGCGATCTACGCCGAGCGGCAGCAGGCGATGGCCGACCTCGTCACCGCCGAGATGGGCTCGCCGATCATGTTCTCGGTGTTCGGGCAGGCTGCGATCCCGCAGATGGTGCTCCAGTACTACGTCGACCTCGCCTCCGCCTACACCTGGGAGGAGGAGCGTCCCGGCATGCTCGGCCCGGTCACCGTGACGCAGGAGCCGGTGGGGGTGGTGGCCGCGATCGTCCCGTGGAACGTGCCGCAGTTCACGCTGATGCTGAAGCTCGCGCCCGCGCTGATCGCGGGCTGCACGGTGGTGGCGAAGCCGTCGCCGGAGACGCCGCTCGACAGCTACCTGCTCGCCGAGTGGATCGAGGAGGCGGGGATCCCGGCCGGGGTCGTCAACATCGTCCCGGCGGGCCGCGAGGTCGGCGCCCACCTCGTCGCGCATCCGGACGTGGACAAGGTCTCCTTCACCGGCTCCACCGCCGCCGGACGCAGGATCGGCGCGGTCTGCGGGGAGCAGCTCAAGCGGGTGACGCTGGAGCTCGGCGGCAAGTCCGCCGCGATCATCCTGGACGACGCCGACCTGGCCAGCACGATCGAGGGGTTCAAGCTGGCGTCGCTGATGAACAACGGGGAGGCGTGCGCCGCGCAGACCCGGATCCTCGCGTCCCGCCGCCGCTACGACGAGGTCGCGGACGCGCTCGCGGCCATGGTCGGCGGCCTCGCGGTCGGCGACCCGGCCGACTACGGCACCGAGATCGGGCCGCTGGTCGCGCAGCGGCAGCAGGAGCGGGTGGAGAACTACATCCGGATCGGGCAGGACGAGGGCGCCAAGCTGATCACGGGCGGGCTGGACCGTCCGCACGACCGCGGCTGGTACGTCGCGCCGACCGTGTTCGGCGGCGTCGGCAACGACATGCGGATCGCCCGCGAGGAGATCTTCGGGCCGGTCCTCGTCCTCATCCCCTACGAGGACGAGGACGACGCCGTGCGGATCGCCAACGACAGCGACTACGGGCTCGGCGGCTCGGTCTGGACGTCCGACATCGACCACGGCGTCGACGTCGCCCGGCGCATCCGCACGGGAAGCTGCGGCGTGAACCTGTACACGCTCGACCCGAACACCCCGTTCGGCGGGTACAAGAACAGCGGCCTGGGCCGCGAACTGGGCCCAGAGGGCCTCCACCCCTACCTGGAACACAAGTCAATCCCCCGCCCAACCTCCTAACCCACCCGGCCACCTGACCCGCCCGGCCACCTGACCCACCCGGCCACCTGACCCACCCGGCCACCTGACCCACCCGGCCACCTGACCCACCCGGCCACCTGACCCACCCGGCCACCTGACCCACCCGACCCGCCCGACCCGCCCGACCCGCGAGCGTCCCGGACCGCACACATGCGGGGCCGGGGCGTCCGACCTCGACGGTTCCCCGGGCGCCCCAGGGCATCCGCCGCGGGGTAGCGGATGCACTGGGGCGGGCTCTCGGCCCCCGGTCAGGGGAGGGGGACGACCGTCCAGCCGTGGCGTGTCCGGCAGGCGCGGACGGCCTCGGCGGCGGGCGCGGCGGTGACGTGCAGGCGGACGTCCGGCACGGGGACGCGGCCGTGGTCGAACGCGATGGCGCGGAGCTTGGCGGGCGTGACGACCGCCGCGGTCGCCCGGTGGTCGCGGATCGCCTCCAGCACGTCGCGAGGCTCGGGCCCGGGGACGCCTATCAGGGTGACGCCTTGGGTGAGGCAAAGGTCGACGAGCCCGACCCAGGTGGGGACGGAGACGTCCTGGCCGGGGAGGACCAGCACGTCGCCGTCGCCCAGGCCCAGCGCGCCGCCAAGCCGGTACAGGTCGGCGAGCCGGTCGGCGTGGGTGATCTCCTCCGCCGGGGCGCACAGCCGCAGCGCCGGGTCGCGGAGCGGGTCGGGCGACGGCGGGGCGACGCCGGGCCCCGTCTCCACGAGGCGGGCGAAGGGCGTCGTGCCCGGGACGTCCCCGAAGGCGAAGACCTGCCTGACGAACGACAGCTCCGCCGCCGGGAGGGAGCGCGCCGCCGTGCCCGCTCCGGTCAGCAGGAACCGGGCGCCCGAGGCGTTCATCAGGTCGGCGACCTCGGCGGGCTCCGCGTCCGGCGGCAGCGGCGCGGGGACCGCCCCCGCCGCGCCCATCGCGTGGACGGCGAGCGCGAGGTCGCAGACGCCCGCGACATGGATCGCGCCGACGTCGCCGCGCCGGACGCCGTGCCGCCGCAGGCCGTGCGCGGCGGCCGCGACCGTGTCGGCGAACTCCGCGTAGCCGAGCCGCGTCCCGGGGTCGACGAGGGCGGCCCGGTCGCCGTGCCGGGCCGCGTTGGCCCCGGCCGCGTCCAGGACGGCCTCGGTGATCGTCGTCCCGGCGAGCGTGACCGGGGCGCTGCTTCCCTCGGGCATGCGCCGAACGTACGCCGCGCGCACGCCGCGCCACATCCGAAGAACTGTGTAGGCGGGTGTGTAGTTCACAGGGCGAGCCCCGCGCGTCGGAGCAGCGCCCGCCGCCGCACCTGCCCGTCCGGCGCGCGCGGGATCTCGTCCACGACATGCACGGCGGACACCATCCGCGTCCGGTGGACGTGCTTGTTGACGTACGCGAGCAGGTCGTCCTCGGACGCCCGCTCCGCCAGGACGACGAAGGCGTGCGGCGCGAGCCCGAGGTCGTCGTCGGGTGCGGGGGCGACGACGGCGTCCTCGACGGCGGGATGCGCGGCCAGCACCGGCTCCGGCTCGCCGGGCGGCTCGGGCCGCACGGCGGGGAGCCGCCCGAGGATGAAGACGCGCTCGTGGTCGTCGGCGAACGCCGAGTCGCCCGTCGGCAGCCACCGGACGGACACCGCCGCGGTCCGCGCGACCGGCAGCCGCACGCACAGCTCCCCCGGCTGGTAGGACGGCTGCGCCGTCCCCCTCCGCGGGTGGACGATCCGCCACGTCACGCCGGGCAGCCCGCGTCCGACGGAGTCGAGCGTGCCCTCCTCGACGGCCCGCAGGTTGAGGTGCGTGAACCCGGCGGCCTCGGCCAGCCCGTACGCCTGCCTGACGGGACACCCGAGCCGCGCCGCGGCGGCCCGCGCGTCCTCCGCGGCGAGCGGGCCGCCCGCGGCGACGACCGCCCGCAGCGTCCCGAGCCCGTACCGCGACACCGAACGGTCGTACGCGAGCGCCTCCACGAGCCGGGGCGGCAGCACAGCGACGGTCACCCGGTGGTCACGCAGTGCACGCAGCAGATCAGGGCGCCGCATCCCCGCGCAGGCGACGACCGTGGCCCCGAGCCGCAGTGCCGGATTGAGCACCCCGTTGACCCCGAGCACGTCGCTGAACGGCAGCGCGCTCAACACGACGTCGGAGCCGCCGAGCAACCCGGAGTCCGCGACCCGCACCAGCCCGGCGACGACCTCGGCGTGCGTCAGCCGAACGACGCCCCCGGCCCGCCCCTGCTCCCCACGCCCCCAGACGACCAACGCGACGTCCCGATCAGGATCCCCGCCGCCCTCCTCACGACCCGCTGCCGATCCCCCACCCGCAGACCGCCCACCTTCCCCAAGCCGCTCACGCCCCGAAGATTCCCCACCCCCACCAATCTCCTCACGCCCCCCTGCGGACCCCCGAACCGACGCATCGCCCCCCTCCGCCGAGCAAAACTCACCCCCTCCAGCAGACCTTTCGCCCCCCTCGACCCGAGCAGCCACCGACCGCTCCCCAGCCCTCGGCACACCTACACCCGGCACCACCCCAGAGCCCCCGCCCACGCCAAGTTCACGAGCCCCCGCAGGACACTCCTCTCCCCCAGCCCCACCAGCTATCGCATGTTCACCAAGCCCAGAAGGCCGCCGACTAGGGACGGAGCTGACCGCCCCAGCCCCTCCGCGCCCCGCAGGGACATCCCTCACGTCCGCAAGACCGTCGCCCGCCACACTCGCGCTAGAACGTTCACCGGATAGCGGGCACCCTCCAGACACCCCCGTACTCCGCGCCGCCGAAGCATCGCCACGCACCGCCCAGCCCCCCGACGACGCGGCCCCCGAAACTCCCGCGACATCAGCATCCACACCCCCAGGCAACGCAGCCCCCCGCAACCCCCCAGGCGCAGCGGACTCCGTCCCCACACCAGACGACGCAGGCCCCCCAAGCGCACCAGCCTCGCCGACCGCCGAACGCTCACCAGCCGCCGCGAGACCCCCACCTCCATCGGCCTCGCCGGAGACCGAACGCTCACTAGCCGACGCAGCCCCCGGAACTCGCGCGGAATTAGCGGGCACCGGACCCACACCAGACGCCGCGAGACCCCGAAGCGCATCGGACTCGGTGGTTACCGAACGCTCACCAGACGACTCGGCGCCCTGAAGCTCTCCAGGCTCGACAGGCTCCGCAGGCACACCAGACGCTGCGAGCGTCCCAAATGCTTCGGGCTCGGCCGACACCGAATGGGCGCCAGACGACGCGGAACTCCGAAGCGCTCCAGGCTCAACAGACTCGCCACGCCCACCAGACGACGCGAGACCTTGAAATGCATCGGACTCGGCGGACATCGAATCGGTACCGGGCGACGCGGGGCTCCGAAGCGCATCGGACTCAACGGGTTCCGCACTCACACCAAACGATGCGAGCGTTCCCAATACTTCAGGATCGGCGGGCACCGAACGCTCACCAGGCGACACGGAGCCCCGAAGCGCTCCAGGCTCGACAGACTCGGCACGCACACCAGACGACGCGCGACCCCGAAATGCTTCGGGATCGGCGGGCATCGAACCGCCAGGCGGCGCGGGCCTCTCTAGCGCTCCGGGCTCGACGGGTTCGGGGCGTGCGGCGGACGACGCGAGCGTCCCAAATGCTTCGGGCTCGGCAGGCACCGAACTGGCGCCAGACGACGCGGAGCTCCTAAGCGCTCCAGGCTCGACAGACTCGGCACGCACACCAAGCGACGCAGGACCCTGAAATGCTTCGGATTCGGCCGATATCGAACGGGCACCAGGCGACGCGGGACTCTGAAGCGCATCGAACTCGACGGGCTCCGCACGCACATCAGACGCTGCGAGCTTCCCAGATGCTTCGGGATTGGCGGGCATCGGACGGGTGCCAGGCGGCGTGGGGGTCTGAAGCGCTTCGGGGGCGGGGGGTTCTGGGCGCGCGGCGGGCGGCGCGAGGGTTCGGAGTGCTTCGGGTTCGGCGGGTTCACCAGGGGACGCGGGGCTCCCCGGTGTTACAGGACGTGCGGGGATTGCGGATTGAGCGGATGCCGGGTGGACGTCGCCAGAATCAGCGTCACTGATCGAGAGGGCATTGAGATGAAGTAGGCGCGCCCCCTCCTCCGCATCAGTGTCCCGACCGGGTTGGGTGATGACTGCGTGGACGAGCGCGGTATCCAAGGGTTCCTCGGCCCCGATCAGGAAAGGTGCCGCGCCGACCGCGATGACGGCGTGCAAGGCGATGGCGAACTCCGGACCGTCCAGTAGGTGCAGGGCTACGACATCGCCCGGCCTGATCCCCTCGCGGAGAAGGCCCGCCGCTACGGCCTCCACCCCTGTGATCAGATCTGCGTACGAGACCGTGTTGCCGGACGCGGCATCGATCACCGCGGGCCGTCCAGAGCCGGCGTCCGCCGCCCCCAGGACCGCGCGTGTCACCGTCACCGCGGGATAGGCGGCCGCCGGGTCTACACCTCTGGAAAGCATGTCGCCGAAGCTAGATCGGTGGTCGCGGCCGCACATGCTCCGAAATGTGCAACCACCGTCGTATCCAGGCTGGCGATGGTGAGCCGCGCTGTGTACACATCCCCGAAGTCGTCGTTGGCGGAGCCGCCTCCGACGCTCCCGCACCGTGCTCAGGGCGGGGACGGGCCTTCCGCGCGGATGTTGTCCACGGCCCAGGCGGCTATCTGGGCGCGGGACGAGAAGCCGAGCTTCGTCAGGATGTTGGTGACGTGGCGGGCCACGGTGGCCGGGCTGATGACGAGTTCGTCCGCGACGCCCCGGTTGCTGAGGCCGCGGGCGATGAGCCTGGCGATCTCGCGTTCGCGCGGGGTGAGCGTGCTCGGTGGCGTCGACGGCTCGGCGACTCCGGCGGTGCGCGGCGGCGGGACGGACGCCGCCGCCCCGTTGGAGAGTGCACCGGCAGCCGAGGCCGAGCCGCCGTCGGCGGCTTCGCCTCCGCCGTTGGAGGCTCCGTCCGGACTGCGGAGCGCGTAGGCGACGGCGTCGTCGGCGGCCATGGCGCGGCCCTCGCCCCAGAACTGGGCGACCAGGGGCTCGCCCAGCTTGCGGCGGATGGGTTCCAGGGTGCGTTCGCGGCGGGCCCCCGAGCCCGACTCGCGGCCGGTCGCCTCGCGCAGGGCGGACGCGGAGCCCGCCAGCATCACCGCGCCGCGGGCGTCGCCCTCGACGGCGACAAGTTCCGCGAAGGCGTCCAAGGCGCGGGCGATGTCGAGCCGGATGCCGGACGAGCGGCTCAGCGTGAGGCTCTGCGAGAGCGAATCGCGGGCCGAGCACGCGTCCCCCTGTTCCAGCGCCACGCGGCCGAGCCCGGCGAGGGCGCGGGCCATCTCGGGACGGGCGCCGATCTCCGCCAGGATCGGCAGGACCTCGGCGTAGTGGCCGCGCGCGGACGCCGCGTCGCCGCGCAGCTCGGCGAGGCGGCCGAGGCCGATCATCGCGTGCGAGGCGCCCCAGAGCTGGCCGATGTCGCGCATGACGGACGCGGCGGCGTCCAGGTGCTCGCGGGCCTCGCGCAGCCGGGAGCCGCGGATCAGCAGGTAGCCGCGGGCGGCGGACGCGTAGCCGCGGTTCCACTCCTGGCGTGGTCCGGCGGCGATCGCGTCGGCCTCGTCGAGGCGCTCGGCGGCCTCCGCGAACCGCCCGGCGCGGACCAGGCATTCGGCGCTCGTGATCAGCGCGGTCGCGGTCATGAAGTCGTCCCCGCAGCGGCGGCAGGGCGCGAGCGCCTCCTCGGCGTAGCGGGCGGCCTGGGCGAAGTCGCGGCCGCCGACGGCGAGCTGGGCGCGTCCGGCGAGCGCCGGGCCGAGGACGTCGGGGCCGAGACCGTGCGCGGCGGCGAGGAAGCGGTCGGTCCAGTCGGCCCATTCGGCGACCCGGCCGCGCACGATCCAGAAGGTGCGGAGCGCGGTGCAGATCCGCAGGCCCTCGGCGATGTCGCCGTGGTCGAACGACCAGGTGAGCGCGGCGACGACGTTGCCGAGCTCGACGTCGTACCAGTTGAACAGCGCCACGCGCGCGGCCCAGGGGGCCGGGTCGTAGGCGACGGCCACGCGGCCGTGCCGTTCGGCCGCGTCGAGGACAGCGTCGCGGTGCCGCGCGCGGAACGACTCCTCCCCGGCGTCGGCGAGCCGCTCGGCGGCGTACTCGCGGATGCTGTCGAGCTGCCGGAACCGCACCTCGCCCGCCAGCTCGCCGGTCACCGCGACGAGGGACTTGTCGACCAGCGCGGTCAGCAGGTCAAGGACGTCGTCGGCGGGCAGCGCGGCGTCGGCGCAGACGAGCTCGGCCTGCTCCAGCGTCCAGCCCGCGAAGACGGAGAGGCGGCGCAGGAGGGTGCGTTCGGGCTCGTCGAGCAGGCCGTGGCTCCAGTCGATCGCGGCGCGCAGCGTGCGCTGCCGGGCGGGGGCGGTGCGCTCCCCGGCGCTGAGCAGCCGGAACCGGTCGGCGAGGCGGCGGGCGATCTGCTCCACCGACAGGACGCGGACGCGGGCGGCGGCGAGCTCCAGCGCGAGCGGCATCCCGTCGAGGGCGCGGGTGACCTCGTGGACGGCGTCCGTCCCGTCGAAGCCGGGGCGGGCGGCCCTCGCGCGCTCGATGAACAGCCGCTCGGCCTCGTCCGGCTCCAGCGGCGGGACCCGCCAGACGTTCTCGCCCGCCATGCGCAGCGGCTCCCGGCTCGTGGCGAGCACCCGCAGCCGCGGGCAGCGGGCGAGCAGCATGCCGGTGAGCTTGGCGCACTCCTCGACGACGTGCTCGCAGTTGTCGAGGACGATCAGGGCGGCGGGGGCGCGTAAGGCGTCGGCGAGCGTCTCGGTGAGGGGGCGGCCGTCCTCCTCGGCGACGTCGAGGACCGCGGCGACGCGGCGCGCGACCGGCTCCGGCGCGCCGTCCGGGCGGACGTCGGCCAGCTCCACGAACCAGACGCCGTCGGGATGCGCTTCGAGCAGGGTGTGCGCGACGTGCAGCGCGAGCCTGGTCTTGCCGATGCCGCCCGCGCCGCACAGCGTCACCGCGCGCATGCCCTCCAGCAGGCGGCCGAGGTCGGCGACGTCGCGCTCGCGGCCGACGAAGGCGTTGGGCTCGGCGGGCAGGTTCGTCTTCACGGGGGTGTTCGGCGTGGTCATGTTCCCTGCCGTTCCGTGCCCGGTGCGCCCCGCGGCCGGGACATCCGTCATGGCGTGAGTGTGGCATCGCTCTCCGTGCACCGCCACGCTTTCGCGTTCTCGATTGTCCACGGAGGGGGCCGCCGATTCCACCTTGGCGGCGCGCGGGCCGTACCGTAGTGCGCCGTGTCCACCGCCTCCGAGAACGCGGCCGCCAGCCTCGACGACGTGCTGGTCGGCGAGGCGGTGCTGGGCGTCTACCGGCAGATGTTCGCCGCGCTGGCCCGCGACAGCGGCGCCGTCGTGGACGACCCGGAACTCGTGGACGTCGCCGAGACGCTGCTCGCCGCGTTCGCCGACGCGGGCGAGGACGGGCTGAGCCGCGAGCAGATGCGGTACGTGTGCCGCCGGTACCCGCCGGAAGTGTTCGAGAACCGGCTGCGGGTGTTGAAGGGGCTCGGCGCCGTCCGGGAGGTGTTCCCGAAGCCGAACCAGCTCCGCTACCGGGCCTCGTTCACGAGCGTGGTCGGGCTGATGTTCGTCCGGCGGATGATGCTGGACGGCGGCCAGAGCGAGATGCACCGCCTGCTCGCCCTGGAGCAGCTCAACGTCGCCGACCCGCGGATGACGCCGGAGCAGGCGCGCGACGGCGCGGACGGCCTGGCGCGCGCGTTCCGGCTGTGGAGCGTCGAGCTGGTCACGCTGACGAACGGGACGATCGAGGAGCTTCGCGAGCAGGCGCCGAAGCTGTGGGGCACCGAGGAGATCCTGGTGCGCGCGGAGCGGCTGCACGGCGCGATCCTGCGCCGGTGGCCGCAGCTCGACCGGACGTGCACCGACCTGCGCGCCGCCATCTACGCCTACGGCGACGCGTCCCGCCGCGCCGCCGCCCGCCTGTCCGACTCGGCGGGCACCACCCGAAACCTCACCCTCCTGCCGCCCGAGACGTGGCGGACGTTCGCGCGCACCGCGTCCCGCGAGGACCTCGCCGCCGTCCTGGACGGGTTCGTCTTCGACGCCGCCGCGCCGTGGCACGAGCCGTCGGCGGTGGTGACCGCCGTGGAGGACGGCCCGCGCGCGACGCCCCCACGTCCCGCGCCGCCGCGCCCAGCGGTCCCGGACACCGGCCTGTCGGGCGACACGGGCTCCGACACGGCCGCGGCCGACCGGCTCCGCGACATCGCCGAGCAGGTCCTGCGGGGCCGCGACCGGGTCGCCGTCGAGGACGTCCTCGCCCAGGACTGGCCCGCGGCGCGCCGCATCCTCGCCGACCTGTCTTCCGTGCACCTGCATCCCGAACTCCCCTATCGGCTCATCTGGTCGGACGATCTGACCGTGCGGCCCGAAGGCACCCCGACCTGGGTGTCTCCCGGCTGGTTCGAGAGGACGGGCCCGTGACCGTTCCCCCACCACGGGACGCCGCCGCCGTCCCGCCCGGCGCCCGGCATGTCGCCCCGTCCGCTGACCCGTCCGCTGACCCCGCCCCGCGCGCCGTCTCGCGTGTCGCTCCGCCCGCCGCTCCGTCCACCGCTCCGGCCGTGGACCCGCACGTGCTGGCCCGCGCACGCGCCCGCGCGCTGGGCGCGCCGTCGATCCCGGCGGCCGCTCCCGTCCCGCCGGGCACGGCCGCGGCGACGGACGGCGCCCGCGTCTGGCTCCTCCCCGTCTGGCCGGACGGCGCCACGCCCGCGCTCCTGGAGGAGTACGACACCGCGCCCATGCCGCTGGACCGCGCGGGACTGGCCCGCCGCGTCCTCGCCGCCGCGCTCCGCTGCTGCTGGCGGCGCCTCGACGACGCGCCCTGGCCGGGCACGGCCGCAACGGTCGCGGACGTCCTGGACGTGTACGCGAACATGACGCGCGGCGACACCGACCTGACCCGCCGCTGGGCCACCGGCGAACTGCGCCGCCTGGCGGACACCGGCTGGCTGCTCCTCGACGAGACCTCCGGGAGCGTCCGCCCGGGCCCCCGGGTCGCGCTCTGGGCGGAGGGCTCGCTCGCCTCCCTCCGCGACCTCCTCCACCGCCTGCCCGAACCCCCGGCCCCGGAACCCCCAACGCCCGAGTCCCCGGAACCCGGGCCTTCGAAAACCGGGCCTTCGCAGCCCGAGCCATCACAACCCGAGCCACCGCAGCACGAGCCCTCGGAGCCGGAGCACTCGGAGTCGAAGCACCCGCAGGCCGGGCCACGGCCTGCCGTTGAAGCGAGCGGCGCGTCATCGGCACCTCCGAACGACCTCGATCTCCCCCTGCCCTCAGACCCTCCCGCGCCGTCCGACCCCGCCGCCGAAAAACCCGAACCTGTGGATAACCCACCCGCCGAACCAGCGGCCAGCTCGTCCGGCGAACTGCCGGGCACCGCGGAGAAGCCCAGGCAGGACGGCGATGACTGACCTGTTCGAGGGCCTGCTGCGGTCGTACGACGAACGGCGCCGGGCCGAGCTGGTCGCCGCGTACATGGCGGTCGAGCACGCGGCCGAGCCCGTCCCCGAGGTCCGGTTCGCCGCGCTGCGGGAGCCCGCGCTCCGCCGGACGGTCGAGGAGATGCTCGCGCTCAGCGGCCGCACGCTCGTCCGCCACGAGCAGACGCGCTGGACCTCCGGATACCGGGACGACATCGCCGCTGAACTGGCGAAAGACCCAGAATGCGTCCCGCCGGTACGGGAGCGGGCGGTGCTGACGCTCGTCCTGATCCACTCGGTGGCGATCCCGCGGGCGGCGGGCCTGCTCTCCGACGACACCTGGCTGTCGCCACATCCGACCCCGCTGGACGAGCTGCGCCGCCGCACCCAGCTGCCCGTCGGGGAGCTGGACGCCGCGCTGCGCAGGCTCCGCCTCGCCGGACTGGTGTCGCAGGTCAAGGCGGGCGCGGACGACGCCGGCGGCTTCGTCCCCGGCCCGCAGTTCCACCGGCTGACCGGCGCCGCGCGGCGGCGGCTGCAAGAAGAGCTGATCCTGGCCGCGGGCCCGGACTCGCCGCTCGCCGCGGCGATCCGGGCGCGCCGCAGGGGCCGGGAACGCGAGCAGGGGGAGAACGCATGACGGCCGTCCTCGAACCACTGGTGCCGGTCCCGGCGCGCGGCGACGCGGAGAACGTGGTGGGCGACCGGACGCTGGTCGCGGTGCAGGCGGTGAACATCTCGCGGCTGTCCACGCACCCAGTCCCGACCGTCCCGGGGACGCTGATCGTGGTCGCCGGGCAGGGCCCGAAGGACTCCAACGGCGCGGGCAAGTCGTCCTTCATAGCCGCCATCACGGCGCTGCTCGGGGACGAGCAGTGGCGGTTCGCGTCCGGAGCGCGCGCGGTGGCGGAGCTGCTGTTCAACGCGGAACTCGCCGCGCAGGGCGACAGCCAGTGGGCGAGCGCGGACCACGGCTACATCGTCGGTGTCTTCGACCACCCCGACCCGGCGGAGGACGACGGGGAGACCGCCGTCACCGTCTGGCTGCGCGTGAACGTGGACGCGCCGCACCTGGAGATCCGCTGGCGGGACGGCGTCCACCTCGCGGCGGCGCCGTCCGAGGCCGAGCGGGTCTCGCTTGCGGACCGGCTGTGGGCCGGTCTGCCGCGAAGCGCCGGGCGCCGCGACCTGGTCGCCAAGGACCTGTCCCGCGTCCTGTACGGGGGGCAGGTCCGGTGCGTGTCGTTCCTGTCCACGTCGGTGAGGTCGAAGGTCGCGACCAACCTGCTGTCGCAGCCGCTGAACGAGATCAGCCCCGAGCGGATCTTCAGCGCCATCGCCGCGCTGACCGGGCTCGACCGCGAGCTCGAGGCCGAGCGCAAGTCCCGGGCCGAGGAGCACCGCGAGCGCGCCAAGGCGGCGGAGGCCGCCGAGCGGCTCGCCGACTGGGAGCGCGACGCCGCGTCCCTGCTGAAGACGTTCGACCGCCGCGACCGGGCCCGTGACGAGGTCGCGGCGGCGCTGCGGCACTGGCGGACACGGCAGGCGCGGCTGCTCGCGGACGCGTCCGCCGCCGACGCCGCGCACGCCGCCGAGCAGGAGCGGCTGCGCGCGGAGGGCGAGGAGCTGGCCGCCGCCGCGAAGGCCGCCGAACGCGAGATCGAGCAGCTCACCGGCGGGGCCCTCGACGCGCAGTTGCAGGAGGCCGGGGCGGCCCTCGCCGAGCTGAAGGGCCAGGCGGCCAAGCTCGCCGCGGACAAGGCCGTCGCCCGCGACCGGCTGGACGAGCTGCGCCGCCAGGTGTCCGCGCTGGAGGAGCGGCGGCGCGAAGCGGACGGCCGCGACGGCGCCGCCGCCCGCGCTGAACTGGCCGCCGCGGAGGCGCGGCGGGACGAGGCGCAGCAGGAACTGGGCATGGCGAAGGGCGCGGTCGCCCGCGCCGAGCGGTCCCTCGCCGAGGCGGAGGCGGGCGAGGGCAGCGCCCCCGCGCAGATCCGCGCGCTCGCCGCCGAGGGGATCGCCGCGGTCGGCCTGCTGGACGCGGTGGAGCTGGCGGACGACGTCCGGGAACGCTGGGAGGCCGCGCTGTGGCCATACCGGGAGGCCGTCGTCGTCAGCGCGGACGACCTCGACGCCGCCGTCACCGCCCTCAAGAACATGCCCGGCTCCATGATCGTCCCCGCGGACGCCACCACCCCCACCCAGCACGGTGGCGGCCCCCCACCCAGCGGCACGGTGAAGTCCAACAGCACGGCCCAATCCCACAGCGCCACGCAACCCGACGGCAGCGCCGCGCCCAACAGCGCGACCCAGCCCGACGGCACCGCCCCACCCGACGGCACCGCCCCACCCGCCAGCACCGCCCAACCCGCGAGCACCGCCCCGTCCGAGAGCAAGCGCCTGTCCGAGAGCAAGCGCCTGTCCGAGGGCGGAGGCCCAGCCGAAGGCACCGCCCTGGCCGAAGGCACCGCCCTGGCCCAGGGCAGGGGCCTGGCCGAAGGCAGGGGCCTGGCCGAAGGCAGGGGCCTGGCCGAAGGCAGGGGCCTGGCCGGGGGTGCGGGTTTGCCGGAAGGTGTGCGTTGTGAGCCGCCGCTTGGACGGTTCTTCGGTGCTCTAGCGGGCGACCCCGTCCACTCCGGCGACACGGCGGAAGGCGGTGCCGGAGTCGTCGTCGTGGGCGGTTTCGCGGAGCCGGTCACGGGGCGGGTGGCGCGTGTCCGGGCGGCGCACGCCGCGCTCGAGACCGCGCGGGAGGCCCTGGAGCGGGCGCGGCGGGCCACGTCCGACGCCGCCGCCGACGTGGCCCTCGCCGGGCGGCGGCTCGCGGGCGCGGGCGCGGCCGACGAACTGGACGCCGTCCGCGAAACGATGACGGAGCTGCGCGAACGCCTGGAGGAGCTGGCCGCGGGCGAGTCCCGGCTGGGCCCGCGGCTCGGCGCGGCGGAGCAGACGCTGCGGCGGCTGCAGGCGAAGGCCGACACGCGGGCGCTGGAGATCGACCGGCTCCGGGGCCGCCGGGAGGCGCACGAACGGGAGCGGGACAAGGTCCGGCGGGCGTCGTCCGAGTTGGCAGACAAGCGCGCCGTGCTCGGCCTGGACGCCTTGGAGAAGGAGTGGGGCGGCACCCGGGAGGGCGCGGCCGAATGGCTGTCCGCACTGGACGAGGACGAGGCCACCTGGACGCCCGCCGAATGGTGGCACACCGCCGAGAAGCACCTTTCGGAGGCGCTCCGCCGCGTCTTCCCGGACGGGCCGTCCGACGAGGACATGCCCGAGGAGACGCGTTTTCTCCTGCGCGAACGCGCCGAGGGCGAAGGGCGGCGCACCGACCGGGAGCAGGCGACGTTCCCGCGCCTGGCGAAATCCCTGGAAGCGTATCTGCGTCAGCAGGACGACTACGAGAAGCACCAGCGCCGCCAAATCGAAGTGCAGTTGTCGGCGCGCCGCGCCGACCTGGAGAAGGCGCAGAAGGGCGCGGCGGAGGCGGCGGGCGCGGCGGAAGCGCACCGCACCGCGCTGACGGCCGCGATCCGGGCCCGCCTCCAGAGGGTGTCGGACGAGTTCGAGAAACTCGACGTCGCGTACGGCGGCTATGGCGCGACGCTGGAATTCCCCACACCCGAGCAGCCGGGCGACCCGGAGCAGGAATGGCGCTGGCGGGTCACGCCGAAATGGCGGCGCTCGGAAGGGCAGCGCTACGTCCCGTACAACCGGCGCGCCAACACCGCGCTCATGGACGAGAAGGCAGTCAAGCTGGTGTGCGCGGCGGCGCTCGCGAGCTCCGGCGGCGGACGCCTCTGCCTCGTCCTCGACGAGCTCGGCCGGAACCTCGGCAAGGAGCACCGCAAGGAGGCCGTGGCGCTGTTCCGCAAGATCGGCGAGACGCACGGCATCACGGTGATCGGCGCGCTCCAGGACGACATGGAGCCGTACGCGATCGACGCCTGCGGACAGTATGTGAAACTGCGCCGCTCGTCCGACACGATGCCCTACAACGAGCCCCCGGTCGTCGTCGGCTACGACGACCACGGGCCCCGCGTCCGCAAGCTGGCCGACCAGATCGCCCGCTCGCCAAGCACGTCCCCCGTCACAGCGCATGAACCGGAGTAGTCGCGGCGCACCGTCAATCGCCTCAACATCACCCACCGCGACGTTGGTCAGCGTGGCGTCATCCGAAGTGCGTTCCGCGGTGACATCGACCGGCGCGGTGTCGCTCGGCGCGGGCAGAACGGCTGCGACGTCGACCAACTCCGCATCGAGTGGCCGCGATTCCTGACGTGAGGCACGGGCGTGGAGTGGGCCGGGGGCACGGAGCCGCCGTCTGGTCCGGAGGGACTGTGGTCGCGGGGCCAACCCGCCGCGCCGGGGCGGCGTCAGAATGGGGGAAATTCCAGACCTAGCCTGAGGAGCGGGCCCGTGGCGGAATGGCGGGTGTCGGGGTTCGAGGAGATCCGCGAGTTGGGGCGCGGCGGCCAGGGGCGGGTCGTGCTCGCGCGGCACGCCGGGAGCGGCACCCCGGTCGCGATCAAGTACCTGCCCGCGGACGCCGACCCGGACGCGCGGGCGCGGTTCCGCCACGAGGCGCGGATGCTCGGGCAGGTGGACGACCCGCATGTGGCGCGGCTCTTCCGGCTCGTCGAGCACGAGGACGACCTCGCCATCGTGATGGAGGCCGTGGACGGCGTCTCGTTCAAGGAGATCCTCGGCCGTTACGGGCGGTTGGAGCCGGAGGCGGCGCTGGCCGTGCTCAGAGGGTCGCTGCTCGGTCTCGCCGCCGCCCACGCGGTCGGAGTCGTGCACCGCGACTACAAACCCGCGAACGTGATCGTCCCGGCGGACGGGCGGAGCAAGCTCATCGACTTCGGGATCGCCGCGCCCGAGGGCGCCGCGCC
Organism: Actinomadura chibensis NBRC 106107; assembly: GCF_001552135.1. Classification (GTDB taxonomy): domain Bacteria; phylum Actinomycetota; class Actinomycetes; order Streptosporangiales; family Streptosporangiaceae; genus Spirillospora; species Spirillospora chibensis. Next base: position 1,593 of record NZ_BCQP01000019.1, on the reverse strand, counting down.
GGGCGGGGGCACGCCGCTCTACATGGCGCCCGAGCAGTGGCGCGGCGAACCGGCCACGCCCGCCGCCGACGTCTACGCCGCCACCTGCGTGTTCTTCGAGGCGCTGACGGGACGCCGCCCGTACGGGTCCGGGGACCGCGCGACGATCATGGCGGGGCATCTTTCGCGGGACGTCCCGGCGGAGGACGCGCCCGAGCCGCTGCGGCCGCTCGTGGCGCGGGGCATGGCGAAAGACCCGGCGGACCGCCCGGCGAGCGCGGCGGCGTTCGTCGCCGAACTGGACGAACTCGCCCGGACCGCCTACGGGCCGGACTGGGAGGCGCGTGGCGTGCGCGCCCTCGCCGGGACGGCCGTGGCCCTCGCCGCGCTGTTCCCGCTCGCCGCCGGGCTGGCCCCGGCCGCCGGTGCGGGAGCGGGGGCGGGCGCGGCCGCCGGATCGTCGGGGATCCTCGCCGCGGTCGGCACCAAGGCCGCCGTCGCGGTCGCGGGCACGGCCGTCGTCGGCGCGACCGCGGGCGGGATCGGCGTCTACGAGGCGACCAAGGAGGAACGGCCGCCCGCCGCCGCGCGGGCCGATCAGCCCCCGCCGGGCGTCCCGCTGCGGATCGGCGAGATCACGCTCAAGACCCCGGCGTTCTGGAAGACCTATGGGATCCCGTACAGCCAAACGACGCTGAATGGGGAATCGGAAAAGCTGCCGAGCGACAGCTTCTACGTGAGGACCTGGAGCACGTGCTCCAAGGGCGAGCCGATCAGGGCGTCGCTCTATCCCGGCCAGGCGTGGTGCCCCGGTCTCCATGTTCTAGGACGCTCCTTCCTCAATGACAGTGGCGCCTACGTCGCGAGCAAGTACTCGACGTCCGACACCTATGCCTCGATGTTCAGCCAGGACGAGGGCATGAGCTGCCCCGGGCACGATGATCTGCGTGCGGTTGACGTCCAGCACGGCGCCCGGCTGACGGTGAACCGCCTCGCGGACGTCGGGTCCAAGAAGGCCGAGTACCGCGAATGGGTCGTCCCCTGCTACACGCGCGAGGACCGCGACGGGTACGGGCCCACCCGCAGGACACGGTTCACCTACACCGAACGCATCTGGTACCTCCCCGTCTCCAAGATCCTCATCGTGGACATCTGGAACACGCCGAACCTGCCCCGCATCCTGCAGTACGCCAAGTGGACCTGACCCTCACCACGACGCCCCACAAAACGCGAGCCACACCCATCAAGCCCGACAGCCCAACCGAAACAGCCAGCACCCCGCCCACCCCGCCCGCCCCCGCTCCCCCATAACGCCCAGTCCGACGTCCGATCCGACGCCCGAGTCCGACGCCCAGAACGACGGCCGATCCGACGCCCAGTCCGACGGCCAGCGGCCAGACCGACGGCCGGTCCGAGGCCCGGCGCCAAGCGTCGAGCGACGGCCCCGCGCCATTCGAGGCAACGGCCCGGACGCGAGACTCGTCGCGATGCCCTGCCCACGGCGCAGCACACGCCCTGCACGGTGCCCACGCACGGTGCCCATGCACGGTGCCCATGCACGGTGCCCATGCACGGTGCCCACGCAGGTTGCCCACGCAGGTTGCCCACGCACGG
>NZ_BCQP01000018.1 GCF_001552135.1 Actinomadura chibensis NBRC 106107 | reverse complement strand
TGCCCCGGTGCGGACGGCCCGGACGCGATGCTCGTCCCGATGCCCCTACGCCACAGCCCGGCTGGCGGCCCCACGTGAGCCCTACGCGAGCCCCCATGCGAGCCTTACGTGAGCCCCACGCAGTGCCTCAACGCGGTGCCCCAACACAGCGTCCCAGCACGGCACCCCACGGCAAGGTGCCCGGCACGACGGCCCGGCACGATGGGCGGGGGCCTCGGTTGGGCGTGACGGCTGGGGGGCAATCGTCCGGCGCTGCGTTTACTGGGTGGCGGGGTGGTTGGCGGCTTGTGGTGGGGACGGGGCGTGGGCGGGTGTTGGCGTTCGGGCGGGTTGGAGGGTGACCCCGCAAAGGTGGTGGCGGGTTGGTTTGGGGGTTTGGGTGGGAAATGGGGTTCGGCTTATTCGAGGTTGCGGGGCTCCTTTCTTAGTTCTTTTGCGGCTGCTGTGCCTGCGGCGGTGGTGTCCAGTTCGTGTGCGAGTTCTTCCAGTTCGCTGCCTCCTGCCATGAGGGCGGTCAGTTCGTCGCGGGTGATGGCGGCCTTGGCGTGGTAGCCGATGCTCTGTCCGCGGTTGAGGATCAGGAAGCGGTCGCCGACCGGGTAGGCGTGGTGCGGGTTGTGCGTGATGAAGATGACCGCGAGGCCGCGTTCGCGGGCCTGGACGACATAGCGGAGCACCACCCCGGCCTGTTTGACGCCCAGAGCGGCTGTGGGCTCGTCCAGGACGAGGGCCCTGGCGCCGAAGTAGACGGCGCGGGCGATCGCCACGCACTGCCGTTCGCCGCCGGAGAGGGTGCCGATGGGCTGGTTGACGTCGCGCAGGTCGATGCCCATCGCGGCCATTTCGCGGTGGGTGGTCTCGCGCATGAACTCGACGTCCATGGCGCCGAGGCGCTTGCGCTTCTCCGAGCCGAGGAAGAAGTTGCGCCACACCGGCATCAGCGGGACGACGGCGAGGTCCTGGTAGACGGTGGCGATGCCGCGGTCGAGCGCGTCCCGGGGCGACCCGAACGCGACCTCTTCGCCCTGGACCTCGTAGGTGCCGGTGTCGTGGCGGTGCAGCCCGGCGACGACCTTGATGAGCGTCGACTTGCCCGCGCCGTTGTCGCCTAGCACGCAGGTGACCTCGCCCTCGGACGCCTCCATGCTGACGTCCCGCAGCGCGATGACGTTGCCGTAGTTCTTGCCGACGCCGGTCAGCCTGAGGAGGGGCGCCGCCGCCCCGGACGTCTTCTCCGTCATGACGACCGCTCCACTCTGCGCCGCACGATCAGGTTCACCACGGTGGCGATGAGGAGCATCGCGCCGAGGAAGAAGCGGAACCAGTCGGGGTTCCATTCGGCGTAGACGATGCCCTTGTTCGTCATGCCGAAGATGAACGCGCCGATCGCGGCGCCGATCGCCGACCCGTAGCCGCCGGTCAACAGGCAGCCGCCGATGACGGCGCAGATGATGTAGAGGAACTCGTTGCCGACGCCCTCCCCCGACTGGACGGTCGCGAACGCGAACACCAGGTGCATCCCGGAGAACCAGGCGCAGAACGCGACGCCCATGAACAGGCCGATCTTGACGCGGTCGACCGGGACGCCGACGGCGCGGGCGCTGGCGGCCGCGCCGCCCGCCGCGAAGATCCAGTTGCCGACGCGGGCGCGCAGCAGGATCCAGGTCGCGACCGCGACGAACAGCAGCCACCAGAACACCGTGACCTTGACGTTGACGCCGAGGATGTCGACGTCGGAGGCGAACACGGCGCGGGCGCTGTCGAAGCCGTCCATGTCGCGGACGGAGTCGCTCGCGACGTTGCCGGTCAGCGCCTTCGTCACGCCGAGGTTCAGGCCCGCCAGCATGAAGAACGTGGCGAGCGTGATGATGAAGCTCGGCAGCCGCGTCCGGACGTACAGCAGGCCGTTCACCAGGCCGAGCGCCAGCGTCAGGACGAGGGAGATCACGACGCCCGCCCACACGTTCAGCGTGAGCTGGTAGGCGGTGAGCGCGGCGATCAGCGCCGCGGACGTCACCATCACCCCGGCGGACAGGTCGAACTCGCCGCCGATCATCAGCAGCGACACCCCGACCGCCATGATCCCGAACGTGGAGCCGGCGTACAGCACGGTCGAGAACGAGTCGGCCTGCAGGAACGAGTCCGCGACGAGCGAGAAGAACGCGAACAGCGCGATCGCGCCGAGCAGCGCACCGAGTTCGGGGCGGCCGAGCAGCCGCCGCAGCGGCGACCGCCTGGCCAAGCGCTCGTCGGAGCCGGGGGGCCGGGTCGCGGGCGGCTCCGCCACCGCGTGGGTCATCGGGTCCCCCGGGTGGCGAACGCCTCCAGCGCGGCGGCGTTCGCCTTCGTGACGATGGCCGGGCCGGTCAGCACCGGGCGCCCGCCGCCGAGGACGTTGCCGTTGTTCTTCAGCAGCCAGAGCTGGTCGACGGCCTCGTACCCCTGCAGGTAGGGCTGCTGGTCGACGGCGAACTGGATGTCGCCCGACTTGATCGAGGCGATCAGGTCCCTGTTCATGTCGAACGTGCCGATCTTGGCCTTGGCGCCGGTCTCCTTGACCGAGTCGACGGCCGTCGCGGCGAACGGCGCGCCCAGCGTCAGGATGCCGTCGATGCTCTTGTCGGCCTGCAGCTTAGCCGTGATGGACGACTTGACCTCCGGCATGTTCGTGCCCGGCACGAACAGGTTCTGCATGTCGCCTCCGAACGTCTTCTTCGCCCCGGCGCACCGGTCTTCGAGGCCGACGTTGCCCTGCTCGTGGATGACGCACAGCGCCTTCTTCGCGCCGATCCGCGCCATCTCGGCGCCGGCCGCCTCACCGGCGATCGCCTCGTCCTGCCCGAAGTGCGCGACCGCGCCGAGCTTCGCCGACTCCCCCGCCCCGGAGTTGATCGACACGACCGGGATCTTCGCGGCGGCGGCGCGGGCCAGCGCGTCCTTCATCGCGTCGGGCTTGGCGAGGGTGACGATGATGCCGTCGACCTTCTTGTCGATCGCGGCCTGGACGAGCTGCGCCTGCTTGCCGCCGTCCGGGTCGGCGGAGTAGAGGAACTCGGTGTTGTCCTTGGCGGCGGCGGCCCGCGCACCCTTCTGGATGATGTCCCAGAAGGTGTCGCCGGGGCCGGAGTGGGTGACCATGGCGATCTTCAGCCGGGGCCCGGCGCCCTCGATGCCCTTCTCCGCCTTCTTGCCGCCCTCGCTGCTGCAGGCGGCCAGCGCCAGGAGCCCCGCGACGGCCAGGACCGCGAGGACCCTGGACGCTCCACCCGCGAAAACGCCTCTCATCGGCTGCTCTCCGTTTCTCCCCGAGTGATCGGTCAGAGGAGTTGATCACAGAAGGCGGCGGCAGGCACGGCGTTCCGGCAGGGAGCGGCGGCCGCCCGCGGACGGCCGCCCAGCCGGACGCCGACGCCTCCGCGACCGGGACGTCCCACACGATGCCCCACCGCCGGGCGCGCCTCCAAGGGGTCCGCGAGAATGTGGATAACCCCGCGGCCCGGCCCGTCCCTGCGGCGCGCCCCCCGCGGCGCGGCGCGGCCCGCCGAGGCTCGGCCGGTCGCTCAGGGGAGGAAACCCGCGGCCCTCATCGGCGCACCTCCTCGGTGGCGACGACCCGTCCCTCCCTGAGCGACAGTTCGCACGCCTCAGCGAGATAGAACGCCTCAAGTGCCTCTTCGGGTGGACATGGGTTGCCCCGCCGCCCAGCGATCACATCCAAGAAGGCACGGAGTTCCGCGTCGTATGCGTCGGCGAACCGCTCCATGAAACCGCTGTAGACGTCCCTCGCCCCGTTGTCTCGCTCCGGCAGGGCGGTCACTGGCGTACGCGCGTCCTGGCCCGCTACGACGCTGTCCTTGGACCCGAACAGTTCGAGGCGCGAGTCGTACCCGGCGGCGTTGTAGCGGGTGGCTGAGACGACCCCGAGCGTCCCGTCGTCCAGGACGAGCAGGGCCGAGCCGGTGTCGACGTCGCCGCACTCGCGGAAGAAGTCGTCCCCGCGGTTGGCTCCGGCGGCCGTCACCCGGACGACCTCGCGCCCGGTCACGAACCGGATCAGGTCCAGGTCGTGGATGACGCAGTCGCGGAACAGCCCGCCGGACGTCGGGACGTACCCGGCGGGCGGCGGCGCGGGGTCGAAGCTGCACGACCGGACGGTGTGCAGCCAGCCGAGCCGCCCCGACGCCACGGCCTCGCGCGCGGCCGCGTTCCCGGCGTCGAAGCGGCGCTGGAACCCCACCTGCACCGGCACCCCGGCGGCGGCGGACGCGGTCACGATTTGGAACGTTCCATCAAGGCCCGGGGCGAGCGGCTTCTCGCAGAACACCGGCACCCGGGCGGCCATCGCGCGCGCGACGAGGTCCGCGTGCGCGTCCGTGGCGGCCGCGACGACGAGCCCGTCGAGCCCGGCGGCGAACAGGTCCTCGACGGCGTCCGGCACGGCGGCGCGCGACTCGGGGGGCAGGCGGGCGGCGAGGTCGCGCGCGCGGACGGCGTCGGCGTCCGCGATGACCAGGGCGTCCACCTCGGGCAGTGCGCACAGGGCGGCGGCGTGGCGCGCACCGATGCGCCCCGCGCCGGCCAGTCCGATCCTCATCGATCCCCTCCCGGTCCGGCGGTCAGGTGAGCCCCCGAGTGTGCTGGAGCGTTCCAGGCCCGTCAACGAGCGGAGGCGGCGTTATCGGCCCGGAAGATGTCCGAAAATCCGGCGGTTACCCTGAAAGGCGCAGCGTGGTGGCTGCCAGCTGATTCAGACCAAGCGCTAGGTTTGTCCGTCATGCGGGTCTTCGTCACCGGTGCCTCCGGATTCGTCGGGTCATACACCGTCCGCGCCCTCCTGGCGGCGGGACATCGCCCGCGCGCGCTTGTCCGCGACCCAGGCAAGACGACGAAAGTGCTACAGACCATCGGTGTCGCCGCCGAGGACGTGGAACTCGTCCCAGGAGACATGCTCGATGCGGACACCGTCACCGAGGCCCTGGACGGTTGCGACGCCGCGATCCACGCCGCCGCCGCGATCGGCGTGACCGCCGCCTCGGACGACCTCGTCGACATCAACGTGCGCGGTACGCGCAACGTGGTCGGCGGCGCCGTCGCCAAGGGGCTGAGCCCGGTCGTCCATGTGTCGACCGTCGCCGTGTTCGTCCCGCCGTCCGCCCGGGTCATCACCGCTCAGGGCGCCCTGGCGAATCCCCGCACCGCCTACGGACGCTCCAAGCTGGCCGCCGAACACTACGTGCGCGGCCTCCAGGACGAAGGCGCACCGGTCACGATCCTGTACCCGGGCGGCATATGCGGGCCCCATCAGCCCTCACTGGACGCCCTGATGGAGGGGCTCGCCGCCGCGCTCGGCAAGGTGTGGCCCCTTCCCGGAGGCGGCGTGTCGGTCGTCGACGTCCGCGACGTGGGTGAGGCCTTGGCACGTTCCGTCGAGGCGAGGCAGGGACCCAGCCGGTGGGTTCTCGGCGGCCACTACCTGACATGGACACAGTACGCGGACCTCTGCGACCGCCTCACCGGCGTGAGGTGCCGCCGTATACGCGTCCCCAGCCGTCTGATGCTCGGCCTCGGCTCGGCCCTGGACGCGGCCAAGCGCGTCCGCCCCTTCGACTACCCGCTCACCCGCGACGCCGCCGAGTTCATGGTGACGCTGGTGCCGACCGACGACCGCCCCGTCCTGGACGCGCTCGGCCTGACCCTGCGTCCCGTCGAGGAAACGGTCACCGACTCGGTGCGCTGGCTGGCCGACAGCGGCCACCTGAACCCGCGACGCGCCGGACGCCTCGCACCCCGCCTCACACCCCGCCAGCCCCTAGCACCCCGCCGCCCGAACACGCCCGGAGCGAAACCGATGCCGACCCTCGTCCAGCGCGCGTTCGGCCCGCTGTTCCAGCGGATCTCCGGGGCCCCGTGGTTCGCCAAGGTCGGCCCCAAGGTCGTCCCCCCGATCGACAGGACGCTGCACAGGCTCACCGGGGGTCGCTTCCTCCTGGGGCAGCTTCTCGTCCCGTCCCTCGTCCTGACGACGACCGGAGCCGTCAGCGGCCTGGCCCGCCGCACACCGCTGGCCTGCCTGCCGGACACCGGCCCCAAGGGCGGCTGGTACGTCGTCGGCTCCAACTTCGGACGCGAGAACCACCCCGCCTGGACGGGCAACCTCCTCAAGCACCCCGAGGCGGAGGTCAGTTTCCAGGGCCGCACGACACCCGTCACGGCCCGCCTGCTGGACGACGGCGAACGCGCGGACGTCTGGCCCCGCCTCACCGCCGTCTGGCCCGTCTACGACCGCTACGTGGAACGCACCACACGCCAGTTGAGGGTCTTCCACCTGTCCCCGCGGTGACCCCTCAAGCACCACGCAGAGTCCGGGAAAGGCGACGGCCGAACAGGACATAGGCGGCCACCACCCCCGCGACGTTGAGGATGACGTCGTCGATGTCGAAGGCCCGGCCGACCACGAAAGCGCCCTGGATCGTCTCGATCGCCAGGGACATGACCCCGGTGACGAGGGTCAGCCGCACCGGCCCGCGAAGGGACTTCCAGATCACCGGGAGAAGCACGCCCAGGGGCGCCAGCAGGACGAGATTGCCGCCCAACTGGAGAACGGCCTCCTTGGTAGGACGGTCCAGGTAGAACCGCAGGGAACGTCCCGGATCGGTGTTCCCGCCCGCCTGGCCCCGGTCATGGACGGGCGTCAAAGTCAGCCTGAACGCGAAATAGAAGAAGACGCCGAGAAATCCGAGCGCGACCGCCACCACGACCACGCGCAGTACCACCACATACCAGGCCGCCTTTTCGCCCGGTACCCCACGCTGCCACATTTCCGCCAACACCCGGCGTTCGATCCCCGCCGCGGCGCCCCCCATGCGCGACATCGGGATTCGGCACGACCGAATCCCCCTTTGACAGCGGGACGCCCGCGCCGGGCGCGAACCCGGCGCGGGCGTCCCCCGCGGGTCAGGCCGCCACGACGGTGGTGGCGGGCTCCAGCGCGAGGTCCAGCACCTCGCGCACGTCGCTGACGGTGAAGACCGTCAGGTTGTCGAGCACCTCGTCCGGGACGTCCTCAAGGTCCGGCTCGTTGCGCTTCGGCACGATCGCGGTCGTGATGCCGAGGCGGGACGCGGCCAGCAGCTTCTGCTTCAGCCCGCCGATCGGCAGCACCCGCCCGGTCAGCGACACCTCGCCGGTCATCGCCACGTCCGCGCGGACGGGACGACCGGACAGCAGCGACGCCAGCGCCGTCGTCATCGTGATGCCCGCGCTCGGGCCGTCCTTCGGGATCGCGCCCGCCGGAACGTGGACGTGGACGCCGCGGTCCTTCAGGTCGCCGACCGGCAGCTCCAGCTCCGCGCCGCGCGAGCGCAGGTAGCTGAGCGCGATCCGGGCCGACTCCTTCATGACGTCGCCGAGCTGCCCCGTCAGCGTCACGCCCGTGTCGCCGGTCTCCTTGTCGGCCAGCGACGCCTCGATGTAGAGGACGTCGCCGCCCGCGCCAGTGACCGCGAGCCCGGTCGCGACGCCCGGCACGCCGGTCCGCCGCTCGTTCCGGCTCAGCTCGACCTCGGGGGTGAACCTCGGGCGCCCGAGGTAGCCCTTCAGGTCGTCCGCGCCGATCGAGACCGGCAGCGACGCCTTGCCCAGCGCCACGTTCGCGGCGACCTTCCGCAGCACCCGCGCGATCGAGCGGTCCAGGGACCGGACGCCGGCCTCCCGGGTGTACTCGGCCGCGAGCAGCCGCAGCGCGTCGTCGCCGAACCCCACCTCGGCCGCGTCGAGGCCCGCCTTGTCGAGCTGCCGGGGCAGCAGGTGGTCGCGGGCGATGGTGACCTTCTCGTGCTCGGTGTAGCCGTCCAGCTCCACGAGCTCCATCCGGTCGAGCAGCGGGCCGGGGATCGCCTCCACGACGTTCGCGGTGGCGAGGAACAGCACGTCGCTCAGGTCGAGCTCGACCTCCAGGTAGTGGTCGCGGAAGGTGTGGTTCTGCTCGGGGTCGAGGACCTCCAGCAGCGCCGCGGTCGGGTCGCCGCGGTAGTCGGCGCCGACCTTGTCGACCTCGTCCAGCAGGACGACCGGGTTCATCGAGCCCGCCTCGCGGATGGCGCGGACGATCCGTCCCGGAAGCGCGCCGACGTACGTGCGGCGGTGCCCGCGGATCTCGGCCTCGTCGCGCACTCCGCCCAGCGCGACCCGGACGAACTTGCGCCCCATGGCCCGCGCGACGGACTCGCCCAGCGAGGTCTTGCCGACGCCGGGAGGGCCGGTCAGGGCGAGGACGGCGCCGCTCCTGCGTCCGCCCACCACGCCGAGGCCCCGCTCCTCGCGGCGCTTGCGCACGGCCAGGTACTCGACGATGCGCTCCTTGACGTCGTCCAGCCCGGCGTGGTCGGCGTCGAGGATCTCGCGGGCGCCCGCGATGTCGTAGGCGTCCTCCGTGCGCTCGTTCCAGGGGATGTCGAGGACGGTGTCCAGCCACGTGCGGATCCAGCCGCCCTCCGGCGAGGCGTCGGACGACCGCTCCAGCTTGTCGACCTCCTTCAGCGCCGCCTCGCGCACCTTCTCGGGGAGGTTCGCGGCCTCGATCCGGGCGCGGTAGTCGTCCTCCTCGTCGGCGGGGTCGCCGTTCAGCTCGGCCAGCTCCTTGCGGATGGCCTCCTGCTGCTGCCGCAGCAGGAACTCGCGCTGCGTCTTCTCCATGCCCTCCTGGACGTCCTTGCGGATCGTCTCCGCCACGTCCAGCTCGGCGAGGTGGTCGCGCGCCCAGCCGATCACCAGCGTGAGCCGCTCGACCACGTCGGGGGTCTCCAGCAGCTCGATCTTCTGCTCGTCGGACAGGTACGGCGCGTACCCGGCGTTGTCCGCCAGGGTGGACGGGTCGTCGATCTGCTGGACGACGTCCACGACCTGCCAGGCGCCTCGCTTCTGCAGGATCGCACTGACCAGGCCCTTGTACTCCTTCGCCAGCTCCTGCGCCCGGCCGGACGCGGGCGGCGCGTCGATCACGGCGCCCTCGACCCACAGGGCCGCGCCGGGACCGGTCGTCCCGGTGCCGATCCGCACCCGCGACACGCCGCGGACGACCGCGCCCGGCTCGCCGCCGGGCAGCCGCCCCTCCTGCTCGACCACGCCGAGGGTGCCGACACCGGCGTACCGCCCGTCCAGCCTGGGGACGAGCAGGACGCGCGGCTTGCTCGCCGACCGGATGCCCGGCCCCTTCGCCTGCGCCGCCGCCCGCGCCGCCTCGATCGCCGCGCGGACCTCGCTCTCCGACAGGTCGAGGGGAACCACCATGCCGGGCAGAACGGCCCCGTCGTCCAGGGGCAGCACCGGCAGCGTCAGGGTCTCGCTCATGCTCAGCTCCAAGTCCGTCTAGAGGACCCACCCCGTCAGGTTGAGTCACTCACACTCAAGAAAACGGAGCAGCAATTTGTTTCCGCAGCAACGTTCGCTCTCAGCGATCACACATCTCCCGTCCCGTCCGGACCCCGCCGACTGAGCACGCTGGACATCACCGCAAACCGATGTGCTGTGCTGGGGATGGGAGGTGAGGGTGAACTCGCTGACGCACGTGTTGTGGATCGGCGGCCCACCCGGCGCCGGCAAGACGGCCGTCGCGCGGCGGCTGACCCGGCGTCACGGCCTGCGGTGGTATCGCTCCGACGTCCACAGTTGGGAGCATCGTGAACGGGCCGCCCGCGCCGGTGTCCCGGCAGCGCTCCGATGGGAATCGATGACCCGCCAACAGCGCCGGGCCCTGCCGACCGAGGAGCGGCTGGCGATGGCGCTGCAACGCGAGCGCGGCCCGATGACCCTCGACGACCTGCGGGGACTGCCCACCAGCCCGCTGATCGTGGCCGAAGGCACCCAGATCGCCCCCGGGATACTGCCGCCAGGAGCCCGCGCGGTGTTCTTGATGCCCTCGCCGCGAGTGCAGCGCGCGCGTCTCGACCTCCGCCATCATCCACGCCGAGCGCCCGAGCTCTACCTGCGGATGGGAGAGCTGGTCGCCCGGGAAGTGAACGCGTCGGACCTCCCTCGGCTCAACGTCGATGACCTCAGCATCGAGCAAACGGTCGCGGAGGTGGAGAAGCTGTTTGCCGACATGCTGGCCGCCGGGCCCACCGCGAGCACCACCGCCGAACGCCGTGCACTGCTGCGCCAGGCCAACCGCGCCGATGTCGAGCGCTACCGCGCCCTGCATGCCCGGCCGTGGAGCGCCGCCGATCTTGAAACCACGATGCGCGCCTTCGCCTGCGAGTGCGCCCACCCCGACTGCCACGCCCAGGTGGAACTCACCGTCCCCGACTTCCCACCGCCACCCGACGACACCTCACCGCCCGTCCTCGCCCCAGGACACGCACCTGCGCGCTGAACCAGAACCTGTCCGGCGCGGCAAGAGCCCGCAGCGAACCGAAATCGCAAAGTAAGTCCGAACAAGCGGACCTGCCTCGCAATCCACAGCTCACCGCAGCAGGCGCTGGCAACCTCTGCGCGGAACGGACCCCTGCTACGCTGGACGCTTGCACTTAGCAAGCACTTCTCCGCACCCCACCTGGAGGACGAGCGGCCATGTCGCGGAACACCGACACCGTCAACGCCTACCTCGACGGCTTCCGGAAGAACGACCACGCGCAGATCCTGTCCTGCCTGACCGACGACATCGAGTGGACGGTCTTCGGCGGCTTCCACCTGACCGGCAAGGAGGCCTACGACAAGGCGATCGACGGCGCGCCCCACTTCATCGACCCGCCCGAGCTGGAGGTCGTGCGGATGGTCGAGCAGGACGACGTCGTCATGGCCGAGATCAACGGCGTGGCCCGGCGCGCCGAGGGCGGCGAGATGCGCATGTCCATGGCCGAGGTGTTCGTCATGCGGGACGGGAAGATCGCCGAGCGCCGCGCCTGGGTGGTCGAGCTGAAGGAGAACCACTTCCGCTGACGGCCCGGCCATGAACCCGGGCGGGCGGGGCGAGGCGGGCGAGGCGGGCCCCGTCGCCCGTCCCGCCCGCCGAGCCGCGCGCGGCCGCGCAGAGCGCTCAGGTCCCGAGGAACTCCAGCAGGTCGGCGTTGAAGCGCTCCTTGTCGCCGGGGACGAGCGCGATGCCGTGCGAACCGCCCTCGTACACCTTGAACGTCGCGTTCGGGATGATCTGCGCGGCCTTGCGGCCGGTGGCGTCGATCGGCACGATCTGGTCGTCGTCGCCGTGCACGATCAGCGTCGGGACGTCGAACGCCCGCAGATCCTCGTGGAAGTCGGTCTCGGCGAAGGCCGTCACGCAGGCCACGCCCGCCTTGACGCTCTCCTGCATGGCCATGAACCAGAACGCGTCCCGGTTGCCCTGGGTCGCCTTCGTCCCAGGACGGTTCGCGCCGAAGAACGGGGCCGAGGCGTCCCTCCAGTACTGGGACCGCTCCGCCAGGATGCCGTTCCTGATGTCGTCGAACACCTCCGGCGGCACGCCCTCGGGATTGTCGGGGGTCCGCATCATCAGCGGCGTGATCGCCGACAGCAGGACGGCCTTGGAGACGCGGTTCGTCCCGTGGTGGCCGATGTAGCGGGCCAACTCGCCGCCGCCCATCGAGTGGGCGACGAGCACGACGTCCCACAGGCCGAGCGCGTCGATCAGGTCGTTGAGGTCGTCGGCGAAGGTGTCGAAGTCGTAGCCGTCCCAGGGCTGGCTGGACCGCCCGTGCCCGCGCCGGTCGTGGGCGATGGCCCGGTACCCGGCGTCGGCGACCGCGTTCATCTGGTCCTCCCAGGCGTCCGCGTTCAGCGGCCAGCCGTGGATGAACAGGACGGGCTGCCCCCTGCCCCAGTCCTTGTAGTGGATCTCGTTGCCGTCACGCGTCTTGACGAAGCCCATCGTTGCTTCCCCCAAAGCGTCGTCGATGGTCCCGACCCGATCGGGTCGCACACGGTGCCTCTTCCCCGGAAATCGCGAAATCTGCCCGTCTCGGCGGTTCGGAGCGGCCAGGCAATGCGATGGCAAAGACCGGCCCTCGGGGGCGATTCTTTGCGCCGGTCTCGGTTTACGCGCGCATGACGCGCGGGTACCTACCGCAACGAGATCGTGACAATGGGTGAACGAAAGATCATCGGGGCGGCAAAGTCCCAGGTCCAGCGGCGGGAGGGGTCGACATGCGGTATTTCGCGACATGGCCCGTCCCGCGCGGCACTCGGCGTCCGGGCGCGCGTGTCACGCCGCGCGCCTTCCCGCAGGGCCCGGTCCGTACGGCCGAGGGCGTCCGCGGCGTGGTTCCCCGCGGCAGGCACCGTACCCGGACGGGTGCCGCGGCGCGCACGCGCGGCGGCACACCTCGGGTCCTCGGCCGTACGGGACCGGTGCGCCTCCCCGGCGGCGGGACCCGTGCCAACGACCATCTCCGGACCCCGGCGCCGCATGCCCCCGCGGCGCCGGCGTCCCCCACCGGCCGGGCCGGCGGCATCCTCCAGCCGTGCCGCCGACCCGGCCGCAGGCATCCGGGCGCCGCGGCGGCGCCCGCTCCCGCGCGCCGACC
>NZ_BCQP01000017.1 GCF_001552135.1 Actinomadura chibensis NBRC 106107 | reverse complement strand
GCCTCGCCGGGGAGGGCGTCGCGGCCCTGGCCGCGCTCGCCGGGTTCGCCCTCGCGGGACGGCCGGGACGGGACCGCGCGGACGTCGCCGAACGCGAGCCCGCGGGCCGGGTCTGACCGTCAGGCGGCCTCCCGCCGGACGGAGGCCGCGGTGACCGTCCGGACGAACCCCGCCGCCGCCCGCATCGCCGCGGCCGCCTCCGGCAGGACGCGGTTCAGGATCTGGAAGACGTGCATCTGGCCGTCCCAGACCTGGAGGTCGCAGTCGGTCCCGGCGTGCCGGAGGGCGGCGGCGAACGCCTCCGCCTCCGGGCGCAGGACCTCGTCGCCGCCGACCTGGATGAGGACGGGCGGCACGTCCGTCCAGGCGCAGGTCAGCAGGGCGATGCGCGGGTCCTCGAACCCGGCCGGGCCGACCACCAGGCGGGCGACGCGGTGCGCCGTGGCCGCGCTGATGTAGGGGTCGCGGGCGAGCCGCTGCGCCCGCAGGGACAGCTCGCAGGTCAGGTCGACCCACGGCGAGAACAGCACGAGCCCGGCCGGGGCGGGCAGCCCGAGCCGGACGATCTCGCCGGTCAGCGCGGCGGCGAGGTGCCCGCCCGCCGAGTCGCCCGCGAGCACGATCCCGGCCGCCGGGACGCCCCGCGCGAGCAGCCACCGGTAGGCGGCGACGGCGTCGTCCAGCGGCGCGGGGAACGGGTGCTCGGGCGCCAGCCGGTAGCGCGGGACGAGCACCGGCAGCCCCGTGTCCAGCGCGAGCCGCGCCGTGATCGGACGGTGCGTGCGCGGCGAGAAGGCCACGTAGCCGCCGCCGTGCAGGTAGAGGACCGCCCCGACGGCCGGGCCCGCGTCGCGGGCGACGACCCACTCCCCGGTCACCGGACGTCCGCCGCACTCCAACTGCGGATCGCTCAGGCGCAGCACGCGCACCCGCGCGGGGTGCCTGACCAGCAGCGACGCGGCGGCGACCGTCGACCGCGCGGCGCGCACGCCGCCCGCGCCGCCCGGCAGCCGGTGGACGAACGGCCGGACGCCCAGCCGGAGCACACCCCCGATCGCGCGGCTGCGCACGCTCGGCCCGCTGACCGGGCCCGGCTCGATCAACGCGGACGGCTCGCTCGATGCGGACGGCTCCATCGGCAACCCCATATGTCGTTAACGTCGTGCCAGAGATATGCCCAAATCCAGAACGTGTTCCACATCACGGGACCGCGGCGCTCGCAAGCCGCGGCGCCCATGCGGGTGGGCCAGGTCACAGGACGGCCGCGATACCGTGAGGGCATGAGTCACGCGTCCGACCCGGAGTCCCGTCCGGAGAGCTGCGGGCTGGAGGTCTTCTGGGACGACCGGCTCATCGCCTACGACTTCGGCGCCGGGCATCCGATGAACCCGGTGCGCGTCGAGCTCACGATGGCGCTGGCCCGGGAGCTGGGCGTGCTCGACCGTCCGAACGTGCGGGTCTCGGGGTTCGAGGCGGCGGGCGACAAGCTGCTGCGGCTCGTCCATGAGGAGCCCTACATCGCGGCCGTCAAGCACGCGGGCGCGACCGGCGAGCCCGACCCGCGGCACGGGCTCGGCACCCCCGACAACCCCGTGTTCCCCGGCATGCACGAGGCGTCCGCGCTGGTCGCGGGCGCGTCGACGGCCGCCGCCGAGGCGGTCTGGACGGGCCGCGCCGAGCACGCCGCCAACGTGTCCGGCGGCCTGCACCACGCGCTCAGCGGCGGCGCCAGCGGGTTCTGCGTCTACAACGACCCGGCCATCGCGATCGCGTGGCTGCTGGAGAACGGCGCCGAACGCGTCGCGTACGTGGACATCGACGTCCACCACGGCGACGGCGTCCAAGCCGCGTTCTACGACGACCCCCGCGTCCTGACGATCAGCCTCCACGAGTCTCCCCGCACCCTGTTCCCGGGCACCGGTTTCCCGGACGAGACGGGCGCGGAAGGCACTTCGGTCAACATCTCGCTCCCGCCGGGCACGGGCGACCGGCCGTGGCTGCGGGCGTTCGACGCGATCGTCCCGCCGCTGCTGCGCCGGTTCCGGCCGGACGTCCTGCTCACCCAGCACGGCGCGGACGGCCACGCCCTCGACCCGCTCGCCCACCTCACCCTCAGCGTGGACGGCCAGCGCACCGCCTACGCCCTCCTGCACGCGCTCGCGCACGAGACCGCGAACGGCCGCTGGGTCGTCACGGGCGGCGGCGGGTACGAGCTGGTCCAGGTCGTCCCCAGGGTGTGGACGCACCTGCTCGCCGAGGCGGCGGGCGGGCCCGTCCCGCCCGCGACCGAGACGCCGGGCGGGTGGCGCGAGTTCGTTCAGCGGCGCACCGGCGAGGTGGCCCCGCGCCGCATGACCGACGGCACCGACGTGGTCGCCTTCACGAGGTGGGGCGGCGGCTACGACCCGTCGAGCCCCGTCGACCAGGCGATCCTCGCGACCCGCCGCGCGGTGTTCCCCGAGCACGGCCTAGACCCGATGACGGACGAGTGAGACCCCCGTGACCGAGCCCCCCACCCGGGACGAACTGCGCGCCCACCTCGTCCGCACGATGATCGCGGGCGACGTGGCGACGCCGCGCCAGAACAACCTGCTGCACTACCGGCGGATGGCCGACGGCCACCCCTACTACCAGTTCGGCCTGGAACTGAAGCCGTCGTGGACGGAGCGGACCGTCCTGGAGATGATGGTCGAGCGCTGCGGCGTCGACCCCGACCCCGCGCACCTCTACGGCGACGACACCATCGACCCCGACATCACGATCGACACGCTGGAGGCGATGGGCGACCGCATCGGCCTCGCCGCCCGCCGCCGGGAGAGCGTCGTCCTCGCGACCGGCCACCCCGCGACGCTGTCGCCGCTGTACCAGGACGTCGCGCGGGCGCTCGCCGCCGCGGGCTGCCGCCTGCTGACCCCGGCCGCCGGCTGGACGTACGAGATCGAAACCGGCTACGGCGGCACCGACCTGCGCCGCGTCGTCTACGCCGAGCCGGGCGTCGCGATGCTGGAGGACACGCACGGCCGGACGCACCATACGCACGACCCGCAGCCGATGGAGGCCATGCTCCGCGCGCTGAGCGATAGCGCTTCCACGGGATCTTCGGAAGCTAAACCTGATTTTTGGCCGGATCTGGCCATCGCCGATCACGGCTGGGCCGGAGCGGCCGGTCAGGCGGGCATCGACACCGTCGGGTTCGCTGACTGTAACGATCCCGCGCTGTTCGCGGGGGCCGCCGAGGGCAAGATCGACGTCGCCGTCCCGCTCGACGACGGCGTGGCTCCGCACCACTACGCGCCGCTGACCGCGTACATCCTCGCTCGCGCGGGCCTGCGCCAGGACGGCTGAGCAGGGCCGCCGCGCGTGCGGCGGGACGGCTCGGCGGCCCGTTCCTGTCACTCCGTGTGACAGTACGCGGGTTACGGGACGCATGGGATCGCGCGGTGCTGCCGGTGACACCGGAACCGCAGGTCAGCGCGGGGTATCGGTTGACAACCGTTCGTCGGACCACACATTGTGCCGTCAGGTCCACCCTCCGTGTGGATTCAGGACTGTGTCCTTCGGGTCAGGTCCGGATACGGAAATGTGCGGAACTCCCCTCTTGCGACAGCCGATACGCGATTTACGCTGGAGAAGTACACGTGCGTGATCAAAGTCACCCGAAGGGCCGGTGCGCGGCACGTGTGGAAGAGGGCGTCCGATGACCTCAGGCGAGCGACCTCTGAGCGAGGTCAGGTTCCTGACCGTCGCCGAAGTGGCGGCGGTGATGCGGGTGTCCAAGATGACCGTCTACCGTCTCGTCCACTCGGGCGAGCTTCCCGCGATCCGCGTGGGACGTTCGTTCCGGGTTCCCGAGCAGGCCGTACACGACTACCTGCGCGACGCGTACATCGAAGCCGGATAACGGGTAGGGGCGGGGCATGAGCCAGGGCCCCGCCGCGAACTCCATACCCGGCCGCGCAGGGGGCGTCGGGACGATCCCCGTGATCGTCTCGAAGCTGGGGAACAGGGACGAGGACCGCGACGACGGTCCGGACACCGGGCGGGCGAGGCGCGCCCCCCGAAAGGGGCGGGGGGCCTCGGCCCGCGCGGAACGGTGCCCGGCACCGCGCGACACGCGGTGCCGGCGCCCGTACATGGCCGCCGGTACGCGTCGGTCCGTACGCGTCCGCCTGAACGGGGACGCGCGCGGTGGATTCGGGCACGCGAGGCGCGCGACGGGACCGAAACGCGTGATCGGGGCAAGGCGTGCGATGGGGCCGAGGCGTGCACTCGTCCGGCACAGCGGTACCCTTGGGCGGCGGACCGTGTGCGCGTATCGAGTGAAGCTCGCCTGCGGCACGCCCGCCTCCTGCACATCACCCGATACGCCGAGCGAGGTCCCGTGGGCTCTGTCATCAAGAAGCGTCGCAAGAGGATGGCCAAGAAGAAGCACCGCAAGCTTCTGAAGAAGACGCGCATCCAGCGCCGGAACAAGAAGTAACCACGCCGGCCATTCGCTCAGGGGGGTGGGGCGCACGATGACCTCCATGCCCGCCGCCGCGGCCCGTGTCGCCCTCGTCACGGGCGTCTCCCGTTTCCTGGGGGCGCGGGTCGCGAACACCCTCCAGGCGGACCCGGGGATCGAGCGCGTCATTGGCGTCGACACCGTCCCGCCGGACGCGCCGCTAGGCCGCACCGAGTTCGTCCGCGTCGACATCCGCACCCCCGGCATCGCGAAGATCATCGAGTCCGCCGGGGTGGACACGGTGGTGCACCTCAACCTCGTCACGTCCTCGTCCGCGTCGCGGGCGAAGGCGAAGGAGCTCAACGTCATCGGGACGATGCAGCTCCTCGCCGCGTGCCAGCGCTCGCCCGACATGCGCAAGCTGGTCGTGCGCTCCTCGGCCGCCGTGTACGGGTCGTCCCCGATGGACCCTGCCGTCTTCGGCGAGTGGGACGAGCCCGTCGAGCCGCCGAAGTCCGGGTACGCGAAGGACGCGGTCGAGGTGGAGGGCTACGTCCGCGGGCTGACGCGGCGCCGCTCCGACCTCACGGTGTCCGTGCTGCGGTTCGCGAACTTCCTCGGCCCCGGCGTCGACTCGCCGCTGACCCGCTACCTGCACCTGCCGGTCGTGCCGACCGTGCTCGGCTTCGACCCGCGGCTCCAGTTCGTCCACGCGGACGACGGCGTCGAGGTGCTGCGCCGGATGACCGTCGAAGACCATCCCGGCTGCTTCAACGTCGCTGGCGAGGGCGTCCTGCTGCTGTCGCAGGCGCTGCGCCGCGCGGGGCGGCCGTACCTGCCGGTCCCGGCACCGTCCCTGTCGGTGCTCGGCGACATGGGACGGCGCTTCGCGGGCCTGACCGGCTTCTCGCCAGAGCTGCTGCGCTGGCTGACCTACGGCCGCGTCATCGACGTCGCGGCGCTGGAGGACGAGCTGTCCTGGCGTCCGAAGTACAGCTCCGAGGCCGCGTTCGCCGACTTCGCCGCGGCCCAGGGGTTCGGCCACGGCCCGCTGACCACGCTGCTCGGACGCGGCTGACGGAAGGCGACGACGATGATGAACGCCCGCCACGAGCACGACCCGGACGGTCCGGAGGACGCGGAGGCGGGTGCGCGGGTCATCCGGCTGGCCTCCGTCCGCGACGGCGACGGTGGTGGGCAGGACGACACGTCCGACCCGGCGGCCGGGCGAGGGTCGTTGGAACGCGGCATCGCGTCCGGCCTGGCCTTCCTGCGCCGCCGGCTGTCCGGCGAGTACAGCGTGGACGAGTTCGGCTTCGACCCCGAGTTCAACTCGACCGTCCTGCTGCCGCTCGCCCGCGCCCTCTACGAGCACTGGTTCCGCGTCGACCTCGACGGGGTGGACAACGTCCCGGACGGCGGCGCGCTCCTCGTCGCGAACCACTCCGGCACCATCCCGATCGACGCGCTGATGCTGTCGGTCGCGCTGCACGACCACGCCGACCGGCAGGTCCGGCTGCTGGGCGCCGACCTCGTCTACCAGATCCCGCTGCTCGGGCACCTGGCCCGCAAGGCGGGGCACACGCTCGCGTGCCGGGCCGACGCCGCGCGCCTGCTCGCCAAGGGCGAGCTGGTCGGCGTGTTCCCGGAGGGCTTCAAGGGCGTCGGCAAGCCGTTCGCCGAGCGGTACCGGCTCCAGCGGTTCGGGCGCGGCGGGTTCGTCGGCACCGCGCTGCGCGCGGGCGTCCCGATCGTGCCGTGCGCGATCGTCGGCGCGGAGGAGATCTACCCGAAGATCGCCGACCTGCCCCCGCTGGCCCGCCTGCTCGGGCTCCCGTACTTCCCGATCACGCCGACGTTCCCGCTGCTCGGACCGGCCGGGCTGGTGCCGCTGCCGTCCAAGTGGCTGATCAAGTTCGGCGAGCCGATGACGCTGGACGAGTACGACGCCGACACCGCCGACGACCCGATGACGCTCTTCGACATCACCGACCACGTCCGGGAGAACGTCCAGCACCTGCTGGACGAGGCGCTCCTGCGCCGCGGCCCCGCCTTCCTCTGAGCGTGCGCCGCGTCCGTAGGGTGAACGCATGCAGCCGTTCCGCAGCCGGATGGTCGCGCGCGACCTCGACGAGCCCCACCGCGTCTCCAGCCCCCTGGAACTGCTCTTCGACCTGACGTTCGTCGCCGCCGTCTCGCAGGTGGCCGGACGCCTCGCGCACGCCGTCGAGGAGGGGCACGCCGCGGACGGGGTGCAGCCGTTCCTCATGGTGTTCTTCGCGATCTGGTGGGCGTGGATGAACTTCACGTGGTTCGCGTCCGCCTACGAGACCGACGACGTCCTGTACAGGGTCATGACGTTCGTGCAGATGGCGGGCGTGCTGCTCCTCGCGGCCGGGGTGCCGGACGCGTTCGGCGGCGACTTCGCCATGGTCACGATCGGCTACCTCGTGATGCGCGTCGGCCTGGTCGGCATGTGGCTGCGCGCGGCGATCGAGCATCCGGACGGCCGCCGCACCGCGCTGCGCTACGCGGTCGGCGTGTCGATCGTCCAGGTGTTCTGGGTGTCCCGGCTGGCGCTGCCCGGCGACGGCCCGACGTGGCTGTTCTTCGTGCTGGCGCTGATGGACGTGTCCGTCCCGCTGATCGCGGAGCGGCCCGGCATGACGACCTGGCACCCGCACCACATCGCCGAGCGGTACGGCCTGTTCACGATCATCCTGCTGGGGGAGAGCGTGCTGGCCGCGACGAACGCCGTCCAGGACGCGGTCGAGCACGGCCTGAGCGGCGAACTCGTCACCATCGCGTTGTCGGGCCTCGCCATCCTGTTCACGCTCTGGTGGATCTACTTCTCCGAGCCCGCGGGCGAACTGCTCGCCGAGCACCGCGACTGGTCGTTCGTCTGGGGCTACGGCCATTACGTCGTCTTCGCCGCGCTGGCCGCGCTCGGCGCGGGCCTGGAGGTCGCGGTCGTGTCGGCGGGGCCGCAGGGCGAGGCGGGCGAGCGGACCGTGGTCGCGGCGGTCGCGACGCCGCTCGCCGTGGTGCTCGTGATGCTCGCCGTCCTGCACGCGCCGCTGGGGCGGCGGGCGGTCCGTCCCGAACTGATCGCCGGGACGGCCGTCCTCGCCCTGCTCACGACCTTCGCGGCGCCCACCGTGGGGGTGGTGGGAAGCCTGGTCGTGATCGCGCTCCTGCTCGTCCTCCTGCTGGCCGCGATCCTGGCCCGCGGCCCCTCGTCCGTCCCGGCGTGACGTCAGCCCGCCTGGACGGGGACGCTCCTGGACGAGCGCACGCGGTTGTTGAACGGGTCGATCGCCCGCACGGAATAGGTGTGCGTGCTGCCCGGCGCCAGACCGGTGTCGGTGAAGGTGTGGGTCTTCAAATCCCAGAAGACGGACGTTGATTCCAGGGTGTCGATGACGGTGTTGTCGTCGCGGATCAGTTCGTAGACGAGCTTCTGGTTGTCGCGGTCCCAGGTCTCCGTCCAGGTGACGGTGAGCTGACCGGTCGTCCCGTCGGGCTTGACGGCGACGGGTTTGCGGATGAGCTCGGCCGGGTCGGCGTCGCGGGTGACGGCGAGGGAGCCGAACCGGGTCAGCCCCTGCTGCGGCGCCCCGTTGACGGTGGTGAAGTCGCCGCCGACCCACAGGTAGCGGCCGTCGT
Organism: Actinomadura chibensis NBRC 106107; assembly: GCF_001552135.1. GTDB lineage: Bacteria > Actinomycetota > Actinomycetes > Streptosporangiales > Streptosporangiaceae > Spirillospora > Spirillospora chibensis. The sequence goes on along the minus strand of NZ_BCQP01000017.1, from coordinate 457,998 downwards.
TGTCCAGCGCGCGCGGGCCCTGGCTCTCGGTGGTCGGGCCGCCGTTGGTGTTGGGGAACCAGTACAGGATCGGCGGGGTGTCGTACTCCGCCGCCGGGTGGGTCGGCTCGGCGAGGAGCCGCTGGTAGGGCAGGCCGGGCGTGAGTTCGGGGAACCCGTTCGGCTGGGTGGCGCAGTTGTGGGCGTGCGAGCCGCTGTAGAGGAGTCCGTCGAGGACGGTGACGGCCTGCGTCGCGCCCTGGCAGTTGTCGATCCAGCGGGTCGTGCCGTCGTCGGGGTTGAGGGCGAGCCGTCCGTCGAAGGTGCTCTCGCCGTTCGCCGACGCGTAGATCGCATCGCCGTCCGTGACCAGGTCGGTCACCCAGGAGCGGCGCGTGTCGGAGATGTAGTCGACGCCCGTCGCCCACGGGACGCTCGCCCCGGTGGAGGCGAGGACGGCCCCGAGCCCGTGCGGCGGATTCCCGTTGATCCGGTTGAAGTCGCCGCCGATGACGACGCGGCTGCCGTCCGGCGAGAGGATCATGGCGTGCACGCCGCGGTCGGCGGTGGGCGCCCACGCGGTCAGCGCGCCGCCCGCGGCGGCGAAGGCGGCGAGGCGCTGGCGGGGCGTGCCGTCCACGCTGGTGAAGAAGCCGCCCGCGTAGACGGTCGCCGAGCTGACGGTGAGGGCCTGCACCCGGCTGTTGACCTCGTGCTGGAAGCCGTTCAGCGCGCCGCTCGGCAGGTCGAAAGAGGCGATCTTCCCGCGCCGCAGGCCGTCGATCTTGGTGAAGTCGCCGCCGACGTAGAGCCGGGAGCCGTCCGGCGCGGGCCTGAGCTCCCAGACCGCGTCGCAGAGCCAGCGGCCGCCGCCGAGGTCGTCGCAGTCGTGCTGCGGGGTCGTGCTGGTGAACGGGGTGCCCTCGACGTTCGGCGCCCACGGCAGCGGCTCGCCGGTCGCGACGTCGAAGGCGGCGAGGTTGTGCCGCGCCTGCTCCCGCGCGTCGCCGGGCGCGGCCCCGGGCGGGCGGATGTGGTCGAAGTTCCCGCCGACGTAGGCGGTGCCGCCGACGACGGCGATCGACCAGACCACGCCGTCGGTCTGCCAGGTCGGCAGCGGGTCGGCGGTGATGGTCGCGGGCTGTCCGGGCGGCGGCGCGGTGTCGGCCGCCGCCGGGGCGGCGGGGAGCAGGGCCCCGGCGAGCGCGGCGGCCAGGACGGCCGCGCCGGGACGGAGGTGTCGGTGTCGTTTCGGTGCGATTCGGCGTGCCGGGCGCATCAAGTCCATCCAGGAAATGTCGCGATCCAGGTCGCCATGATCATCACATTTGACCGCGCCCGCGACAACGTCGAACCTGACCGATTCCGTCATTTTGGGCTCGCATATTTGTTCGAAGCCTAGGCATTTAAATTGCGGGCGCGCGGACGCCTTTCCCGGTCGATTGGTTGCCATGGTGTCCGGCAACGGACTTGATCTTGCCGGTGGCCTGCGGTTCCGCGTTCCGGACGCGCCCGGCGACCGTTCCAGGTCTTGATCATCCGCAATGCCGGACGCATCGTCGTGGACGTCCGAGGTCGGCGTGCGCCCTGACCCCGCGGGGCGCACCGCCGGCGTCCGCTCCCGGCCGTCGAGGCCGCCCGCTGGCGTGGAGGAACTGGTGACGGGGACCGGCAGACGGCAACCGCTGCGCATGGGACGCCCGCTCCGCTCCGTCGAAGCCGGTACCGGCCGCCAAGGCGGCGTGACGTTGAGATCGGCTGAAAGCCCGCCAGCGCCATGATGGACGACCACAATGTGCCCTTCCGGATTCCGGATGCTGCGCCTCATGCCGGGCTACCGGCCGAAGGTGCGGACGCGCCTCGACCTTTCCGTGCTCACCGGAATAAAAGGGCTTGAGACGATCACGTTGGCGTACACGGGGGATATCGTCTCGCTCCGGCCGCTCCGTGAACTCCCGGCCCTGCGGGAAGTGCGCATCCGCGCCGACATTTTGGACGGCGACCTGTCTCCGCTCGACGACCTGCCCGCCGACGCGGTCGTGGCCCGCCCGGACGAGTGAGCGGCGTCCCCGGCGCGAGGGGCGCGCGATTCACCTGCTGGAGGGACGACGTCCGCGGATCGTCTCCGTAGCGTTCCGGGGATGAGGCGGAGCCATTATGTGTGGGGAATCGGAATGGTCGCCGTTCTGCTCGCGGTGGCGGGGGCGTTCAGCGGGTCCGGCGAGCACAAGAAGGCGGCGCTTCAGGCGCACGAACGTCCGGCTGAACCCGTGGACGCGTCCATTCAGGAATTTCTGCGGACGAAGATCCCGACCGGCCCTGGCGGGACGGTCGCCGCCGCCCATGACGGCAGGCTCGTGCACTGCCGGGGCTTCGGCTTCGCGGACCGCGAGCGGCGAATCCCGGCGCGGTGCGACACCGTCTACGACATCATGTCGATGACCAAGCAGTTCACCGCCGCCGCCATCATGAAACTGGAGACGCAGGGCATGTTGCGGGTCACCGACCCGATCTCCGAATACCTCGGGCCCGTCCCCGCCGACAAGCGGGGAATCACGCTGCACCACCTGCTGACACATACGTCCGGGCTGGACGACGAGCAGGGCGGCGACGACTACGAGCCGATCTCCCGCGACGGAATGCTGAAGGTGGCGCTGCGGTCGAAGCTCCAGTCGGCGCCGGGCGCGGAATTCCATTATTCCAACCTGGGATACAGCGTCCTGGCGGCGATCGTGGAGAAGGTCTCGGGCGTCGGCTACGAGCGCTATCTGTTTGCCAACCTGTTCGCGCCCGCCGGGATGACGCAGACCGGCTACGTCCTGCCGCACTGGAAGCGCGACGACATCGCGGTCGAGTACGACGAGCGCGGGCGTTCACAGGGGCGTCCGAACGAGCACCCGTGGGCCTCTGACGGGCCCCATTGGTATCTGCGTGGCAATGGCGGCGTGCTGTCGACACCGCGCGACATGTTCCGCTGGCATCGCGCCCTGGAAGGCACCGCAGTGCTTTCGGACGACGCCAAACGCAGGATGTTCAAGCCGCATGTCTACGTCGGAGAACGCGACGGCCTCAAGGCGTATTACGGCTACGGCTGGGGCGTCGTCCACGCCGGTGCCCGGTGGCTCGTCGAGCACGACGGCGGGAACGACTGGTCGTTCGGCGAGTTCGCCCGGTTCCCCGACCAGCGCACCATGGTGTTCTGGATCAGCAACCAGGCGTACGGCGAAGGCCGGTGGAACCTGGACGAGCAGAACGCCGAATTGACGTTCGGAATCGAGTCCCGCGCCCGCGACTGACCTCAGAAGGTCGACGGGAAAAGCCGATGCTTGAGAGCGCGGTCGATCTGCGCCGCGGCGGCCTGGGCGTCCCCGCAGGAGCACAGGTAGCCGTGCCGTCCCCAGGTGGCTTCGTGGTAAGCCCACCCGCCGCCGGGGACGGCGAGGACGTTGACGACCATTCCGATGTCCTTCGTCGCTCTCGCGTAGACCCACAGCAAGGGGACGGGCACCGGGAATTCGTCCCGCCGGTAGAACCGCATGAACCGCCAGCCGCGCGGCGCGAGCTCGTCGGCGAGGTCCTCCAGGTATTGCGTCGCCGTCTCGCCGAGCACCGTCGCGAACCAGTGCCGTAGCGCGTGCATGCCGTCCTCGCGAGACTCCGCGTACGCCAGCACGCCCCGCGCGTTCTTCGTGAGCGGTGAGATGACTCCGGCTCGCGCGAGCGCAGGCTTCCAGGCGAGCGCGTTGTAAGTGGACGTCTGAAGGTTCTGCCCCTCCGCGCTCGACTGCCGTCCGCGGTGCCGCCGGGTTCGGTGCCCTCCGGCAGCGGGGGGACGAGCAGTTCGCCGCGCCACACGAACAGCAGGTCGAGCGTGACCGGCTCATCGGCGAGGGTCGCGTCCTCGTTCATCCACGGCAACGTGGCGGTCACCGGTGAGTGCGCCTCCATGTGCGCCTGGACGGTCCGCGCGACGCCGGGGAACAGCTGCGCCGTTTGCGTCCTCCCGCCCTTCGGCAGCTTGAGGACGTTTTGCTTTCCGACGCGGACGAGCCGTGCACGCGTCCTGGGCGAAGACGAAGGACCGCGCGGCCCGGACCAAGCCCGGCACCGACGCCTCCCCCGCACGGCTCTCCTACTGGGTGAAGAGAGTCGACCCCGGACGGTGAGATGGACGAGGCGACCCGCGCGACGGCCGCGGAGAACGCGCGCACCGCCCACTACGCCTGCATGGCCTACCTGTCCGTGAAGGCCCGAAGGTGCAAGTCCGGCCAGAGCGACGGGGGAGAGTAATGACCAAGCCCCGCCACCGGACGCAGTTCCCGCCCGCCGCGCTGGAGTACCGCCGCCTGGTCGAGCAGGCCCCGCCGCTCAGCCCGGAGCAGCAGGCGATCATCCGCGCGGCCTTCGTCAAGCCGCGGCTAGGGCCCGTTCGCGACGGCGCGGACGTGAAGGACGGCGGAATGCAACCGCCGCTGCCCCGGCGCCAGCCCGCGCCGGGACGGCACACTGGAGATCAGCAGGAGGCCGCCATGGACGATCGGCCGACCGAGCCGGACGGCGCGCGGGGACGCGGTGCTCAGGAGCGGCGCGCCCGGCTACTCGGCCTGGACGCGGCGCAGAAGGTTGATGTGGGCGCCAAGCTGCAAGACGAGGTCCTCGGAGTGTCGGCGGAGGACCTGTGAGGCCCGGCCAGGAACTCTCTCCCCGGCCGGGCCTCATGGTTGGATCAATGTCAGTCGTGCTCGCCCTGGCTGATCTCCACGACGTAGCCGGGGCCGTAAACCCATTCGATGCGACCCTCTACTGGCGGATTCCCGAGTTCGGCCACCTTCGCGCTCGTCTCGGCCGTCAAGATCAAATTCTTGGCGAACAGTTCCAATCGCTGTTCGCTGATCGTGCCGCGGCCGGTCAGATCAAAGTTCAGGGTGACCTGGAGTCGACGCCGAGTGACCTTGCGTCCGTTGTGCTCGGTCTCAAAGCCCAGGTTGTGGATCTTCAGTCTTTCCATTGCAAAACTTCCAATCTTCTTGAGATCTTGGGATCTATTCTAAAGGTCCGGTTCTCCAGTACAGATGGTTTCCTCTGGCAGCGGAACTTGCCTGCGGCGGTGCTTGGGCGTGGTACGCCGTGAGCGGGACGACGGTCGTCCGGTACGAGCCGCGCGGCGCTGCGCGCGAGCTGTTCGCCGCCCGCGAAGACGAGGTGCTGCTCGACGGCCCGGCCGAGACGGGCAAGTCCCTCGCCGCGCTGTACCGGCTCCACCTCGCCGCGCTGAAGCACCCCGGCATCAAGTCGCTGATCGTGCGGAAGATGGCGGTCTCGCTCAGCTCGACGACACTGCGGACGTTCGACGAGAAGGTCGCAGCCGCCGCGCTGGCCAAGGGCGTCGTGCGCTGGTACGGCGGGAGCCAGCGCGAGCCCGCCTCGTACAAGTACCGCAACGGGTCGCGGATCGTGGTCGGCGGGATGGACCAGCCGACGAAGATCATGTCGTCGGAGTACGACCTCGCCTTCTGCGATGAGGCGACAGACCTGACCGTCGACGACCTCGAAGCGATCACCACGCGGCTCCGTAACGGTGTGCTGCCCTGGCAGCAGGTCATCGCCGCGTGCAACCCCCGCCTACCGGACGCACTGGCTGAACCAGCGCACGGCGTCCGGCGCGATGTGGCGGCTCGTCTCCCGGCACGTCGACAACCCCCGGTACATGAACGCCGACGGCACCCGACCGTCGAGGGCGCCGCCTACCTCGCCAAGCTCGGCGCGCTCACCGGCGTGCGCCGCCTCCGCCTCCGCGACTTGAATCTGGGCGGCCGCCGAAGGGATCATCTACGACGGGATCGACGACGCCGTCCACCTCGTCGACCGGTTCCCCATCCCCGACGACTAGACCCCGGTGGTGGACGGTCGACTTCGGGTTCGTGCACCCGTTCGTTCTGCAGTGCTGGGCGCAGGACGGTGACAGCCGCCTGTACCTGTACCGGGAGATCTTCCACACCGGCCGCCTCGTCGAGGACCACGCTCGGCAGATCCTCACCCTCGTCACGGAGCCCGTCCCCGGCGTCGAGCAGGTCGAGGGCGAGGAGTTGCGCGATGCCGTCGCGCACGGCCGCCGCCGCTGGACCGAGCCGCGGCCCCGCGCGGTGATCTGCGACCATCGACGCCGAAGGCCGCGCGACGCTCGACAAGCACCTCGGGATCTCCACCGTCCCGGCGAACAAGCGGGTGTCCGAGGGCATCCAGGCGTTCCAGGCGCGGCTCAGGATCCCCGGCGACGGCCGCCCCCGCCTGGTGATCCTGCGCGACTCGGTGGTCGAGCGCGACCCCGCCCTCGTCGAGGCGGCCAAGCCCGCCTGCACGGTCGAGGAGATCGGCGGCTACGTGTGGGCCGTCAAGCCCGGCGGCGCGGTCAAGGAGGAGCTCGTCAAGGAGCAGGACGACGGGATGGACGCCGCCCGGTACATGGTCGCCAAGGCCGACCTGGGCGCCCGCCCCGCGTCCGCTGGCCGTAGACGCTGCACCTGCGTATCAACGTGTCTTGAGCCTGCCCATGCTGTGACATTGAGACAGCAAGTGTCGCGATGTATCATCCGTGGCGTGGCGATGTTCAGCACTCTGACCGGCGCGCACCGCGCGCAGCGTGCCGTCGCCAAACCCAAGCGGCAGCGCACCCCTGTTGGCGCACCTCGGCCGCTTCGCTGCGCGGCCCCCACGTAGGCGGGCCTGCGCACCTTCTCCCTCTCCGTCGCCGGGTTCGGCACCCTCACCGCCGCCGCGTGGCTGGTCGCGCTCCCCTCGGCCTGGCCGCCGCCGGCCTCTCGCTGCTGCTCCTCGAATACCTGACGAGCAGGCCATGAGGTCCCTGGACGGCGCTCGCGCCGCAAGGCCGCGTAGCCGCAGCCACTTCTTGGCCAGCGGCCCGAACAACTCGCGACCGGCCTACGGGTCGATGTAATGCCGCGCTCGACAAGCGACCGGGAGCTCTTCGCCCGCGGCTACGCCCAGTGGATCGTTGGACGGGCTGATGGCCGACTATCCGTGATGGTGGGAGGATGCGGATTTCAGCCCGTCGCCGAGGAGTTGACGAGGCTGTTCCAGGGCCTGGGGCTATGGAGGCAACCATCAGCGAGACTCCCCTTGGGCGAATGGTGCGCCTGGTCGCGGAACTGGGCGCGGAGCGGGCCGCCGAGATCCTCTCCGAGGAGCTCAATGCGAGGTTTGCCGCCCTTCCGCTGGCCGACGAGACCCGGATGATGGGCACCGACGGCGACGGTCCCTGTATCGAGGACTGACCCCGCTTCACCCGCAACGTGAGGAAGAAGCGCGTCCGTCCTCGCCTAATGGGGCGGGCGTCAATGCCTCATGGGGAAGACTTCCGGTTTCTGAGGCCCTCCTCGCACGCCTTCACAAACTCGGCTTGGCCGGCGGGGAACTCCGCACCCTCTATAGAAGCGCCGTATCCGGCAGCTCCGGCGCAATTTTCGTTGCCCACGCCGCCTTCCCCTTGGGAGGCGTACTCTCTGACCTCCTTGTAGGTCAAGGTCTCCCCTGTCGACGGGTCTCTTATCACGATCATGTCGTCTTTGGACGACCCACAGGCCGTGAGGGCAAGCAGCAGGCACAGGGTGCACAGCAGGAGGATGCCGAGCGCCGATGACCGGGGCAGGGGTCCGGCAGGTGGGTTCATGATGATCCTGTCGTCCGAAGCCTTTGGCGGGGGCGCGACGTGTGTGGGACGCCCGAGGGGTGCGAGCTGTTCACCGGCGACACGAACTTCCCCAGTCCAGGAACGTTCATGGCCACGAACGCGCAGATGCCGAACGCGAGCGAGCAGGCGGCCGGCGGCGGCCGGGCCCGCCCGTGCAGTGCGGCCGCCACGGCGTCGCGCTCGGCGTCACCGGTCCGGCGGCCGGGAGGCTCAGGGGTAGGTCCACGGCTTTCCAGTGTTGCGGTATTCCTCTACGGGGATGGGGGTTGTGCCGTCGGGCATGCGGTCGGTGTAGAGGCGTCCGTACAGATGGTCGATCTCGTGGGCGGCCAAGCGGGCGAGGCCGGTGTCGAGCGCGATGATCACCTGTCGGCCGTCCAGCCGGGTGTGTTCGATCTCCAGCCGCAGCGGGCGTGGGACCAGGCCGCGTACGCCGAAGAAGCTCAGGCAGCCCTCGTACTGCACGTCGGTCTCGGACGACGAGCTGACGACGCGGGGGTTGAGCAGCACGAGCGGTTCGTCGTCGGGGTCAGGAGGCTGGACGAGGGCGGCGGCGGATCCTGGGTGGCCTAGGAGAACACCACCCGCTCGCCGTCGACCGCGCGGGCGATCGGGGTTCGCAGCGGGACCGCCTCGGCGGTGGTGGACGTTTCAGTGCCCCACACCACCGGATTCAGTTCGGCGGGGAAGACCAGGTCGACCGATAACCGCCGAGTGGGCAGCCGCACGGCCCGCTGGAATCAGGGACCCCAGCGGTCGTGATCGACCTGGTAGCCGTACTCCAGAACCGTGTGCTGTCCGGGATAGAGCGGGAAGCGGCCGCGATCGTTCTCCAGGCAGAGCCAGGCTTCCTTGAACGAGTCCCTGTCCTGCTTGGACGTCCAGTTCATGGGCTCGCCGTCGCAGGTCGCGTCCAGCGCGAGCTCGCCCCAGGTCAGCGGTCACGCCCGGTAGAGGGCATTGGACCGCTCGGGCTGGCCCGGATAGCGGTCGACGCTGATGCGCATCAGGTAGCGGGTGACCGGCTCGGCGCCGCCGTTGAACAGCCTGCGGCGCTGGACGGGCCGGTACATCCGCCCGTCGTGGTGCAGCCGCGCGTGATCCTCCTCCACGACCAGTCCGTCGACTTGGCCGGTGCCGGGACCACGGGCGGCGGCCCCCTCGTCCCGCCACGCCTGCCACAGCGCGCCGCCCGCGCTCAGGACGCCCTCGGCCTTGCGGGCGAAATCCTCACTGGCCTAGTGCCGTCCGGCCTCGACATGGCTGACGTAGGACGGGTCGTAGCCCATCGCGGCGGCCAGCTTCTTCTTGGACATCCCGCGATGTTCGCGCCACCGGGTCAGCGCCGTGCCGAAGGAGGGCGGCGCCCCGGCGGGCTTGCCTTCCGCAGGAGGGACGGGACGACTCGGTGGTCCCGCTCCCCGCGGGGCACGCGCTGGAGGTACCGATGACAGTCACCACCGAATGGGCGAGCGGAATCGCCCTCGAACCACGCGACCTGGTGGACCGCGCCCTGTTCGGGTTGCGGGCCTTCGCCCAAAATCCGGTGCCCGGCTGGCCATGTCCGAGACGGCCGACCCCGAATGGCACGCCTTCCCGTGCGTGGTGAAGGCACGGCGCGCCTGATCGCGCGGCAGGCTCTCCTCTCGTGAATCGTGTCGAGCAGGAGAGTCTGCCGCTCGGCATCGCGCTGGGGTTCGGCTTGGGGGTTGAGGTTGCCGGGGTGGGTTAGTCCATTTCGAATTGGTCTACTACGTAGTTGACCACGTCCTTGCCGTACTTGGTGTTCAGTGTGGCGAGGTGGGTGTCGTAGTGCTTCTTGATGGGGGGCAGTTTTTCGTTGTCGTCGCCCAGGACGTCCTCGCGCGTGCGGATCAGGACGTTGTATTCGAGGCTGGTGGTCTCCATGTCGGGGGCGGGCGTCTTGCGCTTGCTCGCTGAGGTGCTCCCGCTGCTCGGGCGCATTCGTGCGGCCACCAGGCTGGAGACCAGGCTGAGCATGGCCAGTACCTGGTTGGCGCGCAACGCGGGCGACTGGTGCTGCGTTGTCGCGGAGAAGTCTCCGTCCTTGACCTGCTTGGTCAGCGCGGCGGTTTCCGATTGGTGGAGGCCGAGCTCCTTGAGGGCCATGTGGAACCGGTAGAAGGGCAGGACGTGCAGTTCGAATTCGTGGAGACCGGCGGCGATGAGCCTCGCGCTCGACGTGCCGATCTCCGCCGAGTTGAGCCAGACCTCGACCTGCGCCGATTCGAGGGCGCCCGCCCATTCGGCGAGGCTGCCGACGTCGGGCGTCTGGGCGATTAACGCGAACGGCTCCGTGGTCGACTTCTTTCCGTAGAGCCCGGCGAAGGTCCAGCCCTGCACGTTGGCGAGGGTGGTCACGGGCGGCAGGGCGGAGTAGGTGAAGCTGACGGTGAAGGCCGTGGCCTCGTCGATGGCGCGCACCGTGTCGGGCGCGGTGCTGTGGGCTTTGATCGCGTCGAGGACGGGCTGGGTGGTGGTGTCGGCCTGGAACACCATGGCGGCGTCTCCCCGTGTGGTCGCGTGGCGAACGTGCGGCGCGTCCATCGTCTGGTCTGCCGGTGCCGGTGGCATCCCCCATCCGCCGTAGCCGGGCGGCGCTAGTCCTGGCAGTCGTACTTGTTCACCGCGTCGAAGGCCGGTCTGTTCTTCTTGCCGTAGAGCGGGGCGACGACGTCGCGGATCAGCGCGCCCTCCTTCAGGTGGCCCGACGACTCCTTGACCGCTTTCAGGACGGTGCGGAAGTGGGCGGCGATGTCCGGTGGGGCGGTCGACTCCATTTCTTCGCCCCAGGTGAGGATCAGGGCGGCCTTTCTGCGGAGTTCCTTCAAGTCCAGCCGTTGGCCTTCCATTGCCCGTCCCGCGTCGGCGGTGTAGGCGACCAGGCCGACCTGGAACGTGGACAGGTCGAGGCAGAACGCCGATGCCGGGGAGCTGGAGGGTGACGGTTTCGGCGCGGTGGCGCGCGGGACGGCCGGGGAGTCGTCCGAGTCCGAGCAACCCGCCATCAGCAGTGTCGTGAGCAGGGCTGCGGCCACGGTGCGGGGGACGGTCATGGGCGGGAGGGTAGGGAGCGGGGCGCGGGAGGGGTCCCGAAGGCGGCCTGAAACCGGGGTGAAAGCGGGGTGAAGGCGCGCTCCCGCAGGGTTCAGGGCATGGACACGGAACCACGGCAGACGGCCATTTTCGCGAAAGGGCTGCGGAAGGCGTTCAAGGACAAGGTCGTCCTTGACGGAATCGACCTCGACGTTCCGCGCGGCACGATTTTCGCGCTCCTCGGGCCCAATGGCGCTGGAAAGACGACGACGGTGCGGATTCTGTCGACGTTGCTCCGCGCGGACGGCGGGGAGGCGCGGATCGCCGGGCGCGATCTCGTCAAGGACGCCGACGGGGTGCGGCGGGCGATCGGGGTGACCGGGCAGTACTCGGCGGTCGACGGGCTGCTCACCGGGCGCGAGAACCTGATCATGATGGCGGACCTGCACCACCTCGGGAAGGAGCCCGCCCGCCGGGTCGCCGACGACCTGCTGGAGCGGTTCGACCTCGTGGACGCCGCCCGCAGGCAGGTCAGCACCTACTCCGGCGGCATGCGGCGGCGGCTCGACCTCGCGATGACGCTGGTCGGCGACCCCCGGATCATCTTCCTCGACGAGCCCACCACCGGCCTCGACCCGCGCAGCCGCAGGACCATGTGGGAGATCATCCAGGGCCTCGCCCGGGGCGGCGTGACGATCTTCCTGACCACGCAGTACCTGGAGGAGGCGGACCGGCTCGCCGACCGGATCGCCGTCCTGGACGGCGGCCGCCTCGTCGCGGAGGGCACGTCGGAGGAGCTGAAGCGGCTCGTCCCGGGCGGGCACGTCCGGCTGCGGTTCGCGGACCTCGCGGCGCTCGACGCGGCGGCCCGGACGCTCGGCGTCGTCACCCGGCACGACGACGCGCTCGCGCTGCAGGTGCCGAGCGACGGCGGCGTCCGGTCGCTGCGGGCCCTGCTCGGACGGCTGGAGGACGCGGCCGTCGAGGTGGAGGAGATGTCCGTGCACACCCCCGACCTGGACGACGTCTTCCTCGCCCTGACCGGACGTCCCGACAAGAACGAGAAGGTGACCTCGAAATGACCGCGTTCACGCAGGCGACCGCCGACTCCGCCACGATGCTGCGCCGCAACCTGCGGCACGCGCTGCGCTACCCGTCCCTGACCATCGCGGGGATGATGATGCCGATCCTGATCCTGCTGCTGTTCGTCGGCGTGTTCGGCAACGCGCTCGGCGACGGCGTCGGCGGCGGCGCGAAGGGCGACTACATCTCCTACGTCGCGCCGGGGATCATCCTGATGGCGATCGCGTCCGGGTGCCTGTCGACGTCCATCGCCATCTGCACGGACATGACCGAGGGGATCGTCGACCGGTTCCGCACGATGGCGATCGCGCGGTCGTCGCTGCTGACCGGCCACGTCGTCGGCAGCATGATCCAGACGGTGGTGAGCACGGCCGGGGTCATCGCGGTCGCCGTCGCGATGGGCTACCGGACGCACGCGTCCCTGCTCGACTGGCTCGCCGCGGCCGGCCTGCTGGTGCTGCTCATGTTCGCGCTGACCTGGGTCGCCGTCACGCTCGGCCTGCTCGCGAAGAACCCGGAGGGCGCGAGCAACTCCCCGCTGATCATCCAGTTCCTGCCGTTCGTCGGAAGCGCGATCGTCCCGCCGGAGTCGATGCCCGCCGGGGTTCGGTGGTTCGCCGAGTACCAGCCGTTCACGCCGATCAACGAGGCGCTGCGCGGGTTCCTCGCGGGCCACCCGAACGGGCACGACACGGTGGTCTCGCTCGTGTGGTGCGCCGGTCTCGCCGTGGTCGGCTACGCGTGCTCGAAAGTCCTGTTCGACCGGAAGGCGCCCCGCTGAACGGGCCCCGCTAGGTGAGGAGTCTTCGGACGGCGTCCCGCAACTCCGCGCGGCCCAGCCCCGCGTACTCCGACACCGCGTCGGCGTACGCGGGGCCGTCGGCGTCCTCGGCGACGGCGCGGGCCGCCGCCGGGGACATCGTCGGCTGGAACACCCGGACGAAGTGCAGCCGCTCCGCCAGCGCCACCGCCCGCGCGGCGCGGGTCCGGACGCGCGGCGGGGCCTCGGACGTCCAGCCCGCGCGGGCGAGGTCGGCGAGCGCGAGCGCCAGCAGCAGGCCGCCGCAGATCGGCAGGTCCATGAACGACGCGGGCATCGGGGCCTGCGGCTCGGCGAGCAGCCCGGCGAGCATCGCGGGCAGCCCGGCCGCGACGTCCTCGACGAGGTCGAGCCGCCCGTGCCTGGCGTGGGCGACGACGGTGACGCTGTGCGCCTCCAGCGTCCACGGGTCGGCGACGGGCGGCGCGACGGGGTTCTCCTCCTCGGCCAGCCGCTCGACGGCCTCCCGCCACAGCCGCAGCCCGGTCTCGGCGTCGCCGCGCGCGAAGGCGACCTCGGCGCGGGCGCCGAGGTTGAACGTGGCCGTGCCGAACGTCTCGTCCGGGCCGGACACGAGCGACCGGTCGAGCCAGCGCTCCGCCTCGTCCACCTCGCCGAGGTGGAGGTGGACGGCGCCGAGCGCCCAGAGCAGCCCGAACATGTCCCGCCAGCCGTACCGCTTCAGCAGGTCGAGCGACACGAGCAGGTAGTGCGCCGCCCGTTCGCCCTGGTCGAGCTGCATCAGCAGCTCGCCGAGCCGCGAGTTGGCGACCAGCAGCAGGAGCGGGTTCTGCGACGTCTCCGCCGCCGCGAGCATCGCCTCGGTCACCGCGACCGCGCCCGCCACGTCGCCGTTGCGCTCCCGGACGTACCCGGCGACGCAGTTCGCCAGCCCGGCGAGGAGCGGGTCGTCGCTCGCGCACAGGCCGTCCAGGACGGCCGTCTCGCCGTCCGCGAGGATCTCCGGCGCCGAGGCGGCGAGGACCGCCACCGCGCTCGGCAGCCCGCCGGGCGCGGGCGGCGGCAGCCTGCGCAGCGCGACGAGCGCCCGCGTCACCGACGGGCCCTTCAGCAGGAACGTGGTGAGGACGTTCAGCGCCAGCGCCGCCCGGGTGGCCTCGACGTCGGCCGGGCCGGGGCGGAAGCGGCTCAGCGTCCCGGCCGTGTCGTACGCCAGGACGATCATCCGGCCGTAGGCGGACTCCAGCGTCCACATCCCGGCGAGCGTCGCCGTCACCGCCGCGACGGACGCCGCGTCGTCGCGGTCGAGCGCGTCGCGGAGCGCCTGGAGGAGGTTGTCCTGCTCGGCCCGGACGCGCCGCATCGGGGCGATCGGCTCCAACCCGAACAGTGCCTCGTGGTGCGCCGCGCCGAATTCGCGCGCCCAGGCGAGGAACCCGCCGACGGCCCGTTCCGTCTCGCCCTCCGCGTCGCGGTGGGCGGCGCTGAACTCCCGGACGGTCTCCAGCATGCGGAACCGCGTCCCCGCCTCGCCCTCCACCGTCTCCAGCAGCGACTGGCCGACGAGGTCGTCGAGGATCTCCAGGGTGTCGCCGCCGAGGAGGTGGCGGGCGGCGTCCGCCGTGAAACCGCCGGGGAAGACCGACAGCGCGCGCATGGCGGCGCGTCCGGACGGCCCGAGCAGGTTCCAGCTCCACTCGACCACGGCGCGCATGGTGCGGTGCCTGGACGGCGCGTCCCGCGCGTTCCCGCGCAGGAGGGCGAACCGGTCGTCCAGGCCGCGCGCGATCTCCGCCACCGACATGACCCGGACGCGCGCCGCCGCCAGCTCGATCGCGAGCGGCAGCCCGTCCAGGCGGCGGACCAGCTCGGTCACCGCGTCCGCCGGGACGTCGGCGGCCGGACGCGCCGCGTGCGCGCGCTGCCGGAACAGCTCGGCGGACGTCGCGAGGTCCAGCGCGGGCAGCGGGTACACCGACTCCGACGACAGGCCGAGCGGCGCCCGGCTCGTCGTCAGCACCCGCAGGTCGCGGGTCATCGACACGAGCGCGCCGACGAGGTCGGCGGCGCCGTCGACGACGTGCTCGCAGTTGTCCAGGACGAGCAGCACCGGCCCCGGCCCGAGCGCCTCCACGATCCCGCCCGCGCGGTCGGCCGGTCCGGCGAGCCGCCCGCGCGCGGCCTGGGGCGGGCCGCCGACGCCGAGCGCGGACGCGACCTCCGCCGACACGTCCCCGTCCCGCGACACCCCGGCCAGCGGGACGACGTGCACGGCGCGGTGCGGGGCGTCCCGCGCGACGGCGTTCGCCAGCCGCGTCTTGCCGAGCCCGCCGGGGCCGACGACCGACGTCACCCGCGACGTCCGCAGCAGGCCGAGCACGGCGGCGACGTCGCCGTCCCGGCCGAGCAGCGGGTTGGGCTCGTGCGCCACCCCGCGCCGGACCGCCGGGGCCTCGGCCCGCAGCAGTTCCTGCTGGACGCCCCGCAACGCGGCGCCCGGATCGGTGCCGAGCTCGTCGCGCAGGGCGCGCCGGTAGTCCTCGAAGCGGGCGAGCGCGGCGGACGGGCCCGCCGTCGCCGCCTCGCAGCGCAGCAGCTCGGCGAGGACCTCCTCGTCCCTCGGGTACTCGCGGGCCGCCTCGACGAGCGCCTCGAAGCCCTCCGCGCGCCGGTCGAGCCGGGCGAGGGCGAGCGCGCGGGAGCGGGCCAGCGTCCAGTAGGTGGAGGCCCGGTCGGCGCGCAGCGCGGACAGCGGATCGTCCGCCTCGCCCGGTTCAGGGGGACCGTCCCAGAGCGCGAGGCCGTTCTCGGCGTGCGCGAGCGCGGCCTTGTGGTCGCCGTCGCGGGACGCGCGGGCGCTCGCGGACGCGGCGAGCAGCACGGCCGACGCGTCCACCGCCGCCTCGGGCAGGCCGAGCCGGTAGCCCGCCGGGGTGCTCGCGACGACGTCCGCGCCGAGCTGCGAGCGGGCCCGCGACACGACGACCTGGAGCGCCTTCGCCGGGTTCTCCGGACGCTCGTCCGGCCACAGGCCCGCGACCAGCCGCGCCACGGACACCCCCGCGCGCGGCTCGGCGGCCAGCAGGGCGAGCAGCTCGCGCAGCCGGGGACTCGTGACGTCCCGGCCGCGGCAGGCGACCCCGGACAAAAGCGTCAGCTCGACGGTCACGGGCCCAGGCTAGACGGCCCGCCCGCGCCCCCGCGGCCCTCAGGCCCGGTAGTGGCGGCGCAGCGCGATGCCCGCGGCGACGCCGCCCGCGAGCGCGCCCGCCCCCGCCGCCGCGGGCAGCGCGATCATCGTGACCCGGCGCCCGGTGCGGAAGTCGTGGATCGGCCAGCCGTTCTCCCGGGCGTGGTCGCGCAGCTCGGCGTCCGGGTTCACGGCGTGCGGGTGGCCGACCGCCGTGAGCATCGGCAGGTCGTTGATCGAGTCGCTGTAGGCGGCGCAGCGCGCGAGGTCGAGGCCCTCCCGGTGCGCCAGCGCGCGGACCGCCTCCGCCTTCGCGGGGCCGTGCAGCAGGTTGCCGACGAGCCGTCCGGTGTAGACGCCGTCGCGGGTCTCGGCGACGGTGCCGAGCGCGCCGGTCAGGCCGAGGCGGTGCGCGATCGTCCGGGCGACCTCGACGGGCGTCGCGGTGACGAGCCAGACCTGCTGGCCCGCGTCCAGGTGCTGGAGGGCGAGGGTGCGGGTGCCGTGCCAGATCCGGTCCGCCATGACCTCGTCGTAGATCTCCTCGCTGAGCTTGACGATCCCGGCGACCTTCTGCCCCGCGACGAACGCGAGCGCCGCCTCCTTCGCGCTGCCGATGTGCTCGGAGTTCTCGGTGCCGCGCATCCGGAACGCGGCCTGCCCCCACGCGAACATGGCGAGGTCGCGCATGGTGAACAGCTTCCGGGCGGCGAGCCCGCGCGCGAAGTAGTAGATCGACGCCCCGCGCATCATCGTGTTGTCGACGTCGAAGAAGGCGGCCGCGGCCGGGTCGGGCTCGGGCGGCGGCGCGGGCTCGGCCGCCGCGGCGGCGGCGGCCTCTCCGGCGCTCACGTGGTCGGCGTCCCTGCCGCGCCACTGCAGGACGCTCAGAGGCCGGGACACGCGCTGCCAGATCTGCCGCTGCCGGTTTCGCCGCATGGACCGAGCCTAGTTGAACGCTTTTCGCCTTCCCCGTCCGCCGTCCCGGCCGAAGGTGATCAGTCGACCGTCTCCCGCGCGACCTCCCTTCGCCCGTGGTTGTGGAAGTCCTCGCCCCGGCCGCTCGCCGCCGCGACGAGCCGCTCGCGCAGCACGGCGCGGAAGCGCGGGTCGGGACCCGCCTCGCTCACCCGCAGCCGGGCGAGCGGACTTCCCTGGTCATCGTTCTTGCCCCGCCTGGTTCTCACTGGCCGCTCCCTTGCGGAGTCCAGGCGCCATCGCGCTCTCCTGCCCGGGAAACGACCGAACGGCACGGAGGGTTACGGCCGGTGGCCGGACGAGTGGTGCGGATAACGGCCCAGCGGTGCGCCGAGCGGTACCACCGGACCGATGGGCGGCGGCGGGAACGGGCCGAGCGGCGCGTCAGCGGCGCAGATCGTCCGGGAGCATCCGGCCGAGCGACCGGACGGCCCGGTACTGCAACGCCTTGATGGCCCCCGGCTTCTTGCCCATGACGAGCGCCGTCTCCGCGACCGACAGCCCGTGCAGGAAACGCAGGACGACGCACTCCTGCTGCTCGGACCCGAGCCGCCGGACGGCCTCCAGCAGCGTCCGGTTCGTCATCGCGTCGAGGACGGCCCGCTCCGGCCCCTCCTGGTGCCGGTCCGGCTCGACCAGCTCGCCGGTGCAGACCTCCAGCCGGTACCGGCTCGACTTGAAGTGGTCGGCGACGAGGTTCCGCGCGATCGTGACGAGCCAGGCCCCGAAGTCCTTGCCCTGCCAGTGGAAGTCGCAGATGCGGCGCAGCGCGCGGAGGAACGTCTCGCTGGTCAGGTCCTCGGTGAGGGAGTGCGTCCCGACCCGGTAGTAGACGTAGCGGTAGACCAGCTCGACGTAGTGGTCGTAGAGGCAGCCGAAGGCCTCGGCGTCGCCGTCCCGCGCGCGGAGCACCAGCGCCTTGAGCACTTCGGCGCGGTCGGCGTCGCGGCGCGCGGCGTCCGGCCGCGCCAGCGGGCGGTGCAGCGCGCGGGGTTGGTGGCGGGGCCGGGGAAGCGGGAGGACCCCGGCGTCGAGGGACAAGCTGCTCATGCAGTTCTCCTCGGGGCTTACGCGACCTCCGGCGTGAATTGCCACTCTAGATACCGATAGGTACGCCGGGCAATGGTGTAGGTGGACGGGCGGTTACCCCTCCGGCCCCGGCATCGGGCACCATGGGGCGCGATGGTCGATGCTCTTCTCGCGCTCCTTGCGACCCTCGGCGCTTTAGTGGCCACCGGGTTGCTGGTCCAGCGCGCCTACAAGGACCGGCTGCTCTACCTGATCGCCTGGTCGTTCACCCAGGTGGGGCTGTCGCTCGCGCTGCTGTGCATGGGCGTCGGCTTCCTCGCCGGCTTCAACGGGCCGCTGTTCCGCGTGCTGGAGCTCGGGGCCGCGCTGATCGGGCCGGTGTGGCTCGCGCTCGGCATGGTCGAGCTGATCGCGCGGTACGTCCAGGTGCGGTTCGCGGCCTGGCTGTTCGCCATCTCCTACACGTTCGTCGCGCTCGTCATCCTCGTCCTCGACCCGCTCAAGGGGACGCTGACGAAGAGCCTGCCGAAGCCGGGGTCCACCTACGACGCGCTGCCGCTGCTGCTGATCGACGGCGCGCACGTCGTCGCGGTGATCGCGCTCGTCGCGTGCACCGGGCTCACCGCCTGGCTCGCCAGCAAGCAGGACCAGGAGGCGGCCGAGCTGCTGATCCCGGTCGCGCTGGTCGCGCTCGCGGGCGTCCTCGTGGTCAGCGGCACCCGCGGGTTCCTGCCCGCGCCGCTCGCGGTGATCGCGCTCGGCGGCGCGGCCGGGCTCGTCTGGTACGGCGCGATGCGCACGATCCCCGTCTACGACGACGAGGACTACGACGAGTACGGCGACGAGCCCGCCACCGGGTACGAGGAGCAGGGGTACCAGGGGCCGTCCCGTCCGGAGCACCCGCCGGCGCGCGCCGAGCGGCCGGAGCCCGTGGGGGCGCCGACCCCGCCGCCGCCCGACCCGCGGCGTGGGGAACTGCGGTTCCCCGACCCGCCCACCGAGGAGCCCCGCTTCCCGGACGACCCGGCGGGCCCCACGGCCGTGGACGGCGTCGGGATCGGCGGGGCGCTCGTCCCGGAGCAGGCGTCGCCCGCGCTGCCGCCGCTCGGCGGCCGCGGTCCCGCGAGCGCGGAGCTGGCCGGGGCGTGCGGGCAGATCACCGTCTACACCCTGCTCGACGGGCGCGAGGCCGCCTTCGACCGGCTCGCCGGAGACCTCGTGAAGGCCGCCCTCGCCACCGAGCCGGACACGGTGATCTTCGCGTCCCACGAGGTGGTCGGCGCGCCCACGCAGCGGATCTTCTACCAGCTCTTCCGGGACGAGGCCGCCTTCGCCGCGCACCGCAAGACGCCGCACCTCCAGCGGTTCCTGGGCGAGTCCCGCACGCACGTCATCGCCACCAACGTGATCGAGCTGCGGCTGGGCCCGGCAAAGGTCCCGCTGCCCGCGCCCGAGTTCCCGGGACGGTGACGCCCGTGCCCGACGGCCAGGTGCTGATCACGCTGCTCGGCAAGCCGGGCTGCCACCTGTGCGACGACGCCCGCGCGGTGATCGAGCGCGTCGCCCGCGACCTCGGCGTCCCGTGGGAGGAGCGCGACATCACGCTCTCCGAGCGGGACACCGAGCAGTACTGGGAGCAGATCCCGGTCACGCTGCTCAACGGCGTCCAGCACGACTTCTGGCGGGTGGACGAGGCCCGGCTCCGCGCCGCGATCGGGAAGCTGCGCGGGACGTCCTGAGCCGTCGCGGGGGCGCCCGCGATGTCTCGTCGGTCACATCGGACGGCGTCCCGGCGCGCCTGTCCGGCGCCCGAAACCCCCTGCTGGACCGGCCGGTGGCGGTTCGTTCCCGGCCGCCCCCGCGGGCCCGCGGGCCGCGTCGCCGGGGGGTGACTTTGTGCGCGTATTCACAAAGGCTTAACCTGGTGGACAGCCCTGGAGCGGTCGAGCGGCGGCCGGACGGCCGGCGCCGCGCCCGCCGGGGCGAGGGGCGCCGCCGCCCCGTCCCCAGCGCCGACTTCCGAAGAGCAGGCCGTGACGACACCTCGACAGAACCGCCGGCGCGAGCGCGCGGCCCGCGGCATCCCCGAAGCCACCGTGGCGCGGCTGCCGGTGTACCTGCGCGCCCTCACCGGGCTCCAGGAGCGCGGCGTCGCGACCGTGTCGTCGGAGGAGCTCGCCGCGGCGGCCGGGGTGAACTCGGCGAAACTCCGCAAGGACCTCTCCCACCTGGGCTCCTACGGGACGCGCGGGGTCGGCTACGAGGTCGAGTACCTCGTCTACCAGATCTCCCGGGAGCTCGGCCTCACCCAGGACTGGGTCGTCGCGATCATCGGTGTCGGTAACCTGGGCCGTGCACTGGCCGGCTACGGCGGATTCGCGTCCCGCGGCTTCCGCGTGGCGGGCCTGCTCGACGCGGACGACTCCATCGTCGGCCAGGAGATATCCGGAATGACGGTGGAGCACATCGACCGGCTGGAGGACATGATCGCCCGGCACGGCGTCTCCATCGCCGTGATCGCCACCCCGGCGGGCGCGGCCCAGGGGGTGTGCGATCGCGTGGTCGCGGCGGGCGTGACGAGCGTCCTGAACTTCGCGCCGACGGTGCTCACCGTCCCGGACGGGGTGGACGTGCGCAAGGTCGACCTGTCCATCGAGCTGCAGATCCTGGCGTTCCACGAGCAGCGCAAGGCGGGCGGGCCGGACGGCCTCGCCCCGCTCGTCGCCGGGGACGCGCCGCCCGGCACGAAGCAGTACGTGGAGACGGTCGAGGCATAGAGCGAGGCGTAGAGCGAGGCATAGAGCGTGGCGTAGGGCGGGGCACGAGGCGGGACGCGGAACGTGAACGGCGGGCGGTGGACGAGAGTGGACGGGGAAGCCTGGGGAGGCGGCACGTGAGCATTCTGGTCGTGGGGCTCAGTCACCGGAGCGCGCCCGTCGCGGTCCTGGAGCGGGCGGCCGTGGCCGGGGACGACCTGGCCAAGCTCCTGCACGCGGTGCACGGGTCCGCGAACGTCGCCGAGGCGGCGATCGTGTCGACCTGCAACCGGGTCGAGATCTACACGGTCGTGGACAAGTTCCACGGCGGCGTCACCGCGGTCTCCGAGCTGCTGGCGCTGCACTCCGGCGTCCCGCTGGACGAGCTGTCCCGGCACCTGTACGTGCACTACGAGGAGCGGGCCGTCCAGCACGTGTTCGCGGTGGCGTGCGGGCTTGAGTCGATGGTCGTCGGCGAGGGGCAGATCCTCGGGCAGCTCCGGCAGGCGTTCCGGCTCGCGCAGGACGAGGGCACCCTCGGCCGCGAGCTGCACGACGTCCTGCAGCAGTCGCTGCGGGTCGGCAAGCGCGCCCACCACGAGACGGGCATCGACAAGGCGGGCGCGTCGCTCGTCAGCGTCGGGCTGGACGTCGCGGCCCGGCACCTCGGGCCGCTGGAGGGCGTCCGCGCGCTGGTCGTCGGCGCCGGGTCGATGAGCTCGCTCGCCGCCGCGACGCTGAGCCGGGCCGGGGCCCGCGAGGTCGTCGTCGCGAACCGGACGCACGAGCGCGCGGTGCGGCTGGCCGAGTCGCTGGAGGTCCCGTCCCGCGCCGTCGAGCTGTCGGTGCTGGACGCCGCGATCGCCGAGGCCGACCTCGTCGTGTCCTGCACGGGCGCGACCGGCATCGTCGTGACGGCCGCGCGGCTGGCGGCGCGCGGCGTCGGCGCGGACGGGCGGCGCCGCTTCTTCCTCGACCTCGCCCTGCCGCACGACGTGGAGCGGACCGTCGGCGACCTGCCGGGCGTCGCCCTCGCCGGGCTGGACGACCTGCGCACCGCCGAGGAGGCCGCGCACGCCATCGGCCCGGAGGCGGTCGAGGCCGTCCGGCGGATCGTCTGCGCGGAGGTCGAGGCGTTCCTCGGCGCGGTCCGCGCCGCCGCCGTCGCCCCGACCGTCGTCGCGCTGCGCAGCAAGGCCGCCGAGGTCGTCGAGGCCGAGCTGGCCCGGCTCGGCGGGCGGCTCCCCGAGCTGGACGGGCGCGCCCGCCGCGAGATCGAGCAGACCGTCCGGCGCGTGGTCGACAAGCTGCTGCACGCGCCGACCGTCCGGGTCAAGGAGCTGGCCGCGGCGCCGGGCGGCGACTCCTACGCCGACGCGCTGCGCGAGCTGTTCGACCTGGACCCGACCAAGCCCGCCGCCGTCGCGCGGGCCGACCTGCGCGACGAGGAGCCCGCGGTGCCCCGGCCCGCGCCCGTGATCGACGCCGAGTGCGCCGAGGCCGACTGCGTGAGCCCCGTCCCGCACACCGCGCCCGCCGTGCCCGGCGTGTCCGGCGTGCCCGAACCGGCCGGTGCGGCGACCGGCGCGGCGATGACCGTGCGGGACGTGACCGCGCAGGCCGCGAACGTCCGCGCGGTCAGCACGCCGGACGCGGCCGTCCGTGAAGGAGACGAGAGATGACCACCGCGAGCACGGGGCCGCTGCGGCTCGGCACCCGCAAGAGCCTGATGGCGACCACCCAGTCGCAGCTGGTGGCCGACGAGGTCACCCGGCTGACCGGGCATGCCGTCGAGCTGGTCGGGGTAACGACGCAGGGTGATGTCTCCAAGGCCCTGCTCGCCCAGATCGGCGGGACGGGGGTCTTCGTCAACGCCCTGCGCGACAAGATCCTGTCGGGCGAGGTGGACTTCGCCGTGCACTCGCTGAAGGACCTGCCGACGTCCGCCACGCCGGGGATCGCGCTCGCCGCCACGCCCGTCCGCGACGACCCCCGCGACGCGCTGTGCGGCCCGGCCAAGCTCGCCGACCTGCCGCGCGGCGCCCGCATCGGGACGGGCTCGCCGCGCCGCGTCGCGCAGCTCCGCGCGCTGCGCCCCGACCTGGAGATCGTCCCGATCCGCGGCAACGCCGACACGCGGCTGCGCAAGGTCGCCGACGGCGAGCTGGACGCCGTCGTCCTCGCCCACGCGGGCCTGCGCCGGATCGGCCGGCTGGACGCGGTCGCCGAGGTCTTCGAGCCCGACCAGATGCTGCCCGCCCCCGGCCAGGGCTCGCTCGCGCTCGAATGCCATGCCGACCGCGCCGACCTCCTCGCCCTGCTTGGAACGGTCGACGACCCCGCGACCAGGAGGACCGTCACCGCCGAGCGGACCGTCCTCGCCGTACTGGAGGCGGGTTGCTCAGCTCCCGTGGGGACGTACGCTGCCGAAGTAGATGAAAGGCTGCACCTGACGGCGGCCGTCGTGGCGTACGACGGGAGCCGGCAGGTTCGGCTGTCCGCAAGCGGCCACCCGGACGCCGCAGAGCAGATCGGGCGCGACCTCGCGCACCGGCTGCTCGCGCAGGGGGCCGACCAGTTGATGGGGGAGCGCGATTGAGCCCCGCCGCGAAGAGCACGGACGCCGCGAAGAGCACGAGCGGCACGAAGAGCACGAAGGGCACGGCCCCGGCCGTTCCGGAGGGCGCCGACGGCGCGCCGCCCGGGGCGGGCCGCGTCGTGCTCGTCGGCATGGGTCCGGGCGACCCCGGCCTGCTGACCCTGCGCGCCGCCGCCGAGCTGGCGCGCGCCGACACGGTGATCGTCAGCCGCGAGCACTGCCCGCCGGAGATCCTCGCCCACTGCCGTCCCGACGTGGAGGTCGTCGACTCGGCGGCGGGCGACCCGGCGCTGGTCGCCGAGCGGGCCGCCAAGGCCGGGCGGCGGGTCGTCCGGCTCCTGCAGGGTGACCCGGGGCTCGGCTGCGGGCTCGCGGCCGAGGGCGGGGCGCTGGCGAAGGCCGGGGTGCCGTTCGAGATCGTCCCGGGCGTGTCGGCGGTGACGGGCGTGCCGGGCTACGCGGGCATCCCGCTGACCGACGCCGGGCACCGCGAGGTCCGGGTCGTGGACGCGTCCCAGGGCGGCGTCGACTGGGAGCGCTTCGCCTCCCCGGACGCCACCCTCGTGGTCATCGGCGCGGAGGGCGCGGTCGCGGAGGTCTGCAAGGGCCTCGTCGCGGCCGGGCGCCCCGACTCCACGCCGGCCGCGATGACGAGCCTCGGCACCACCACCGAGCAGGAGACCGTCGTCTCGACGCTGCACAAGCTCGCGTCCGACACCAAGGGCATGGAGGCGCCCGCGCTGATCATCGTCGGGGACGTGGTCAACCGGCGCGACGAGCTGTCCTGGTTCGAGACCAAGCCGCTGTTCGGCTGGCGGGTGCTGGTGCCGCGCACCAAGGAGCAGGCCGCCTCGCTGTCGGACCAGCTCCGCGGGTACGGGGCCGTCCCGGACGAGGTCCCGACGATCTCGGTCGAGCCGCCGCGCACCCCGCAGCAGATGGAGCGGGCCGTCAAGGGCCTCGTCACCGGACGGTACGAGTGGGTCGTGTTCACGTCCACGAACGCGGTGAAGGCCGTCCGGGAGAAGTTCGTCGACTACGGCCTGGACGCCCGCGCGTTCGCCGGGCTGAAGGTCGCCGCCGTCGGCGAGCAGACCGCCGCCGCGCTGGTCGAGTTCGGCATCCAGCCCGACCTGACGCCGTCCGGCGAGCAGTCGGGCGAGGGCCTCGCCCGCGAGTGGCCGCCCTACGACGCCGACCTCGACCCCATCAACCGGGTCCTGCTGCCGCGCGCCGACATCGCCACCGACGTGCTCATCGCCCGGCTGACCGAGCTCGGCTGGGAGTGCGAGGACGTCACCGCCTACCGGACGGTGCGCGCCGCGCCGCCGCCGGAGCCGATCCGCAACGCGATCAAGGGCGGCGGGTTCGACGCGGTGCTGTTCACCTCGTCGTCCACGGTGAAGAACCTGATCGGGATCGCCGGGAAGCCGCACAAGGTGACCGTCATCGCCGTGATCGGCCCGCAGACGGCGAAGACGGCCGAGGAGTACGGGCTGCGCGTGGACGTCATGGCCGACAAACCGTCCGTATCGGCACTGGCGGCGGCGCTCGCCGAGTACGGTGCGAAGCGGAGGGCGGCTCAGATCGAGGCGGGCGACCCGCTCCGCAAGCCGAGCCAGATGCGCCGGGGAGCCCGGCGCCGCAGGTAGCGCGGGGGCCCGCGCGTTCCCGGATCCGGAAGAAGGAAGATGTCTGCACAGTTTCCCGTGGTCCGTCCGCGGCGGCTGCGGCGCGCGCCCGCGCTGCGCCGGATGGTCGCCGAGACGCGGCTCGACCCGGCCGACCTGGTGCTGCCGATGTTCGTCAAGGAGGGCGTCGGCGAGCCGCAGCCGGTGCCGTCCATGCCGGGCGTGTTCCAGCACACCCGCGACAGCCTGCGCAAGGCCGCGCACGAGGCGGCCGAGGCCGGGGTCGGCGGGCTCATCCTGTTCGGCGTCCCGGCGGTGAAGGACGGCGTCGGCTCCGCCGCCGACGACCCGGACGGGATCGTCCAGCTCGCGCTCCGCGACCTCGCGTCCGACCTCGGCTCGGGCCCCGACGCGGCGACCGTGGTCATGACGGACCTGTGCCTGGACGAGTACACCGACCACGGGCACTGCGGCATCCTCACCCCGGCCGGGGAGATCGACAACGACGCGACGCTGGAGCGGTACGCCTCGATCGCGGTGGCGCAGGCCGAGGCGGGCGCGGCGGTCGTCGGCCCGTCCGGGATGATGGACGGCCAGGTCGCCGCGATCCGCACGGCCCTCGACGGCGCCGGGCACGCCGACGTCGCGATCCTCGCCTACTCGGTGAAGTACGCCTCGGCGTACTACGGGCCGTTCCGCGAGGCCGCCGAGTGCGCGCCCCGGTTCGGCGACCGGTCCACGCACCAGCAGGACCCGGCCAACGCCGAGGAGTCGATCCGCGAGGTCCTCCTCGACATCGACGAGGGCGCCGACATGGTCATGGTGAAGCCCGCCGGGGCCTACCTGGACATCGTCCGCCGCGTCCGCGACACGGTGCGCGTGCCGGTCGCCGCCTACCAGGTGAGCGGCGAGTACGCCATGGTCGAGGCCGCCGCCGAGCGCGGCTGGATCGACCGCGACCGCACGATCATGGAGTCGCTGACGTCGATCCGGCGGGCCGGGGCCGACATGATCCTGACCTACTGGGCCACCGAGGCGGCGCGCCGGCTGGCCTAGGTCCCGCTGTCCTAGATCACCTAGTCCTTCTGGGCGGTTTCCGGGGGTTGCCGTGTCCCGGAATCGGGCCGCCGGGCATCATCGTTAACCAATGACCCACGTCGGACTCGGGTATTGGGGGGCGGAGATGCTGGCGGTCTCGGGGAACAGGCGGCAGCGGGCGGCGCGCGACCGGATGGCGGCGGCGGCCCGCGAGTACGCCGGGTTCGGCTGGCCCTCCTTTCCGGGCGCGCATCCCCCGGCCGGCGGCGACCGGTCCTGTTCGTGCGACCGGATCGGATGTCCCGACCCGGCGGCGCACCCGGTGTCGGCGGCGTGGGCGCACCAGGCGAGCGTCGACTCCGGCGTGATCGGGCGCTGGTGGTCCGAGCGCCCGCTGGCCAACATCATCCTGCCGACGGGACGCGTCTTCGACGTGTTCGACGTCCCGGCGGCGGCGGGCGCGGTCGCGCTCGCCCGGATCGACCGCGACGGCCTGCCGGTCGGGCCCGTCGCCTCGGTCGGCGGTGACCGGCACCTGTTCTTCGTCGCGACCCGCGGCGCCCCCGTCGACGAGGACGAGTGGTGGTCCTGCCACCTCGACTGCTCGCCGGAGGACGTCGCGGAGACGCCCGGCATGCGCTGGCACTGCCGCGACAGCTACGTCGTGGCGCCGCCGTCGGTGCTCCCGTACGGGCGCGAGGTGGCCTGGCTGCGGCCGCCGTCCACCGAGCCGCTGCCCGACCCCCTGCGCCTCCTCGAAGTGCTCGCCGACTCCTGCGACGCCGCGGGCTAGCCTCCCCCTCCGCCAGCGCCCCTCCGCTAGTGGGGCGCCTGGATCGCGGGCTTGCGGCCCCAGTTCGAGTACGAGCCGCGCATGACCTGGTTGCGGCCCTGCTCCGGCCCGGCCCGGACCCAGAACTTGACCGGACGGCTCCCCGCGTCCAGCTTCACGGCGAACGCGATCTGCTGCGCGCCCGTCGCCTGCGCCATCCGCGCGTACATCGTCCCCACGCCGGGCTCCTGCGCCAGCGTCGCGACCGGCGCCTCGCCCTCGTAGATCTGGCCCGTCTTTTCGAGCTTCGTCGCCGACTTCAGCAGCGTCGTCAGGTTCGCGACCGACGAGCCCTGGCTGACCTGCTCGGCCGTCGCCGGGTAGCCGCGCCCGCCGAGCGGCGACGACCGCCACCGCTTCCCGACGCGCACGTACAGCCGGTCCTGGACGATCACGCCGTGCACCGGCTTGCGGGCCGTCCCCGACCCGGACAGCGTCAGCGTGTACGACGCGCGCCCGCCCGCCGCGACGCCGAGCGTCCCCTTGCCGGTGGCGGCGAAGGCGCAGCACCCCGACTGCTGGTAGCTGAACAGCGCGCCCGGCGACTGCGCGACGGCCTGGTCGATCTCCGCGACGAGCGGCCGCGGGTCGACGCCCCCGGCCGGGACGGTCGGCTGCGGCGTGCTGCTCTGCGCGGGCGTCGCCGGCGGCGGGTCCTTGTCGTCGCCGGTCAGCACGGCCGCGGCGGTCGCGCCCGCCGCGCCGATCACGAGGGCGGCGACGGCGGCGACCACCCAGCGCGTCCGGGACCCGCCGCCCTTCCCGCGTCCGCCCGCCGGGACGGTCGGGTTCCGCCCGCTGCCGCGCGACGGCTTCGCCCTCGGCGGCTCCGGCAGCAGCGCCGCCTGCGCCGCCAGCTCGGTGAGCCTGCCGCGGCCCTGCGCCTCCCAGGACGGCCCGTACGCGGAGACGGCGGCGTCCTCCAGGGCGGCGAGGAAGTCGGCGGCGGACTTCGGACGGCTGTCCGGGTCCTTCGCGAGGCCGTGGTGGATCAGCTCGCGCAGCGGCCCCGGCGCCTCGTCGGCCGGGATCGGCGCCTCCCGGTGCAGCCGCGCCATGTTGCGCCCGGCGAACGGGGGCCGTCCGGTGAGGCACTCGTAGAAGACCGCCGTGGCGCCGTAGACGTCGGTGGCGACGGTCGCGGGGGCGCCGTCCCACAGCTCGGGCGCCGCGTACTGCGGGCCGTGCTGCGCCTCGGTGCCCGCCGGGGACGTCGCGAAGTCGCTGAGCCGCGCGTTGCCCTCCGCGTCCACGTAGACGTTCGACGGGCGCACCGCGCCGTGCACGATGTCGTGCTCGTGCGCCGCCGCGAGGCCGAGCAGCGTCCCGCCGAGCAGCGACAGCGCCGCGAGCGGCCCGGTCGGCCCCTGCGCGGCGATGACCCGCCGCAGGCTGACGCCCTCGACGTACTGCGCCACGATCGCGGCGCCGTCCGCCGTCTCCACGAAGTCGTAGAGGTCGACCACGTTCGGATCTTCGAGCTGGGACAGGTCCCGCGCGACCGCGCGGAACCGCTCCAGGAACGCCTCGTCGCCGCGCAGCGCGTCGCCGAGGTACTTGATGGCGACCTTCGTGCTGGTCAGGTCGTCGACCGCCAGCACCACCCGGCCCGAGGCGCCGGCACCCAGCTCCCGCTCGTGGGTGAAGCCCTGGACCGTCCAGCCGTCAACCACGTTGAAAGCCATCCCTCCGATACGCCTGTCCCGGCGGTCCGCGCCGGTCGAGCCGGGCGCCGCCGGTGAGTCGGGGAGGCGCCGTGAAGACCGCATGGTGAGACAGGGCGCCGATGTCGTACTTGGTGGAATATCGGCCCGTACCCGGCGAGGTCAAGGCAAGTCGCCGAACTGCAACTGAGAGACTGAACCGGTGACTGGTATCAAGCGTTCGCAGGAGTTGTTCGAGCGGGCCGCCGGGGTCGTGCCGGGCGGGGTGAATTCGCCGGTCCGGGCTTTCGGGGCCGTGGGCGGGACGCCCCGGTTCATGGCGTCCGGGCGGGGGCCCTACCTGATCGACGCGGACGGGAACGAGTACGTCGACCTGGTGTGCTCGTGGGGCCCGCTGATCCTCGGGCACGCGCATCCGGCCGTGGTGGAGGCGGTGCGGGACGCGGCGGGGCGCGGCACCTCCTACGGCGCGCCGACGCCCGGCGAGGTGGAGCTGGCCGAGGAGATCGCCGCGCGGACTCCGGCGGAGAAGGTCCGGCTGGTGAACTCCGGCACCGAGGCGACGATGTCGGCGATCCGGCTGGCGCGCGGCTTCACCGGCCGCACCAAGATCGTGAAGTTCGCGGGCTGCTACCACGGGCACGTCGACTCGCTGCTGGCGGCGGCCGGGTCGGGCGTCGCCACGTTCGGGCTCCCGGACACGCCGGGCGTCACCGGCGCGACGACCGCGGACACGCTGATCCTGCCGTACAACGACGTCCCGGCCCTGGAGACGGCGTTCGACGAGCACGGGCGCGACATCGCCTGCGTGATCACCGAGGCCGTGCCGTGCAACATGGGCGTGGTCCCGCCGCTGCCCGACTTCAACGCGCTGGTGAAGCGGCTGTGCGAGCGGTACGGGGCGCTGCTGGTCATGGACGAGGTGCTCACCGGCTTCCGCGCGTCCAGGTCCGGCTGGTTCGGGATCGAGGGCGTCGCGGGCGACCTGATGACGTTCGGCAAGGTGATGGGCGGCGGGCTGCCCGCCGCCGCGTTCGGCGGGCGCGCCGACGTGATGGACCAGCTCGCGCCGTCCGGTCCCGTGTACCAGGCGGGGACGCTGTCGGGGAATCCGCTCGCCACCGCCGCCGGGCTCGCCACGCTGCGGCACGCGACGGACGGGGTGTACGCCGCCCTCGACCGCTCGGCCGAGATCGTGGCGAAGGCGGCGTCGGAGGCGCTGGAGCACGAGGGCGTCCCGCATTCGACGCAGCGGGCCGGGAACCTCTTCTCGGTGTTCTTCACGGCCGGGAAGGTGGGCGACTTCGTCGCCGCGCAGCGCCAGGACGTGAAGGCGTACGCGGCGTTCTTCCACGCGGCGCTGGAGCGCGGGGTGTACCTGCCGCCGTCGGCGTACGAGGTGTGGTTCCTGTCGGCCGCGCACGACGAGGAGGCGCTCGGACGCGTCCTGGACGCCCTCCCGCACGCCGCCCGTGCCGCGGCCAGGGCGGCGTCCTAGAGGGCCGTCCGGAAGGCTCTCAGCGCCGCGGCGACCGGTTCGGGACGCGGCGCGTGCAGCGGGGCGCGCACGGCGGGGTCGTCGATCAGCCCCTCCGCCGCGAGGCACGCCTTGAGCACCGCCGGGGACGGCTCGGCGAACAGCGCCTCCACCATCGGGAGCAGCGCGTTGTGCAGGGCGAGGGCGCGGGCGGCGTTGCCGTCCCGGACGGCCCTTGCCAGCGCGGCGTAGGCGGCGGGCGCGAGGCAGGCCGACGCCGCGATCCCGCCGGACGCGCCGAGCTGGAGCATCGGATAGACGTACATGTCGTCGCCGCACAGGATTTCCTTGCCCGTGCGGGCGGCCAGGAGGGCGAGGGTGTCGTGGTCGACGGCGCCCGGGCAGTGCTTCATCCCGGCGACGCAGTCGAGCGACAGCAGCCGGACGAGCGTCTCGGCGGACAGGTGCTTCCCCGTCCGGTACGGGATGTTGTAGGGCAGGAGCGGGACGTCCACCGCCGCCCCCACCGCCGCGAAGTGGTCGACGACGCCCTCGTCCGACGGGCGCAGGTAGTACGGGACGACGACGAGCAGCGCGTCCGCCAGCGGGGCCCGCTCGCGCGCCTCGCGGATCGTGTCGGCGGTGCCCATCGTCCCGGCGCCGACGATCAGCGGGGTGCCGTGCTGGATCGACACGGCGCGGCACACCTCCAGGACGGTCCGCCGCTCGGCGTCGTCGAGCAGGGCCGCCTCGCCTGTCGTGCCGAGGGCGACGAGCCCGTCCGCGCCGTTCTCCAGGCAGTGGACGGCGAGCCGTTCGAGCGACTTCGCGTCCACCTCACCCGAGCTCGTGAACGGCGTGACGAGCGAAGCGTGGACTCCGCGCATGGTGATCACCTCGTTGTCTCCACAGGGCGTGGTTCGGGCGCCGGGACCGGTGGCCGGGTCCGCGGGCGGACGCTCCCGGCGGCGACCCCGGCGATGATCAGCCCGGCCCCGGCGAGCCGGGCCGGGGTCACGCGCTCGTCCAGGATCAGGGCGGCCGACAGCAGCCCGAACGGCGGGACGAGCAGCGAGTACATCGCGACCGTGCTGGCCTCGTAGCGGCGCATCAGCCACCCCCAGACGCCGAACCCGAACAGCGTGGACACGTACGCGATGAACGCCATCGACGCCGCCCCGGTCGGGGACAGGTCGCGCACCGCGGCCGGGATCGCCCCCGGCCCCTCGAAGATCAGCGACAGCGCGAGCAGCGGCAGCGGCGGCACCAGCGACATCCACACCATGAACCCGAGCGCGTCCACCTGCCCGGTGGCGTGGTGGTTCATCCGCCGCATGGCGACGTTGGCGAGGCCCCAGCTCGCCGCGCCGACCAGGCAGACCAGGAACGCGCCGACCGGGCTGCCGCCCTCGGCCTGCGCCACGCCGAGCAGCGCGACGCCGCCGAACGCGACCGCCATCCCCGCGACCTGCCGGGCCGTCAGCCGCTCGCGCAGCAGCAGCCCCGCGAACAGCGCCGTGAACACCGCCTGCACCTGGAGGACGACCGAGGCGAGCCCGGCGGGCATCCCCATCCGCATGCCGATGAACAGCAGGCCGAACTGCCCGACCCCGAGCGGCAGCCCGACCAGCGCCAGCCAGCGCGCCGGGACCGGCGGCCGCCGCACGAGGAACACCGCCGGGACCGCCGCGAGGACGAACCGCAGCGCGGCCATCAGCAGCGGCGGGAGGTCCTCCAGCGCCCAGTGGATCGGGACGAAGTTGAACCCCCAGCACGCGGCGACCAGGGTGGCCAGCAGGACGTGGCGCGAACTCATGCCCCGATCGTCAGGCCGCGGGTCGTTTTAGGACAAGCGAGACCTTCTTGACACCTCGTTTTAGTATTGCTACATGCTGGATCTGGAGCGCCTGCGCGCCCTGCACTCCGTCGCGACCTACGGCTCGGTGAGCGCCGCCGCCGACGTCCTGCACGTGACCACGTCCGCCGTGTCCCAGCAGCTCGCGAAGCTGGAGCGGGAGACCGGGCAGAAGCTGCTCGAACGCAACGGGCGCGGCGTCCGGCTCACCGACGCCGCCGAACTGCTCGTCGCGCACGCCGAGCGGATCCTGTCGCTCGTCGAGCAGGCCCAGGCCGACCTGGAGGCGCACCGCGGCTCGGTCGTCGGGCAGCTCGCCGTCGCGGCGTTCCCGACCGCGATCCGCGGGCTGATGCCCGCCGCGCTGCGCGCCCTGCGCGCCGACCATCCCGAGCTGCGCGTCCAGCTCCGCGAGGAGGACCCGATGCGCAGCATGCCGCTCGTCTCGCGCGGCGACTACGACATGGCCGTCGTCCAGGACTGGAACAACGAGCCGCTCCCCATGCCCGAGGGCCTGCACAAGGGCGTCATCTGCGACGACGTCGCCGACGTGGCGCTGCCGTCCACGCACCCGCTCGCCGGGCGCGACACCATCCACCTCAAGGAGCTCGCCGGCGACCCGTGGATCAGCTCGTCGTCCGACAGCATCTGCTGCGACTGGCTCATCCGGACGCTCCGCGCCGTCGACAGCGAGCCCAACATCGACCACATGGCCTACGAGTTCGCCACCCAGCTCTCGCTGGTCGCCGCCGGTCTCGGCAACGCCATCCTGCCCCGGCTCGGCCGCTGCGACGTGCCGCCGGGGGTGGCGATCGTGCCGCTGTCGGCGCCGCTGTCGCGCCGCGTGTACGCGGTGTGGCGGGAGGAGGCGGCCCGGCGCCCGGCCATCCGCGCGACCCTCACGGCGCTGCGCGCCGCCGTCCCCGGAGGCGTTCCGGACGGCGTCCCGGACGGCGTCCCCGATGGACGGAGGCGCGAGGCCGCGCGGGTAACCTGACCGGCGATGACTGAGACAACGACCGTCCACCTGCTGCGGCACGGTGAGGTGCACAATCCCGAGGGCGTCCTGTACGGGCGGCTGCCCGGCTACCGCCTCAGCGAGGACGGCGTCCTCATGGCGAAGGCCGCCGCCAAGTGGTTCGCCGACCGGGACGTCACCGCCGTGTTCGCCTCCCCGATGCAGCGGGCGCTGGAGACGGCCGCGCCGCTCGCCGACGCCTTCGACCTGCCCGTGACGGTGGACGACCGGCTCATCGAGGCCGACAACCACTTCGAGGGCCTCACGTTCGGCGCGGGCTCGGGGTCGCTGCGGCGGCCGGAGCACTGGCGGTACCTGGTCAACCCGTTCCGCCCGTCCTGGGGCGAGCCGTACAAGGAGCTCGCCGCCCGGATGCGGGCCGCCGTGATCAGGGCGCGGGAGGCGGCGCGCGGGCACGAGGCCGTGTGCGTCAGCCACCAGCTCCCGATCTGGATCCTGCGGCTGCACGCCGAGCACCGCCGCCTCTGGCACCACCCGAAGCGGCGCGAATGCGGGCTGGCCAGCCTGACCAGCCTGACGTTCACCGGCAGCCGGCTGGTCGAGGTCGGCTACTGCGAGCCCGCGGCGGGCATCGCGAAGGCCCCCGGTGTCGCGGGCGCCTGACCCCACCGCTAAGTTATCTACTACGCCCTGTAGTAATACATTTCCGACGCTGGTTCCGAACGCGTTCCCAATGGAGGAGGGTCCCGCTTGAGCCCCCGAGTCACCCCGGCGCGCGCCGCCGTGGCCGCCGCCGCGCTCTGCGGGCTGCTGGCCGGGTGCGCCGGGACGAGCGCCTCCGGCGACGGGCAGGGGAGCGACACCCGCTTCGTGTCCGGCGACGGGAACGTGACCGAGTACAAGGCGGCGGGCCGCAAGGCCGTCCAGGACGTCGGCGGCGACGCCCTCGACGGCAGGCCCGTCAAGCTCGCCGACCTCAAGGGCAAGGTCGTCGTCGTGAACTTCTGGGCGTCCTGGTGCGCGCCGTGCCGCGGCGAGGCGCCGTCGCTCGAACAGGTCTACAGCGAGAACAAGGCGAAGGGCGTCGAGTTCCTCGGCGTCAACTTCAAGGACTCCAAGGCCAACGCGCAGGCGTTCGAGCGGAAGCTCAAGGTCACCTACCCGAGCCTGTTCGACGCGGACGGGCAGGTCACGCTGGCGTTCCGGGCGGTGCCGCCGAACGCGATCCCGAGCACGCTCGTCCTCGACCGGCAGGGCCGGGTCGCCGCGCGGATCATCGGCTCGACGACGTACTCCAAGCTCAACCCGCTGGTCGCCAAGGCCCTGGCGGAGAAATGAGCGGTGGAGACATGAGCGGTCGAGCAGTGAGCGCCACTCCGACGTGAGCACGGTCAGCGACACGGTCGTCAGCGGGTC
This sequence comes from Actinomadura chibensis NBRC 106107, assembly GCF_001552135.1. GTDB lineage: Bacteria > Actinomycetota > Actinomycetes > Streptosporangiales > Streptosporangiaceae > Spirillospora > Spirillospora chibensis. The sequence goes on along the minus strand of NZ_BCQP01000017.1, from coordinate 423,946 downwards.
GCTGGTCGCGGCGGCGCCGCTGGCGGCGCTCGCCGGGCTCGTCTCGTTCGCCTCGCCGTGCGTGCTGCCGCTCGTCCCCGGCTACCTGTCGTACGTGACGGGCATGACCGGCGCCGACCTCGCCGAGCAGCGGCGCGGCCGCCTGCTCGCCGGGGTCCTGCTGTTCGTCGCCGGGTTCAGCGTCGTGTTCGTCAGCTACGGCGTGATCTTCGGCGGGCTCGGCCGCTGGCTCCTCGAATACCAGGACACGATCACCCGCGTCCTCGGCGCCGTCACGATCTTGTTCGGGCTGGCGTTCATGGGGTTCGTCCCAGGGCTCCAGCGGACGGTGAAGTCCGGCCGCCTCCCGGCCGCCGGGCTCGCGGGCGCGCCGCTGCTCGGCGTCCTGTTCGGGCTCGGCTGGACGCCCTGCATCGGCCCGACGCTCGGCGCCGTGCAGAGCCTCGCCGTCACCGAGGCGAGCGCCGAGCGCGGCGCGCTGCTGTCGCTGGCCTACTGCCTCGGGCTCGGCCTGCCGTTCGTCGCCACCGCGCTCGCCTACCGCTGGGCGCTCGGCGCGTTCGGCGCGGTGAAGCGCCACTACCCGCTGGTCATGCGGACCGGCGGGGGCATGCTCGTCCTCATCGGGGTGCTGCTGGTCAGCGGCCTGTGGGGAGACCTGACGATCGAGCTGAGGTCGTGGATCAGCGGCTTCGAACCGGTGATTTGAGATGACAGAGACCAGGCACGAGAGCGGCCACGCCGACACGGGCGCCGACGCCGACACCGGCGTCCCGGAGGCGGGCACCGAGGCCCCGGAGGCGCGCCGCGCGCCGGGCGAGGCGGGCGGGCGGCCGCTCGGGCTCGGCCCGCTCGGCTGGCTGCGCTGGGGCTGGCGGCAGCTCACCACCATGCGGACCGCGCTGATCCTGCTGTTCCTGGTGGCGCTCGGCGCGGTGCCCGGATCGGTCCTGCCGCAGCGCGGCCAGGCGCCGGAGAAGGTCGTCCGGTACCTGGACGAGCACAAGACGCTCGGGCCGTGGCTCGACAGATTCTCCATGTTCGACGTGTTCGCCGCCCCCTGGTTCGCGGCGATCTACATCCTGCTGTTCGTCTCGCTGGCCGGGTGCGTCGTCCCGCGCGCGGTGAAGCACTACCGCTCGATGCGGGCCCGGCCGCCCGCCGCGCCGCGCAACCTCGAGCGGCTGCCGCAGTCCGCGACGTTCGAGACGGACGCGGCCCCCGACGACGTCCTCGCCGCCGCCCGCACGGCGCTGCGCGGACGCCGGTTCCGGGTGGACGTGTCCGGCGGCGCCGCGGCCGCCGAGAAGGGCTACCTGGGCGAGACCGGCAACCTGCTGTTCCACCTGGCGCTGCTCGCGCTGCTGTTCGCGCTCGGCCTCGGCAACCTGTTCGGCTACCGGGGCAACGTGCTGCTGACCGAGGGCAAGACGTTCGCGAACTCGCTGAGCCAGTACGACCAGTTCACCCCCGGGCGCGCGTTCAGCGACGGCGAGCTGGCCCCCTTCACCGTCACGCTGGACGACTTCAAGGCCGAGTACGAGCCGAAGGGCGAGAAGCGCGGCCAGGCCACCGAGTTCAACGCCAAGATCCACTACCGGAAGTCGCCGGACGGCAAGGACCAGGCGTACGACCTCCAGATCAACCACCCGCTGAAGGTCGGCGGGGCGAAGGTGTACCTGCTCGGGCACGGGTACGCGCCGGTGTTCACCGTCAAGGACGCCAAGGGCAACGTCGCCTTCCAGGACTCCGTCCCGTTCCTCGCGATGGAGCCGCGGAACCTGACGTCCGAGGGCGTCATCAAGGCCCCCGACGCCGAGCCCGACCAGCTCGCCTTCTACGCCATCCTGTGGCCCACCGCCATGGCCAGCGAGGACCAGAAGCAGATCGTCTCGGCGTTCCCCGCGCCGCTCCGCCCGGTCGTCACGATCACGGCCTTCAAGGGCGACATCGGCCTCGACTCGGGGACGCCGCAGTCGGTCTACCGGCTGGAGGGCATCGGCAAGACGCTCCAGCCGGTCAAGGGCGGGCAGAAGCTGCTGGAGCCGGGAGAGACGTTCACGCTGCCCGGCGGCGCCGGGTCGGTGACGTTCGACGGGCTGCGCGAGTACGCGACGCTGTCGGTGAACCACGACCCCGGACGCATCCCCGCGCTGATCGCCGCCGTCCTCGCGGTGCTCGGCGTGGCGACGTCGTTCATGGTGCGGCGGCGCAGGGTGTGGGTCCGTGCGAGCGCCGGGAAGGGCGGGCGTACGGTGGTCGAGGTCGGCGGACTCACGCTGGGCAGCCCGACCGCGGAGTTCGACGACATCGTGGCCGCCCTGCGCGGCCCGTCCCCCGAACCCGGCGAGACCGACGAGACGGAGCCGGGCGTCGAACCCGACGAGCCCGGCGAGACGGAGCCGGGCGCCGCGTCCGGTGCGAGCGAGCCCGCCGCCGACCGGGAGTCCGGCCCGGCGACCGAACCGAAGGAGTGAGCCGGTGAGCAACGCCGACCTCGCGAACCTGAGCGACAAGCTCATGCTGACCACGGTGCTGATGTACGTCGTCGCCCTGGTCGCCTACGCCGTGGACCTCGGCTTCGGGCGCCGGGGCGCCTCGTCCGCCGTCGAGGCCAAGGCCGAGGCGAAAGCGGAGGCCAAGGCGGAGGCCAAGGTGCTCGTCGGCTCGGCGGGCGCCGCGACCGTCGACGCCGCCCCCGCGGCCGAGAAGGACGACGGCGGCGGCGAGGAGCGTCGGCAGGTCGACGCCATCCGGCTCGCTGTGCTGCTGAGCGTGCTCGGCTGGGGCGCGCACCTCGGCGTCCTCGTGACCCGCGGGGCCGCCGCGCACCGGTGGCCGTGGGGCAACATGTACGAGTTCCTCACCGCGATCTCGTTCGCCGCGGTCACCGCGTTCCTCGTGGTGATGTTCCGCTACCGGGCGCGGTTCCTCGGCGCGCCGATGATGGCCGCCGCCGTCGTCGCGCTCGGCGTCGCGAACATCTGGCTGTACGACTCGGTCGGCCCGGTGAGCCCGGCGCTGAACTCGTACTGGATCGCCATCCACGTGACCGCCGCGATCATCGCGACCGGGTCGTTCTCCGTCGCGGGCGCCGCCACGATCCTCTACCTGCTGAAGATCCGCGGCGCGGCGCGCGGGACCGCCGGGGACGGGTTCCTCGCCCGCGTCCCGTCCGCGGAGACGCTCGACCGGCTGTCGATGCGGGTCACGATGTTCGCGTTCCCGATCTGGACCGCCGCGATCATCATGGGCGCGATCTGGGCCGACCAGGCGTGGGGCCGCTACTGGGGCTGGGACCCGAAGGAGGTCTGGTCCTTCGTCACGTGGATCATCTACGCCGCCTACCTGCACGCCCGCGCGACCGCCGGGTGGCGGGGACGCAAGGCCGCGATCCTGTCGCTGATCGCGTTCGCCGCGCTGCTGTTCAACTTCTTCGGCGTGAACTACATGTTCTCGGGGCTGCACTCCTACGCCTGATCCGGCGCCTTCCCGCGCCTGAACCGCGGCTGGTCCGCGCCTGGTCCGGGTGTAACGGTCCGGCGCGGCAGGGGAATTCGTGACTGCTGGGGATGACGGAATGTCGGCTTCCGGCTTACCCTTCCCCGGTGGGATCCGGTCGGGCGGCGAGCGCCGCCCGCTTCCCCGCGGGTCCCGTCGACAGAGGAGCCTGATGCGCTTCAAAGGCGTCCATCGCAAGCCCCGGGAGCCGTGGGGCCGGGACTCGTCGCGCGGCGGGCGGGCCCGCGGAACCGAGGTCCGCGACGATGCCGCCTACTCGCCGTCCCCGCCCGACTCGGGGCAGGTGCGGCCGCGCAGCAACCAGCCCCGCGACAGGTTCGGACGGTTCCGCAAGGCGGGCCGCGACGACGAGTTCGCCGCCGGCGCGGACGGCCGTGCCCCGGCCGAGCTGGACGCCGCGCCCGGCCCCACCGGCCGGTTCGGCCGCCGCCGCCAGGTCCGCCCGCGGTCCGGCGACTACGCCTGGAGCGACTTCGAGCTGGACGACGACCGGCTCCGCGTCGAGCCGCACCCGCCGGGCATGCCGCACGCCGCGGACGGGCGGCGCAACTGCGGCGTCCTGGAGAGCGTGCTGTACCGGCAGTGGGACGCCCGGCAGGGCCCGCCGCCCGCCGAGGTGATCGGGGCCGTCGACAGCCTGGCGTCGCTGCCGGACCGGCTGAAGGAGAAGCTCGCCGCCGGGCTGGACGGCATCTACGTCGGCCCGGGCGGCGTCCCGCAGCTCGACGACATGGGCCACCTGCGCGACCGTCCGCTGCCGTCCGGCCGCGCCACCTGGGACATCTGCGCGGGCGCGTACGGGGACCGCAAGATCGTGGTGGGCGACCGGCCGTCCCCGACCCCGGACGTGATGCTCCACGAGGTCGGGCACGCGCTCGACGACATCGACGGCGACGACGGCGAGTGGACGTCCGACAGCCCCGCCTTCACCCGGCTGTACGAGGAGTGCCTGCCCTACCTCGCGAGCGACTTCCACCGCCAGCCGAACGCGCTCGGCCGCCGCGAGTTCTTCGCGGACGCGTTCGCCGCGATCTCGTCCCGGCAGCGGCCCGCGCTCGTCGATATGCTCGCCGGCAACATCCGGATGGCCCTAGAGGTCATGCTCTTCTTCAACCGCAGATACGGGATCTAGGACCTTTGGACACCGTGATGCCAGGCCGCGCAACGCCGAACCGCGAGGGTGATCGCCGATGTACGTGATCCGACTCCCCGACGGCACGCTGCGGGTGCCGCACAGCGTCCTCGCCGACGCCGACGAGGCCGGTCCGCCCGGAGCGGGTGCGCCCGGCGGCGCGGCGGCCGAGCCCGGGACGACGCGGCGCGAGGAGCGGATCATCGCCGACGCCTACGTCGAGATCGGTCCGGACGACCCCGACTACGACCGCCTGCTGCGCGACTCGCTCACCGAGGAGGAGCTCGCCGACCGGCGCCGCCAGTGGCGGGAGGGGGACGCCGACCTGCTCCGCCGGTTCGAGGAGTGGAAGGCGAGCGACGCCGACGACCGGCCCTAGGGGGTGCGGGCGGCCGTTGGAGCGTTGCAATCGCAAGCCGGGCGAAACGGGACGTGCGGGGTGGAGGAGACCCTGGCCGCCCGGGCGTGGGGACCGGCCGTGATGGGGCGGTCCGGGCGGCAGGGCCGACAAGCGGGGTGTGCGGTCGGTCGTTCCGGCCTGGCGGCGGCCAGGATCAGATCGACCGGTGCCAGGTCAGCGGGCCGAATGCTCGGCGACGGGCTCCTCGCCGCGCAGCAGCGCGTGCACCTCGGACTCCCGGAAGCGGCGGTGCCCCCCGGGAGTGCGGATGCTGCTGATCCGGCCCGCGGCGGCCCACCGGGTGACCGTCTTCGGGTCGACCCGGAAGAGGGCGGCGACCTCTCCTGGGGTCAGCAGGCGCTCGCTCGTGCTCTCCACGTTTTCTCTCCCCCTTTGTCCCGCTCTCGGCGCGGGTGGACTGTTTAACAGTGTGGCGGGTCAAGACCGATTTCTCCCTTGTTTTCGGAAAAGATCACGGACCGTAGTTCGCCGAGCAGCGGCGATGACACTCGGTGCCCGCGTCATCGGTCACAGCGACCCCGTTGACCCCGTTTGACCTGCCAGGTCACGCTCAGAACCGGTGCGCGCGGCCCTGTCCGCCGTCCTGTCCGCCGCCCCGAACGCCGACCCGTCCGCCGACCCGGACGCCCGTCGCCGGACGGCGTGGACCGGCCCGCGCGAAGTAGTCTCCGACCCATGTCCGATCTTGTCACGCTCCCGGAGATCGAGCGGGCCGCCGAGCGGATCGCCGGCGTCGCCGTCCGGACGCCGCTCGTGCCGTTCCGCCGCGACCCGGCCCCCGCCGCGGCCGCGGAGCCGGTCCTGCTGGTCAAGCCCGAGTCGCTGCAGCCGATCGGCGCCTTCAAACTGCGCGGCGCGTACTCGGCGATCTCGTCGCTGCCCGCCGCCGAGCGCGAGCGCGGCGTCGTGACCCACTCCAGCGGCAACCACGCGCAGGCCGTCGCCTACGCGGCCCGCGCGCTCGGGATCCGGGCCGTCCTCGTCATGCCGCACACCACGCCGGGCGTGAAGGTGGACGCCTGCATCGCGCTCGGCGCGGAGATCGTGCACGTGGAGCCGACGTCGCGGGCGAGGTCGGAGACCGCCGCGAAGCTGGCCGCGGCGCACGGCTTCACGATGATCCCGCCCTACGACGACGCGCGGGTCATCGCCGGGCAGGGCACGGCGGGGCTGGAGATCGTCCAGGACCGCCCGGACGTGGACGTGGTGCTCGTCCCGATCAGCGGCGGCGGGCTGATCGCCGGGATCGCCGCCGCGGTGAAGGCGCTGCGCCCGGCGGCGCGCGTGATCGGCGTCGAGCCCGGGCTCGCCGCCGACGCCCGCGACTCGATGGCGGCGGGACGTCCCGTCGCGTGGACGGCCGAGGACACCGGCCGCACCATCGCCGACGCCCTCCGCGTCCAGCAGGTCGGCGACCTGCCGTTCGCGCACATGCGCGCCCACGTGGACGGCGTCGTCACCGTCACCGAGGACGAGATCCGCGCGGCGATGCGCCGCCTCGCCCGCGAGGCCCGCCTGATCGCCGAGCCGGGCGGCGCCGTCGCGACCGCCGCCTACCTCTACCACCGCGACGAGCTTCCCCAGGGCCGCGTGTACGTCTCGATCCTGTCGGGCGGCAACGTCGACCCGGCCCTCTTCCAGGACGTCCTGCGCGGACCCCAGGCGGAGGCCGCCGAAACGCGGGGATAAGCTCAAGGCGTCATGCGTTCCGTACTCCTCTACACCGCCGCGCGGCTCGTGATCTTCATCGCGACCGCGGGCGTGCTGGCGCTGTTCGGGGCCCGCGGGTACCTGCTCCTGCTGCTGGCGCTGCTGATCAGCGGCGTCGTCAGCTACGTGCTGCTGTCCGCGCAGCGCGACCGGATGTCGGCCGTGGTCGCCCGGGGCGTGCGCGGCGGCCGGGAGCGGGTCGAGCGGTCCATCGCCAAGGAGGACGGCGTCCGCCCGGGCGCCGACCGCCGCTGAGCGCGCGCACCCGCGAACCCGGGCACCGGGCGGTCGTCCGGGGCTTCTAGGCTGGTGGCATGAGCCGCGCCTCCCTGGAGAAGAAGCCCGCCGACGTCGCGGCGATGTTCGACGGCACCGCCGAGCGCTACGACCTGCTCAACACGCTGATGACCGGCGGCCGGGACCGGCGCTGGCGGCGCGAGGTCGTGCGGGCGCTGGCGGCGCGGCCGGGCGAGCGGGTCCTCGACCTCGCGGCCGGGACGGGCACGTCCTCGGTCCCGTTCGCCGACGCCGGGGCCGAGACGGTCGCCTGCGACTTCTCGCTAGGCATGCTCCGCGTCGGGACGCGCCGCCAAGCGGGGGTGAAGCGGCTGAGCTTCGTCGCGGGCGACGCGCTGCGCCTCCCGTTCGCCGACGGCTCGTTCGACGCCGTGACGATCTCCTTCGGGCTGCGCAACGTCGCCGACACCGGCCGCGCGCTGCGCGAGCTGCGGCGCGTCGCGAAGCCGGGCGGGCGCCTGCTGATCTGCGAGGTGAGCCACCCGCCGAACCCGCTGCTGGCGTTCGGGCACAGGGCGCACCTGCGGTACGGGCTGCCGCTGCTGGCGCGGGTCAGCTCCAACCCCGACTCCTACCGCTACCTCGCCGACTCGACGCTGGCGTGGCCCGACCAGGCGGCGCTGGCGCGGCTCGTCCAGGACGCGGGCTGGGAGCGGGTCCGGTGGCGCGACCTCACCTTCGGGGTGGCCGCCTTGCACCACGCGGTCAACCCGGGGTAGCCCGGGGGACCGGATTCCAGGACCGATCCATTCGTGGACCCGCCCAGAAGTACGCACCAGTCGTGATAAAGGAATAGACTCCCCACCGGATCCTTGTGAAGTACTTCACAAGCGAACGAGCGCGAAGAGGACCACCGTGACCGACTCCACCCGACACGCGGACGTGATCGTCGTCGGGGCAGGCCCCGCCGGATCGTCGACCGCCTACTGGCTGGCGCAGGCCGGCCTTGACGTGTTCCTGCTGGAGAAGGCCACCTTCCCGCGCGACAAGATCTGCGGCGACGGCCTCACCCCGCGGGCCGTCCGGGCCCTCATCGGCATGGGCGTCGACGTCAACGACCCCGGCTGGGGACGCAACCGCGGCCTCCGCATCTACGGCGGCGGCGTCAAGGTCGAGCTGCCCTGGCCGGAGCTCGCGTCGTTCCCCGACTTCGGGCTCGTCCGCAAGCGCACCGACCTCGACCAGTTCCTCGCCGAGCACGCGGCCAAGGCGGGCGCGCGGCTGCTCCAGGGCTGCGCGGTCACCGGCCCCATCCTGGACGAGCGCACCGACCGCATCGTCGGGGTCACCGCCACGTACGAGGGCGAGGAGCTGGAGTTCCGCGCGCCGCTCGTCGTCGCGGCCGACGGCAACTCGTCCCGGCTGTCGCTCGCGATGGGGGTGCGGCGGCGCGAGGACCGTCCGATGGGCGTCGCCGTCCGCCGCTACTTCGAGACCCCGCGGCACGACGACGACTTCATGGAGGCGTGGCTCGAACTCTGGGACGGCGAGCGCCTCCTGCCCGGCTACGGCTGGGTGTTCGGCGTCGGCGACGGGACGTCCAACGTCGGCCTCGGCCTGCTCAACACGAGCAAGGCCTTCCAGAACGTCGACTACCGGGGCATGCTGAAGCGCTGGTGCGCGCAGATGCCGGAGGACTGGCAGTTCGACGAGGACCACGCCACCTCCAGGATCCGCGGCGCGGCCCTGCCGATGGGCTTCAACCGGCAGCCGCACTACACGCGCGGCATGCTGCTCGTCGGCGACGCGGGCGGCATGATCAACCCGTTCAACGGGGAGGGCATCGACTACGCGCTGGAGTCGGGGCGGCTCGCCGCCGACATCATGGTGCAGGCGCTCGCCCGCCGCACCCCCGCGCAGCGCGAGCGGACGCTGTACGAGTACCCGCGCATCCTCAAGGACGAGCACGGCGGCTACTTCACGCTGGCGCGGCTGTTCGTCCAGGCCATCGGAGACCCGCGCGTCATGAAGTTCCTGACCGCGCACGGGCTGCCCCACCCCACGCTGATGCGGTTCACGCTCAAGCTGCTCGCCAACCTCACCGACCCCAAGGGCGGCGACGCGATGGACCGGGTCATCAACGCGATGCAGAAGGTGGCTCCGGCGGCATGAACGAGCAGCAGAACGAGCGCATGGCGAGCGCGAATCCGCAGGTGAGCGGACTACAGTGCATTACCCGACCCCCTGAGGGGAGCGCATTTTGATCACCTTGGCTAGGGTGGCGGCGGCTCGCGGAGGGCCCAAGCCGTTCCGGGGGGCGCGGGGGGCCGGCCCCCCGCGAAAGGACGTCCCGTACAACGCCGTACGTCGCGAGGAGAGGCTGTAGAGACATGGATCTCTATATTCCGGTCATCGTGCTGGGGGTGCTCGCCTTCGGCTTCGCCGCCTTCTCGGTGGCGATGGCCTCGCTCACCGGGCCGAAGCGGTGGAACCGCGCGCGGCTGGACGCCTACGAGTGCGGCATCGAGCCGACCCCGCAGCCGGTGGGCGGCGGGCGTTTCCCGATCAAGTACTACCTGACGGCGATGCTCTTCATCGTCTTCGACATTGAGATCATCTTCCTCTACCCCTGGGCGGTCGCGTTCGACCGGATGGGGCTCTTCGGCCTTGTCGAGATGGTCCTTTTCATCGTCACCGTGCTCGTCGCGTACGCCTACATCTGGCGGCGCGGCGGTCTGGAGTGGGATTGACATGGGTCTAGAGGAAAAACTCCCGAGCGGATTCTTGCTGACCACCGTCGAGCAGGTCGCGGGGTGGGCGCGCAAGAGCTCGGTGTGGCCGGCGACGTTCGGCCTGGCGTGCTGCGCGATCGAGATGATGGCGACCGGCGACCCCCGGCACGACTTCTCCCGGTGGGGGATGGAGCGCGCCTCGGCGACGCCCCGGCAGGCCGATTTGATGATCGTCGCGGGCCGGGTGAGCCAGAAGATGGCGCCGGTGCTGCGGCAGATCTACGACCAGATGACCGAGCCGAAGTGGGTCATCGCGATGGGCGTGTGCGCGTCGTCCGGCGGGATGTTCAACAACTACGCGATCGTGCAGGGCGTCGACCACATCGTCCCGGTGGACATCTACCTCCCCGGCTGCCCGCCGCGGCCCGAGATGCTGCTGGACGCGATCCTGAAGCTGCACGACAAGATCCAGAACACCAAGCTGGGCCCGCAGCGCGCGAAGCAGATCGAGGAGCTGGAAGAGGCCAAGCGCCGCCAGCTCCCGCTGCTCGGACAGGGGGCGTGAGTTGAGTTCGCAGCACCCTGAGCAGCAGGCCGAGCAGGGCGCCGACAAGCTGCCCGCCCACACCGAGGAGGAGCGGCGCGAGCAGCCGGTCGTCCGCAAGGGCATGTTCGGCGCGAGGACGACCGGCGACACGTCCGGCTACGGCGGGCTCGTCGTCCGGCAGAGCCCGAAGGTGTCGGCGGCCCGCCCCTACGGCGGCCCCGGCGGCGCGGCCGAGCCCGGCGAGTTCGACGAGGTCGCCGACGAGCTCGAACGCGCCTACCCCGACTTCGGGGACGCGATCGAGCGCGTCGTCGTCGACCGCGGCGAGCTGACGTTCTTCGTCAAGCGCGAGCACCTGCGCGAGGTCGCGAAGACGATGCGGGACGAGCCGTCCCTGCGCTTCGAGCTGTGCTCCGGCGTGTCCGGGGTGCACTACCCGCAGGACGAGGGCGCCGAGCTGCACTCCGTCGTCCACCTGCTGTCGATCACGCACAACCGGCGGGTCCGCCTTGAGACGACCTGCCCGGACGCCGACCCGCACCTGCCGTCGCTGGTGCCCGTCTACCCGACGAGCGACTGGCACGAGCGGGAGACCTACGACTTCTTCGGGATCGTCTACGACGGTCACCCCGCCCTGACGCGCATCGAGATGCCGGACGACTGGGTCGGCCATCCGCAGCGCAAGGACTACCCTCTCGGCGGCATCCCCGTCGAGTACCGGGGAGCGGAGATCCCGCCGCCCGACGAGCGGAGGTCGTACACATGAGCAGCACGAAGTACACCGAGTACGACGCCTACGCAGCCGCCGAGGAGGCGGCCGAGGGCAAGGTCTTCGACATCGGCGGGCAGGACTGGGACCAGGTCGTCGCGGGCGCCGAGGACCTCGGCGACGAGCGGCTCGTCGTCAACATGGGGCCGCAGCACCCGTCCACGCACGGCGTGCTCCGCCTGATCCTCACCCTCGACGGCGAGACGGTGAACGAGTGCCGGGTGGGCATCGGCTACCTGCACACCGGCATCGAGAAGAACATGGAGTTCCGCACCTGGACGCAGGGCACCACGTTCTGCACCCGGATGGACTACCTCGCCCCGATCTTCAACGAGACGGCGTACTGCCTGAGCGTGGAGAAGCTGCTCGGCATCACCGACCGGATCCCGGAGCGCGCCCAGATCATCCGCGTGATGATGATGGAGCTGAACCGGATCTCCTCGCACCTGGTCGCGATCGCCACGTTCGGGCTGGAGATCGGCGCGACGACGGTGATGCTGAACGGGTTCATCGAGCGCGAGTACACGCTCGACCTGTTCGAGGAGATCACCGGCCTGCGGATGAACATGGCCTACGTCCGGCCGGGCGGGGTCGCGCAGGACCTGCCGTCCGGCGCCACCAGCAAGATCCGCGACTACCTCGACCGGATGCCGAAGCGGATCCAGGCGCTGCGCAAGCTGATGGACGAGAACCCCGTCTTCAAGGCGCGGACGAAGGACATCGCCTACCTCGACCTCACCGGCTGCATGGCGCTCGGCGTGACCGGGCCCGTGCTGCGCGCCACCGGCCTCCCGTGGGACCTGCGCAAGTCGCAGCCGTACTGCGGCTACGAGACCTACGACTTCGAGGTCGCGACGCAGGACACCAGCGACGTGTACGGCCGCTACCTCGTCCGGATGGACGAGATGGAGGAGTCGCTCAAGATCGTCGAGCAGTGCCTGGACCGGCTGCAGACGGCCAAGGGCCCGGTCATGATCGAGGACAAGAAGATCGGCTGGCCCGCGCAGCTCGCGATCGGCGCGGACGGCATGGGCAACTCGCCCCGGCACATCGCGCACATCATGGGCACGTCCATGGAGGCGCTGATCCACCACTTCAAACTGGTGACCGAGGGCTTCCGGGTCCCGGCGGGGCAGGCGTACGCGCCGATCGAGTCGCCGCGCGGCGAACTCGGCGCGCACGTGGTGAGCGACGGCGGGACGCGCCCCTACCGGGTGCACTTCCGCGAGCCGTCCTTCGTCAACCTGCAGGCCGCGCCGGTGATGTCGGAGGGCGGCATGATCGCCGACGTCATCGCGGCCGTGGCCAGCATCGACCCGGTCATGGGGGGAGTGGACCGTTGAGTTTCGAACCGGAGGTGCGCGAGCGCCTGGAGCGGGACGCCAAGGAGATCATCGGCCGCTACCCGCGGCCGCGGTCGGCGCTGCTGCCGCTGCTGCACCTCGTCCAGTCGGCCGAGGGGCACGTGTCGCAGGACGGCATCGACTTCTGCGCCGAGCAGCTCGGCATCACCCCGGCGCAGGTGACGGGCGTCGCGACGTTCTACACCCAGTACAAGCACGCGCCGGTCGGGGAGTACCACGTCGGCGTCTGCATCAACACGCTGTGCGCGATCATGGGCGGCGACCAGATCTGGGAGGAGCTGTCCGAGCACGCGGGCGTCGGTCACGACGAGGCCACCCCCGACGGCAAGGTCAGCCTTGAGCGGATCGAGTGCAACGCGGCCTGCGACTTCGCGCCGGTGATGATGGTCAACTGGGAGTTCTTCGACAACATGACTCCCGAGAAGGCCAAGCAGCTCGTCGATGACCTGCGCGCCGGCCGCAAGGTGCTGCCGACGCGCGGCCCCGAGCACCTCGCCACGTGGAAAGAGGCGTCGCGAGTGCTCGCCGGGTTCCCCGACGGGCGCGCGAACGAGGGCGTCCAGGCCGGGCCGGAGTCGCTGCGCGGTCTGGAGCTCGCGCGGGAGCGCGGCTGGACGGCGCCCCGCTCCGACGTCGACCGCGAGCGGCCGGACGAGCCGGTCAGGCCCGAGCAGATCGCCGAGCCGCCGCACGAGCCGGGCAAGCCCGTCCCGGGCGAAGCCAAGCCCGGCAGCCAGGAGGGACGGAACAAGTGACCACGCTCACCCCGGTCCTCACCGGCAACTGGGACCAGGCCGACTCGTTCACCCGCGCGGGCTACGAGCGCGGCGGCGGGTACGAGGCGCTGCGCAAGGCGCTGCGGATGGAGCCGGACGAGATCGTCCAGGCGGTCAAGGACTCCGGGCTCCGCGGCCGCGGCGGCGCGGGCTTCCCCACCGGCATGAAGTGGGGCTTCCTGCCGCCGAACAGCCCGAACCCGCGCTACCTCGTCGTCAACGCGGACGAGTCCGAGCCGGGCACGTGCAAGGACATCCCGCTGATGATGGCCAACCCGCACGTCCTCGTCGAGGGCGTCATCATCAGCTCGTACGCGATCAAGTCGAACCTCGCGTTCATCTACGTGCGCGGCGAGGTGCTGCACGTGATCCGCCGGCTGCACCAGGCCGTCGCGGACGCCTACGAGGCCGGCTACCTCGGCAAGGACATCCTCGGCTCCGGCTACGACCTGGACGTGGTCGTGCACAGCGGCGCCGGCGCCTACATCTGCGGCGAGGAGACGGCGCTGCTCGACTCGCTCGAAGGGTTCCGCGGCCAACCCCGGCTCAAGCCCCCCTTCCCGGCCGTCGCGGGCCTGTACGGCGGGCCCACTGTCATCAACAACGTCGAGTCGATCTCCTCGGTTCCCTCGATCGTCGCGAACGGTCCCGACTGGTTCGCCTCGATGGGCACCGAGAAGTCGCAGGGCTTCGGGATCTTCTCGCTGTCCGGGCACGTGACGCGGCCCGGCCAGTACGAGGCGCCGCTCGGCATCACGCTGCGCGAGCTGCTCGACATGGCGGGCGGGATCCGCGCGGGGCACCGGCTGAAGTTCTGGACGCCCGGCGGGTCGTCCACGCCGATCTTCACCGACGAGCACCTGGACGTCCCGCTCGACTTCGAGTCGGTCGGCGCGGCCGGGTCCATGCTCGGCACCCGGGCCCTGCAGATCTTCGACGAGACGACCTGCGTCGTCCGCGCGGTGCTGCGCTGGTCGGAGTTCTACGCGCACGAGTCGTGCGGCAAGTGCACGCCGTGCCGGGAGGGCACCTACTGGTACAAGCTCATGCTGAAGCGGCTGGAGGCCGGGCAGGGCACCGAGGAGGACCTGGAGACCCTGCTCGACATCTCCGACAACATCCTCGGCCGCGCGTTCTGCGCCCTCGGCGACGGCGCGACCAGCCCGGTCGTGTCGTCCATCAAGCTGTTCCGGGACGAGTACCTCCAGCACTTCGAGCAGGGCGGCTGCCCGTTCGACCCGGCGAAGTCCACCCTCTGGGCTAACGGAGGTGCCCGATGAGTACTACTGTGAGTGGCGGTTCGGCGGCCCAGAGTGCTCCCCGCGAACGCGGGGGTGATCCTCCCGTGGAGATGGTGTCCTGCACCATCGACGGCTTCGAGATCGAGGTGCCGAAGGGCACGCTGATCATCCGGGCCGCCGAGCTGCTCGGCATCCAGATCCCCCGGTTCTGCGACCACCCGCTGCTCGACCCGATCGGGGCGTGCCGCCAGTGCCTGGTCGAGATCCCGGACGCCGGCAACGGCCGCGGGATGCCGAAGCCGCAGGCGTCCTGCACCACCACCGTGATGCCGGGCATGGTCGTCAAGACCCAGCTCACCTCGCCGGTGGCCGACAAGGCCCAGCACGGCATCATGGAGTTCCTGCTCATCAACCACCCGCTGGACTGCCCGATCTGCGACAAGGGCGGCGAGTGCCCGCTGCAGAACCAGGCGATGTCCAACGGCCGCGGCGAGACGCGGTTCGTGGAGACCAAGCGGACGTTCCCGAAGCCGATCCCGCTGTCCAGCCAGGTGCTGCTCGACCGCGAGCGCTGCATCCAGTGCGCCCGCTGCACCCGGTTCTCCGACCAGATCGCGGGCGACGCGTTCATCGACCTGTTCGAGCGCGGCGCGAAGGAGCAGGTCGGCGCGGCGGACGGGCAGCCGTTCCAGTCCTACTTCTCCGGCAACACCGTGCAGATCTGCCCGGTCGGCGCGCTGACCGGCGCGGCCTACCGGTTCCGGTCGCGGCCGTTCGACCTCGTGTCGACGCCGAGCGTGTGCGAGCACTGCGCGTCCGGCTGCGCGATGCGGACCGACCACCGGCGCGGCAAGGTGACGCGGCGGCTGGCCGGGGACGACCCGCAGGTCAACGAGGAGTGGAACTGCGACAAGGGCCGCTGGGCGTTCACCTACGCGACCCAGCCGGACCGGCTGACGCACCCGCTCGTCCGCAACGAGGACGGCGTGCTGGAGCCCGCGTCCTGGCCGGAGGCGCTGACGATCGCGGCCGAGGGCCTCGCGCGGGCGCGCGGGTCGGCGGGCGTGCTGACCGGCGGGCGCCTCACCCTCGAAGACGCCTACGCCTACGCCAAGTTCGCGCGGATCGCGCTCGGCACGAACGACATCGACTTCCGGGCCCGCCCGCTGTCGGACGAGGAGACGCGGTTCCTCGCCGCGGCCGTCGCCGGACGCTCCATCGAGGTCTCCTACAGCGACCTTGAGAAGGCGCCCGCCGTCCTCCTCGCCGGGTTCGAGCCGGAGGAGGAGTCGCCGATCGTGTTCCTGCGGCTCCGCAAGGCGTTCCGCAAGAACCGGCTGAAGGTGCTCGCGGCGGCGCCGTTCGCGACGCGCGGGCTCGCGAAGGTCGGCGGCACGCTGCTGCCGACCGCGCCCGGCGCGGAGGCCGACACGCTCGCCTCGATCATCGGGGACGCGGAGCACGCCGACGTGCGCGCCCTGCTGGAGTCCCCCGGCGCGGTGATCCTCGTCGGGGAGCGGCTCGCGACCAGCCCCGGCGCGCTGACCTCGGCGCTCCGGCTGGCGCGGGTGACCGGCGCGAAGCTCGCGTGGGTGCCGCGCCGGGCCGGGGAACGCGGCGCGGTGGAGGCCGGGGCGCTGCCCGGGCTGCTGCCGATCGGCCGTCCGGTGGCCGACCCGGAGGCGCGCGCCGAGGTGGCCCGCGCCTGGGGCGTCGCCGAACTGCCCGCCGCGCCGGGCGAGGACGCGGACGGCATCATCGCCGCCGCCGCGGCCGGGCGGCGCGGCGCGCTGCTCGTCGGCGGCGTCGACCCCTACGACCTCGCCGACCCCGACGCGATGCTGCGCGCCCTGGACGCCACCCCGTTCGTGGTGAGCCTGGAGCAGCGGCCGAGCGCGGTCACCGACCGCGCCGACGTCGTGTTCCCGGTCGCGGCGGTCGCGGAGAAGTCCGGGACGTTCGTCGACTGGGAGGGACGCGGCCGCCAGTTCGACATCGTGCTGAAGTCCGCCGGGAAGATGTCCGACCTGCGGGTGCTGGACGCGCTCGCCGACGAGCTGGACGTCCACCTCGGCCTGCCCGGCCCGGACGCCGCGCGCGGCGAGCTGACCAAGCTGGGCGGCTACCGGGGCGAGCGCCCGGCCGCGCCGGACGTCGCGCAGCAGCTCCCGCCGCGCGTCGAGCGGGGCGAGGCGCTGCTGTCCACCTGGCGGCTCCTGCTCGACAAGGGCCGCATGCAGGACGGCGAGCCGTTCCTCGCGGGCACCGCGAAGGGCGCGCTCGTCCGGCTGTCGCCCGCGACGGCCGCGGAGATCGGCGCGACCGACGCGGTGACGGTGACCGGCCCGCGCGGCGCGGTCACGCTCCCGCTGCTCGTCACCGCCGACCTGCCCGACCGGGTGGTGTGGCTGCCGGCGAACTCGGCGGGCTGCGCCGTCCACCGGGACCTCGGCGCGGCGGCCGGAAGCGTCGTGAAGGTCGCGAGCGGGACGCTCGCGACCGCCACCGAGAACGCTGGAGGCACGGAATGAGCGCGCTCGCCGCACCTGGCGCCGTCGTCCACGCGGCTCCCGCCGAGGGCGGGCAGCTCGCGGGCTTCGGCGAGGACCCGTGGTGGCTGATCGGCGGCAAGGTCGTCGTCGTCTTCGCGTTCCTCGTCGTGACCGTGCTGCTCACGATGTGGATCGAGCGGCGCGTCATCGGCCGGATGCAGCTGCGCGTCGGCCCGAACCGCGCCGGGCCCTTCGGCCTGCTGCAGGGCCTCGCCGACGGCGTGAAGCTGGCGCTCAAGGAGGACATCGTCCCCCGGCACGTCGACAAGGTCGTGTTCATCCTCGCGCCGATCATGTCGGCGGTGCCCGCGTTCATCTCGTTCGCGATCATCCCGTTCGGGCCCGAGGTGTCGATCTTCGGGCACACGACGGCGCTCCAGCTCACCGACCTCCCGGTGGCGGTGCTGCTCGTCCTCGCGATGTCGTCCATGGGCATCTACGGGGTCGTGCTCGCGGGCTGGTCGTCGATGTCGCCGTACTCCCTGCTCGGCGGGCTCCGCTCGTCCGCGCAGATGATCTCCTACGAGATCGCGATGGGCCTGTCGTTCGTCGCGGTGTTCATGTTCGCGGGCTCGATGTCCACCTCGGAGATCGTCGCGGCGCAGCACAAGACGTGGTTCGTCATCCTGCTCGCGCCGTCCTTCGTCGTGTACGTGATCACGATGATGGGCGAGTCGAACCGCATCCCGTTCGACCTGCCCGAGGGCGAGGGCGAGCTCGTCGGCGGCTTCCACACCGAGTACTCGTCGCTGAAGTTCGCGATGTTCTTCCTCGCCGAGTACATCAACCTGACGACGCTGTCGGCGCTCGCGACGACGCTGTTCCTCGGCGGCTGGCGCGCCCCCTTCCCGATCTCCACGGTGTGGGCGGGCGCGAACTCCGGCTGGTGGCCCGTCCTGTGGTTCCTGGCCAAGGTGTTCCTGTTCATCTTCTTCTTCATCTGGCTGCGGGGCACGCTCCCGCGCGTCCGGTACGACCAGCTCATGAAGCTCGGCTGGAAGGTGCTGATGCCCTTCTCGCTCGGCTGGATCCTGCTCGTGTCGACGATCCGGGCGCTGAAGAACGACGGCCACGACATGCGGACGATCGTCATCGGCACCGCGGTGGCCGCCGCGGTGGTGCTGGTCGCCACGGTGGTCTGGGAGCTGATGCGCGGCGGCGAGGACGGCAAGGAGATCGTCCCCGGCGCGGCGGCGGAGCGCGGCGGCGGTCCGGCCGCGGCCGCCGGCGGGTTCCCGGTGCCGCCCCTGGACGCGCCGCACTACCACGGGCGGGCCCGCGAGCCGGGCGGGGCGTCCACGATCGAAACCCCTCCTGAGGAGGTCACCAGTGGGACTCACTGATTTCCTGAACCCGGTAAAGGGGTTCGGGGTCTCGTTCCACCAGATGTTCATGAAGAGCGAGACCGTTCAGTACCCCGAGGTGAAGAAGCCGACCGCCCCGCGCTTCCACGGGCGGCACCAGCTCAACCGCTGGCCGGACGGCCTGGAGAAGTGCGTCGGGTGCGAGCTGTGCGCCTGGGCCTGTCCGGCCGACGCGATCTTCGTCGAGGGCGCCGACAACACGGCGGACGAGCGGTACTCGCCCGGCGAGCGGTACGGCCGCACCTACCAGATCAACTATCTGCGGTGCATCCTCTGCGGGCTGTGCATCGAGGCGTGCCCGACGCGGGCGCTCACGATGACGAACGAGTACGAGCTCGCCGACGACAGCCGCGAGAGCCTCATCTACACCAAGGAGATGCTGCTCGCGCCGCTGCGGGAGGGCATGGAGGCGCCGCCGCACGAGATGCGGCTCGGCGACACCGAGGAGGACTACTACCGCCTCGGCCTCCAGGACGAGCCCGCCGCCCCCACCATCCCGAGCGAAGACGGCGGACGCGCGAGCGCCGACCAGGCCGCCAAGCGGGAGAAGAAGCGCAAGGGCGGTGACGGGAAATGACGCACCTCCTCGCCGCGGAGGTCGCGGACAAGCAGGCGGGCGAGCCGTTCTTCTTCTGGCTGCTCGCCGCGGTCTCGGTCTGCGCCGCGCTCGGCATGATCCTGGTGCGCAAGGCGGTGCACTCGGCGCTGCTGCTCGCGACCGTGATGCTCTCGCTCGCCGCGCTGTACGCGATCCAGAACGCGCCGTTCCTGGCGTTCGTCCAGGTGATCGTCTACACCGGCGCCGTGCTGATGCTGTTCCTGTTCGTGCTGATGCTCGTCGGCGTCAGCTCGACGGACTCGCTGGTCGAGACGATCCGCGGCCAGCGGTTCTGGGCGGTGATCGCCGCGATCGGGTTCGTCGTCCTGCTGACGGTCGGGCTCGGCAACGCCGCGCTCGGGAGCTCGAAGGGCCTCGACCAGGCCAACGCGGAGGGCAACGTCGTCGGCCTGGCCCGGCTGCTGTTCTCCAAGTACGTGTTCGCGTTCGAGGCGACGAGCGCGCTGCTGATCACGGCGGCGCTGGGCGCGATGGTGCTGGCGCACCGGGAGCGCACCGAGCCGAAGGCGACGCAGAAGGACATGTCGAAGGCGCGCTTCCTGTCCGGCGACCACCCGGGCCCGCTGCCGGGCCCCGGCACCTACGCCCGGCACAACGCCGTCGACATGCCGGCGCTGCTGCCCGACGGGACGCCGTCCGAACTGTCGGTCAACCCGGTCATCGCGGCCCGGACCGACACCGCGGAGCGGCACGTCGACCTGTTCGGCGGCACCGAGGAAGAGGCCGTCGAGCGGGACGTGCGCGCGGTCCAGGCCGCGACCGAGGAGGCCGCGGACGCGGACGCCGAGTCCCGCTCCGTGAAGTCCGGCTCACCGGCCTCCGGACGTGAAGGGGAGGCGGGCCAATGAGCCCCGGGCACTACCTGGCGCTCTCGGCGATCCTGTTCACCATCGGAGCGTTCGGCGTCCTCGTGCGGCGCAACGCGATCGTGGTGTTCATGTGCGTCGAGCTCATGCTGAACGCGACGAACCTTGCGTTCGTGTCGTTCTCCCGCATGCACGGCAACCTGGACGGCCAGATCATCGCGTTCTTCGTGATGGTGGTGGCCGCGGCGGAGGTCGTGGTCGGCCTGGCGATCATCATGACCGTCTTCCGGACCCGCAGGTCCTCGTCGGTGGACGACGTGAACCTGCTGAAGTACTGAGAGGCTCGGGATGAAAGCGGAAGGCATCCAGGCCGCGTCCTGGCTCCTCATCGCGCTGCCGCTCGCCGGCGCCGCGATCCTCCTGCTCGGGGGGAGACGCACCGACAAGTGGGGGCACCTGCTCGGCGTCGCCATGTCGGTCGCGTCCTTCGCGGTGGGCGCGGCGATGTTCGTCCAGATGCTCGGCTACGACGCCGCCGACCGGCGCCGCACCGTGCACCTGTGGGACTTCATCGACGTCGGCTCCTTCAAGGTCGGCATGGACCTGCTGGTCGACCCGCTGTCGATCAGCTTCGTCCTGCTGATCACCGGGGTCGGGTCGCTGATCCACATCTACTCGATCGGCTACATGGCCGAGGACCCCGAGCGCCGCAAGTTCTTCGCCTACCTGAACCTGTTCGTCGCGGCGATGCTGCTGCTGGTGCTCGGCGACAACTACCTGGTCATGTTCCTCGGCTGGGAGGGCGTCGGCCTCGCCTCGTACCTGCTGATCGGGTTCTGGCAGTACAAGCCCACGGCGGCGACCGCGGCGAAGAAGGCGTTCGTCGTCAACCGCGTCGGCGACATGGGGCTGATCATCGCGATCGCGCTGATGTTCGCCACGTTCGGGACGGTCGGCTTCGGCCCGATCCTCGGCACCGGCGCCGAGCACGTGGGGCTCGCCTCCAAGCTCGGCACCGGCACCGCGACGGCGATCGGGCTGCTGCTCCTGCTCGGCGCGTGCGGCAAGTCGGCGCAGCTCCCGCTCCAGTCCTGGCTGCTGGACGCGATGGAGGGCCCGACCCCGGTGTCGGCGCTGATCCACGCGGCGACGATGGTGACCGCGGGCGTGTACCTGATCGTCCGGTCCGGGCCGATCTTCGAGATGTCCGACACCGCGCAGCTCGTGGTGACGATCGTCGGCGCGGCCACGCTGCTCGCCGGTGCGATCATCGGGTGCGGCAAGGACGACATCAAGAAGGCCCTCGCCGGGTCGACGATGTCGCAGATCGGCTACATGCACCTCGCCGCGGGCCTCGGCAAGCCCGGCTACGTCTTCGCCATAGCGCACCTCATCGCGCACGGCTTCTTCAAGGCGGGCCTGTTCCTCGGCGCCGGATCGGTCATGCACGGCATGAAGGACGACGTGAACATGCGCCACTACGGCGCGCTCCGCGCCGTCATGGTGACCACCTACGTCACGTTCGGGCTCGGGTATCTCGCCATCATCGGCTGCCCGCCGTTCTCCGGCTTCTTCACGAAGGACGGCATCATCGAGGCCGCCTACGAGAAGGGCGGGACGTCCGGCGCGATCCTCGGCTCGTGCGCGCTGATCGGCGCGGGCATCACCGCGTACTACATGTCGCGCGTGATGTTCATGACGTTCTTCGGTGAGAAGCGCTGGGAGGACGACGTCCACCCGCACGAGTCCCCGGCCGTCATGACCTGGCCGCTGATGCTGCTCGCGGTCGGGTCCGTGGGCGCGGGCGGTTTCCTGATCCTCGGCGGCTTCTCCGACTTCCTGGAGCCGGTCGTCGGGGCGCCCGAGCACGAGGCCGGGTTCAAGTGGCTCACCGCTCCGGGCATCGCGACCTTCGTGCTGATGCTCGTCGGCGCGGCGATCGCGTGGCGGCAGTACGGCAGCCGGAAGGTGCCGCGCGAGGCGCCGAAGGGCTCGTTCGTCACCGTCGCGGCCCGCAAGGACCTGTACGGCGACGCGATCAACGAGTCGCTGCTGATGCGTCCCGGCCAGTGGCTGACCCGGCTCGCGGTCTGGTTCGACGGCCGCGGCGTCGACGGCGCCGTGAACGGCACGGCCGCCGGGATCGGCGGGACGTCCGGCCGGTTCCGCCGCGTCCAGACCGGCTTCGCCCGTTCCTACGCACTCTCCATGTTCTGCGGCGCCGCGCTCGTGGTCGCCGCCCTGCTGGCGGTGAATGTCTCGTGAACGACTTTCCCTGGCTGAGCGTCCTCATCGCGCTGCCCCTCGTGGGCGCGGTGCTGCTCAGCGTCATACCGCGGGAGCGGGAGGCGCTGGTCAAGCAGTTCGCGATCGGCGTCTCGCTCGTCGTCGCGGTCCTCGCCGGCGTGATGGCGGCCGGTTTCGACGCGGGCGGCGACCGCTTCCAGTACACCGAGAAGTACTGGTGGATCAAGGAGTTCGGGGTCCACTGGGCGGTCGGCGTCGACGGCGTCGCGCTGGTGCTGATCCTGCTGTCGGTGATCCTCGTCCCGCTGGTGATGCTCGCGTCCTGGACGGAGGCCGACCGCTCCGGCGGCGTCGACGTCCCGGCGAAGCGGTCGGTGAAGACGTACTTCGCGCTGCTGCTGTCGCTCGAAGCGGCCATGATCGGCGTCTTCGCGGCGACCGACGTGTTCCTGTTCTACGTCTTCTTCGAGGCGATGCTCATCCCGGTGTACTTCATCATCGGGTACTACGGCGGCGCGCAGCGCTCCTACGCCGCGGTGAAGTTCCTGCTGTACTCGCTGTTCGGCGGGCTGCTCATGCTGGTCGCGGTCATCTGGCTGTACCCGCTGTCGAGCAAGCCGGTGTCGGAGGGCGGCCTCGGCCGCGGCACGTTCATGTTCGACGAGCTCGCGAAGATGAACATCGACCCGACCACCGCCAAGTGGCTGTTCCTCGGGTTCTTCGTCGCGTTCGCGATCAAGGCGCCGATGGTGCCGGTGCACACCTGGCTCCCGGACGCGGCGCAGCAGTCCCCGCCCGGCGCGCTGGTGCTGATCGTCGGCGTCCTCGACAAGGTCGGCACGTACGGGATGCTGCGGTTCTGCCTGGAGCTGTTCCCGGGCGCGTCCAAGTGGGCGACGCCCGTGGTGCTCGGGTTCGCGGTGCTCAGCATCATCTACGGCGCGATCCTCGCGATCGGGCAGGTCGACCTGAAGCGGCTCATCGCCTACACGTCGGTGTCGCACTTCGGGTTCATCGTGCTCGGCATCTTCGCGATGACGTCGCAGGGGCAGTCCGGCGCGACGCTCTACATGGTCAACCACGGGTTCTCCACCGGCGCGCTGTTCCTGGTCATCGGGTTCATGATCGTCCGGCGCCGGTCGGCGAAGATCTCCGACTACGGCGGGGTGCAGAAGGTCGCGCCCATCCTCGCCGGGACGTTCCTCGTCGCGGGCCTGTCCGGGCTGTCGCTGCCCGGCCTGTCCACGTTCGTCTCGGAGTTCCTCGTCATCGTCGGCACGTTCTCCCGCTACAAGTGGGCGGGCGCGCTCGCGGTCACCGGCGTCGTCCTCGCCGCGATCTACATCCTGTGGATGTACCAGCGGACGATGGGCGGCCCGAAGGTCCCCGCCGTCGAGGGCATGAAGGACCTGACCGCCCGGGAGAAGTGGGCCGTCGCCCCGATCATCGCGATCATCGTCGCGATGGGCTTCTTCCCGCAGCCGGTGCTGCACGTGATCAACCCGTCGGTGAAGGAGACGCTGGCCCGGGTCGACAAGCAGGACCCGAGGCCGGACATCACCGGTAACGTCGCCGAGAACGGAGCCCGTCCATGAACACCGGCACGCAGGTGAGCGCGGTCCTCGCGCAGGGGGGTGACATCCCCGCGCCGCACATCGAGTACGGGCAGCTCGCCCCCATGCTGCTGGTCTTCGGCGCCGCCATCCTCGGCGTGCTCGTCGAGGCGTTCGTCGGCCGGACCGCGCGGTACTGGGCGCAGGTGCCGATCGCCTTCCTCGCCCTCGCCGGGGCCTTCGCCTGGACGATCGTCCTCGCGTGGCGCGACGACCCGCACGAGGTCGCGGCGGAGGGCGCGCTCGGCGTGGACGGCCCGACCCTGTTCCTGCAGGGCACCATCCTCGTCCTCGCGCTGGTCAGCCTGCTGCTGATCGCCGAGCGCGGCGGCCGGGCCGGCGGGCACTTCGCCGCGCAGGCGTCCGCGCTGCCGGGCAGCGAGGCCGAGCAGCGCACCGCGCAGGCCGGGATCACCCAGACCGAGGTGTTCCCGCTGATGATGTTCGCCGTCGGCGGCATGATGATGTTCCCGGCCGCGAACGACCTGCTGACGATGTTCGTCGCGCTCGAAGTGCTGTCGCTGCCGCTGTACCTGCTGTGCGGGCTCGCCCGCAGGCGGCGGCTCCTCTCCCAGGAGGCGGCGGTCAAGTACTTCCTGCTCGGCGCGTTCTCGTCGGCGTTCTTCCTGTACGGGACGGCGCTGCTCTACGGCTACGCCGGGTCGGTGCGGCTGTCCGACATCTCCGCGCAGATCAGCAAGGACGCGGGCAGCGAGACGCTGCTGCTCGCGGGCGCCGCGCTGCTGTCGGTCGGGCTGCTGTTCAAGCTCGGCGGCGTCCCGTTCCACATGTGGAAGCCGGACGTCTACCAGGGCGCCCCCACCCCGATCACGGCGCTGATGGCGTCCTGCACGGTGGTGTCGGCGTTCGGCGCGATCCTGCGCGTCTACTACGTCGTGTTCGAGACGCTGGAGTGGGACTGGCGCCCCTTCATGTGGGGTGTGGCGATTCTCACGATGGCGATCGGGTCGATCATCGCGATCACCCAGACCGACATCAAGCGGATGCTGGCCTACTCGTCCATCGCGCACGCGGGCTTCCTGCTCATGGGCGTGATCGCGGCGTCCCCGCACGGCCTGTCCAGCACGCTGTTCTACCTGCTCGCCTACGGCTTCACCTCGGTCGGCGCGTTCGCCGTCGTCACGATGGTGCGGGACGCGGGCGGCGAGGCGGGGCACCTGTCCCGCTGGGCGGGGCTCGGCAAGCGGTCCCCGGTCGTCGCGGGCGTGTTCGCGTTCTTTCTGCTGGCGTTCGCGGGCATCCCGCTGACGAGCGGCTTCACCGGGAAGTTCGCGGTGTTCAAGGCGGCCGTCGAGTCCGGCGCCACGCCGCTGGTGATCGTCGCGGTCGTGTCGTCGGCGGTGGCCGCGTTCTTCTACGTGCGCGTGATCGTGGTCATGTTCTTCAGCGAGCCGGACGCGGACGGGCCGGTCGTCGTGGCGGGCCCGGCGACCGCGGTCGCCGTCGCGCTCGGCGTGACGGCTACTGTGGTACTCGGCGTGCTCCCACAGCCCGTTCTGGACCTTGCGGGACAAGCCACGACCCACATGTTCGTCCGGTAGGGAGTCCTGGGTGAGCAACCCACCATCCGCTGAAAAGACGAACGGGCCGGCTCGGGAAGAGACCGGCCCGTTCGGGCTTTCCCTTGACGCCGCGCTCGCGGCGGACGCGCGGGAGCGCCTCGCCGCCGTCGAGGCCCTGCTGCTGGACTGCGTGCGCGGCGAGGACCCGCTGCTCAGCGACGCCTCCAGGCATCTGGTCGAGGCGGGCGGCAAGCGCTTCCGGCCGATGCTGGTGCTGCTCGCGTCCCACTTCGGCGACCCCGCCGCGCCGGGCGTCGTGCCCGCGGCGGTCGTCGTCGAGCTGACCCACCTCGGCACGCTCTACCACGACGACGTGATGGACGAGGCGACCGTCCGGCGCGGGCAGGAGTCCGCGAACTCCCGCTGGACGAACACCGTCGCGATCCTCACCGGCGACTACCTGTTCGCCCGCGCGTCCGACCTGCTCGCCGACCTCGGGCCGGACGCCGTCCGGATCCAGGCGCGGGCGTTCGCGCGGCTCGTCCGCGGCCAGATCCAGGAGACCGTCGGGCCCGGCCCGGAGGCCGACCCGCTCAAGCACTACCTTCAGGTCCTGGCCGACAAGACCGGGTCGCTGATCGCCGTGTCCGGGCATTTCGGCGCGCTGCTCGCGGGCGCGCCCACGCACGTCGTCGACACGGTCACGTCCGCGTGCGAGAAGATCGGCGTCGCGTTCCAGCTGTCGGACGACATCCTCGACATCGCGTCCGAGACGGAGGAGTCGGGCAAGACGCCCGGCACCGACCTGCGCGAGGGCATCCGGACGCTGCCGATGCACCACGTCCTCGCCGGGGTCGGCTCGGGCGCGGACGACGCGCGGCTGCGGGAACTGCTCGTCCGGGACCTGTCCGCCGACGACGCGCTGCACGCCGAGGCCCTCGCGCTGCTGCGCGCCCACCCGGCCATGGACCGCGCCCGCGCCGACCTGCGCCGCTGGGCCGAGGACGCCCGCGCCGAGCTCCTCACCCTCCCGGCCATCCCGGCGCGCGACGCGTTCACGCACCTCTGCGACTACGTCGTCTCCCGCACGGGCTGACGGCGGGCCGTCGCGGCGCGGGCACTACGCGAAAAGCGGCGGCGGGCGCCGGGAGACTCCCCCGGGCGCCCGCCGCCGCTTCGCGTCAGACCTGCTGGGGCGCGGGCGCGTCGGTCAGCCCGCGGACCTTCATCGCGTGCAGGACGAGGTCGATCAGCACCTGCTTGCACGACTCGATCTTGCGGGCGTCGCAGAGCATCACCGGGACCTTCGGGCCGAGGTTCAGCGCCATCTGGATCTCGTCGAGGTCGTAGCGCTTGGCGCCCTCGAAGCAGTTCACCGCGACGATGAACGGCGTCTGGCGGCGCTCGAAGTAGTCCACGGACGGGAAGCAGTCCGACAGCCGCCGCGTGTCGGCGAGGACGACGGCGCCGAGCGCGCCGAGGGCCACCTCGTCCCACATGAACCAGAAGCGCTTCTGACCGGGCGTCCCGAACAGGTACAGGACGTACTCGTTCCGCATGGTGATGCGCCCGAAGTCCATCGCGACGGTGGTGGAGTCCTTGCGCTCCACCCCGGAGATGTCGTCCACGCCGACGCTCTCGTCGGTGAGGAGTTCCTCGGTCCGC
Organism: Actinomadura chibensis NBRC 106107; assembly: GCF_001552135.1. GTDB lineage: Bacteria > Actinomycetota > Actinomycetes > Streptosporangiales > Streptosporangiaceae > Spirillospora > Spirillospora chibensis. The sequence continues at coordinate 397,106 of NZ_BCQP01000017.1, read as the reverse complement.
AGCGGCTGGGTCTCGGAGACCGTGCCCACCATGGTGGTCTTGCCGACCCCGAAGCCGCCCGCGATCACGATCTTGACCGCGGTGGGGAGCCGGCGGGCGCGCACTTCTCGTCTAGAGGGCCCGGAGACCATCGATCACCGCCTTGTAGAGCCTGATGTCGTGCATGTCCGCCTCCGGTTCGGGTTCCTGCATGGAGACGAACCCCTTGTCGAGCAGGTCGCCGAGCATCACCCGGACGGTCGCGACGGGAAGGTCGAGGTGGCCGGTGAGCTCGGCGACCGACATCACGTTCTGGCAGAGCCGGATGATGGCGAGGTGCTCTGGACCGAGGCCGATCGCGCCCTCGGGTTCGGGACCGACCGCCACCACGAGCGTGATGAGGTCGAACTTGCCGCGGGTCGGCTCGATCCGCCCGCTGGTCATCACGTACGGCCGCACCATGGGGCCGGCGTGCTCGTCGAGGAACCGGTCCTCGGCGGGCGCCGCCGGGTCCTGGGCCGGCGGGTCGTCCGGCCAGGGGTCCTGGGCCGGGTCGTCCGGGGGGATCATGACGGGCGTCCCTCCGCGGGTTCGGTGCGCGTCGGCGTGCTGAGGTGGTGGCCCATGCTCGTGACCAGCATGGCCATCTCGTAGGCGATCAGGCCGACGTCGGCGTCCTCGCCCGCGAGCACCGCGATGCAGGCGCCCTTGCCGGCCACCGTGACCAGCAGGAACGCCGACTGCATCTCGACGATCGTCTGCCGGACCGGGCCGCCGCCGAACCGCGTCCCGGCGCCCTTGGCGAGGCTCTGGATCCCGGCGGCGACCGCGGCGAGGTGCTCGCCGTCGTCCTGCGGGAAGCCCTCCGACGACGCCATGAGCAGGCCGTCCGCGGACAGCACCACGGCGCTGCGGGCGTGCGGGAGCCGGTGGACCAGGTCGTCCAGCAGCCAGCCCAGATCGGAGGAGGAACCGGTCTTCTGCGTCACTGATCTGCCTCGCCTTCCGCTGTTTCGGTGCCGGTGTCCCCTGTTTCGGCGCCGGTCCGCCCGGCGCGTTCCGCTCGCGCGGCATCGAAGCGCCCCCGCTTGGCGCCGCGCTGGTACGAGCCCATGATCCGCTGGATCTCCGCGGGGGAGCGGCCCGGATCGTCCGGCTCCTCCTCGACCTCGGCGGCCTGCTCCGCGCCGCGGAGCGGCTCGGCGAGGTTGGCCTGCGGGACCCGGACGGGAAGCCCGGACGGTGTGCTCGAGGTGTCAGGCACGGGTGGCAGATCCTCCGGCTCTCTGGTCGCGGCCGCCGGGCACGCGGCGAGCGCCGCCGGCGCCGCGGACCTCCGCGGGCCCCGCGCGCCGGACCCGGCGCACCCGCCGACCGGGACTCCGGCTCCAATGGCGGTCTTCGTCCGCAGACGTGAGTTGCGGAAGCGCATCAACAAGTCCTCAACGAGTTCCCGATCGGCCGACGGACCGCCGCGACGGGGGGTTCGGGGCCGTGGTGTCCAGGCTTGCGGCGCGATAGGTAAGCCATCGCCTCCGCATGCGCCAGTACCTTAGCAACGTTGCGGGCTCAGAAGATGTACTTTCTTCCCCTCATCTGAGGGTTTTTGCTATTTACGCCCTGGCCTGTGGTGCAAAAGACATGAACGATGTGTTGCTGTCAGGTGTGTTCGATGGTATGGACGTACTTCCTCGCGAGATGCCGGGCGGCCAGGACGGATGCGCGCACCACGGCGACCGGGAGGTAGAGGTCCTTGTCGTGCCACAGCGCGGGGCCCAGAAGACGTCCATTGTCCGAGGGCGCCGGGAGAAATTCGTACGCCCTAGTTATGGATTCCTTGTATTTCCCCGCCATGTCCGACTCCGAGTCCGGTACCGGGTCGGGTCCGGCGGCGTCGGCGGACGGCAGCAGTATCTGAAGCGCGTACGCCGTTTCCTCCGCCGTCCCCTCCCAGCGGCCCCAAGAGCCGTCGGGGCGCTGGGTGTCCAGGACCCACGCGCGGGCGCGGGCGAGGGTCCCGGCCGCCCTGCCGCCGCCGAAGCGGCTCAGCGCCGCGACGCAGCACAGCGTCGCGTAGTAGGGCGACGCGTGCCACCGGTCGGTCCAGCTTCCGTCCTCGCGCTGCCGTTCGCAGAGGAGCGTGACGAGGTCGCCGACCGTCTTCGTGCAGCGCGGAATGGACGTCGAGGGCGTCTCTCCCGTCCTGAGGACGTCGAGCAGGTATTGGCCGAACGCTTCGAGAACATGGGCGTTGACCGTGACCGAGAAGCCCTCCTCGCCGGGCCAGGTGCAGAAATGCGTCGGCGTCTCGTAGGCCCAGAGGGCGTCCGGGGACCTCGGCCTGCCGAGCAGGCCGAGCGCGTACAGGACGGCCGACGTCGTGTCCGCGTCCGCCGGGAGGCCCTCCGCCGCCGGGGTGCCGACCGGACCGAGCGCGGCGGCGAGGCCGTCCAGCAGCGCGGGCGGCGCGCTGGACACGATCCCCGTCCGGGCGAGGGTGCTGAGGACCCACGCGCGCTCGAAGACGGTGATCGGGGAGCCGCAGGGCACCGGGCCCGCGTGCTCGTCGGAGACGGCCTCCAGGAACAGCCTGGCCGGGTGGCGCGGTTCCCGCGCGCCGCGCCCGCCGAGCCACGCGGCGGTGGCCGCCGGGGAGGCGCCGACCGCCCCGACCGGGCCCGGACGGATCGTCCGCGCCTCGCGCGCGAGGTCGCCCGTCACCTCCAGCGCGTGCGTCACCTTGTCCGGGAGCGCGGCGCCCGCGGTGAGGGCGGCGCGCATCTTGGCCAGGCGCGTCCCGTCCAGGCCCTTCGGGTTTCCCAGCCGGGCGCCGGTCGGCACGGTCTTGGCGGCGGGGGAGTCGTCGAGCTCGTCCAGGTCGTCCAGGCGCCGGTTGATCGAGCCGACGAGGGAATCGACGATCAGGTCGTTCGCGGGCATGTCTGGAAATCTTGTGAAATCCAGGGTCGGTAGCCGCCGGAGGAGCGGGGGCAGCGACCGCGCGAGCGCGCCCGTCGCCTCCCCTGGATCCACGCCGTCCGTCCGGCGGGAGCCGTCCTCGCCGTCCTGGACGACCGTGAGCAGCGCCTCCACCGCGCTCAGCGTCGGGACGACGGCATACGCGCCCGGCGCGCCCCAGAAGCCGTCCGGGCGCTGCGCGTCCAGGATGTGCCGGACGCGCCGCGCGTGCCCCTCCAGCCACGGGGACAGCGAGACCACGCGCCCGGTCTCGTAGATCGACGGCGACACGTGCCCCCAGGGGCGGGTGAGGAGGCCGCGCAGGAGGTCGCGCGCCGCGGCGGCCACGTCGTCGGAGTCCTCCTCCCACCTGGCCCCCGACGGCGTCGCGCATTTGCAGCTCACAATTCCTCCCAGCGGTCCGAGGAAGCCCCTGGTGGGGGGATCTGAGGGTTATCGAGCATGCGGGAGCTGGAGGTGCGCTTTGGTGTTAGATGGGCGTTCTGACCGAGTTGAAGGAAGTATCACATGATCATTTAACGAAAACAAGCGTTGCACCGGCAGTAATTGTGCGTATCGGTGCGTGACCTGCCTCACCTTGCAAGCGATATGTCAGATCGGTCAATGGCTCTTGACAGCGCGGCCGCAGTTGTTCGCACATCATGAAATCGAATGGACGATCGAACTCCGCCGAATCCGCGGGCGGCCTAGCGGGCCGTGGTCAGCAGGGTCGGCCAGACGAGCCGTCCGGCCACTCTGAACTGGCCTTTCACCGAGACTCTGCCGCATCGCGCGGTGACCGTGTAGGCACCGGGCTCGGTGTTCTCGCGGACGGTCGCCGTCCCGTTCGCGACCGGGCCGTCGAACGCCTCGGACGTCACCTCGCGCCCGGTGTCCGCGCACCGGGGGGCGGTGACCTCGACCCGTTCGCCGGGGCGCGCCACCTCCGGCCTCACCCGGACCTCGTCGTGGTGCGTCGCGTTCGCCTCACCCGTGCCCGGCGCCAGCATCCCCGCCGCGACGAGTGCCGATCCCAAGACGGTGACGCTGACCAGACGCACCGAGAGCTCCCTTGAATCCGGGCCGTGTGACGTCCGGCACTTTAGCCCCTTCAGGCCGTTTCGGGCACCGCTTCCCGGCGGGCGGCGGCCACGCCGTCCCATGTCAAGATCACCAGTGCGAGCCAAACCAGCAGGAAACCGGCCCAACGGCTCGGCGGCATCTCCTCATGCTGGACGAAGAGCCCGATAGCGAACTGCAGCACCGGCGCCAGGTACTGGAGCATCCCGATCACCGACAGCGGGAGCCTGATCGCCGCCGCGTTGAACAGCATCAGCGGGACGGCCGTCACCACGCCCGCGAGCGCCAGCAGCACCGCGTTCCCCACCCCGTGGTGCCCGAACGCCGCCTCGCCCCGTCCCTCCAGGACGAGCACGAACCCGAGCGCGGGCAGGAACATCATCGCCGTCTCGACCGCCAGGCCCTCCGCCGACGGCATGTCGACGAACTTCTTGAGCATCCCGTAGACCCCGAAGGCGAGGCCGAGGACCAGCGCGATCCACGGCGGACGCCCGTAGTCGGCGGTCAGCACCACCACGGCGGCCGTCCCCATCCCGACCGCCCACCACTGCCGCGGCCTGAGCCGCTCCCGGAACACCGCCACGCCGAACATCACGCTGATCAGCGGGTTGATGAAGTAGCCGAGCGCGGCCTCGATCGTCCGGCCGCTGTTGACGGCGTAGATGTAGGTCCCCCAGTTGACGCTGACCACCGCGGCCGCCAGCGCCAGCAGCACGGCGCGGCGCCAGGTCAGCGTCCGGAGCCAGCCCCGGTTGCGTCCCACCGCGAGGACGACGGCGACCGCGACCAGCGACCACATGATCCGGTGCGCGAGGATCTCGACGGCCCCCGCGGGCTCCAGCAGCGGCCAGTACAGCGGGAACAGGCCCCACAGCGCATACGCCGCGATCCCGTACAGCATCCCCCGCTTCACCACGAGGGCAACTTACCAGGACGTAATCAGCCAAAATCACCCACACTCATGTCCAGGACGGCGAGCTAGGCTGAAGGCATGTTCGGCTTCGCGAAGACCCAGATGGTCAGCCCCGACAAGGCCCTCCCCGGACGGGACGAGCCCATCCCGGTCCCGCCCCGCCATGAGGTCCTCGACGCGCCCCTGGCCCCGCCCTACCCGGACGGCGCCGAGATCGCCGAGTTCGCCCTCGGCTGCTTCTGGGGCGCCGAGCGCATGTTCTGGCGGACCCCCGGCGTCCTCTCCACGGCCGTCGGCTACGAGGGCGGCTACACCCCGAACCCCACCTACGAAGAGGTCTGCAGCGGCCTGACCGGCCACGCCGAGGCCGTCCGCGTCGTGTACGACCCGTCCAAGATCAGCTACGAGGAGCTGCTCCGCGTCTTCTGGGAGTCCCACGACCCCACCCAGGGCATGCGCCAGGGCAACGACGTCGGCACCCAGTACCGCTCGGCCGTCTTCACCCGCACCGAGGCCCAGCAGAAGGCCGCCGAAGCCTCCCGCGACGCCTACCAGGCCGTCCTCACGAAGTCCGGCTACGGCCCCATCACCACCGAGATCACCCCGGCCACCGACTTCTACTTCGCCGAGGACTACCACCAGCAGTACCTCTCCGACGCCAAGAACCCGAACGGCTACTGCGGCATAACCGGCACCGGCCTAAGCTGCCCCATCGGCGTCGCCCGCGCCGAATAACGGCCGTCAGGCCGCGTGCCCGTCGAGCACTGCCGGTACGGCTCTAGCTTCATGAGGACGATGCGTCCGCGCTGAGCCGTGCGCTCACTGGCGCAGTCGGCCGAGAGACCCTCGTAGGGAGCCTGTCCGTCGCGGCCGGAGTCTAGGTTCCATGAGCGTTACGAACCCTCATAGAGGCGATGAGGACCGTGCGCATACTTGGCATGGGCCGGAGCGCTCATTGTGGCGAACCCTCAGAGGGGTGATGAGCCTCCATTCTTCCGGTAGGGGTGGCGTTCTGTCCACGACGGTGGGCCGGGGGTGCTGGCGTAAGGGTGGGGGCTCCGACCTGCGGGGCTCGTTGGATGGCGTGCTCCGTGGGCCCTCAGGTGCGCGCGTAGCGTTCCTATCCTTGGCGAGGCGGTTCTCGGGAGGCGTTTGGCTGTGGGTAGGGCTGGTTGGTACGGGGTTCGTTGCGTCTTTCGGTGGGTGCATGAGGGACGGCAGGTTTATGAGGAGACCGTTACCGTTTGGCGGGCGGAGTCTTTCGAGGAGGCTCTTCAGAAGGCGGAGGTTGGGGCGTTCGAATATGCGGCTGAGTGTGATGGGCAGTATTTGGAGTTCGCCCAGGCCTATTTCATCGGCGAGGACGAAGTGATCGGTGAGGGTGCTGAAGTATTCTCGTTGATGCGGGAGAGTGAACTTGGGGGGCGCGATTACGTCACCAGGTACTTTGACACGGGGGACGAGCGTCAGGGGGCTTGGTGAGGGTTTTGTATGTGTTTGCTTGTGGGGCGCTGGCGGCGGTGGAGCTTCCGGGCTTTGTGGGGCGGGCGCGGGAGGCCGGGTGGGACGTGCGGGTGATCGCCACTCCGATGGGGGTCAAGTTCCTGGACGTCGAACGGCTCGTCGCCCTTACCGGTGCGCCCGTGCGGACTGATTTCCGGTTGCCGCATGAGACGTCCAACGGGCTGCCTCCCGCCGATGCCGCCGTGGTCGTGCCCGCGACCTTTAACACGATCAACAAGTGGGCCATGGGGATTACCGACACGGTCGCCGTCGGCATGCTTTGCGAGCTTGTCGGGATGGGCGTTCCAGTGGTGGCGGTCCCGCAGGTCAAGGTCGAGCTGGTTCGTCATTCCGCGTTCGGGGCCAATTTGGACGTTCTCCGCTCCATGGGCGTCCGCGTTCTGTTCGAGGCGGGCGCGCCGATGCCGGGGTGGGACGAGGTCCTCGAAGCGCTGGACGGGTGAGGCGGCTGGTCGCGAGGTTGCCGTCCCGTCGCGGGTGGTGCCATCATCCGCCGGGTGAACCCCCTGAAACTGATCGAGACCACGCCCGGCCAGTTCTCGTTGCTGCTGGACGCGGGAAGCACCCAAGTGGACGCCCTCGTCGAGGAACTCGGCCATGAGCCGAACGGCTACTTCTGGGAAGGCGTGGCGCAATTCCTCGTCGGCACCGAGGCGAAAACGCTCGACGGGCGGTTCTCCTACGACCCCGAAGGCGGAATGTTCTGCGCCTACGGCACCGACCGTCCGGCGCTCCAGGAGTTGGGCGAACTGATGAGCGCCGTCGCCACGGACGCCGATCGGATGCGCGTTCTCGTCGCCGCCGCCGCGGCCGCGGGGTTCGAATTCGACGACTGACCATCGGCCGCGCACGAGGTCTGGACTGTTGGACTGGATTCCATTAAGGTCCGTCTGCGCCTGGCCCGCGGCCTGTCCCGGGACGGGCGGCCTCGGCGGGAGGATCCTCGATGGTGGATTCATTCGATGGCGCGTTGCGCGCGGCGATCCAGGCGCGAGGTCTGAGCCTTGAGCGGCTCCACGTGCGGCTCGCCGAGCGCGGGATCCACGTCAGCGTGGCGAGCCTCAGCAACTGGCAGCGCGGCAGCAGCCGTCCGGAGCGGTCGCGGTCGCTGTCGGCCGTCCGGGCGCTCGAAGGGATCCTGGAGGTGCCGCCGGACTCGCTGTCCGCGCTGCTCGGGCCGCGGCGGCCGCGCGGACGGTGGGTGCACCGGGTGCCCGGCGCGCTGTCGTACCGGGACGTCAGCCAGGTGCACGCCAGCGTCGACAGCCTCCTCGGGCAGATCCGCAACCCGGTGGACGGGCAGCTCCGCTGGCTGAGCTGCGACGAGAGCCTCCGGGTCGGGGCCGACCGCGACGAGCGGTCCGTCCGGACACGGGCGGTCTTCCAGGCGCGGGTGGACGGCGTCGACAGGCACGTCGCCGTCCACTACTGCGAAAAGGGGATTCTGCCCGACATACGGAGGGCGTCCCACTGCCGCCTGGGTCAGGTCTGCACTGACCCTGGGACGGGTGTCACCGCCATGGAGCTGCTGTTCGAGCGGCCCTTGCGGCGCGGTGACACGTGCATGATCGAGTACGAGTTCGGCTACAGCGGCGGCGGGCCCGAGGCGACCTTCTACCACCGCTGGTTCCGCCATCCGACGCACATGTACCTGCTGCACGTCCAGTTCGACCCGGAGGCGCTGCCCGTCCGCTGCCACCGGGTCTGGCAGCCGAACGCGGCGACGCCGGGCGCCGACGTGGGGGAGCTCCACCTGTCCGGCTGGTGCGCCGTGCACATGGCCGACATGGAGGTCCGGCCCGGCGTCCACGGCATCCGCTGGGAGTGGGACTGACCCGGCCGCCCTTTCTCATTTATTGGCCGCCTACACCTTGAAATTCAGCGGCGGCGCGGGGGGTTGTCTCGGATTCGCGCCGGGGGGACCATTCTTTTCGACGTTCCGCGGACGTCGAGGGCGCCCGATACCCCCATCCTTCGACCGTCCCCCAGGAGTGCATTCTCCATGCTTACCCGCACCGCCTGGCGCGCCGCCGTGGGCGCGCTCGCACTCGCCGCGGTGGCAGTGCCCGGCACCGCCGACGCGGCGGCCCTGAAACTCGGCATCACGATGCAGGCCCAGGAAAGGACCAACTGGTGCTGGGCCGCGTCGGGCAACACCGTGGCCGCCTACATGGGCAGGTCCTACAGCCAGAACCAGTTCTGCAACCTGGCGTTCAACCGCGCGATGAACTCGTCCTGCCCCAATGAGCAGGCCACGCTGGCCAACGACCAGAACGCGTTCCGCCAAATCGGAATCAGTCCCGGTAACTACGTCTACACCTATCTCACCTACGCCGCGATCGTCCGGGAGGTGGACGCGCGCCGCCCGATCATCGCCCGCATCCAATGGACGAGCGGCGGCGGGCACATGCAGGTCCTGTACGGCTACGACACCGGTTCGAGCATGGTCTATTGGGGCGATCCCTGGCCCTCGAACTACCGCTACAACTGGGCGTCGTACAACTACTACGTCAGCAACAACTCGTTCTTCTGGACCCATTCCCTCGACTACATCGGCGCCTGAGGAGACGTGAGATGAAACTGTTCGCAGGTCTCGCGCTCGGCGGCGCGGTCGCGACCGTGATCGCGGCGGCGCCGGCCGCCGCCGCGTCCCCCGCACCGGCCCGGCCCCCGGCCGCCGACGTGGCCGCCGCCCGGCGGGTCGCCGCGGCGGCGTCCCCGACCCTCGCCCGCTTCTTCGCCGCCCGCGGCGGCACGGCGAAGATCACCGCCGGTGCGGCGGCGCGGATGGCGCCGAGGCTGACCGGCCCGACCGTGCCCGTCTACGAGCTCGACCCCGGCTTCGTCACGGGACGTTCCGACACGGTCGCGCGGCTGTCCTTCCTCGCCACCGAGGCGGTCTCGGCCGACGGGCAGCGCGCCTCGGTCTGGGCCGTGCGCGCGGGCGGAGCCTGGCGGCTCGCCAACATCGCGTCCGGCGCCGACGAGGAGACGTTCGCCCGCAACGCCGGCACCGTCTTCCGCGAGCCGCAGATCAACGGCTGGTACCGGCTGGACGGCGGCCGTGTCCACCCGCTCAACGCGGAGGCGCGGCAGGTGACGGGCGCGCCGTCCGTCACGCTGGCGTCCTACCGGCAGGCGGTGCGCGGACGCTACGGGAACCGGATGCCCGGTTCTGCCTACGACCGGCAGGGCATGGCGGGAGGCTACGGCCCGTCCTCCGGAACCGCCGGAAGCACCGCCGGGAACGACGGGACGCCGGTCGTGTTCGGTGGGCTCGGGCTCGTCCTCGCCGCCGGGGGCGGGCTGTTCCTGCGCCGCCTCGCCCGGCGCTGACCTCGGGATCGGTCCAGGTGGCGGCGCGGGCGACCGCGCCGCCACCGGCCGTCGCCCTGTACGGGCCCGGACGCGTGTGTAACGATGTGCGGGAGTCCGGAGACGCCGGCAAGGGCGCTTCGAGACGGTCGAACGGGAGTCGCCATGGCGCGTATTTCGCATGCCCGGGAATTCCAGGACGCGTCCGTTTACGGGACGTCAGGCCGGGTCACGGTAAGGGACATCGCGGCGGCGAAGGAACGCGGTCACCGGTGGGCGATGCTCACCGCCTATGACGCGATGACCGCCGCCGCTTTCGACGAGGCCGGAATACCGGTCGTGCTCGTCGGGGACACGATGGGCAACAACCATCTCGGATACGACTCGACCGTCCCGGTGAGCCTGGACGAGGTCGCTCTCCTCGCGGCGGCCGTCGTCCGGGGCACCGAGCGCGCCCTCGTCATCGGCGACCTGCCGTTCGGCAGTTATCAGCAGGGGCCCGAGCAGGCTCTCAAAAGCGCCCTGCGGCTGGTCAAAGAGGCGGGGGTGGGCGCGGTCAAACTGGAGGGCGGGGAACGGAGCGCGCCCCAGATCGGCGCGATCGTGTCCGCGGGAATTCCGGTCATGGGGCACGTGGGACTGACGCCCCAGTCGGTGAACGCCTTCGGCGGTTATCGGGTACAGGGACGCGGTGACACGGCCGCGCGGCAGCTCGTTCGCGACGCGCGGGCCGTCCAGAAGGCGGGCGCGTTCGGAGTCGTCCTCGAAGCGGTGCCCGGAGAACTCGCCTCACGGGTCACCGACTCGTTGGACATTCCCACCATCGGCATCGGCGCAGGGCCGGAATGCGACGCGCAGGTCCTCGTCTGGACCGACGCGCTCGGCGTGACGCCGGGGCGGCTTCCCCGCTTCGTCAAACAGTACGCGGGAGTGCGGCAGACCATGGTCGAAGCCGCCCGCGCCTACGCCGAAGAGGTCGCCGACGGCGCCTTTCCCGCGCCCGAGCACGTCTACCGCTAGAGGCCGTTAAGAGAACGTGTGGCTGGTGTGCGTGAAGGTGCCTTTGCCGAAGGCCAGCACCTTCACGGGCCGCACCGCGTACACATACGCGTCGCCCCCGACGTCGTTGGAGAAACCGGCGTCGGTCACCTCGAACCGCCATTCGCCGGTCCATTTGGTCGCCCAGGCGGCGGCGAGCCGTTCGAGCGCGGGACGGTCGGTGACCCGCTCGGCCTCGCCCTCGACCATGACGTCGAGGCCCCCGTCCCAGCGGCCGTCCCCGGTGGTCAGGACGACGTGCGGGTTTCCGGCGAGGTTCAGCGTCTTCTGCTCGGACGGCCCGGTGCAGAAATGGAACGCGCCGTCCAGCCACACGGCCACCAGCGGCGTGACGTGCGGACGGCCGTCGCGCCGAACGGTGGAGATCCAGGACAACTGCGCGTTCTCCAGGACTTCGCGCGCGTCGGCCCAGGACGTGGCCTGCGCGCCGGGGTCGCTGAACCGTTCGTCCAGCCGGGAAACGGGCTCGCTCATCGTCGCTCCTCGATATGACCGCCCGAAAGTCGGACGCCCCGACCGTACTGTGCGGCACCGACATCCCCGCGGACCCGGACGATAGGCTCAGGGGATGGCGTTCGAGATTGTGTGCGAGGTCGAACCGCCCATGAAGCCGGATCTCACCAGAGTCCGGCATCAGATCGGCGTGTTGAGCCCTGTCGCGGATTCTTTCCTCATCCCTGACAACCACATTGGACGGGCGACCGTGTCCAGCGTGGCGGTCGCTCACGAAGTGCAGGCGATGGGAGCGCGCGGCATCGCGTGCCTGAACTCCCGCGACCGCAATCTGCTGGGATTCCGCCGCGACCTGCTGACCGCCGCCGCGTACGGCGTCGACCGTTTCCTGTTCGTTTACGGGGACAAACCGACGGCCGGCGGCCGGACGAGCGAACTGACCGTCCGGGCGATGATGGAGGAGACCCGCGCCGCCGCCGAGGACGCCGTTTTCGCGGGCTGCGCGCCGTTCCAGATCGGCGTGACGACGGGCCTGCGCAAAACGGCCGAGTGGAAGCGCTCCGCCGACTTCACGTTCGTCCAGGTGAGCTATTCGGTGGACGAACTGCTCCGCTGGCGCGACGGCGCCCGGCTGACCGGCCCCGTCTACGCCGGGGTGATGGTGCTGGCGAGCGCCGGGATGGCGCGCAACCTCGCGGCCGCCATTCCCGACATCGCCATTCCCGCCGAACTCGTCGACGCGGTCGAACGGGACAGGGCGGCGGGCGTCGCGGCGGCCTGCGAACAGGTCCTCGCGATCCGGGACAGCGGCGCGTTCGACGGCGTCCACCTGGTGCCGGTCAGCCGGTACCGGGAGGTGGCGGCCCGGCTCGAACGCGAGCTGTGAGGCGTGGAGCCGGGTGTGCGGGCCGAGGCGTCCATCGTCGTCGAGGACGAGGACACGGCCGTCAACGCGGGCAGCGGCGACGTTCCCGTGCTCGCGACGCCGCGCCTTCTCGCGCTCGCTGAGGAGGCGACGGTGAAGACCGTCCGGCCGTTCCTCGGCGAGGACAAGACGTCGGTCGGGACGCGCGTGGAACTGGAGCACCGTGCGGCCAGTCCGGTCGGCGCCCACGTGACCGTCGAGGCCGAGCTCCGTGAGGTGGACGGGCCCCGGCTCGTCTTCGGGTTCACCGCCACGGACGAGCGCGGAACGGTCGTGGGTACCGGGGTCGTAGAGCGGGTGGTGGTCGACCGGGAACGGTTCCTGGCGCGCGCCGCCCGCTGAAAGCGGTCAGTACGGCAAGAGGCGGCCCGAAGGGGACCGCAGGTCGGGCGGGCTCGGTTGACGTGGGGGCCGCGGGCGTTTGATGAGCTGCTGCCGTGCCATGGTGATCATCTCCCCCCGAGGGGCGGGATTCAATCGTCGAGCGCGCCTGGTGCGCGCTTCTGTTCGTAGGACGCGCTCGCCGTGCGTGAGGTTCGCAGAGCTTATGCGACTTCGGCTGCCGGTTCGACCGATTTTCGGGGACGGTCCGTGACCGGAAACATCCGGAATTCGCTGTCAGGAAACGATGTCGCGCGTCCGGAACCGGCGGAACGCCAGGGCGAAAAACACCACGGCATAGGAGATCGAGACGGCCGCGCCCTTCGCCATGCCCGTCCATTGGACCTCGGGCTGGAGGACGTCCATCCACGCGTACATCCAGTGGGTCGGGAGGAAGTCGCGCGCCGAGCCGAGCGCGGTGACCGCGTCCAGGATGTTGCTGACGATGACGAGCCCGACCGCGCCGCCGACCGCGCCGAGCGGCGAGTCGGTGGTGACCGACAGCAGGAACGCGAGCGCCGCGACGACGAGTTGGGAGATCAGCGCGTAGCCGACGACGATCGCCATCCGGCCGAGCGCGGTGTCCACCGGGACCGTCCCGCCGGTGGGCAGGCGGACGTCGGCCCAGCCGAACCCGGCCGTGCCCGCGACCAGCGACATCAGCGGCAGGCTCACCACGGCGAGCACCGCGTAGGACAGCGCGACGATCAGCTTCTGGCGGAGCAGCCGGGCGCGCGGCACCGGCGCGGCGAGCAGGTAGCGCAGCGACGACCAGCCCGCCTCGCTCGCCACGGTGTCGCCGCAGAACAGCGCGACGGCGACGACGAGCAGGAACCCGGTCGAGACGAACAGGGCGAACAGCGCGAAGTTCAGCGCCCCGGCCGTCGCGACGTCCACCAGCCCGGGGACGCCGTCGCGGCCGGGGTCGCCGCCGAGCTTGAACGCGGCGACCAGCACCCACGGCAGGACGAGCAGGATCCCGAACGCCACGAGCGTCCGGCGCCGCCGGAACTGCCGCACCGCCTCCACCCGCAGCGGCAAAGTCCGCCGCACGTCATACACGCTCATGAACCCTGCCTTTCTGAGGGACGACCCCCAGACCCCCGAGGTGGGAGGGCCGATGATCCTCGCTTCGCTCCGGTCATCGGCCCTCCCCAATGATCTCCAGAAACGCGTCCTCAAGCCGTCGTCCGGCGCCGGTGATCTCGGTGACGGGGCCCGCGGCGACGCGGCGGCCGCCGGTCATGACGACCGCGTGCGTGCACGTCTGCTCGACCTCGGCGAGGAGGTGGCTGGAGACGATGACCGTCCGCCCGGCGGCGGCGTAGCGGACGAGCACCTCCCGCATCTCGCGGATCTGTGGCGGGTCGAGTCCGTTGGTGGGCTCGTCCAGGACGAGGAGGTCTGGTAGTCCGAGCATGGCCTGCGCGATGGCGAGACGCTGCCGCATCCCCTGCGAGTACGTCCGGACGGGACGATCCAGGGCCGACCCCAGGTCGGCTATTTGCAACGCCTCGTCCAGGTGGGCTTCGTCCAGGGGACGGCCGGTGGCGCGCCAGTAGAGGTCCAGGTTGTCGCGTCCGGTGAGGTGGGGGAGGAACCCGGGTCCCTCGACGAACGAACCCAGGCGCGCCAGGACGGCCGCTCCCGGATACACGCGATGACCGAAGATGCGGATCTCACCCGAGTCGGGGTGGATGAGCCCCATGAGCATCCTCAGCGTCGTCGTCTTTCCAGCACCATTCGGGCCGAGAAGCCCGAGGACTTGCCCCTTCTCCACACGGAACGACAGGTCGGCCACGGCCAGATGCCCGTTCTTGTACGCCTTCGTCAGCCCGACAATCTCCAGCGGGACGTCGCTGTCCTTTTCGGGCCCGCGCCTGAGCCGTCCCGGCAGGACGATGGCGAGCGCCAACGCGACGGCGACCAGCGGCAGAACCCACACCCAATCCGGAATAGGGGTCGGCGCGGCCTTCAGCGACGGAACCGTGGGGACGCTCAGCGGCGACACCACCCGCACGGTGAACGACGCGGGCTTCGCCGGTGTCGCGAAGCCCATGTCGGTGGTGGCGACGACGAGCCGCAGCCGGTGCCCCTGGTCGACGTGGTAGTCCATCGCGGGGAGCTCGACCGTGACCTGCCCGCCGGACGCCCGGAACGGCGCGGCCAGCCGCCGCGCCAGCGTCGCGCCGCCGCCGGGCGCGACGTCGTAGAGCTTGGCGAACAGGGGGCCGTCGCCGTCCGTCCGGAGCGTGACGCTCGCCGCGCCCGTCAACTGGAGCGGGCGCGCCAGCGGCGCCGTGTCGAACACCGCGAACTGGCCGGGCTGCTCGGCCGCGAGCCGTCCCCCGCCGAGCCCGCCGCCGAACGAGCCCAGCGCGCCGAGCCCGGGCAGCGCCGAGATCGCGGTCGGCGACCCGCCCGGCGGGTTGTAGATCGTCTGCGGGCCGCCGCTCAGCGGGAGCGGCCGCCGGTCGTTGGACAGGCCGGGATACGTCCGGGACGTCGCCTCGTCCACCACGACCCGCTGCGTGGACGAGTCGAGCCCGCCCGCCCGCGTCACGGTGAAGCGCGGCGGCGACTCGCCGCCGCCCTTCAGGCGCGCGTCGAGGAAGCCGAGCACCAGGTCCTCGATCCGGCCGGTCTCGGGGTCGCCGCCGTCGTGCCCGCCCTGGTACCAGACCACCGACACGGGCGCGCCGTTCCGGGCGATCGCGCGGGCGGTGGCGTCGGCGTGGTCGAGCGGGAACAGCGAGTCGGCCTGCCCCTGGACGAGCAGCGTCGGCACCCTGATCCGGTCGGCGACGGTCGACGGGCTCGACCGGCGCAGCGTCGCGATGGCCGCCTCGGTCGGCCGCCCCTTCTCCGCGATCTCCTGGTACATCGCGCAGAGGGACGGCAGGAAGCGCCCGCAGGCCGTCCGCCCGGCGCCGCTGGTGAAGAACAGGCCCGCCCACAGCTTCTTGAACACGCCGTCGGACGGGTTCCCGGCGGCGGCGTCCTGGAACAGCGCGTCCGCGAGGTCGTTCCAGGTGATCATCGGGGCGATGGCGTCGACGCGGCGGTCGTAGGCGGCGGTGAGCAGCGCGATCGCGCCGCCGTAGGACGCGCCCGCGATGCCGAGCCGCGGGTCGCCGGGCGCGTCCAGCCGGACCTCGGGACGCCGCGCGAGCCAGTCGACGAGCTGCCGGGTGTCCTTCACCTCGTAGTCGGGGGAGTTCAGCGCGATCTCGCCGGTGGAGCGTCCGAAACCGCGCGCCGACCAGGCCAGCACGGCGTAGCCCGCGCGGGCGAGGCCGCGGGCCTGCCGGTCGACGTCCGCCTTGCTGCCGCCGAAGCCGTGCCCGAGCAGCACCGCCGGTGCCCGGCCGCCGCCGACCGGCTGGTAGAACGTCGTGTCGAGCGAGACGCGCTGGTCGTCGTGCGGGCCGTCGACGACCGCGATCCGCTGGTCGAGGGTGCGGACGGGCGGCGCGTCGCCCGCGGCGACGCCCCACGCGGCGGCTCCGGCGGCGAGCGCGACCGCCGTCCCGGCGGCGGCCCAGCGCGCGGACCGTCCCGTCCTGCCCCATCGCGCGCGGAGCGCGCCCCCCGGCCTCATGAAGATCAGCCTATGCGGGGCGCTCCGCGGGCCGTCCGGCCGCCGAGCCGGTCTTTACCGCGCCGGGGGGTACGGGGCCAGGGCGGCGGTGAACATCGCGGTCACCCGGTCGGTGAGCTCGGCCGGGTCGACGTCGCGCAGGTCGCCGGTGCCGAGCAGCCGCCGGATCGGCCCGCCGCCCATGATGATCGTGGACGCGAGCAGCGCGCGGGCGCGGGCGTCCGGGCCGTCCAGCTGGGCGACGATCGGCTGGACGACCACGTCCTCCAGGTAGTGGAGCAGGATCTTCTTCACCTCGGGGTGCCCGGCGGACCGGTCCAGCATCCGGGACACGGCGGTGACCTGGCGCTGGTCGATGTGCCGCACGAAGTGCTCGGCGAGCCGCCGCGGCAGCCCCGCCGGGTCGCCCGCGATCACCCCGCGCAGCGCCGACTCCCCGGCGAGGACCTCGCCGAACAGCGCCGGCTTCGAGCCGAAGTAGCGGTGGACCAGCGCCGTGTTCGCCTCCGCGCGGGCCGCGATCATCCGGACGGTGACGCCGTCGTACCCGTGTTCGCCGAACAGGTCGCGGGCGGCGGCGAGGATCCGGCGGCGGGTGGCCTCGCGGTCCCGTTTCGGCCGGGTCTCGGCCTCGTCGGCGGTCTGGTTCTCGACCCGCATCACGGTCTCCGGGTAGTCGGTCACGTCGGGTGACCATTATCCAACGAGTTGCAAGTAAACACGCGTCTACATAAGATACATGCAGAGCACAGGTAATCAACTGGGTTGACGCAGCATGGGGGCAGGGTGGCTCAAGCGAGCGTGGCCTCGGACGGTCCGGTGACGGCTGAACCGGCGAGACCGCAGTACACGCACCGTCAGATCCTGGAGATCCTCTCCGGGCTGATGATGGCGATGCTGACGGCGATGATCTCGACGTCGGTCATCGCGACGGCGCTGCCGACGATCGTCGGCGACCTCGGCGGCCAGGACAAGCTGTCCTGGGTGGCGAGCGCGTCCCTGCTGACCATGACGGCGTCCACCCCGCTCTGGGGGAAGCTCTCCGACATCGCGGGCCGCAAGCTGATGTTCCAGACCGCGCTGCTGACCTTCGTGGTCGCCTCGGTCGCCGCCGGGCTGTCGCAGAACATCGGCGAGCTCATCGCCGCCCGCGCGTTCCAGGGCCTCGGCGTCGGCGGGCTGTCCGCGCTGGCGCAGGTCATCCTCGGGGACGTGGTCGAGCCCCGGCAGCGCGGCCGCTACGCCGGGTACATGGGCGCCGTGTTCGGCGTCGCGACCGTCGCCGGGCCGCTGCTCGGCGGGTTCATCGTGGACGCCGACGGCCTCGGCTGGCGCTGGTGCTTCTACGTGTGCGTGCCGCTCGCCGTGGTCGCGTTCCTCGTCATCCAGCGGGTGCTGAAGCTGCCGAAGGTGCGCCGCGACACCCGCGTCGACGTGTTCGGCGCGTTCACGATCACCGGCAGCGCCGCCGCGCTGATGCTCGTCTTGTCGATGGGCGGCACCGAGTTCGCGTGGAACTCCAGGTGGACGTACATCCTGCTCGGCGTCGCGGCCGTGCTGCTCGTCCTCGCGGTCGTCGCCGAGCGCGTCGCCCGCGACCCGATCCTGCCGCCCCGCCTGTTCCGCAACCGGACGTTCGTGCTCACCTCGTTCGTCTCGATCTGCGTCGGCATGGCGATGTTCGGCGCGATGATCTACATGCCGCAGTACCTGCAGATCGCCAAGGGGATGAGCCCGACCGCGTCCGGGCTGATGACGCTGCCGCTGGTGATCGGCATGCTGGTCACCTCCACCGGGTCCGGGCAGATCGTCACCCGGACCGGCCGCTACAAGGTCTTCCCGGTGCTCGGGCTGGCGAGCGTCGCGGCCGGGCTGTTCCTGCTGTCCCGGCTGCACACCGACTCGCCGAAGCTCGTCATCGGCGCGGACCTCGCCGTCCTCGGCATCGGCATGGGCCTGACGCTGCAGATCCTGATCCTCGCCGCGCAGAACGCCGCCGCGCCCGCCGACCTCGCCTCGACGACGTCCGGCATCTCGTTCTTCCGCAACCTCGGCGGCGCGATGGGCGTCGCCGCGTTCGGCGCGATCCTGACGAACCGGATCGCGGGCGAGATCGCCTCCGGGTTCCGCAAGGCCGGGCTGCCGCAGGCGCCGGGCGGCGGCGGGGGCGAACTCGGCTCGCCGGACGACATCCAGAAGCTGCCCCAGCCGATCAAGGGCATCGTGCAGGACGCGTTCACCACGTCCCTGGAGACGGTGTTCCTGGTCGGCGTGCCGATCGCGATCGTCGGGTTCCTGGCCGTCCTGGCGCTGAAGGAACTGCCGCTGCGCGGCTCCGCCGGACGCGGCAAGCCCGACGCCCGGCAGAACGGTGCGCGTCCCGACGACGGCCTCACGGCCGACGCCGCGCAGCCCGCGGGCGACCTCGCCGCGGTCGGCGCGGCTCCGCTGGCCACGGCGGTGTCGCCGAACGGGACGTCCCCGGCGGAGGCGCGGCTCCTCGTCCAGGAGAACCCCGTCACGGTGGACGCGAGCGCCTCGAACGGGAACGGCGGCGTCCCGGTGCACGGCGTGGTGCGGACGGCCGACGGCGCGCCCGTCCCGTCCGCCGCGCTCACCCTCATCGGCGTGGACGGCCACCAGCTCGCCCGCGCCGTCACCCAGGACGACGGCCGCTACGCCCTGCCCACCCCCGGCCCCGGCGGCTACGTGCTGATCGCCGCCGCGGGCGAGCACGAGCCGCAGGCCGCGACGCTCGTCGTCGGCGACCGCCCGGTGGCCTTCGACGTCCTGCTCGCCGGCAGCGGCGGCCTCACCGGGACGGTCCGCAGCGGCGACGGCGAGCCCATCGCCAACGCGATGGTCGTCGTCACCGACGTGCGCGGCGAGGTCGTCGGGACCGAGCGCACCGACGCGGGCGGGCGGTACGCGTTCAAGGACGTCGTGTCCGGCGCGTACACGCTCGCGGTCAGCGCGGCCGCGCACCGTCCGGTCGCGCTGCCGGTCGAGGTCGCGGGCAACGGCCGGACCAGGCAGGACGTGGAGCTGCCGCCCGGCGCCCGGATCCGCGGCGTCGTCCGCGACAGGTCCGGGCGGCCGGTCGCGGACGCCCGGGTCACGCTCGTCGACGCGGCCGGGAACGTCCTCGCGCTGGTCATCACCGGACCGGACGGCGAGTACGCGTTCGCCGACCTGTCCGGCGGCCGGTACACGGTGATCGCGTCCGGCTACCCGCCGGTCGCCACCGGCCTCTCGCTCTCCGGCGCCGGGCTCGACGACCACGACCTGACGCTCGGCTACCCCGACGAGTGACGGACACCTTCCCCCCTCCCGGGCCGTCCGGCGACGGCGGCCCGGCCACACGAGATGCGGATCGGCGATGAGCGCTGAACGAGGTCTGCGCGGCACGGTGCGGACGAAGGACGGCTGGGCGGTGCGGCACGCCGTCGTCACGGTGACGGACCTGGCCGGGAACCAGGTCGCGCGGGAGCGGACCGGGGAGGACGGCGTGCTCGCCGCCGGTCCGCTCCCCGCGGGCACCTACACGGCGATCGTCACGGCGCGGGGCTTCCAGCCCGCCGCCGCGACGCTGATCGCGTCCAGCTCCGGGACAGCCGACATCGGCCGGGTCACGCTGGCCCGCGCGGGCGGCGCCGACCTGCCGCCGCCCGGCCCGTGGACGATCGACCCCGCGCACTCCAGCGTCGGCGCGGTCGCGCGGCACCTCGGGCTGTCGAGCGTGCGCGGCCGGTTCGGCGCCTTCGAGGGCCGTGTCGACATCGCCGACCCGGTCGAGGAGTCGCGGGTCACGGCGCGCATCGAGGCGTCGTCCATCGACACCGGGAACAAGATCCGCGACGACCACCTCCGTTCGGCGGACTTCCTGAACGCCGACGTCCACCCGTACATCGAGTACGCGGGCACCGGCCTGACCGCGGCGGGCCCCGACCGCTGGACGGTCCGCGGCGAGCTGACCCTCAACGGCGTCACGCGTCCGGTCGACCTCGACCTCACCTACCTCGGCACGGGCGCCGATCCGTGGGGCGGGACGCGCGCCGCGTTCCGCGCGACCGCCGAGCTGCGCCGCGCCGACTTCGACATCCGCTTCAACGAGGTGCTGGAGGCCGGGATCGCGATGGTGGGGGAGAGCCTGCGGGCCGAGCTGGAGATCCAGGCCGTCCAGGGGACCGAACTCCCGCAGATATGACCACCCTTGGACATGTAGTGATTTAGGCCGTAACCATGTGATCTTTATGGCCGCGTGCCATACTCCCGTCGCTGGTCAGGCGGGTGGGAGGGGCGGCGGGGATGACGCGTGCGCAAAAAGGCGGTCGGTCGGACACGGTCAAATGGGCCGTCGTGG
This sequence comes from Actinomadura chibensis NBRC 106107, assembly GCF_001552135.1. Lineage (GTDB taxonomy): Bacteria > Actinomycetota > Actinomycetes > Streptosporangiales > Streptosporangiaceae > Spirillospora > Spirillospora chibensis. The sequence continues at coordinate 376,555 of NZ_BCQP01000017.1, read as the reverse complement.
GGCTGGTCGGTGCGGGGGTGTGCGGCGCCCTGCTGACGATGCTGGTCAGGGACTTCGCCGTCCTCGGCAGCGAGGCCGGCGGCTCCTGCGGCACGCGGCGCGGCCCGTGCCCGAACCACTGGGGCCTGATCTTCGCGCTGTCGTTCGTCCCGTTGCTCGTGCTGGTGCCGCTGACCTGCTACGGCCTGTTCAAGGGGATGCGGCGGGGCTGGCTGGCCGGGCTGGTCGCGGCGGCCGTGTGCGTCTACCCCGGCTCGCTGCTCTTCGACGTCCTGCACGGGCCGACGCTGCGCTTCGCGTGGTCCGCGCCGTCCGACCGGGGCTCCGACACCGACACCGAGGGCGTCTGGATCACCGGCGACGCCGTGGTGCGCGGCAAGTTCGACGGCCTGACCGCCTACGCGGCCGGGACCGGCGAGCGGTCCTGGAACTCGGTCCTGCCCGGCCGCGACACCCTCTGCGCGATGAGCCGCACCGCCGAAGGCGGCATCGGCCTGATCGCCCACGAGCCCGGCTCCGGCCAGTGCGCCTCCCTCGCCGCGATCGACACCGCCACCGGAAGGACGCTCTGGAACCGCACGCTTCCGACCGTCCGCCCGGCGCTCCCGGACAAGGCCGACTCGCTCGCCATCGCCGGAACCACCGGCGCCTACCGGACGAACGACACCGTCGAAGGCTTCGCCGTCCGGGACGGCAAGACGCTCTGGCGGCAGGAGAACAAGCTCAACGGCTGCTCGTTCGAGTGGGTGGCGGGGACGTCCGCCCAAGTCCTGCTCGGCGAGCGCTGCACCCGGACCACCGGCCCCGGCGTCACGACCAGCCAGTTCGTCCGGGCGGTCGACCCGGCGACCGGCCGCGAGCTGTGGAAGACCGACCTCCGCGTGATCGGCAACGCCAACGTCGACCTGGTCAGCGCCGCGCCGCTCGTCGTCGCCGTCCGCGAGTCCGACGCCCGGGGCAAGAAGACCCTGACGGTGCTGGACGCCCAGGGCCGCGTCAACGCGACCATCCCCACCGACGAACCCGGCCGGACCATCGACACCTTCGACCAGTCGTCCTCGGCCGCCGTCCCGACCCGGAAGATCGCGGTCTCGGCCGACACGCTCGTCGCCGTCGCCCGCGCCGACCGCGGCGAGAACTCCCTCGCCGCCTACCGCCTCACCGACGGCAAGCGCCTCTGGACGGCCGGAACCAGCCGCGACACGATCGACGCCCTCGCCTTCGACGGCAAGGACGTGCTCACACTCACGACCCGCTTCACGACACTGCAACTACGGTCATACGACTCGTCCACAGGCAAGGAACTGACCTCGGCGGTCGTCCCGTCCCGCTGGAACGACTCCCGCCCCCGCCTCCTCCCGTCCCCCTCCGGCCTAATAATCGCCAGCTCCTCAGGCCGCACCCCCTACAACCCCCTAAAAATGCTCCCCCGCCCCTAACCCCTGTTCGAGGAGAACCACTCGGAGTCGCCCGCACATCGCCTCCACCGCGTTCTCGTCCGGCACCGCCCCCTCGCGGAACATCGCCATCTGCAGTGCGGGCCCGAACGCGCCAAACCGAGCCATGTCCGCCTTCACCACGGGCTGGACCACGAAATGCAGGTGTCCCGGCACGGCATCCGCGTGGGACCAGAGGCACACATAGACCTGTTCAGGCTGGACGACCTCGGTCACCGCAGCGGCCACCCGCCGCAGCAACGGGCCCAACGCGCCACTCTCGACATCGTTCAACTCGGCGACATGGACGACATGCCGTACCGGCTTGACCACCAACGTCCCCAGCCCGAGCGGCCCCACCGAGTGCTCGACAACCCACCCCGACGCCTCCGCCAGCCGCCCCCCAGGCAAAGGACGAACCCCCACAAGAAGATCGCAAGCAAGACACCCAGCAACCGATCCCATGCCCCCCACCTTTCAACCCCGCTCACTACTCCAGACCCGCAATACCGCGCCAGCCCTGCCCCTCCCAACGCCTACGCGGCCCCAGCCACAGCGCCGTCGCCGGACGGGTCGGCCGTGGGCGCAATTCGACCCGGACATGCGAACGGCCCCGCCGGGAGGACGAGGCCGTTTGTTCGGGACGCTGGATCAGAAGTCCAGTTCGCCCGCCTTCACCGCCACGACAAGCCGGGCGAAGCCTTCAATCGAGACCGCGAGGTGTCCAGCTTCGGGGGCCTTGCTGTCCCTGATGCCGCACCCTTCGACAAGGGCCGCGACCTCCACACATTCCTCGCCGGACGTGTTGCTCCGGCTGGACTTGCGCCATTCGATCACTGTATGGCCTCCATGATCCGCTCGATGTGACCACATGAGGCGGACGCGGACAGCGCTTCGGAGCCTATGAGGTCGAAGCGTCGTTGGAGATCGTCCAGCCTTGTCGGGTCATGGGTCACTCTGCCACCTGTGTTGGCCTCCAGGTAGGCCGCAGATCGTTTTGCCTCGGTGAGGAGTGTGAACGAGCCGTCCAAGCCGACGTGCGCGCCGACGGAGCGCGGCACAATTCGCAGGATGACGTTACGTCGGTTGCTTATTGAGATCAGCCGGGCAAGCTGCTCGCGCATTACTTCCGCACCACCTACGGGCTGATCCAGTGCCGCCTCGTTGATCAACACCCGCAACTCCGGCGGTTGCTCCCGCTCAAGCACTGCTTGACGGGCCATGCGAGCGGTGACGAACTCTTCTACGTCCTCGATGATCTGACCGCCCTCCAGCAGCGCACGTGCATAGTCCGGGGTCTGGAGCAGTCCGGGGATGATCGCTAGAGCCCAGTAGCAGATGCGGGACGCCCTGGCCTCAATCGGCGTGTATTGACTCCACCAGCCGGGATCGTGCGCCCGCTCCGCCAGCCGACGAAGCCGGGTGAAATGCCCCGCAGTACGCCATACCAGGTCAAGAGTTTCGGCGTGCTTCATCGGCAGGTTTTCGCGAGCCGATTCCCAGTTCGAAACCTGAGTTTTCGTCACCCCAAGAATCTCGCCGAGAGCGGGCTGTGTCATGTTCCGCTCAAGCCGCCATACCCGCAGGTCAGAAGCCAGCCAATGCCAATGATCGTTATCTGGATCAAGATCGTTCCGAGGGGGCATTCGAGATCCCGGAAGTACAGATTGTCGGGTTGAATGCTTGAACTGTACCTGCCGTCGGCAGTCTGTGTCGCGAGAAACAGATTTCCGAAAGGGGGGTCATGGACGCCGCCACGTGCAAAACGGGCCAGACCAACCAATTTGCGGTGAGAGTTGCCGCATGTCGCGAAACCGTGTATTTGACGCGCGATCTCGTGCGGAGCAGCCTCAATGTGTGGGGGCTCAACGCCTACCGCAGTGACGCGTGCCAGATCATGTCGGAGTTGGCGTCCAACGCGGCACGCTATTGCGTGAGCGAGAAAATGCGCGCGTGGGTCAGCCGCCTCGACGTCGGCATCGAGATGTGCGTCTGGGACGACCACCCCGGCCGGCCGCTGCTGCAGACCCCGGGCTACTTCGGCGCCCACGGCCGGGGCCTGATCATCGTCCAGGCGTTCGCGACCGGCGGCTGCGGCTGGGCCGAACTCGCGGCGGGAAAGGTCGTCTGGGCCCGCATCGCCATCGACGAGCGCTTCATCCGAGCCGCCGCCCTCTCCGTCGGACACCCCATAGTCGGCGCCCTCCCGCACCTGGACAGAACACACCGCATGACGGTGTCCCCCTAGACAGGCCCTCGCCCCTGCGGCATCACCCCCCGCGCCCGTTCGTGCCCCCCACCGAACGCGCGCCCTGAAGCCACAGGGGCGAGGGCCGCCGAGCCCCCGCCACGTCCGCTATCCCTGTCCGGCTGAGCGAGAGCGATAAGGCATGACGGAACTCGTCCAAGCGGTCCTGGTCGCCATGATCTCCACATGGTTCTCTCTGCTGGCCGTCGTCGTCCCCGGCATGATCGTCCTGGCGTTCAAGCATCGATTCGGTAGAAGGAATGCACAGTCCCCGTGTCCAGGGCGGTCCGTTGCATGCCTTCGCCGATGCCGGTGGCCTTGTGGAGGTTTCCAGTGTCTTGACAGACTTCCGTGCGTGGACAACGACCCACGGTTAGATCGGCCTGACGAGCCGGAGGGAACGGGAGGTGCGGACCGGCCATTACCGCCACCTCCGGACCGGCCCGGTTCTCCTGATCAACCCTCCCGTGCCGAGTCGCGCGCGGCGGCCCGGGAAACCGACAAACCGGTGGAAGGCGCCGAGATTGGCGGCAAGTCGGAGACGGCCGAGCCAGCACCGGAGAGGGAGCAGAAGCCGACGGAGACGGAGTCCCCTCTTGAGCGGACACCTTCTAATTGCGGGTTCGCTAACCTGGCCGAGGAACTCGACGCCCGGCGCGCGAGCCGCGAGGCCGCTCAAGGAAACGGAGCCACCAACGAGCAGCCCTCCGAGACCGGCAAGCCGGACAAGCAAACGGCCGAGCTGGACGATGACGCGATCAAGGAACAGATCGACCCGTTCGCACCCGACCTCAGCAAGACCGAGGGCCGCAAAGAAACCTTCGAGCGGACCGTCCGGGACTCCGACGCCGACTGGACCGAGGGTGTAGACCGGCTTGAAGACATACCGACCGGCGAGACCTTGTCCGAAGGAGATGATGGGGAAAGGTCCAAGGGTGACGGCTTCCGCAAGGCGCTGTACTCGGGATACGGAAACGCTAAGAAGAGCGTCGAGCAAAACGCCGACCTGGCTGCCGACCTCTTCGGTCCACGTCCCTCCGGCCATGCCGAGACCCGGGCTGATAGCGGCCCCAGGATGGCAGACCCACATCACTCGGGCGTTGATGCCGGGACCGCAGCCTCCTCCTTGCTTGCGCTGGGTATAGTCGGCGCCGAGTTGCTCCGGTGGGGTCGAGGCAAGATTAGAGATTGGGAGACAAGGGATGCAAGTGACGGCTGACGAGGTGTCGGCGTTGCGTTCAGTTCTGGTGGGCGATCTCGACACTCACCATCAGATCTACGATCGGCTCGACCCGAACACACAAAGTGGCTATCTCGCGCTGGTTATGGCCGCGTTCTTCACAGCTGCTGAGCGGAGATTCAAGGATGGTAACAAGGCCGAGGTGGCGGCGTTCGTAGGAAGGGTGCGAGGAAGGTCGGACCGCATGGCGGACGCCGTAGACCCGCACATTGCCGAACGTCTCCTCCTAGCCGTATCCACTGGCGCGGACATCGACGACATCGACGCTGAGGCGCGGGGCGGACACTTCATCCTCCTTCTGACCGCTCTTGTCGTTGAATCAGATCTCTCCAGCTCGGAGATGGACGCATTCCTGGACGACGCTCGCAAGCTCGCCGACGAGTGGCTCGCCGACGACCCACGCTGAACCGGCGACGTGGACGGCTTCGCTATGGAACGACGAGCACCCCGGTGAGCCGTCACATGCCCTTCGCCTTCTCACGCTCGGTGTCGTCCGGCTTGAGACGGCCAGGCGCGTGGCGAGTCAGAGCCAAGGATGGAGAGACGCCGGTGACGACGGTAAGCGTTGACCAGGTGGCGTCGGTACGAGCAGTGCTCACGGGAGACGTTGACACCTTCGACCGCATTACCGATCGACTCAGCTCGGAGGAGAGAGATGCTCGCGGTGTGTTCGTCGCGGCGGCCTTCGCTGAGGCCGCGTACCGGAGGTTCGCGAAAGCCGTCGACCCGTCGGCGGCGGTCATCCGGTTCGTCTCCGATCTGCGCGCTCAGCATCCCCTGACAGAGGACTTCGATCAGCACACGGCGGAACGCCTCCTCTTGGCCACGTTCACCGATGAGTCCACCAGCGACGTCCCGGCCGAGACGAAGGGCAGTTACTACATGCTGCTCCTGGCGGGCATAGTCAAGGTCGTCGGCCTTTCCGACGCTCAACTGGACACGTTCCTGGACGACGCTCGCAAGCTCGCTGACGAGTGGCTGGCCGCCGACACGTCCTGAATCGGCGCAGGGAGTGATGCAGCGGAACGGCTCTTGTCACATCCAGGCGGACGTCACAGCAGGAGCCAAAGCCGTTCGCCCTGGGCGTCGATCGTGATGCCGGAGCGTTCTTCACTGGGTGTGTCGTTGTCCACTCACCAGGTGAAAGCGACCTCGGCCTCGTCCCATAATCTGCGCTCGCCGTATTGGGCGACCTCGAAGTCTGCGCGCGGGTTCCCAATCGCAGGACGCCCACCGAAGAGGGAGACAGATGAAGGTCACCGCTGATCAGGTGGAGTCGATTCGGGCCATGCTCACCCGCGACGCCGAGAGTTTCGAGCGGATCAGCAAGCAACTCGATCCGGCCACGCGGCCGGCGCGGGGTGCGCTCATCTCCGCCGCGTTCTTCCTGGCGGCAGAGCGGAGGTTCAAGGGCAGGTCGCCCTCCGACGTCACCGCCTTCGTGGACGATCTGCGCACACGGCGCGGACTCGCGGATGACATCGACGCTCGCACAGCCGAGCGATTGCTCCTGGCCACCTTTACCGACGAGAACATCGAAGACATCAACGGCGACGCTCAAGCCGACCACTTCGCCATTCTGTTGAGCGGGATCATCGCAGACGCGAACCTGTCCGACGCCCAGTTGGACGCGTTCCTGGACGATGCCCGTAAGCTCGCCGACGAGTGGCTGGCCGACGGCCCGCGTTGAACCAGCGAAGTGGACGGCCTCGCTATGGAAGGACGAGCGCCCTGGTTCGCCGTCACATGCCCTTTATCTTCTTACGTTCGGTGTCGTCCGGCTTGAGGCGGCCAGGTGCGTCGGGAGTCGGAGCCGAGAACGGAGAGGTCGATGGCGGCGGTGAGCGCTGATCAGGTGGCGTCGATACGAGCGGTGCTTGAAGGGGACGTTGACACCTTCGACCGCGTTAGCGAGCGACTCAGCTCGGAGGAAAGGGATGCTCGCGGTGTGCTCGTCGCGGCGGCCTTCGCTGAGGCCGCCTACCGGAGGTTCGCGAAAGCCGCCGATCCGTCGGCGGCGGTCATGCGGTTCGTCTCCGATCTGCGCGCCCACCATCCGCTGACGGAGGACTTCGACCCGCACACGGCGGAACGTCTTCTCTTGGCCACGTTCACCGATGAGTCCATCAGTGACGTCCCAGACGAGACCAAGGGCAGTTACTACATGCTGCTCCTCGCGGGGATAGTCAAGGTCGTCGGCCTTTCCGAGGCTCAACTGGACGTGTTCCTGGACGAGGCTCGCAAGCTCGCCGACGAGTGGCTGGGCGCTGATACGCGCTGAAGTGGCGCAGGGAGCGACTCAGTCGCACCGCGTCTGGGAGGACTCGCCCGGGTCTGCCGTTGGCCCCGTTCGATGCATCCGGGCTGCGTGGCTCGGCTGCGGTTGTCAGGGTTTCCCTGACGGGCTAGGGTGTCAGGGACGCCCTGACATCTGAGGAGTGCACGTGGCTGTACCCGACATCCCGGCCGAACTTGCTCGGTGTTCCTTCTGCGGCAAGCCGGATACCGAGGTCCAGAAGCTGGTCGCCGGTGCTGGAGTGAACATCTGCGACGAGTGCGTGGCTCTGGCCGCGTCGATCATTGACGGGAGCCTCGGCGGCACCACGGAGCCGCGTGCGCCCATCTGGGATTCGCTGACGGACGTGGAGATGCTGGACCACATTCCGCGCGTCGCCGCGCACATCGATCAGGCCGAGGCCGACCTGCGCTCGTGGGTGCGGGAGTTGCGCCGGCGGGGCGTCACCTGGACCAAGATCGGCGAAGCGCTCGGGACCACCCGCCAGTCCGCGTGGGAGCGGTTCTCCGGCGAGGAGTGACGCGAGCCCGCCGCGTTCGCGGTCGACTCGTCAGGCGACCTCGAAGCCGGTGCAGTCAATCAGGACGGCGGTGCCGTTGGAGTGGACGTGGTAGGTGAGGACGACCCATTCCCCCGAATTGAGCGGCCACGTCTCGTGGTACTTGCTTTGGAAGTCCCGGGGATATTCGAGGGTCCTCTCCCAGCCCTGCTTCGGTAGCGCGAACGGCTTGGAGAGTTGCGACTCGTCCCAGCCGGTGGCGGGCAGGGCGGGATAGACGGCGGCGGCCAGGTAGTACGGCGGGTCGGGCACGCCGCCGCCCGTCACCCAGAACTTGATCTTGGTGCTGGGGCCGGTCACCTTGCCCGTGGGCGGGGCCACCTCCAGCCGCATCGGAACCCTTTCCACGACCGGCACGCTCGGCTGGCACGTCCGGGTCTTCGGCGACCAGTAGAGGTCGTCCGGGGCTCCCGCGATCTTGTTGTTCACGACCGACGGGGAGACTCCGGGACTGGGGTCGGTGTTCCGCCCTTCCACCGATCCGGCCGACCCGCTCGGACGTCCGCCGGACGGACCCGCCCCGGTGGACGTCCCACCGGCACCGCCCGAGCGGCCTTCGCTGTCCCGCATCAGCGACCTGGCGGTGAACGACAGCGTGAGCACCACGGCGACGACTCCGACGACGGTGGCGACGACGGCGGCGCGCGGACGGCGCGCACGGTACCGGCCGCTGGGCAGCAGGCCGGTGGCGACCGCTTCCTCGGCGCTCGCCGGTGGCGCCGGGGCGATCGAGTGCAGGCGCCGGTAGTCGTCCTCGTCGGTGAGCGCCCCGGAGACGCGGCAGCGTTCGAGCAGTTCGGTGGCGGTCGGCCGCATCCGCGGGTCCTTGTGGGCGGCGCCGCGAAGCAGCGCCGTCAGTTGCGGGTCGAGGCCCTCCAGGTCCATCTCCTGGTGGATGCTGCGGTAGACGACGGCCTGCGCGTCACCCCCGCCGAACGGGGGGCGCCCCGTGCACGCGAACGCGACGGTGCCCGCCAGGGCGAACACGTCCATCGCCCGTCCGGTCTCACCCCGCAGCACCACCTCGGGCGCCAGATAGCCCGGGGTCCCCGCCATCGTCCCGGTGCGCGTGATCGCCGTCTGGTCGTCGCCGCGCGCGATGCCGAAGTCGATGAGCTTGGGGCCGTCCTTCGCCAGGATCACGTTCTGCGGCTTGAGGTCGCGGTGCTCGATCCCGCGCGCGTGCACGTCGGCGACCGCCTCGGCCAGCGCCGCCAGCAACCGGAGCCCGGCCCGCGGCGAGAACGCTCCCTGCGCGGCGACCGCCTGTGCGAGGGTCGGCCCGGGTATGTACTCGGTCGCCAGCCAGTAGGGCGGCTCGTCCAGTCCCGCCCCGACCAGCGCCGCGGTGTGCGGGCTCCGGATCGCCTGGACGGTGGCGACCTCGCGCCGGAACCGCGCCAACGCCTGCGGCCCCTCGAAGTCGTCCCGGACGACCTTGATGGCGATGTGCCGACCGCCCCCGGTCAACGCCAGGTAGACCTGGCCCATGCCACCCGCGCCGAGCCGGGCGAGCAGAAGGTAGCCGCCGAGCTCCGCCGGATCCCCGGCCCGCAACGCCTGCACCCGTTCACCCCGCAGACCGGAGAACAACCGATTCGTCGCGGAGAATCATGTCGCACGGTGATCACTTGTGGATCACGGCGGGGTCAGGTGCCTTTTAGTTCGTGGACCAGGCGGTTGGCGGAGGCGCGGTCGGGCGGGCCCGTCACGATCACCTTGCCGTTGGTGATGGCCATGTCGACGCGGGGGAGGGTGACGAGGCGGTCGCGGACGACGAAGGCCAGGTCGCGGCCCACCGTCGCGCGGGTGAGCTGGGCGAAGGCGTGGCGGTCGACGGGACGCAGGGTCACCGCGACGTCGTAGCCGCCGGTTTTCGACCGTGACTTCTGCACCCGGAGGTCGGCGACCTTGCGGATCGCGATGCCCTGCGACAGGCCGTAGCAGGTGGGGCCCGCGCCGGACTGCGCGGTGATGCCGCGCGTGCCCGCTGGGCACTGGCCCGGGGTCGCCTGGGAGACCGGGTAGATCTGGAGGGGCGCGGCCAGCGTCACCGGCCGTGTGCGGCGGGACGAGACGACCATGGTGCCGGTCACCGCCACCGCCGCGATCAGCAGGCCCAGGGTCAGCACCATGACGACGAGGGCGGAGCGGTGCTGGGCCGCGGCGCGTGCCGAGGGCGGTGGGGCCGTCCGGCTGGCCGGTCGTCGTCCTGCCCGGCTCCGCTTCGTCTCCGCGGCGGCGCGCTGCCGCTCGGCCGACCGCGCCCGCCGCCGCGCCGCCACGTCCGCGGGGACGGTTATGGGCGGGAGGACGGCGGTCGTCGATTCGGGCCCGCGCCTCGTCTGCCCGCTGCCGGACGTCCGTCCCGCGGACGCGGGCGGCTGCGGTGCGCCTGGCGCACGACCGGTGGGAGGTTGGATGCCCGGCGGTTGCGTTCCGAGTGGGGTTTGCGGGTTGAGTGACTGCGTGTTCAGCGGCCGGGTGTCGGGGGCCCGCGCGTCCGGTGGTCCCTGCGTGCCCCGTGGCGGCGTGCTCGGTGCCTTCGCGGCCGGTGCTTCGGACGGACCCGGGTAGAAGGGTTGGGCCGGGTCTATCACTTCCGTGGACGTCGGGCGGCCGGGAGGTGGGGACGGGGTGTTGGTCGCGGGTTTCTCGTCCCGCCGACGACCCTTGTTGCGGCGCGGAATGACCCGCATCGTCACCTCCCCGACGTTTCACATGATCTAGTCAGTCTTGCAGGACGGGGTGCCGCTCGCGAACACGGCATGTCCGGAACGTCCCCGGTCGATCACCGACGTGTTCAACCGTGCCCCGTTCGCGGCGTCTCAATACACGAAACGGCCCGGCCCCGGTCGAACCGGGGCCGGGCCTGCGCGAATCGCGCGGCGATCAGTCGATGCGCCAGGTGTCCCCGCTGCCGAGCAGGGCGGCGAGGTCGCCCGCGCCCTGCCGCTCGACGGCCTCGTCGAGCTGGGCCCGCATCAGCTCGTCGTAGGACGGGCGGTCCACATCGCGGAAGATCCCGATCGGGGTGTGCTCGAACGCCGGCTGGTCGAGCCGGGACAGCGCGAACGCCATCGACGGGTCCGGGTTGTGGGCATCGTGGACGGCGATTTCCGACGCGTCCACATCGGCGACGTTCACGACCTCGAACGACCCGGACGCGGACCGCCGCAGCGCCTTGGACCGGTCCGCGCCGAAGATGATCGGCTCGCCGTGCTCCAGCCGGACCGTGACATCGTCGCGGACGGCGGCGTCCTTCAACGGCTCGAACGCGTTGTCGTTGAAGATGTTGCAGTTCTGGTAGATCTCGACCAGCGCGGTGCCGCGGTGCTGGGCCGCCGCCCGCAGCACCGACTGGAGGTGCTTGCGGTCGGAGTCGATCGTCCGGGCGACGAACGTGCCCTCCGCGCCGATCGCCAGCGACAGCGGGTTGAACGGGGCGTCCAGCGAGCCCATCGGGGTCGACTTGGTGATCTTGCCGATCTCGGACGTGGGCGAGTACTGCCCCTTCGTCAGCCCGTAGATCCGGTTGTTGAACAGCAGGATCTTCAGGTTGACGTTGCGGCGCAGCGCGTGGATCAGGTGGTTGCCGCCGATGGAGAGGGCGTCGCCGTCGCCGGTCACGACCCACACCGACAGGTCCGGGCGCGACGTCGCGAGGCCCGTGGCGATCGCGGGCGCGCGGCCGTGGATCGAGTGGAACCCGTAGGTGTTCATGTAGTACGGGAACCGCGACGAGCAGCCGATCCCCGACACGAACGTGATGTTCTCGCGGCGCAGCCCGAGCTCCGGCAGGAAGGACTGGACCGCCGCGAGGATCGCGTAGTCACCGCACCCGGGGCACCAGCGCACCTCCTGGTCGGTCTTGAAGTCCTTCATGGTCTGCTTCACGTCGGTCTTCGGGACCAGCGAGAGCAGGCCGCGCCCGTTCCCGGACCCGTCCGTGGAGCCGTTTCCGTTCGAGGCGCCGTTTCCGTTCGGCGCTCCGCTGTCACTCACTGTCGATCACATCCTGGATGACGCCCTGCAGCTCTTCGGCCTTGAAGGGCAGGCCGCGGACCTGGTTGTAGCCGATCACGTCGACGAGGTACCGGCCGCGCAGCAGCATCGCGAGCTGGCCGAGGTTGATCTCCGGCACGACGACCCTGTCGTAGGACCGCAGCACCTCGGGCAGGTTCGCGGGGAACGGGTTGAGGTGGCGCAGGTGGGCCTGCGCGATGTTCCGCCCGGACGCCCGGACGCGCCGCACTCCCGCCGAGATCGCGCCGTACGTCCCGCCCCACCCGAGGACGAGGACGCGCGCCGCGCCGGACGGGTCGTCCACCGCGAGCGGCGCGATGTCGTTCGCGATGCCCTCGACCTTGGCCTGCCGGAGCCTCGTCATGCGGTCGTGGTTGGCGGGGTCGTAGGAGATGTTGCCGGTGATGTCGGCCTTCTCCAGGCCGCCGATCCGGTGCTCCAGGCCCGCCGTCCCCGGCACCGCCCACGGGCGCGCGAGGGTGTCGGCGTCGCGGGCGAACGGCTGGAACTCGGCGCCGTCCGCCGCGGGCGCGGCGAAGCCGGGCTCGATCGTCGGCAGCGACGCGACGTCCGGCAGCCGCCACGGCTCGGAGCCGTTGGCGAGGTAGCCGTCCGACAGGATGATCACCGGGGTGCGGTACTTCACCGCGATCCGGGCGGCCTCGATCGCGGCGTCGAAGCAGTCCGACGGCGACTGCGGCGCGATCACCGGGACGGGCGCCTCGCCGTTGCGGCCGTACATGGCCTGCATCAGGTCGGCCTGCTCGGTCTTGGTCGGCATCCCGGTGGACGGGCCCGCCCGCTGCACGTCGATGACCAGCAGCGGAAGCTCGGTCGCGACGCCGAGCCCGATCGTCTCGCTCTTCAGCGCGATGCCGGGGCCGGACGTCGTGGTGACGCCGAGCGACCCGCCGAAGGAGGCGCCGAGCGCCGCGCCGACCGCGGCGATCTCGTCCTCGGCCTGGAACGTCCGGACGCCGAACCGCTTGTGCTTCGACATCTCGTGCAGGATGTCGGACGCCGGGGTGATCGGGTACGAGCCGAGGAAGATCGGCAGCCCGCTCTGCACGCCCGCGGCGACGAGGCCGTAGGCGAGCGCGAGGTTTCCGGTGATGTTGCGGTACAGGCCGGGCTCGTGCTCGGCGGGCTTGATCTCGTACTGCACCGAGAACGCCTCGGTGGTCTCGCCGTAGGACCAGCCCGCCTGGAAGGCCGCGATGTTGGCCTTCATGATCTCGGGCTTGTTGCCGAACTTCTTCTCCAGGAAGGAGATCGTTCCCTCGGTGGGACGGTGGTACAGCCAGGACAGCAGCCCGAGCGCGAACATGTTCTTCGCGCGCTCCGCGTCCTTCTTGGAGATGTCGTAGTCGGTGAGCGCGGTGACGGTCATCGAGGTGAGCGGCAGCGCGTGCACCCGGTACTCGGCGAGCGAGTCGTCCTCGACGGGGTTCGTCTCGTAGCCCACCTTGGCGAGGTTCCGCTTGGTGAACTCGTCGGTGTTGACGATGAGGTCGGCCCCGCGGGGCAGGTCGCCGAGGTTGGCCTTCAGGGCGGCCGGGTTCATCGCGACCAGGACGTTGGGCGCGTCGCCCGGCGTGAGGATGTCGTGGTCGGCGAAGTGCAACTGGAAGCTGGAAACGCCGGGGAGGGTCCCGGCGGGGGCGCGGATTTCGGCCGGGAAGTTCGGCAAGGTCGACAAGTCGTTGCCGAACGCCGCGGTCTCCTGGGTGAAGCGGTCGCCGGTCAACTGCATCCCGTCGCCGGAGTCCCCGGCGAAGCGGATGATGACGCGGTCGAGCTGCTGGACCTGTTTGGTCACAGAGGAAGACCTCCTCGACGCGCAGCATCCGTCCTGGGGGAGGCACCCAGGAACGTGATGCTACTTAGGATTACCTTCATGGTATGTCCGGGCTTCGATGATGGTGTCGGGGACGGACTGCTCACCGGGATGACGGCACGCTGCGACAAGCCGCCGCGTCCGGTCGCCGGTCGCCGCCGGTCCTTCGAGGCATGGACCGGGGCCGCCACTCCGCCCGTCGTGTGACGTCCCGCTTCCTGGGAGGTCGTGACCCCGTAACACAAGACGTATCACTCCGATGCGGGGTTCACTGGGCCCTCCCGGATTCGGGCAGGTCCTATCCCGTGGTACGACCCCGGCGGGTCCCCGAGTTCATCGTCGACACAGGCTGCTGCGCTGCCGGCACAGGTCGACGTGCAGCCGCCTGACCAGGCGCCGCGCGAGGTTCGTCGAGGAGCCGCGGCTCCCCGCGGGCGTGGCGTTCACGTCCCGAAGTGTAGACAGGCGGAATAAAGTTCACCTGCACCGGGCCTTGCGTGGCGCTCGCGAACCCACCGGCGCGGCCCGCTTCGCGGCCTGTGCGCGTTCTGTCCCGCCGACGGGACCGCCAGGTCAGGCCGGGCCCGATTCGGGCGGGCCGAAGCCCGGCGTGCCCGGCGTGGCCGGTTCCGGCTGGGCGACCGAGGCCCGCTCGCGGTCGACGGCGGCGAGCAGCTTCGGGACGTCCGCCACCGCCACCGCCTCCCCGATGACCTGGGCCGTCGCCGCGTACGGGTACGAGCCGGGGTTGTCGAGCGCGGTCCGCACCCAGCGCCGCCACAGCCCGCTCTTCACGGTGCAGGTCAGCACCAGCGCCCGGCTCGCCGGGACCGGCTTCGACTCGGCGCACGACCCGAGCGGCCGCCCGCGCGAGGTGATCGCCGCCCGCAGCGCCGCCCGCGCCCCGGACGGAACCGTTCCGGCGGGAGAGTCCAATGTGGCGGGGACGGTCACCGTGCAGCCGTTCGTGTTCTGGTCGCAGTTGCTGAACGTGAGCGTCCCGGGACGGAAGCGCAGCCCCGGATCGGCGGCCCCGCCGAGCCGGGCCACCCGGGACCGCAGCTCGGCGAACACCGGCGCGGGCGCCGCCACCGGCGCGGCCGTGAACCACGGCGCGTTCGGCCCGGTCGCGCGCACCGCCAGCAGCCGGTACGGCGCCGCCGACGCCACCAGGTACTCGGCGGTCGGCGTCCTGACCTTGTAGGCGGGACGTCCGCCGACGTCCTCCGTGGCCGGGCGCCGGGGGGCCTTCGCGAGCGTCCGGGCGATCGCCTCCGGGCCGAGCACGCTCGCGACGTCGAAGCCGGGCAGGGCGGCGGGGGCCTTCGCCCAGCGTCCGGCGTAGTACTCGGGGTGCGCGACCTCGCCCGCGTAGTCGCGCCAGAACGCGAGCCCCGCCTTGAGATATGTCGCGTTGTCGACGGCGACGACGGACGCCGTCAGCGGACCGGCCGTCAGCGTGCCGGTCGCCGAGCCCGCCGGGGTGATCCGCAGCCGGGCGAGCACGGTCCTGCCGCCCACCGTCAGCGCCCCGTCGTAGCGGACGCCCGGACCGGACGTGAGCAGCCGTCCCGCCTTGACCGACCACTCCGGGGGCGCGGCGGACACGGTCGGCTTCACCGGCCTTCCGGCCGGCTCGCCGTCCCCGGTCAGCGCGACCGCGGCGCCCGCGCCGACCGCCACGACGGCCGCCGCCGCCCCGGCCGCGACGGCCAGCCGCCGCCTCCTGAACACCGCCCGCGGGGGCGGCGGGTGGGGGAGCGGGGGCCGCGGCGCGGCGGGCGCGGGTGACGGGTCGTCCTGTTCAACGCTCACTGGGGGCTCACTCTGCTCACTTCCGGGGCCGGGTCGCGGCCCGACCGTCAGGCACAAAGCAAGGAATCCGGACGGCGCCCGGGAATGCCGCCGGCGGTGTCCGGACGGTTTCGGTCACGGATTCGGGGGCCGCCGGCCCTGGGGCGTCCCCAACGAGCATAAGGGTGCCCGGCGGCGCTGTTCCCGATCTTGGGAAAGCGCCGCCGGGCACCCGGGGTCGCGAGGGGCGAGCCCCTACTCGCTGTCGAGGCCGCTCTGCATCGACGAGACCTCTTCGGAGGTCGCGCCGATCACCTTGTAGGAGGCGTGCTTGTAGAACGTGCCGCCGGTGGCCTTCGCCCAGCTCGTCCACGAGCTGCTCGTGACCCGGCAGCTCGCCCACTGCGGGGTGGAGCTGGTCATCGTGATGCGGGTCGTGCAGTTGCCGAGGTCGCGGCCGGTCAGCGTCCCCGCGGTGAGCCGGAACCGGACGTCGATCGTGACGGGCGTCTCCACGTCGTACGGCGGGCGGATCTTCGCCTCGACCGTGCAGCCGGAGTCGCCGTTGCAGCCGCCGCGCTTCCACTCGGCGACGCGCGGCTGGGCGGAGCCGTTGAAGGAGTCCTTCAGCTCACCGATGCTCGTCCGCATGTTGGACAGGACGGACGAGGCGTCGCTGGAGCTCTTCGGCGTGACGTCGACGCGCACCCGCGGCGTCGTCGCCTCGTAGCGGAGCAGCTCGGCGTCGTCCTCGTCGGTGATGTACAGGGTGGAGGAGAACGTGCTGAACTTCAGCGCCTTCTTGCCCTGCCAGGTCGTCTTGATGGGCTTGACGCTCGACGTCCGCGCGGCGCGCAGCTTGCCCGCCAGCGCCGCCGGCGAGAGCTGGGCCTTGAAGTCGAGGTTCAGCTCGTCGGGGCTGAGCCGCCCCCACTGCTGGCCGGACGTCAGGAAGAACGGGTCGTCGTTCGAGGACAGCTCCTTCTTCCAGTACGCGGAGTCGGCCTTCACGAACAGCTTGCCGTCGGCCGAGAGCAGCGTCACGCTGTCGCCGTTCCAGGTGACGTCGCCGGCCGCGCGCCCGCCCTTGGTGACGTTCACCTCACCGTTCAGCGTCCCCGTGCCGCCCATGGTGCCCTTCAGCGTGACCGCGCGGGCGGAGTCCATGCTGACGGCCGCCGCGGTCAGCTTCTCCTCCGGCGACTTGCCGCTGCCCGCGGTCAGCACGTACACCACGACGCCGATCAGGACCAGCACGACCACCGCGCCGCCGAGGATCGCCGCGATCACCGCGCCGCCTCCGCCGCGCTTCGGCGGCGGCATGCCGGGGCCGAGCGGGCCGCCGGGCGGCGGCGGGAAGAAGGGCGGCGGCGTGCCGGGGCCGCCGTAGCCACCGGGCGGAGGCGGCGGTCCGCCGGGGCCCACTCCACCGGGAGCCCCAGGTCCGCCGGGGGTTCCGGGCCCGCCCGGACCCGGTCCGCCCGGTCCGGCGGGCGGCGGCGGAGGCGGCCAGGAGGCACCGCCCGGGGGGTCCCAGCCCGGGGGCGGCGGAGGGTTGCTCATCCTGTCACGTCCTTCCAGGTCAACTGACCCCAATGCAAATCTAGTGTGCAGTAAAACCATGACATCCTGCTGCCCCCGGTGTGGAGGTACAAGGTCACAGTGCCCCCGCGTGGCCCGACACGGGGATACTGGATGAGACGCAGCCGGGGAGGATCTGGTGCATAACTATTTCGACACATATGTCGTCGTGGTTGCTCTGCTCCTCGTCGGCGCGGGAATCGTCGGCGGTGCGCTCACCGCCAACCGGATGCTTCGTCCGCACCGTCCCACGGCGGAGAAACTGACGACGTACGAATGCGGCGTCGATCCGGTGGGCGAGGGGTGGGCGCATTCGTACGTCCGCTACTACGTCTTCGCTTACCTGTACGTCGTGTTCGCCGTCGACGCGGTGTTCCTGTTCCCGTGGGCGACGGTCTTCTCCGACCCGGGGTACGGCGCGACCACCCTCGGCGAGATGTTCGTGTTCCTCGCCTTCCTCGCGGTCGGGCTCGCGTACGCGGGCAAGAAGGGCGTGCTGTCCTGGGTGTAACAATGCTCCCGTGGGCACCGTCGATCTACCCCCGCCGAGCGTCGGGCCGCTGTCGCGGCTCGCGCCGAAGCCGGTCAAGTTCGTGCTCAACTGGGGCCGCCGCTACTCGCTGTGGGTCTTCAACTTCGGCCTGGCCTGCTGCGCCATCGAGTTCATCGCGACGTCCATGGCGCGGCACGACTTCATCCGGCTCGGCGTGATCCCGTTCGCGCCCGGTCCGCGGCAGGCCGACCTCATGGTCGTGTCCGGCACCGTCAGCGACAAGATGGCGCCCGCGGTGCGCCGCCTGTACGAGCAGATGCCCGAGCCCAAATACGTCATCTCGTTCGGCGCGTGCTCCAACTGCGGCGGGCCCTACTGGGACTCCTACTGCGTGACCAAGGGCGTCGACCAGATCATCCCGGTGGACGTGTACGTGCCGGGCTGCCCGCCCCGTCCGGAGGCGCTGCTCCAGGGGATCGTCCATCTGCAGGAGAAGATCGCGGCCGAGTCGCTCGGGGACCGGTACGGCGGTGGCGGTGAGCCGTCGTCCCCGCCGCCGGGGCCGCGGCCGTTCACCGCGACGGTGCTGCGCCGCCCGATCCAGCCGCCGCCTCCGCGGGAGGACGAGACGTTCGAGCACTGGGACGTCATGGGCGAGGCCGCGAACGGGGACGCGGGCGAGGCGTCCCCGCCGGACGGCGCCGACGACGCGACCGTGCCCGTCCAGCACCTCGGGGAGGAGCCGGTGCGCCCGGACGACGTGACCATCCCCGTCGCGCCGATCGAGGACGACGAGGTGACCCGTCCCAACGTGCCGGTCACGGACGACGAGGTGACGCGCCCCGTCGCGCCCATCGCGGACGACACCGACCGGCACGACCCGTCGATCATCCCCGGCCTGATGGACGACGATCACGACGACGGCCACGACGACCAGATCGGGCGCGACCGGTGAGCCCCGAGGCCGAGGCCCTCCACGACGCCTGGACGTCCCGCTACGGCGACGAGATCAGCACCGAGGAGACGACCGGCGGGCTCGCGGTCGGCGTCCCGCCCGAGCACTGGCTGGACGCGCTGGCCTTCGCCCGCGACGAGCTGTCCTGCGGCTTCTTCGACTGGCTGACCGGCGTGGACGAACTGGCCGACGGCTTCGCCGTGGTCGTCCACGTGTACTCGCTCGAACGCCGCCACCACCTGCTGATCCGGACGCGCGTGCCGAAGCGGAAACCCGTCCTGCCGACCGCGACGGGCGTCTACCGGGGCGCGGCGTGGCACGAGCGGGAGACGGCGGAGATGTTCGGCGTCCTGTTCGAGGGGCACCCGAACCTCGTCCCGCTGCTGCTCCCGGACGGTTTCGAGGGCCACCCGCTCCGCAAGGACTTCGTCCTCGCCGCCCGCGTCGCCAAGCCGTGGCCGGGCGCGAAGGAACCCGGCGAATCGGGGCACGGCGCGCCCAGCCGGCGCCGTATGCGGCCACCCGGCGTACCCGACGACTGGGGGCCCGATGCTTGAGGTCGTGGTCAAGCTCGCGCTGGTGGCGGGCGCGTTCGCGCTGCTGCCGCTGCTCGTCGGGCAGGCCGAGCACAAGGTGATGGCGCACATGCAGGGCCGTCTCGGACCCATGTACGCGGGCGCCTTCCACGGCTGGGCGCAGCTCGTCGCCGACGGCGTGAAGTTCGCGCAGAAGGAGGACGTGGTCCCGCGCGACGCCGACCGGTGGGTGTTCAAGCTGGCCCCGGGCGTGGCGCTCGTCCCCTACCTGCTGGTGCTGCTCGTCATCCCGATCGGGCCCGGCGGGCAGGTGGCGCTCGACCTCGGGCCGGGCGTCTTCTTCGCGCTGGCCGTGATGGGCGTCGGCGTGATCGGCGCGATCATGGCGGGCTGGGCGAGCGCGAACAAGTACTCGCTGCTCGGCGGGATGCGGGTCGCCGCGCAGCTCATGTCGTACGAGCTGCCGATGGTGTTCGCCGCGTCGTCGGTCGCGATGGCCGCCGGGACGCTCTCCCTCCAGGGCATCGTCGGCGAGTGGCGCTGGTACTGGCTGCCCTGGCAGGCGGTCGGCGCCGTCGTGTTCTTCGTCGCGGGGCTCGCGGAGCTGCGCCGCCCGCCGTTCGACATGCCGGTCGCCGACTCGGAGATCATCTTCGGCCCGTACACGGAGTACGGCGGGCTGCGGTTCGCGTTCTTCCTGCTGGCCGAGTACGCGGGGATCGTCGTCCTGTGCGGGCTGACGGCCGTGCTGTTCCTCGGCGGCTGGAAGGGCCCGTTCCTGAACACCGAGCTGGGCTGGCTCTGGACGCTGCTCAAGGTCGCCGTGCTCGCGTTCTGCGTGATCTGGTTCCGGGTCAGCTACCCGCGCATGCGCGAGGACCAGCTGCAAAAACTCGCCTGGGGCTGGCTCGTGCCGCTGTCGCTGGCGCAGCTCGCGCTGACCGGCGTCCTCAAGGTCGCGCTCTGAGGGCCCGGCGGGTCAGCGCAGGAAGATGGTGAAGTCGGCCATCTCGGGGAGGACGTCCGGCGGGATGTCGGCGTCCACCGCCATCTCCTCGGCGGAGACGAAGCCGCCGTGTTCCTCGCGGCGGCGCACCACCCGCTCCACCATCTCCGACGTCATGCCGGGCAGCGCGGCGAGGATCTCCGGCGGGGCGTGGTTGACGTCCACGAGGCCGCCGTCGTCGTAGGTGCGGGGCACGTCCGGACGGCCGATCCGCAGCTCGCGGGCCAGCGCCGGATCCTCGGCGGCGAGGGCCCGGGCGTCCTCGCGCAGGCCCCGGCGGTACTTGGCGACCTCGATCGCGTGCTCGTTGAGCCTGTTGCGCGGGGCCTCGGGCGGGAAGACGGACGTCCGCACGGCGAACGCGTGCCCGGTGCCCGCCAGCCACAGCATGATCGCCAGGAAGGAGCCGAGGACGACCGAGGCCGCGCTGCCGAGCTGGAGCAGGACGAGCACGCCCGCCGTCCCCGCGCCGTACCCGGCCGCGGTCGCGCCGAGCTGCCACGACCCGCGCTTCACGGCCGCGTAGAGGAAGGACACGGGCGTCCCGTAGCCGAGGGTGAGGAACGGGATCGCCGCCCACAGCACCCCGCGCGAGCTCTCCGGCCCCCGCACCGGGACGGGCGGCGGAGGCGGCGGCGGAACAGGAGGAACATGCGGCACCGGCGTGACCGGGACGGGCGGAACCGGCGGCCGCGGATAGGGCGGACGCCACCCCGGCGGAGCCCCGTACGGCCGCGGCCGACGCCCCGCCGGACCGCGGTGGGCGGAGGGCCGCGGACGGTGCCCGGGCCCAATGTCGTCGGGGCGCTCCGCGTGATCGCTCACCAGACCTCCTGCGCAACGTTCCCGCTCAAAGCCGCACACCCCTCACAGATGAGACGAAGCCGGACCCGGTCGCGTTCCCCGCGCGCCGATCGTGCGCAATCATGGGGCGGGTGGGACGGCTACCAGGAGGCGGGCTGGCCAAGGGGCTGGCGGTCACGTTGCGAACGATGACGCGGCGCTCCATAACGCGTCAATACCCCGAAGTGCAGCCGGACCTGCCTCCGCGCAGCCGCGGTGTCATCGCGCTGTTCGAGGAGAACTGCACCGTCTGCATGCTGTGCGCCCGCGAATGCCCCGACTGGTGCATCTACATCGACTCGCACAAGGAGACGCTGCCCGCCGAGGGCGGCGGGCGCGCCCGCACCCGCAACGTCCTCGACCGGTTCGCCATCGACTTCGCGCTCTGCATGTACTGCGGCATCTGCATCGAGGTGTGCCCGTTCGACGCCCTGTTCTGGTCGCCGGAATTCGAGTACGCCGAGTACGACATCGCCGAGCTGACGCACGAGAAGGAACGGCTGCGGGAATGGATGTGGACCGTCCCGCCGCCGCAGGCGCACGACCCGGCCGCCGAGCCGCCGAAGGAGATCGCCGCGGCCGCGAAGGCCGCCGCGCGCCGCCGCCCCGGGACGCCGCGGTGAGCGGCCAGGAGGTCGTGTTCACGCTGCTCGGCGTCGTCGCGGTCGGGTCCGCCGTCCTGGTGGTGACGACGCGGCGGCTCGTCCACGCGGCGCTGTGGCTGGTGGTGTCGTTCGGCGCGCTCGCGGGCGGCTACCTCGTCCTCACCGCGGAGTTCGTCGCGTGGGTGCAGGTGCTGATCTACGTCGGCGCGGTCGTCGTCCTGCTGCTGTTCGGGATCATGCTGACCCGGGCGCCGATCGGGGAGTCCGCCGACCTCGACTCCGGCAACCGGTGGGCGGCGCTCGGCGTCGCCGCCGCGACGGCCGCCGTCCTCGTGACCGTCGTCGTCATGGGCTTCGGGGACGCGCGGACCCCGCTCCGCGAGGGCGGCGGATCGGCGGAGGAGCTCGGCGCCGGAGTGTTCCGCACGTGGGTGCTGCCGTTCGAGATCCTGTCGGTGCTGCTGCTGGCGTCGCTGGTCGGCGCGATCGTCCTGTCCCGGTCCGACATCGGGCCCCGCGCGAGGACCGGCGAGGGGGGCGACGTCTGATGCACCTCGCGTACCCGACGGTCGTCGCCGCGCTGCTGTTCTCCGTCGGTGTGTACGGGGTGCTGGCGCGGCGCAACGCGATCCTCGTGCTGATGTCGGTCGAGCTGATGCTGAACGCGGTCAACCTCAACCTCGTCACGTTCGACGTCTTCTACCGCGACCGGCTGCACGGCGGGCAGGTCCTCACGCTGTTCACGATCGTGATCGCGGCGGCGGAGATCGGGCTGGGGCTCGCGCTCGTCCTGCTGGTGTTCCGGAACCGGCGGATGGTGGACGTCGACCGCCTCCGCACCCTCGCCGAGGAACCGGCCGCCGAGGAACCGGCGCCCCAGGGCGCCGAGCCGGAGCGGGTCGAGGAGGCCGCGCCGTGATCTGGCTCGCCTCCCTGGTGGCGCTGCTGCCGTTCCTCGCCGCGTTCGCCGGGCTGCTGTCCGGCCCGTCCCTGACCCGCCTGCTGGGCGGCGGCGGTGGGCCGCTGCGCAACGGGCCCGCGCTGATCGCGTGCGTGCCGGTCGGGGTGTCGCTCGTCCTGTCCGCGATCGTCGCGTTCGCGGTGTGGCGCGACCCCGGCCCGCGCACGGGCCTGCTCACCGTCGTCGAGACCGGCTCCGTGCCGATCCGCGTCGGCCTCCAGGTGGACGGCCTGGCCGCCGTCGTCGGGCTGATGGTCTGCTGCGTCGCCCTCGCCGTCCAGGTGTACTCGGTCGCCTATATGAAGGGCGACCGGCGCTACTCGTCGTACGCCGCGTTCGTGTCGATGTTCACGTCCGCGATGCTGCTCGTCGTCTACTCCGGCGACCTCCTCGTCCTCTACGTGGGGTGGGAGGTCATGGGCATCTGCTCGTACTTCCTGATCGGGCACCACTGGGAGGAGCGGGCGAACTCGCGGGCGGCGGTGAAGGCGTTCCTCGTCACGCGGCTCGGCGACGCGGGGTTCCTGATCGGCGTGCTCGTCCTCGGCGCCGGCGCCGGGACGTTCCAGATCGGCGCCGTCGTGCAGAAGGCGGCGACGCTGCCGGACGCGACCGTCACGGCGGGCGCGCTGCTGCTGCTCGCCGGGGTGGCGGGCAAGAGCGCGCAGTTTCCGCTGCACACCTGGCTGCCGGACGCGATGGCCGGTCCCACCCCGGTCAGCGCCCTGATCCACGCGGCCACGATGGTCGCGGCGGGCGTCTACGTCGTCGCCCGCGTGTACGAGGTGTTCGCGGCGGCGTCGGCGGCGCTCGCCGTGCTCGGCGTCATCGCGGTGATCTCCATGGTGGGCTCGGCGCTCGCGGCGCTGGCGCAGGACGACGTCAAACGCGTCCTCGCCTACTCGACGATCAGCCAGCTCGCCGTGATGGCGGCCGCGCTCGCGGTCGGCGCGAAGTCCGCCGCGATCTTCCACCTGCTGACGCACGGCGCGTTCAAGGCGCTGCTGTTCCTCGCCGCCGGATGCGTGATCGTCGTCGCCGGATCGACCTTGCTCGCCCAGTACGGCGGGCTGCGGCGCGGCATGCCGGTCACGTTCTGGTCGATGACGGTCGGGCTGGCGGCGCTCGCGGGCGTCCCGCCGTTCAGCGGCTGGTTCAGCAAGGACTCGGTCATCGAGGCCGCGCAGCACGCCGCCCTCCACGGCGGCCCGTCCGGGACCGTGCCCGGCGGGGTGGCGTGGCTCGTCTACCTGGGGCTGCTGCTCACCGCGGCGCTGACGGCGGCGTACGCGATGCGGGCGTGGCTGATGACGTTCTTCGGGGAGCCGCGCGGGACGTACGAGATGCGCGAACCGTCCAGGTTCATGTCGTGGACGGTCGCCGTCCTGGCCGTTCCCGCCGCGATCCTCGGGTTCTTCGGGCTCGGGGCCGCGGAACTGCGTCCCCATGCCGGGTCCACGGTGCTCGCGTCGCTGCTCGTCGTCCTGGGCGGGGGCGCGGCGTTCCTCGTCTGGAACCGCGACCCGGCGCTCGACCCGGCGCGCCTGCTCGGACGGGTGCGTCCGGTGTTCGCGCGCGCCTTCTACGTGGACGAGCTGTACGCGCTGGCGGTCGTCCGTCCCGTGCTGGCGCTGGCGCGGCAGGTCGTCCGGTTCGACGGACGCCGCGTGGACGCCGCCGTCGTCGGCTCCGGACGCGCCGCGACCCGGCTCGGCGGGGTGCTGCGCGTCCCGCGGAACGGCAACGCGCAGACCTATCTGACCGGCCTGCTCGCGGGGGTCGTCGTCATCGTGGCCGGGGTGGTGATCCTGCTGTGATCTTCGTGCTGATGATGGCGATCCCGCTGGCCGGGGCGCTGGCGATGCTCGTCCCGGCGAACCGGTTCCTGCGGACCGACTTCGCCGTCCGCGCGTTCGGCACGGCCGTGTCCGGCGCGACGCTGCTCGTCGCCGTGTCCGCGCTGACGGCGTTCGACTTCGGCGCGACGTCCCGGATGCAGCTCGAAATCGACCGCGAGTGGGCGCCCGCGATCGGGCTCCGCTTCCACCTCGGCGTCGACGGGATCTCGCTGCCGCTGGTCGTGCTGACCGCGTTGCTGACGTTCCTCTGCTTCCTCTACACGTTGCGCCACCCTCCGGCGGGCGGCCGGATCCGGCTGCTGACCGCGCTGCTGCTCGTCCTGGAGGTCGGGCTGCTCGGCACGTTCGTCGCGCTCGACCTCGTGCTGTTCTTCGTGTTCTTCGAGACCGTCCTGGTCCCCATGTACGTGGTGATCATGCTGTGGGGCGGGACGGACCGCCGCGCCGCCGCCACCAAGTTCATCCTCTACACCCTGCTCGGCTCCGGCCTGCTGCTCGCCGGGATGCTGCTCGTCGGCGCGACGGCGGGCACGCTCGACATGACCGAGCTGGCCGCCCGGCACGGCTCCGGGCTCTCGCACGGCGTGCAGCTCGCGGCGTTCGCGCTGATGGGCGTCGGGTTCGCGGTGAAGGCGCCGATGTGGCCGCTGCACACCTGGCTGCCGGACGCGCACACCGAGGCCCCGACCGTCGGGTCCGTGCTGCTCGCCGGGGTGCTGCTGAAGATGGGGACGTACGGGCTCGTCCGGGTGGCGCTGCCGCTCGCCCCGGACGGCGCCCGGTTCTGGGCGCCCTGGCTCGGCCTCCTCGCCGTGATCGGGATCGTCTACGGCGCGCTCGCCTGCCTCGCCCAGCGCGACCTGAAACGGATGATCGCGTACTCGTCCGTGGGGCACATGGGCTTCGTGCTGCTCGGCATCGCGACGCTCACCCCGGTCGGGATCAACGCGGCGCTGTTCGGCAACGTCGCGCACGGCCTCGTCACCAGCCTGCTGTTCTTCCTCGCCGGATCGGTCAAGGAGCGCTGGGGCACCGCCGACATGGACGCGCTCGGCGGCGGGCTGCTCGGCACGTCGCCGCGGCTCGCGTCCGTCCTCACGTTCGCGTCGGTCGCCTCGCTCGGGCTGCCGGGGCTCGCCGGGTTCTGGGGCGAGATGCTCGCGCTGCTCGGCGCGTACCGCCCGCACGCCGACCTGCCGCGCGAGACGTTCGTGACGTTCATGGCCGTCGCCGCGCTCGGCGCGGTCCTCACCGCCGCCTACTTCCTGCGCATGCTCGCCAAGCTGACCCATGGGCGGGCGGACGGCGCGTCGGGCGGCCCGGCCCCCGCCGTGTCCGTGCAGGAGTACGCCGCCTGGGTCCCGCTGATCGGGCTCACGCTGCTCGTCGGCCTGTGGCCGAAGACCCTGCTGGACGTGACGACCGACCCCGTCCGCGCGCTGTTCGGAGGCGGCTGATGATCCAGGGCATCGACTACGCGGCGATCGCGCCGCCGCTGATCCTCGCCGCCGCCGCGCTGGCGCTGCTGCTCGCCGACGCCTTCGACGCGCCCCGCCGCCTGATCTCGCTGCTGTCCGGCGGCGCGCTGGCGGTCGCGCTCGCCGCCGTCGCCGTGCTGTCCTTCGGGGACCGGCGCGCCACGTTCTGCCTTCCCGGCGTCCTGCGCGGCTCCGGGCCCCGCTCCTGCTCCTACGTCGCGGACGACTTCACGCTCCTGTTCCAGGGGATCGTCCTCGCCGCGGCCGTCGTCGTCGTGCTGCTCTCCCTCCAGGAGATCACCGACTCGAAGATGCCGGCGGGGGAGTACCACTTCCTGCTGCTCGCCGCCGTCGTCGGCGCGCTGACGCTCGTCGCCGCCCGCGACCTCGTCCTGCTGGTCGTCGCGCTGGAGACGCTGTCGCTGCCGGTGTTCGCGCTCGCCGCGCTCCGCCGCTACGACGGGACGGCGTCCGAGGCCGCGCTGAAACTGTTCCTGGTCTCGGTGGTGTCCACGGCGATCATGCTGTTCGGGATCAGCCTCGTCTACGGCGCGACCGGCGCGATGCACCTCGACCGGATCGCGCCCGCGCTGGCGCGGCTGCCCGCCGACCTCGACCCGGTCGCCGCCGCCGGGTCGGTGCTCGTCCTCGCCGGGTTCGCGTTCAAGGTCGCCGCCGTCCCCTTCCACTTCTGGGCCCCGGACGTCTACCAGGGCTCCCCGCTGCCCGTCGCCGCGTTCCTGTCCGTCGTGTCGAAGGCCGCCGGGTTCGCGGGGCTGACGATCGTCCTCGCGCTCGGCCTGCCGTCCTACGGCCATGTGTGGGGGCCGGTGATCGCCGTCCTCGCCGCCGTCACGATGACGGTGGGGAACCTCGTCGCGCTCCGGCAGCGCACCGCGATCCGGCTGCTCGCCTGGTCGTCGGTCGCGCAGTCCGGGTACATGCTGGCGCCGCTCTCCGTCGGCGCGGACCGCCTGCCCGAGGCCGTCGCCGCCACCACCGCCTACGTCGCGCTCTACGCCGTGATGAACCTCGGCGCGTTCGCCGTCGTGATCGGCTTCCGCCGCCGCGCCGTTCCGCTGTCGCCGTCATGGGACACGCTGGACGACTACCGCGGCCTCGCCCGCCGCAGCCCCCACGTCGCCGCCGCGCTCGCGTTCTTCCTGATCTGCCTCGCCGGGCTGCCGCCCGGCGTCATGGGACTGTTCGCCAAGGTCGTCGTGTTCCGCGCGACGGTCGCGGGCGGCGTCACCTGGCTCGCCGTCGTCATGGCGGTCAACACTGTGATCGGGCTGTACTACTACCTGGCCTGGGCCGTCCGGCTGTTCACCCCGGCGGACGGGCCGTCCTACGACCCCGCGCCCGGCCTGCCCGTCCGGACCGCGATCGCCGCCGCCGCGGCGGGCGCCGTGGTGCTGTCGGTGGCGCCGCAGATCGTCCTGCAGACGGTCACCCAGGCCACCTGAGCGCGGCTCGTCCCACGCCCCCCTGCGGGTACCGTGAATGGGCGGGGACGGGAACGTTCACGCAGGTCAAACCGTTGATGTTCATGCGGGAGTCGACGGGGAGGCGGGCGGAAGTGCGGTTCAACGGCGTCAAGACGGCTGCCCTGATCGCGGCGCTGTCGGCGTTGGTGCTCGTCGCCGGATGGACGGTCGGCGGCCGGGCCGGGCTGACGATCGCGCTGGTCATCGCGCTGGCGACCAACGGCGTCGCCTATTTCTTCAGCGACCGGATCGCGCTGCGCTCCATGCGCGCCCACCCGGTCGGCGAGGTCGAGGCGCCGGTGCTGTACCGGCTCGTCCGCGAACTGGCGAACTCGGCGCACCAGCCGATGCCGCGCCTCTACGTCTCCGAGACCCGGCAGCCGAACGCGTTCGCCACCGGGCGCAACCCGCGCAACGCCGCCGTCTGCTGCACCCGCGGCATCCTCCAGATGCTGGACGAGCGCGAACTGCGCGCCGTCCTCGGGCACGAGCTGTCCCACGTCTACAACCGCGACATCCTGATCTCGTCCGTCGCCGCCGCCATCGCCACCGTGATCACCTACCTGTCGCACCTGGCGATCTTCATCCCGATCGGACGCTCGGAGGACGACGACGGACCCGGCGTCCTCGGCGCGCTGCTGATGATCGTCCTCGGCCCGGTCGCCGCCGCCGTCGTGCAGATGGCGATCAGCCGCACCCGCGAGTACGCCGCCGACGCCGCCGGGGCCCGGCTCACCGGCGACCCGCTCGCCCTCGCCGCCGCCCTCCGCAAGATCGACGCGGGCACCCGCGCGATGCCGCTGCCGCAGGACCCGGAGCTCGCCACCACCAGCTCCCTGATGATCGCCAACCCGTTCACCGGCGTCGGCATCGGCCGCCTGTTCTCCACCCATCCGCCCACGGCCGACCGCATCGCCCGCCTGGAGCGCATGGCGGGCCGCCGCCGCTAGCGGTGGTCCTCCCGGACCCGCCGCAGAACTTGGGCCAATTCCCCCGAACCATTCCGGACGCGGCGGCGTCATAACCCAACGAGAGCGCGCCGGCCACTTCTGCGGGGGATGGGGCCGGCGCGCTCCCTTTTCGGCCGGCCGCAGCCTCAGCCGGTTCAGGCAGGCCACCCACACGGCGCGGACCAGCGCGGCGCCCAGCCCCGCCAAGCACGACCACGGGATCACCAGGACCCTACCGGCGCCCCAGGCCAGACCGAGCCGATAGCTTCCGCTCGTCCCTTCTCACCGCGGCTCGTAAGGGCGAGGCATTCTCCAGCAAGACCGGTCATCCGCTCTCGTGGGAGCGAGAGGAGCGCGCGATCACCTGGTTCGCGTCCTCCCTCGACTACTGCGCGGCCAAATGGCCGTACGCCTCTCCGGACCATCGGCGGGGCACCGCAGAGGCGCCCACCGACGCGACAGAGGCTCTGCGCGCCTGGGCGTACAGCGGGCGGCTACAGAACGGTGAGCAGGACCCGCCCGAACACCTGGCCTCGGCCGTCCGCTGCCTGGGGCGGAACACGGTCGACATAGGCGACTTCGCGCCGGACCGACAGGGGACGCAGCTCGCGCGGCAAGTTCTCGACCTGCCGTCGACAGGACGGAACTCCCGCGGCAGGCAGCACGGCGACGCGCAAGCAAGCGACCTTCAACAACGCCATGGCATGTACTACGCCGCGCTACGCCCGGAAGAAGCCGTAGACCTGCGTCGCGATCACCTCGTGAGCCTGCCGGACGACGGCTCCGACGAGATGCGGCTGACCCACTCCGAACCGCGCAGCGGCTCCCGATGGACGGACAGCGGCAAGCCTCGGGACAGGCAACCCCTCAAGCACCGCGCACCCGGCGAGACCCGGCCCGTGCCGATCCACCCGGAACTCGTCACGCTGCTGCGCCACCACATCAAGGAGTTCAACACTCCACCGGGCGGTCGGCCTC
This sequence comes from Actinomadura chibensis NBRC 106107, assembly GCF_001552135.1. Classification (GTDB taxonomy): domain Bacteria; phylum Actinomycetota; class Actinomycetes; order Streptosporangiales; family Streptosporangiaceae; genus Spirillospora; species Spirillospora chibensis. The sequence goes on along the minus strand of NZ_BCQP01000017.1, from coordinate 347,387 downwards.
GCCGCTCGCGAAGATGCCGTACGACCTCCGGCACGCCGCCGTGTCGACGTACCTCGGGCCGGAGTGGCACCGGCTCAGGTGCCGAATGGGCGGGGCACAGCGTTGCCGTTCTGCTGCGCGTCCATGCGAAGTGCGTGGCCGGGCAAGAGGAGGACGCCATGCGTCGAATCAGCGAAGCGACCAGGCGAAAAGCGTCCTAGAACTTCGGCACGTATTCGGCGCAGGCATCCGTAGGAGGCCGTAGACGAGCAGCGACAGCCGGACAGATAGAGAACAGCCCTTGACCGGGTTGGGCCTGGTCAAGGGCTGTTTCGTGCGGTGTGGCGGGTCCAGGATTCGAACCTGGGTAGGCTAAGCCGACGGATTTACAGTCCGCTCCCATTGGCCACTCGGGCAACCCGCCGTGGCGTCGCTGTCGCGACGGCACTGGAAAGGATAGCGGACGGCAGGGGCTGGTGTGACATCGAGGCGGGACGGCCTTGATCGGGGGAGTCGCTAGGCTCTACGGATCGCGAAGACGCTGCTGAGGGGATGTGTGTGCCGATGGCTGACAGCAGTTTCGACATCGTCAGCAAGCTCGACCGGCAGGAGGTCGACAACGCGCTGAACCAGGCCGCCAAGGAGGTGGCCAACCGGTTCGACTTCCGGAACGTGGACGCGGGGATCAAGTGGTCCGGCGAGACGATCGAGATCCAGGCGAACACGGCCGAGCGGGCGAACGCCGTGCTTGACGTGTTGAAGGACAAGCTCGTCAAGCGGGGGATCTCGTTGAAGGCGATCGACGCCGGTGAGCCGAAGCTGTCCGGGAAGGTGCACAAGCTGAGCGTGGGCCTCAAGGAGGGCATCGCCCAGGAGGACGCGAAGAAGATCAGCAAGATCATCCGGGACGAGGGGCCCAAGGGGATCAAGGCCCAGATCCAGGGTGAGGAGCTGCGCGTCACCTCGAAGAAGAAGGACGACCTGCAGCAGGTCATCAGCCTGCTGAAGGGCAAGGACCTGGACGTCGCGCTTCAGTTCGTGAACTACCGGTAGCTGACGGGGGTGCGGGCGCTCTCACCTGCGCCCGCGCCCCGCGCCCGCCGCGTCGGCGAACATCCGACTTAGGGGGTGCCCAGGGTTGTGAGTCCTGCTTCGTAAGCGGCCATGACGAGGCGGGCCCGGCCGCGGGCGGCCAGGATCAGCACCTCGCGTTCGCGGGCGGTGAGGTCCGCGGTCCGCTCCGCCGCCAGCGCCACCGTCGAGCGCTTGGCGAACTCGGCGACCAGCCGCCGGGTCACGCGCGGCGACAGGGGCCGCGTCGCCGACGGCCACGACCTCGATCACCGTCAGCAGGTCGCCGGCCGGGGTGTCCTTGAGCAGGCACCCGCTCGCCCCCGCCTGAAGGGCGGGGAACACGTAGTGGTCCAGGCCGAACGTCGTCAGGATCAGTACCCGCACCGGCACTCCATGGGCGAGGACCTGGCGCGTCGCCTCGATCCCGTCCGTCCCGGGCATCTGGATGTCCATCAGCGCCACGTCCGGACGGGTGCGGCGGATCAGCTCCACCACGTCCGCGCCGTTCCCCGCCTCCCCGACGACCTCCACCGAGCACCGCCTCACGTGCCCGTCCCAGACCCGGAGGCACGTCCAGCGGCCGAGATCTCGCCGCACGGCCCAACGGCCAGCCGACCACCCGGCGGGATGTTGAGTGGCGCAGCAGCGTGACGAGTTCCGGATGGATCGGCACGGGCCGGGTCTCACCGGGTGCGCGATGCTAGAGCGGCTACCTGTCTGAGGCTCGCCCCTGTCCGTCCACCGGGAGCCGCTGTGCGGTTTGGAGTGGATCAGCCGCATCTCGCCTAGCCATCATCCGGCAGGCTCGTGATCGCGACGCAGGTCTTCGGCTTCTTCCGGACGAAGCGGTGGCTTGCCTCGGCGCGCTGGGGTACGGACTGTCCCGTCTGGTCCCGCATTACCGGACCGGGCAACCGCATTCGCTCAATAGCGCTTTCCCTGTCCCGGCAGTCCGGTGTAGATGACGCGAGGATCGCGACCACGCCACTTGGGGATAGGAGTTTTGCTCTCTTTAGTCCAGCCTCCGGCGCGTGCGAACGGATCACCGACCCGGCTCTCGCGGCCAGGCTCCACAGGATTGCCAAAGCGGTCGCGGTCGCGGCCACGCTTGCCTAGGGCACGGATGGCCTGCTCGTAGTCATCGATATCTGTAACGCGACATATAGCCTCTTCCACAAAGACATCCAAATTCCACACGAGATCTGGATCGCTAGGAAATGAAATCGAGTATGCATCGGCTATGTGACGCTCGTCATCGCGGCGGCCGCCAATGGTTACAGCTCTGTCGGTGCGTGTAAGGCGGTAGGGCAGTGCCGGCCAGCCAGGTCGCGAGGGCGCCTCGGGATGCAGGACGGAGGAGTCCTCCAAGGCCAGGGCTGCAACGCCGCGCCGGTAGTCCGGCTGGCCTGTAAGCAGTTGTACAGCAGTGCGAGTAACGACACCAAGCCAGACGAGCGGTCGAGGTTCTTTCGTGATTAGCGCAGTTACTCGGTCCCGACCCGGCGCGGCACTGAAGTTAAGGGTGACGTCATGGGGGCTGCGCCCGATCCACACATCCAGGTGCGGCCAGTCAACGCGCGTCATGCGATCGCATGATAGCGAGACCAGCGACAAAATGACATGTACAGGCGGGGTTTGACCGCTGGCGGACTAGAATCCGACCTTGATTATCGCTATGCGAATCCGGAGCGGGGGCTTCGGGGGTTCCCAGCCTCGCGGGCTTGAGGGCAAGATCGCGACAAGCGGTCAGCCACACCGCAGAGGGTTGAGCGTGCTCGACCCAGGGGGCTCTGCCGCCCCTCGACCCCGCGAGCCGGGGCACTCGTTTGCGTGAACGCGCCCTCGAAACCGATGTGAACGCGCTACGTGCGCCTTGAGGTCGAGATGGGGCTTCGGGACGCCGAGGCCCGGGTTGATCGACACGGTGAGGACAAGGCCGCACTTGTCGACACCGGCAGTCAGACGCTCACTCTCGTGAAGGCACTCGCCCAGCACGCCGGTGTCGATCGGGATGTTCGCCGGTTCTGTTGGCGGGCCTTGAGGCGGCTGCCCTTGAGTGTGCGCCAGCGTCATTCCGGTGCTAGCGGAGTGGGGCTGGTCAGGGGGTTGGGGGTGTTGTTGGATTCTTTGGCGTGGATGGTGCGGTTGTTGCTACGGCGGTGGGGGCGCTTTCTTCGCTTGTGGGGGTCACGTTGGGGGCGCTGGTTGAGCCGTTGAAGCTCGGCGCGGGGGAGCGGGCGCGGATCAGGCGGGAGCGGACCGAGCGGTGTGCCGCCTACATCGAGGCGGCGACCACGGCCCGGGAACGGCTGGTGGAGTTCAATGTGCTTCATCGCCTCAGGGAACGCTCGCCCGACGATGCGCGGGCCGACCCGGACAAGTATCTGGCGAGCACTGACGCGTTCTATCAGGCCCGTGCTTCGATGCGTCAGATCTTCGGGCTTCTGGTCATGAGCGGCCCTGAAGAGTTGGTTGAACGGGCCAAGCAGGTGCATAAGGCGGAGATGCAGTTGCATGCTCACCGTCGGGCAGTTAATGCGGATGGTTCTGGCGGTGGGTTGCCGTCGGAGGTGCTGGCGGCCGTGCGTGCTTTCGACGAGGCGATCGAGGAATTCGCGCGGGCGGCTCGCAAGCATGCCAAGTGAGGAGGCGGTGTGACTAAAGAGACTATTGTTGATCTTCGTGACTATTTGATGGGGGCCGCGGGGGACTTTCCCGGGGCGGTGCGGGTTAGTGCCGTGGAGGACGAGAACGGCATGTTCAGCGTGGAGTTGGAGAGCGGGGAGGAGTTGTTCGTCGCGATCGCGGCCGTTGTCGTTTAGGGGGGAAGGCCGGGGCGGTCACGGGCCCCGGACTTATCGCGGTCAACCCTTGCGCGTGGGGAGGATGCGCTTCACGGCGACGGCCGCGGAGATCAGGGTGAAGAGGGCCAGGCCCAGCCAGACCGCCTGGAATCCCAGCCAGGGGGACGCGGCGGCCGCGCCGCCGAAACCGGCGGCCACTCCGCCCACGGGGGGAGTATTGTACATGTTCACCATTTCCTTTCTTTACGCCAGGCGGCCTGCCAGAATGCGCGTGCCTGGACGAACTGGAGGAAGACGTCGAAGACCATTTCGACGACGATCGTGGCGGCCAGCGCCATTTGGAAGGGGCCGCGCCGACGTACGGTCACCACTCGCTCGACCATGAAGATGACGGTGACGGCGGCCCAGATCGGGCTTAGTTTGACGCCGCCCAGCCAGATCGCCGAATAGGCGATCGACGAAAGGTAGGCGGCGATGACGATGATGCCGATCAGGGAGAGGAGTTGCCGTCCCCAGTAGGGGCGGGTGATCGGCGTCCAGCCGTAGTCGACGAGGTTTTCGAGCGCACCGCGTTTCCAGCGGAGCCGCTGCCTGGCCAGGTCCCGCCAGGTCGGCATCACCTCGGTCGTCAGCGTGCATTCCTTGGGGCAGAGAATGCGGAAACCGAGGTGGAGGATGGCCAGGGTGAGTTCGTTGTCCTCGGTCAGGACGCGCACGTCGTACACGTGCGGCAGGCCGGGGAGGCGGCCTTCCCGGCGGGCCGCGACCACCTCCTGCAGGGTGGCCACGCGGAAGATCGTCGCGGTGCCGGTCAGGACGAGGGCCTTGCCGCGCAGTCGCCGGACGTCCCGCGCGTACCGGGCGTACTCGTTGCGCTGGAACATGCCGACCGCGCCGCCGCCGGGCTTGCCGGTGAACGTCCCGCCGATGGCGGCGTAGCGGCCCGCGGCGAGGTACTCGACGCCGTTGCGGATGAAGCCGGGGTCGAGCGCGGAGTCGGCGTCCATCACCATGATCGCGTCGTCCGGGCCGAAGATCGGCAGCAGCCGGTCCAGGACCTGGTTCAGCGCGCCCGCCTTCTTGTGCCGGTTCCCGCGCGTGCCGACGATTTCGACGCCGCGACGCCGGGCGATTTCGGCGGTGGCGTCGGTGCAGTTGTCCGCGATCACGACGATGTGGTCGGGCGGGCGTTCCTGCGCGCGCAGCGACTCGATCGTCTCGGCGATCTGCTCAGCCTCATTGTGGGCGGGGATCAGGACCAGCACGCGCATCGCGGCCGCGTCCACCGGAGGCAGGCTGCGTTTTCCGTCCCGTTTTTGTCGGCGAAGGCGGCCGCTGGGCCGGGCTGCCTCTTCTTGAATGGCGAGTGGCGGCGCGCCTCCGTGTCGGACGGTGGGGAGCCGATCGGGAACGGTCACCGTGGGTGAGAGGACGAAGCCCCGTGGGGTCGCGGACGACAAATGTCCCGAGGCGGGAGCGCTCGGTGCCGCCGGGCGTTCGTCTCGTACCGAATGAGCCAGCCGGTAGCGTCCGAAACGGTGGACGATTGGCGACGGCGGCATGGAGGTGTCGCGCTCGAACTGGGGGGACACGTCAGCGGGCCCCCGCGCTCGTGCCGTTCGTCCGCACCAGGTGGCCATAGGCGATGACGTTGTCGGTGTAATGGCCGGTGCCGCGGTCGAATCGGCCGCCGCAGGTGATCAGGCGGATCGCCGCATAGCCGGGATCGCCGTAAACGCGTCCGGTGGGGAAGCGGTCCTTGTCGACGCGCTCGATTGAATCGAACTCGAACACGGCGGTCCGGCCGTCGGAGCGGAGGACCGTCGCCTGGTCGCCGGGACGCAGCTCGCCGAGCCGGTAGAAGACCGCCGGGCCGCGGGACGTGTCGACATGGCCGATGATCACGGCGGCGCCGCGGCTGCCGGGCGCGGCGCCGAGCCGGTACCAGCCCGCGTCCCCGGCCCGGCTGAGCGGCGGGGTCTCGACGGTCCGGTCGGCGTTCTGCGCGAGCTTCATCAGCGGTGTCCGGACGCCGATCCGCGGGACGTCGAGCCGCACCGGCACCGAAGGCGGGAGTGCTTCCGACGACGTCGGCGGTGGAGCGGGCGGCCGCCGCCCCGGCGTCGGCGCCGCGGACGGCCCCGAGGTCGAGGGGTCCGGTGCGGGAGGGGTGGCGGCGGCAGGCCGGTCGCGGACCGCCTGGGCGAGCAGGAAACCCGCGATGACCAGGCCGGACAGCCCGACGGCCACGGCCGCGAGGACGCGCGAGCGCAGGCGACGATGATCCACGCGTGCTCTCCTCCGCGGCTCGGCCGATACAGGTCGCGCCACGGACGGTGGCGGTAATTTGACCGTAATGCCTGAGAGTGAAGGTTTAACCCTTCTGGTGGGTAAAGTCGCAGGTGAACAGCATGTGACGGGCGGGTGAGCTGTCAGCTTCCGATGTCAGTGCCGTCCCTGATCCCTCTGTGCGAGGTGATCCATCCATGCGCTGACCTGCGGAAACGTCGTCCGACGCGAGGGGCGGCCAACGAGGCGCGAGGGGCCGATGACGCGCGGCCGCCGCGAAGGTTGACGAAGGCCGCGTCCGGGAGCGGACACGACACACGGCCCGAGAAAACGTTTGGCCAGGTCAAGCCCCTGCCGCTTAGCCACCGGAGCCGGTTCGGCGCCGGTCCGAGCAAGCCGTCGCGGTGCTTGACCTTGACGTTGCGTCAACGTCTGTAATGAGGCCATGCGGATCGGCGAACTGGCCGCGCTGGTCGGGGTGTCAACCCGGACCGTCCGGCACTACCACCACCTTGGACTGCTGCCCGAGCCGGAGCGCCTGGCGAACGGGTACCGGGAATACCGGCTGCGGGACGCCGTCCTGCTCGCGCGGGTGCGGCGGCTCGCGGAGCTGGGCCTCGCGCTGGACGAGATCCGGGACGTCCTCGCCGACGAGCGCGGCCGGGAGCTGCGCGAGGTCCTGGCCGAGCTGGACGCGGACCTGGCGCGGCAGCAGCGGGCGATCGCCGCCCGCCGCGCCCGCCTCGCGACGCTCCTGGCCGATCCCGAGCTGAGCCCCGATTCGGCTGTTTCGCCGGAGATGGCGGACGTGCTCCGCGGCCTTCCCGGCGGCGGCAGCGGGTCGCGGTTCGCCGAGCTCGACCGGGAGATGCTCGCGTTCGTCGACACGGTCGCGGGCCCCGGCTCCGGCTTCGCGGACCTGCTGCGTCCGCTCGTCGCGCACGGCGCCGAGATCTACGCGCGGCTGGACGAGATAGCCGACGCCGCGCCCGACGACCCGAGGGTCGCCGAAATCGCCGAGACGCTCGCGGCGCTGCTGCCCGGTGAATTGGCGGCCGCGCTGTCCGCGCAAACCCCGGACGCCGCCTGGCTGGACGAGATGTCCGCCGCGCAGGCCGAGGTCTTCCGTCTCACCATCGCGATGCTGAAGGACTGGAAATGCTGACACGTGGCGGCGCCTTCAGGAGCGCCATAGAGCTGGTGCCGTATCCGGTGCGCAGAATCATGGGTTTCGACGCGAAGGGTCTGGTCAGTCTCGTCCTGCTCGCCGGGCGCCGCCGCCACGGAGTTCCGAAAGGCGCCGTGGCGCTCTCGTACTCGGGCGCGCAGACCACCCTTCAACTGGCCTTCCTTTTCGCCATGCTGCTGGAGACGGTCGTGGTCGAACTTCTGCTGCGGGGCGTCGACGCGCCCGGCGGGCTGCGCGCGGCGGTCCTGATGATCGACGTCTATTCGATCCTCATCGTGGTCGCCGTCATCGCGGCGTGCGTGACGCGTCCGCACGTGCTCTCGGACGGCGAGCTGCGCATCCGCTACGGCGCCTTCTTCGACCTCCGCGTGCCCCGCGGTTCGATATCGGCGGTGCGGATCGCGCGCAATTACGACGAGCGCGGAATGGTCAGGGTCCGGGACGGGAAACTGTCGGTCGCGGTCGCCGCGCAGACGAACGTGGTCGTGGAACTGGACGCGCCGATCACGGTCGTCCGGCCCCTCGGCGGACGGGACACGGCCCGCACGATCCGCTTCTACGCCGACGACCCGGCCGCGTTGACGGCCGTCCTCGCGGCGGCGCCGGACAGGCTGGAAATACAGGAAAGCGCAGGTAGGCGCGACGCGCGGTGAGGCTTTGGTCTACCTCTGTCATAGTGACAGGGCCAGGAGGTAGACCTGCTTATGTGCAGGTTAGTTATGTGAGCGAGGCGACCCCGGGGCGGGAGAACGAGGACTTCGTCGCGGCGGGCCCCGGCTGGGTCGCGCTGCTGGACGGGGCCACGGCCCCGGCGGGGGTGGACAGCGGGTGCCGGCACGACCCGGCATGGCTGGTGCGCAGGCTCGGCGGGCGGATCGCGGCGCTGCTCGCCCTGGAGGACGGCAAGCCGCTGCCCGACCTGGTGGCCGAGGCGATCAAGGTGACGGGAGAGGCGCACACGGCGACGTGCGACCTGCGGAACCCGGACAGCCCGTCCGCGACGGTGTCGCTGCTGCGCCGGCGCGACGACGTGGTGGAGTGGTTCGTGCTCGCCGACTCGCCGATCGTGGTGGACGTCGGCGAGGTCCGCGTGTTCCGCGACGACCGCGTCGACCATCTGCCGAGCTACACGCTCGAAGGCGTCCGCAAGGCGCGCAACAGCCCGGGCGGGTTCTGGGTGGCGAGCACCCGGCCGGAGGCCGCGTACCAGGGGCTGACCGGGGAGCTGCCGGTCGCGGGGCTGCGCCGGGCGGCGGTGCTCAGCGACGGCGCGTCCCGGCTGGTGGAGCGGTTCGGCGAGCTGGACTGGGACGGCCTGCTCCGCGTCCTGGACGAGGAGGGCCCGCGCGAGCTCGTCCGGCGGACGAGGCGGGCCGAGGCGTCCGCGCCCGACGCGCGCGGAAAGCGCCACGACGACGCCACCGCCGTCCTCGTCCGCTTCTAGAAGCCCATGAGCCGGGGGCTCGGGCGGTGGTGAAGGGGCTGCGCCGGAGCCCGCCCGGAGGGGGCGCAAAGGAGTTCGCGCCATGCGCTGGGGGCGTGTATGGTTTCACTGCGCGAACGTCGCAAGCCCCTTTAGCTCAGTCGGCAGAGCGTCTCCATGGTAAGGAGAAGGTCTACGGTTCGATTCCGTAAAGGGGCTCAACGGCATCCCGGCCGCCATCCGACAAGGACGGCGGCCTTCGTCGTCCCAGCGCCCAGGCCCGCCACCCAGGCCCGCCACCCCGCCGCCCCGGCGGGGGCAGACCGATTCGCTCCATACCGGGGGCTGTGGTACCGTCCCACCGGTTCCGGCAGGACGTTTCGCAGGTCATCGGCGCACCCGGTATCCTGGACGGCGGTCCGCGGAGCACGCGAAACCGATTCCCGATCATCATCCGGGTTTTCGTGTTTCCGGGGCGCGGTGCGCATCCGGTATCCTTACAAACCGGTCCACACCGACCAGCACGGCGGGGTAGCTCAGTCAGGCAGAGCAAGCGGCTCATAATCGCTGTGTCGCCGGTTCAAGTCCGGCCCTCGCTACTACCCAAGGCTCTCCACCTCCTCCGGGAGGCGGGCGGCCGTGGGTCGAAAGACCGGCCGCCCACCCGGGCGGCCGCGGTCAGAAGTTCCTGTCCCCAGCTCAGAAAGGCACTCCAACGTGGCTGCCACCGACGTCCGGCCGAAGATCACGCTGGCCTGCCAGGAGTGCAAGCACCGCAACTACATCACGCGGAAGAACCGGCGCAACGACCCGGACCGCCTGGAGATCAAGAAGTACTGCCCCAACTGCAGGACGCACCGTCCGCACCGGGAGACCCGCTAGCCCGCGGGGCGCGGCCGCCGGATGATCCGGCGGGCCCGACCGCCCGCGAACGCAGAGCGGTGACTTCTTCGCACGCTTGCCATACCTGATCAGCCCGTCCCCGTGGGTGAGACCCGCGGGGGCGGGCTGAACGTCATTCTGTTAGCGTCCGTCCGAGACGCGACGGCGCGACGGAACCACGCGAGAACCACAGGGGACCACGCGGGATCCACGCGACGACGAGACGAACGCGACACGCGCGGCCAGGGCGGGCCTCGGCGACCGACCGCCCCGGCCGGGCCGGAGGGACGGGACTGCATGGCACTCAACCGTGATTTCATCGGGCGGACGTTCCCGCCCAGCGAGCCGTACGAGGTGAGCCGGGTGAAGATCCGCGAGTTCGCGGACGCCATCGGCGACCAGAACCCGGTCTACCGCGACCAGGAGGCGGCCAAGGCCGCCGGGCACCCCGACGTGATCGCGCCGCCGACCTTCCCGATCGTCGTGTCCCTCGGCGACAACGGCCTCGCCGACCCCGAGCTCGGCCTCAACTACGCGATGGTCGTGCACGGCGAGCAGCGGTTCGAGTACACGCGCCCGATCCGCGCGGGCGACGTCATCGTCTGCACCGGGACGGTCACCGAGATCAGGTCGATCGGGAAAAACGAGAAGCTCGTCCTGGAGACGGAGATCAGGACGGTCGAGGGCGAGCTGGTCTGCAAGTCCTACAACAGCATCGTGGAACGGGGAGTCTGATGGCCGCCACCGTCAAGTACGCCGACGTCGAGGTCGGCACCGAGCTTCCCCTCCGCACCTTCCCGGTCGACCGGGCGAACCTCGTCCAGTACGCGGGCGCGTCGGGCGACTTCAACCCGATCCACTGGCGCGAGTCCACCGCGAAGGCCGTCGGGCTCCCGGACGTGATCGCCCACGGCATGTACACGATGGCGCAGGGCGGACGGTTCGTCACCGACTGGGTCGGCGACCCGGGCGCGGTCGTCGACTACGGGGTACGGTTCTCCTCGCCGGTCGTCGTCCCCGACGAGGGCGGCGCGACGCTGGAGATCAGCGGACGGGTGGAGGAGAAGCTCGACGACAACAAGGTCGTCGTGGCGCTCACCGCCCGCTCCGGCGAGCAGAAGGTCCTCACGCGCGCCAAGGCGGTCGTCAAGCTCGCCTGACCGGCACGGCGGACCCGACGCGCCGGGCCGAGCTCCATCTCCGGCCCGGCGCGCGGCCCGCGAGCGACCGGACGTGGCACGCAGGGGAGGAAGACGACGTGGCGGTGTTCGCCGAAGACGTGAACCTGGCCGGGTACACCACGCTGCGCCTCGGCGGGCCCGCCCGGCGCTTCGTCGAGGCCACGACCGAGGCGGAGGTCGTCGCGGCGGTCCGCGAGGCCGACGACGCGGGCGAGCCGGTGCTCGTCCTCGGCGGCGGCTCCAACCTCGTGGTCTCCGACGACGGGTTCCCCGGCACGGTCGTGCACATCGGCACGCGCGGCGCCGAACGCGTCGCCGCCGAGGGCGGGCGGGTGCTCGTCCGCGTCCAGGCGGGCGAGGACTGGGACCCCTTCGTCGCCCGCTGCGTCTCCGACGGCCTCGCCGGGGTCGAGTGCCTGTCCGGCATCCCGGGACGCGTCGGCGCGACGCCCATCCAGAACGTCGGCGCCTACGGGCAGGACGTCAGCGAGACGATCGTCGAGGTCCGCGCCTACGACCGGCACGCCCGCGCCCACGTGACCCTCGACCGCGACGCCTGCCGCTTCACCTACCGGCACAGCGTGTTCAAGGGGAACGACCGGTACGTCGTCCTGGACGTGACGTACGCGCTGCACGAGTCGGAGGAGTCGCAGCCCGTCGCCTACGCGGAGCTGGCGAAGCGGCTCGGCGTCGCCGCCGGGGACAGGGTGACGCTCAAGGAGGCGCGCGACGCCGTCCTCGAACTGCGGCGCGGCAAGGGCATGGTCCTGGACGCCGCCGACCCCGACACCCGCAGCGCCGGGTCGTTCTTCACCAACCCGATCCTGGAGCCGGAGCAGCTCGCCGAGCTGGAGCGCCGCGTCGCCGACCGGCTCGGGCCGGACGCCGCGTTCCCCCGCTACCCCGAAGTCGGCGACCGGGTGAAGACGTCCGCCGCCTGGCTGATCGACCGCGCCGGGTTCGCCAAGGGCCACGCCGTCGGCCCCGCGCGGATCTCCACCAAGCACACCCTCGCGCTCACCAACCCGGGCGGCGCCAGCACCGCCGACCTGCTCGCGCTGGCCCGCGAGGTCAGGCGCGGCGTCCGGGACGCGTTCGGCGTCGAGCTGGTCAACGAGCCCGTCCTCGTCGGCGTGACGCTCTGACCGTGCCGCACGCCGCGGCGCACGTCGTGCCGCATGCGGCGGCGACCGTCCGAAAAGGACCCTCTGAGCTGTGACGATCCGCACAGCGTCCGTCCGGCCGGGGCTTGGTACGGTGGTCGGCGTCGAGGGGGAGTAGTCCTGATCGCGTGATCGACACACTGGCGCCGCCGACGGCGCCCGGTCACGCGGGCCCCGATCTCTGATCGCGCGGACGAGACCTTCGGCCTGGCAGCGATGCCGGGCCGAGGTCGCATGCGCTGAGCGCACTCCCGCCCTCCGCTCGGCATCCGAGCGAGAGGGAACCGGTGACCGCCTTCCTCATCAGTCTGGCCGTGATCTTCGTCGCCGAGCTGGGCGACAAGAGCCAGCTCATGGCGATGACCTTCGCCACCCGCTTCCGCGCCCTCCCGGTGCTGATCGGCATCACGGCGGCGACCGCGATCGTCCACCTGGCGAGCGTCGCGCTCGGCGCGGCGGTCGGCGCCGCGCTCCCGACCGGTCCGATCTCCATCCTCGCCGGGCTCGCGTTCCTCGGCTTCGCGCTGTGGACGCTCCGCGGCGACGAGCTGGACGACGCCGAACGCGACAAGGCCAGCCGCGCGACCGGGTCGGCGATCCTCGCCGTCGGCGGGGCGTTCTTCCTCGCCGAGCTGGGCGACAAGACGATGCTCGCCACCGTCACCCTCGCCGCCGACCACGGCGGGTTCCTCGGCCTGACCGGCGTGTGGGCCGGGTCGACGGTCGGGATGGTCGCCGCCGACGCGCTCGCCATCGTCGTCGGGCAGATGCTCGGCAGGAAGCTCCCGGAGCGGGTCATCAAGTACGGCGCGGCGGCCGGGTTCGCGGTGTTCGGCGTCCTCCTCCTCGTCGAGGGCATCGTCGGGTGACGGCGCGCCCCCGCCCGGCTACGGGGCGGCCAGCCAGGCGTCCACGCCGGACAGGAGGCGGCGGCGGATGTCCTCCGGGGCGGCCGACGCCTTGATCGACTGGCGGGCCAGCTCGGCCAGCTCGGCGTCCGAGAAGCCGTGCTCGCCGCGGACCAGCTCGTACTGCCGGGCGAGCCGGGCGCCGAACAGGAGCGGATCGTCCGCGCCCAGCGCGATCGTCGCGCCCGCCTCGAACAGCCGCCGGACCGGGACGTCCGCCGCCGTCCGCGCCACCCCGAGCCCGACGTTGGAGGCGGGGCAGACCTCCAGCGCGACGTCCCGCTCGACGATCCGGTCGAGCAGGCCCGGGTCCTCGACGGCGCGGACGCCGTGCCCGATCCGGTCGGCGCGCAGCGTCTCCACGCACTCCCGGACGCTGCCCGGCCCGAGCAGCTCCCCGCCGTGCGGGACGGACAGCAGCCCGCCCCGCGCCGCGATCCGGAACGCGCCCTCGAAGTCGTAGGCGCGCCCCCGCCGCTCGTCGTTGGACAGGCCGAACCCGACGACCCCGTCCCCCGCGTACCGGACGGCGAGCCGCGCCAGCGTCTTCGCGTCCAGCGGGTGCCGCGTCCGGTTCGCGGCGATGACCACGCCGATGCCGACGCCGGTCGCCTCGGTCGCGTCCCGGGCGGCGGCGAGGACCAGCTCGACGGTCGGGGTCAGCCCGCCGAACTTCGCCGCGTACCCGCTCGGGTCGACCTGGATCTCCAGCCAGCCGGAGCCCTCCGCGGCCTCGTCCTCGGCGGTCTCGCGCAGCAGGCGGCGCAGGTCGTCCGGCGTCTGGAGCACCGAGCGCGCGATGTCGTACAGGCGCTGGAACCGGAACCAGCCGCGCTCGTCGGTCGCGTGCAGGCGGGGCGGCCAGTCCTCGACGAGGGCGTCCGGCAGGTGGACGCCGTGCGTCCCGGCCAGTTCGACGAGCGTGCTGTGCCGCATCGAACCGGTGAAGTGCAGGTGCAGGTGTGCTTTGGGGAGCAGGGCCACGTCCTGGCGGGCCGAAGAACGCGCTGGGCGCTCCCCGCGGTCCGGCGGGCGGCTGTCCTCCACCGGACGGGCTGAAACGGTACGGGCCTCCATGAGCCAATGCTGCCGGATCTTCGTCCCGCCCGAACCCCCGGCCCCTCAGGACCACCTGACCGGACTACCTCGCATGACACGCCGCGGCCATCCCGCCCATGGGCATCCCGAAAAAAACTTTGGAACCGCGTGCAACCCCGTCCGGGCACCGTGCGTATACGAGGGGCGCCAGAGAGAAACAAGCACACCCCCGCAGAGAGCACGGGCAGAAGGGATACACGATGATCACGCTGAAGGCAGCCTTGGTCGCCGCGTCCGCCATCGGGGCCGTCGCGGCGGGCGGCGGCGCGACGTGGGCGATGACCGGATCCCACCACGACGCGGGCCTCCAGTCGCAGACCGCGAAGGCCCCCGCGCAGCAGCGCCAGGTCCAGGACGCCCTGCCCGCCACCCCGCCGACCTGCCTGCCGGCGAAGCCCGGCCTGCCCGGCGCGAAGGTCCCGGACACCGGCGCCGCGAAGAAGCAGGTCGAGGAGCAGCTCAAGCAGAACCCCGTCACCAAGGACCTGCCGAAGGGGCAGCTCCCGAAGACCGACAACCTGCCCGGCGTCCCGCAGGGCGCGCCCGGCGTCCCGAACCCGAACGTGCCGGGCGTCCCGAACCCGGACGTGCCGAAGCCGAACGTGCCCGGCGTGCCGGACGCGGGCGTGCCGAACGCGGGCGTCCCGAAGGCGGAGCTGCCGAAGCCGGGCGTCCCCGGCGTCAAGGCCCCGGACGGCAAGCTCCCCGCGGACCTCCCGACCTGCGCCCCGAACCCGAAGGACCTCGGCAAGCACCTCCCGGCCGCGCCGAAGCCCGACGCCCGCGTGCCCGGCAAGCCCGCCCTGCCCGCCGCGCCGAAGCTCGACTGCGACTCGCTGAAGCCCGCCGTGCCGGTCGGAAGCGCCGTCGAGAAGACCGTGATGCTGGCGAAGGGCCTGCACTACACGTCGACCGTCCCGGGCGGCGCCGAGCTCGGCAAGCTCAACATCTGCGGCGTCACCCAGAAGTGGACCGGCGCCGCCGGGCAGTGGATCACCGTCGAAACGCTGAAGACCCCGGCCGGGATGACGCAGAATCAGCTCCGCCAGGCGCTGAAGCTGCCCCAGGGCGGCACCCCGGTGAACCTGTTCGGCTCGGCCGGCTGGATGGGCCCGGGCGGCAGCGGCCTGCTCCTGTTCGACCCGAACGGCTACTCCCTGTTCGTCAACGGCAGCCCGGTCTTCGCGGGCAGCCTCCAGGACGTCACCGGCGCCCTGCGGCAGGCGGGCTGACGGTAGCGACCCGGTCCGCGCGCGGCCGCGCCGCGCGCGGGCCACACGAAGGACGCGGGGCGGGCGGCCCTGGCGCGGAGGCCGCCCGCCCTCGGTACACGAGCCGGATCTGCTCTAGCCGGGACGGAGCACAGTGGGGCGTCGAGACGAGAAGTCGTTCGTGGAGTTCGTGACGGAACGCGGCGATGCCCTGCTGCGCACCGCGGCGCTCATGTGCGGGGCCCGGCAGGACGCCGAGGACATCCTGCAGACCGCGCTGGAGAAGGCCTACCGCCATTGGGGACGGCTGGAGGCTGGCAGCGATCCCGAACCCTACGTCCGCCGGATCCTGGTCAACCTCGTGATCAGCCGGGCCCGGCGGTGGAAGGTGCTCCGGGAGATCCAGATGGCGAGGCTGCCGGAGACGCCGACGAACTCGCCCAACCATTCCGTCGAGCTGAGGGGGACGCTCATGGACGAACTGCGCAAGCTCGGCCCGCGCCAGCGGGCGGTGCTGGTCCTCCGCTTCTGGGAGGACCTGTCGGAGGCGGAGACGGCGGAGGCCCTCGGCTGTTCGGTCGGAACGGTCAAGAGCCAGGCGTCCCGGGGGCTCGCCAGGCTCCGGGAACGCCTCGACAAGAACCTGGCGCCACTGGGGAGATGAGCGATGGAACTGGAGAGCGAACTGCGGAAGGCCATGGCCGAGCAGGTGGCCGGGACGACCGCGACGCCGTCGCTCGTCACCGACGTGAAGCGCCGCCACCGCAGGCGGCGGGCGCGCGTCCAGGCCGCGGCGGGGGCCGTCGCCGCGTCGGTCGCCGCGCTCGCCCTGGTGCCCACCTACCAGTCGTTCCGGGCCGCACCTGCCGGGAACTCCGAGACGGCCCGTCCGAGCAACACCGTCTCGGCGCTCCGGATGCCGGAACGACCGCCTGCCTCGGGCCTTCCCCAGTCCCCGTCCGAACGGGGGAGGCCCGGGGCGGGAACCCCGCCGAAGCAGGAGGGGCGGCCGCCGCAGGACGGCCCGGGCGGGGGCCCGCGGCGTCCCGGCGCCGCGGTCCTGGACGACCTGCCGCGCTGGATCACCTACCTGCCGTCCGGGCTGGCCGCCGCCGCGCCGTGCGCCGTCGCCGAGGCCGCCGGACGGAAGACGACGACCTGCCGGTGGGCGGGGGACGGCGGCTGGGTGGAGATCGTCCTCGTGAAGGGCGGCGGGCTCACCGGCCCGCAGGACCTGATGAAGACGACCGGCATCCCCGGCCACGCGACCGTGCGCGGGATGCCCGCGCTGACCGGCGACCACGTCGGCTCGGGACGGCAGGTGTGCTGGCTCGCCCGGCGCGGCGTCGGCGTGACGGTCGCCGCGGGCGGGCTGGCCGCCGACCACCTGATGCGCATCGCCGAAGGCGTACGGCCGTGAGGTGACGAGAAGAGCCCTGCTCCGGCAGGGCGTCCCAGGGCGGAGAGGGGCTGCTCGCGGGACGTCCCGCCGGACATCCGGGAACGGGTCGTTCGAGGCAGCCCCGTTCCGCGACGAGACCGGCCCCGGGCGGCGCGAACGAGCCCGGGGCCGGTCTTCGGCATGAAAGGCGGGAAGGTCAGGGCGGGGAGGTCAGTTGGCCTCGGCGAGCAGCTTCGCGACCCGCGAGACGCCTTCGACGAGATCGTCGTCGCCGAGCGCGTAGGACAGGCGGAAGTATCCCGGCGTGCCGAACGCCTCGCCCGGCACGAGCGCGACCTCCGCCTCCTCCAGGATCAGCGACGCCAGCTCCACCGAGGTCCGCGGGCGCTTGCCGCGGATCTCGCGTCCGAGCAGCTCCTTGACCGACGGGTACACGTAGAACGCGCCCTCCGGCTCGGGGCACACGACGCCCGAGATCTCGTTCAGCATCCGCACGATCGTCTTGCGGCGCCGGTCGAACGCCTTGCGCATCTCCGCCACCGCCGTGAGGTCGCCGGTCACCGCGGCGAGCGCGGCGGCCTGCGACACGTTCGCCACGTTGGACGTCGCGTGCGATTGGAGGTTCTGCGCGGCCTTCACCACGTCCGCCGGGCCGATCAGCCAGCCGACGCGCCAGCCCGTCATCGCGTACGTCTTCGCGACGCCGTTCAGGACGAGCGTCCGGTCGGCCAGCTCGGGCACCACGACGGGCATCGAGTGGAACTCGGCGTCTCCGTAGACGAGGTGCTCGTAGATCTCGTCGGTGACGACCCAGAGGCCGTGCCCGTCGGCCCAGCGGCCGATCGCCTCGATCTCGGCGCGGGAGTACACCGCCCCGGTCGGGTTGGACGGCGACACGAACAGCAGGACCTTCGTCCGGTCGGTGCGGGCCGCCTCCAACTGCTCGACGCTCACCTTGTAACCGGTGGTCTCGTCGGCGACCACGTCCACCGGGACGCCGCCCGCCAGCTTGATCGACTCTGGGTAGGTCGTCCAGTACGGGGTCGGGAGGAGCACCTCGTCGCCCGGGTCGAGCAGCGCAGCGAACGCCTCGTACACCGCCTGCTTGCCGCCGTTGGTGATCAGGACCTGGGACGCCTCGACGCGGTACCCGGAGTCGCGCTCGGTCTTCTCGGCGACGGCGGAGCGCAGCTCGGGCAGCCCGCCCGCGGGCGTGTACTTGTGGAAGCGCGGCACCCTGCACGCGGTCACCGCCGCCTCGACGATGTAGTCGGGAGTCGGGAAGTCGGGCTCGCCCGCGCCGAACCCGATGACCGGGCGGCCCGCCGCCTTCAGCGCCTTGGCCTTGGAGTCGACGGCCAGCGTGGCGGATTCGGATATCGCGGCGATTCGCTTGGAGATGCGAGGACGGTCGATGCTCATGCCCCTATCGTTACAGACGACGTTCACCGACCCGAGCCATATATCAGCGCCGGTAGGACACCATGTCCCCGGAGTACGGCCCGCGCGCGGGCGGATCGTCCGCCCGGCTGGTTCGACGCGGGGGCCTCCGGCACGTAGACTCACCGTCCTAGTGAAGCGTCACCGGTATACGCGCCTGTCCGCACGCGGACGTTCTTCCAGGCCGTAAGCTGGGACGCGACACGCCCCGGCCCCGTGGCCGGGGGTTCTCCGCAGCCGGAGAATGAAGGGCAGTGGCTCAATTGGTAGAGCTCCGGTCTCCAAAACCGGCGGTTGGGGGTTCGAGTCCCTCCTGCCCTGCGAGGTGCGGTGCGCGCACCCGTACCGGCCGCGTCATGGCGGGTCCGTGGCGCTCCGCGGCACGGGACCGCGCGGCGACCACCCCGGTGGTTGGATCACGACCGATGAGGTGAACGGCGGCAAATGGCGACTGAGACTCGCGACGAGCCCGAGGCCAAGGACGAAGGCAAGGGCAAGAAGGAGAAGTCCCCGTCCAGGCGGACGTCTCCGGCCCTTTTCGTGCGCCAGGTCCTCGCCGAGCTGCGCAAGGTCATCTGGCCGACGCGCCGGGAGCTCGTCACCTACACGACCGTGTCCCTCGTGTTCGTGCTGATCATGGTGGCGATCGTGTCCGGCGTCGACTACGGGCTGCAGCAGGGCGTCTACGCCATCTTCGGCTGACCCCGTCGTCCGGGACGACACCGTCGAGCGCGGCCGCCGAGTCCGGCCCGCCGCCGCACCAACGCAAGTCCATCACCGCACAGCCGAGAGAAAGAGTCATCGTGTCCGAGTCCTCACAGCCCTACGACGAGGCCGTTGCCGAGGCCCAGTCCGCTGCGGCTGCTGCGGCGGACCAGGCGGCCGAGCCCGTGGACGAGACGGCCGAGGCGGTCGTCTCCGCCGGCGACGCCGAGCCCGCGGACACGAAGCTCGAAGGCGAGGGCCCCGAGCCCGACGCCGCCGCGGACGCCGGCGACCTGGCCGACGCCGTCTCCGCGGAGGACGAGGCGGGCGAAGAGGCGGAAGAGGCCGAGGAGGCCGAGGAGGGCCCCGCCGAGCCGCCCGTCGACCCGCACGCCGAGTTCAAGATGCAGCTCCGGATGCAGCCGGGCGACTGGTACGTCGTGCACTCCTACGCGGGGTACGAGAACCGGGTCAAGACCAACATCGAGACCCGCACCCAGACCCTCAACATGGAGGACTACATCTTCCAGATCGAGGTCCCGCAGCACGAGGTCACCGAGATCAAGGGCGGCAAGCGGCAGAAGGTCAACGAGAAGGTCCTGCCGGGGTACATCCTCGTCCGGATGGAGCTGACCGACGAGTCGTGGGCCGCCGTCCGCAACACCCCGGGCGTCACCGGGTTCGTGGGGCTGCTGAACAAGCCGTCCCCGCTGAGCCTGGACGAGGTCGCCAACCTGCTGGCCCCCGAGCCGGAGGAGGGCGCGGCCCCGGCCAAGGAGCAGGCGAAGGTCGCCGCCACGGTCGACTACGAGGTCGGCGAGTCCGTCACCGTCATGGACGGCCCGTTCGCCACCCTCCCCGCCACGGTCAACGAGATCAACGCCGAGCAGCAGAAGCTGAAGGTGCTGGTGTCGATCTTCGGCCGGGAGACCCCGGTCGAGCTGAGCTTCAACCAGGTCTCCAAGATCTGACAGAGCCCCTCCGTGCGGGCCGTATCCTGCACGCGGGGTCGTGAGTTTCAGGTGGTCCCCACACGGCGGGTCGTCCCGCCGCCGTGTTGCCCGCGAAGCGGGAGTCCGGGATCAACATCAAATGGGACAAAGGGGTTCACATGCCTCCGAAGAAGAAGGTCGCCGCGCTGGTCAAGGTCCAGTTGCAGGCCGGACAGGCCACTCCGGCGCCGCCCGTCGGCACCGCGCTCGGTCCGCACGGCGTCAACATCATGGACTTCTGCAAGCAGTACAACGCTGCCACGGAGTCCCAGCGCGGCAACGTCGTCCCCGTCGAGATCACCATCTACGAGGACCGGTCGTTCACCTTCGTCACGAAGACCCCGCCGGCCGCGCAGCTCATCCTGAAGGCCGCGGGCGTGGAGAAGGGCAGCGGCGAGCCGCACAAGACCAAGGTCGGCTCGGTCACCCGCGACCAGATCCGCGAGATCGCGACCACCAAGATGCCCGACCTCAACGCCAACGACCTGGACGCCGCCGAGAAGATCGTCGCGGGCACCGCGCGGTCGATGGGCATCGAGGTCAAGTAGGTCACCGAAACAGTGGCAGGGCCGGCGCTTGGCCCGTACCACGAGTTCCATTGGAGGAACGCACATGAAGCGCAGCAAGGGCTACCGCTCCGCGGCGGACAAGATCGACCGGGAGCGGCTGTACAGCCCGGTCGAGGCCGTGAAGCTGGCCAAGGAGACCAAGGTCGTCAAGTTCGACCCGACCGTCGAGGTCGCCCTGCGGCTGGGCGTCGACCCGCGCAAGGCCGACCAGATGGTGCGCGGCACCGTCAACCTGCCGCACGGCACCGGTAAGACGGCCCGCGTCCTCGTGTTCGCGGTCGGCGCGAAGGCGCAGGAGGCGGAGGCGGCGGGCGCCGACCTCGTCGGCTCCGACGACCTGATCGAGCGGATCCAGGGCGGCTTCCTGGACTTCGACGCCGTCGTCGCGACGCCGGACCAGATGGGCAAGGTCGGACGGCTCGGCCGGGTGCTCGGTCCGCGCGGCCTGATGCCGAACCCGAAGACCGGCACGGTCACCATGGACGTGGCGAAGGCCGTCGCCGACATCAAGGGCGGCAAGATCGAGTTCCGGGTCGACCGGCACGCGAACCTGCACTTCATCATCGGCCGCGCGTCGTTCGACGAGCGCCAGCTGGTGGAGAACTACGCGGCCGCCGTGGACGAGATCCAGCGGTTGAAGCCGTCCGCCGCGAAGGGCCGGTACGTGAAGAAGGCGGTGATGACGACGTCCATGGGGCCGAGCATCCCCGTCGACCCGAACGCCGTCCGCAACCTGACCGCGGAGCTGGACGAGGCCTGATCCAGCGCGAGCGACATCGAACAGGGCGTCCCCGCCGGGGGCGCCCTGTTCGCTTTCTCCAGGGCTGCTCAGCCAACCGGACGACTGGTAGATTCAAGTGGTCTGGGAGGGGGAGTTATGGACGGTTCACGGCATCGGCTCTACGACGTCCTCGACGGTGCGGCCCGGGACGTCCCCGACGCTCCGGCGCTCTCGGTCGGCGCCACGACCTGGTCGTTCCGCGAGCTGCGGGCCCGGACGGACGCCCTGAGCGCCCATCTCACCACGCGGTTCCCGGCCGGGACGCGGGTGGCGCTGCTGTCGCACAACCGTCCGGAGTACGTGGCCGCCTACTACGGGGTTCCCCGCGACGGCCGCGTCCTCGTGCCGCTGAACCAGCGGCTGCATCCGCGCGAATGGGCGGACCAGATCGTCCGCGCCGGGGCGGGCGTCGTGCTCGGCGAGGCCGATCTGCTCGCCCGGCTGGCCGCCGACGGCGACCTGCCCGCCGATCGTCCTCCGCTGGTCGACCTGGACGACGTCCCCTGGGACGCTCCGCCCGTCGAACCGTCCAAGGCGGCGGAGGACGGCGACGACGTCGCCTGGCTGATGTTCACCAGCGGGACGACGGGCCGTCCGAAAGGGGTGCGGCTCACGCACCGGAGCCTGCTCGCGGGCATCGACGTGTCGGCGGTCGGGCGTCCGGTGCGGCCGGGCGACGTGTTCTGCACGCCGTTCCCGCTCTGCCATGTGGCGGGCTACCAGGTCATGCTGCACCACCTGTTCGGACGGCACGCCGTGGTGCTGCGCCGGTTCCGCGCGGACGCCCTGGTCGAGGCGGCGCGGCGGCACGGCCTCACGAGCCTGTCGCTGGCCCCGACGATGCTGGAGGACCTGCTCGCGCACGTCGCGGCCGACCCGGCGGCGGCCGCCGTGCTGCGCGGCTCGCTCCGCGTGATCTCCTACGGGTCGGCGCCGATGCCCGTCCCGCTGCTGCGCCGCGCCGCCGACCTGCTCGGCTGCGACTTCAACCAGGGCTTCGGGATGACGGAGCTGTCCGGCAACGCGACGTTCCTGACGCCCGCCGACCACCGCGCCGCGATCACGACCCGGCCCGAGCTGGCGGAGTCGGCCGGACGCCCGGTCGGCGGCGTCGAGATCGCGGTCCTCGGCCCGGACGGCGGGCACCTCCCGCCCGGCGCGCTCGGCGAGGTCGCGGTGAAGGGCGCGCAGGTCACGCCCGGCTACTGGGACGACCCCGAGGCCACCGCCGAGGCGTTCGCGGACGGCTGGTTCCGCACCGGCGACGCCGGGCGCGTCGACCCGGACGGCTACCTCTACCTGGTCGACCGCCTCAAGGACGTGATCATCACGGGCGGCGAGAACGTCTCCTCGCGCGAGGTCGAGGACGTGCTGCTGACCGTCCCCGGCGTCGCGCAGGTCGCCGTCGTCGGCCTGCCGGACCCGCGCTGGGGCCAGACGGTGTGCGCGGTGGTCGTCCCGGACGGCTCCGCCCCGCCCAGCGCGGACGACCTCATCGCCGCCTGCCGCTCCCGCCTCGCGGGCTTCAAGACGCCGCGCCGCGTCGAGTTCGCCGACGACCTCCCTCGCACCGGCACCGGAAAGATCCGCAAATCCGTGCTGCGGGCCCGCCTGGGGTAGCGCCGGACGGGAGGTGCGGTGCTACGCCGATGGTCGTACCGCGCGGACGCCCATTCGTACCAACGGGTGATGTAGCGCGGTGGGCGCGACGCGACACTGGGAACACCAGCAGGCGATCAAGGAGGCTCTACCCTCATGAGCTCGACCCGCATCAACCGACGACTCGTGGTGGCGGCCGGAGGCGCGGCGGTGGGCACCGCGCTCCTGCTGTCCGGATGCAACGGCGACGGCACGGCGAACACCGACAACATGAAGCTCAGTGCCGGTGAGGCACTGCTGAAGACGTCCCAGAAGGCGGGGCGCGCGGACACGTTCAAGGCCGACCTCACGGTGACGGGCACCGGCGAGAACAAGGGCAAGGTCCACGCCGACGGGCGGTTCCAGCTCCGCCCGACGCTGAAGTTCAGCGCGAAGCTGGACGAGTTCAGCAGCAACGGGCAGTCCGTCCCGGGCGCGAAGGGCCAGGCGCTCCTCACCGACAACGTGCTGTACGCGAAGGTGCCGCAGCTCGCCCGGTTCGTCAGCGACGGCAAGCCGTGGGTGAAGGTCGACCTGAACGAGGTGGGGCAGCGGACCGGGTTCGACATGAAGAGCGTCGTCGACCAGATCCAGCAGGTCGATCCGGCCGAGCAGACGAAGATGTTCACCGGTTCCAAGGACGCCCGCCGCGTCGGCGCCGAGACCATCGACGGCGTGAAGACGACGCACTACACCGGCACGGTGACCGTCCAGGACGCGCTGAACCGCCTCGACGCGGACGCCCGCCAGAAGGTCGAGAAGTGGCTGCCGAAGGACCGCGCGAACGGCAAGATCAACTTCGATCTGTGGACGGACGGCGACAACCTGCCGCGCAAGCTCGTCTCCAAGGCGTCCGACAAGCAGGGCGACTCGGGCACGGTGACGGTCCTCTACAGCGACTACGGCACGTCCTTCAAGGTGAATCCGCCGCCGTCCGACCAGGTGGGGCAGCTGTCGCTCAACGGGATCCTCGGCGGCAACTAAACGGTGCCCGAAACCGGGACACACCAGGACGGAGTGAACCACAGCGGTCTGCCTGACGTCTGATCTACCATCGGCCCGGACCCCCGGCCGCCAATTCGGAGCGGGCGCGGGGCGACCCAGACCAAGGAGACCCTCCACGATGATCCGTCGTTTCGCCGTAGGAACGGCGCTGGCGACCGGCCTCGCCCTCTCGTTGACCGGCTGTCTCGGCGACACCGGGAACAAGGTGGACGAGGCCGGCAAGAACCTGAAGCTGACCGCCGCCCAGGTGCTCGGCAAGACCGCCGAGAAGACCGGCACCGCCGACTCGTTCAAGGCCGAGCTGTCGATGCGGGTGAGCGGGTCGGGCGCCGGCGACGTCACGGCGACCGGGAACATGCAGTACCGCACGAAGCCCGACCTCGCCTACAGCATGAACTTCGACACGATGACGGTCGGCGGCAAGTCGACGGGCGGCATGCAGCAGGTTCTCGTCGGCCGCACCATGTACATGAAGATGCCGATGCTCAGCCAGCTCGGCGGCGCGACCGGCGCCAAGCCCTGGATCAAGATCTCGCTGGACGACCTCGGCAAGAAGTCCGGCATGAACTTCGACCAGCTGCTCAAGCAGTCGCAGCAGATGGACCCCGTCCAGAACACGAAGATGCTGACGGCGTCCAAGGACGCCCGCGAGGTCGGCAAGGAGACGGTCGACGGCGTCGAGACGACGCACTACACCGGCACCTACCGGGTCGAGGACGCGATCGCGAAGCTCCCGGCGGACAGCCAGGAGACGTTCCGCAAGAACCTCGGCACCACGGGCCTGGACGCCATGAACTTCGACCTGTGGGTGGACGGCCAGCAGCTTCCCCGGAAGATGGCGCTGAAGTCGAAGCAGGGGGCGCAGAGCGCCATGGACCTGACCATGACCTACCGCGACTTCGGCAAGCCGGTGCAGATCAGCGCGCCGCCGGAGAGCGAGGTCACCGACTTCGGCCAGCTCCTGAACGGGCTCGGCGGCGGCGGTGGCATCCCCGGCACCTGATCCCGGCGGGACGAGACGTCCGAGGGCCGCGCCGCGATCACCGGCGCGGCCTTCGCCGTTTCCGATTTGGCTTAGCCAGTGGGCGTACGTATCCTGTCCTGTGCCGAAGACCGCCGGTCGTCGCCCCACCCGGGGCGGCCGAAGGACCCGATTCGTTTCGGGCGGCCTGCGCAGGTGAGACGAGAGCTTCCCGCATGGCCTCCGCGCCCTGCCTGTGGACGCCCCGCGCTTATCTGCGCCGGGGCGTTTTTTGGTCGATCCGGTCCGTCCTCCAAGACGGGCGAGGGGTCGTGACCAACCCAGGTAATCGGAAGGAGGCCCCATGGCAAAGGCCGAAAAGGCCGCGGCGATCGCCGAGCTCAAGAACGAGTTCGAGAGCTCCAACGGCGCCGTGCTGACCGAGTACCGCGGGCTCACGGTGGCGCAGCTCAAGGAGCTGCGCACCAACCTCGGCGACACCGCGCGGTTCGCCGTGGTGAAGAACACGCTGACCAAGCGCGCGGCGAACGAGGCCGGCGTCGACGAGAAGTTCGGTGAACTGCTCGAAGGCCCGTCGGCGATCGCGTTCGTCCGCGGCGACGTGGTCGAGGCCGCGAAGGGCCTGCGTGACTTCGCCAAGGCGAACCCGCTCCTGGTGATCAAGGGCGGCTTCATCGACGGTCAGTCGATGGACGCCGCCGAGATCGCCCAGCTCGCGGACCTCGAGTCGCGCGAGGTGCTCCTCGCGAAGCTCGCGGGCGCGATGAAGGCGTCGATGTCGAACGCGGCGGCGCTGTTCAACGCACTGCCGACGCAGACGGCCCAGCTCGTCGAGGCGCTGCGCGTCAAGCGCGAGGCCGCCGGCGAGACCGCCGAGGCCCCGGCCGACGCGGCTCCGGCCGAGGAGGCCCCGGCCGCCGACGCGGAGGCACCCGCAGAGGCGTCCGCCGAGTAGGCACCCGCGGTACCCACACCCCATCCACGTAGCCACAGCGGAGGAAAGATCATGGCGAAGCTCAGCAATGACGACCTGCTCGACGCGTTCAAGGAGATGACCCTCCTGGAGCTGTCGGCGTTCCTGAAGGAGTTCGAGGAGGTCTTCGACGTCAAGGCCGCCGCCCCCGTCGCGGCCGTCGCCGCGGCCCCGGGCGCCCCGGCCGCCGGTGGCGAGGAGGCCGCCGTCCAGGACGAGTTCGACGTCATCCTGGAGGGCGCGGGCGACAAGAAGATCCAGGTCATCAAGGAGGTCCGCGCGCTGACGAGCCTCGGCCTCAAGGAGGCCAAGGACCTGGTCGACGGCGCGCCGAAGCCGCTCCTGGAGAAGGTCAACAAGGAGACCGCCGACAAGGCGAAGGAGGCCCTGGAGAAGGCGGGCGCCTCCGTCACGGTCAAGTAGGACCGTCCAGGACCGCCGTCCTTCTAACGGCGCTTCTCACGAGGCGGTCGTCCCACCGGAAGGTGGGGCGGCCGCCTCGTTCGCGTCCGGGGCGTCCGCGGCGTCCGCGCCCCGGGGCGCCGCCGGGTTTCCGTCCCCGAGTGATAAACCGCAGCGGAAATCCGTGTGCCGCGGCGGGTTGTGCCGGTCCGCGGACGCGGCGTAGCGTCCCGTCTGGCGTCGCGGCCGCCTCCCCTCCCAGGTGATGCGCCGGTTCTGCACCATTAGCCTCATTGCCGCCATAAGTAACGATTGTCTTACGACGTCGCATTTAGCCGCTGATCTGGGCCGGAACCCCTTCCATTTGGACGGGAGGCCGCTACGGTAGTTGAACCCCTCGCGGCTACCGAACGGTAGTAAGAGAGCGGGCACACGGCGTGACAGCCGACCGACCGACGGAGCCGGACAGCCGCAGACAGCGCAGACAGACAGAGCCTGAGAGCTACTCGCTCATTGGTTCGGGATTTCCCCCCGGCCTGGACGAAAGGTGACGAGTGGGCGTCGAGATCAGAGTCGAGGGCCTGACGAAGTCCTTCGGCCGCCAGGTGATCTGGCAGGACGTGTCGCTGACCATCCCCGCCGGGGAGATCTCCGTGCTGCTGGGCCCGTCCGGTACCGGCAAGTCGGTCTTCCTGAAGTCGCTCGTCGGGCTGCTCAAGCCCGACCGGGGCCACATCTGGATCGGCGACCGCGACCTGCCCCACCTCCCGGAGTCGCAGCTCTACGAGACCCGGAAGCTGTTCGGCGTGCTGTTCCAGGACGGCGCCCTGTTCGGCTCGATGAGCCTGTTCGACAACATCGCCTTCCCGCTGCGCGAGCACACCAGGAAGTCCGAGTCCGAGGTCAAGCGGATCGTCCTGGAGAAGATGGAGATGGTCGGCCTGCTCGGCGCCGAGCACAAGCTGCCCGGCGAGATCTCCGGCGGCATGCGCAAGCGCGCCGGGCTCGCCCGCGCGCTCGTCCTCGACCCGGAGATCCTGCTCGTGGACGAGCCCGACTCCGGCCTCGACCCCGTCCGCACGGCGTTCCTGAACCAGGTGTTCATCGACCTCAACGCGCAGATCGGCGCGACGTTCCTGATCGTCACCCACGACATCAACACGGCGCGGACCGTCCCGGACAACATCGGCCTGCTCTACCAGCGCCACCTCGCGATGTTCGGACCGCGCGAGATGCTGCTGTCCAGCGAGGAGCCGGTCGTCCGGCAGTTCCTCAACGCCAGCAAGATCGGCCCGATCGGGATGTCGGAGGAGAAGGACGAGTCCGAGCTTGAGGCCGAGGCCAAGATGGGCCACGACCCGGGCAAGCTGCCGCCGATCCCGCCGCAGCAGATGCCGAGCAACGGGCTGCTCCGCGCCGGCATGCACGCGCCCGGCGCGTGGTGCGCCGCGCACGGCGTCACCCCGCCGCCCGGCTCGTTCATCGACGACCTCGGCCGCGACTGGGTGACGGAGTGGCCGCGGTACGTGGCGTCCATGACGCCCGTCGGCGCGGCCGGGCCGGGCGGACCCGGCGGGCCCTTCCCCGGCAGTCCGCCGCCGGGGCCGGCCGGAGGTGCGGGCCGCTGATGTCCACTCCTGACACCGGCATCGGCGCGGGCCGGCCAGGGGGCGACAAGGGCGGCGGCGGCTCCGCCGCGGCGTTCCGCAAGGTCGGCGACGGCGCGGTCAACATCCTGGTGAAGGAGCCGGGCCGGTTCTTCGCCCTCTGCCTGGACACGGGCCGCGCGCTGTTCAGGTGGCCGTTCCAGTGGCGCGAGTTCATCGAGCAGGCGTGGTTCATCGTCAGCGTGACCGTCGTCCCGACGATGCTCGTCGCGATCCCGTTCGGCGGCGTGCTGTCGTTGCAGGTCGGCGGGCTGATCCGGCAGCTCGGCGCGCAGTCCTACACGGGCGCGACGGCGGTGGTCGCGATCGTCCGGGAGGCGAGCCCGCTCGTCACCTCGCTGCTGGTGGCCGGGGCCGCCGGGTCGGCGATGTGCGCCGACATCGGCTCCCGGAAGATCCGCGAGGAGATCGACGCCATGGAGGTGCTCGGCATCAATCCGCTGCACCGGCTCGTGGTGCCGCGGATGCTCGCCTGCGCGTTCGTCGCGCTGTTCCTGAACGGGCTCGTGTCGGTGGTCGGCCTGATGGGCGGCTACTTCTTCAACGTCATGCTGCAGGGCGGGACGCCCGGCGCCTACCTGGCGTCCTTCAACGCGATCGCCCAGCTCCCCGACCTCCTTCAGGCGGAGTTCAAGGCGTTCGTGTTCGGCATCACCGCGGGGCTCGTCGCCGCCTACAAGGGGCTGAACGCCAAGGGCGGCCCGAAGGGCGTCGGCGACGCCGTCAACCAGACCGTCGTGATCACGTTCATGCTGCTCTTCCTGGAGAACTTCCTGATCTCCACGCTGTACTTCCAGTTCGTCCCGTCGAAGGGCATGTGATGGCGGCCTCGGGCAGCGGGCGGACGCCGTTCTCCAGGTGGCTCAACACCCCCCTCGACCGGCTGGACGACTTCGGCCACCAGATGTCGTTCTACGCCCGCGCGTTCGCGTGGACGTTCCGGGTGCTGCGCCGCTACCGGAAGGAGGTGCTGCGGCTGCTCGCCGAGGTCAGCCTCGGCACCGGCGGGCTCGCGGTGATCGGCGGCTCGGTGGTGATCGTCGGCTTCATGACGTTCTTCACCGGCAGCCAGGTCGGCCTCCAGGGCTACGAGTCGCTGAACCAGATCGGCACGGCCGCGTTCACCGGGTTCGTCGCGTCCTACTTCAACACGCGCGAGATCGCGCCGCTCGTGTCGGCGCTCGCGCTGTCGGCGACGGTCGGCTGCGGGTTCACCGCGCAGCTCGGCGCGATGCGGATCTCCGACGAGATCGACGCGCTGGAGGTCATGGCCGTCCCGTCGATGCCGTTCCTCGTCACGACCCGGATGCTGGCCGGGATGATCGCGGTCATTCCGCTGTACATCGTCGGGCTGCTCGCGTCCTATGGCGCGACGCGCGTGATCGTGACGCTGTTCTACGGGCAGTCGACCGGCACCTACGACCACTATTTCCATCTATTCCTGCCGCCGAACGATATCTTGTGGTCCTTCGGCAAAGTGATCATCTTCTCGGTGCTGGTGATGCTGATCCACTGCTATTACGGCTACCACGCGAGCGGCGGCCCGGCGGGCGTCGGCGTGGCGGTGGGCCGCGCGGTGCGCACCAGCATCGTCGTGATCAACGTGGCCGACCTGCTCCTCGGCATGGCCATCTGGGGCACCGGCACCGGCGTTCGGATCGCGGGGTGAACGGGGTGACGGTCAGATGAGTCAACGCATCCGGTATCGGCTCCTCGGCACGGGAATGCTTCTCGTGATCGCCCTGCTGCTGGCGCTGACCGTCGCGCTGTACAACAAGTCGTTCACGCCGGTGACCGAGGTGACGGTGTCCGCGCGGCGCGCCGGGCTGCAATTGCTGCCGCATTCGGACGTCAAAGTGCGCGGCCTGATCGTCGGCGAGGTGCGCGGCACGGACGCGACCGCGAATGGCGCGACATTGCGGCTGGCGCTCGATCCGGGCAAGGCGAAGATGATCCCGGGGAACGTCCGGGCGCGGCTGCTGCCGAAGACGCTGTTCGGCGAGAAGTACGTCGATCTGCAGATCCCCGAGCGGCCCGGGCCGCTCGGGCTGCGCGCGGGCGCCGTCATCCCGGAGGACCGCTCGCAGGCCGCCGTCGAGATCGACAAGGTGCTGGACGACCTGCTCCCGCTGCTCCAGGCGGTGAAGCCGAAGGAGCTGCACGCGACGCTGAACGCGCTCGCCACGGCGCTGCAGGGCCGCGGCGACCAGATCGGCCGGAACCTGGAGGAGGCCGACGAGCTGCTCCGCAAGATCAACCCGCAGCTCGGCACGCTGGTGCACGACCTGAACGGCCTCGCGGACGTGTCCGACATCTACCACGCGGCCGCGCCCGACCTGGTGCGGACGCTTCGCAACCTGAACGTCACCAGCCGGACGATCACCGACAAGCGCGGCACGATCGAGCAGCTGATCCCGGCGACGACCGCGCTGGCGCAGGACGGCGACACGTTCATGCGGCGCAACGGCCCGAAGATCATCGGGGTGAACATCGCGAACCGGGACGGGCTGAGCGTCGTCGCGAAGTACTCGCCGTCGCTGCCCTGCGTCCTCGCCGGGATGATGAAGCTGAAGCCGGAGGCCGAGCGGGTGGCGGGCGGGAACGGCTCGAAGACCTTCAACCTGACGATCGAGATCGTCAAGCCGCGGCCGGGCTACAAGTACCCGCTGGACGCGCCCGAGGCGAAGGACCAGCGCAACCCGCGCTGCTACAACCTGCCGAACCCGAAGGTCCCCTTCCCCGACTACCTGGCGCTGGACGGCACCCAGGACGACCTGTGGTGGAAGAACCCCAGCGACCCGAACGGCGGCGGGAGCCGCGGGCGGGCCGTGTCGAACGTGTTCGTCGACCCGGGCTCGATGAGCGAGAAGGACAAGATCAAGAACATCGTCGGCCCGATGACGCGGACGCCCGCCGACGAGCTCTCCGACGTGTCCGCGCTGATGTTCGGCCCCCTGCTCGGTGACGGATCGGTGGTGACGATCAAGTGAGGACGACGAGCGCCGCGGTCAAATTGGGCATCTTCGTGGTCGTCACGTCGGTGGCCACCGGCATCCTCGCGATGACGATCTCGAACACGCGGTTCCGGGACACCGTCCGCTACAAGGCGATCTTCACGGACGTGACCGGGCTGCTGAAGAACGACGACGTCCGCGTCGCGGGCGTCCGGGTCGGCCAGATCGAGGGCATCAGGCTCTACAAGGGGACCCAGGCCGAGGTCACGTTCAGCGTCGAGGACGACGACGTGTTCAAGGCGGGGCTGCCGTCGTCCACGCGGGCGCAGATCCGGTACCGCAACCTGATGGGGCAGCGGTACCTCGCGCTCACCGACGGGGCCGGGAGCGTCAACGGCTACCTGCGCAAGGGCGGCACGATCCCGGTGGCGCACACCGAGCCCGCGCTCGACCTGACGACGCTGTTCAACGGGTTCCGGCCGCTGTTCAGCGCGCTGGAGCCGAAGGACGTGAACACGCTCGCGACGCAGATCGTCCAGGTGCTCCAGGGCGAGGGCGGGACGATCAACAGCCTGCTCGCGCACGTCGCGTCGCTGACCAACACGCTCGCCGACCGCGACCGCGTCATCGGCCAGGTGATCGACAACCTCAACACCGTGCTCGGCACCATCGACGAGCGGCACACCGAGGTCAACCGGCTGATCACCGACCTGCGCGGGTTCGTCGGCGGGGTGTCGGCCGACCGGCAGGCGATCTTCGACTCGGTCGCGGCGATCAACGACCTGGAGGGCACGACGCGGAGCCTGCTCGCCGACGCCCGGCCGGGCATCGCCGCCGACATCGCCGGGCTGCGCAAGCTGACGGCGACCCTCGACGCCAACAAGCGCGACCTCGACCAGGGCCTCCAGCGCACCCCGAAGCGGCTGGAGGGGCTCGTCAACATCTCGTCCTACGGGTCCTGGTTCAACATGTACATCTGCGGGCTCGACGCGCGGGTGCGGCTGCCGGGCGGTCCCGTCTACCAGACACCGGCGATCGTGAACGAGAGCGCGAGGTGCAAGTAGATGAGGGTGTCCTTCCGGGAGCGCAACCCGGTCCCCATCGGCCTCGCGGGGTTCGCGGTCATCGCCGTCCTGCTGGCGCTGGCGCTGAACCTCGACAACATCCCGTTCGTGTCGGGCGGCAAGACCCACACGGCGTCGTTCCGGGAGGCGGCCGGGCTGAAGGCGGGCGAGGAGGTCCGCATCGCGGGCGTCAAGGTCGGCGAGGTCAAGAAGCTTGAGCTGGACGGCGACCACGTCAAGGTCACCTTCCGGGTGGACGACGGCGTGCGGCTCGGGGCGACGACCAAGGCGTCCATCAAGATCAAGACGGTGCTCGGCGCGCACTACCTGGAGCTCACCCCGCGCGGGAAGGGGCGGCTCGGTCGCGACATTCCGATCTCGCGGACGAGCGAGCCCTTCGAGGTCGTCCCGGCGATCAGCGAGCTGAGCAAGACGATCGGCGACATCAACGTCCAGCAGGTCGCGAAGTCGTTCGACGTGCTCTCGGAGACCTTCAAGAACTCGCCGGAGGAGGTCAGGGCGTCGTTGCAGGGGCTGCGGCGGCTGTCGAACACCGTCGCGTCCCGCGACGACCAGTTGCACGAGCTCGCGGGCAAGGCCAAGGACGTCTCCAAGCTCCTCGCGGACCGCAACCAGGACTTCGCGAAGCTCGTCCAGGACGGCGACCGGGTCCTCCAGGCCGTGCAGGCGCGGCGGGCCGTCATCCACCAGCTCCTGATCAACACGGTCACCCTGTCGCAGCAGGTCAACGCGCTGATCAACGAGAACGACAAGCAGCTCCGGCCGATGCTCGACAACCTTTCGCAGGTCAACCGGGTCCTGCTGAAGAACCAGGACAACCTCGACCGGATCATCCAGCTGTTCGCGCCGTTCGCCCGCCAGTTCTCCGACGTGACCGGCACCGGGCGCTGGTTCGACTCCTGGATCCAGAACCTCATCCCGATCCCCGCCTCGATCCAGGCCCCCAAGCAGCAGGGCGGCGGGACGTCCCAGACCGAGAAGCCGACTCGACGGCAGGGCCAGACCGGCAACCGGCCGGACAACCCCCTCCCCTTCCTCCCGTGAACTAGCAGGCAGGTTCCAGTGCGCAACTCCGCGACCATTCTTCGCCTCGGCGGCGCGATCCTCGCCGTCGCGGTGCTGGCTGCCGCGCTCCTGCTGGTCTTCCAGGGGACGGAGCAGCGGCACATGACCGCGTACTTCGAGAAGACGGTCGGCCTCTACAAGGGCGCGGACGTCCGCATCCTCGGCATCCCGGTCGGCGAGGTCACGAGCGTCGAGCCGGTCGGCGACGCGGTCAAGGTCGAACTGAGGTACGACGCGAAGTACAAGGTCCCCGCGAACGCGAAGGCCGTCATCGTCAACCAGACGCTCGTCGCCGACCGCTACATCCAGCTCGCGCCCGTCTACAAGGGCGGCCCGGTCCTGGCGGACGGCGCGACGCTCACCACGAGCAGGACGGCCGTCCCGGTCGAGGTGGACGAGGTCGGCGCCAGCCTGAACAGGCTCTCCAAGGCGCTCGGCCCGCAGGGCGCGAACGCGCCGGGCGCGGACGGCACCGGCTCCCTGTCGCGGCTCCTGCGCGTCGGCGCCGCGAACCTGGAGGGGCAGGGCGAGGACATCCGGCAGACGATCGCCGACACCTCCAAGGCGCTGAGCACGCTCAGCACCGACCGCGGCGACGTCGCCCAGACGATCCGGAACCTGCGGGTCATCACCGACGCGATGAAGGCGAACGACCAGCAGATCAAGTCGTTCACCGGGCATCTGAACGGGGTGTCGGGGCAGCTCGCGGGGGAGAAGGAGGAGCTGAGCGCGGCCCTCAACACGCTCGCCCCGACGCTGCGGAACGTGCAGCGGTTCGTCAAGGACAACCGGACGGAGCTGGCGTCGAACGTCCGGCAGCTCGCGCAGATCACCGGCGTGCTGGTCAAGGAGAAGGACTCGCTGGCCGAGATCCTCACCGCGGGCCCGCTCGCGATCAACAACCTGGCCCGCGCCTACGACCCGATCAGCGGCACGATCCACACCCGCGACAACTTCCGCCAGTTCCACGACCTGGCCGACTGGATCTGCTCGCTGGCCTACTCGGTCGGGACGCCCGCCAAGCAGTGCCTCGACTTCGTCCGCCCGTACAACGGGATCGGGAAGGCGCTGACCGGGTTCAGCCTCGACCTGTCCTGGATCACCGCGCTGACCACGCACTACGAGCCGGTGCCGATCCCGCCGGACGCCTACGGCCCGCAGGGCCCGCCGAAGTCGGGGAAGACACGGAGCCAGCCGGGCGACCTCTCCGCGCTGCTGCCGGGAGGTGCCCGATGAGAGCACGGCTGAGGGGCCTCGCGGTCGCCGCCGCCGCGGGCGCGGTGGCGCTGTCGGGCTGCTCGTTCGACGGGGTCCAGTCGCTTCCGCTGCCGGGCGGCCCCGACCTCGGCCCGCACCCGAAGACCGTGAAGATCGAGTTCGCGAACGTGCTGGACCTCGTCCCGCAGTCGGCGGTCAAGGTCAACGACGTGTCGGTCGGCAAGGTCGAGAAGATCAGGCTGGCCGGGCGGCCGGGGCAGGACGGCTGGCACGCGGTCGTCACGGTCAAGGTGCGCGGCGACACGAGGCTCCCCGACAACGCCTACGCGACGATCGGGCAGACGAGCCTGCTCGGCGAGAAGTTCGTCGAGTTGAGACCGCCGGAGAAGGAGACGCCGGTCGGCGACCTCGGCGACGGCGACCTCATCCCGCTGAACCGGACGAACCACGGCACCGAGATCGAAGAGGTGCTGTCGGCGATGTCGCTGCTGCTGAACGGCGGCGGCCTCGAACAGGTCTCCACGATCAGCCACGAGCTGCAGGCGGCGATGCGCGGCCGGGAGCCGACGATCAGGTCCGTGCTGTCCCGGGTGAACACCTTCGCCGGGACGCTCGACCGCAACCGCGCCGCGATCACCCGCGCGCTGGACAGCATCGACCGGCTCACCGGCAAGCTCTCGGACGAGCGGAAGACGATCCAGGACACGATCGACAAGACCGGTCCCGCGATCTCCGTCCTCAACCAGAACCGCGCCGACCTGACCAAGATGCTCGTCGCGCTGAACAAGCTCAGCCGCACCACGACCTACGTGATCGACAAGTCCAAGGCCGACCTGCTGGCGAACCTCCAGGACCTCGACAAGATCCTGCGGAACCTGAACAAGGCGGGCTCCGACCTGCCGAAGTCGCTGGAGAGCCTGATCACGTTCCCGTTCCCGGCGACGTTCGAGAACGTCATCGAGGGCGACTACGGCAACGTCCGGCTGACCCTCGACCTCGACCTGGAGTCCGTCGCCCAGAACCTCCTCGGCGGCACCGACCTGGAGGGGCTGCTCGGCAGCGGACGGCAGATGCGCAACATGCTCCAGGTGCCGAACGTGACGCTGCCGGACACGCCGCTGGGCGTCCTGCCGCAGATGCCGGGCGACCCCGGCTCCGGTTCCGGTTCCGGCTCCGGCGGGCTTCCCGGCCTGCCGGGGCTCCCGAGCGGCGGCTCCACGCCGGGGCGTCCGGGCGCGCTCGCGCCGCGGTCCGACGACGGCGGTCTGCGGACCCTGATGACGGGGGGCCTCTCGTGATCCTGAAACGCGGCGTCATCATCCAGTTGATCGCCTTCGCGGTCATCACGGTCGTCGGCGTGGCGATCGTCTCGGTGAACTACATCGGCATCGGACGCGACCTGCTCGGCAAGCAGTACATCGCCTACGTCGACCTCACCGACTCGGGCGGCGTGTTCACCAATGCCGAGGTCACCTACCGGGGCGTCCCGGTCGGACGGGTCGGCCCCATCGAGCTGACCAAGGACGGCATCCGCGTCAAGCTGATCCTCGAACGCGGCAAGCGCATCCCCAGGGACGGCACCAAGGCGACCATCGCCAACCGGTCGGCGGTGGGCGAGCAGTACATCGACCTGGAGCCCACGAAGAAGACCGGCCCGTACCTGGACGAGGGCGACGCGTACACGATCCCCCGCCAGCGCACGGCGCTCCCCATCTCGACCGCCGAGCTTCTGCGCAACGTCGACTCGCTCGTCGGCTCGGTCGACACCCGTGACCTCGGCGTCATCGTGGACGAACTCAACAAGGCGTTCTCCGGCTCGGCCGACGACCTCCAGTCGCTCCTGGACGACACCGACCGCCTCTTGAAAACCGCCGAGCAGGCTTACCCCGACACCAAGCGGCTCCTGGACAACAGCGTCACCGTCCTGGACACGCAGCGCGGGCAGGCCGCCAACATCCGCGGTTTCGCCGCCAACCTGAACGAGCTCACCACGTCCCTGCGCAACGACGACCCCGCCCTGCGCAGGACGATCGACGCGGTCCCCGGCGCGGTGGACGAGTCCCACAAGGCCATCAACCAGCTCGCCCCGACGCTGCCGGTCTTCCTGGCCAACCTCACCACCACGGGCCAGATCATCGCGACGCGCAAGGCGGGCCTCCGGTCGCTGTTCATCCTGTACCCGGTGACCATGGCGGGCGCGTTCACCGTCACGCCCGGCGACGGCACCCAGCACCTCGGCCTCGCCCTCAACATCGACGCGCCGCCCGCCTGCACCAAGGGCTACGAGAAGGTGAAGCACCGCTGGCCGCAGGACACCTCGAAGAAGAAGCCGCGCCTGGACGCGGGCTGCAAGGCCCCGCACGACGCGCAGACGGCCGTCCGGGGCGGGCGCAACTTCCCGCGCGAGGACCTCGCCCCCGTCCCGCAGGTGCCGCCGGGCGCGACGGCGGGAGCCGGGTTCCCGGAGGGCGGCGCCGGTCCGCGGGGCGGTGCGAAGTCGCAGGCCAAGGGCGCTCCGAAGAACACGGACGGCTCCGGCGGCACGCCCGCCGCGGCGGCCCCGACCGGTCAGTTGTCAGATGACCGGCTGTACCTCTCGTATCCGGCCGACACAGTCGAATTCGCTGGATACGATCCAACGACCGGTGCGGTCTACGGGCCCGACGGCAAGCGGTACGTCATGCCGCGCAGCGCCGGTTCCCGCCAGCTCGGAGAGGATTCCTCGTGGAAGTGGCTCCTGCTCGGACCGTTGAGCCAATGAGGCCGGGTGAGCCGGTGAAGCCGGGACGGGGCCGATGAGCCGGCGCGCGTCCCTGGTGACCGTGGTCGCGCTCGGCGCGGTCGTGCTCGCGCTCGCCGTGGCGGCCGGCTGGCTCGGCGTCGTCACCCTCCACAACAAGGACGAGGCCGACCAGAAGGCGAAGGCCGTCCAGGCGGCGCGGCAGATGGGCGTGAACCTGATGTCGCTCGACGCGTCCACCGCCCAGCGCGACCTGGACCGCATCGTCGCGGGCACGACGGGCGAGCTGAAGAACAAGCTGGCGTCCCAGTCGAACGCGTTCATGCAGCAGGTCAGCAAGTACAAGGCCAAGTCGACGGTCAGCGACATCGACGCGGCCCTGGTCTCCATCGACGGGGACTCCGCCGAAGTGATGGTCTCCCTGAACGGGACCGTGACCAACGACAAGGTCAAGAACGGCACACCCAAGGGCTACCGGTACCAGATGGACCTCACGCGGGTCGATGACCGCTGGCTCATTTCCGGACTGGAGGTCGTCCCGTGACGATGCTCGGCCGGGGCAAGCGCGACGCCCCCGAGAAGAAGACCGGCTCCGACAAGAAGCCCGACAAGAGGCCCGACAGGAAGGCCGACGGGAAGTCGGACATGGCGGCGCGGGCCGAGGAGGCGGCGGAGGCCGCCCGGCTCGCCGAGGAGGCCGCCGCGAAGGCCCGCGAGGCCGCGCGGCTCGCCCAACTCGCCGCCGAAGAGGCCGAAGAGGCCGAGGCCGAAGAGGAGGACGACGCGGAGGACGCCGCCAAATCCCCTCAGAAGCCCGAAGAGCGCCAGGATGGCCCTGAAGTCGCGTCTGACGGTGACAGCGCGTCAGAGGACGACTCAGACGCTCCGGAGCCTGCCTCCGCCGCGTCGGAACAGGCGGACGGCGACGAAGACGAGCCGGAGAAGCCGCGCGAACCGTCGCGCGCCGTCAAGCTCAAGAAGGACTCGGGCGCATCCCGCGGCTCCGGCTCCCGCTCCGGAAGCCTGACGCTCGTCATCGCCGTCCTGGCCGTGCTGACGGTCGCGCTGGGCGCGGGGACGGCGGCGCTCGCCCTGAAGGTCCGCCAGCAGAACGCGACGGAGACCGCGAGCAGGGAGGCGACGTTCGCCGCGTCCCGCGCCGCGCAGAAGCTCTCGTCGTACGACTACCAGACGCTCGACGCCGACCTGAAGGAGGCGTCCGCCACGACGACGGGCAAGCTGCACACGCAGTACGACAAGCTCGCCGCCGAGCTCAGGACGGCCGCCATCCAGCAGCAGGCCGTCTCCACGACGACCATCCTGAAGGTCGGCGTGGTGAGCGCGACCCCGGACAAGGTCGTCGCCCTCGTCTACGCCAACCGCTCGTCCGCGACGAAGAACGACAAGCAGCAGAGCCTCCCCGAGCCGCTCCGCATCCGGATGACCATGGTGAAGAAGGACGGCAAGTGGCTCGCCTCGGAGCTCGTCGTCATCTCCTAGGGGGGCCCGCTCGGGCGCCGCGGCGTTCGGCCACGTCCGGCCGGTCGGGGACCCCTAAACTATGGCGTTCCTCACTGCAGGTCAGAGCCCGAAAAGTCCAAGTCCGCTCTTGACTGGAAGGCGTTCAGGGGCGATGCTCCATGGCAACGTGATGCATACTGCGCCGCTAGAGTTGCGAGCAGTGTACCGGTCGGCTACACTGCCCCTTTGCGCTGCCCTCTGACTATCCACGTGTGAGAGCATCCCTGCTTCGGTCCGTTTTGGACCTCTCTGTGCAGGTCTCGGACGTGGATCGTCTGGCGTGCGTGTCACCAGTTACGCCGCGAGCCCTCGGAAGGACCACTCTTGGCAGCCTCGCGCAACGCCTCGAATACCGCAACCGGTCCGAACCGCGTCTCCTTCGCGCGCATCAAGGAGCCGCTCGAAGTCCCGGACCTCCTTGCACTGCAGACCAACTCCGTCGACTGGCTGCTGGGCAACGAGAGGTGGAAGGCCCGGGTCGAGGCGGCCCAGAAGGCCGGAAGTAAGAGCGTCCCGACCCAGTCGGGGCTTGAGGAGATCTTCGAGGAGATCAGTCCCATCGAGGACTTCTCCGGGACCATGTCCCTCTCGTTCCGCGACCACCGGTTCGAGCCGCCCAAGTACTCCGTCGAGGAGTGCAAGGACAAGGACATGACCTACTCCGCCCCGCTGTTCGTCACGGCGGAGTTCATCAACAACACCACCGGCGAGATCAAGAGCCAGACGGTGTTCATGGGCGACTTCCCGCTCATGACCCCGAAGGGCACCTTCATCATCAACGGCACCGAGCGCGTCGTCGTCTCGCAGCTCACCCGGTCGCCCGGCGTGTACTTCGACCGCGCGCTCGACAAGGCGTCCGACAAGGACATCTACGGGTGCCGGGTCATCCCGAGCCGCGGCGCCTGGCTCGAATTCGAGATCGACAAGCGCGACAACGTCGGCGTGCGCATCGACCGCAAGCGCAAGCAGCCCGTCACCGTGCTGCTCAAGGCGCTCGGCTGGGACGAGGCGCGCATCCGCGAGCGCTTCGGCTCCTACGAGTCGATCAACGTCACCCTGGAGAAGGACCACACCTCCGGCCAGGACGACGCCCTGCTCGACATCTACCGCAAGCTGCGCCCGGGCGAGCCGCCGACGCGCGAGTCCGCGCAGACGCTCCTGGAGAACCTGTACTTCAACCCGAAGCGCTACGACGTCGCCAAGGTCGGTCGCTACAAGATCAACAAGAAGCTCGGCCTCGACCTGGACATGCGCCAGGGCACCCTCACCGAGGACGACATCGTCGCGACGATCGAGTACCTCGTCCGGCTGCACGCCGGTGAGGAGGAGGCCACGATCGGCGTCGTCCCCGTGCCGATCGAGGTCGACGACATCGACCACTTCGGCAACCGGCGGCT
Organism: Actinomadura chibensis NBRC 106107; assembly: GCF_001552135.1. GTDB lineage: Bacteria > Actinomycetota > Actinomycetes > Streptosporangiales > Streptosporangiaceae > Spirillospora > Spirillospora chibensis. The sequence goes on along the minus strand of NZ_BCQP01000017.1, from coordinate 307,650 downwards.
GCGCACGGTCGGCGAGCTGATCCAGAACCAGGTCAGGCTCGGCCTCGCCCGGATGGAGCGCGTCGTCCGCGAGCGGATGACCACCCAGGACGTCGAGGCCATCACGCCGCAGACCCTGATCAACATCCGGCCGGTCGTCGCCTCCATCAAGGAGTTCTTCGGCACCAGCCAGCTCTCCCAGTTCATGGACCAGACCAACCCGCTGGCCGGGCTGACGCACAAGCGCCGCCTGAACGCGCTGGGGCCGGGCGGTCTGTCCCGTGAGCGGGCGGGCATGGAGGTCCGCGACGTCCACCCGTCGCACTACGGCCGCATGTGCCCGATCGAGACGCCGGAAGGCCCGAACATCGGCCTGATCGGCTCGCTCGCCGCGTTCGGCCGGGTCAACCCGTTCGGGTTCGTCGAGACCCCGTACCGCCGGGTCACCGACGGCGTCGTCCAGGAGGACATCGACTACCTCACCGCCGACGAGGAAGACCGCTACGTCATCGCGCAGGCCAACTCCCTGCTGAACGACGACGGCACCTTCGTCGACGACCGGATCCTCGTCCGCCGCAAGGGCGGCGAGGTCGAACTCGTCCCCGCCCGCGAGGTCCAGTACATGGACGTCTCGGCCCGGCAGATGACCTCGGTCGCCACCGCGATGATCCCGTTCCTGGAGCACGACGACGCCAACCGCGCGCTGATGGGCTCCAACATGCAGCGCCAGTCCGTCCCGCTGCTGCGCAGCGAGGCGCCGCTGGTCGGCACCGGCATGGAGTACCGCGCCGCGACCGACGCGGGCGACGTCATCACGGCCGAGAAGGCCGGCGTCGTCGAGGAGGTCTCCGCCGACTACGTGACCGTCATGAACGACGACGGCACGAGGACGACCTACCGCGTCTCCAAGTTCAAGCGGTCGAACCAGGGCACCTGCTTCAACCAGAAGCCGATCGTCGACGAGGGCCAGCGGGTCGAGCTCGGCCAGGTCATCGCCGACGGCCCGTGCACCGACAACGGCGAGATGGCGCTCGGCAAGAACCTCCTCGTGGCGTTCATGCCGTGGGAGGGCCACAACTACGAGGACGCCATCATCCTCAGCCAGCGCCTGGTGCAGGACGACGTCCTCTCCTCGATCCACATCGAGGAGCACGAGGTCGACGCTCGCGACACCAAGCTCGGCCCCGAGGAGATCACCCGCGACATCCCGAACGTCTCCGAGGAGGTCCTCGCCGACCTCGACGAGCGCGGGATCATCCGGATCGGCGCGGACGTCGTCCCCGGCGACATCCTCGTCGGCAAGGTCACGCCCAAGGGCGAGACCGAGCTCACCCCGGAGGAGCGGCTGCTCCGCGCGATCTTCGGTGAGAAGGCGCGCGAGGTCCGCGACACGTCGCTGAAGGTGCCGCACGGCGAGCAGGGCAAGGTCATCGGCGTCCGGGTGTTCTCCCGCGACGAGGGCGACGAGCTCCCGCCCGGCGTGAACGAGCTGGTCCGGGTGTACGTCGCGCAGAAGCGCAAGATCACTGACGGTGACAAGCTGGCCGGACGGCACGGCAACAAGGGCGTCATCTCCAAGGTCCTCCCCGTCGAGGACATGCCGTTCCTTGAGGACGGCACCCCGGTCGACATCGTCCTCAACCCGCTCGGCGTGCCGGGCCGGATGAACGTCGGCCAGGTCCTGGAGACGCACCTCGGCTGGGTCGCCTCCCGCGGCTGGAAGGTCGAGGGCGACGACGCCGAGTGGAAGCGGGCGCTGCACGCCATCGGCGCGTCCGAGGCCCCGCCGTGGACGAACACCGCCACCCCGGTGTTCGACGGCGCCCGCGAGGGCGACGTCACCGGCCTGATCGAGAGCACCCTGCCGAACCGCGACGGCCAGCGCATGGTCGGCCCGGGCGGCAAGGCGCGGCTGTTCGACGGCCGGACCGGCGAGCCCTACCGCGACCCGATCTCGGTCGGCTACATCTACATCCTCAAGCTGCTGCACCTGGTCGACGACAAGATCCACGCCCGTTCGACCGGTCCGTACTCCATGATCACCCAGCAGCCGCTCGGCGGTAAGGCGCAGTTCGGCGGCCAGCGCTTCGGTGAGATGGAGGTGTGGGCGCTGGAGGCCTACGGCGCCGCCTACGCCCTGCAGGAGCTCCTGACCATCAAGTCCGACGACGTCCTCGGCCGCGTGAAGGTGTACGAGGCCATCGTCAAGGGCGAGAACATCCCCGAGCCCGGCATTCCCGAGTCCTTCAAGGTGCTCATCAAGGAGATGCAGTCGCTCTGCCTCAACGTCGAGGTCCTGTCGAGCGACGGCATGTCCATCGAGATGCGCGACACCGACGAGGACGTCTTCCGCGCGGCGGAGGAGCTCGGCATCGACCTGTCCCGGCGTGAGCCGAGCAGTGTCGAAGAGGTCTGATCAACTCAAGGGGAAATCTGTTGCTTGACGTCAACTTCTTCGACGAGCTACGCATCGGCCTGGCGACCGCTGACGACATTCGCCAGTGGTCGCACGGCGAGGTCAAGAAGCCGGAGACGATCAACTACCGCACCCTGAAGCCGGAGAAGGACGGGCTCTTCTGCGAGAAGATCTTCGGTCCGACCCGCGACTGGGAGTGCTACTGCGGCAAGTACAAGCGCGTCCGGTTCAAGGGCATCATCTGCGAGCGCTGCGGCGTCGAGGTGACCCGCGCCAAGGTGCGCCGTGAGCGGATGGGCCACATCGAGCTGGCCGCGCCGGTCACGCACATCTGGTACTTCAAGGGCGTCCCGTCCCGGCTCGGCTACCTGCTGGACCTGGCCCCGAAGGATCTCGAAAAGATCATCTACTTCGCGGCCTACATGATCACCAGCGTGGACGCCGAGCGGCGCGACCGCGACCTGCCGACGCTGGAGGCCCACATCTCCGTGGAGCGCCAGCAGATCGAGCAGGCCCGCGACGCGCAGGTCGAGGCCCGCCAGCAGAAGCTGGAGGGCGACCTCGCGGAGCTGGAGGAGGCCGGCGCGAAGGCCGACCAGAAGCGCAAGGTGCGCGACGGCGCGGAGCGCGAGATGAAGCAGCTGCGCGACCGCGCGCAGCGCGAGCTCGACCGGCTGGACGAGGTGTGGAGCCGCTTCAAGAACCTCAAGGTCCAGGACCTTGAGGGCGACGAGCTGCTCTACCGCGAGATGCGCGACCGCTTCGGCAAGTACTTCGAGGGCGGCATGGGCGCCGCGGCCATCCAGGCCCGGCTCCAGAACTTCGACCTGGAAGCCGAGGCCGAGAAGCTGCGCGACATCATCCGCACGGGCAAGGGCCAGAAGAAGGCCCGCGCGCTCAAGCGGCTGAAGGTCGTGTCCGCGTTCCTCAACACCCGCAACAGCCCGCTCGGCATGGTGCTGGACTGCATCCCGGTCATCCCGCCGGACCTGCGCCCCATGGTGCAGCTCGACGGCGGCCGGTTCGCCACGTCCGACCTGAACGACCTGTACCGGCGCGTCATCAACCGGAACAACCGCCTGAAGCGGCTGCTCGACCTCGGCGCGCCCGAGATCATCGTCAACAACGAGAAGCGGATGCTGCAGGAGGCCGTCGACGCGCTGTTCGACAACGGCCGCCGCGGCCGCCCGGTCACCGGGCCGGGCAACCGTCCGCTGAAGTCGCTGTCCGACATGCTCAAGGGCAAGCAGGGCCGGTTCCGGCAGAACCTGCTCGGCAAGCGCGTCGACTACTCGGGCCGTTCGGTCATCGTCGTCGGCCCGCAGCTCAAGCTGCACCAGTGCGGCCTGCCGAAGCAGATGGCGCTGGAGCTGTTCAAGCCGTTCGTGATGAAGCGGCTGGTCGACCTCAACCACGCGCAGAACATCAAGTCCGCCAAGCGGATGGTCGAGCGGGCCCGCCCGGTCGTCTGGGACGTGCTGGAAGAGGTCATCACCGAGCACCCCGTCCTGCTGAACCGGGCGCCGACCCTGCACCGGCTCGGCATCCAGGCGTTCGAGCCGCAGCTCGTCGAGGGCAAGGCCATCCAGATCCACCCGCTCGTCTGCACGGCGTTCAACGCCGACTTCGACGGCGACCAGATGGCCGTGCACCTGCCGCTGTCCGCCGAGGCGCAGGCCGAGGCGCGCATCCTGATGCTGTCGACGAACAACATCCTGAAGCCGTCGGACGGCAAGCCCGTCACCATGCCCACCCAGGACATGGTGATCGGCCTCTACTGGCTGACCACGCAGAAGGACGGCGCCGAGGGCGAGGGCCGCGCGTTCGGCTCGGTCGCCGAGGCCATCATGGCCTACGACCGGGGCGAGCTGGACCTCCAGGCGAAGATCCACATCCGGCTCAAGGACGTCCCGCCGCCGCGCGACTGGATCGCGCCGGAGGGCTACGAGCCCGGCCAGCCGTACCGGCTGGAGACGACGCTCGGCCGCGCCATCTTCAACGAGACGCTGCCGGACGACTTCCCGTTCGTGGACGACGAGATCGGCAAGAAGCGCCTCTCGGCGATCGTCAACGAGCTGGCCGAGACGTACCCGAAGGTCGCCGTCGCCAACGCGCTCGACGCGCTGAAGAGCACCGGCTTCCACTGGGCGACCAGGTCCGGGGTGACGATCGCGATCGCCGACGTCATCACGCCGCCCAACAAGCAGGACATCCTCGGCGGTTACGAGCAGCGCGCGGAGAAGGTGCAGCGGGAGTTCAACCGCGGCCTGATCACCGACGACGAGCGCAAGCAGGAGCTCATCGAGATCTGGAACCAGGCGACCGCGGACGTCGCGGTCGACATGGAGAAGGCGTTCCCGAAGGCCAACCCGATCTGGATGATGATCCAGTCGGGCGCCCGCGGCAACCCGCTCCAGCTCCGCCAGATCGCCGGCATGCGCGGCCTCGTCTCCAACCCGAAGGGCGAGACGATCCCGCGTCCGATCAAGTCGTCGTTCCGCGAGGGCCTGTCGGTCGTCGAGTACTTCATCTCGACGCACGGCGCCCGCAAGGGCCTCGCCGACACCGCGCTGCGCACCGCCGACTCGGGTTACCTGACCCGGCGCCTGGTGGACGTCGCGCAGGACGTCATCGTCCGCGAGGAGGACTGCGGCACCGACCGCACGATCCCGTTCGAGGTCGGCGAGCGCCTGTCCGACGGCACCCTGGTCAAGCTGGCCACCTCGGAGACCAGCCTGATCGGCCGCACGATCGCCGAGGACGTCGTCGTCGACGGGACGGTCATCTTCCCGGCCGACACCGACCTGTCCGACTCGGTCGTGTCGCGCCTGGTCGAGGCGGGGGTGGAGAAGGTCCGCACCCGCAGCGCCCTGGTCTGCGAGGCCAAGATCGGCGTCTGCGCCGCCTGCTACGGCCGTTCGCTGGCCACCGGCAAGCGGGTGGACGTCGGCGAGGCCGTCGGCATCATCGCCGCGCAGTCCATCGGCGAGCCGGGCACGCAGCTCACGATGCGCACCTTCCACACCGGCGGTGTGGCCGGTGGCGACATCACGCACGGTCTGCCCCGTGTGCAGGAGCTGTTCGAGGCCCGGATCCCGAAGGGCGTCGCCCCGATCAGCGAGGTCGCCGGCCGCGTCAAGATCGACGAGACGGAGAAGGCCCGCAAGGTCGTCATCGTCCCGGACGACGGCTCCGACGAGATCGCCTACCCGGTGCCGATGCGGTCCCGCCTCCTGGTCAAGGAGGGCGAGTCCGTGGGCGTCGGCCAGCAGCTCATCGCGGGTGCGATCAACCCGCACGAGGTGCTGCGCATCCTCGGCCCCCGCGCGGTGCAGCTGCACCTCGTCCAGGAGGTCCAGGAGGTGTACCGGTCGCAGGGTGTGTCGATCCACGACAAGCACATCGAGATCATCGTCCGCCAGATGCTGAAGCGGGTGAACATCCTCGAGTCGGGCGACACCGAGCTGCTGCCGGGCGACCTGGTCGAGCGTCCGATCTTCGAGGAGACGAACCGGAACGTCGTCGCCGAGGGCGGGGTGCCCGCCGCGGGCCGCCCGGTCCTGATGGGCATCACGAAGGCGTCGCTCGCGACCGAGTCGTGGCTGTCGGCGGCGTCCTTCCAGGAGACGACCCGGGTTCTCACCGAGGCCGCGATGCACGCCAAGAGCGACCCGCTGCTCGGCCTCAAGGAGAACGTCATCATCGGTAAGCTCATCCCGGCCGGTACCGGCATGCCGCAGTACCGCAACGTCCGGGTCGAGCCGACCGAGGAGGCGAAGGCGGCGGTGTACTCCGTCGGCTCCTACGACGACGGCGCCGAGTACGCCTTCGGGCAGGGCTCCGGCGAGGCCGTGCCGCTGGAGGAGTACGACTTCGGCCAGTACAACCGGTAAGCACGACAGGCAAAGGGCCGCCGTTCCCGCATCCGCGGGGCGGCGGCCCTTCGCATGTCCGGCCGGGGCCGAATTGAAAAGTGGCCGTTGACACCTTTTCGGGACGGCTTTACTCTCACGGTGAACCTGACAAGATCACGGCCAACGTCCTGACCGTAACTGTCGGCTGCGCAGGCTGAAATGGCCGCTGAGAGTGCGCGGGATGTCGGTGCGCCTTTCCTCGCCATCTCTTTAGCGGAGACTTCCATGGCCCATGCCAAACGCAGGGTGATTTCGTTGTTCGGCGCCGTCGTCGCCGTGTCCGCGCTCACGGCTCCGGCGGCGTCCGCGGCCCCGGCGGGCCCGCCGCCGCCTGGCGGGGTGACCTTCGAACTGGCGAACCTGACCGGCCCGACGGGCTGCCAGATCTCCGGCTACGCGTGGACCGCCGACGCCACCGCCTTCACCGTCACCTACTCGCGCTACCAGGGGCGCGCCGGTGGCGGTTCGGCTCCCGCCGACCGCTGGAAGAGATGCGTGATCGCGCTGCGGGTGCACGCTCCGAGCGGCTACACCTACGGAATCGAGAGGACCGACTACCGCGGTTTCGCCGATCTGGCGGACGGGACTACGGGCACGTTGAAAGCGCGCTCCTATTTCCCGGACCGGGCCGACTCGCCGGTGCGGGACGTTCTCTCGCTCAACGGCCCCTACTCCGGCAACTGGACGGCGGCGGACGAGACCCTGCCCGAACAGGTGGTCTACCAGCCGTGCGGCGAGATCCGCAGTCTCTTCCTCCATAGCGAACTCGCGGTGGACCTGGGCACCTCGGACGGTTCCAAGGCCAGCGTCATGTCATTGGACAGCACCGACGGCTCCCTCAAGGTGACCTATCGCTTCGCGTGGAAGAACTGCCCGCGGTGAGCGACCCAGCGGACGGGCGGCTCCGAAGGCGCCATTTCGGAGCCCTGCCATGACGCATTCCAAGCGGAGGGCGATGGCGCTTTTCGGCGTCGTTCTCGCCTCCTCCGCCTTTTTGGGACGTCCGGCTTCGGCCGATCCGCCGCCGTCCGGCGTGCGGTTCGAGGTGGCGACCTTCATCGGCCAGGGCTGCGACGGCGTTTCGGTGGCGATTCCCGAGGCGCCTACGGAGGTCGTCGTCACCTACGGGAGGTACCGGGCCAGTGTCGGCGGTGATTCCGTCCCGGCCGACCAGCGGAAGAAATGTCAGCTCGGCCTGCGGGCGATGAACCTGCGGGACTTCACCTATGCGGTCAGCCGGGTCACCTACCGTGGCTACGCCGACCTGGCGCCCGGAGCGTCGGGCACGCTCATAGCGCGGCACCAATTCCAGGGCATGTCGGCTCGGACAACGCCCCATACTCTGGCTGGCCCCTACTCCCGCGCCTGGGCAGCGGACGACCCGGTTCCGTCCGAGCAGTTGGTCTTCAAGCCCTGCGCCGGGGAGCGCGTCCTCACCTTTTCCAGCGAACTGAGCGCGGACCTGGGCACCTCGGACCCGTCCAAGACCAGCACCTTCGCAATGGACGAAGGTGGCATCGCAGCCTCGACGACCTACTACTTCACCTGGAAGAAATGCGGCCCGTAATCGCCGAGCCCTTATCTTCCGTCCCATTCCGGAGAATTTCCATGAGGCATGTCAAACGCAAGGCGATCGCGGTCTTCGGTGCCGTCGTTGTCGCGTCGTCGGCCCTGATGGCGCCGCCCGCTTCGGCGGATCCGCCGCCGCCCGGCGTGGCGTTCACCGTGGAGGGCGTGAACGGCCAGGGCTGCGATCTGCAGTCACTTACGGTGCCGGAGTCCGCGTCCGAGTTCACCGTCAGGTATGGGACCTACCAGGCATGGGGTGGCGGTGGTTCCACCTCGGCCGACTGGGTGAAGAGATGTCAGGTCGTCCTGCGGGCGCAGATTCCGTCCGGCTTCACGTATGCGATAGCCGGGGTCAACTATCGCGGCTACGCCGAACAGGCGGCCGGAGCCAGGGGGTTGCTCAGAGGGTGGTACTCCTTCGAGAGCATGACGCCGAGTGAGCCGCTGAACCACCTGGAGACCGGGCCCAACGTCAAGCATTGGAGCGTGAATACCGAGGTCGCGGAGACCGACTTGGTCTTCAAGCCGTGCGGTGAGGATCGTCTGCTTTACCTCGACAGCGAGCTGAGGGTTGACGCGGGCCAGCCCACTTTCATGGCAATGGGCACCACCGCGGACCCGGCGGCCTCGAACACCGTCCACCTAGCCTGGAAGAGCTGCTGAACTACCAGCACGTTGACGGATACATGCTGTATTTGAGGAGCCGTCCTATCGCGTGGGCCGCGGCGTCGGCGTCCCCGCACGGGTGCAGGTAGCCGCTTCGTCCGAGCGGCACTTCGTGGTATCCCCACATTCGGTGGGGAACGGCGAGGGCGCTCACCATCAGGGCGATTTCCGCGGGCCCTCGCGCGTAGATCCGCAGGACCGGTATCGGAGTGGGCCGGTACAGCTTGACGAACCGCCAGCCTTGGGGCTTGAGCGCGGCGGAAAGGTCGTCGAGGTATTGGATGGACGTGGACCGTCCGAGCCGCGTCCGCCAATCGAGCACGGAGCGCTCCAGCCGTACGTTCAGCATTTCGCCCACGTCACCTTTCCTCCGTCGGGCACCAGTCGGGTTCCCCAGTCGAGGGCGAGCAGCGACACCATGAGCAGCCCGCGCCCGGACGTCGCCGCGCAATTCTCCGGCTGAACCTCGGGCCGCCCCGCGCCGTCGTCCTGCACCTCGATGACGGGCCGCCCATCCCGCCCGTCTCGCACGACCCGAACGACGATCGTCCCGTCCCCGTGCAGCAGCGAGTTCGTCACCAACTCGGACACGACGACAAGCGCATCCGCGAACTCGGAGATCCCCCACTCCCGGAACCACACCCCCACGAACCGCCGCGCCAGCGACGGCGCCAACTCAGACGGTTCGAGGACGAGCGTCGGCACCCTGGGCGCCACGACCGTCGAAGGCATCGAACATCCACCTTTCCTTCTCGGTAGAGTCGTGAATTTCCTAGCGACAGTCAGCCACAAGAGAAGTACTCTCCGTCACAAAGTGCTGGCCATGGTTGGCAAGTCGGGCCGTGCGCGTCAGCCCACTTGAGTGTTGGTTGTGTGCGCTTTGCGAGGGAGGATGAGGACATGGCTCCACAGCGGAAGCGCGGGACGCTCTCGCCGACGCTGCTCGCGTTCGGACGCCGCTTCCGGCGGCTCCGGGAGGCCAAGGGCTGGACGCAGGAGGCCGTCGCCCGCCGCGCGAACAATGGCGCGGGCGTGAAACCGCAGTACATCGGGGCCGTGGAGAACGGCCGCACCCGCTGCACGCGCGAGTTCGCCGAGACCATGGACAAGGCCCTCGAAGCCAACGGCGAACTTCTGTACCTCTACGACGACTTGGTGAAGGACGCCACGTTCCCTACCTGGTTCGACTGGCACACCGTCGAGCCTGAGGCGGACATGCTCCAGTCCTACCAGCCGCTCCTGATCCACGGACTGCTCCAAACCCCGGCCTACGCTTCGGCGCTCCTGAAGGGCGACAAGGAGGCGGTCGAGGCGCGACTCAACCGTCAGAACGTCCTGACGAGGGAGAACCCGCTCCCACCCCACTTCTCCGTCCTCCAGGACGAGGTTTCGCTCACCCGGCTGACCGGCAGCCCCGAGATCATGAAGGAGCAACTAGAGCATGTGATCGACTTGGCGGAGCGTGACGTCGTCACCCTTCAGGTGGTGCCGAACAGGGGTGAGCACCTCGGCAACCTAGGGTCTTTCACACTCGCTACGATGCCGGACAGAAGCGAAATCGCCTATGCAGACATGGCGGTACGCGGAATTACGCTGGACGATCCAGATGACATCGCCGCGATCAGCAAAGCGCTCATCTCGGTCCGCTCCCAGGCATTCGCCGTGGGACCATCGCTAGATCTGATACGCAAGGTGGTACATGAGAAATGGACCTGACCAATGCCTCTTGGCGCAAGTCCAGCTACACGGGACCCAATGGCGGTGAGTGCGTCGAGCTTGCCTCAATGCCAGATGTGGTCGCCGTTCGTGACAGTAAAGATCCAGATGGGCCGAAGCTCCTTGTGAGCCGTCGAGCGTTCGCGGCACTCTTGGGTGACCTCAAGTGGTCGAAATGAACCTGGTCAAGGCTGTCTGGCGCAAGTCCAGCTACACCACCGCCAACGGCGGTGACTGCGTAGAGCTTGCCTCAACGTCCGACACGGTCGCCGTTCGTGACAGCAAGGACCCTGACGGCCCGAAACTCTTTGTGGACCGGCGTGCTTTCGCTGCCCTCCTGTCCGATCTCAAGCGCTAGTCTCAGCCGCCGATCCTGGACGGTCGTGAAATGAATCTGGTCATGGCTGAGTGGCGTAAGAGCAGCCGAAGCACCAACAACGGTGGCGACTGCGTAGAGCTTGCCTCAACGTCCGACACGGTCGCCGTTCGTGACAGCAAGGACCCGGCGGGTCCCAAGCTCCTTGTGAGCCGTCGGGCTTTCGCTGCCCTCCTGTCCGACCTCAAGCAGTAACCTCAGCCGCCGATCCTGGACGGTGTGAAATGAACCTGGTCAAGGCCGAATGGCGGAAGTCCAGCTACACGGGGCCCAATGGCGGGGACTGTGTCGAGCTTGCCTCAGAGGCAGACACGGTCGCCGTTCGCGATAGCAAAGATCCAGATGGGCCGAAGCTGTTTGTGAGCCGTCGAGCGTTCGCGGCACTTTTGGGTGACCTCAAGTGGTTGAAATGAATCTGGTCAAGGCTGTGTGGCGCAAGTCCAGTTACACCACCGCCAACGGCGGTGAGTGTGTTGAGCTTGCCTCAACGTCTGACGCGGTTGCCGTGCGGGACAGCAAGGATCCGGGTGGTCCGGCGTTGTTCGTGAGCCGCCGGGACTTCGCGGTGCTCCTGGCTGATCTCAAGCGATAGGCGGTCGTCGGCGAGCGCACGTGCCGGGCGGTCGGGTGCCGACCGTCGTGGCCATGAGAGTCAGGACGTCCGGTGCCGACACCGGTACCGTAGTAGCTATGGGTAGTCATCCAGCTACCGAACGATACTTTCCCTGGTCGGACCCCCAACCAGGGAAGGAAGTTCGATGATGTTACTCAACCCGTTCGGCGCGGCACCGGGGCGTTCCCGCCGGTTCCGCCCGCCGTGGTGGTGGGCTCAGGCCGTGGGCGCGTGCGTCGCCGTCCTGACGGTGGTGGCCTCCACGGCCGCGCCCGTCCAGGCCGCGCAGCCCCGCATCGCCTACGAAAACTACGGCCTCGGTCTGGAGACCGGCACCGCCGACGGCGCTTCGGGCACCGACTCGACCGTGGAGATCGCGCTCGTCGGCGACAAGGACACCAGTTCCTACTACGCATTCCCCAGCCACAATTTGTGCGCCGGGTGCAATGAGGTCGAGACGGTTCCGGTGAGCGAGGATCTCGGCACCATCAGGGCCCTCCGCATCAAGTTCACCCGGCACTGGTGGGACAACTGGCAGCTCCACAACGCCTACGTGAATCTCCCGGACGGCCGAACCCTCGATAATCTGTGCGACTGCTGGTTCGACGGCGACATGACCAAGGACCTGCCCGTCCACTGACCGAGCCGCCTCGGTAGCTCCGCGTCCGCCCGACGGTTGGGTGGACGCGGATGCCCGTCGCGTGGGGGCACAGGGCAGGGGGCGCGCACGCCATTTAGTTTGGAAGTGGAACTGATGAGCTGCGGGCCGTCGTGTCGTCAGGACATCGACGTCCGCCCCTGGGAGAGATGGAGCGCGCGGCATGAGTGAGAGCGGGATTTCGCCGAAGGGGTATGGGCCGGACCACCAGTCGCCTTTCGGGTTAGGCGTCCACCACGTGCAGATCGCCGTCCCGCCGGGGAGTGAGGACGAATGCCGTGCCTTCTACGTGGACGCCCTGGGCATGCGTGAGATCCGGAAGCCGCCGGTGCTGGCCGCGCGGGGCGGGCTGTGGGTGCGCGCCGACGCGCTGGAGATCCACCTCGGCGTCGAGCAGGACTTCCGTCCCGCCGCCAAGGCGCACCCCGGCATCTACGTCGAAGACCTGGACGGCCTGGCCGCACGCCTCGCCAAGCACAACGTCGATGTCGCCTGGGACGACGACTTTCCCGGCCACCGCCGCTTCTACGTCCACGACAACCTGGGCAACCGCCTGGAATTCCTACAGCGCGACGGCTCCCAACCCGACTGGTAACGCCTAAGGCAGGACGGCGACAATGCGGTGGGCGCTGATCCGGGAGAGTCCGCTTCCCCCGGATCAGCGCTTGACTCACGCGGCGGCCAGACTGAAGCGCTGCTTCTCGGGGTCGATCGCCAGGATCCTGACCGAGACGCGGATGCCGACCGGCCACGCCTCCTGCGGTGCGAGCCCGGTGAAGCCCTCCGATTCGACGAACGAACCGAACGGCGCCTGCCTGGTCACCACGCCCTCGATGAGGTCACCGACCTGGTGAAGGGCGAGGAATTCCTGCCAGCTCACAAGTTTTCACCTCCTTCCGTCACGAGCGGCTGTTCGCTGCGTCTCGCGACGGAGGGCGGGCCTCTCGCCCGCGCGGTGATCAAACGCCGGCCGGGTACCCGTCCTGTGCACGGCCCACGGCCGACCCGGCAGTCATGATCAGATGGTAGCCAGACCCCCGAGAAGCCCGCAACGAATCACCGGCCAGGACTATTGCTGAACGCTCTGCTGGACGTGGCCGGGACGATGCCAAACACGACGGTTGTTGCGTTCTTCTTTGCGGCGGAAGGCGTCTTCCAGGTCGATGTCATATCGGTTGACGACCGCGACCAGCATGAGCAAGGAGTCGACGGCTTCTTCGCCCAGGTCGTTGACTCGGCCCTGCGGGTCTTCGGGTTGTCCTTCGAGTTTCGCCACCGCTCGGCATACCTCGCCGATCTCCTCGACGAGCTTGAGGCACTGCGCTGTGGCGGGACGTCCCTCGAAGCCCCTCTCGGCTTCCAGTTTGGCGACATAGTCCTGGATGTCGCGTAACGACGCATGCTCGCGCAGGGGATTCATGCCGTGTCACCCCATGAGGTCGGTGAGGCTGCTGGGGTGACGCTAGCAGCCGGGCATGATCGATGGCCGGGTGTTCCTCGCCGAACTCGGCCCGGCGATCAATCCACGACCATCAAGGTGCGTTCCAGGTATTTGTTCAGGTGTTGCTCTTTGTAGGGGTACGCCTCCCACAGTTGAGCCGCCGTCTGTTCGTGCAGGTTCCCGAACGGCACGACGCACTCCGGTTCCTGCCACACCGGTGAGGCGACGGCGCGACCATCGGGCTCGATGAGGATCGCATGGCCGGTGCCGATCTTCATCCAGTCGGCGATGGTGATGCGCGGCAGCCAGCCGCACGCCTCCCGTTCGGACGTCAGGAACCTCTCCAGTTCATCCAGTTCCTCGCCGGTGGTGAAGTCCTCGAACAGATTCCGGCTGTAGCCTTTGGGAATTGTGGTGAGGATCTTGACTTTCTTCGCGCCGAAGACGTCGCCGGTCTGGCAAATGTAGTGGATCTTTCGCTTGTTGCGGCCCAGGTAGACGCAGATGACCGACAGCGGGATGCCCTCGACGGCGACCCGACAGAGTCCGCGGATCACCATGTCGTAGTTGCCGCGGATGCGATCGTGCTGGCGGCGGGGCCCGTCCACGGTGATGTCCACGTAGTCGACGAGCGTCCGCAGCCTCGTCGCCCCGTCCCGGGTGATCATGGATGCGTTGGTGGAGAGCACGACCTGCCCGAACTTGTCCTGGCAATATTCCAGGACCTCCCAGAAATGGCGATATCGCATGGGCTCGCCGCCGGACAGGATGATCCGCCGCATCCCCGACAGCTTGTCGAGCATTGCCAGGACTTCTTCGTATGACCGTGTGTCGATTCCGGGCGGCTCACTGCAGTACGTGCAACTGAAGTTGCAGTCGCGGGTGAGTTGAAACGTCAGTGATAAGGGACGGTCCATCTGCTCAACGAGCTTGCTGGTCTCCTCCCCGCCGGGAGCCTTGTAACACTGCGCCTCGTCGTCGAACACCAACTGCGGGAGGGCGCCCGCTGGCGGCGTGTAGGTGCTGCGCCGGTGACTTCGGGATCGGGCTAACCGACGGGTATTCGGGACGCCTCCTGACGGATGGACGATGGGACCGTCGGACGGCTGTGTCATGACGTGGCCCTTTCTGCGGGATGGGGGGTTAGGTCACGAGGACCTCGCTGAGTCTTGGGCAGGCCCTCAGCGCCGCGGCCGTCGCGGCCGTCGAGCCGACGATCGGAAGGCCGTACTCACGGGTGAGCAGTGCCACGGCGACATTGGCCTTGTGGGTCCCGATGCCGGGGAACCCGGTCAGCCGAGAATGGAGAGCCCCCGCAGTCGGGTGGTCGGCCCAAACGTTGGCTGCGCGGGCGCTGTAATGGTCGACCAGCCGGGCACAGATCCCGATGACGCGAGCGGACATCGCGACGGCGAACGGGTGGATCGCCGGACGCTCGCGCATCACCGTGACAAGGACGGCTGGATCGGCGGCGGCGAGGTCGTCCACGTCCAGGCTCCCAAGGCGTTCCGCGAGCCGGACGGGGGCCTTCCACGCGGTCTCCGCGCGAATCTGCTGGTTGAACAGCACTCCGAGCAGGAAATGCAGATCACCGTCAGGTGCGTCCAGGTCCGGTAAGCCCGGTATGCCGGATGTCATTGGCGCCCCCTGACGCAGCGGGCATGCAGCCAGTCCAGAAGAGTTCGGTGGTCGGTCATCGTCGAATTATCGACTACGCGACTCGGTACACCCTGGCATTTCATGTGTTCGGCATAGCGCAGGTACGCCGACGCCTCGGCATCGGGGTCGTCCCACTGCAACCGAGTCTCGGCCGCGCGCAGGATGCGTCGATGGCGCAGTTCACCGGCCGACACGCGTAAGACGAGGTTCAGCGCAGGAGGGGGGAAGTCACGGTTCAACTCCTCGACGACGGTCGGGGGCACGCCGTCTGCGATGTGGAAGACATAGGAAGACAGGATGTAGCGATCGCAGATGACGGTGCGCCCGTCGACGAGGGCCGGCCCGATTACTTCCGCGATGTGTCGGCGGCGGTCTTCCGCGATGGCGGCGGCCAAGTCCACGCCACGCATCCGCTGTTCCCGGGTGAGGTCGAACGCCGGGGTCGGCTCCTTGGTCAAGACGACGTCGGCCGACCGCGCTGCTGACAGACGGCTGGCCATGGCGCTGAGCAGCGTCGACTTTCCAGCCAGTTTGGGGCCTTCGAGCGCGATGAGTTGGCCGTCGACCATCGCGACTCACCTCTTGATCACATCTGTGGCCGTGTGTCCTATTGATTTGTCGGTATTCCCCTTATTGGAGGGCGTGCCTCCAGCGTGGCCACAGCCGGTCGCCTTCAGAAGTTCTTGGCGGGTGCGAGAGGACGGAGTTAGGTGAGCCTCTCAATGATCAGTGTCCCGGCGGCACCCGGTGCAGCGCCAGCGGGCTTGAGCCCCTCTGATACCGGGCGTCGGGGTGGGGCTCTGCCAGGGTGGGGGATTACTGGAAGAGGGGTAGAGGAAATTGTCTATTGGGTGCGGTTGTAGCCGCGTATTGTGAGGCGGAACGGTAGGGGTGTGCCGGATTCGAAGGCCTTCGATGTCGCTAGGCGTTCGTGGTCCAGTTTTTGCAAAGTCATGGGGGCAAAATAGCGCGGAGTGGGGCGATAGTTCGGGGTGTTTGGGCTGGTCGGGGGACAATGGTGGGGTGGCTCGGTGGGTCCTGCATGTTGATCTGGACCAGTTCATCGCCGCCGTGGAGGTGCTGCGCCGTCCGGAGTTGAGGGGGCGGCCGGTCGTCGTCGGTGGGGATGGTGATCCGACGAAGCGCGGTGTGGTGAGCACGGCCTCGTATGAGGCGCGTGCCTATGGCGTGCATTCGGGGTTGCCGCTTCGCACGGCGGCGCGGCGGTGTCCGGACGCCGTCTTCCTGCCCGTCGACCGGGACCTCTACGAGGACGTGTCGGCCCAGGTCATGGAGGTACTGAGGGGTCTCGGCGCGGTGGTCGAGGTGATGGGCTGGGACGAGGCCTTCCTCGCCGTGGACGGGGACCCGGAGGAAATGGCCCGGGAAATCCGTGGACGGGTGCGGGCGGCGACGGGGCTCGAATGCACGGTCGGCATCGGGCAGAACAAGCTCCAGGCGAAGCTGGCGACCGGCTTCGGTAAACCGGCCGGGATTTTCCGGCTTACGGGGGAGACGTGGTTCGACGTGCTCGGCGACCGTCCGGCCGACGCGCTCTGGGGGATCGGGGCCAAGACCGCCAAACGGTTGAAGGGGCTCGGGATCGGGACGGTCCGGGAACTTGCGGCGGCCGATCCGGGCGCTCTGGCGGACGCGATCGGCCCCACCATCGGGCCCTGGCTGGTGCGGCTCGCGCAGGGGCGGGACGACTCACCGGTCAGCGACGCGCCCTACGTCCCGCGCTCGCGCGGGCGGGAGACCACGTTCCAGCAGGACCTCGGCGACTGGGACGACGTCCGCCGCGAGGTCGTCCGGCTGGCGCGGCGGGTCGCCGGGGACGTCGCCGCCGACGGGAGGCGGGCCGCGCGCGTCGTCGTCAAGGTCCGGTATGCCCCGTTCAACACCCAGACCCACGGGCGGACGCTGGACGCCCCGACCGTCGATCCGGAGCGGATCGAGGAGGCCGCGCTCGACGTGCTCGACGCGTTCACCGGACGGCGGCCGGTGCGGCTGCTGGGCGTCCGCGCCGAGTTCGCCCGCTGACCTCCAGTGGTCCCCGAGTAGGGCGCCCTCCTTGACCTGGAGATATATGGGATTTCTTGACTCTTTGCCGTGTTTTGCGGTGGCGTGGCCGGGGAGGAACCCGTGCGTTGACCGATGAACGCGACGGGGGAGAAGCACAGATGAAGAGGGTCATGACCGGTGCGTTGATCGTCG
Source organism: Actinomadura chibensis NBRC 106107 (assembly GCF_001552135.1). Taxonomy (GTDB): domain Bacteria; phylum Actinomycetota; class Actinomycetes; order Streptosporangiales; family Streptosporangiaceae; genus Spirillospora; species Spirillospora chibensis. The sequence continues at coordinate 290,426 of NZ_BCQP01000017.1, read as the reverse complement.
CCGTCCTCGGGATCGGCGGGACGGCCAGCGCCGTGGCGGCTTCGCCGTCCGAGAACGGACAGCAGCCGCGCCAGGACTGCCGCACCTATTCGAGCGTCACCCAGTGTGGCGAGCCGCAGCTCAACAAGAAGCAGCAGGCGTGTGTGAACTCGGCGGTCCAGCAGGGCATGACCGAACGGCGTGCGGTGGTGGAGTGCCACACGTTCGAGTGAGGCGTCTGGGACGCACGTGAGACTTTCCGCTAACCGAAAGGGGCCCGTCCGGGGGGGACGGGCCCCTTTCCATGCCCGCCCCCAATCCCGGGGCTAACCCACGCGACCAGTCGGCCATGGCGGCCTGGCTCAGCCGCGCGTCCTGTGCGCTGTTGCCCGTGACGGCGAGCGTGGTCGGGGTCGTCGTCCTGCGGCAGGTCCCGACGGCGGACGAACCGGACGGATCGGTTTGGTGATCGCCGGTGTTGCGTTGCACCGTGGAGAGCGGTGAGAGGAGCAGCACATGGAACAGGTACGTCTCGGCACGACGGGCACGAGGGTCTCGCGCGTCTGCCTGGGGATGATGAGCTACGGCGACCCGGCGGTGCGGCCGTGGACGCTCGACGAGGACGGGGCGGAGCCGCTCGTCCGGCGGGCCGTCGAAGGGGGCGTCACCTTCTTCGACACCGCCGACGTGTACTCCAACGGCGTCAGCGAGGAGATCACCGGGCGCCTGCTCCCGAAGTTCTTCCCCCGGCGTGACGACTACGTCCTGGCGACGAAGGTCTGCCTCCCCATGGGGGACGGTCCGAACGACCGCGGCCTTTCGCGCAAGCACATCCTGGCGAGCATCGACGACTCGCTGCGGCGCCTCGGCACCGACCACGTGGACCTCTACCAGATCCACCGCTGGGACTACGAGACCCCCATCGAAGAGACCATGGAGGCCCTGCACGATGTCGTGAAGTCGGGCAAGGCGCGGTACATCGGGGCGTCCAGCATGTACGCGTGGCAGTTCGCCAAGGCGCAGCACGTCGCCGAGTCCCACGGCTGGACGAAGTTCGTCACGATGCAGAACCACTACAACCTCATCTACCGCGAAGAGGAACGTGAGATGGTCCCGCTCTGCATCGACCAAGGGGTGGGGCTCATTCCGTGGAGTCCGCTTGCCCGGGGGATGCTGGCCGGGAACAGGGAGCGGGGCGGTGAGCGCAAGACCGTCCGGTCCCAGACCGACGCCTACGGGGAGACCCTCTATACCGATGACGACTTCGACGTCGTCGACGCCGTGCGCGAGGTCGCGTCCGAGCGGGGCGTGCCCCCGGCGCGGGTCGCGCTCGCGTGGCTGCTCGGGCGTCCCGGTGTGACCGCCCCGATCGTCGGCGCGACGAAGCTCACCCACGTGGAGGACGCGGTGGCCGCCGCCGACCTGGAACTGGACGAGAAGGAGGTCGAGCGGCTGGAGGCGCCCTACCGTCCGCACCCGGTGCGCGGCCACTCCTGACCGTCCCCCTCAGGGACCGTTCCCGAGCCGACGACCAGCGCGGACGCCCCCGGGCCGGAACGACCCGGGGGCGTCCCGCGTCTATCAGGGTGGTGATTTGCGATAGCACGGGCGATCGGGGCAGGCTGGGTGCGAGAACGCCCACGCCCGGCAAGATCGCCACGTGGGGGACGAGAGCAGAGGTCCGGAGGCCGCGTTACGCGCCGCGCGCTTCCGGACGTCCGGGAGCCGAGGAACCCCGGGACGACGGCGCTGAAGGAGCCCGACGATGACCGAGAACGACGGCACGCTGGGACCGCAGCGGCCGGTGCCGGAGGACGAGGGTCAGCCCAGGCCGCAGGAGCCGCCGCAGGAGCCGCCCGCGCGCCCCCTGGGCGACCGCACCGTGGTCTTCGGCGCGCCCCAGCTGGGCGGCGCCGCCGCCGGTGGCGCGACGCCCCCGCAGGAGCCGCCGCGGGAGGAGGAGCGCCCCGCGCCGCCTCCGCCGCCCCCGACGATGGTCGAGCAGCCGCTGCAGCAGTTCGGCGAGCAGCAGCCGCCGCCCCCGCCCCAGTTCGGCGGCCAGGAGCAGGCCCCGTACGGGCAGCCGCCCGCCGGGCAGCTGCCTTACGGCGCGCCTCCCGGCCCGGGCGGCTTCCCGCCCCCGCCGGAACAGCAGCAGCAGTGGGGGCAGCCGCAGTACGGCCAGCAGCCCGAGCAGTCGCCGTACGGCCAGCCCGAGCAGTCGCCCTACGGGCAGCAGGAGCAGGCTCCGTACGGGCAGCAGCCTCCGGCGTACCCGCAGCAGCCCATGCACGGCGGGCCGCAGGAGCAGCAGCCGCCGCAGTACGGGCAGCCCCAGTACGGCGGCGGGCAGGGCGGCGCGTTCCCGCCCCCCGAGGCGGCGGCGACCGCCGAGCAGGCGCCGCCCGAGCCGCCGGAGGCGGCGACCGAGCGGACGATGATCGTCCCCGGTCCGTCCACCGGCGCGCCGGAGAGCGAGCCGCAGCGTCCCGTGGTGGACGACCAGGCGACGCTGCACTGGTCGCCCGGCACCGACATCCCGGTCGCGACCGGCCCCGAGCGCAGGCAGGACCCCCCGGCCGCCGGACCCGGCCAGGGCGAGCCGTGGCAGACGCCGACGACGCCGTCCACGCCGGAGCCGTGGTCGCCCGAGTCGTCCCAGCCCGGCGGCGGCCAGCCCGGCGGCGGCCAGCCCGGTGGCGGCCAGCAGGGTGGCGGCCAGATCGACACCGAGCGGACGATGATGGTGCCCCCGCCCGAGTCCGGCTTCGGCGCGGGACCGGGCGCGCAGGCGCCCGACGACCCGTACCGCCCGCACGGCGAGAGCGGTGTGGAGGACGCGCGCCCGACCGAGGCGTTCGACCCGTCCGCCCACGCGCGTCAGGCGGCCGAGCCGCAGGGTCTGGCCGAGCACACCCGGCTCGACATCGGCCAGCAGCAGTGGGGTCAGCCCCAGCAACAGCAGGGCGGCCAGCAGGGCTACGGCCAACAGGGCTACGGCCAGGCCGAACAGCAGCAGGGCTACGGCCAGCAGGACCAGCAGGGCTACGGCCAAGCCGAACAGCAGCAGCAGGGCTACGGTCAACAGGACCAGCAGGGCTACGGCCAGCAGGGTTATGGCCAACAGCAGCAGCCCTACGGCCAGCAGGGCTATGGGCAGCAGCAGACGCCCCAGCAGCAGGCCCCGCCCCAGCAGGGCTACGGCCAGCAGCAGCAGTATGGCCAGCCCGGTCAATATGGTCAGCAGCAGGGCCAGTACGGTCAGCCGCAGACCTATGGGGCCGGGTCCGGCGCCGACGAGGGCAAGGGCGGCAGGAACACGCTCATGCTCGTCGTCGGCGGCATCATCGCCCTCATCGTCGTCATCGTGGTGGTCTACATCGCCTTCCTCCGGTAAGAGGGTGTGGTGACGCACACCACGGCCGGAACGGCGTAAAACCTGGTCCAACTCTTCCCCAAACGCGGGGACCTGGGACACAATGCCGACGGGTCGTTCCTTCGGGAACATCCGTCGGCACCAGGCCGTTCACCGTCAAGGGAGGAAGCGCCTCCCGCGACCTCTCGACCGACCCACCGGGCCCGCGGGCTTGCGCCGGAAGGCGCCCGCGCGGTAGTGCGTTCTGGATTTTGCACTTTGGCTCGGGGCTCGGTAACCTTCTCACTTGTGCCCGCTGTGTGCGGGCCGCTGTGCGTGCGCGTCGGCGAGGCCGTCAGGTCCGGCTCCAGCGCCGCATCGGATGAGTCCGTTCCGCCTTCGGCGGGCACGGTGGCCGCGAGTGTTCTCGGGCCGTCGGCCGCGCGGGGCGAAAGGGGCTCGACTCCCCGGCTTGATTCGGCCCTGCTACGGGCCGGGCGGTCTGTGTCGGAATCTCGCGGGTGTATTTCCGTGGGGCGGCGACACGCCCGACCGCGTGGGTCGGAGAGGTCGGGAAACCGGCAGGTCACAGCCTCGCCTGAGGTGGTGATTGCAGCAATAAGACTTACCGGCTCGGTACGAGGAAGACGGAGACGCGGTGCCCACGATCCAGCAGCTGGTCCGCAAGGGCCGCCAGGACAAGGTGACCAAGAACAAGACGCCCGCGCTCAAGGGCAGCCCCCAGCGCCGGGGTGTCTGCACGCGCGTCTACACGACGACGCCCAAGAAGCCGAACTCGGCGCTTCGCAAGGTCGCCCGTGTCCGGCTGTCGAGCGGGATCGAGGTCACGGCCTACATCCCCGGCGTCGGCCACAACCTGCAGGAGCACTCGATCGTGCTCGTCCGCGGCGGCCGTGTGAAGGACCTCCCGGGCGTTCGGTACAAGATCATTCGCGGCACGCTGGACACCCAGGGCGTCCGGAACCGCAAGCAAGGCCGCAGCCACTACGGCGCGAAGAAGGAGAAGGGCTGATGCCGCGCAAGGGCCCCGCTGGCAAGCGCCAGCTGATCGCTGACCCGGTGTACAACTCGCCGCTCGTCACCGCGCTCATCAACAAGGTTCTCCTGGACGGTAAGCGCTCCATCGCGCAGACCATCGTCTACGACGCCCTGGAGGGCGCCCGCGAGAAGACCGGCAACGACCCGGTCGTCACGCTGAAGCGCGCGCTCGACAACGTCAAGCCCACCCTGGAGGTCCGCAGCCGCCGCGTCGGCGGCGCGACCTACCAGGTCCCCGTCGAGGTGCGGCCGGCCCGCAGCACCACGCTCGCCCTGCGCTGGCTGGTGCTCTACGCCCGGCAGCGCCGCGAGAAGACCATGACCGAGCGGCTGATGAACGAGCTGCTCGACGCGAGCAACGGCCTCGGCGCGTCGGTGAAGAAGCGCGAGGACACCCACAAGATGGCGGAGTCCAACAAGGCATTCGCCCACTACCGCTGGTAACCCCGGCGAACTGCAACGACGAGACGACGCGAGGACGAAAGTGGCTACCAAAACCGGTGTAGACCTAGCCAAGGTCCGCAACATCGGGATCATGGCCCATATCGACGCGGGCAAGACCACGACGACCGAGCGCATCCTGTACTACACGGGGATGAGCTACAAGATCGGCGAGGTCCACGACGGCGCCGCCACCATGGACTGGATGGAGCAGGAGCAGGAGCGGGGGATCACCATCACCTCCGCCGCCACCACCTGCGAGTGGCCCGTCGACGAGGTCAAGCACACGATCAACATCATCGACACCCCGGGTCACGTCGACTTCACCGTCGAGGTGGAGCGCAACCTGCGGGTGCTCGACGGCGCTGTCGCGGTGTTCGACGGGGTCGCCGGGGTGGAGCCCCAGTCCGAGACGGTGTGGCGGCAGGCCGACCGGTACGGCGTGCCGCGCATGTGCTTCGTCAACAAGCTCGACCGGGTCGGCGCGGAGTTCCACCGCTGCGTCGACATGATCGAGAACCGTCTCAACGCGACGCCGCTCGCGCTGCAGCTTCCGATCGGCGCCGAGGCCGACTTCAAGGGCGTGATCGACCTCGTCACGATGAAGGCCCTCGTCTGGAACGAGGAGGCCAAGCTCGGCGAGATGTACGACACGCTCGACATCCCCGAGACGCACGTCGAGGCCGCCCGCGAGTGGCACGACAAGCTGGTCGAGACCCTCGCCGAGAACGACGACGAGATCATGGAGCTGTACCTGGAGGGCGACGAGCCCACCGCGGAGCAGCTCCACGCGGGCATCCGCCGCGCGACGATCGCCGCGAAGCTCACTCCGGTGCTGTGCGGCACGGCCTTCAAGAACAAGGGCGTGCAGCCGCTGCTGGACGCGATCGTCCGCTACCTGCCGTCGCCGCTGGACGTCGAGGCCATCGAGGGCCACGCCGTCCGCGACGAGGAGAAGGTGCTCTCCCGCAAGCCGAGCGAGGAGGAGCCGTTCTCCGCGCTGGCGTTCAAGATCATGAGCGACCCGCACCTCGGCAAGCTGACCTTCGTGCGCGTCTACTCGGGCGTCATGGAGTCCGGCGCGAGCGTGATGAACTCCGTCAAGGAGCGCAAGGAGCGCATCGGCAAGATCTACCGGATGCACGCCAACAAGCGCACCGAGATCGAGCGCGCGGGCGCGGGCGACATCGTCGCGGTCATGGGCCTCAAGCAGACCACCACCGGTGAGACGCTCTGCGACGACAAGGACCCGATCGTCCTTGAGTCGATGAACTTCCCGGCGCCGGTCATCCACGTCGCGATCGAGCCGAAGACCAAGGCCGACCAGCAGAAGCTCGGCACCGCCATCCAGCGGCTCGCCGAGGAGGACCCGTCCTTCCAGGTCCGCACGGACGAGGAGACCGGGCAGACCGTGATCTCCGGCATGGGCGAGCTCCACCTGGAGATCCTCGTCGACCGGATGAAGCGCGAGTTCAAGGTCGACGCCAACGTCGGCCGGCCGCAGGTCGCCTACCGCGAGACGATCACGAAGAAGGTCGAGAAGGTCGAGTACACCCACAAGAAGCAGACGGGTGGCTCCGGCCAGTTCGGCCGCGTGATCATCGACCTGGAGCCGCTCGGCGGCGGGTCGGACGGCTACGAGTTCGAGAACAAGGTCACCGGTGGCCGCATCCCGCGGGAGTACATCCCGTCGGTCGACGCGGGCTGCCAGGAGGCCGCCGAGTTCGGTGTCCTCGCCGGCTACCCGATGGTGGGCGTCAAGGTCACTCTGCAGGACGGCGCCTACCACGAGGTCGACTCGTCGGAAATGGCGTTCAAGGTCGCCGGTTCCATGGCGTTCAAGGAGGCCGCCCGCCGGGCGACCCCCACGCTGCTGGAGCCGATGATGTCCGTCGAGGTCACCACGCCCGAGGACAACATGGGCGATGTGATCGGCGACCTCAACAGCCGCCGCGGTCAGGTCCAGTCCATGGACGAGCGGCACGGCATGCGCGTCATCAAGGCGCTCGTGCCCCTGTCCGAGATGTTCGGCTACGTGGGTGATCTGCGCAGCAAGACCCAGGGCCGGGCTGTCTTCACGATGCAGTTCGACTCCTACGCCGAGGTTCCGGGGAACGTCGCGCAGGAGATCATCGCCAAGGCGCGGGGCGAATAGCCAAAGCCCTGGCTAGGCCGTAGTCAGATCACCAGACCTACATCGAAGCGGTCGTCAAGGCGGCCGAGGATCGCAACAAGGAGCAACCAGTGGCGAAGGCCAAGTTCGAGCGGACCAAGCCGCACGTGAACATCGGCACCATCGGACACATCGACCACGGTAAGACCACGCTTACCGCGGCGATCACCAAGGTGCTCCACGACAAGTACCCGGACCTCAACCCCTTCACGCCGTTCGACGAGATCGACAAGGCGCCGGAGGAGCGCGAGCGCGGCATCACCATTTCGATCGCGCACGTCGAGTACCAGACCGAGGCCCGGCACTACGCGCACGTCGACTGCCCGGGGCACGCCGACTACATCAAGAACATGATCACCGGCGCCGCGCAGATGGACGGCGCGATCCTGGTGGTCGCCGCCACCGACGGCCCGATGCCGCAGACCAAGGAGCACGTGCTCCTGGCCCGCCAGGTCGGCGTCCCCTACATCGTCGTCGCGCTGAACAAGTGCGACATGGTGGACGACGAGGAGATCCTGGAGCTCGTCGAGCTTGAGGTCCGCGAGCTGCTCACCGAGTACGAGTTCCCGGGCGACGACGTCCCGGTCATCCGCGTCTCCGCGTTCCAGGCCCTGCAGGGCGACGAGAAGTGGGCCGCCTCGATCGGCGAGCTCATGGACGCCGTCGACGAGAACGTGCCGGAGCCGGTCCGCGACGTCGACAAGCCGTTCCTGATGCCGATCGAGGACGTCTTCTCGATCACCGGCCGCGGCACCGTCGTGACCGGCCGCGTCGAGCGCGGCGTCGTGAACGTCAACGAGACCGTCGACATCATCGGCATCAAGCCGGAGAAGACGACGACCACCGTCACCGGCGTCGAGATGTTCCGCAAGCTGCTCGACCAGGGCCAGGCGGGCGACAACGTCGGCCTGCTGCTGCGCGGTGTCAAGCGCGAGGAGGTGGAGCGCGGCCAGTGTGTCATCAAGCCGGGCACCACGACCCCGCACACCGAGTTCGAGGCTCAGGTCTACATCCTGTCCAAGGACGAGGGCGGCCGCCACACGCCGTTCTTCAACAACTACCGTCCGCAGTTCTACTTCCGGACCACGGACGTCACCGGCGTGGTGAACCTCCCCGAGGGCACCGAGATGGTCATGCCGAGCGACAACACCGAGATGCGCGTCGAGCTGATCCAGCCCGTCGCCATGGAGGAGGGCCTGAAGTTCGCCATCCGCGAGGGTGGCCGGACGGTCGGCTCCGGTCGCGTCACCAAGGTCATCAAGTAACACCCCTCATGAGAGCGGCGGCCCGGCCGCCAACGCCGGGCCGCCGCTTCCATGAACCGAAGTAAACAGCGGCACTACAGCAAAGGACACCGAGGCCACCATGGCGGGACAGAAGATCCGCATCCGGCTCAAGGCCTACGACCACGAGGTCATCGACACCTCCGCGAAGAAGATCGTTGAGACGGTGACGCGGACGGGCGCCAAGGTCGCGGGCCCGGTGCCGCTGCCGACCGAGAAGAACGTGTACTGCGTCATCCGCTCGCCGCACAAGTACAAGGACAGCCGCGAGCACTTCGAGATGCGCACGCACAAGCGGTTGATCGACATCATCGACCCGACGCCCAAGACGGTCGACTCGCTGATGCGGCTCGACCTTCCGGCCGGCGTTGACATCGAGATCAAGCTCTGAGGGACGCACCGACAATGAGTACGCAGAGGAAGGGCGTCCTGGGCGAGAAGCTCGGCATGACCCAGGTCTTCGACGATGAGGGCCGGATCGTCCCGGTGACCGTCGTCCAGGCCGGGCCGTGTGTCGTGACCCAGCTCAAGAGCCAGGAGAAGGACGGCTACAGCGCCGTCCAGATCGGGTTCGGGCAGATCGACCCGCGCAAGGTGAACAAGCCGCGCACGGGTCACTTCGAGAAGGCCGGCGTGACGCCGCGCCGCTACCTCGTCGAACTGCGGGCGGACGACACCACCGGGTACGAACTCGGCCAGGAGATCACCGCCAGCGTCTTCGAGGCCGGCCAGAAGATCGACGTGACCGGCACGAGCAAGGGCAAGGGCACCGCGGGTGTCATGAAGCGCCACGGGTTCAAGGGCCTCGGCGCCTCGCACGGCACCCAGCGCAAGCACCGCTCCCCGGGGTCGATCGGCGGCTGCGCGACCCCCGGTCGCGTCTTCAAGGGCCTCCGCATGGCGGGACGGCACGGCAACGCCCGCACCACCGTGCAGAACCTGACCGTCCACGCCGTCGACGCGGAGAAGAACCTGCTGCTGATCAAGGGCGCGGTTCCCGGTCCCAACGGCGGCGTGGTGCTGGTCCGCGACGCAGTGAAGGGGACGGGCAAGTGACGACGAAGCTCGACATCGACCTGCCCGCGGAGGTCTTCGACGCGAAGACCAGCGTGCCGCTGATCCACCAGGTCGTGGTGGCCCAGCTGGCCGCGGCCCGGCAGGGCACGCACGCCACGAAGACGCGCGGCGACGTGCGCGGCGGCGGCAAGAAGCCGTACCGGCAGAAGGGCACCGGACGCGCCCGCCAGGGCTCGACCCGCGCGCCCCAGTTCGCGGGCGGCGGCGCCGTCCACGGCCCGCAGCCGCGCGACTACTCGCAGCGGACGCCGAAGAAGATGAAGGCCGCCGCGCTGCGCGGCGCGCTGTCCGACCGCGCCCGGTACGGCCGCGTGCACGTGGTCGACGGCCTGGTCGAGGGCGACACCCCGAAGACGAAGGCGGCGCTGAAGGCCCTGCGCGAGGTCACCGAGGCCAAGCGCGTGCTCGTGGTCCTGGACCGCGAGGACGACGTGACCTGGAAGAGCCTGCGCAACGAGCCGAGCGTGCACGTGCTCGTCTCCGACCAGCTCAACACCTACGACGTGCTGGTGAACGACGACGTCGTCTTCACGAAGACGGCGTACGACGAGTTCATCTCGCGCGCGGCGAAGAAGTAAGGAGGGTCGAATGAACAAGATCGCCGACCCCCGCGACATCATCATCGCGCCGGTCGTCTCGGAGAAGAGCTACGGGCTGCTGGACGAGAACAAGTACACGTTCATCGTGCGCCCGGACGCCAACAAGACCCAGATCAAGCAGGCGGTCGAGAAGGTGTTCGGCGTCAAGGTGACGAACGTGAACACCCTCAACCGGCAGGGCAAGCGCAAGCGCACCCGGTTCGGCTACGGCAAGCGCAAGGACACCAAGCGCGCCATCGTCAGCCTGGCCGAGGGCGAGCGGATCGACATCTTCGGCGGCACGGCCTAACAAGCCGGGTCGTCCCGAAGACTGACAAGGGATGAACGAAAAAGATGGGCATCCGTAACTACAAGCCGACGACTCCCGGGCGTCGCGGCTCCAGCGTGGCCGACTTCGTCGAGATCACGCGCAGCGAGCCGGAGAAGTCGCTGCTGCGTCCGCTCCCCAAGAAGGGCGGCCGCAACAACCACGGCCGCATCACGACCCGGCACCAGGGCGGCGGGCACAAGCGCGCCTACCGCGTGATCGACTTCCGCCGGCACGACAAGGACGGCGTCCCGGCGAAGGTCGCGCACATCGAGTACGACCCGAACCGCACCGCGCGGATCGCGCTGCTGCACTACGTGGACGGCGAGAAGCGCTACATCCTCGCCCCCCGCGGCCTCAAGCAGGGCGACCGGGTGGAGAACGGGCCGAGCGCGGACATCAAGCCGGGCAACTGCCTGCCGCTGCGCAACATCCCGACCGGTACGGTCATCCACGCCATCGAGCTGCGGCCCGGCGGCGGCGCCAAGATCGCCCGCAGCGCGGGCGCGGGCGTCCAGCTGCTGGCCAAGGAAGGCAAGTACGCGACGCTGCGCATGCCGTCCGGCGAGATGCGGATGGTGGACGTGCGCTGCCGCGCGACGGTCGGCGAGGTCGGCAACGCCGAGCAGTCCAACATCAACTGGGGCAAGGCCGGACGCATGCGGTGGAAGGGCAAGCGCCCGACCGTCCGCGGTGTGGCCATGAACCCGATCGACCACCCGCACGGTGGTGGTGAGGGCAAGACCTCCGGTGGTCGGCACCCGGTGAACCCGGCCGGCAAGAAGGAAGGCCGCACCCGCAAGGCGAACAAGCCGAGCGACCGGCTCATCGTCCGTCGTCGCAGCAAGAAGAAGCGGTAGGAGACGCTCGTCATGCCACGTAGCCTCAAGAAGGGCCCCTTCGTGGACGACCACCTCATGAAGAAGGTGGACGCCCAGAACGAGAAGGGGACCAAGAACGTCATCAAGACGTGGTCGCGGCGCTCCATGATCGTGCCGGACATGATCGGTCACACGATCGCCGTGCACGACGGCCGCAAGCACGTCCCGGTGTTCATCACCGACGCCATGGTGGGGCACAAGCTCGGCGAGTTCGCGCCGACGCGGACGTTCCGCAGCCACGTCAAGGAAGACCGCCGCAGCCGTCGCGGCTGACCAGGCAGAGCAGAGAGGGAACAGCGATGGAAGCCAGGGCCCAGGCGCGGTTCATCCGCGTCACGCCCAGGAAGGCCCGCCGCGTGGTGGACCTCATCCGCGGCCTTTCCGCCGCGGAGGCTCAGGCGGTGCTGCGGTTCGCCCCCCAGGCAGCGAGTGAGCCGGTGGGCAAGGTGCTGGCGAGCGCCATCGCCAACGCCGAGCACAACTTCAAGCTCGACTCGGACACGCTCGTCGTGAGCCGCGCGTGGGTGGACGAGGGACCGACGCTCAAGCGGTTCCGTCCCCGCGCCCAGGGCCGGGCTTACCGCATCAACAAGCGCACGAGCCACATCACCGTTGTCGTGGAGTCGCGGGACGAAGCCGCCTCCGCGTCCGGTGGCGGTCGGAAGACGAGGAGGGCCCGCTAGTGGGTCAGAAGATCAACCCGCACGGGTTCCGGCTCGGCATCACCACCGACCACAAGAGCGTGTGGTTCGCCGACAAGCTCTACAAGGACTACGTCAAGGAAGACGTCCAGATCCGGCGCATGCTGCAGAAGGGCATGGACCGGGCGGGCATCTCCAAGGTGGAGATCGAGCGCACCCGTGACCGCGTCGAGGTCAACATCCACACCGCCCGGCCGGGCATCGTCATCGGCCGCCGCGGCGCGGAGGCCGAGCGCCTGCGCGGCGACCTGGAGAAGCTGACCGGCAAGCAGGTCCGGCTGAACATCCTTGAGGTCAAGAACCCCGAGATCGACGCGCAGCTCGTCGCGCAGGGCGTGGCCGAGCAGCTGTCCAGCCGCGTCGCGTTCCGCCGCGCCATGCGCAAGGCGATCCAGTCCGCGATGAAGTCGGGCGCCAAGGGCATCAAGGTGCAGTGCGGCGGCCGCCTCGGCGGCGCCGAGATGTCGCGGTCGGAGTTCTACCGCGAGGGCCAGGTCCCGCTGCACACGCTGCGCGCCGACATCGACTACGGCTTCTACGAGGCCCGGACGACGTTCGGCCGCATCGGCGTCAAGGTGTGGATCTACAAGGGCGAGGCCGCGCAGACCCGCGCCGAGCGGGAGCAGCAGGCCGCGCAGCAGCGCGCCGCGGGCGGCGGCGGCCGGGAGCGGCGCGGCGAGCGCCGCGGCGGCGGCGGCCGTGGCGGTCGCGGTGGCCGTGGCGGCGGCGGCGAGCGCGGTGAGCGCGGTGGCCGCGGCGGCGGCGAGCAGAAGCAGCAGCAGGGTTCCGAGCAGCAGGCCCCGGCGGCCGAGGCTGCTCCGCAGGGTGAGGGGAGCTGAGTAACCGATGCTGATCCCTCGCAAGGTCAAGCACCGCAAGCAGCACCACCCGAAGCGCCGTGGCATGGCCAAGGGCGGCACGCGGGTGGCTTTCGGCGAGTACGGCATCCAGGCCATCGAGAGCGCGTACGTGACCAACCGGCAGATCGAGGCCGCGCGTATCGCGATGACCCGCCACATCAAGCGCGGCGGCAAGGTGTGGATCAACATCTTCCCGGACCGTCCGCTGACCAAGAAGCCCGCCGAGACCCGCATGGGCTCCGGCAAGGGCTCGGTCGAGTGGTGGGTGGCCAACATCAAGCCGGGCCGCGTGCTGTTCGAGATCTCCTACCCGAACGAGCAGGTCGCTCGGGAGGCCCTCACGCGCGCGATCCACAAGCTGCCGATGAAGTGCAAGATCGTGAAGCGAGAGGTGGGTGAGTCCTGATGGCCAAGGGTCTTACCGCCGACGACCTGCGGACCGAGCCCCAGGACGTCCTGGTCACCAAGCTGAAGGAGGCGAAGGAGGAGCTGTTCAACCTGCGCTTCCAGGCCGCCACCGGCCAGCTTGAGAGCCACGGGCGGCTGCGCGCCGTGAAGAAGGAGATCGCCCGCATCTACACGGTGATGCAGGAGCGCGAGCTCGGCATCGTCACGGCCGAGGACGCCGAGGAGAGCGAATGACCGAGCAGCAGACCGCGGCGCGGAGCAGCCGCAAGATCCTTGAGGGCCTCGTGGTCAGCGACAAGATGGACAAGACCGTCGTCGTGTCCGTCGAGGACCGTGTGAAGCACGCGAAGTACCACAAGGTGATCCGCCGCACGAAGAACTACAAGGCGCACGACGAGGCCAACGAGTGTGGCGTCGGCGACCGCGTCCGTCTCATGGAGACCCGGCCGCTGTCCGCCACCAAGCGGTGGCGCGTGGTCGAGATCCTTGAGAAGGCCAAGTAATTACCGGTTCCACCAGGCTGATCGCCCGCGGCCGTGAGCCAACGCGATCAGAACCGGTGTGACGAACAGGAGTCAACGTGATCCAGCAGGAGTCGCGACTCAAAGTCGCCGACAACACGGGTGCCAAGGAGATCCTTTGCATCCGCGTTCTCGGCGGCTCGGGTCGGCGCTACGCGGGAGTCGGCGACATCATCGTCGCGACGGTGAAGGACGCCCTTCCCGGCGCGGGCGTGAAGAAGGGTGACGTCGTCAAGGCGGTCGTCGTGCGCACCCGCAAGGAGCGCCGGCGTCCGGACGGCTCCTACATCCGCTTCGACGAGAACGCCGCCGTCCTGATCAAGGACGGCGGAGACCCCCGGGGCACCCGAATCTTCGGCCCGGTGGGCCGCGAACTGCGCGAGAAGAAGTTCATGCGCATCATCTCGCTCGCGCCGGAGGTGCTCTGATGAAGATCCGCAAGGGCGACGAGGTGATCGTCCTGGCCGGCAAGGACCGGGGCGCGACCGGCAAGGTCCTGCGCGTCATCCCGCGCGAGGACCGGGTCGTCGTCGAGGGCGTCAACCTCATCACCAAGAACATCAAGGCCGACCAGCAGCGGGCCGGCAAGGAGAGCGGCCGCGTCACGGTCGAGGCGCCGCTGCACGTCAGCAACGTCGCGCTGGCCGAGAACGGCGTGCCGGTCCGGATCGGCTACGAGTTCGACGAGGACGGCAACAAGGTCCGGGTCACGCGTCCGCACAAGAGCCGGGCCAAGTCGTCCGGCAAGGCGAGCAAGGCCAAGTCGTCCGCCAAGTCCGCGAAGGCGGAAGAGCCCGCCGCGGCGGCCGACGGCGACGAGGCCGCCGAGGCCGCGAAGGAGCCCGCTTCCGATGACTGAGACCGTGACCGAGCGTCCCGTCCCGACGCCGAGGCTCAAGGTCCGCTACCGCGAGGAGATCGCGGGCGCGATGCGCGAGCAGTTCGGCTACGCCAACGTGATGCAGATCCCCACGCTGACCAAGATCGTGGTCAACATGGGCGTCGGCGACGCGGCGAAGGACGCCAAGCTCATCGAGGGCGCGATCCGCGACCTGTCGCTGATCACCGGCCAGAAGCCGGCCGTGAACCGGGCCCGCAAGTCCATCGCGCAGTTCAAGCTGCGCGAGGGCATGCCGATCGGCGCGCACGCGACGCTGCGCGGCGACCGCATGTGGGAGTTCCTCGACCGGCTGCTCGCCACGGCGCTGCCCCGCATCCGCGACTTCCGCGGCCTGTCGCCGAAGCAGTTCGACGGCAACGGCAACTACACGTTCGGGCTGACCGAGCAGGTCATGTTCCACGAGGTGGACCCCGACAAGGTCGACCGGCAGCGGGGCATGGACATCACGGTCGTCACGACCGCGAAGACCGACGAGGAGGGCCGGGCGCTGCTCAAGCACCTGGGCTTCCCCTTCAAGGAGAACTGAGCGCATGGCGAAGAAGTCGATGATCGCCAAGGCCGCGCGGAAGCCGAAGTTCGGCGTGCGCGCGTACACTCGATGCTCGCGCTGCGGCCGTCCGCGTTCCGTCTACCGGAAGTTCGGCCTGTGCCGGATCTGCTTCCGGGAGATGGCGCACCGCGGCGAGCTGCCCGGCATCACGAAGTCGAGCTGGTGAACCGCCGTCCCGGGGCCGTGCCGCGCGGCGCAGCCCCCGGGACGCGGCACCGGCCAGTAATGACCGACCGGGCATCCGGCACCGGATGCCCATGACCGCGCCAAAGGTCCACGGGCCGAGCGGACCGAGGAAACCGTGGCGAGGGAGGGCCAGTAGGCCATGACGATGACCGACCCGATCGCAGACATGCTGACGCGTCTGCGGAACGCGAATTCGGCTTACCACGACTCCGTGGCGATGCCGTACTCGAAGATCAAGGCGCACATCGCCGAGATCCTCCAGCAGGAGGGCTACATCTCGGGCTGGAGCGTGCAGGACGCCAAGGTCGGCAAGGAGCTCATGATCGAGCTCAAGTTCGGGCCGACCCGGGAGCGTTCGATCGCCGGCATCAAGCGCGTCTCGAAGCCGGGTCTGCGCGTGTACGCGAAGAAGGACAACCTGCCGAAGGTCCTCGGCGGCCTGGGCGTCGCGATCATCTCGACGTCCTCCGGGCTGATGACGGACCGGCAGGCGGGCAAGCGCGGCGTGGGCGGCGAAGTCCTCGCCTACGTGTGGTGAGGGGGTTCTGACCAATGTCTCGAATCGGACGCAGCCCCATCACCGTGCCCGGCGGTGTCGAGGTCACCCTCGACGGCCGTGAGGTCGTCGTCAAGGGGCCGAAGGGCACGCTGTCGCACACCGTCGCCGACCCCATCGAGGTCAAGCAGGAGGACGGCTCGATCGTCGTCACCCGGCCGAACGACCTCAACAAGGTCCGGGGCCTGCACGGGCTCACCCGGACGCTGATCAACAACATGGTCGTCGGCGTGACCGAGGGCTACAAGAAGACCCTGGTGATCCAGGGCGTCGGTTACCGCGTGGTGGCCAAGGGCAAGAACCTGGAGTTCTCGCTCGGGTACAGCCACCCGATCGTCGTCGAGCCGCCCGAGGGCATCAACTTCACGGTGGAGCGGCCGACCCAGCTCGTCGTCGAGGGCATCGACAAGCAGAAGGTCGGCGAGGTCGCCGCGAACATCCGCAAGCTGCGCAAGCCCGACCCGTACAAGGGCAAGGGCGTGCGGTACGAGGGCGAGCAGATCCGCCGCAAGGTCGGAAAGGCTGGTAAGTAGTCATGGCAGGCACGAAGACCCTGGCCGGCAAGGCCACGTCGGCGCGGGCCAAGTCCCGCAAGCGCCGGCACCTGCGGGTCCGCAAGAGGGTCCTCGGCACCGCCGAGCGTCCCCGCCTGGTCGTGACCCGGTCCACCCGGCACGTGTTCGTCCAGGTCATCGACGACGACAAGGGCCACACGCTGGCCAGCGCGTCGACGATGGAGGCCGACCTGCGCGCCGACTCCGGCGACAAGACCGCGAAGTCCCGCAAGGTCGGCGAGCTCGTCGCCGAGCGGGCGAAGCGGGCCGGCGTGTCGGCGGTCGTGTTCGACCGCGGCGGCAACAAGTACCACGGGCGCATCGCCGCCGTAGCGGACGGCGCCCGCGAGGGGGGCCTGAAGCTCTGATGACCGTCCACCAGCCCCCACCCACCACCATCAAGGGACGTGCTTCGCGCGCGTCGCTGATGAACGAGAGGAACCACTGATGGCAGCGCAGAGGCGTGGAGGCGGTCAGGGTGGCGACCGTCGCGACCGCCGCGACGACCGCCGCGGTGGCGCCGACAAGGGCCAGTCGTACATCGAGAAGGTCGTGGCGATCAACCGTGTCGCCAAGGTCGTCAAGGGCGGGCGTCGCTTCAGCTTCACCGCCCTGGTGATCGTCGGTGACGGAAACGGCACCGTCGGCGTCGGCTACGGCAAGGCCAAGGAGGTGCCCGCGGCGATCGCCAAGGGCGTCGAGGAGGCCAAGAAGCACTTCTTCAAGGTGCCGCGGATCCAGGGCACCATCCCGCACCTGGTGCAGGCGCGGGACGCGGCGGGCGAGGTCCTGCTGCGTCCGGCGAGCCCCGGCACCGGCGTGATCGCGGGTGGCCCGGTGCGCGCGGTGCTGGAGTGCGCGGGCATCCACGACGTGCTGAGCAAGTCGCTGGGCAGCGACAACGCGATCAACATCGTGCACGCGACGATCGCGGGGCTGAAGGCGCTGAAGCGTCCGGAGGAGATCGCGGCCAAGCGCGGCCTGCCGATCGAGGACGTCGCCCCGGCCGCGATGCTGCGGGCCCGCGCCGCGGGCAGCGAGCCCAGGGCGGAGGCGGCGGCGTCATGAGCCAGCTCAGGATCACGCAGACGAAGTCCGTGATCAGCGAGAAGCAGAACCAGCGTGACACGCTGCGCACCCTCGGCCTGAAGAAGATCGGGCAGAGCGTGGTCCGCGAGGACCGCCCCGAGGTGCTCGGCATGATCCGGACGGTGGCGCACCTCGTCACCGTCGAGGAGGTCGACTGAGATGGCTGATCTCTCCAAGCAGGACGCCCCGGAGGCGGAGGGCACTCCGCTGAAGGTGCACGACCTGCGTCCGGCTCCCGGCGCCAACCGCAAGAAGACCCGCAAGGGCCGCGGCGAGGCGTCCAAGGGCAAGACGGCGGGACGCGGCACCAAGGGCACGAAGGCCCGCGGCACCGTGCCCGTCGGCTTCGAGGGCGGCCAGATGCCGCTGATCCGCCGGGTTCCGAAGCTGAAGGGCTTCAAGAACCCGAACCGGGTCGAGTACCAGGTCGTAAACCTGGACAAGCTCGCCGCGCTCTACCCCGAGGGCGGCGACGTCACGGCGGACGACCTGGCGGCCCGGGGCGCGGTGCGCCGCGGCCGTCCGGTCAAGGTCCTCGGCACCGGCGAGATCTCTGTCGCGGTTCGGGTGAAGGCTCACGCTTTTTCCGGATCCGCGAAGGAGAAGATCGCCGCGGCCGGTGGAACCGCCGACGAGCTGTAAAAAGGATCACTTCCGATGCCGGGGCCGCGCTCGCGAGACCCCCGGGGCCGAGAGGCCGCGGGGTCGCGTGGGGCGGCCCCGGTCGCATCTGCTGTTAGAGTCACTGCGGCGAAGGTGTTCGCGTGAGATTGCACACTCCCACCTCTCACCCGGTATCCTCCGCCCGAACTCATGGAGTTTGTTAACCGGCCCTCGGCGGCCATGAACTCGCCAGTCACGCAGGAGGAATGGTGCTGACCGCGTTCGCACGGGCTTTTCGTACGCCTGACCTGCGTAAGAAACTGTTCTTCACGCTGTTCATGATCTTGGTGTTCCGGCTCGGTTCGATCATGCCGACGCCGAACGTCAACGTGGAGGTGTTGAAGGAGACCGCGGACGCGGCCAAGAAGAGCAACCAGCTCTACGGGCTCGTCGACCTGTTCAGCGGCGGGGCGCTGCTGAAGCTCTCGATCTTCGCGCTGGGCATCATGCCGTACATCACGGCGAGCATCATCCTTCAGTTGCTCACGGTGGTGATCCCGCGGCTTGAGGCCCTGAAGAAGGAGGGCCAGGCGGGCACCACGAAGATCACCCAGTACACCCGCTACCTGACGGTCGGGCTCGCGATCCTCCAGGCGACCGGCATCGTCGCGATGGCGAGCACCGGGCAGCTCTTCCAGAGCGTGTCCGGCAGCGGCGACATCCTCTACGACACCGGCATCTTCCCGATCATCACCATGGTGATCTGCATGGTGGCGGGCACGACGGTCATCATGTGGCTGGGCGAGCTGGTCACCGACCGCGGCGTCGGCAACGGCATGTCGATCCTGATCTTCACCCAGGTCGTCGCGGTGTTCCCCGCCCAGTTCTGGAGCATCTACAAGTCCAAGAACGGCTTCGTCTTCGCCCTGGTCCTCATCGTCGGCCTCGCGATCATGGCGGGCGTCGTGTTCGTCGAGCAGGCGCAGCGCCGGATCCCCGTCCAGTACGCCAAGCGGATGGTCGGACGGCGCATGTACGGCGGCACCTCGACCTACATCCCGCTGAAGGTCAACCAGGCCGGCATCATCCCGATCATCTTCGCGTCGTCGCTGCTCTACCTACCGGTGCTGGCGACCCAGCTGTGGCCGAACACGAAGTGGCTGCAGAAGGTCCAGCCCTACCTCCAGCAGGACAACGCCTGGCACATGGCGATCTTCTTCGTCTTCATCATCTTCTTCACCTACTTCTACGTGGCGATCACGTTCAACCCCACTGAAGTGGCCGACAACATGAAGAAGTATGGTGGATTCATCCCAGGTATCCGTCCTGGTCGGCCGACCGCCGAATACCTCGACTTCGTGCTGACTCGGATCACCACACCCGGTGCGCTGTACCTGGGGCTGGTGTCGCTGATCCCGATGGTCGCGTTCGCACTCCTGAACGCGAGCCAGGACTTCCCCTTCGGCGGCACGAGCATCCTCATCATCGTCGGCGTCGGACTGGATACCGTGAAGCAGATCGAGAGTCAGCTCCAGCAGCGCAACTACGAGGGCTTCCTCCGGTAGTGCGTATCGTCCTGGTGGGCCCCCCGGGTGCGGGCAAGGGGACACAGGCCCAGTTCATCGCGTCTCATCTGTCCGTCCCGAAGATCTCGACAGGTGACATCTTCCGCGCCAACGTGAGCGGGGGCACGGAGCTCGGCCGGCAGGCGAAGCAGTACATGGACCGCGGCGACCTCGTCCCGGACGAGGTCACGATCGCCATGGTCCGCGACCGGCTCGGCGAGGACGACGCCCGCGACGGGTTCCTGCTGGACGGCTTCCCCCGCAACGTCCCGCAGGCGGAGACGCTGAAGAAGATCCTCGCCGAGTGGAGCACCCGCCTCGACATCGTCCTCGAACTGGTCGTGGACGAGGACGAGGTCGTCCGCCGCCTCTCCGGCCGCCGCACGTGTGACCGCTGCGGCCGGATCTGGCACGTCGACTTCGACGACAAGCAGGACGACATCTGCGACGACTGCGGCGGGCACCTGTTCCAGCGCGACGACGACAAGGAAGAGGTCGTCATGCATCGCCTGGAGGTGTACCAGCACGACACGGCGCCGCTGGTGCAGTTCTACGCGGACGAGGGCATCCTCGTCGGCATCGACGCCACCGGGCCTGTCGAAGAGGTCACGAAGCGCGCGCTGTCGGCGCTCCGCCCGCTCGAAGACTGACGGGACATGTTCAGAGGCCGCAAGCCCGCGATCCAGATGAAGACCGCGGAGCAGATCGAGCTGATGCGTGCGGCGGGCCTGCTGGTCGGCCGCACGCTGGAGCTCCTGCGCGACGCCGTGAAACCCGGGATCAGCACCCTCGACCTCGACACGCTGGCCGAGCGGCACATCCGCGACAACGGCGGCGTCCCGTCCTTCAAGGGCTACTACGGCTTCACCGGGACGATCTGCGCGTCGATCAACGAGGAGATCGTCCACGGCATCCCGCGCCCGGACAAGGTGCTGCGGGACGGCGACGTCATCTCCATCGACTGCGGGGCGATCGTCGAGGGCTGGCACGGCGACGCGGCGATCACCGTCCCGGTGGGGGAGATCACCGCCGAGCGGCGGCGGCTCCTGGAGGTGACCGAGGCGTCCCTGTGGCACGGCCTGGCGGCCGGAACCGCCGGGGCCAGACTCTCGGACATGTCGCACGCGATCGAGGCTTACATCCGCTCTCAGGGCCCCTACGGCATCGTTGAGGGGTACGGCGGGCACGGCATCGGGACCGAGATGCACATGGACCCGCTGATCCCGAACCACGGCCCGGCAGGGCACGGGCCCGTGCTGCGGCCGGGGATGTGCTTCGCGGTCGAGCCGATGGTCAACCTCGGCGCCAAGGACACCGCCGAGCTGGACGACGGCTGGACGGTCGTCAGCGTCGACCGCAGCGTCTCGGCGCATTTCGAGCACACGTTCGCGGTGACGGAGGACGGCCCGCGCGTCCTCACCGCCCTTGACGAGGGCCGGGAGTGGCTGGAAAGGCTCCGCGTCGCGGAGAATGAAGGAAACGTCACGTCCTGAGGAGCGGAGGTAGCGATGGCGCCGAACCCTGACATCCGGGCGTCGGACGCCGACCGCGACCGGGTGGCGGAGAGCCTGCGGGAGCACTGCGCCGAGGGCCGCATCAGCATGGACGAGCTGCAGGAGCGGCTTGAGGCCGTGTACGACGCGAAGACCCTCGGGCAGCTTCAGGAGGTCACCTCCGACCTGCCGGAGGAGGACCTGTACCAGCTTCCCGTCCCGGCGTCGCAGCCGAAGAGCACGGCGTCGGTGGCGCGGCCGCCGTCCCGCGACCTCGAACCGCGCCGGGTGCCGCAGATGTGGGCGGCGTGGGCCGCGATCAGCGGGCTGAACCTGGCGATCTGGCTGATCATCGTGGTGTCGTCCGGGATGGTGTACCCGTGGTGGGTGTGGGTCGCGGGCCCGTGGGGCGCGCTTCTGCTCATCCGGACGGTCCTCGGCGGCCGCCGGGACTACTGAGCGGGGGACTACTGAGCGGGGGACCGCTGACCCGCCTTCACTCCACGTCCATCAGCGGGCGGTAGTTGCCGGTCGGCGCGAAGTGCGTGGTGGCGGTGCCGTCCGTGCCGATCAAGTGGATGGCGAACCCGGCGGGTTCCCCGGTGACGGCGGCGCGCCCCTGCTTGGTGAGGTCGAGGAAGAGCTGCCGGTAGGTGCTCGGGCAGGTGGTGCTGACCGTCCCGGCGAGCGACCCGACCGAGGCGCGGTGGACGTGCCCGGAGATCACCCGCACCACCTGCGGATGCCGGGAGATCACCGACGCGAACCCGGCCGGGTCGACGAACCGCAGGTCGTCGATGAACCGCATGCCGATGGGGAACGGCGGATGGTGCGTGGCGACGACGGTCGGCGTGTCGGGCGCGTCGCGCAGGACGGCGTCCAGCCAGGCGAGCCGCTCCTCGCTGAGGTGGCCGTGGGCGTGGCCGTCCACGGTGGTGTCGCAGCAGACGAGCCGGACGCCCGCGACGTCGACGGCGTACTGGACGGGCGCCCGCGCCGACGTCCCGGTCGCGGCGATCACCGGGTGGTCCTTGAACGCCCGGCGCATCTCGTCGCGGTCGTCGTGGTTGCCGCACATCGGGTAGACGGCCATGGGCAGCGGGGACAGCAGCGCGTGCAGCCGGGCGTACTCGGCGGGCTTGCCGGCGTCGGCGAGGTCGCCGGTGAGGACGACGGCGTCCGGTCGCGCGGGCAGCGACAGCAGGCTGGACACGGCGGCGCGCAGCGCGCGCACCGGGCCCGAGCCGTCGTCCACCTCGCCGTCCCGTCCGGCCGCCAGGTGGATGTCGCTCAGTTGCGCGATGATCGCCATCGATCCCTCTCCCCTAGCCCAAGCACACCACGGCGTCCCAGGTCCGGACACCCCCCGGCCCGGGCGCCGGGACGATCTTCGCGCCCGCGCGCCCGCACTGTCGACCCGGCCCCCGGCCGGTCCGCCCGGGCGGGTCAGCCGGGCGTGTCAGGCGGGCGGGTCGGCTCAGGCGACGTGGGGGATCACCAGCGAGAGCGCCGAGGTGACCTCCTCGGGCGCGGGGGCGACGTCGGGGACGACGTCGCGCAGCGCGAGCCACCCGTTGATCGCCTGGACGGTCGGCTTCGCCTCGACGAGCTGCGGGTCGTCGAGGCCGTAGTAGGCGGCGACCTTGGACCAGCGCCACAGCCGGTGCCCGGCGCTCGACATCTCCGACGACGGGAAGCCCGCCGCGCCGCGCGCGCCGGTGATCGCGTGCCGGACGGAGTCGAGGGAGCGGCCGACGCGTTCGGCGATGTCGCGGATGGTGAGCAGCGGGTCGGCCTCGACCTGGAGGACGTGCAGGCCGGGCGCGCTGGCCTCGACGTGCTCCACCACTTCCATGATCGCGACGGCGAGGGTGCGGCCCGTCCAGGAGCAGGAGGCGTTGCCCGGCCGCTCCGCGTGCTGCGGCTCGCTGATGATCGAGACGGTGACCGCCCCGTTGGTGCGGTCGAACAGCGGGTCGAGCTCGTCCTCGTAGAGGGGACGGCTGAGGATCAGCGCGAAGTCATAGCTCGGCATGCTGACCCTCCTCCGACGTATCTCTCCCCGAAAGGTACAACGCGCTGGCGATGTATGCTTGGCTCGGGAGCGGTCTCCGGTGCCGTGTCATGCGCTGATTTCGCATTGGACGCCCGGTTGACGTAGACTCCCTTGTCGGTCCGTCGTCGACCGCTCGATTCCCCTTCCTGGCGCCTTCCGCGTCGCGGTGTGGACTGCGGTCGATTCTCCTCCGGAGAGCCGGGCCGAGTCCAATGAGCCGATCAGTGAAGCGCGGAGGACATGCCCAAGAAAGAAGGGGCCATCGAGATCGAGGGCACCGTCATCGAGTCCCTCCCGAACGCCATGTTCCGGGTGGAGCTCGACAACGGGCACAAGGTGCTCGCCCACATCAGCGGCAAGATGCGGATGCACTACATCCGGATCCTGCCGGACGACCGCGTCGTTGTGGAGCTGAGCCCCTACGACCTCACGCGCGGTCGGATCGTCTACCGCTACAAGTAGCACCCACTGGGGTTGCCTTCCCCGTGCGTGGCGGCGCGGGGGTGACCCTGAGCATTAGGAGACCCAGTGAAGGTCAAGCCGAGCGTCAAGAAGATCTGCAAGAACTGCCGGATCATCCGGCGGCACGGCCGGGTCATGGTCATCTGCACCGACCCGCGCCACAAGCAGCGCCAGGGCTGAGCCCGAACGCGGCGACACAGAAAAGCGCATCGCAGTCTTCACGCGGGTAGCCGTACGAGCCTGAGACGGTTCGTGCGGCACAGCCGTGTGAGGGCCCACCCCCGGACCGCGCGAGGCCGGGGCCGCCACCCGGGCAGGGTGTGTGCGGACGCGGTGCGTCCATACCTCCGCAGAATGAAGGGAACTGCCCACATGGCACGCCTCCTCGGCGTCGACCTCCCGCGCGAAAAGCGCCTGGAGGTCGCTCTCACCTACATCTTCGGCATCGGCCGGACGCGGGCGCTGGAGACCCTCGCGGGCACCAGCATCAGCGGCGACCTGCGGGTCCACCAGCTCGGCGACGACGAGCTCGTGAAGCTCCGCGACTGGATCGAGGCGAACTACAAGATCGAGGGTGATCTTCGCCGCGAGGTCCAGGCGGACATCCGCCGCAAGATCGAGATCGGGTGCTACCAGGGCATCCGGCACCGGCGCGGGCTTCCCGTGCACGGCCAGCGCACGCAGACCAACGCGCGCACCCGCAAGGGCAAGAAGAAGACCGTCGCCGGCAAGAAGAAGGCCGGCAAGAAGTAGTCCGCCGGACCCCCGGCACCAAGCCGAGTTCGGTCCTCCGGATCGATGACCTCGAAAGTGAGAGCAGATGCCTCCTAAGAGCCGTGTAGGCGCGAAGAAGGTGCGCCGCAAGGAGAAGAAGAACGTCGCTCACGGGCACGCCCACATCAAGAGCACGTTCAACAACACGATCGTCTCGATCACCGACCCCAACGGCAACGTGATCTCCTGGGCCTCGTCCGGCCACGTCGGGTTCAAGGGCTCGCGCAAGTCCACCCCGTTCGCCGCGCAGCAGGCCGCCGAGGCCGCCGCCCGGCGCGCGATGGAGCACGGCATGCGCAAGGTCGACGTCTTCGTGAAGGGCCCGGGCTCGGGCCGCGAGACCGCCATCCGGTCGCTGCAGGCGACCGGCCTTGAGGTGGGCTCGATCCAGGACGTCACGCCCGTTCCGCACAACGGCTGCCGCCCGCCCAAGCGTCGCCGGGTCTGAGGCAGGGGAGATCTAGACAAATGGCTCGTTACACCGGTGCGGACTGCAAGCTCTGCCGCCGCGAGAAGATGAAGCTGTTCCTCAAGGGCAGCAAGTGCGAGGGCCCGAAGTGCCCGATCGAGATCCGTCCCTACCCGCCGGGTGAGCACGGGCGCGGTCGGCCGAAGGAGACCGAGTACCTGCTGCAGCTCCGCGAGAAGCAGAAGGCGCGGCGCATCTACGGCGTGCTGGAGCGGCAGTTCCACAACTACTACGTCGAGGCGAACCGCCAGCAGGGCAAGACGGGCGACAACCTGCTCGCCCTCCTGGAGCGGCGGCTCGACAACGTCGTCTACCGGGGCGGCTTCGCCAAGTCCCGCGACATGGCCCGCCAGCTCATCCGGCACGGCCACATCCGGGTCAACGGCAAGAAGGTCAACATCCCGTCGGCGCTCGTCGGCGAGGCCGACATCGTCGACGTCAAGCCGAAGTCGCTGGAGATGACGCCGTTCCAGGTCGCCAAGGCCGAGGTCGGCGACCGTCCGGTCCCGGCGTGGCTCGGCGTGGACGGCGACAAGATGCGGATCTTCGTGCACTCGCTGCCCGTCCGGCAGCAGATCGACGCTCCCGTCCAGGAGCAGCTGATCGTCGAGCTTTACTCCAAGTAGGGCTCAACGCGCCCCGCCGGAGTCCCCGCGTGGGATTCCGGCGGGACGGGGAACACTCACGAACGCGGTAGTCAAATAGCGGGCACCGCGGGAAGTAGGTACCACAATGCTCATCGCTCAGCGTCCGACTCTCACCGAAGAGCAGGTCGACGAGTACCGGTCGCGGTTCACCATCGAGCCGCTGGAGCCGGGCTTCGGCTACACGATCGGCAACTCGCTGCGTCGCACCCTGCTCTCCTCGATTCCCGGTGCGGCCGTCACCAGCATCCGGATCGAGGGCGTCCTCCACGAGTTCTCCACCGTTCCGGGGGTGAAGGAGGACGTCACCGACATCATCCTGAACCTCAAGGAGCTCGTCGTCTCGTCCGAGCACGACGAGCCGGTCGTCATGTACCTGCGCAAGCAGGGCCCGGGCGAGGTGACCGCGGCCGACATCGCGCCGCCCGCGGGCGTCGAGGTCCACAACCCCGACCTGCACATCGCCACCCTGAACAACAAGGCCAAGCTGGAGATGGAGCTGACGGTCGAGCGCGGCCGCGGCTACGTCTCGGCCGCGCAGAACAAGCAGCCGGGCCAGGAGATCGGCCGGATCCCGATCGACTCCATCTACTCGCCCGTGCTCAAGGTGACCTACAAGGTCGAGGCGACCCGAGTCGAGCAGCGCACCGACTTCGACCGCCTGATCCTCGACGTGGAGACCAAGCAGGCGATGCTGCCGCGCGACGCGGTCGCGTCCGCCGGCAAGACCCTCGTCGAGCTGTTCGGGCTGGCCCGGGAGCTGAACGTCGAGGCCGAGGGCATCGACATGGGCCCGTCCCCGACGGACGCCGCGCTCGCCGCGGACCTGGCCCTGCCGATCGAGGAGCTGAACCTCACGGTCCGCTCCTACAACTGCCTGAAGCGCGAGGGCATCCACTCGGTGGGCGAGCTCGTCGCCCGCTCCGAGCAGGACCTCCTCGATATAAGGAATTTCGGCGCCAAGTCGATCGAAGAGGTCAAGCAGAAGCTCAACGACATGGGCCTGTCGCTGAAGGACTCCCCGCCCGGGTTCGACCCGAGCGCGGCGGCCGACACCTACAGCGACGACGACCAGAGCTACGCCGAGACCGAGCAGTACTAGAAACCCGATCCGCTGCGGCGGCCGGGGGCGCGTTCCCCGGCCGTCCGCGGACCAGCTGACACCGGTACCTGGTACGGCCGGTGCAGGAAGGAACCGGAATGCCCAAGCCCACCAAGGGCCCCCGCCTCGGCGGCAGCCCCGCCCACCAGCGCCTGATCCTGGCGAACCTGGCGACGGCGCTGTTCGAGCACGGCCGCATCACCACCACCGAGGCCAAGGCCCGGCGGGTGCGTCCGCTGGCGGAGAAGCTGATCACCAAGGCGAAGAAGGGCGACCTGCACAACCGTCGCCTGGTCGCCCGGACGATCCGCGACAAGTCCGTCGTGCACGGGCTCTTCACCGAGATCGCGCCGCGCTTCGAGAACCGTCCCGGCGGCTACACCCGGATCACCAAGCTCGGGCCGCGCAAGGGCGACAACGCCCCGATGGCGGTCATCGAGCTGGTCCAGGAGGAGATGCCGGCCGTCTCCACCGCCAAGGCCGCCCCGGCCAAGGCGACCGAGGACGAGGCCCCCGCCAAGGCCGAGGCCGAGACCGAGGTCGAGGAGACCAAGGCCGAGGACACCAAGGCCGAGGACACCGCGACCGACGCGGCCGCCGAGTCCGAGGACGGCGACGCCAAGTAGAACTTGGCAATCGCATTTACGGTTTCGGCCGACATGATGAACGGGCCCGCCGCCCCCCTCCGGGACGGCGGGCCCGCATCTTTGCCACACTTGATCGCATGGTCATGCCAGTAGCGGAGCGAGCGCTCAGAGGAGAATGGAACGGCCACCGTGCAGAAGGACAGCTCGGCTGACATGACCGCACTGGTACGACTGCGGCTCGACATCTCCTATGACGGGTCCGACTTCGCGGGTTGGGCGAGACAGCCGAACCAGCGGACCGTGCAGGGCGTCATCGAGGACGCCCTGGCCCGCATGCTCCGCCTGGACCCGCCGCCCATGCTCACCGTCGCCGGCCGGACGGACGCGGGCGTCCACGCGCGGGGCCAGGTCGCGCACCTCGTGGTGCCCGTCGCCGCCTACTCGGCCGTCAACGGGACGATGCCGCGCCGCCTCGCCGGGCTGCTGCCGCCGGACGTCCGGGTGTGGCGGGTGTCCGCGGCCCCGGAGGGGTTCGACGCGCGGTTCTCCGCCCTGTCCCGCCGCTACGTGTACCGGGTGTGCGACAACCCGTTCGGGGTGGAGCCGCTGCGGCGGCACGACGTGCTGTGGCACCCGCGCCCGCTGAACCTGGACCGGATGAACGCCGCCGCGCGGCGCCTCGTCGGCGAGAACGACTTCGCCGCGTACTGCCGGAAGCGGGAGGGCGCGACGACCATCCGGGAGCTGCTGCGCTACGAGTGGGCGCGCGACGAGCGCGACCCGCACCTGGCGCTCGCGACGGTGGAGGCGGACGCGTTTTGCCATTCGATGGTGCGCGCCCTGGTCGGCGCGCTGCTGATGGTCGGGGACGGCCGCCGCGAGGTGGAGTGGCCCGCCGAGGTGCTCGCCGCCCGCGTCCGCGACTCGGGGGTGAACGTCGCGCCCGCGCACGGGCTGTCGCTGGAGGAGATCCGCTACCCGGACGACAACAGCCTCGCCAAGCGCGCGCAGGAGACCCGGCGCGTCCGGACCCTGAACGCCGCCGCCGCCGTCCAGGCCGCCGAGGCCGCCGAGGCCGCCGCGCGAGCGGAACCCGAGGAGGTCGGCGAGGCCCCGGAGAACGCCGCCTGGCGCGGCGCCTCCTGAGCGACTCTTCCGGGTCAGCCGCCCGCGCGGGCGAGGATGGGGCGGAGGTCGTAGTCCAGGAACTGCTGGGCCGCTTCCTTGATCACGGGGTCGCCGGGCTTGGCCTGCTTGCCGTTCGCCCACTGCACGTAGGCGTAGGCGACGTAGCGTCCGCGCACCGTGGCGGCGGCGTAGCCGCCCGCGCGGTCGAGGTCGGGGGCGTGCTTGCCGCCCATGCCGCGGAACCACTCGTACTTCGCGGGGCTTCCGGCCTTGCTGATGCGGAGCGCGGCGTCCTTCGTCGGCAGCACCGCGATCCCGGACGTGACGGCGAGCGCCCGGCCCTTGTCGATGTACGTCGCGCGGACGATCTTGCGGCACTTCTCCTGGAGGAGCGCGCGCAGCATCGAGCCGCGCGCCGCGTACGACACGTCCCGGTTGAGGGACCAGCGCTCGCGGGAGTAGGTGCGCCCGCCGAGCTGGATCACCTGCGTGGGGAACACGTCGCGGAAGGTGAGGTCCTGGGGGTCGGTCTTCTCGTCGCCGATGTCCACGGGCGCCCGGGTCGCGGACGACGGCGTCGCCGCCGGGGCCGCCTGCGTGGCGGGCCCGCCAGCGGATTTGTCGTTCTTTCCGCCACCGGAGTCGGCGCCGATCGCGAACAGGCCGACGGCCGCGGCGAGGATGAGCCCCGCGCCGCCGCCGATCAGCACGATGCGGCTCTTGCTGCCGCCGTCGCCGCCGCGCGGCGTCCGGCGCGGCGGGGCGCCCGGGGGCGGCGGCGTGTCGATCGGGACGCCGCCCTCGGCGTGGTAGACCGGCGTGATCACGGTGTGCTGCTCGCCGCCGACCGCCGCGGGCCCGCCCGTCCCGCCGGTGGGGAACGGGCCGCTGCCGGTGGGCGGGACGACGCCGGGCGGCAGGATCGCGTCCGGCACCAGGACGGGCGCCAGCGCCGCGGACGACTCGTCCTCCGCGCGCCGGGCCTTCTCGAAGGCCGACTCGTCCACGGTGGTGTCGACGGTGGTGGTGTCGGCGGCTGTCTCCTCGGCCTGGGGGGCCACCCGGTTTTCCGGTTTTTCCGGAGCCGCTGGGGCGGGCTCGTCCGCGAGGTCGTCGTCGTCCGTGGCGTCGTCCCGCGGGCGGACGGCCGGGAAGCCGTCCGGGTCGGTCTCGCCGAACGCGGGCGGCGGCTTCACGAGCGGCCGGGCGGGCACGGCGCGGCGCGAGTCGACGCTGGGCACGCCCAGCCCGGCGACGAGCGTCCCGGGCGGCGGGCCGGAGGCTCCCGCGTCACCCGGCGCGGAGGAGTCGCCAGGCGCGTCCGTGGCGGCCACGTCGTCGGACGGGGCGGCCTCGGGCGGGGCGTCCTGCGTGGGCGCGGCGGCGTCGCCGGTCGCGTCGTCGAGGGCGGGACGCGGGGCGGGCGCGGTCGCCGGGGCGCCGGTGAGCGGGACGGTGTCCGCCGCGGACTCGGCGGCCCACCAGGGAGCCTCCAGGCCGAACGCGGGCGGCCTGAGCGAGGCGGGCGCCGAGGACTCCGCCGGGTCGGCGGGGACGGTGGGCGTCCCCGCGGGCTCGGCGGCGTCCCGTGTGTCTCTAGGTCCAGACATAGGCAGAGAGGGTATTCAAGCCGGTCACTTTTGGAGGGGTTTGCCTTCGGTTTCCCTGTAGTGCAGGGCGAGCGCGAGGTTGCTGCCCTTCACCATCTGGGTTCCGAAGACGCGGACGGCGGCATGGTACTTGGCGGCGATCCGCTTGCCGTCCGGCCGCTGTACCCAGGTCATGATCAGGTAGTGGCCGCGGGCCTCGGAGGTGCCGAGCGCCTCGCCCTTGCCGTTGGTCTTGGAGACGCCCTTGCCGGGCAGCGCCAGCAGGAAGGCGTCCTTGGCGGCGGCGGCCTTGACGGCCTTCTTGGCCGCCGCCTCGGTCTCCAGGTTGAACACGCCGACGGTGCCGATCAGCGAGCCGTTGCTCAGCGCGTACGTGGCCCGGAGCACCTGCGTGCAGGAGCCGCCCTTGAGGGCCTTGTCGAGCGCCGCGCCGCCCGCGATCGCGGTGCAGCCCTTCTGGGCGTTCGCGGCCGTCCGGACGTACTGGTACTTGCCGACCTTGAACTTGCCGTTGCCGAAGACCTCCTTGAGGGTCAGCGGCTTCGGGTCGGTGGCGCGGCTCCGCAGCTTCACCGGCGCGAGGACGGGCTGCGTCGGGCTAGGCGCGGCCTGCGGCTGCGTCGCCGCCGCGGACGGCTTCGGCTTCTTCGGCTTGGGGTCGTCCTTCAGGACGGACGACAGCGCGACGCCGCCGCCGATCAGGAGCAGCCCCGCGACCGCCGCGCCGCCGATGATCAGCGGCATGTTGCGGCGGCCCGTCCCGCCGGATCCCGGTCCGGACGACTCCGGGGCCGGGCCGGGCGGGGTGGGCTCGAAGCCGCCGTAGGGGTCGGGGGAGCCGAAGGGGTCGTCCCCCTGGGCGTGCGCGCTCCCGGCGACGGGCTGGTCGGACCAACCGGGACCGGCCTGCTGCTCGGGCCACCCGGAGTCGGCCTTCTGGTCCGACCAGCCGGAGTCGCTCTTCTGGTCCGGCCAGGCGGAATCGCTCTTCTGCTCGGACCAGGCGGTGCCCGCCTGCGGGTCGGACCAAGGGGAGGCGGACGGCTGTTCCGACCAGGCCGGGGTGTCGTCCGTCCACGAGGAGGTCTGGCCGGGCGGACCGGCGAACGGCTCGGCGAACGGCTCGGCGCCGTACTGCTGCCCGCCGGAGCCCTCGTCACGGGGTGCGAAGGGGGCCTCGTCGCGGTAGCCGAAGGCGGCCTCACCGCGGGGCGGGAAGGGGTCGTCGTCGTCGGTGCCGTACGGCGCGTGCGGCGGCCGTCCCGGGGGCCGGTCGCCGGGCCTGCCTTGATCGCCCGGATAACCCATGGCTTGGACCTTACCGTTCCTCGTTCAGGGCTCTGGACCTTCGAGACACCCACCATGACATGGGGGCGAACCGGGCGCGGGTGGTTCGCCGAAGGTCACCGCCCGGAGCGCGACGATCACTTCCAGCCGAAGTCCTGCGTCCACACCGGGCCGCCGGAGCCGGACGCCCGCCCCACCCCGATGGCGCGCAGGTCGCAGTTCAGGATGTTGGCGCGGTGGCCCGGGCTGTTCATCCAGCCTTCCATGACGGCCTGCGCCGTGGGGTAGCCCTTGGCGATGTTCTCCGCGCCGGGGCTCGGGTACCCGGCGTCCTCCATCCGCTCCCACGGGCTGTCGCCGTTGCGGGACGTGTGGTCGAAGTAGTCGTTGGCCGCCATGTCGGCGGAGTGCTTGCGGGCGGCGGTGGCGAGCCGCTCGTCCGCGCGCAGCGGCCTGCACCCGGCCTTGGCGCGCTCGGCGTTGGTGAGCGCGATCACGGCGGCCTCGGGGCCGGACGATCCGGGCGTCCCGCCGCCGCCGGGCGTGCCGGTGTCGGCGGGCGGCTTGTCCGGGGTGGACGGCGCGTCCGGCTTGGACGGCTTCGCGGCCGACCCCGGCGCGCGCATCGGCTTCAGCGGCGGCGTCTGCTCCTGCGCGGTGGGCGCGGGGGCGCCGCCGGACGCCGTCCCGCCGCCCGCCGTGCCCGTGCCCGTGCCCGCGGCGGTGGTCTCGTCGCTCTGCGGACCGGGCGAGAGCAGCGCGGACGGCTCCGCACCCGGCCCGGACGCGGCCGTCCGCTCCGACCGCAGCTCGGGCAGGACGACCCGGTCGAGCGCGACGCCGGTGCTCACGGCGAGCCCGGACGCGGCGACGGCCACCACGATCGCGGTGGCGCGCCTGCCGCGGGAGCGCTCGCGGCCGCGGTCCGGCCGGGGTCCGCGCCCGCCCGGCGGCGGAGCGGCACGGCCCGGGCGGGACGCGCCGTGCCGGGGGGAGTCGTGCTGGGACGTGCCCTGCTGCTGGGACGTGGCGCGGCGCGGGCCTCCGGCGACGAGCGTGTCCTCGGGGTGCGGGGGGCGGCGCGCGGCGGCGGGCCGGGACGCGGCGTCGCGGGGCCCGGAGTAGGCGGGCGGGCGGCGTCCGGCGGGGTCACCTGGTCTGCGGGGAGTGGACAGCGGGGGCTCCCGGGTGCGGGCCGGCCTGAGCCGGCGTGGACCGGTCGCCCGGCACCATATCCCGGCATACAACCCCTGTTATGAAAGATCGTCTTAAAAGGGCGGAACAACTACTACGGGTAGCCTGAAGGGCGCTGACCGTTCCGTTTCCAGGACGGGGGCGGAGGCGCGAGAGGTGCGTGCGGGCCGACTCGCCGTCCCGTTTTGACCCTCGGGCGCGCGGGCGAGTATCCTGCGTATTTGTTGTGTGCGTCGACGCGCGCCGTTCGGCGGGCGGGAGACGACGCGACGACGTGCCGGTGTTTCCCCGTGGTGTCCGCGTCTGTCGGCGTGGCCGCCGGTCCGGGCCCCGGCTCCCGGAGCGCCGGATCGGACGATCCTCTGGTCGGCGCGAGCAGGAAATCCGCTGATGGCGCCCGTCCACTGGGCCGGGCGAGGATCGAAACCGCTGAAAGTCGACGAGAAACGAAGGCTGACGACGTGCGCACGTACACCCCTAAGCCCGCTGACGTCCAGCGTCAGTGGTACGTCATCGACGCGACCGATGTCGTGCTGGGCCGTCTCGCCAGTCAGGTCGCGCAGTTGCTCCGGGGCAAGCACAAGCCGATCTACGCTCCGCACCTCGACACCGGTGACTTCGTCGTCATCGTGAACGCCGACAAGGTGTCGCTGTCCGGCAACAAGCTGGAGCAGAAGAAGGCCTACCGGCACTCCGGCTACCCGGGCGGCCTGCGGTCGGTCAAGTACGCCGACCTCATGGCCAAGCACCCCGAGCGGGCCGTCGAGAAGGCGATCAAGGGCATGCTGCCCAAGAACTCCCTCGGCCGGAAGATGTTCGGCAAGGTGAAGGTCTACGCCGGGCCCGACCACCCGCACCAGGCGCAGAAGCCGGTCCCGTTCGAGATCACCCAGATCAGCCAGATCCAGAAGTGAGCCCCGCGCCTCCGGGCGCACCCTTGAAAAAGTGGCCGCCGGGGCGCCCGTGCGAACGGGTCCGCCGCCCTGGCTAGAAAACCGAGGAGAACCGTGGACGACATGACCGAGACGAGCCCCGAGCTCGACTCGTACGAGGACGCACCGTCCGAGTACAGCACCGAGACCCCCGAGGCCGCCGGCGAGAGCTACCTCGGCCAGCCGGTCGCCACCGGCCCGGCCGCCGGGACCGGCCGCCGCAAGCAGGCCATCGCGCGGGTCCGCATCGTCCCCGGCAGCGGCAAGTGGAAGATCAACGGCCGCACCCTGGACCAGTACTTCCCGAACAAGGTCCACCAGCAGATCGTGAACGAGCCGTTCGTGCTGCTCGGCCTTGAGGGCCAGTTCGACGTCCTCGCCCGCGTCGGCGGCGGCGGCACCACCGGGCAGGCGGGCGCGCTGCGCCTCGGCATCTCCCGGGCCCTCCAGTTCGCGAACATCGAGCACCGCCCGGCCCTGAAGAAGGCCGGATTCCTGACGCGCGACGCCCGCGTCCCCGAGCGCAAGAAGGCCGGCCTCAAGAAGGCCCGCAAGGCTCCGCAGTACAGCAAGCGTTAATTCCCAGGGGGGCGACCCCCTGGAACCCCCGTTACGAACGGCGGGGTGTTTCCCGAGGCCGCGTTCGCGGCTCGGGAAACACCCCGCCGTTCGGCGTGTTGGGCGGTCTTCGGCGCTGGGGCGCCGAAGACCGCCCAACACGTGTCCCCGGCTTGGGTTCTGGCCAATAACGGCGAGGGCCTGAGAGGGCGGGATGTGTTCGTCCGGGAGGGGCGGGCATTGGCTTGTCCGAGAAGGCTGAGGGGGGTGGGGGGAGGGGTTTCGTAGGGTGGTTGGTTCTCACGGTGGGGTGCGGCTCCTACTAGATTTGTGCGGGCGGAGCGGGCGGGGTTCGTCCGCGCGGTTTTCGTTGAATCCGGGAGTTGAACTGTGGCTCGTCTGTTCGGGACCGACGGCGTGCGAGGGCTCGCCAACCGCGACCTGACCGCACCGCTCGTCATGGACCTGTCCGTCGCGGCGGCTCGGGTGCTCGGCGAGCAGGGAGCGTTCCGGGGGCACCGGCCGCTGGCGGTGGTCGGGCGCGATCCGCGGGCGTCCGGCGAGTTCCTGGAGGCGGCCGTCGTCGCGGGTCTCGCGAGCTCCGGGGTGGACGTGCTGCGCCTCGGCGTCCTGCCGACGCCCGCCGTCGCGTATCTGACGCACGAGCTGCACGCCGACCTCGGCGTGATGCTGTCCGCTTCGCACAACCCCGCTCCCGACAACGGCATCAAGTTCTTCGACCGCAGCGGCCACAAGCTGCCGGACGAGTTGGAAGACCGCATCGAGGCCAGGCTCGGCGAGGCGTGGGAGCCGCCGACCGGCGCCGGGGTCGGACGGGTCAGAGACGCGCACGGCGCCGTCGAGCAGTACGTGGCGCACCTGCTGTCGACCGTCCCGGTGTCGCTGGACGGCCTGCGCGTCGTGGTCGACTGCGCGAACGGCGCGTCGTCGGACGTGGCGCCGGAGGCGCTGCGCCGCGCCGGGGCCGAGGTGATCACCATCGGGACCGCTCCGGACGGCCTGAACATCAACTCGGGCTGCGGGTCCACGCACCTGGAGGCGCTGCGGGAGGCCGTCAAGGAGCACGGCGCGGACGCGGGCATCGCCAACGACGGCGACGCCGACCGGTGCCTCGCCGTGACCTCGTCCGGCGAGGTCGTGGACGGCGACCAGATCATGGCGATCCTGGCGCTCGAACTGCGCGAGGCGGGCGCCCTCGCGGCCGACACCGTGGTCGCGACCGTGATGTCGAACCTCGGGTTCAAGCTCGCGATGCGCGAGGCCGGGATCACCGTGGTGGAGACCGCCGTTGGCGACCGGTACGTGCTGGAGGCGATGAGGGACGGCGGCTTCGCGTTCGGCGGCGAGCAGTCCGGTCACGTGATCATGCTGGACCACGCGACGACCGGCGACGGCGTCCTGACCGGCCTGCACCTGCTCGCCGCGATGGTGCGGCGGGGCAGTTCGCTGGACGAGCTGACCAAGGCGATGACGCGCCTGCCGCAGGTCCTCATCAACGTGAAGGACGTCGACAAGGCGCGGGCCAAGACGTCGGCGGAGCTGGCGGCGGCGGTGGCCGCGGCGGAGGCCGACCTCGGCGACACCGGACGCGTCCTCATCCGGCCGAGCGGGACCGAGCCGATGGTCCGCGTGATGGTCGAGGCGGCGTCGGAGGGGCAGGCGCGGGACGTCGCCGAGCACCTCGCGGGCGTCGTGCGGACCGTGCTCGGCTAGCCCTCGTCGATCTCCAGGCGGCCGACCTTCAGGTGCTTGATCTCCACGGTCCCCGCCCGGAGATGGCCGACGACGGCGCGCTTGACGACGAGCTTGCCGATCGCGAGCGCGCCGACGGCCAGGGCGCCGACCGCCATCGACCCGATGGCGACCGAGCCGAGGCCGTTGCCGAACCGCACCGTCAGCCCGGTCGCGGACGCTCCGGTGACCTCGGCGCCCGTCGCGCGCGCGCCGACCCCGCGTTCGGTCCGGACGCGGGGGAGTTCGCCGTTGGCGTCGTCTTCAGGGTGTTCGCTCGTCATGCGACGAGCCTACGCGCGGGGTCAGCAGCGGCCGAGGAAGGTCTGGAGCGCGTCGTGGTCGGGGCTCGTGACCGGGAGCGAGTACTTCTTCGCGACGGCGATGTACTTCACGGCGTAGGCGCACTGGAAGTCTTTCTGGGGTTTCCACTCGCCCGGCCCCGAGTCGCTCTTCTGCCGGTTCGGGACGCCCCACACGGCGAGCAGGTTCTCGTGGTCGTTGGCGAACTGCTCGCGCCGGTCCTCGCTCCAGCGGGACGCGCCCATCCGCCAGGCCAGCGCGAGCGGGTAGACGTGGTCGATCTGCACCTCGGCCGCGTCCTTCTTCGCGAAGGTGATCGTCTTTCCGCTGTAGGGGTCGTGCAGGACGCCCGCGAGCACCACGCACTCGCCCTTCTTCTCGACGTCCCGCAGGTCGCGGGCCAGGACGTCGTTGCGCTGGTCGCAGCCGTTGTGGTCGGTGTCCTTCCAGCGCGTCCCGAACTCGTCGCGGGCGTAGCCGGTGCCGCGGCCCTCGGACGCGATCCGCAGCCCGGAAAGGTCGGCGCGGGCCCGCTTCCCGTCGCCGGACGCCGGACGTCCCGGGCTGGAGGACGCCTCGGAGAGGCCGACGTCGCCTTCGCAGGCCGTAAGCGCGAGCAGCGCCGCGGCGAGGGCCGCCGCCGGCGCCAGGCGTCCGCGTCCAGGGGCCCGTGTCGTCCCGTCCACCCGCATCCCCTCGCCGCCCGCAATTTATGTCGATATATACCTACTTGGGACGCGGCACGCGATCAACCGCGCCGGTGGTGATCGCGGACGCGGCCGGATACGGCACGATGTCTGACGTGCTGCACCTGAGAGCGATCGTTCCGCCGGACCGCACCGACACCGTCATTAAGGCCCTCGGCGACTGCGCGGGCGCGACCAACGTCGTCGTCTTCCCGGGCGCCGCCCGGTCCCCGCAGGGCGACCTGGTGAACAGCGACGTCGCCCGCGAGGCCGTCAACGAGGTGCTGGACGCCCTCCGCGCGCTCGGCGTCGACCGGGACGGCTCGATCGCCCTGGAGAAGATCGACCTGTCGCTGTCGGAGACCGCCGACGAGGCGATGGAACGCGCCCCCGGGCACGGCGACGACGCCGTCGTCTGGGAGGAGCTCGACAACCAGGTCGCCGAGGGGACGGCGCTCAGCTTCTCGTTCATCGCGTTCCTCGCCTTCGCCACCCAGCTCGCCGGGATCGCGGCGCTGATCGACTCGCCGGTGCTGGTGGTCGGCGCGATGGTGCTCGGGCCGGAGTTCGGCGCGGTCGCCGCGATCTGCTACGGGATCGTGCGGGGGCGGCCGTGGCACATCGTCCAGGCGCTGCGGGCGCTCGCCGTCGGGTTCGCCGTCGCCATCCTGATCACCTATGTGTGCGCATTGGTCAGCAAGTGGACGGGCGTCATCGAGCTCGACCGGCTCCCGACCGACCGGCCGCTCACCGCGTTCATCTACAGCCCGGACCGCTGGTCGTTCATCGTCGCGCTGCTCGCCGGGGCGGCCGGGGTGCTGTCGCTGACCGCGGGCAAGTCGTCCGCGCTGGTCGGGGTGTTCATCTCGGTGACCACCGTGCCCGCCGCCGGGAACTTCGCGGTGGCCGCCGCGCTGCGGCACGGCAGCGAGATCCGCGGCTCGGCGCTCCAGCTCGCCGTCAACATCGTCGGAATGATCATCGCGGGGACGGCGACGCTGCTCGTCCAGCGGGCGGTGTGGGCGGTCATCCTGCGCCGCGGCGGGCGGCCGCGGATCGCCGGCGCCGACGGCCGGACGACCCTCCGCGGGCGTACTTAGGTCGACCGAGGTATGGCCGATCGGCTGAGACGGATGGCACCTCAGGGGGACGTGCCGCGCCGCACCGGCCACTAGGTTCGGAACATGCCGATCATCGCCACCCAGGGGCTGACGATGAGGTTCCCCCGGGTGACCGCCCTGGACGACCTCTCCGTCGCCGTCGAGCCGGGCGTCGTCGGACTGGTCGGCGCCAACGGCGCCGGGAAGTCGACGCTCATCAAGATCCTCCTCGGGCTGCTGCCGCCGACCTCCGGCACCGCGACCGTCCTCGGCCTCGACATCGCGCGCGAGGGCCTGCGGATCCGGGAGTCCGTCGGGTTCATGCCCGAGTACGAGTGCCTGCCGCCGGACGTGTCGGCGACGGAGTTCGTCGTCCACATGGCCCGGATGTGCGGGCTCCCGCCCACCGCGGCCCGCGAACGCGCCGCCGACACGCTCCGGCACGTCGGCCTGTACGAGGAGCGCTACCGTCCCATCGGCGGCTACTCCACCGGGATGCGCCAGCGGGTGAAGCTCGCGCAGGCCCTCGTCCACGACCCGAAGCTCGTCTTCCTCGACGAGCCCACCAACGGCCTCGACCCGGCCGGGCGCGACGAGATGCTCGACCTGATCCGGCGCATCGGCGCCGAGTTCGGGATCAGCGTCCTCGTCACGTCCCACCTGCTGGGCGAGCTGGAGCGGGTCTGTGACCACGTCGTGATCATCGACGGCGGCAGGCTGCTGCGCTCGCAGGCCGTCGAGGCGTACACGACCGCGAGCGGCGTCCTCACCGTCGAGGTGGACGAGGGGCGCGACGCCCTCGGGCAGCACCTCCACGACCGGGGCGTCGCCGTCCACCCGGAGGGCCGATTCCTCGTCGTCGACATCGCCGGGGAGAACACCTACGACCTGATCCGGGACGGCGTCGCCGACCTCGGGCTGCGGCTGATCCGGATGGAGCAGCGCCGCCACCACATCGAGGAGGTCTTCCAGACCGCGCCGGAGCCGCCCGGCCCGCCGCCCGCCGGAGTCGTGCAACAGGAGGCGACCCGATGAGCACGAGCACGATCCATGACATCGGATACCGCCACTACGAAGGGCGGCGCAGCGGCCGCGCCTACGTCCTGCGGTCCCTGTACGTGCACAACCTGCGCGCCGCGTTCGGCCTCGGCCGGCCCGCCCGCGCCAAGATCATGCCGTTCCTGGTGGCGGCGCTGATGCTGCTGCCCGCGATCGGGTCGGTCGCGGCGTTCGCGGTCACCGACCAGGAGGACGCGCTGATCCGCTACGCGTCCTACGCGAACATCATGCAGGTCATCGTGGCGATCTTCCTGGCGACGCAGGCGCCGGTGCTGGCCTCGCGGGAGATCAGGTTCCACGTCATCCCGCTGTACTTCTCGCGTCCGGTGGGGCACCTCGACTTCGTCCTCGCCAAGGCCGCCGCGCTGGCGACCGCGCTGTTCGCGCTGATGGCGGTGCCGGTCACCGTCCTTTACGTCGGCGGGCTCGTCGCGAAGGCGCCCGACTCCGGTGAGCAGTTGCTCCGGTACCTCGGCGCGCTGGTCGGCTGCGTCCTGTACGCGCTCGTCCTCGCGGCGATCGGGATGGTGGTCGCGGCGTTCACGCCCCGGCGCGGGTTCGGCGTCGCCGCCGTCATCGCGGTCTTCATGCTGAGCACCGCCTTCGTCGGCGCCGTGCAGGGCATCGCGGAGGCCAACACCAACTTCACCCTCCAGGGCTGGATCGGGCTCGGGACGCCGTTCAACCTGGTGGACATCGTCCAGGTGCGGCTGCTCGGCGCGCGGTCGTCCTCGCCCGGCATCGCGCCCGGCGTCGCCGGCGGCGTGGTCGCGCTGGCCGAGTGCGCGGTCATCGTCGTCGGCTCGGTCGCGGTGCTGTACCGCAGGTTCCGGAAGGCGGGCCTCTCATGAGCGAACTGATCCTGGACAAGGTGTCCCGCTGGTACGGGAACGTCGTCGCCGTCAACGGCGTGTCGATGCGGGTCGGGCCCGGCGTCACCGGGCTGCTCGGGCCGAACGGCGCGGGCAAGTCGACGCTCATCCACATGATGGGCGGGTTCCTCGCGCCGTCGTCCGGCTCCGTCACCCTGGACGGGACGCCGATCTGGCAGAACCCGGAGGTGTACCGCGGGCTCGGGCTCGTCCCGGAGCGGGAGGCGGCCTACGACTTCCTCACCGGCGAGCAGTTCATCGTCGCGATGGCGAAGCTGCACAAGCTGCCCGACCCGGCCGCCGCGGCGCGCCGCGCCATCGGGCTCGTCGAGATGGACTACGCCGCCGCGCGCCCGATCGGGAACTACTCCAAGGGCATGAAGCAGCGGATCAAGATGGCGTCCGCGCTGGTGCACGACCCGCCCGTCCTCCTGCTGGACGAGCCGTTCAACGGCATGGACCCGCGGCAGCGCCTCCAGCTCATGGACCTCATCCGCCGGATGGCCGACGAGGGCCGCACCATCCTGTTCTCCTCGCACATCCTGGAGGAGGTCGAGCGGCTCGCCAGCCACATCGAGGTGATCGTCGCGGGGCGGCACGCCGCGTCCGGCGACTTCCGCAAGATCCGGCGGCTGATGACCGACCGGCCGCACATCTTCCTCGTCCGCTCGTCCGACGACCGCGCGCTGGCCGCCGCGATCATCGCGGACGGGTCGGCCCGCAGCGTCCAG
Organism: Actinomadura chibensis NBRC 106107; assembly: GCF_001552135.1. GTDB lineage: Bacteria > Actinomycetota > Actinomycetes > Streptosporangiales > Streptosporangiaceae > Spirillospora > Spirillospora chibensis. Next base: position 249,979 of record NZ_BCQP01000017.1, on the reverse strand, counting down.
CTCACCGACAAGGGCCTGCAGATCGAGGCGGTGGACTTCCAGCGCTTCACCTGGCTGCTCCCGCGCGTGTCGCGGGACGCCGACGTCCGCCTCTGGGAGGTCTCCCCGGCGGACGAGTCCCTGGAAAGCGTCTTCTCCTACCTGGTGGCGCGATGACCGGAGCGAAGCGAGGATCTTCGGGCCACCGGCTCGGGGGCCTGGGGGTCGTCCCCCAGAAAGGCAGAGCGCGATGAATGCGACGATTGCGATGATCACGTTCCGGGCGATGCTCGGGCGGCGGCGGGCGCTGCTGCTGCTCGGGCTGCCGCTCGTGATGCTCGTCCTGGCGGTCGTGCTGCGCGCGACCGGGAACGACGACCTGGACGTGTCCACGGAGGTCCTCCAGAAGGTCGCGCTCGCGGCCCTGCTGCCGCTGCTCGCGCTGATCGCCGGGACCGGCGTGATCGGGCCGGAGATCGACGACGGCCAGATCATGTACGTGCTGACGAAGCCGATCCCGCGCCAGGTGGTCGTGCTGACCAAGCTGGCCGTCGCGATCGTGCTGGTGGCGGCGTTCGCGGTCGTCCCGACGCTGCTCGCGGGGCTCATCCTGACCGGCACCACGGCGGGGCTGACGCCCGCGTTCACGGTCGGCGTCCTCGTCGGCGGCGTGGCCTACAGCGCGGTGTTCGTCGCGCTCGCGGTGATGAGCCGCAACGCCGTCACGATCGGCCTCCTCTACGCGCTCGTGTGGGAGTCGCTGCTCGGCAGCTTCGCGCCGGGCGCGAAGCAGGCGTCCATCCAGCAATGGGCGATGTCGGTCACGGACAGGCTGACGAGCGCCTCGCCGGTCGACTCGACGGTGAGCCTGCCGGTGGCCGTCACGCTGCTGGTCGCGGTCACCGTCGGCGGGACGTTCCTCGCCGCCTTCCGGCTCCGTTCCCTCACCGTCGCGAGCGCCGAGTAGGGGAGCCCGGCGCCGAGTCGCCCGTCCGGTCTGAGCCGCCGGACGGGCGATTTCGCTTGTGACCGAGATGTGATCCGGGGGCAAGGCTTTGGGCAAGAGGGTGGGCAAGGCCCCACCCGCAGCGTGGTGTTCACCGAATTCCGATCCTGGGGGTCACGGTGGACATCACGATCTCAGCCCCGCCTACGGGCTGGAACAGGCAGAACAACGTCTTCGGGCGACTCAACCTGGAGTGGATGCGGCTGCGCGATGACGCGGTGGTGAACGCCGTCGTCGCGAGGTGGGCGCGTGCCGAGCCGGCGTTCGCCGGGCTCTCCAGCGTCGCCCTGCTCGAAGAGGCCAAGTCCGGGCCCGTCGACGAACGGGTGGACGCGCTGCTCGGGGCCTTGGCGCACAAGGCGGGCTCGCCCATCGCCGACGCGCCGATCGCGGCGCGGATCGCGCTGCAGATGATGCTTCCGAAGGCCGTGCGGATCTCCCGGGCCCACGCGCGCCTCCTGCCGGACGCCGACGAGCGCGACCAGCTCGCGGTGTGCTGCATGTACACCGCGATCCGCACCCTTCCCGCCAGGATCACCCATCACGTCCCGCCCTACCTGGCGTGGGGGGCGCACCAGGCGATGCGCCGGGAGGTCCTGGCGCAGGTGCGGGAGCTGCCGTCCGACGCGGTCGAGGCGGTCGCCGTGCCGCGGGCGGAACGCAACGCGAGCGAGGAGCTCGGGCAGCTGCTGGCCTGGGCGGTCGCGCGGAGCGTGATCAGCCGCCAGGACGCCGACCTGCTCGCCGCCCGCTACGGGAACGAGGCGGTCGGCAGGCGGCACTCGTGGAAGAACATCGGGGACCTCCAGCAGATCGCCGAGGAGACGGGGCTGAGCCCCGCCGCCATCAAGCAGCGGTGCAGCCGGGCCACGCGAAAGCTCGCGGCGGCCGTCGCCGACTACCAACCGGGCCCGGCGCGCGGCGCCGAGCTCGTCCCGGCGTGAGGGGGCACCGGTGACCGGTCAGTACGCGCTGCGGTCCGAACTGGCGCCGCGGCGGGCCGCGCGGGCGGCGCCGCCGCTGTGGCGGCGGCCCCCGACGGAGCGCCCGCTGCTCGGCGGGCCGGGGGCGGCCGGTCCGCCGCCGCTCACGGCGCCCACGGACCCGCCGCCCCGGCCGGCGCGGAAGCGGTCCGCCACGGCCGGCGTCCTCGCCGCCGCGGCGACCACGCTCGCCGCGCTGGGCGCCGGGGCCTTCCTCACCGCCGGTCCGGGACCTGGCGGGCCGGCCGACGCCGGGCGTCCCCCCTTCGTCATCGCGACGCAGCCTTCCGCGGCGCCCGACACGCGGACGGACTTCACGACGATCGGCGACGCGTGCGCGCTGCCGACGGCGGCGTCCCTGCAGCGGCTGGCCCCGGACGGCGACGACAAGGCGTGGCACACCGGCGACGACAGCTGGACCTGCTTCCGGACGGGCCGCGAATCAAGCCGATGGTTCGAGGGCGTCGGCCTTTACCACCTGCTCGGATCCGTGCTGGTCGAGTTCTCCGTCGTGCCCGCCACGGCGTCGCGCGACGCGACCGCGGGGGCGCGCGCGGAGTTCGAGAAGCGGAGCGGCCGCGATCGCGCGAGGTGGCGCGGCCGTTACGACGTCCTTCCGCAGGTCGGTGACGCCGCCTACTCCGGATACGAGGTGACCGGCGGCGACGGCGAGGCGCGCGCCACGGTGCGGCTCCGCAACGTCGTCTTCACGGTCGGCTACGGCGGCACCGCCTGGCGGGACCTGGAACCGAAGACGCCGATGGCCGAACCGGCGGCCCGGGCGGGCGCGGTGACGCTCGCCCGCGAGGTCGCCCAGGCCCTCGCCAGGTGCGGCGAGTGCCGCTCCGGACTCTCCGCGCCGCCGCGGGACGGCAGAGGGATCGAGCTGCGCTGGGCGGGCCCGTCATGAGGCTTCGACGGTCCGCCGACGCTGCTGAGGCGCAGAGCGGGACGCGGGCCGGGATCCTGCCGCCCCCGCGTGCCGCGCTGGCCACCGCCGCGATGAAGATCGCGCTCTGGGGCCTGGTCGGCTGCGGCCCCGCGGCCCTGCTCCTCGCCGCCGCGAAACCGGCCGCGCCGGAGAGCGGGCCCGCCGTCGCCGAGGCACGCCGGTCGGCCGCGGGGCCGTCCGGGTTCGCCGAGCTGTACGTCGCGGCCTACCTGAGGGCGGGGACCGGCGACACGTCGCTGAAGCTCTTCTTCCCGGACGCGCCGCCCGTCTCCAACCCGCCCGAGCAGCGCACGGTCGGCCGCACGGTCACCACCGGCGCCCGCGAGGTCGCCCCCGGCTACTGGAGCGTCACCGTGGCCGCCGACGTCGCGGCGAAGGACAGGGCGGGCACGCTGGTCGCCACCGGGGTGCACTACTTCCGCGTCGCGGTCTTCGCCCTCGGCGACGCCGCGGCCGGCGGCGCCGGGCGCGGCGGGACGCCGACCGGCTACGTGGCGGCGGCGCTGCCCGCGGAGGTCGCGGCGCCCGCGACCGGCACGGCCCCGGACCTCGGCTACGACACCCGGCGGCGGATCAGCGGCGGGCCGCTCGCGGACACCGTCCGGCAGGCCCTGGCCGCCTACCTCGGCGGCGCGGGCGACCTGTCGCGCTACCTGACGCCCGGCACGGACCTGCGGCCGATCGTGCCCGCGCCGTACCGGCGGGTCGAACTCGGCGGCGTCGCGCTGAGCGGCGACCTGCCCGACGCCGACGGCGCCGTCCCCGCGGACGGGACGCGCGCGCGGGTCCTGGCCGAGGTGGAGGCGGTCGACGACGCCGACCGGCGCTGGCCGCTGACCTACGCGCTGACGGTGACCGCCCGCGCGGGGCGCTGGGAGATCGCCGCGCTGGACGACGTTCCGCGGCTCGGCGGGTCCGGGGCGCCGGCCGTGCGCCCGCCGCCGTCCGCCCCCGCGACCGGGTCGGCGCGGCCACCGGGCGCACCTTCCGGCGGCCCGGCCACGCGGACGCCGGAACCCGAACCGACGGGCGGATCGTCCCGCCCGTCGCCGTCGCCGCCCGCGGCAACGCCGAGCGGCTGAAGTGAGAGGGGAACGCGCATGTTGATCGCGGCGGCCACCGGAGGGGACGGGGTCCTCGCCGGTGACCTCATCGACTGGGTCCAGTTGAAGGAGGGAGAGATCAAGGGTTTGGTGCCCGGCCTGCTCTGGCTGGCCGCGGTGTTCTTCGCGATCGTCGCGTGGGTCGTGGCCCGGAGCTGGAAGAAGGCCATGGTCGCCGGGATCGGCGGCGCCATCGTGATCGCGGTCGTGAACCAGCTGGGCAACCTGTCCGACAAGGTCGGGACCGAGATCGAGGGCGCGCCCGCGCGGCCTCCGGCGGTGGTCGTCGCCGCCGACGGGGCGCGGACGCCGACATGACGCGGACCGCCGACCAGCACGTCAGGGTCGGGCGCTCCTACACCCGGGCGCGCCGCTTCCCGTGGGTCATCGGCAAGATCCAGGGTTGGACCATCCCCCTCGGGCCGTACACCGCGACCCAGCTGGGCGTGCTGATCGGCGGCCTGTACCTGCTGATCAAGACCTTCGACCTGTGGCGCCGGCTCGGCGTCCTCGCGGTGGTGGTGATCGCGTTGCCGTTCGCCGCGACCTGGGCGGTCCGGCACGCGCACATCGACGGCCGCACCCCGCTCCGGGCGCTGGGCGGCATGGCCGCGCTGCTGACCGAGCCGCGGTGCGGCCGGATCGGCGGCCGGCCGGCCCGCGATCCCCGTCCCGCGACGCTGGGGGGCGGCGTGCGGCTGAGCGCGCTGCCCGCTCCCCGTCCCGCGCCGCGACCCGCCGTCCGGCAACCCGTCCAGCAGCCCGCCGTCCAGCAGCCCGCCGTCCAGCAGCCCGCCGTCCAGCAGCCCGCCGTCCAGCAGCCCGCTGTCCGGCAGCCCGCCGTTCCACGGGCTGCCGTTCGTCCGGCGCCCACCGCCCTGCAGGCGCTTCTCGCCGCGTCGGCCGAGAAGGCGTCGGCTGGAAAAGAGGAGTGATGCGCGTTCCGATCCGGCATCTCGCCGGGAATCTCCTGTGGTCCACGTCGGGAACCGTGTGGGGCGTGTGGCGGGTCCGTCCGGTCGCCTACGCGCACGCGTCCCCCCGCGCCAGGGCCGACCTCCACGCCGCCACCACCGCCGTCCTCAAGCGGCTGACCGGTGAGCCGATGCTGCTCAGCCTGTGCGCCCGGCAGGACGCCGCGGAGATCGTCGAGCGGATGGTCGAGGGGGTGGAGGCGGCGCGCTGCCCGCAGTGGGCCGAGGTCACCGACGCCGCGCGCGGCTGGCTGGAGACGCTGGACATCAGCGAGCGCACCCACTGGCTGGCGCTGCCCCTCGGCGCCGAGCGCTCCTCGCTCGGGCTGCGCACCGTCGCCGACTCGGCGCTGTCCGCGCTGACCGACGCCCTCGGCCTCCCCCCGCCCCCCGTCACGGCGGCCGATCTCGCCGCCTACCAGGCGCGGGCCGCATCGCTGGAGTCCCAGTTGTCCACCGATCCGGCGATGCGGCCCGCCACCCCGGCGGAGGTGCTGTGGATCTACTCGCACTCGCTGCACCGCGGCCTCGCCGAACCGCTGCTGAGCGAGACGGCCGGCTCGAAGGCCGGCGGCTCGCGGCTGCTGTCGGGCGTCCTGCGCGGCCCGTCGCTCGCGCACTTCGGGCAGGTCCGCCTGACGGAGGCCGGACGCCCGGCGCGGGCGGACGGGGACGGCGGCCGGGAGGGGCCGCGGCCGTGGTGGCGCGGCGAGCAGGGCACGTCCCCGCTGCGCCGCCGCTGGCTGCAGGTCGAGACCGAGATGGGGACGTCCTACCAGGCGTTCCTCGCGCTGGCGGAGATGCCCGCGACGTTCACCCTGCCCGGCTCGGAGTACCTGGCCGACCTCGACGGGTTCGACTTCCCCGTCGACTACGCCTGCCGGTTGAGGGTCGTCTCCGCCGCGGAGGCCGAGTCCAAGTCGCGGCGGAAGGCGCGCGAGCTCACCGCGCAGGTCGAGGAGTACGACGGCGAGACCGCGGGCGTCCCCCAGTCGCTGATCGACGCCGCGAGCGACCTGAACGACGAGCGGGCCCGGCTGCAGACCTCCTCCACCGAGGTGGAGATCCAGTCCACCACCGTCCTGTGCGTGTGGGGGACCACGCCCGAGGAGTGCGACGGGCGGGCCGGGCTCGTCCGGGCCGCGCTGTCCGCCGCCGAGTACCAGCTGGTCCGGCCGACCGGTGCCCAGCGGTCGCTGTTCACGGCCATGCTGCCGGGCGCCGCCGGGTCGGCGGCGGTCCTCGGCGAGTTCCGCCAGTACCAGCTCGCGTCGGACTTCGCGATGGCGATGCCGTGGGCCAGTTCCGACGTCGGCGACCCGACCGGGATGCTGCTCGGGGTCAGCCTGGACGACGCCGCGGCGCGTCCGGTCCTGCTGGACCCGGCCAACGCCCCGCGCCAGGACGCCTCCGCATCGCTCGGCGCGGTGGGCGAGCTCGGTGCGGGCAAGAGCGTGCTGCTGAAGACCGTCCAGATCGGGCTGCTCGACCGGGGCGGACGGGTGATCGCCGTCGACCGCACCCCGATGGGCGAGTGGGTGCACTTCGCCGAGAACGCGGCGCCCGGCCGGAACCAGGTCATCCGGGCGGACGAGCACGCCGCGCTGACCCTCGACCCGCTGCGGGTGTTCGCGCCCGAGGTGGGGGCGCGCTACGCCAAGTCCTACCTGACCCTGCAGCTCGGGGTCCCGCCGATGTCTCCCGGCGGGCTCGCGCTGTCCCAGGCCGTCGACGCGGTGGCCGCCTCGTCCCGGCCGCACATGCACGGGGTGATCGACGAGCTGAAGGCGATCGCCGGGCGCGAGACCGGGACGCGCCGTGCCGAGCACGCGGACGAGCTGGCGGACCTGCTCCGCGTGGTGGCCGCCGACCCGCTCGCCCAGATGGTCTTCGGCGACCTGCCGCCCCTGCGGCTGGACGGTGACTTCTGCGTCTTCCACACCGCCGGTCTGACGCTGCCGAAGAAGGAGGTCTTCACCAGCGAGTACCACATGCAGCGCCAGCCCCTGGAGACGCTCATCGGCCGGGCGGTGCTGTACGTGATCGCCGCCGCCGCCCGCGAGGTCGCCTTCGCCGATCCCGCGCGGTTCGTCGGCCTGGCGTTCGACGAGTGCTACTGGCTGACGAACTCCACCGAGGGGCAGGACCTCGTCCTGGAGATCGTCCGGGACGGTCGCAAGCACGCCGCCGGCGCGCTGCTCGGCTCCCACGACCCGGAGGACTTCGGCAACGACACGATCCGCGGCCTGCTGTCCAACCGGTTCCTGCTGCGCCACCGGGACAGCCACCTGGCGGCGCGGGGCCTGGAGTTCCTCAACCTCGACCCGGACGACGACCGCCTCATCGAGCTCGTCACCACCGACCTGTCGCCCGTCAAGGACCCGGATCGCAAGGGCGAGGCCCTCTTCCTGGACACCCGCCGCCGCGCCGGCCGCATCAAGATCCTCATCCCGCCGGTGCGGCGGATCGCCACGTCCATCCTCACCACGCCGTCCGCGGGCGGCGCGGCGGACGCCGGGCCGACGACCCGCGACCCGTCGGCGAAGGCGGGGTACTGACGGTGGAAGGACGCATGGCGCAGGCGGGCCGCCGGGCGCTGCACCGCATCGCGTGGGCCGTCCTCCTCTGCGCCGTGGCGGGGGCCTTCCTCAACGCGGCCCACCCGCCCGGCGCCGCCGCCGCTCCCACGCCGCCCGCCCCGGCGCCGACCACGTCGCCGCCCCTCCCGCCGGGGGTGCCACCGCAGCTTCCGGTGGAGCCGCCGATCCGGGTGCCGCCCGCCCAGCAGCGGGACGATCCGAAACCCGGGACGGGCCTGCTCGGGGAACTCGACCAGCAGAAGGTCAACGGCTACCCGATCAGCAGCTACGAGCTCACCGGGGACCCCGGCGGCGCCCTCGACTGGCAGCCGAAGCTGCTCATCTTCCTCACCAACGGCACCTTCGGCTTCGTGAAGCTGATCATCGAGGTGCTGGCCTGGCTGCTCGGGTGGGCGCTCCAGTTCGGCCCCGCCGACACCCTGCTCGGCCCGGCCGAGGCGGTCGCGGACGCCTACAGGACGCAGATCGTCGACAGGCTCGGCCTGCCGAGCCTGCTGCTGACCCTGGCCGGGCTGTGGTGCGGGCTGCTCGTCCTGCGGGGCCGCGGGGCGCGCGGCTGGAGCGAGATGGGGCTCTCCGTGCTGATCTCGGCGCTGTCGGCCACGACGCTGCTCGCCCCCGCCGACCTCCTCATGGGCGACAACGGGCTGATGGGGACGACCCGTGACACGGCCACCTCGCTCGCCGCCATCACCGCGTCCCGCGGCGCGTCCGACGAGACCGACCCCTCCGCGCGGATGAAGGAGATCATCCTGGACACCTTCGTCGCCAAGCCCCACCAGATGCTCCAGTTCGGCACGGTCTTCGAGGGCAACTCGAAGGTTCCCGCCAAATGCCTTCAGGCGTACAAGGACGGCCTGTCCGGCAAGAAGCCCCCCGGCGTGCAGCTGGGCGACTTCCCGGAGGCGATGAACCCGTTCGCGCAGGCGCCCGCCGCCGACCGCCGGGAGGACCCGGCCGGATTCTTCATGGAGGACGCCGGGGACGAATGCAAGGAGTACGCCGACTACCACGCCAAGCCGAGCTGGGACCGGTTCTTCGGCGTCATCCTGCTGCTGGTCGCGGCGGGGCTGGTCGCCGTCCTCATCCTGCTCATGGTCGGCACGCTGCTGATCTCCATCTGCGCCATGGCCGGCTACGCGGTCACCGGCCATGTCGTCGCGGTGGTCGCGATCATGCCGGGCGCCGCCCGCGGCCTGCTGTGGCGGTGGCTCGGCGGCGTCGCCAGGATCGTGCTGGTCATCTATGTCGTGGTCGTCCTCCTCCCGCTGGTGACGATCACCATCGACGTGCTGATGATCGACGCGGAGGGCCAGGGGCTCATGGTCAGGTTCGCGCTGATGGACATGGTCGTCGGGGCGGGGCTGGTGGCCCACCGCAGGGCGCAGCGCGCGTCCACCCTCGCCGGACGCCGGTTCTCCCGCCGGCTGGAGTGGGGCCGGATCGGCGGCTCCCGCGGCGCGGGCAGCGGCTACAGCACCTACGGCCTCCTGGAGGAGATGGCCGGCCGGGGCGGGCAGGGCGGACCGGTGAGCCATCCGCTCGACGGGCCCTCCGTCGGCCGCACCTTCCAGAGCGTCCGGGCCGAGATCGACCGGGTCGTCGGGCCCATGGCCACCACGGCGAGGGGGGCGCGCGGCGCGGCGAGGGGCGCGCACCGCGCCTGGACCCGCATCCGCTCATGAGCGGGCGGGCCGGTCCGGGCCGGCGCGGGAGTCCGTCCGGGCGAACCGGCGGCGGCACGGCCCGGCGGGCCGCCGCCGGAGCGGGCAGGCAGGTGGGCAAGAGCCTGGTGAAGGCCGCCGCCAAGCGGACCGGCACCACGGTGGCCGGCGGGGCGAGCGCCGGAACCTCGCTGCTGGTCCAGGCGGGCCTGGCGGCCGGACGCCGCGTCGGGCGGAGGATCGGCTGGGGCAAGGTGGTGCTCCTGCTGTCGCTGCCATACCTGCTCGGGGTGGCCCTCATCATGCTCGTGGCCGCGGTCATCGCGCCGACGCTGTCGCAGTCGTCGGCGGGCGGCGCGGGGCCGGCCGCCGTCCCCGGCATCCCGCCCGTCGCCCTGGACGCCTACACCAGGGCCGCCGCGCAGTTCGCGCGGCTGGCCCCGAACGCCAGGGGCGTCACCTGGTCGCTGCTGGCCGCGATCGGCATGATCGAGTCCGAGCACGGGCAGGGCGCCCGGCACGACCACACCGTCGCCCCCAACGGCGACGTCTCCCCGCCCTTCGTCGGCCCCCGCCTGGACGGCTCCGGAGTCGGCGGCAACGTCACCCCGGTGTACGACACCGACGGCGGACGCATGGACGGCGACACCACCTATGACCGGGCCGTGGGCCCGATGCAGTTCATGCCCGGCACGTGGAAGCAGGAAGGGCACGACGGGAACGGCGACGGCAAGGCCGACCCGCAGAACTACTACGACGCCGTCCTGTCAACGGCCTTCGCCCTCTGCGGCGGCACCGACTGCGACCTGACCGATCGGGAGCGGCTCTACAACGCGATCTACCGCTACAACCACAGCCACGACTACGTGGAGAAAGTGCTCCGGCAGTCCGAGGAGTACGCCCGCCAGGGCCAGGCGGCGCTGGCGGTCCCCGTCGGAGGCAGCGGGACGGGCCAGGCGATCGCCGCCGCGGCGCTGCGCTGGCTGGGCACGCCCTATCTCTGGGGCGGCGGCGACTTCAACGGTCCGACGACAGGGTGCGCGCACGGCTTCTGCGGCACCGGGTTCGACTGTTCCGGCCTGACCGAGTACGCGGTGTACCAGGGGACGGGCGGCCGCATCCACCTCGGGACGTGGACGGTGCCCCAGTTCAACGATCCGCGCGGTGTGCACGTGTCCTGGGACCAGTTGCAGACCGGCGACCTGGTCTTCTTCAGCGGCCTCGACCATGTCGGGATCTACCTGGGCGGCGGGCGCTTCGTCGAGGCGCCGCAGACCGGCGACGTGGTGAAGGTGTCGCCGATCGCGCCTCGCCGCTCCGGGTTCTACGGTGCGGTGAGGTTCGTCTGATGAGGCACGGGTCCACGATCCTCGTCATCGCCGCCGCCGTGGTCCTCGCCGTGGTCGGGGCGCTGCTGCTCCGGCCCGGGGACGGCGGGCCGCGCCGCTCCGCGTCCGGCGCACCGGCGCCGGGCGCTCCCGCTCCGCCCGTGATGTCGTCCGCGCCGCCGACCACGCTGCCGGACTACGGCGAGGAACCCGACGCCCCGCCGTCGCGCAAGGCGCCGTCCGACAGCTCGATCCAGAAGGGGCTGGAAGCGACATGGCCCGGGAACCTGCCGGCGGACCAGGGGCGGGAACTGGTAGCCCTCGCGTGGGCGGTGGTCCGCGCCGACCTCACCGGACGCGGCCGGGCCAGGTGGCCCGCCTACTTCCCCGGAGATCCCCCGCGCGCCCGGTACAGCCGGGTGCGCCTGCGCGCGGGCGTGGCCAGGGGGGTTCCGTCCCGCCCGGACCTGGCACAGGTGATCGTGGTCTGGGCGGGCAGGGACCCGCGGGGCCGCGAGGTCCGGCAGAACCGCACGGCGGTCTGCCTCGGCCGGGACGGCTCCGGGTGGCGGCCCCGGATCCCGCCCGCCTGTGCCCGCTAGCGATGCGATGCCCCGCGCGCAGTCACGTTTCGGGCACAACGCAACTTCTAGTTACAAAGACCCCTATGTCCCCAAGATCCGCAAAGTGGTTATCGAACTGTGACGAAGCCGGTTATGGACAGGACGAATCGCCTAATTGGGGTGGCACACTTCCGATTTTGTCCAGCTCGTGTCGGTATTAGCTGGCAACGTGTATGGCGGGCCCCGGAGGCGTGCGCTTCGACCGCGTGCGGTGCCGGAGTAATGGGGGTTGTCAGACCGGGGCTCGAGTGGCCACAGTGATCGGAAAAGTACATGGAGGAGGGGCTGTTGATCTCGGCGCGACACCTGGTGAACCGTCTACGTCCACACCCCCGCAAGCCATATCGAGCCGGCGCCGTCGCGACGACAGTAATGATCTTGGCCCTCGCCGCCGGATGCAACGGAGACTCCGACAAGAAGGTCCCCCTGCCGTCTTCGAGCACCTCCGGGAGTTCCGCGCAACCGACCGCCACGGCCTCAGGTACCCCTGAGCAGGCCGTCCAGAAAGCGTACATCGATTCCTACGCGACGGCCCGTAGCGCCATTTCCCAACCTCCGGAGACGCTGCGCCCCTTTCTTTCCAAGTACTACGCGGGGAAGTATCTCGACTACGTCGTCCGTTCGGTGCTGCTGGCCCAGCAACGGGAATTGGTGCCCTGGGGGCCGGGGGTCGTGGTCCATGTGAACAAGGTGACCGTCAACGGTGACAAGGCCACGCTCGAAGACTGCCAGGACGCGAGGAACGCGGGGCTGAAGAGCCAGAAGACCGGAAAGGTCGAGCCCGGCTCGACCGGAACCGACGCGCAGCATGTCGTCGTCCAGTTGACGAGAGGGGGCGATGGTCAATGGCGCATTACCGAAGCCCGGACTTATCCAAAGCGCTGTTCGCGGTCCTGACCGGCATGGTCGTGCTGCTGGCCATGCCCGCCGCCGCGCGCGCCGCCCTGGCGCCGGAGGAATCCGACCCGCCGCCGAGGCTCAACCCTTTCGGCGGGGGCACTGGATGGGAAGGACGGGGCACCGACCCCGGGCGGCCGGGCGGCCCTGGTCGCCAAGGCGGCGAACCGGTCTCCGACGGCGGCGGGAGCTCCGGCGGCGGTTCCGACACCCCCTGTACCAGCGATCCGCTCCGCCCCGGGGAATGCCTGGGGCCGCTGTGCCTGCCCGGTCCGGCTCAGGCGTGCGCCGAGCCCCAGCAGGCACCGACGCCGGGCGAGTTGATGCAGCGGGGATACATGCTCTTGAAGCCGCCCAAGCCGATCGTGCATACGGCGCCGCCGCGGGGGAGGCCCGGGCTGGTCGGGCTGCCGCAGTGGGTGTGGTTGCCCGAAAGCCAGTGGAAGCCGGTGACGAAGCGGATGACGGCGGGCGCCGTCTGGGCGGAGATCACGGCGACTCCGCAGCACATCACGATCGTGCCCGGGGACGGGCGGCCGGGGATCCAGTGCCCCGGCCCGGGCACGCCGTACGACCGGAGCCGGGCGGCCGCCGCGCAGCGGACGGAGTGCTCGGTCACCTACGAGAAGTCTTCGGCGGGGCAGAGCGGTAGCGCGTACACGGTGACGGTCTCGGTGCTCTGGGACGCGACCTGGGTGGGTTCGGGGGGAACCGGAGGAGCCCTCCCGGCCATCCCAGTATCGACCGTTTTCCCGTTGCGGATCGCTGAGGGGCAGAGCGTCAACTAGATCACGGAGGATGAGCGTGGTGCGCACAGGGGGAGTCACCTTTGAGCAGCCTTCGAACGCTCCAGGCGGCGACAGGCGCGGCGCCGCCCAACCGCAGCGCATGCCGCGGCAACGCCGCAAGGGGATGCTCGCGCTCGCGGTGCTGCTCGTCGCGACGGGCGCCCTGCTGGCGACCTATGTCGTCTCGTCGATGTCGGACCGCTCCTCGGTGATCGTGCTCCGCCGGGACGTCGCGGTCGGCACGCCGCTCACGGCCGCGGACGTGACCACCGCGATGGTCTCGGTCGACCGCGACGTGCTGACCATCCCGGGCAGCCAGCTCCAGGACGTCGTCGGGAAGATCGCCGCCGCCGACCTGAAACGCGGGACGCTGCTCTCGGCGACACAGCTCACCGGCGCGCAGTCGCCGGGGCAGGGCCAGCAGGTCGTGCCCGTGGCGCTGCAGCCCACCCAGATCCCGGCACGCGGGCTCGTGCCGGGCGACAAGGTCCTCGTGGTCGTGACCCAGGGGAACCAGCCGCCGCCCCAGGGCGGCGGGGCCGAGCCCGCCCCGACCGCCCCCGCCGCCCAGAACGACGTCCAGGGCACGGTCGACCGTGTCGGCGAGCCGGACGCGGACGGGCGGGTCGTGGTCGACCTGCTGCTCGCCGCGCAGGCCGGTCCGAACGTCGCGCGGCAGGCCGCGTCCGGCAGGATCGCGCTCGTCCTCATGCCGCGGAGGGGCTGATGGCCGTCGTCGCCCTGGTGTCCCCCGGCAACGCCCCCGGAGCCACCACGGCCGCCTTCGCGCTGACGCTGGGGTGGCCGCGCCCCGCGCTGCTGGCGGAATGCGATCCGAGCGGCGGGCACATCCTCGCCGGGTACTTCGGCGGGCGCGTCCCCTACGACCGCGGCCTGTGGCAGCTGGCCCTGGAGACCCGCGCCGGCACCCGCGCCGCGCTGGCCGACCTGCCGAACCAGACCGTCCCGCTGGACGAGGACCAGCAGCGGCTGCTGCTGCCCGGGCTCCGCGACCCGTTCCACGGGGTGCAGGTCACCGACGAGATGTGGAACGGCATCGCCGAGGTCCTCGGACGGCTGCCGCACCTGCCCGTCCCGCTCGACGTGCTCGTCGACATCGGCGAGGTCGACACGGACCTGCCGTTCCCGGTGGTCAGCGCGGCGGACATCGTGGTGATGGTGATGCGGTCCTCGTTCACGCAGGCCGCCAAGGCGAAGCCGCGGCTCGCGGAGCTCCGCAAGGCGCTCGGGGAGACCGCCAGGATCGGGCTCTGCCTGGTCGGCGACGGCCCGTACACCACCACCGAGCTGGGCAAAGAGCGGAACCTCGGGCCCTTCTCGCTGACCGTCCGGCTACCGGAGGACGCGCGGACGGCGGCCGTGCTCTCGGCGGGCGCCCCGCCCCGCCGCGGCTTCGCGACGGCGCCGCTGATGCGCGAGGCGACCCTGGCCGGGCGGATCCTGCTCCGGCACCTGGAGGAACCCGCGGCCGCGCGGGTGACGGTCGGAGGAGGTGTCGGGTGAGCGCCGTCCCGCCGGGAAGCGGGCAGGTGTGGCCGCCGCGCCGCGGCGTCGTGCCCGGACGGACGTCGAGCGGTCCCGTCGAGGGCGCGGGCAAGGGACGCCCGTGGTTCGCGCGGCCGCCCGACGGCGCCGGTCACGGGCCCGCGGCGATCCCCGAGACCGGCAGGTTCGACGCGGTCTTCCAGGCCACGGTCCGCGACATCGTGCAGACGGTGGTGGACCAGATCGACCCGGACGCCGGCCGGGGCCGGGCCCGGATGCTGATCGAGGCCGAGGTCCGCCGCCGGATCGAGGACGGCCTCATGCCGGGCGGGGCGCCGCCCACCGTCGAGATGCAGAACCGGCTGGCCGCCGCGGTGTTCGACGAGCTGTTCGGGCTCGGGCCGCTGCAGCCGCTGCTGAACGACCCGGCCGTGGAGAACATCGACGTCAACGGCTGCGACCAGGTCTGGGTCGAGTACGCCAGCGGCGAGCGCGTCCGGGGCCCGGCCGTCGCGGCCAGCGACGCCGAGCTCGTCGAGAAGATCCAGCTGTGGTCGAGGCAGGGCAACACCGCCCGCGAGTTCTCCGTCGCCAGCCCGCTGCTCAACACCGCGCTCCAGGACCTCAACGGCGCGCGGCTGACCGCGTCGATGTCGGTGTCGCCGCGCCCCTACGTGTCCATCCGCTGCCACCGGCTCAAGAGCGTCACCCTCGACGACCTGGTGGAGCGGGGCAGCCTCGACGAGGGGCTGCGGGCCTTCCTGACCGCGGCCGTGCTGGCGCGCCGCAACATCATCGTCACCGGCGGCACCAGCGCGGGGAAGACGACGCTGCTGCGCGCGCTGGTCGCCTGCATCCCCTCGGACCAGCGGATCGCGACCCTGGAGACCGACTTCGAGCTGTTCCTGCACGAACTGCCCGACCGGCACAGCAACGTGATCGCCTTCGAGTCGCGGCAGCCGAACAGCGAGGGCGCGGGCGGGGTCTCGCTGCACGACCTCATCCCGCAGGCGCTGCGCCACAATCCGCGCCGCATCATCGTCGGCGAGGTCCGCAGCACCGAGATCCTGCCGATGCTGGAGGCCATGCAGAGCGGCCACGAGGGCAGCATGTGCACCATCCACGCCAACGGCGCGGAGGACGCCTTCAACCGGATGCTGCTCCTCGCGCTGCGCGGCGGGATCGCGATGCCCGTCAACGCGGTCCACCTGATGGTGGGGATGTCGGTGGACTTCGTCGTCCACCTGCGCCGCGACGGGACGAACAACCAGCGGTACGTCAGCGAGGTCCTGGAGGTGCTGCCGCCGGGCGACACCGAGCGCCCCTCCGTCAACCACGTCTACGTGCCCGACGCCCGGGGCCGCGCGACGCCGAGGACGACCCCGCACTGCCTCGACCTGCTCGTCGCCGCGGGCTTCGACCCGTCCTGGCTGAACCGCGGGGGGCACTGGGGTGCGTCGAACGGGGGTCCGGCATGACCGCGCAGGGGCTGCTCGCCGCTCTCGCCGGAGCGCTCGTCGTGGCGGGGGCCGTCTGCGGGGCGGCCGCGTTCGTGACCGTTCCCGCCCGCACGGACGCCGCGGCCCGCCCGCCGTCCCGGCTGGCCGGGCTGGTCCGTGCCGCGCTCGAACCCCGGTCGCGGCGCCGGATCGCGGTGGCCGTCGTCCTCGGGCTCCTGGTGCTGCTGTTCACCGGATGGCCGGTCGCCGCGCTCGGGGCCCTGGCGGGCGCGGTCGCCGCCCCGCGTCTGCTGTCGAAGCGTCCCGCCGAGCAGCGGATCGAGAAGCTGGAGGCGCTGGAGTCCTGGACCCGGCAGGTCGCGGTCGTCCTCAAGGCGAGCCGGGGGCTGGAGGACGCGCTGACGCAGTCCGTCCGCAAGGTCCGCCCGCCGATCCAGGCGGAGGTGCGGACCCTCGCCCGGCGGCTGGCGTCCCGGATGCCGAGCGAGCAGGCGCTCCGCCTGTTCGCCGAGGACCTCGCCGACCCGGTGGGCGACCGCATCGCGGCGGCCCTGATCCTCGCGGCGTCCCGGCGCGGCACCGGCGTCGGGGACGTCCTGTCGGCCCTGGCCCGGATGGTCGCCGAGGACGTCCGGGCCCGCCGCGACATCGAGGCGTCCCGCGCCCAGCACCGGACGACGCTGCGCTGGGTGCTGGTCTTCCTGGCCGGCTACACGGTGGTGGTGTCGATGCGCCAGTCCTACTCGGCGCCCTTCGGCACGTTCGCCGGGCAGGTCGCGATGAGCGTCGTCGTCGTCCTCTACGCGGCGGGCCTGTGGTGGATCCACCGGCTGGCCAGCCCGGAGAAGCAGCCCCGCCTGCTGAGCCAGGAGGCCGACGCCCAGGGCGGGACCGCGGTCACGGACGGTGCGGCATGACGCCCCTCACCGTGATCGCCGGGGTGCTGGTGGGCCTCGGCCTGGTCCTGCTGATCTCGGAGCTGCGTCCGGCGCCGCCCCGGCTGGACGCGATCCTCGACAACCTGGAGGGACGCGCCGACCCCCCGGAGGGGCCGGGCGCGGGCGGCGCCGGTCCGAAGGAGCGGCTCGCGGCATGGCTCGCCGGGCCCGGCGGCCTGCCCGTCCCGCGCCGGGACCTCGCCCTGCTCGGCAAGACGCCCGAACGGCACGTGCTGGAGAAGATCGGCTGCGCCCTGCTCGGGCTGCTGCTCCCCGGCGTCCCGGCGTTCACCGCCGCGCTGTCGGGCCTGTCGGTGCCCGTGAGCGTCCCCGTCGGGGCGGGGCTGATCATGGCGGTCGCGCTGTTCATGGCGCCGGACGCGGCGGTCCGGGTGGACGCCGCCAAACGGCGCGTGGAGTTCCGCCGCGTCCTGATCACCTACCTCGACCTGGTCGCGCTGGAGCGCGCCGCGGGCGCGGCGCCGAACGAGGCCCTGGAGACGGCGGCGCGGGTGTCCGGCGGCTGGGTGTTCCGCCGGATCGCGGGCGTGCTGGAGCGGGCGCGCCGCGCGCAGGAGCCGCCCTGGGAGGGGCTCGCCCGGCTCGGCGCCGAGGTCGGCGTCGAGGAGATGGCCGACATCGCCGACATCGCGCGGACCGCGGGGGACGAGGGCGCCAAGATCCTGGAGACGCTGACGGCGAAGGCGGACGCGATGCGCGGTGAGCAGCTCGCCGACGCCGTGTCGGGCGCCAACGCCAACACCACCACGATGGTGATCCCGATCTCCCTGCTCGGGTTCGGGTTCATGCTGCTGCTGGCCTTCCCCGTGCTCTACCGCATGGCGGGGACATGACCGCCGCGCGACGACACCGCCCGAACGGGCACGTCTCACAGAGGAGAACGGACGGATGCGATTCCCATGGCCCGTCGAGATGCAGTACTTCGTCAGCATGCTGTCCGACCGGTGGCGGCGTCTCAGGGAGGCCGAGCCGGACCGCGGGGTCGAGACCCTCGAAGTGATCATCTGGGCCGCCGTGCTGACCGTGGCGGCCGTCGCCGCCGGCGCGCTGGTCGTCTCGAAGATCAACAACCGCGCGTCGCAGATCAAATGAGGGCGCGGTGGCCGCTTCGGAGGGAGCCCGGTTCCCCCGGGGACCGGGGCTCGGCCACCCTGTCCTACGTCGTCATGTTCCCCTTCTTCCTGCTGCTGATCGGGACCTGCTTCCAGGCGGCCCTCTGGTACTCGGCGCGCAACGCCGCCCTGGCGTCGTCCCAGGAGGGGCTGCGCGCGGCCCGCGCCAGGCAGGGCGCGCCGGGCGCGGGCGAGGCGGCCGCGCTCGCCTTCGCGGCCGAGGTCGCGGACGGCCAACTGCTGAACCCGTCCGCCCGGGTCAGCGTCGACGGCGACCAGACGGTCGCGGTCACCGTCACCGGGGAGGTCTGGTCGTTCGTCCCCGGCCTGAACATCCGCGTCACCCAGGTCGCGCGCGGGCCCAAGGAGCGCTGGACGCCCGCCGGGGAAGGGCGCCGATGACCCGGCGCCGCGCGACCGCCGACCGGGGCACCGCCACGCTGGAGGCCGTGATCTGGGCCCCCGTGCTGCTCATGTTCGCCGGGCTCATCATCGCCGCGGGCCGGATCGTCGTCGGCGGCGGCGCGGTCGAGGCGGCGGCCCGCGACGCCGCCCGCCAGGCGTCGCTGGCGCGGACCCCGTCCGCCGCCCGGTCCCGGGCCCTGGCCAGCGCCGAGGAGGCGCTCCACCGGCAGGGGCTGCAATGCGACCCGACCGTGGCGGTGGACACCTCCGAGTTCGGCCGGCCGCCGGGGACGGCGGCCGCGGTGTCGGTCACGGTCGAGTGCGTCGTCCGGCTCTCCGACCTCGTCGTCGCGGGGCTGCCCGGCGCCCGGACGATGCGGGCGTCCGCGGTCTCGCCCATCGACCCGTACCGGGGCAGGTGATCCGCGTGCGCGAGGTTCCCGAGGACGGCCGGCGGCGCTCGGACGCCGGGTCCTACTCCCTGCTCGCCATCGTCCTCGGCTTCATCTTCCTGCTGCTGGTCGGCATGGTCTACGACCTCGGCGGCAAGCTCCGCGCCGGCCAGCGGGCCGGCAACCTCGCCGAGGAGGCCGCGCGGGCCGGGGCCGGGCAGATCGACCGCGACGGCGCCTACTCCGGCGGCCGCCTCGTCGTCGACCGCGCCGCCGCCGTCCGCGCGTCCCGCGCCTACCTCGCGGCCGCCGGCGAGAGCGGCTCCGTGACGCCCGTCGGCGCCACCAGGATCCGGGTGACCGTGACGGTGACCCAGCCGACCGTCCTGCTGTCCATGATCGGGGTGGGTCCCACGCGGGTGACCAGAACGGCGACCGCGGACCTGCTCACCGGAATCGAAGGGCCCGGCCGATGACGGCGTTCCCCGCTCGCCCCGTCCAGCTGCTCCGCGGCCTCGCCGCGCTGCTCACCCTGGTGCTGATCGTCGTCGGCACGCCCGCGCTGCTGCTCACCGTCGCCCCGCTCCCGCTGCCGTCCGGCCTTCCCACGCTGGACGAGGTCACGACGACCCTGACCAGCCGCGACGACGGCACGCTGTTCATCCGCGCGGTGGCCCTGGTCGCCTGGGGGGCCTGGGCGGTCTTCACCACCGGGGTGCTCGTCGAGATGGCCGCGCAGGCCGGCGGCCGCCAGGCGCCCCGGCTGCCCGGCATGGGATCGCTGCAGCGCACGGCCGCGAAGCTCGTGGCGGCCGTGCTGGTGGCGGTCGGCGTCGGCGCCCCCGCCGCGATGGCCGCCACCCCGCCGGTGGCGGCCCCGACCGCGCCGCACACGGCGCCGCCCGGGCCCGCCGACGTCCCGGCCGCGGAGAATCGCCTCGGTCAGCCCGTCCGGTCCCCCGCACCACCGGAAGGGCACACCAGGATCGTCGACCGCGGGGACACGCTGTGGGGCATCGCCGAAGACGAATACGGTGACGGCGACCGGTATCCCGCCATCTTCAAGGCCAGCAAGGACATCGACCAGCCCGACGGGGTGCCCCGCCTCACCGACCCCGACCGCATCTATCCCGGTGCGCGGCTGATCATCCCGAAGACCGGCAAGCCGACCGACCCCGCGCCGCCACAGAAGAAGCCACCGCAGAAGAAGCCACCGCACAAACAGCCGGGCAGTTCACCGTCTGCGGAACGCCCGCCGCAGACCCCGCCCCCGGCCACCCAGCAGCCCACGACTCCACCTCCGTCGTCCCCGGCGCCCGCGGAGGCCGGGAGGGCGGGTGGTCCGGCGGCGTCTCCCGCGTCGCCGACGCCGACCGGGAACGGGCAGCGGTCGGCGAAGCCCGCCGCACCCGACATCAGGACCGGCGACGACGGCGGCGAAAGAGAAGAGTCGTCGGTCTCGGCGCGGACGGTGCTCGGGTACAGCGCGCTCGCGGCGGCGGGGCTGCTCGCCCTGCTGGCCCTCAAGCGGCTCGTCCAGCAGCGGCGCCGGCGTCCCGGCCAGCGCATCCGGGTGCCCGAGACCATGAGCGACTCGGAGATGGACATGCGGGCTCAGCAGGAGCCCGCCTCCGTCGAACTGCTGGACACGGCGCTCCGGTCCCTCTCGCTGCGGCTCGGGCGGACGGGCGGCACGCTGCCCGTCCTGCGCGGCGCCCACGTGACCGGCGAGACGGTGGAACTCCTCCTGGCCGAACCCGCCGCGCCCGTCCCGCCGTTCGTCACAGGCTCCACCGACCGCCTCTGGAAACTCGACCGGGACAGCGAGGCGCTGCTCGACCCCGACGATCTCCAGGACGTCCCGTCGCCCTACCCCTCCCTGGTGACGGTCGGTTTCGACCGGGCGTTCACCCACGTCCTCATCGACCTCGAAGCCGCCGGAGCGGTGACGCTCACGGGCGGCGACCGTCACGTCCACGAGGTGCTCTCGGCGTTCGCGCTGGAGATGGCCATCAGCCCGTGGGCGGACCACATCGTCATCACCTGCGTGGCCTTCGGCGCGGAACTGCCCCGCGTCTTCGGCACCGGAAGGCTGCGGTACGCCGAGACGGTCGACGAGGCCCTGCGCGACTTCGAGGCGCGGGCGCGGGAGGTCAGCGAGGTGCTGGCCGACGCGCGGATCGGCTCCGTCCGGCAGGCGCGCACCGAGCAGGTGGCCGACGACTCCTGGACGCCGCAGGTGATCCTGTCGTCCGTCCCGTTCGGCGCCGAGGAGGTCATCCGGCTGCGCGCCCTCGTCGAGCGGGACGGCGCGGACAACCTCGCCGCCGTGATCGCCGCCGGGGACGGCTCGGGCCCCGAGCTCCCGGGCCACTGGACGCTGGACACGACCCCGGACCGAACCGTCGACATCGACCCGTTCGGCCCGGTGACGATCCAGCGCATCACCTCCGACCAGTACCGGCAGCTCGTCTCCGACCTGAGCATGGCCAACGACGAGACGGGCGTCCCGCACCCGGACTGGCAGGACGTCCCCCCGGAACCCGGCGAGGACGACGTCCGGGTCGCCGGACGCCCGCTCGACCCGGAGCAGCCCGACGAGACCCTCATCGACCGGGCCGCCCAGGCCGTCCGCGAATCCCCCGCCGCCGACGCGTCGCTCCTCCAACGCGAGCTGCGGATCTCCTACGAGCAGGCTTCGAGGCTGATGAAGGAACTGGCGACCCGCGGCGGCGCCGACGGCCCCGCCCCGGAGCCCGACCTCGATCCGGGCGCCCCGGACATCAGGGTCCTCGGCCGGGTCGAGATCGGTGGACGCGACGTCAACGACGTCGAGCCCGGCAAGCGCAACCTGCTCCCCGAACTCGCCGCCTACCTGCACCTCAACCCGGGCCGCACCGCCGAGGAGGTCAGCCGCGCGCTCGGCGGGGCCCGCGGCCCCTGGTCGCCCTCGACCCGCGCCAGCAACATGTCCCGCCTGCGCGCCTGGTTCGGCCGCGACGCCGCGGGCAACGTGTACGTCCCCACCCAGGGCCAGGGCCGCCTGTACACGCTCAGCGGGGTCGGCTGCGACTGGGACCGCTTCCAGGCCCGCGCCCGCCGCGGCCTCGCCCGCCTGAAGACCGGGGCGGAGGACCAGGGCATCGACGACCTGCGCGAGGCCCTGGCCCTGGTGCGCGGCCAGCCGTTCGCGGGCGCCGGTCCGACCTCCTACATCTGGGCGGAGCACCTCAAACAGGAAATGCTCTCCGCCATCGTCGACGTCGTCCACGCCCTCGGCGTCACGTTGACCGGCCGGGGCGACGCCGCCGACGCCCGCACCGTCATCACCCGCGGCCTCGACATCGAGCCCGGTTCCGAACTCCTCTTCCGCGACCTGATCCGCGCCGAGCACCGCGCCGGAAACGCCGCCGGAATCGACCACGCCACCGAACGCTTCCTCCGCAACCTCTACGACCTCGGCCTGGAAATGGAACCCGAGACCGCGGACCTTCTGACCCGCCTCCGTGCGCCCGGCCGCGTCCGCCAGAGCGCGGCGTCGAATGCGAGCCAGAACTGATCGGAGCGGCGCCCGGGCCCGCACCGGATCGGCTGCCTGAATTCCTCTGAATCCGTCGCGTCCACCGTTGGCGGCGGGCTTGTCACGTTAGTGGTTCCCACCCTCTTCTCTTGGGTGAGAGCGAAAGCCTCAAAGGGCAAAGAGCCACGAATGCGATGGCAGCTTCACAGGGGTGGAAATTGTCGACGAACGGCAATGGCAGGGCGCTGCCCGAAGAGGGTTCCGAGGACGGTGAGCTCTGGTTCATCGGCGTCGCGGTGGTGGCGGCGGTCTTTGCGGTGGCGTACGTGTTGGGGCTGGCGGTGTGGCTCGCCGGGCAATTGGCGAGCCTGCTGTCCGGGAATGGCTGGCCGGCCGCGTCTCCGAACGACGCGCTGGGCATACTCGCGGGGGTTTACGAGCATCCCGGCGATCCCGGGCGCGCGTGGCCGTCCGGCGGCGACGAACTCGGGCCCGGCTGGCTCGTCTATCTGATCCTTTGCGCGGCGCTCTCGCCCATGGTGTACGCGGGCGTGCTGGTGGTGCGATTGGGCCTGAACTACCGGCGCCGCAGGGAGTTCCGCCGATTCCGTCTCGGTTTCGCGTCCGGGCGTGAGATACGCAGGACGCTGAGCGCGTCGGTCGTCGTCCGGAAGGCGAAATCGGTGCGGCCGTCATTGGCCGGAAAACGCAACATCGATCCGCTGCAGGTCGGCTACTACCTGGGCACGGACATCAGGTCGAGGCAGCGACTCTACGCGTCGGTCGAGGACGTCTTCATCATCCTCGCGCCGCCGCGGCAGGGAAAGGACGTCCACTTCTGCACGCCGTTCACCATCGACGCCCCCGGTCCGTGCATCGTCACCTCGACCAGGTCCGACGCCTTCACCAACACCTATGCCATGCGAGCGCGCACCGGAACGGTGCACGTCTTCGACCCGAACGGCATGACGAACTGGCCGGAGCGGCTGCGCTGGTCGCCGGTCAACGGATGCGAGGCGGCGCTCGTGGCCGAGAACCGCGCGACCTCCATCGTCACCGGATCGGGCGTGAGCCTCACCGGGAACGGCGCCTTCTTCGCCAGCGGAGCCATCAGGATCGTCCGCTGCTACCTGCACGCGGCGGCGGTGGGCGGCAAGTCGATGCGGGACGTCGTCACCTGGTCCACGCAGGCCTCGAACCCCGAACCGGTCAGGCTCCTGCGCCAGGGAGAGGCGGAGGGCACCGCCGTCCCGGGATGGGCGGCCGAACTGGAGGCGCTCATCGCGACGGACCCCAGGATCAAGGCCGGGTTCTGGGCCAACGTCACCCAGGGGCTGGCCTGCTTCTCCGATCCGGGCGTGCTGGACGCGTGCTCACCGGGCGCCGCCGAAGAATTCGATATCGACGAATTCCTGTCCGGCCGCAACACCCTCTACATCCTCGGCAAGGACCAGAAGAACGGCAGCGTGGCGCCGGTCGTCACCGCGATGATGGAGGACCTGTTCGAGAAGGCGCGGAAAAGGGCCGCGCATATGCCGGGGAGCCGGCTGGATCCGCCGTTGACGATCGAGCTGAACGAAGCCGCTCATATCGCTCCGATGCCGAATCTGCCCGCCTACATGGGAGACTCCGGGGGTTTCTCCATCGCTCTGCACGTCTATCTGCAGTCCCTTTCCCAGGCGCGGGCGCGCTGGGGCGAGCACGAGGCGATGATCATGTGGGACAACGCCGCCGTGCGGGTCATCATGGGCGGCGCCGGAAACGTCGACGACCTTGACGACATCTCCCGGCTGATGGGGGAGACGTGGGAGGACCAGCGGACGAAGTCCTACGGCCCTGACGACGTCGAACGCGGGTCCTCGACCCGGAAGTTCCGCCGCCGGGTGCTGTCGGCCGAGGAGATCCGGACGCTGAAGTTCGGAACGGCCGTCATGGTCGCCCGGTCGGCGCGGCCCGTGGAGGCGAAGCTGCTGCCCTGGTGGAAACGCCGGGACGCCAAGTTGATCGGCGCCGGCAAGGCGGCGACCGAGAAGCAGATAGCCGGACACATCTCGACACCCTGAGGCCGGAGATGATGGGACACAGTCGGCTTTTCCCAAGTGACAGCGGAAGCGGGCGTCCGGCGCTGGGCGCGGAACTCGCGGGGCTCGTCGCGGCCGCCGAGTACGCGGAGCGCACCGGCGTGTGCGACACCCGGGAAGGCGTCGCGTTGGCGCGGGCGGTGCTGCTGAGCCGGGAGTCGGGTTCGCACGCGGACGTGGTCTGCACCGCGCTCGCGACGTCGGCCGGCCGGCCAAGCGCGGAATTCCGAGCCGTTTACGCGGGCGCGGCCGAAGCGTACGGCATCGATCCCGACGTTCCGGTCGACCAGGTGGCCGACCGGCTCGAAGAAAGGGGAACGGACCTCGGCCAGGTCACCGAAGCCGTCATCCGTTTCGAGAGCTGCAAGTACCTGGGAATGGTCTGGCGGATCAGCCGCCGACTCGCGATCGACTACGAGCGGGACGCCCGGGAGTTCGTCGGCGAGGGATGGCGCGGCCTGCTTCTCGCGCTCCGCAGATACGACCCCTCGCGCTGCGAGTTCTCCACGTACGCCGCTCACCGGATAGCGGGCACGATACGCGACAGCATCCGGGACGAGTCCCCGGTGCCGAAACGGCTCCTGACGATCATCCGCAAGACGGCCAGGGTCGAAGAGGAGCTCACCGTGCGGCTGGCGCGGCGGCCGACCGCCATGGAGACCGTCCAGGCGCTGGGCGAGCACGCGAAATACCTGCGGCTGCTGCCGCGGTTCGCGCCGCCCGCCTCGCTCGACGAGTTGGGGGAGGGCGGGGCGAACGGCCGCGAGCCGCCGTCCGAGCCCGTCGCGCCGC
This sequence comes from Actinomadura chibensis NBRC 106107, assembly GCF_001552135.1. Taxonomy (GTDB): domain Bacteria; phylum Actinomycetota; class Actinomycetes; order Streptosporangiales; family Streptosporangiaceae; genus Spirillospora; species Spirillospora chibensis. The sequence goes on along the minus strand of NZ_BCQP01000017.1, from coordinate 224,855 downwards.
TCCGGCGGGACGCGGCCGACGCCGCTCTCGACTCGGTATGCCGGCAGGCCATCCACTCCGCCCTGTCCGGGCTGCCCGAAGAGGAGAGCACGGCTATTCGGATGCTCTATCTGGAAGAGCTCAGCGGCCCGGAGGCGCAGCACCGCAGCGGGGTCTCCGCCCGGCTGATCCGGGTGCGCGCCGGGCGCGGCCTGGACAAGTTGCGGTGCACGCCCGAACTCGCCGGCTGGCGATGACGTGAGGGAAGGCCGGGGACGCTCATGAAAACCGCGATTCTTCTCATCGGGGCACCCGCGACGGGCAAGAGCACGCTCGCCCGCACCCTCGCGCTGTGCTTCGGCCTGCCGGTGATCTCGATCGGCGACCTGATCCGGGAGAGGCGGCGGACCGATCCGGCCTTTCGGCGGATGACCGACCGGGCCTTTCACGGGCACGAGGCATTCGGGGGCGGCGCCTACGACGACCTCGTCGCTCCCGAGGTGGAAAGGCTGGCGGCGCTGTCGCCCGTCATCGTCGACGGCGGTCCGGGCATCGAGGGCGTGATCGACCGCGTCCGCGACGTGAGCTGGCCGGTCGTCGAGCTCACGGCTCCGGCGGGCCACCGGGAGTCGCGGCGGTCCGAGCGGTCGAAGGCCGAAGGCCGGCCGGACGACCGCGCCGACTGGTTCGAGCGCAGGGCGGCCGTCTACCGCCGCTGGCGCTCGGCGTTCCACGTCGGGCCCGACGCCCTAAGAATCGACACCGCGACCCACGACAGCGGCAAGGCGGCGCTCGTGGCGGCCTCCTGGATCTCCGTGCGGCTCGTCGGACGAAACGGCGGTAGCCGATTCGACCGCAACGGCCCTGCGAGACCCGGGAAGTGGAACGACCCGGTCCTTCTGGTGAAGCCGGGATTCCATTACCGCACCAATGACCTCATGGCGGCGATTGAGAGGGTTCTCCTTCAGTACGACCTCCATGTCACGGACACCAAGGTGTGGGAGGGCGGTACCCCGCAAACCCGGAACAGTTGGATCGCCCATCTCGGAGATCATTTCTTCTGGTCCTCCGCGGGGTCGAGGCTCGACCCCTCGGGAAAGGTCGGCGGTTTGGAGCGCGCACGGAGGCACTCCGTTGCCGAGGTGGCAGCGCGCTGGCAGAACGCGAGCCTTCGGACGAAGGTGGGGCTCGGCCGCTGGGAGGCGCTTCTGGAGACCGGGGAATGGATGGTCAACGGTCACGTCCCGAAGCTCTACGAGGAATTCACCTCGACCGGCTCCATAACCCTTGCGCTGCGGCTCACCCGTGGCGGGGAGAGGCACTGCTCCTGGCGGCGGCTGCGGCGGTCGCTGCTCGGCGCGACCGATCCGGCCGAAGCCGATGCGGCGAGCCTGCGCGGACTCGCGCGCGCGGGGCGAATTCCGCTGCACGGGCGTGCCGTCACCTTCGGCAACAACGCCTTCCATCTGTCGGCGGGACCGCTTGAGGCGGTACGGGAACGACGTATCTGGGGGCTCGAATCCGCGGAATCAGCAGCCGAACCGGAGTGGAACGGATTTCAACCCGACGCCGGCATGCGCTCGTGGTTCGAAATGAGTTACGAGTCGGACGCGGGCAGAGCCGAACTGCTGCGGCTGTGCGACGTCACAGCGTACGGGAGATAGGAAGAGGCCATGGCGGCGGAGAACATTCGTGACGCGGATTGGACGAAGGCGCACACCTATCGAGGAATGGGGCCCGGCACGCGGCTGACCCGACCCCGCAATATCGCCGACCACCTGGAGTACAGGGCGCGGAAGACGCCGACCGCGCCGTTCATCACCGAGCTCACCGGCGGCAACGCGACCGGCCGCACTTACCGGGACGTATGGCGCCTTTGCATCGCCGCGATGGGACGCATCAAGGCCGCGGTTCCCCCCGACGCCCGCATAGGAGTGATCACAAGGAACGACAGCCGAACCGTCGCCCACATCATGGCCGCACTCGCTCTCGGCAACAGCGTCGTGCTCATCAACCCGGCCGATCCGGTCTCACGCAGCACGGCCCAGCTCGACGCACTCGGCTGCGAAATGGTGGTGGACTGCGCCGGAACCGGCACGATCCCCGGCGCGGTCGCGGCCGATGACCTGGGCGTCCCGGACGGGTCGGCGGAACCCGGTCCCTTCGCGCCCGGCGGGGACCGTCCCGCCCTCATCTTTCATACGACCGGGAGCACCGCCACGGCGAAGCCGGTACTCCAGAGCCACTACAACGTGCTGGTCAACAGCGGGGCGCTCGCGGAACTCCACGGCCTTTCCACCAGGAAACTGTTCGGCTGCCTGCCGGTCTGCTACGCCAACGGCCTCGACCTCAGCGTCATCGCGACGATGATCGCCGGCGGTCATCTGGTCCTCGCGGACGCCTTCGACCCGTTCACATTCTGGCGTGCGGTCCATCGGCACGGCTGCGACATCGCGAGCGTCGTGCCGTCCATGCTCGACGCCCTCACCGAGGGCGGGCCCGCCGGGGCGCCCATCGGCCTCGGCTACTTCATCTCGGCCGCGTCCGCCCTCGAACGGTCCACCGCGGAGACCCTCTGGCTCCGGCACGGCCTCAAGGTCATCCAGGGGTACGGGCTCTCCGAGACGACGAATTTCTCGACCTCGCTCCGCCCGACGATCGGGGACCGCGACTACCGGACGCTCGTCACCGAAGCCGAGATTCCGTCCGTGGGCGCCGCCGTTCACGGCAACGAGGTGTTCGTCGCCCGAGAGGACGGCACGCTCGCCGCGGAACGCGAAATCGGCGAGGTCTGCATGATCGGGCACAACGTCATGACCGAGTACATCGGCAACCCCGAAGCGACGGCGCGGGCATTCGAGGGCGGCATGTTCCACAGCGGTGACCTGGGCTACCTGGAGACCGTCGCCGGAGAACCCCAGCTGACCTTGGTCGGCAGGAAGAAGAACATGGTCAAGGTCGGCGGCGCCGCGGTCGGGCTGGAGGAGATGGAGCGGACCGTGCTCCGGCTGCCGTCCGTGCGCGAATGCGCGGCCTACAGCTTTCCATGGCGGCCCGGGCAGATGCGCATCGGCCTGGCCGTCGTCCCCAATGGGCGCACCAGTAGGGAGGCCATCGAGAAGGAACTCGGGCGGTGGTTTCGGCGAGAGCTGATGCCCAGCCGAATCGAATTCGTGGCGGAGATTCCACGGACCGCCAACGGAAAGCTGCTCCGGCACGAGTTGGCCGCCCGGCCGATTCCGGAGACCGAGCCGGCCGAGTCGTGACCAAAGGGGGAGAGTTGCGCGCCACGGGTTCGTCTGACAGCACCATCTGCTTCGTCGGTCTGGGCACGTTCGGGCTGCCCATCGCACTTCATTGCATGAACGCCGGTTTCGAGGTGGTCACGCTGGACACCGGCCACGACCGTGCCGGACGAAAAGCGCTCGCGGACGCCGGAGCCGGTGTCCTGTCGCCCGCGTCCCCCGAGTGCGAGGCGATGGTGCTGTGCCTCCCGGACGCACGCGCCGCGCAGGACGTCGTCGAGCGGTACCGGGACCGGTTGCCCGCACTGATCGTGGACCTGTCGTCGCACAGTCCGGGAGCCGCCCGCCGGCTGCACGCCCTTTGCGCGCGGGCCGGCTCCACCTATATCGACGCACCGGTCTCCGGGTCGGTGCAGGACGCCGCGCAGGGCGGGCTCACACAATTCATCGGAGCCGACCGGGGAGCCGATGTGCTCGCCGACGCCATTATGGAGACCGTCGCCGACAAGAGGTTCTACTTCGGGCGGGTCGGCCATGGCCAGGGCGTCAAACTCGTCAACCAATTGGTCCACATCTCGAACGTGGCCGTCCTGGGCGAGGGGCTCCGGCTCGCCCGCTGCCTGGGACTACCGGCGAGCGGCGTCCTGGAAGCGCTCGCCCATGCCTCCGCGGACAGCGCCATGCTGCGCCGCTTCGGCGATCGCCTGGTGGGCCCGGACACGTCGGCGGCCGCCTTCAGGACGGCGCTGGCGGCGAAGGACATGCGCAACGTCGCCGCGGAGTACAGGGCCGCGAAAGGCGCGGACCTCCCCATCCAGTCGATCGTGCGGGAGGCGCTGGAGTCCGCCGAAGCCGCCGGATCGGCGCGGGAGAACTTCACCCGGCTGATCGAATTCCTGCCCGGAACGGCGGCCCGCCCTTAACCCGGCCGACTCCGTCGATCCGGAAATACTTGACCGTTGGGAGAGGAAGACGTGCTCCTTCTCGGCTACACCTATGAGACGGCACAGAGCGTGAGGGTCAGACTACGCGACGCTGCCGCGATGGCCGGAGAGCGGACCGCGGCGATTCGCCGCGACGCCGCCGCCCACCAGGTTCCCATCTCGTGCGGGGACCGGAGCCTCACCATAACCGCGTGCAGGGAACGGGCGGGCCAAAGGCAAGGCGACTCCCTGTTCGCCGCGCTCGACCGTTACGCCTGGATACTCGACGGAAGCGGCGCGGACGGAGCCGACCTGGAACGACTGGCGGCGGGCACGGAGCTTTCGGCGCACTTCCGGTCGCTGACCAGGTTCAACGAGCTCGAAATGGCTGACATCGCTCAGCTCAACCCCTTGATATACCGCGTGGCGGCCGACTTCGCCGGCCGGGAGTTCGGCAATGCCGCGGTGCTCATTCGTGATCACGCGCTGCTGGAGAAACTGAACCTGGTCCGCGCCTTGCTGAACCACGGGATACCGGCGCACCGGCTCTGCTTCCTCAGCAAGCCGGACAACACGCGGTACCGGGAACGCACGTTGAACAGCATGCGGGACCTCGGCGTCACCGTCGTCGAGAACGCGAACCGGACCGACTTCGCCGACGTGTGCGAACGCATGTTCAGCGCGCTCGAATCCGCCGGCCCCGGGCGCCTGATCGCCGTCGACGACGGCGGTGAGCTCATCGAATACCTGTTGGACGGCGGCCCCCGCCGGGTGCCGTTCATCTCGGTCGAGACGACGGCCAAGGGGATGAAGCTCCTCAGCCGCCGCGGCTACGGCGAGGCCGTCGTCAACCTCTCCGACTGCCACATCAAGAGCAGGCTGAGCAGGGCCATCGCCTCAAGCTGCGTCAACGCGTTCTGGCGGCTGATGGCCCACGAGCCCCTCGACGGTCAGTGGTGCCACGTCATCGGCTTCGGCCGGATCGGCAGCCAGGTCGCGAGCATGCTGAGCGCGCTGGGGATGAGGATCTCGGTGTCCGAGCCGCGCGCGGACAGGCGGGGCGAGGCGACGGCGGCGGGCTTTCTGGCGCGCGAGTCCGTCGAGGAGTGCCTGCGCGAGATCGACCACCGGTACGTCTTCGGCTGCTCCGGGGAAACGGCGATGGGGCCGACCGAGCTGAAACTGCTGGGCGGGCGAACGGTCATGGCGAGTATTTCCTCCCAGGACTTTCGCCTGTTGCGCGCCGAACTGGAGGGCGACGGGGCTCGGCTGGAGCCCATGCCGTACGGCGATTCCTACACCACGTCCGGCGGCAGGGAGGTGGTCGTCCTCGGAGACGGGCACGCGATCAATCTCTTCAGATCGGAGGGAGTGCCCGAGCCGGACTTCGACGCCTTCTGCGCGCTGGTTCTCGGCGTGTGCCTGGAACTGCTGTCGGCGGATCCGGCGTCCACCCAACTCGATCCCGAGGTCGTGGCCGAGCGAGTGGGGATCTCGTGATGGAAACGGATCCGCGTGAACCCGCCGCTGACCGGCGGTTCGTCGTCTGCATTCCCACCTACCTCGAAGCGGCGAGCATCGAGAGGGCCACAAGGCTCGTGGACAGGGCGATAGCCGGGTCCCGGTATCGCGATGCCTGCCTGCTGGTCAATGTGGACAACAACTCGCCGGACGGGACCGCCGCACTGTTCGCCGCCACTCCGACGCGAACGCCTCGCCGGGTCATTACGTGCGACGCCGCGGAAGCGGGAAAGGGACGCAACCTTTTCGCACTGTTCCAGTTCTGTGTGCGGGAGGGCGCCACCGCGGCCATGACGGTGGACGCCGACCTGGAAGAGGTCGGCGAGGAATGGGTGGACCGCTTCCTGGGAGAAGCCGGCGGAGCCGACATGGTGCTTCCCGTGTACCCGCGGAGGTGGTACGAGGGAAGCCTCACCAACCAGGTCGTCGTGCCCTTGATCTACGCGGCCACGGGAAACGCGATCCGTCAGCCGATCGCCGGAGAGTTCGCCTTCTCCGCCCGCTTCATGAAGCACATGACCGGGGTGCCATGGCCGGCCGACGCGTGGGCCTACGGCGTGGACGTCTTTCTGACGATGACGGCCTTGGCGACCGCCGAAGTCAGCCAGATCGGGCTTCGCACGGGCAAGGTGCAGCCTTGGCGCAGCCGCTCCGTTCCAGGGGTCGAACGCGAGTTCCCGCCCAAGTTTCGGCAGGTAGTGAACACCTTGCTGGCGTGTCTGGGCGATGCTCCGCGGGTCGGCCGCGGTCACGTGCCGATCCCGCCCGCCACCGCCGAGGCCGTGTTCGAGACCCAGGATTGCGACCTGGATTTCATGAGAAAGGTCTCCCGGAGCGCGGCCGCGCGCATGCGCGGAAAGCCGGAATGGACGGAACTCGGGATCGGATTCCTCGGCGAACTTGACGACCCGTCGTGGGCGCGAGTCCTGAACCAGGTACTGGAGTGGGCCCGGGCCGGACGGCTCACCGAGGACCGGCTATCGGCGTTCTGTGCGGCCCTCTTCGTGCGGATCGCACACGTGCAGCCTCGCCTCAAGGGGCTGTCGCAGGCCGAGATCGACGAACACGTCTGGAGCCTTGGCCGCGCGGTGGCCGATCACGCGCGGACGGTTTCACACGGTCACCACACTGCTTGAGACGGAGAGAGGAAACCCGTGAGCACCGTGCTGGGAATTCATGGACATCCGGACTTCGGACATGACGGCGGCGTGGCCGTCGTCAGGGACGGCGCCGTCCTGATAGCGGTCGAAGAGGAGCGAACGAGCCGGCGGAAGCGCGCTCGCAAGACGCTTCCCAGCACCGCACTGCGCGAGGCCCTGACGTGCACCGGCCTCGACATCAGGTCCGTGGACGTCGTCGCGTACCCGTGGCAACCGAAACTCTTCGGGGAGTCCGAGCGCGACTTCGTCGAGGTGATCCAGGCTTGGCTCGCCGACGCGTGCGACGTCCCGGCGCACGCCCTTCCGCCGCTCGTCTTCGTCGACCACCACCTGGCGCATGCGGGGGTCGGGATGGCGTATGCCGGAGACCACGGGAAGGCGGCGATCCTTGTGCTCGATGGGCGAGGGGAGTGCTGCTCCGGCGGGGCCTATGTCGCCCAAGGCGGGACCGTCGAAAAGGTGTACTCGGTCGACCTGCTCGGCTCGCTCGGCCTGTACTACGAGGCGCTGACCCAGAGCGCCGGCTTCACCTGGGGTGAAGAGGGGAAGACCATGGGGCTCGCCTCCTATGGCCGCGATCTCGGGAACCTGCCGGCGATTCCGGACGGACGGATCGAGGCCGATGTGGCGCCGGCGCAGAGCCGGGCGGACGCCAAGGCCGCCTACAACGCCGAGCGCCTGCGGCTGTCCCGGCGGATCCGTGCGGACTTCGGCGCCTGCGACACCTTCAGGCAGCGCGCTGACCTCGCCGCCACGGGTGAGGCGCGGGTGCTGGAGCGCGTGTCGGCCTGGAGTGAGGAGCTGCTCGCGTTCACGGCCGACGTGCCGACCCTGGTCCTGTCCGGGGGCGTGGCGCTGAACTGCTCGATGAACAGCGTCATCGGCCGGCTGGCCGCCCGACGGGGAACGGCCCTCGTCGTTCCGCCGCCGGCCGGTGACTCCGGCATCGCGCTCGGCGCGGCCTGCGCCGTCAGCGCCTCGCTGGGCGAGCCCGTGGTGCTGCGCGACGCCTACCTCGGCCGGTCCTTCGGCTCCCTGGAGACGGCGCGCCTGCTGCGCCGGCAGGGCGTGGAGGTCGCGGACGCCACGCCCCGCGAGATCGGGCAGCGGTTGGCCGCCGGCGAGGTGGGCGGGTGGTTCGACGGCGCGGCGGAGGCCGGGCCGCGAGCGCTCGGCCACCGGTCCGTCATCGCGGTGCCGAACTCCGAGGCGATCCGCGACAAGATCAACTATCTCAAGGGGCGCGAGTCCTGGCGGCCGCTCGCGCCGTCCCTGACCCGGCGGGAGTTCGACAGGTCATGCGACGGGACACCGAACGCCCACATGCTGATGACGGTCATGATCAAGGAGAGCGCGAAGGACGCCCTCCTCGGCGTCCGCCATGTCGACGGCAGCGCCCGCCCCCAGGTGGTCGACGACCTCGACGGCTCGGGGTACGGCACGCTGCTCCGGGAGATGGGCGAACTCACCGGGACCGAGGCCGTGACCTGCACTTCGTTCAATGCCGCCGGTGAGCCCATCGTCCACGGCCCGGAGGACGCGCTCGCGAGCGCCCGCGCGATGGACCTGGACTTCCTGGCGGGCGAAGGGTGGGTCGTGCCGCTGCGGTAAGGCGGCGCGGCGGCCCGCGGAGTGGCCGGCCGGTTCAAGAAAGCCGGGAAAGCAGCACCCTGAGCAGGTCCGCGGCGTGCCCGGCGAGTGCGCGGTCGCCGGAAACGTCGGCCAGTACCCGGTGGAGGAAGAGCACACGGAAGGCGGGGACCAACTCTTGGAGCCAGCCGCCCCACTCCGGGGTTCCGAGCGCGGCCGTGTAAGAGCGGAGAAAGGCTTGGCACTTCTCTTCCGGGACGACGGTGAACGCACCGCCGGCGTCCCGTTCCAGGGTGAACGAAGCCAGGTCCCACAGCGGCGAGTCGAGTCGGCTGAACTCGAAGTCGATCAGCACGGGACCGCCCGCTCCGCGGCCGTCGATGATCACGTTCTCGGAGTTCAGGTCGCCATGGATATATCGGATTCCGAACTCGGAGGCCCCGGCCAGGGAGTGCTCCCAGAGGCGGCCGAGGACCTCTTCCTCCGCCGCGGTCAGATGCCGGGCCGCGGCCCCCAGGTTCACTGGAGGGCGTAGCGGCGGGCTCGCGGGAGCGGGGATGGAATGCATGGCCGCCATTAGGCGGGCGACGTCGTGGAGGTGCTCCGGCCGGTCGGAGTCCAGCGGTTCGCCCACCACATAGGGGTAGCTGGTAATGACGATCGCGGCGCCATCGTGGTGAATCACCGTCTTGTCGAGGAGCCGGGCCGCACCGGTGAAGCCGGCGGCGTCCAGCGCGCCCAGCACCGCGGCCTCCTGGTCGGCCCTCGCCCGCTCCGACTCGGTTCTCCACACCTTGTGGACGAGCGCGTCGGCGTCGGAGTGCCGGCCCGCGCGAAATACCCGGCACGCTCCCCAGGACGATCGAAGCGGCGTCAATTCGCGGTCACCCGTGTAACCCCGCAGCAGTTCGGTGCTCATGCATTCGCCTTCATGTCGGCACCGTGCGCGCTGCTCTTCGCCCGGGGCCTTTCGCCCGGCCCGCCGCAGGATATGCAAGTAGGAAGTGAACACGCTCGCCCACTCTCGCACCCAGGAGAATGAAATGACGGAGTTCGCTGCGCAACTCGATAAGCTTATCGAAGTCATCAGGCTCCAGCAACAGTCGCTCGAACGCCTGATCCATATCTTGGAGAAGGCCGAAACGCAGACCGCGAAAGCGCCCGCCGCCGCGCCGTCGAAAGGGGCGGATCCGGGGCCGGTCGATTGGCTCGTCCTGAGCGGGCGGGAACGGCTTGAGACCTGGCGTGAACTGGCGGCGTTCGTGGCGCGGCTCGTCGACAGATACGGCCTGCAACTTGAGATACTGCCGTGCTGGTGGCAGCACAATGTCGCGGTGGACGAGCTCACCGCGCTGTGGCAGTTCCGGCGGGCGACATTTCGCCGGGGCGCGGACCCGAAGGCGCCGATGGGCTGGCAGGACGCCGTGAACAGAAGCCGCGATCGGATGCGGCCGGTTTTCGTTTCCTGCCGGGAAGGGCATGTCGATACCACCATGAAGGTGTGGATGCGCGACGACGTCCAGGCCGCATTTGATCGAGCGGTGGCAGAAGACGTCATCGAGCACAGCGGGGGTCAATAGATGGATAAAGGCCGGTTCCCGCCGGACCCTGCGGGATCGCCACGGTTGTTCGGCGTGATGTGCTAGCCTTCGGGGCTGTGACGCGATACAAGAGAGTCGTCGTGAAGCTCAGCGGCGAAGCCTTGGCCGGTGAATCCGGTTGGGGTGTGAGCCAGGAAGAGCTGCAGCAACTCGCAGATGAGATCATTGCACTGCACGATGCCAATATTCAGGTGGCGGCGGTTGTCGGAGGCGGCAACTACTTCCGTGGCAGAATGGCGGCCAGTTGGGGCATCCCGCGGGCCGAAGCCGATAATATCGGAATTCTCGGTACGGTGATGAACGCCCTGATGCTGCGGGGCACCCTGACCGCGCGTACCAATGCCGACATCCGGGTCATGACGGCGATTCCGATCCAGTCGGTCGCGGAGCCGTTCATCAGACTCCGGGCGGTCCGCCACCTTGACCACGGATGCATCGTGCTGCTGGCCGGCGGGATCGGGCAGCCATACGTCACCACCGACTACCCTTCGGTCCAGCGGGCGCTTGAGTTGGAGGCCGATGCCCTGCTGGTGGCCAAGCGCGGTGTCGACGGCGTTTACGACCGCGACCCCAACGAGCACGAGGACGCGACCAAGTACGAGACGCTGAGCTATACCGAGGCCATTGGACGCGGTATTTCCATCATGGACAGAAGCGCCTTCGTGCTGGCGTATGAGCAGAACCTCACGATGCACATCTTCGATGCGACGCTGCGAGGTGCGATGCTCGCCGTCTGCAACGGCGATGACATCGGGACGACCGTACGCGAGTAGAACGCGAGGAGAACCCGTTCGTTCACCGGCCGCCGTCGGCGCCGTCCGCGGGCGGTGCGGCGTCGATCGCTCTCAGTATGTCGACGGTCGAGCCGACCGTCGCGAAACTCGCGGCCGTGAGGTGCTCTTCGGGAATGTCCCGACACAGCAGTTCCTCCAGGCTGGTGACGAATCTCAGCAGGTCGATCGAGCTGACCCCGGCTTCGCGAATCGTCGTGTCGGGATCGAGTCCGGCACTCGGCCGACCGGTGGTGTTCTCAATGGCCCGTGCCACGAGTTCGGTGAGTTCTGCCTGATTCATCGGCTCGCCTTTCTGTGATCCTCGGTCAGCCAGTCGGCCAGCGGCCGGAAGACTCGTTGTGCCGCATCCCGGTGGGACAGGACGTCGCCATGCCTCCAGGTGACGGGCAGTTCGACGACGGTGCGTTCGGTTTCCGCCCCCGCAAGGTTCCGGACGGACGAAAGCACGCGCCGAGCGCGGGAGGCGGTATGGACCGCGAACAGTCGGCGTATCCCGGGCTTATGGAGCCGTGTCCCCTCGAATGAGCCGCTGTTCGCGATGGCCTGTAGCTCGTGCACTTGTCTTCCGGGCCAGAAGGTGTACATCGCGCGTAGATAGTCGAGTTGGAGATCGTCCTCGGGAGTGCTGAGGAACAGTCGGCGGAAACGACCGGTGCCGGCCGCTCCACCATCCGGCCCGCCGGGCAGGGCCGGGACCGGGTTCCGGAGTACGGCGGATGTCGGCGGGTCCCCAGCCGCGGTGGCGCCTGCCTCCAGGCCCCCGTCGAGTAACACCAGGGCGTCCGGATAGGCGGACGAGCGCGTGCGCACCGCGAGTGCGGCGAGCGCGGCGCCGAGACTGAACCCCCCTATTCCGAGGGCGGGCAGCCCAAGCGTCTCCGCGCTCCACCGCGTGCACACCGAAAGGTCGTCCAGCAGGTCCTTTGTGCTGACCTTGGTGAGCGCGCCCTGGTCGTCCTGGAGGTCGGCACAGCGGTATTCGAGGCAGACGGTGGTGACGCCGGCGAGCGCCAACTCGGTGCGGATATCCCTTCCCGGTTCGGTCGTCCAGGGCACGGCGCGCTGCCAGCGTCCCGGCAGGTAGTAGAAGCAACCGACGGGGGAGCGGTCGACCGCCCGGGTCACCGTGCACGCCACGTGCTCGGCGAGCCGGAAGGATTCACACACAACGGCGGCGGCGGTCGTCATTCTCGATCCGCGTGCGTGGATGCGAGGTCCAGCCCGAGTTCCCTCCGCAAGCCGGCCGTGACGTAGTCGGCAAGCCGTCGCGGCCATTCCGCGCCGCATGCCTTGGCCAACGCCTTCGCACGCCGGATGAAGTCGTCCGACATCATCCGCGTCACTTCGAGCAGGCTTGCGGGATCCGCGGACCACACCGGATACCGCCCGAGTGCGGCCATCTGCTCCGCCGTCAGGTACTTGCGCAGCCGCTTGTTCGTGTGGCGGGCGACGATGCCGTTCTCGGCGAGCAGCAGGGGTATGTACGCGTAGTCGCGGCGATTGCCGGAGTTCCGCGCCGCCAGCAGGTACTCCTCCCTTTTCATCAACACCTTGAAGCTGTAGAGCGAGTAGAAGAAGACCTGCACGGCGTGGTCCGGGAAATAGGGGATCCCGAAGTCTTCGAGACGCTTGCTTCCAACGCTGGGCAGCCGGAACTCTGTGCTGTCGGTGAGCGGGTAGAAGCCGTGCAGTTCCGCGCTCTTCACTTCACCGGCCCGGTAGGTGACGATATCGATGTGCTCCAGGTCCGGGGTGAGCACGTATCCGCCGTTCGGCGCCTCACCGGTATCGGATCTCGGAAAGTTTCCGTGGTAGGAGCCCGGGAAGAGGTCGGCGGCTATCGCGCGCCACGGCTCGACGCCGGCGTTCTCGGCGTCGATCACGCAATGCAGGTCGATGTCGCTTTCCCGGTCCCAGGTGCCGTTGGCGAGACTGCCGACGAGAAACGTCGCCAGGACGTACGGGTGGTCCACCAGCCTTTCTTGCGCGTGGCGGATGAGCTGCATCTTTCTCGGTGGGACCTCGTTGAAGTGCCCCGGATCCAAGCCGAATCGACGTCTGCGATCTGCCATCCGAATCCGCCCCGATCAGGTGGTCTTGAAACCGACGAGCTTGGACCACCGGCTCTCGTCCGCGCCGTCCGCGGCGGTGCGGAAGATCTGGTCCATCGCGTCGTACAGGCCGCTCCGCGTCACCGCGCGGTCCCTATCCGCGCGACCCATACCCGTGCGGTCCAGCGACACCAGGTCCTCAAGGCGCGGCGACCCCAGGATCAGCCCGGTGAGCCGCGCCGCCGCCGAGATCTCGGCGGTATGGCCGAGCAGCCGGACCACGTCGACCGACTCGGCGAACTCGTCGTCGTCGAGGTGATCGACCCAGCGGGCGAGGTCCGCGAACTTCACCAGATTCGAACCCATTCCCCAGTGCCGGAACGATTCGTCGGTGAACTCCCGGTAGATGTGCAGGCCGAGTTGGGTGAGGACCGCGGCTCGCTCGATCGCCCAGAAGCGGTTCCTGCGGACGCGGCCGTCGAGAAGGACTCCGGCCGGTCGGGTCTTGCCGGTCTTCGTGTCGCCGAGGTGGAACTGGACCTGGCAGATCGAGTGATCGATGAGCCGTGAATCGGCGACTTTCACGAAGTTCGGCAGGCCGCGGGAGTGCAGCAGCCAGTTCCGGAGGTCGTCCTTGCCGATGCCGCGCAGGGTCCTGGTCCGGCGATCGTAGGCGCCCATCTGGTAGCCGATTCCCCGAAGGGCTTCGATGACGGCCTCGGAATGGGAGCGGTCGGCGAGCAGGTCGACGTCGTACATCTTTCGCTCGTAGGGCGAGTAGATCTCGGGGATGAGCAGCGGCCCTCCCTTGCCCACCGCGTACCTGACGCCGTGCGCGGTGAGGGCGGCGTCGATCTGCTCCAGTTCGGCCGAATGGTTCGCGTGGCGCACCTGGTTGACCGCCACGAGTTGCGACCAGTGGTTGGCGAGCAGCAGCGGAAGCCGGCCACTGCCGATCGCCGTGTCGAGGAGACCCGTGGTGCGCAGGCGTTCGTACACGATGAACGCCACCTTGTGCCACAGCGCGAGCAGGAATGTTCTGTTCCAGTCCACATCGAGGGACGCTCGGTTGAGATCGTCCTCCTTCTCGCTGACCAGCGCGACGATCGTCTCGATTTCCTTCGTAGCCATGTCGCTTTCCCGGAATCGGGGCCCGGCGGGCTCGTGGCGAAACTATCGGATGTCGTTCGTCAGGCATTCCCTGGCGGTCGCCCGGTGCTCGGAAAGGAAGATCGTTTGTGCCATCATCCGCAGCCCGGTCATCTTCTCCCGGAAGACCTCGATGCTTTCTTCGGGGTGCACGGTGTCGATGACCGCGTTGCTCCCGATGGCGTTGAACTGGTGGGAGGTACCGCGGGGGACCTGCATGTCCACGATGCTGTTCGCGGGGACGATCAGGTTGTGGCGCGTCCGTTCGCGACCCGGCGGAGTGCCGGGCATGGAGTCCCGGTAGGTTCGCGGGACGATCGTGGTCACTCCTTTGACGAAGGTCATCAGGAGTGGGCTGAGGCTGGAGACCTGGATCACCGTCTCCGGGCCCGTCATCATGCGAACGAGCCGGGCTCCCGTGTGGAAGTGCATTCGCGAGCAGATGTCCCGTGCCTTGGTGTCGTAGAAGTCCATGAGGTAACGGCTGGCGCTGTAGCCGTCGAAGGGCTTCTCGGTCATGTAGACGTCGCCCTCCTCGAAGGTCTGGGCGCGAATGACCGCGTCCTCGTCGGGCACGAGCGCCACCGGCGAGGCGTGTCCGCGCCGCACCACGGCGGAAAGCGCGTTCACAAGTGCTTCCGCCGCGGCCGGCGGAAGGGACGCGACGGGCGTCACGACATTCTGGGCCGGGTCGACGAAGTCTTCGAGGTCGTGGATCTCGTTCTCGTCGTCCGCGTTCCTCTTGATCGCCTCAACGACCATGATTCCCTCCCGTATGTCCGCGCCCCGGCCGACGAACTGGTCCGGCTGGGACCTCCCGGTCTCACAATTCAGTTATCGGAACATCAGCACGAGAAACGACGTCACGGCGCCGGACGATGGGCGGCCCGCGCGATCGGCGGTGGATCGAGGCGCGCGAACCCCTCCTGCAACTGGGAAAGGAAACGCGGGTAGGGGGCGATGACCTCGCTGGCGGCGTCCAGCCTGGAGACGTGCTCCGGAGAGAGCGTCCAGGCCATGGCGCCGAGGTTCTCGCGGAGTTGGGCTTCGTCGCGGGCCCCGATGATGACCGACGACACGGTCGGCCGCTGGAGAAGCCAGTTGATGGCGATCTGGGACGCGCTCTTGCCGGTCTCGGCCCCGATCTCGTCGAGGGCCTCCACCACGGTGAAGAGGCGTTCATCGTCGACCGGGGGGCCGTATTTCGCGGTGCGGTGGAGGCGGCTCCGCGCCGGCAGCGGTCGTCCGCGGCGCAGCCTGCCGGTGAGCCGTCCCCAGCCGAGCGGGCTCCAGACGATGGTGCCCACCCCCTGGTCGAGGGCGAGCGGCATCAGCTCCCATTCGAAGTCGCGGCCGATCAGCGAGTAATAGACCTGGTGGGCGGCGTAGCGGGGGCGGCCGTCGCGGTCGGCGATGGCCAGCGACTTCATCAGCTGCCAGCCGGAGAAGTTGGAGACGCCGACATGGCGGGTCTTGCCCGCCCTGATCAGGTCGTCCAGTATCGCCAGCACCTCTTCGATGGGCGTCCCGGCGTCGAAGGCGTGCAGCTGGAACAGGTCGACGTGGTCGGTGCCGAGCCGTCGCAGGGCGTCCTCGCATGCCTTGGTCAGGCGCTGCCGCGCCGATCCGGCGGCCGGGCGGTCCTCGCCCGTCGGCAACCCGACCTTGGTGGACAGCATCACCTGGTCGCGGCGTCCCTTGATGGCCTGCCCGAGCACTTCTTCGGACGCCCCCGCCGAGTAGCTGTCGGCCGTGTCGAACATCGTGACGCCGGCGTCCAGGCAGATGTCGACCAGTCGGCGGGCCGCGTCCGCGCCGGTGTCGCCCCATGCGCCGAACAGGTCACCGCGGCCGCCGAACGTGGCGGTGCCGAAGCTCAACGCGGGGACCCGAAGCCCGGACGTCCCCAGTTGCCGGTATTCCATGACCCAACCTCTCGCCGACGAACTCCCTTCGTAGGAAAGGCGCCGCGCGCGAGATTGGTGACACTGCGGTCGCCGAAGATGGCCGCCATGGGACGCGGGCCCGGCGGTCCCGCCCGGATCGGGGGTGGCCGCTCGCAGGGAAATGGCATGCCGAATTCGGCCGATCTCCCCCTCCGAAGATCGGCCGAATTCATTTCCGGTTCACCGCCGGAGGATCAGAGCCTGGTGGTCGTGTACGTCACGAACGTCTGCCAGGGCGCGTTCAGCGTGTAGTAGCCCACCGTTCGCGTCCGGCAATTGCTGTAGACGTGGTAGACGTAGCCCTTGGCCTGCTGCATCCGCCAGCCCTGGGCCGCGGTCATCTTGTAGCCCTTGCGGATCTTGACGGTGCGCCCGTAGCCCTTCTTCACCGTGGACGTCCGGTCGATCCCGGCGTTCACCTTCGCCTTGACCTCGCGGAAGATGAAGTCCTTGAAGTTCGGCCCGATCCCGCCCGAGACCGAGGAACTTAAGGTGGTCGTCCGCTCGAAGTGGACCTTGCGGGTAACGGTGCTCCGGCTGCGGTTGACGATGACGTCCGTCTCGTTGACCTTCGTGTACTTCCGTTTCGTGACGACCTTGGCGACGTCGTGCGGGTCGCAGCGGGGGCTGGACCGCAGGGCCGGGGCCGCGTGTGCGGACGGCGCGGCGGAGGCCGAGGGGACGGCGACGGCGAACGCCGACAGGGACATTCCGGCGGCGGTCACCGCTGCCATGACTTTGGTACGCATAATCACCTTTCCGTGACCATGGGTTTCGGAGGCGATCGTGCCCCCGACTCGTTGATGGCGCCAGGATAACCACATGTTCGAGCGAATGGAAAGGGCCTGCCAGTGACGACCCAAACTGGGTATGCAAGGGGTTGAGGAGCGAATCGTCCAATCTTCAACGAGACATTTGGGGAAGGTGTTTCGTTTGGGTGGAGGAATGTCCTTTTAGAGCGCGCCAAAAGGGTCGGGCAGGTCACATTCCGGGGTGGGCTGGGGTGTTTAGGGGTGGGCGCAGGCCGCGCCGCTAGTGGAGGAGTTTGACGAGTTCTCCGGCGACGATGCCGTGGAACGGGTTGGTGAACGCGGTGACCGTGTCCGACCCGCTCCACGAGGCCCGCGCCCGCGAGGACCGCCATCGCCGCGCCGAACAGCGCGCGGCGAGCACGGCGGCGACCGCGAACCCGAGCGTGGCCGCCCGCCCCCGGTAGCCGTGCCGGACGGCGTAGAGGCCCTCGCCGATCCCGTCGGCGCACAGCCCGAGGGCCGCGACGGCGGCACCGAGCATCAGCCGTCGCTGCCCGCCGCCGCGTCCCGCCGCTCGTCGATCTCGCGGGCGCGGGCGGTTCGCGGGGTGCCGTCCCGGTCCCGGCCGAGCCTGCCCGACGCGACCGACGATGCCAGCACCTCGCAGATCAGCCGGACGCCGAGCAGGCTCGTCACGTCCGACTGGTCGTAGGGCGGCGACACCTCGACGACCTCCATGCCGAGCAGCCCCTCGGCGGCGAACCGGCGGACGAGCTTCAGCACCTCGCGCGGGTAGAGTCCGCCGGGCTCAGGCCAGCCCGTCCCCGGCGCGAAGCCGGGGTCGACGGCGTCGATGTCGAACGACAGGTACACGCCCTCGGCGCCGCCGCCCCAGGCGACCTCCAGGGCGAGGTCGGCGGCCTTCTCCACGCCGAGCCGCTCGACGTCCTCGGCCGTCATGACGAGGGAGCCGCCGTCGCGGGCGGGGCCGACGCCGGGCCGCGGGACCTGCCAGCCGCCGATCCCGATCTGCACGAGGTTGCCGAGGTCGAAGTGGTGCTCGTGCGCGGCCCAGTACCAGGGCGTGGTGTGCATCCGCTCGTCCAGGTCGCGCTTCTGGGTGTCCAGGTGCCGGTCGAAGTGCAGGACGCCGATCTTCTTGCCGAAGGCGTTCATCACGCCCCTCGCCGTGGGGAAGCCGATCGAGTGGTCGCCGCCGAGCACCACGGGGAACGTCCCGTGCGCGACGAGGTGCTCGACGCCCTTGGTGATCTGGTCGAACGCCTTCTCGATGTTCGCCGGGGTGATGAAGATGTCGCCGACGTCCACCACGTCGAGCTGTTCGCGGAGGTCGATGCCCTTCTCGAAGTAGTAGGGCGAGTAGAGGGAGGAGATGCGCCGCATCGCCTCGGGCCCGAACCGGGGCCCCGGACGGTACGTCGCGCCGGTGTCGAGCGGCGCGCCGACGACGGCGACCTCGTGTTCGCCGACGCGGTTGACGTCCTCCAGGAACGGCGCCTTCAGGAACGTGTTGATGCCGGAGAAGTGCGGCAGCTCGCCCCGCTGGAAGGTGGAGGCGAGCTCCTTGTCCTCGATGGAGTCGGCCGGGGGCAGGCCGAGCCGGTGGATGCGGCGCAGCTCCTCCCGGTACCGCCTGTCGGTGAGCTCCGCCTCCAGGTGCTTGGCCTTCTCGCCCTCCAGCCCCGCGCGCGGGTTGTCCTCGCCGCCGCCGCCCATGGCCCGCCTTCCCGCTCGGGTGATCGCGTTCCAGCGCCGTACTGCCCGGTGGGCGTGCCGGTAGAGCAAAGAGCGGGTAGGGCTTTCCCCAGGTCAGGGGAGAGGGCCGGGGGTCAGATGCGGCGGAGGCGGACGCGCTGGACGGCGTGCTCCCGGTCCTTGTGCAGGACGAGCGTCGCCCGCGCCCGCGTCGGCAGGATGTTGGACACGAGGTTGATCTCGTTGACGTCCCGCCACACGCCGTGGGCGAACGCGGCGGTCTCGTCCTCGTCCAGCTCCTTCGCGTACTTGTGGAAGTAGGAGCGCGGGTCGGTGAACGCGGTGCGGCGCAGCGCGAACAGCCGGTCGACGTACCACTGCCTGATGTCCTCGACCCGCGCGTCCACGTAGATCGAGAAGTCGAAGAAGTCGGACACGCCGAGCGTCCCGGGCGGCGGCGCCTGCAGCACGTTCAGCCCCTCGACGATCAGGATGTCCGGCCGCGTGACGGTCTGCTCCGCGTCCGGGACGATGTCGTACTCCAGGTGCGAGTACACCGGGATCCGCGCCTGCTCCGCCCCCGACTTGATCGACGACACGAACCGGACGAGCGCCCGCCGGTCGTAGGACTCGGGGAACCCCTTCCGGTCGAGGATGCCGCGCTCGGACAGCACGGCGTTCGGGTACAGGAAGCTGTCGGTCGTCACGAGCTCGACCGAGGGGTGCTCGGGCCAGCGGGCGAGCAGCGTCCGCAGCAGCCGGGACGTCGTCGACTTGCCGACCGCGACGCTGCCCGCGACCCCGATGATGAACGGGGTGGGCCGCACGGCGCCGCCGAGGAAGTCGCTGACGGTGTCGCGCAGCCGGCCGTCGGAGAGGAAGAAGAGGTTGAGGAGCCGCGACAGCGGGAGGTAGACGTCCTCGACCTCGTTGATGTCGATCGGGTCGCGCAGGCCGCGCAGTGCGTCCAGCTCACCGGGGGTGAGCGGCAGCGGAGTGTTCTCGCGCAGGGCCCGCCAGGCGTCCCTGGAAAGCTCCACGTAGGGGCTCGGCACGCTGTCCCATCCGGGTGTCATGGTCTGACACTAACGGGGGTTCGCGGCCGGTCATGGTCAATTCACCTGTCGTCCACGCCCGGGTCATCCGGCTACGTCCCATGCGGGTGGGCCCTTGGCGGGACACCGAATAGAGTTGCCGCCATGTGCGGAATCGTGGGGTACGTAGGTGCGAAGCCGGCGCTTGACGTGGTCGTCGAGGGGCTGGCGCGGCTTGAGTACCGCGGCTACGACTCGGCCGGGGTGGCCGTGCTGGCCGACGGGAAGCTGGCGACGGCGAAGCGCGCGGGCAAGCTCGGCAACCTCCGCGCCGCGCTGGAGGAGGAGCCGCCGCCGGGCGGGACGCTCGGCATGGGCCACACCCGGTGGGCGACGCACGGCCCGCCGAACGACCGCAACGCGCACCCGCACGTCGACTGCACCGGCTCCGTCGCGGTGATCCACAACGGGATCATCGAGAACTTCGCCGAGCTGCGCGGCGAGTTGGAGGAGGCCGGGCACGGGCTCGTCTCCGACACC
The DNA here is from genome assembly GCF_001552135.1 of Actinomadura chibensis NBRC 106107. Classification (GTDB taxonomy): domain Bacteria; phylum Actinomycetota; class Actinomycetes; order Streptosporangiales; family Streptosporangiaceae; genus Spirillospora; species Spirillospora chibensis. The sequence continues at coordinate 204,854 of NZ_BCQP01000017.1, read as the reverse complement.
GACACCGAGGCCGTCGCGCACCTGCTGGAGGACGAGCTGAAGGCGGGCGGCGGCCTCGCCGAGGCGCTGCGCCGCGTCTGCCGCCGGCTGGAGGGCGCGTTCACGCTGGTCGCGGTGCACACCGGCGACCCGGACGTCGTGGTCGGCGCGCGCCGCAACTCGCCGCTCGTCGTCGGCGTCGGGGACGGCGAGAACTTCCTCGCCAGCGACGTCGCGGCGTTCATCGCGCACACCCGGGACGCGATCGAGCTCGGCCAGGACCAGGTCGTCGAGCTGCGCGCGGGCGGCGTGCAGGTCACCGACTTCGAGGGACGCCCCGCCGAGGTGCAGGAGTACCACGTCGACTGGGACGTCTCCGCCGCGGAAAAAGGCGGCTACGACTACTTCATGCTCAAGGAGATCGCGGAGCAGCCGCGCGCGGTCGCCGACACCCTGCTCGGCCGGATCGGCTCGGACGGCCGCCTCCGGCTGGACGAGATGCGCATGTCCGACCGCGAGCTGCGCGAGGTCGACAAGATCATCGTGGTGGCGTGCGGGACGTCCTACCACGCCGGGCTGATCGCCAAGTACGCGATCGAGCACTGGGCCGGGCTGCCCTGCGAGGTGGAGCTGGCGAGCGAGTTCCGCTACCGCGACTCGATCCTGTCCCCGACGACGCTGGTCATCGCGATCTCGCAGTCGGGCGAGACGATGGACGCGCTGATGGCCGTCCGGCACGCCCGCGAGCAGAAGGCCAAGCTGCTCGGCATCTGCAACGTGAACGGGTCGACGCTGCCGCGCGAGTGCGACGGCGTCCTGTACACGCACGCCGGGCCGGAGATCGCGGTCGCGTCCACGAAGGCGTTCCTGACCCAGCTCGTCGCCGTCTACCTCATCGCCCTCTACATCGCGCAGGTGCGCGGCACCAAGTGGGGGGACGAGGTGTTCGCCATGGTGCAGCTCCTGGAGCGGATGCCGGAGAAGGTGGATAAGGTCCTGGAGACGATGGAGCCCGTCCGGGAGCTCGCGCGGTCGCTCTCGGGCGAGCGGTGCGTGCTGTTCCTCGGGCGGCACGTCGGGTTCCCGGTCGCGCTGGAGGGCGCGCTGAAGCTCAAGGAGCTGGCGTACATGCACGCCGAGGGCTTCGCGGCCGGGGAGCTGAAGCACGGGCCGATCGCGCTGATCGAGAAGGACCTGCCGGTCGTGGTGGTCGTCCCGCCGCGGGCGCGGGCCGTGCTGCACGACAAGATCGTGTCGAACATCCAGGAGATCCGGGCGCGCGGCGCGCGGACGATCGTGATCGCCGAGGAGGGCGACGAGTCGGTCGGCCCGTACGCGGACACGCTGATCAGCGTCCCGGCGGTGCCGACGCTGCTGCAGCCGCTGGTGACGACGGTGCCGCTGCAGGTGTTCGCGTGCGAGCTGGCCACGGCGAAGGGCCACGACGTGGACCAACCACGCAACCTGGCCAAATCCGTAACAGTAGAGTAACCCCCCGAAAAAGAGGCCCCTCCCACCCGGGGGCGGACCCGCTACCTCCATCGTCAACCACCCCGGCCAGCCGGTGAACCCGCCCCCGAGAATGTGGATAACTCCGGATCCGCCCCGGAACCCGGCGGCGGCGTGCCGCGTCCGATGAAGATCGGATTGGGCCCCGGCGGCGGGAGGCGGCGTGACCGCAGCGAAGCGAGGATCACGGCGCTCCCGCGCCGGGGGTCTGGGGGCGCGCCCCAGGAAGGCAGGGCGGCGTGGCGGGAGACGACGGCTGGACGAGGGACGGCCGTGCTGAAGACGACCAGGCCGAGGACGGCTTGGTGAGTGGTGGCGAGGCTGGGGACGCTCAGGTTGAGGATGGCCTAGCAAGTGGCGGCCGGGCTGGAGACGACCGGGCCGCGGCTGGCTTGGTGAGTGGTGGCCGTGCTGGAGATGACCAGGTCGGGGATGGCCTGGCAGGTGGCGGCCAGGCTGGGGACGATCGGGTCGGGGGCGGCTTGGTGAGCGGCGGCCGTGCTGGAGACGACCGGGCCGAGGATGGCTTGGTGGGTGGTGGCCGGGCTGGAGATGACCAGGTCGGGGGTGGCCTGACAAGTGGCGGCCGGGCTGGGGACGATCGGGTCGGGGGCGGCTTGGTGAGCGGCGGCCGTGCTGGAGACGACGGGGTCGAGGATGACTTGGTGGGTGGTGGCCGGGCTGGAGACGACCAGGTCGGGGGTGGCCTGACAAGTGGCGGCCGTGCTGGAGATGACCAGGTCGGGGGCGGCCTTGCAGGTGGCGGCCAGGTTGGCGATGAGCGGGCCGGGGGCGGCTTGGTGAGCGGCGGCCGGGCTGGGGACGGCTTGGTGAGTGGTGGTCGGGGTGGCGACGGCCAGGGCGAGCGCGGCTTGGTGGGTGGTGGTTGGGCTGGGGGTGGCTGGGCGGGTTCCGGAGAACTCGGAGTTGAGGCGTACGGGGTTGCGCGGAGGTTTGGGGCCGTGCAGGCGCTTGGTGGGCTTGATATCACCGTCCCGTACGGGCAGGTCACGGCCCTGGTGGGGCCGAACGGCGCGGGGAAGACGACGCTGCTGCTGATCCTCGCGACGCTGCTCGCGCCCGATGCCGGGACGGTCCGGATCGCGGGCCACGACGCGCGCCTGCATCCGGCCAGGGCGCGGGACGCGCTCGGCTGGATGCCGGACACGTTCGGCGTCTACGACCAGCTCACCGTCGACGAGTACCTCGCGTTCTTCGCCGACGCCTACGGCCTGCCGAAGGACGAGCGGCCGCGCCGCATCCGGGCGCTGCTCAGCCTCGTCCACCTGGAGGACAGGCTCGGGCAGCCCGTCCACGCCCTGTCACGCGGGCAGAAGCAGCGGCTCGGGCTGGCGCGGGCGCTCGTGCACCGGCCCCGCGTCCTGCTGCTGGACGAGCCGGCGTCCGGCCTCGACCCGCGGTCCCGCATCGAGCTGCGCGACCTCCTGCGGTCGCTGGCCGCGGACGGCGTCGCGGTGCTCGTGTCGAGCCACATCCTCAGCGAGCTGGAGGAGATCGCGGACCGGGTCGTCCTGGTCGACCGGGGCCGCACCGCCGGGGACCACGCGATGGCGGACCTCGCGGGCGCGGCGGCGCGCGTCCGCTGGCGGGTCCGGTCGCTGGACCCCGAGCGGCTGACCGCCGCCCTCGCCGCCGCGCTGGACGGCCGGACGGGCCTCGACCCCGTCGCCGAGCTGCCCGGCGCCGTCGAGGTCGGTCCGCTCACCGAGGCCGAGGCGGCCGGGCTGCTCGCCGAGCTGGTCGCCCGGAAGGTGCCGGTCAGCGGGCTCGCGCCCGCGGGCAGCGCGCTGGAGTCGGCGTACCTCGCGATGACCGAGAGCCGGAGGTGACCCCGCGATGACCGCGCGCGGAGCCGGGCTGGTGGCCCGGCAGGAGATCAGGACGCGGCTGCGGACCGGCCGCTGGAAGACGCTGCTGGCCGTCTGGTTCGTGATCGTCAACGGGCTCGGGCTGCTGTTCCGGCTGGCGCTGGAGGCGGGCGAGACGTCCGACTTCGGCTCGGAGGGCGTGCCGATGTTCGGCGGCGTCCTGCTCGGCGTGCTGGTGCTGACGCTGCTCGTCACCCCGGCGCTCAGCGGCCAGTCGATCAACGGCGATCGGGAGCGCGGGACGCTCGCCGCCCTCCAGGTCACCCGGCTCACGCCCGGCGAGATCGCGGTCGGCAAGCTCGCCGCCGCCTGGGGGACGGGCCTGCTCACCCTCGTGCTGACGCTGCCGTGCGTGCTGTGGCCGGTGGCGGAGGGCGCGGTCGGGGCGGGCCGCGCCGTGGTCGTCCTCGCGGTGATCGCGCTGCTCATCGGCGTGGTGTGCGCGGTGTCGCAGGCGTGGTCGGCGCTGGTGGCGCGGAGCGTGACGTCCGTCCTGCTGTCGTATGTGACGGTGTTCGCGCTGCTGGCCGGGACGCCGCTGCTGTACTCGATCGGCCTCCCGCTCACCGCCGAGCACCGCCGCGCGACCGACTACGAGTACACGGTGGACCACAGCGAGTGGGTCTGGTGGCTGCTGGCCCCGAACCCGGTGGTGGTGCTCGCCGACGCCGCGCCGCGGCTGCCGAAGCGCCGGATCGTCATCGGCGACCAGGTGTACGAGCGGGCGCCGTCGTCCGACCCGCTCGGCGGGATCAGCCGCGAGGTGCGCGACGCCCGCGAGGGGCGCCGCGACGGTCCCTATTACGGTTCCTCGAATGAGGAGCGCGACAAGGGCAGCGTTTGGCCGTACGGTCTGCTCTTCGACCTCGCGCTCGCCGCGGGGGCGTTGCGGCTGACCGCCGCCCGGCTCCGCACGCCCCTTTACCGGGTGCCGCGAGGCGTCCGCGTCGCGTGAAATGCGCACGCCATTGTGCGCAATTCTCCGACCGTTTGAGAATCTCAGTCGGGATGCAATTTGCAGAGATTGTTTCAAGGACGTCCGGGCGGCGGCGTCAGGGCTGGTCGAAACGTCCGTCCTTGGCGTCCTCGATGAACTTGCGCCATTCGCCCAGACCAAACGAGAGATGCTCGGTGATGTCCTCGGTGTCCCGGACGGATATCGCGCCCAGGTCGAGTCTCGCGACCTCGACACACCCATTCGTCGCGCCGCATCGGGCGCTCCTTCGCCATCGGGCGGGCGGTCTTCCCTGGAAACTCATGCCGGCTCCTGCCTCGAAAGTTGCATTGCCCGCGGCCGCGCTGCCGGTGCCAAGCACACGGTAACAAGATCGCAAAAAACTTCTGATCACACGCGGTCTGCACGGTGCGTCTGTGGCGGAAGTGACGAAGAAGCAGCAGAGTTTCCGGTGCGCAGACCACGAGCCGAGTCCGATGCGGACCCGGCTCGTTCGCTGCGGCGTCCCGGGCGCCCTCGTGAGGCGTCAGACGGGACGGATCAGGCTCTCATCAGCCCAAATCGAATTCGCCTTTCTTGGCTCGCTCGACGAACGCCCGCCACTCTCCCTGGGAGAACGACAGGACCGGGCTCTGCGCTCCGTGCTTGGCGTCGCGCGCCCCAATGGATTGGGACGAACCGGCCAATGTTGCGACTTCGACGCAGGTGTTGCTCGCCCCGCAGTGGGCGCTTCTCCGCCAACGCGGAGCAGGAGTGGCGAAAGGGGACACGGGGTGCCTTTCACAAGGATTGAGCCCCTTTGCGGACCCCTCACCAGGCGTCTCTGGCCTCGACGATGCGCCGCCGGGATTCGGTGGTGTCCAAGGCCTGGTCCGCCAGGCTTGTATAGGCGAGCCTGTACATATACGTAACAGCCTCCTCCGCAAAGTGGCTGATCGTCAGTGATTCGGTGTGCACGATATCAGGGAAAACGATGTCGTGCACCGGTGAGAATTCCAGCAGGATAAAGGATTCGGCCAACACCGAGTGCGCGACGTCCAAGGGCAGGATCTGTACCGTGACGTTCGGAAGGTCGGTCATCCGGCAGAGATGTTCGAGCTGCTCCCGCATGACCTTCTGATCGCCGATCCGGCGCTGCAGAACCGCCTCGTCGAGAACGACGGACAGTTCCAGCGGACGCGCCTGCGCGAGCAGCTCGCGGCGGCGCATTCGGACGTCCAGCCTGCGTTCCAGTTCCTGCGGCGGCAGTGTGGCGAGGTCGCTCCAGCCGCCGATCACATTCCGCGCGTACGCCTCGGTCTGGAGCAGACCGGGGAACACCGTGCTGCCCCATTCCCGCATGGCCGTGGCCTCGGCCTCCAGCGCGATGAAGTCGGCGAGCTCACTCGGCAGGTCGCGGTATTCCTCCCACCAGCCGCGCTGCGCCGCGTCGTGCGCGAGCGATATCAGATCCTCGCGCCGGCCGCCGTCGATCTGGTAAAGGTCGAGAAGGCGCAGGACATCGCCGATCTTCGCGCCGGTGCGCGCGTTCTCGATGCGCGACACCTTCGCGGTGGACCAGGCCAACCGGTCGGCGACCTCGTCGCCGGTGAGCCCCCGCCGCTCGCGGAGCCTGCGCAGCTCGGCGGCCAGCCGCCGCTGCCGGACGGAGGGACCACGGGAAGTGCTCATTTGCTGGGGCCTCTCCAGTCCCGGCGGACTGATCTGGGCGCATTCTGCCGCACCTGAGTGCCGCAGTGCGAATACTTCGGACCGGCTGAGGAAGATTCTACGGCCGATGATTCTTTCGCGCACATGACACCGAAAGTTGCAGCGCAACGTGCGAATTGTGGAAGCGTCCACCGGGAGAGGCGGGTTGGACGGGGCGTGCGCGTGGGACGCTGAGGGTGTGATCTACGTGGGGAGCCGCCGATGAGGTACGCGCACGAGGTCGGGAAGGTGCGGGCCGCGGAGGGGGCGCTGAGGGCCCGGCTCCCGGACGGCGCGCTCATGCAGCGTGCCGCCGCCGGGCTCGCCGCGGTGTGCGCCCGGCTGCTGCCCGCCGTGTACGGGGCGCGGGTCGTCCTGCTGGTCGGCGGCGGCGACAACGGCGGCGACGCCCTCTACGCGGGGGCGCGGCTCGCCCGGCGCGGGGCGCGGGTGCGGGCCGTCCAGGCGGGCTCCAAGATCCACGAGGGCGGGCTGGCGGCACTGCGCGCGGCGGGCGGACGCCTGGTCGGCGCGCCGGACGCCGAGGCCGCCATCGCCGCCGCGGACCTGATCATCGACGGCCTCACCGGCATCGGCGGGACGGGCGGCCTCCGCGACCCGCACGCCCGGTACGCCGCGCTCGCGTCGCAGGCGTCGGGCGTCGTCGTCGCGTGCGACGTGCCGAGCGGCGTGGACGCCAGCACCGGGCGCGTCGAGGGCGCCGCCGTCCAGGCCGACGTCACGGTCACCTTCGGCACGTACAAGCCGGGCCTCCTGATCGACCCGGGCGCGTCGTACTGCGGCGTGGTCGAGCTGGTCGACATCGGGCTCGGCCCCGACCTGCCGGACCCGGACGTCGTCGCCGCCCGGCCGGCGGACGTCCAGCCGCCCGAGCCCGGCCCCGAGTCCGACAAGTACCGGCGCGGCGTCGTCGGGATCATCGCGGGCGGCGACGCGTTCACGGGCGCCGCCGTGCTCAGCACCGGGGGAGCCGTGCACGGCGGCGCGGGCATGGTGCGGTTCGCGTCGGTGGCCCACCCGGTCGAGCTGGTCCGGCAGCGCTGGCCCGAGGCCGTCACCACGGTCCTGCCGCCCGGCCCGCACGAACCGAAGATCCTTGAGCGCGTCGGACGCGTCCAGGCGTGGGTGGTCGGGCCGGGGCTCGGCACCGGCGACGCCGCCGAGTCGCTGGTGGAGGCCGTGCTCACGACCGACCTGCCCGTCCTCGTGGACGCCGACGGGCTCACCGTCCTCGCCCGCCGCCGCGACCTGCTGCGCCGGGCCGCGCCGACCGTCCTCACCCCGCACGCGGGCGAGCTGTCCCGGCTGGTCGACGCCGGACGCGACGACATCGAGGCCGCGCGGCTCGACCACGTCCGGCGGGCCGCCGCCGAGCTGTCGGCGACCGTCCTGCTGAAGGGGTCCACCACGCTCGTCGCGGAGGCGGACCGGCCCGTCCGCGTCAACCCGACCGGGACCCCGCGGCTCGCCACGGCGGGCACGGGCGACGTCCTGTCCGGGCTGATCGGGGCGCTGCTCGCGGGCGGGATGCCCGCCATCGACGCCGCCGCCGCGGGCGCCTACCTGCACGGCCTCGCGGCCCGCCTCGCCTCCGCCCCCGTCCCCGGCCCGGCGTCCCCGATCAGCGCGTACGACGTGATCACGGCGCTTCCCCACGCGTACCGCGCGGTGCAAGGGGGCGAGCCCCTGCCGTCCGCGCCGGTCGGATAGCCGCGGGGTTTCGGTGGGTGGTACGGCCGGGTTGAACCTCGGGTCGGGTATTCGTGTCTTATTGGACGAGAGGGTCAACGATGGCGCTCTTGGAACGGACGAACCGGCCATGAGCTGGGCGATGATGCTCCGGGCATGGCCGCGAGGACGGCACACTTGGTGTTCATGAAGGTTCCAGCGGAGGCGCGCGTCGATCTCGGCGCCATCGCCGACAACATCCGGCTGCTGCGCGAGCGCGCGGCGGGCGCCGAGGTCATGGCCATGGTCAAGGCCGAGGCGTACGGGCACGGGCTGGCCGAGGCCGCGCGGGCGGCGCTCGCGGGCGGCGCGACCTGGCTCGGCGTCGCGAAGCTCGGCGAGGCGCTGCGGCTGCGCGACGCGGGCATCGCCGTCCGGACGCTGGCCTGCGTCGGCGTGCCCGGCGAGCCCTACGAGGAGGCCGTGGCCCGCGACGTCGACCTGATGGTGGGCGCGATGTGGACGCTCCGTGAGGTCGCCCAGGCCGCCGAGCGGGCCGGACGGCCCGCGCGGATCCACCTGAAGGCCGACACCGGCATGTCCCGGGGCGGCGCGCGCGGCGGCGACGACTGGGAGGAGCTCGTCGACGCGGCCCTGACGGCGGAGGCGCTCGGCCACGTGCGCGTGGTGGGCGTCATGTCGCACTTCGCCTGCGCGGACGAGCCCGGGCACCCGTCCATCGCGGCGCAGATCGGCGCGTTCACCGACATGACCGAGTACGCGGAGAAGGCGGGCGCGCGGTTCGAGGTCCGGCACCTGGCGAACTCGGCGGCCACGCTGACGCTGCCGGAGGCCAGGTTCGACCTGGTCCGGCCGGGGATCGCGATCTACGGGCTGACGCCCGTGCCGCGCCTTGGCGACTTCGGGCTGCGCCCCGCGATGACGCTGGTCGCGGACGCGGCGCTGGTCAAGCGCGTCCCCGCCGGGAGCGGCGTGTCGTACGGCCACACCTACACGACCGCCCGCGACACGACTCTTGCCGTGGTGCCCGTGGGGTATGGAGACGGGATACCCCGGCACGGGTCGAACCTGCTGGAGGTCCTGGCGGGCGGCCGCCGGCGGACGATCGCCGGCCGCGTCTGCATGGACCAGTTCGTCATCGACCTCGGCGACGACCCGCTGTCGGCGGGCGACGAGATCGTCCTGTTCGGCCCGGGCGACCGGGGCGAGCCGACGGCGCAGGAGTGGGCGGACGCGCTGGGGACGATCTCGTATGAGATCGTCACCCGCATCGGGTCCCGGGTACCGAGGGCGTACCCGGGAGGGGCGCTGTAGGGGGCGCGTGGATGGGCACGATCAGCAGGCGCGGGCTCGGCCTCGCGGGCGCGGTGGCGGGCGCCGGCGCGGCCGGCGTGGGCGCGGCCGTCGGGCTGCGGCACATCGCGGTCGGCCGGGTGCGGCTGCGTCCCGACCCGGACGCGGGCGAGCCGTTCGGCGAGCTGCGCGGCGAGGTCGTGCCGGTCGAGGCCGACGACGGCGTCCCGCTGCACGTCGAGGTGGACGGCCCCGAGGACGCCCCGCTCACCGTCGTGTTCGGCCACGGCTACACCCTCAACCAGGACTCCTGGCACTACCAGCGCCGCGACCTGCGGGGCTCGCTGCGGATGGTGTTCTGGGACCAGCGCAGCCACGGCCGCTCCGGGCGCAGCGACCCCGAGCGGGCGACGATCGAGCAGACCGGCGAGGACCTGCGCGCCGTGCTGGAGGCGACCGTCCCGCCGGACCACCCGGTGGTCCTCGCCGGGCATTCCATGGGCGGCATGTCGATCATGGCGCTGGCGGACCGGCGCCCCGAGCTGTTCGAGCGGCAGGTGAAGGGCGTCGCGCTGGTCAACACGTCCTGCGGGGACATGGCGGAGATGACGCTCGGGCTGCCGCTGGCGCTGGCGAAGCTCGTCCGGCCGCTGGCCCCGCGGACGCTGCGCGGCCTCGGCCGCCGCGCCGAGCTGGTGGAGCGGGCCCGCGGGCTCGGCGCCGACCTCGCGTTCGTCGTGACGCGCAAGATGGCGTTCGCCGACCCGCACGTGAGCCCCACCGTCGTCGGCTTCCTGGAGGAGATGATCAGGGGGACGCCGATCGACGTGATCGCGGAGTTCTACCCGGCGCTGATCGCGCACGACAAGGAGGCGTGCCTCGGCGTCCTCGGGTCGGTGCCGACGCTGATCCTCGCGGGCGGGCAGGACCGGCTCACCCCGGCCGTCCACTCCCGCCGGATGGCCCAGGCGCTCCCGGACGCGGAGCTGGTGGAGGTGGACGAAGCCGGGCACGTGCTGCCGCTGGAGTACCCGGGCGTGATCACCGGCGGGCTGCGGCGGCTGATCGAGAGCGTCCATCCCGGCGCCGGAGGCGCGAAGAATACTGGGGGCACGAAGAATACTGGGGGCACGAAGGGCGTGAAGGGTGTGAAGGGCCGCCGCTCCCCGCGGAAACGGCCCCGCTACGACGAGGAGGAGCGCACCGCGTGAAGGCGACGACGGTCACCGTGCCCACGGCGGAGGCGATGCGGGAGCTCGGCGTCCGGCTCGCCGGGCTGCTGCGGCCCGGCGACCTGGTGGTGATGACGGGACATCTCGGCGCGGGCAAGACGACGCTGACCCAGGGCATCGGCGAGGGCCTGAAGGTGCGCGGCCCGGTCACCTCGCCCACGTTCGTGATCGCGCGGGTGCATCCGTCGCTGGCCGCCGGGCCGCCGCTGGTGCACGTGGACGCCTACCGGCTGGGCGGGTTCGCGGAGTTGGACGACCTCGATCTCGACGCCTCTCTCGACGAATCCGTGACGATCGTGGAATGGGGAGAAGGGCTCGCCGAGGGCCTCGCCGACGACCGGCTGGAAATGATCATTTCGCGCGGGGACGGCCCCGGCGAAGAGCGCGAAGTAAGGATCGTCGGGGTGGGGCACCGCTGGTCCGACCTGGATCTTCACGCGGATTGACCCCTTCTGGCTAAACCACTTTACGACGACATGTCGTACTCTTTGCCGGAACGAACCTCACTTTCGCGACATATCGATTGCCGTAAGCAGGAGTGGGATCCGGTGAGTGGTAGCCATCGCAGCGGCGAGTACCGTACGGGGAGCCACCGGGTCGTCCGGAAGCGGCGGAGCGGGCATCGGCTCGCGGCCGTCCTGGGCGTCGTCGGGGTCGGCGTCGGGATCTGCGCGCTCGCGGTCTTCGTCGTCCTGAGCGGCGTGGGCGCGAGCGGGGACGACGACACGGGGCGGGTCGTCGGCAGCGGCGCGACCGACACGCCCCCGGCCAAGGGGGAGCGGACCGCCGTCCCCGACTCCTGCGCGATCGTCCCGCAGGCCCTCGTCGACCGGCTCGCGCCGAAGGCCGAGCGCACCGAGGCAGACAACTACCAGGGCGGCGACCAGCAGAACCAGTGCGTGTGGGGCGCGTACGCGGGGTCGGGGAAGCGGCAGCTCACCGTCGAGCTGCGCGCGATCACCGACACCGGCGGCGGGACCCGGTCGCCCACGGCGGCGGCGCGGACGACGTTCGCGGCCGAGCGGACGGCCGACGAGTCCGGCAAGGGCCTCCTCGCGGGCCAGGAGCTGACCGACAAGACCCGGCTGGACGGCGTCGGCGACGAGGGCTACGTCGTCTACAGCGCGGACGACAAGCAGGGCTCCGGCGAGGCGATCGGGAACGTCCGGGTCGGGAACGTCCTGGTGACGATCCACTACTCCGGTTCCGACGACGGCGACCCGCTGTCGTCGCGCGCGGCGATGGACGGCGCCGTCGAGGCGGCCAAGGCCGCCCTCCAGGGTCTCGACCAGTCGTGACGCGACCGGCCGCGCGGCCGGTAGGCTTTCAACCCGTGCTGGTCCTGGCTTTCGACACCGCTACCGCCGCGATCACCGTGGCGCTGTACGAATGGACGCCCGGCGAGGGGGCGGTCCCCCGCGCCGTGGCCGAGACCGTCGACCGCCGAAGGCACACGGAGCTGCTCACACCGTCCGTCGCGAAGGTGATGGCGGTGGCGGGCGCCGCGCCGGACGACCTCAGCGCCATCGCCGTCGGGGTCGGCCCCGGCCCCTACACCGGGCTGCGCGTCGGGCTCGTCACCGCGCGGTCGATGGGGGAGGCGCTGGCCGTCCCCGTCCACGGCGTCTGCACGCTGGACGTGATCGCCTGGGCGAGCGGGCGCGAGGAGCCGTTCGCCGTCGCGACGGACGCCCGCCGCAAGGAGGTCTACTGGGCGCGGTACGACTCGTGCCGCGAGCGCGCGACCGGTCCGGCGGTGGGCCCGGCGTCCGCCGTCCTGGACGGCGCCCCGGCCGGGCTGCCGGTCATCGGCGAGGGCGCCGCGCTCTACCCGGACGTCCTCGGCGGCTCCGGGCACGAGCCGCTGCTGCCGGGCGCGGGCGCGCTCGCGGAGCTGACGGTCGCCCGCCTCTCGGGCCGGAAGGGCCCCGCCCTCCTGCCGCCCGAGCCGCTGTACCTGCGCAGGCCCGACGCTCGTGAGCCGGGGCCGCGTAAGAGGGTGACTCCGGTATGAGCGAAGCGAACCGGGGGGTGTGGGGGGTCGTCCCCCCACGAGGTGCCGGTATGAGCGAAGCGAACCGGGGGGTGTGGGGGGTTGACCCCCACGAGGTGCCGGTATGAGCGAAGCGAACCGGGAGGCGCGGGGCGTCGTCCTGCGTGCGATGGACCGCGCGGACCTTCGGGCCGTCCACGAGCTGGAGAAGGCGCTGTTCCCCGAGGACGCGTGGAGCATGGAGCTGCTCGGCGGGGAGCTCGACGACCAGCCGCGGACGCGGCACTATGTGGTCGCGGTGGAGCCCGGCGGCGAGATCGTCGGCTACGCGGGCCTCGCCGCCGCGGGCGGGCAGGCCGACGTGCAGACGATCGGCGTCCGCGCCGACCGGCGCCGGTCCGGCGTCGGCGCGCTGCTGCTCACCGAGCTGCTGGACGAGGCGGCCCGCCGCGACAGCGAGGCGGTGTTCCTGGAGGTCCGCGCCGACAACGACCCGGCCAGGCGGCTCTACCGCCGGTTCGGGTTCGCCGAGGTCGGGGTCCGCAAACGCTACTACCAGCCCTCGAACGTGGACGCGGTCGTCATGTGCCGCCAGTTGCGCGAGCGTCCGCCGATGGGCTTCAACAAGGAGGCGCTGTGACCGCCGCGAAGCGCGCGCGCCTCCCGCTGGAAGGTGGGAACAGGTGATTCGGGACGAGCCGCTGGTGCTCGGCATCGAGACGTCCTGCGACGAGACCGGCGTCGGCGTCGTGCGCGGGCACACGCTGCTGGCCGACGCGATCGCGTCCAGCGTGGAGGAGCACGCCAGGTTCGGCGGGGTGGTGCCGGAGGTGGCGTCCCGCGCGCACCTGGAGGCGATGGGGCCGACGATCGAGCGTGCCCTCGCCGACGCCGGGGTGGCGTTCACCGACGTCGACGCGTTCGCGGTGACGGCCGGGCCGGGCCTGCCGGGCGCGCTGATGGTGGGGGTGGCCGCCGCGAAGGCGTACGCGCTGTCGCTCGGCAAGCCGCTCTACGGCGTGAACCACCTGGCCGCGCACGTGTGCGTCGACCAGCTCGAACACGGGCCGCTGCCGAAGCCGTGCGTGGCGCTGCTGGTGTCGGGCGGGCATTCGTCGCTGCTGCTCGTCCCGGACGTGGCGGGCGACGTCCGGCCGCTCGGCGCGACCGTGGACGACGCGGCGGGCGAGGCGTTCGACAAGGTCGCCCGCGTCCTCGGGCTCGGCTTCCCGGGCGGGCCGATCATCGACCGGTCGGCCCGCGACGGCGACCCGGCCGCGATCGCGTTCCCGCGCGGCAAGTACGACGACGGCACCTACGACTTCTCCTTCTCCGGCCTGAAGACGGCGGTGGCGCGCTGGGTGGAGGCCAGGGAGCGCGCGGGCGAGCCGGTTCCGGTCGCGGACGTGGCGGCGTCCTTCCAGGAGGCCGTGGTGGACGTCCTCACCCGCAAGGCCCTCAAGGTCTGCAAGGACAACGGCGTCCACGACCTGCTGATCGGCGGCGGGGTGGCGGCGAACTCGCGGCTGCGGGCGCTCGCCAAGGAGCGCTGCGACGCGGCGGGCGTGCGGCTGCGCGTCCCGCGCCCGAAGCTGTGCACCGACAACGGCGCGATGGTCGCCGCGCTCGGCGCCGAGCTGGTCGCCACCGGGGCGGCGCCGTCCGACCTCGAACTCCCGGCCGACTCCAGCCTCCCCATCGAGTCCGTCACCCTCTGATCCCCGTACTCGGAATTCAGTAGCCCGAATGCCTTGACTGGCAGGACGACGCGACAGGGGGTCTCCGGAAAGCCTGGTGTGGTTCCCAACACCAGATTCGGAGATCCTCCATGGCGACCTTCCTGTACCGGCTTGGGCGCGGAGCCTTCAGATGGCGCCGCTGGGTGGCGCTGCTGTGGCTCGCCGCCCTGGCCGCCGCGTTCGCCGGCGCGCAGGGCGCGGGCGAGGCCCCGTCCGAGTCGTTCTCGATGCCGGGGATCGAGTCGCAGCGGGCCTTCGACCACGTCAACGCGAAGTTCCCGGGCGCGGCGGCGGACGGGGCGGACGCCCGGGTCGTGTTCACCGCCCCGCCGGGGCAGAAGATCACCGCGGCCGGGAACCGCGCGCCCGTCGACGCGCTGGTGACCCGGGTGGCCAAGGGCCCGCAGGTCGCCGGCGTGGAGAACCCCTTCAAGGAGGGGACGGTGAGCAAGGACGGCTCCACGGCGTTCGCCACGGTCGTCTACAAGGTGACGGCCGACGACCTCACCGAGGCGAGCAAGGACGGGCTGAGGGCCGCCGTCGAGCAGGCCCGGGCGACGGGGCTGACGGTCGAGGTCGGCGGGTCGGCGCTGGAGACCGACCCCGCGGGCGGGGCCGGCGAGATCCTCGGCATCGGCGTCGCCGCCGTGGTCCTGCTGATCACCTTCGGGTCGCTGGCCGCCGCCGGGCTGTCGCTGGTCACCGCGATCATCGGGGTGTTCGTCAGCCTCATGTCGATCACGGCGCTGCAGAACGTCTTCGACCTGTCCCCGTCGACGGGCGAGCTGGCCATGATGCTCGGCGTGGCGGTCGCCATCGACTACGCCCTGTTCGTGGTCTCCCGCTACCGGGAGGAGCGCGGCAAGGGCCACGAACCCCGGGAGGCGGCCGGGCTCGCCGCGGGCACCGCCGGTACCGCCGTCGTGTTCGCCGGGCTCACCGTCGTCATCGCGCTGATCGGGCTGTCGGTGGTCGGCGTCCCGATGCTGACCAGGATCGGCATGGGCGCGGCGGGCGCGGTCGTCGTCGGCGTACTGGTCGCGTTGACGCTGGTCCCGGCGCTGCTCGGGTTCCTGCCGGACTCCGTCCTCGCGCGCCGTGCCCGCAAGGGGCGCGTCGCCGGTGGGGGCGAGGGGTTCGGGGCGCGCTGGGCTCGGTTCGTCGTGCGGCGGCCGGTGCCGGTGCTGCTCGTCGCGGTCGCCGCGCTGGGCGCGGTCGCGCTGCCGTCGCTGGACATGCGGCTCGGCATGCCGGGGGACGAGGCCAAGCCCACGTCGACCAGCGAGCGGCGCGCCTACGACGCGCTCGCGAAGGGCTTCGGCCCCGGGTTCAACGGCCCGCTGACCGTCGTTGTGGACGCGGCCGCCGCCCGCGACCCGCAGGCCGCCGCCGCGGCGATCGGCGCGAAGCTCGCCGCGACCGAGGGCGTCGTCTCGGTGTCCCCGCCCCAGTTCGACGAGGCGGGCACGACCGCCGTGCTGACCGCGACGCCCGCCACGGCGCCGACCAGCCAGGAGACCAAGGACCTCGTCCGGGACATCCGGGCCGGGCGGCCCGCGATCGAGTCCGCCGCCAGCGCGACCTTCGAGGTCACCGGCGCCACCGCGCTGAACATCGACGTCGGCGCGAAGATGCAGAAGGCGCTGATCCCCTACCTCGCGACGATCGTGGGCCTGGCGTTCCTGCTCCTGCTGCTGGTGTTCCGTTCGGTGCTGGTGCCGCTCAAGGCCGCGCTCGGCTACCTGCTGTCGATCGGCGCGGCGTTCGGCGCGATCGTCACGGTGTTCCAGAACGGCCACGGGGCCGGGATCTTCGGCGTCGACCAGCCCGGACCGATCATGAGCATCCTGCCGATCTTCCTGGTGGGGATCAGCTTCGGGCTGGCCATGGACTACCAGGTCTTCCTGGTCTCGCGGATGCGGGAGGCGCACGTCCACGGGGAGGCGCCGGGCCGGGCCGTGGTCACCGGGTTCCGGCACAGCGGCCGGGTCGTGACGGCCGCCTCGCTGATTATGATGGCGGTCTTCAGCGGGTTCATGACCGGCGCCGGGATGATGGTCAAGATGGTCGGCTTCGGCCTCGCCGCCGCCGTGCTGTTCGACGCCGTCGTCGTGCGGATGGTGATCGTGCCCGCGGTCCTCGCCCTGCTCGGCGGGCGGGCCTGGTGGCTGCCGCGCCGGCTCGACCGGGTGCTGCCGCGCGTCGACGTGGAGGGCGAGTCGTTGCGCGACCGGGTGCCGCCGCTCGCGCCGGTCTCCGCCGAGCCGCCGACGGCGCGCGTCTGACCTGGCCCGACGTGGGGGCCGGCCGCGGGGTCGGCCCCCACCCGTCCGATGGGAGTACAGGGAATCCGGGAGAGGACCTCATGACCACAAGTTGGCGGCGGTTCGCCGACCGGCATCCCCGCGTCGCCGAGGCGGGCTTCCTGCTGCTCGTGTACACGATCACCATCGGGCAGTACATCGACACCGCCGCTGGCTGGTGGCCCGGCACGCTCCCCGCGACCGCCGCCTGCCTCTCCCTGGTGTGGCGCGACCGGCATCCGGGCGCGGTCGCCTCGTTCGTCGTCTTCTGCACGGTCGTCACCGGCGGCACGGGCTATCCGGTGACCCACAAGTACATGATTCCGCTGGTCGTCGCGTTCTACGCGCTGGGCGTCCGCGTTCCCGAGCGGGTCGCGCGAGTGTACGGCGTGATCGGCATCGTGGTGTTCGCGGCCGCGGCGCAGTGGGCCGTCGAGGACGACCAGGCCCAGAAGGTCGCGACGTTCGCCCCCGCGTTCTGGATCATCGTGGCGCTCGTCTCCGGCGCGGCCGTCCGGGGCAGGCGCGCCTACCTGGACGCCGCCCACGCCCGCGCCGAGCACGCCGAACGCACCCGCGAGGAGGAGGCCAGGCACCGGGTCGCGGCGGAGCGCGTCCGCATCGCCCGGGAGCTGCACGACGTCGTCGCCCACCACATGGCCCTCGCCAACGCGCAGGCGGGCACCGCCGCGCACATCGTCCGCACCGACCCGGAGCAGGCCGGGGAGATCCTCGGCGAGCTGAGCCGGACGACCGCCGCCGCGCTGCGCGAGCTCCAGGCCGCCGTCGGCCTGCTGCGCCGGTCCGACGATCCCGAGTCGCTGGAGCCGTCCCCCGGCCTCGGGCGGCTGGACGAGCTGGTCTCCGCGTTCGACTCGGCCGGGCTCCGCGCCACCGTCACGGTCGACGGGGAGCGGCGGCCGCTCTCACCCGGGGTCGACCTGGCCGCGTTCCGCATCGTGCAGGAGGCGCTCACCAACGTCGCCAAGCACGCCGGTGCGGACACCGCCGAGGTGAGGCTCTCCTACGACGGCGACACGCTGACCGTCACGGTCAGCGACGACGGCGGCGCAGGGCCCCGCCCCGCGGCCTCCGGCGGCGGGTTCGGCCTGATCGGGATGCGGGAGCGCGCGCGGTCGGCCGGGGGACGCCTCCGCGCGGGCCGTCGTCCCGAGGGCGGCTTCGCCGTCACAGCCGAACTACCCATCCATTCATAGGGAACTCGATGACCATCCGTTTGCTGCTCGCCGACGATCAGACTCTGCTGCGGGCGACCTTCCGGATCCTGATCGACTCGTCCGACGACATGGAGGTCGTCGCCGAGGCCGCGGACGGTGGGCAGGCCGTCGAGCTGGCGCGCGTCCATCGTCCCGACGTCGTCCTCATGGACATCCGCATGCCGGGCTCGGACGGCCTCGCCGCGACCGAGGCGATCTGCGCCGACCCCGAGCTGGCGTCCACCCGCGTCCTGATCCTCACCACGTTCCAGACGGACGAGCACGTCGCCCGCGCGCTGCGCGCCGGGGCCAGCGGGTTCCTCGGCAAGGACGTCTCCGCGGACGGCCTGCTCGCCGGGATCCGCACGGTCGCCGCCGGGGACGCGCTGCTGTCCGGCACGGCGACCCGCTCGCTGATCACCCGGTTCCTCGCCGTTCCCGAGCCCGGCGCGGGCCTCGCCTCGCCGGACGACCTCGCCGCCCTCACCGCGCGCGAACGCGAGGTGACGCTCCTCGTCGCGGACGGGAAGTCCGACGCGGAGATCGCCGCGGAGCTGTTCATCAGCCCGCTGACCGCGCGCACCCACGTCCAGCGCGCCAAGACGAAGCTCGGCGCCCGCGACCGCGCGCAACTCGTCGTCATCGCCTACCAGACGGGCCTCGCGCGCCCCGCACGCTAGGCCCGGGCACGCTAGGAGTGGCCTCGCTAGGCGTGGGCGAGGAGGTTGGAGAGGTAGTCCTCGTAGAGGGGGACGTGGGCCTCGTCCATGACGCGGTCGCCGTCCTCCGGGAGGAGGTCGAGGACGCTGCGGACGTCCCAGTACGGGTCGTGCGGGTGGCCGCCGGAGACCTGGTCGAACGCGGCGAGGAAGCGGTCGGCCACGGACGTGCCGTAGCGCAGGGCGAGGCCGCGGCGCATGCGGGCGATGTCGACGGCGATCGGGCCGGACGAGGCGTCCGACCAGTCGACCACGCCGGTCAGCTTGCCGTAGGACCACAGCGTGTTGTCGGCGTGGTAGTCGCGGTGGATGAACCGGGCGGGCGCCTCGGGCGCGGGCCGGGACGCGACCTCGAAGGCCCGCTCCCACAGCCGCGGGCGGAGCGCGTGCCGCGGCGGGACGCGGGCGTCCAGCCGGTTGTGCGGGACGTAGGGCGGCATCGTGGCCGCGCCGTTCAGCGCGTGCACCGCGAGCAGGGCGGCGGCGAGCTGGATGAGGTATTCGGGCAGGTCGTCCGGGGACGGCCGGGGCGGGTGCCCGCCCAGCCGGGTGATCAGCAGCGCGGGGACGTCGCAGTAGGCGCCCGCCGGGTCGGCCGCGACGAGGGCCGGGGTGGGGATCTCGCACCCGGCGAGCAGCGCCAGCGCGGCGATCTCGCGTTCCGGGGAGAACTCGGAGCCGTGCCGCCGCGCGGGCGCGGGCTCGCGGGCCGTCCAGCGGCGCAGGACGAGCCGGTGCGCCTCGCCAGAGCGGCTCTTCACGAGCAGCGCGTGGTTGGCGTGCGCGGCTCCGCCCGCGAGCGGCCGCACCATGCGGACCTCGGCGCCCCGGCCGAGACACTCCTCGACCCAGCGCAGCGTGCTGCGTCCGGGTGGGGCGCCGGTCGGCAGGCAGGGAGCCGGTGTGTGCGTCACCTGATCCATGAAAACGGATTCCGAAGGGTATTGGGAGTGATTTTGCGAAGACGGAACGTAACAAATTGCACGTCATCGCGGTGCCGTGACGGAATAGTTTTGGTGGTCTCACCCGAATGCCGGACAAACGTCGCGGATCCCGATGGGTATCGCGGCGCGGCACGCGCCGCCGCCCGGCCCGTCCGGCCCCGCCAGGACGCGTCCGGGCGGGGCCGCCTGAGCGGCCCCGCCCGTTCGTCGCGCCAGGCTCGCGCCGGTCAGTCCTTGGTGTCGCGGCGCGGCCGCAGCAGCGCCTCGGCGAGGGCGAGCATCGTCTCCTCCAGGTTGGAAAGACGCTTCAGCACGTCCTCGTGCACCGCGTTGACCTGCTTGGACACGTCGTCGTGGACGCCGTCGACCTTGCGTCCGACCTCGTCCTCGACGTGCGAGACCCGCTTGGCGAACTCGGCCTGGGCGGCGTCGGCGCGGCGGCCCGCCTCGTCCTGCATGCCCTCCACGCGGCGCGCGAACTCCTCCTGGACGCCGCCGACCTGGCGGGCCACGTCCTCCTGCATGGTGCCGACCTGCTTCGCGACGTCCTCGTGGATGACGCCGACCTGCCGGGTGACGTCGGCGTGGATGTCGCCGATCCGCTTGCCGACCGTCTCGTGGACGCCGCCGACCTGCCGCGACACCTCCTGGTGCACGGACTCGACCTGCTTCGCGACGTCGGCGTGCACCGACTCGACGCTGCGGGACACGAGGTCGACCTGCGCGGTGAACTCCTCAAGCGCGCCGTCGATCCGCGTCGCGACCTGCTCGTGGATGCCCTCGATCCGCTTGCGGACGTCCTCGTGCACGTCCTCGAAGCGGCGGGAGAACTCGTCCATGCGGCGCGCGACGTCGCTGTAGGCGGTCTCGGCGATCTCCGACATCGTGGCCTTGACCTCGTCGCGGTCCGGCCGGGCGCGCAGCTCCTCGATCAGCGGGTCGACGGCCTCGGCGAGGTGCTTCTCCAGCGCGTCGAACCGGTCGCCGTAGTCGGCCGCCGGGCGCCGCGCCAGCTCGCCGAGCAGCCGGTGCAGCTCCGCGATCTCCAGGGTGGCGGGGAGCCGGTTGATCCGCTCGGTGACGCCGTCGAGGCGGCCGTCGATGCCCTCGAACCTGCCGTCCAGGCCGTCGAGCTTGCCGGACACGCCTTCGAGGCGGCCGTCGACGCCGTCGAGCCGCCCGTCCAGGCCGTCGAGGCGGCCGCCGACGCCCTCGACGCGCCCGCCGATCGCGTCGAGGCCCTGCTCCATCCGCTCGGCCATCTCGCCGAGCGCCTGGTCGACCCGGGCCGTGACGCCGTTCACGGAGTGTTCGAGCCGCTCGGAGCGGTGGCCGAGCTCGGCGAGCGACTTGTCGAGCCGGTTGAAGCGGACGGACGCGGCCTCCATGCTGCCCTGGAGCTTGTCGAGCCGCTTCGTCATCTCGTCCATGCGCTGGGACGCCTGCTGGGTGGCGTCCGTGATCGCCTGCGCGGAGTCGAGGACGGCCTGGATCCGGGTCAGCCCCTCGTCGACGTTCTCGGCGACGACGCCGACGTCGGCCCACAGCGCGGGCAGCTCGGCGACCGGCTTGACCCGCTCGCCGAACGTCTCGATGTGCTCGGCGAGCCCCTCCGCCCACTCGGGGGGCTTGCCGACCATCTCGTCCACCTGCCCGCGGACGGTGTCGACCTGGCCGCGGACGGTGTCGAGCTGCCCGGTCAGCCCGGTCAGCTCCCGCTCCCGGACCTCGCGCAGCAGCCACTCCATGCCCTCCAGCCGCTGGCGGATCTCGTCCAGGACCTGGCCCTGGGAGCGCTGTTCATAGACGTGGTCCTGCGCCGCCCGGGCGAGCAACTCCCGCATCCGATCCGAGACCGGTTGACCCCCCGTCTGCAGGAAGTTGTGATTCGTTTCCACCCGACGCTCCTTCGTGTGCCGGCGCGACGAATTGACGCACGGCAATGAATCTCTGGAGAGGCCACTGTAGTGCGTGCGGAGGGCGCCGATAACGGCTAGCAGAGAACATTGTGAGTTCGGTGGAATGCGCCTGTTATCCAGCTGGGGCGGTTGGAGAGTCTTGGTGTTGGATCAGACTTATTCCCGCTTCGCGGCTATTGCGGTGATTACGTGGGTTATGTCCCTGGATGGGGGGTGGACGGGACGGGCATGCGACGGCGATCTATCCGTACATCTCGTCCAACGTCGGTCGTTCGCGGGGCGCCCCGGGATACGCGCGGCCGGCGGGCGCCGGATGGGCGGAGCCGCCGCGCGGCGCGTCCCCGGCCATTTTCGGCGGCGCATTCGGGGACGCCGAAGTGCCGCCGCTGAACCTGCCTTGGTGTTTCCCGGTCCGGCCGATCCCGGCGCGCCGATTCCGGCGCCCGGCGGGGGCCTTGCCCGCCGCCCGCAATCGCCGGTCAACGCAATGCCGAAAAGGCCGAGGATTTGCCCGGGCATGGCGCGTCGCGCGGCCCCGCTTGGCGTGCTCCGGCCGCGGGGAGATCTTTGGACTTGATCGGCGTCCGGCGCCGCTCCGGGCGGGTCAGCCCGGCGGCGCCTGCGGCACGGGACGCGCCAGCAGCGCGACCGGGTCGCGCCCGACCCGCGTCACCACCAGCGTCAGCTCGGCCGCGCCGTGGCCGGGGCGCCGCCCGCCGAAGCCCAGGTCGCGGCGCAGGCGCTCGACGTCCACCGCCGACCCGCGCTTCTTCACCGTGAGCACGCCGACCTCGCGGCGGCGCAGCTCCGCGCGCAGCCGCTTGACCGAGAACGGCACGACGTCCTCGACCTCGTACACGGATGCGAAAGGCGTGGGACGCAGCGCGTCGGACGTGATGTAGGCGATGTGCGGATCGGCGAGGCCGCCGTCCACCGACGCTGCGACCTCGCCCACCAGATGGGCGCGAATGACGGCCCCGTCTGGCTCGTACAGATAACGTCCCCATTCGCGTACATCGGGGACGTCCTGGCCAGACGGAGTCAGCGTCCACACCTGCGGATCGACGTCAGAGGTAAGCAGCGTGGCGCGGCGCCCCACGTCCCCGGCGAATTCGCCAAGCCACAGGGCCGCCTCCTTGACGTCGCCCCCGACCGACACCCATTCCGCTTCGGCGCCGTCCGGGACGGCCTCATGCGGTATCCCCGGAGCGACCTTGACGCAGGCGGCCCTCACCCGTCCGGCCTTCTCCAGGACGGCGTCCAAGGGCGGCTCGTAGGAACGCGGGTCGAACACCCTGCCCCGCGCGGTGCGTCGTCCGGGGTCGGCGAAAACGGCGTCGTACCCGTCCGGGTCTTCCTTGGTCGCGTCACCCACGCGGACGGACGCGAGGCCGTCCAACCCCAGCGCGGACACGTTGGCCCTTGCCACCTCGGCCGTCAGCGGGTCGATCTCCACACCGTCGCCTGGGAGACCGTCCCGTGCCCGTGCGATGAGGTCCGCGCCTATGCCGCACCCCAGTTCCAGGACACGTCCCCCAGGCAGACGGTCGGCGAACCGTCGCGCACGGTGGGAAGCCACGCTCGCACGGGTCGACTGCTCCAGCCCGTTCTGGGTGAAGTACATGCGGTCGGCGTCCGCGCCGAACTTGACCCGCGCGCGCTGCCGCAGCCGCACCTGGGTCAGCGCGGCGGCCACGAGCGCGGGGTCGTGCCGCTCGCGCAGCCGGGACGCCGTCGCGAGGAGGCCGCCCTCGCTCACGTCCGCTCCGGACGCCTCCGCGAGGACCGCCCGGCCGGACGGCCCGCGCAGGGCCGCGAACGACGCGATGTCCATGCGCCGAAGTTAGCGGCCGGTGAACGCGCAGGAACGGCTGACGTGTGCGTCCGTGTCCATGTTGACGGGTTACCGGGCACGGAATAGTCTCCATGACTGGCACTCTCCATACGAGAGTGCCAATACAGCGACGAAGGTCGGTCTGGCACCCGCGACGGCAGGCCGGTCCAGGGTCGCCTCTTCTGTCACATGTGCTGGCCGGCCCGATGTGGTCGGCCGAGGACCAATCGAAGGGGAGGTCAGATCGTGACGACCGCCACCAAGGTTGTTCTCAAGCCGCTTGAGGACCGTATCGTCGTCCAGCCGCTTGAGGCCGAGACCACCACCGCTTCCGGCCTGGTGATCCCGGACACGGCGAAGGAGAAGCCCCAGGAGGGCACCGTCATCGCGGTGGGCCCCGGCCGCGTCGACGACAAGGGCGAGCGCGTCCCCGTCGACGTCAAGGTCGGCGAGGTCGTGCTGTACAGCAAGTACGGCGGCACCGAGGTCAAGTACAACAACGAGGAGTACCTCGTCCTCTCGGCCCGCGACGTGCTCGCGGTCATCGAGAAGTAATCACCGAGAACGTGATGCACCCGCCCCGGTCGGCGCCGCCTTCGGCGGGGCTGCCGGGGCGGATCGCGTGAAAGAGGAGTATCCGCATGGCGAAGATCCTGGAGTTCGAGGAGGACGCTCGCCGGGCTCTTGAGCGCGGCGTCAACGCTCTCGCGGACGCCGTCAAGGTGACGATCGGCCCGCGCGGCCGCAACGTCGTCATCGACAAGAAGTTCGGCGCGCCGACGATCACCAACGACGGCGTCACGATCGCCCGCGAGGTGGAGCTGGAGGACCCCTACGAGAACCTCGGGGCCCAGCTCGCCAAGGAAGTGGCGACCAAGACCAACGACATCGCGGGCGACGGCACCACCACGGCGACCGTCCTCGCGCAGGCGCTGGTCCGTGAGGGCACCCGCAACGTGGCCGCGGGCGCGTCCCCGCTCGCGCTGAAGCGCGGCATCGACGCGGCCGCCCAGTACGTGTCCGACCAGCTCCTCAAGTCGGCCCGCGAGGTCGAGGAGAAGGGCGAGATCGCGCACGTCGCGACCATCTCCGCGCAGGACCCGAAGATCGGCGAGCTGATCGCCGAGGCGTTCGAGAAGGTCGGCAAGGACGGCGTCATCACCGTCGAGGAGGCCCACACCATGGGCCTCGAGCTGGAGTTCACCGAGGGCCTCCAGTTCGACAAGGGCTACCTGTCGCCGCACATGGTGACCGACGCCGAGCGCATGGAGGCCGTCCTGGAGGACGCCTACGTGCTCATCGTCGACGGCAAGATCTCCAACGTGCAGGAGTTCCTGCCGCTGGCCGAGAAGGTCGCCCAGACGAAGAAGCCGCTGCTCGTCGTGGCCGAGGACGTCGAGGGCGAGGCCCTCGCGCTGCTGGTCGCGAACAAGATCCGCGGCACCTTCCTGTCCGTCGCCGTCAAGGCGCCGGGCTTCGGCGACCGCCGCAAGGCGATGCTCGGCGACATGGCCACCCTCACCGGCGGCCAGGTCGTCAGCGAGGCGATCGGCCTCAAGCTCGACTCCATCGGGCTGGACGACCTCGGCCGCGCCCGCCGCATCACCGTCGACAAGGACGCCACCACGATCGTCGACGGCGAGGGCTCCGCCGACGACGTGAGCGCCCGGATCAACCAGATCAAGGTCGAGATCGAGAACTCCGACTCCGACTGGGACCGGGAGAAGCTGCAGGAGCGCCTCGCCAAGCTGGCCGGGGGCGTCTGCGTGCTGCGCGTCGGCGCCGCCACCGAGGTGGAGCTGAAGGAGAAGAAGCACCGCCTGGAGGACGCCATCTCGGCGACCCGCGCGGCCATCGAGGAGGGCATCGTCTCCGGCGGCGGCAGCGCGCTCGTGCACGTCGCCAAGGAGGGCTTCGACACCCTCGGGCTGTCCGGCGACGAGGCCACCGGCGCGGAGGCCGTCCGCAAGGCGCTCGCCGAGCCGCTGCGCTGGATCGCCGAGAACGCCGGCCAGGAGGGCTACGTCGTCGTCTCCAAGGTGCAGGCGCTGAACCCGGGCAACGGCTACAACGCCGCCACCGACGAGTACGGCGACCTGGTCGCCCAGGGCGTCATCGACCCGGTGAAGGTGACCCGCTCCGCGGTGACCAACGCCGCCTCGATCGCGGGCATGCTGCTCACCACCGAGGCGCTCGTGGTCGACAAGCCGGAGGAGGAAGAGGCCCCCGCCGGCGGCGGCCACGGCCACGGCCACGGGCACGGCCACTGATCCGCGTCCGATCCGCTTGTGATCACCGCGCCGGGCGCGGGCGAGCGGCTCGTCCCGCCTGGTGATCGTCGGCAGACCCCCGTCCGTCCGGACGGGGGTCTCGTCGTTTCCGCGGGCGGCCCGTGTTTCTGTGGGTAGCCTGTGGATAACCGGGCACGGGGCGCAGCGGACAGACCGCGATGCGTAGTATCCCCAGGGTTCATCCAGCACTGTGACCATTCTGTTGTACTCGGCGGTGGAGACACGCCCGAGACTGCTGGGCATCATGCTTGACGTGACCGAGGGAAGCTACGCCGGGACCATGACCGCGCGCACTGCCGAACCCTCGGGAGGGCTCGCCCCTCCACCCCACGACACCGGCCGTGGGATTCGGGTGCTGCGCGCGGCGAAGGCCGCCGACGGCGATCTCAGGGAATTGACGAACCTCGCCGTCCAGGGCGACCCGGGGGCCATCGAGGCCCTCATCGGCGAGGTGCGGCCGATGATCGTCCGGTACTGCCGGGCCCGGCTCGGCCGGGTGTCCGGGCAGTACCACATCGCGGACGACGTGGCCCAGGAGGTCTGCATCGCCGTCCTGTCCGCCCTGCCCCGCTACCGGGACATGGGGCGGCCGTTCGCGTCCTTCGTCTTCGGCATCGCCGCCCACAAGATCGCGGACGCGCTGCGCAGCGCCGTCCGCGCGGCCGTGCCCACCGAGGACCTCCCGGACGGCCCGGACGACCGGCCCGGGCCGGAGGAGACGGTCGTCCGCTACATCGAGGCGCAGCGCGCCCGCGACCTGCTCACCCGCCTGCCCGAGCACCAGCGCGAACTCGTGCTGCTGCGGGTGGTGGCGGGCTTGTCCGCCGAGGAGACGGGGAACGTCCTCGGCATGTCCGCGGGGGCGGTACGGGTCGCGCAGCACCGGGCCCTCGCCCGGCTCCGGGCCATGGCCAGAGAGGAGTCGATCGCTTGACGGAGCGAGGCCCCCGAACCGGCTCCCGGGGCGCGCCGATCCTCCCCACCGCCGACCTCGGCGCGGTACGGCGCAGCGACGCGATCATCGAGTCCCTGGCGGCGCGGCGGATCGCCGTCCCGTCGGCGGCGGTTCCGGAGGCGGCCGCGCCGGCCGAGGCGTCCGGTCCCGCGACGCCCTGCGGTTCGGCCCCGGCCCCGGCCGGTGGCGCGGCGGAGCGTTCCGGAGGCGAGTGCGGGCGCGGACGGCAGCAGGCCGACGAGCCCGATCCCGCCGTGCGGCTGCTGCGGGCACTGATCATCGACGTGGACGACCAGGGCGCCGGGTGCGAGTCCGGGCCCGAGCCCGCGCCGCCGCCGCCGTCCGGTCCCGGGCCGGGCCCGCGGCGGCGCGGCCCCCGCACGATCGTGGCGCTCGGCGTCGCCGGCGCCGTCCTCGCGGGCAGCGGGGTCGCGGCGGCGGGCGGCGCGGCCGCCGACCACCCCGACGCGGCGGCGCGGGCCCCGCGCGTGACCGGGGTCGCCGACGGGACGGACAAGCACGCCGGCGCCGACATCGAGGCCGTGGCCGAGCGACGGCGCCCGCCGGTCGTCCGCCCCCTGCCGGAGCGGCCCACTGCGCGCAAGCAGGGCGGCGAGACGCGCGAGTACGAGCCGTTCAGGGGACGCCAGCGGCACCCGTTCCCGTTCCCGGACCGTCCGCGCCCGCGGCGCCCGGACGACGAGGGCCGCCCCCCGCTCACCGGGACGACCCCGCTGCGCGGTTCGGACGACCCGTACCCCGGCTACAACGGCTGGCCCGGCTTCACCGGCCCGGGCGAACGCCCCCAGAAGCGCTTCGACCAGTACCGCGACCCCTACGCGGACCCCTACGCCGACCCGTACTCCGGCCGCGACTGACCGCGCGACCCGGCGCGCGGGTCAGTTCTCGTCGTGGCCCTCTTCGCTGTCGATCACGCCGTCGACGTAGCCGCGCGCGTACTCCCAGCTCACGTAGTCGACGGGGTCGGGGGCGAGGGCGGGCTCGTGGACGCGGGGGAGCCCCTGGTCGAGCAGGTGGCGCAGGTTGCCGTGCAGGAGGTCCCAGTCGATGTAGTGGAGCTTGCCGCAGTCGCCGCAGTCGACGGTCAGCCCGCGCACCCCGAGCGGCTCCAGCAGGGCACGGAAGACCTCCAGGTCGGCGAGGTCGGCCAGCACGTCCTCCCGCTCCGTCACGCTGAGCGGAGCGGTGTCGTCGCCGAGGTCGCCGAGCGCCGCCGCCGGATCCTCCGGGTCTCCGGCGAACGGGTCGATCGGAGCGTCGTCGTGCACACCCCCACGCTACTGCCACGCGCCCGGAGTGGTGCACCCCCCTGTCCCCTCCGTGCGCCGGCGATCACGCGGAGTCAACGCCGGAAAGGGACGGGCGGGGGGAATCGACAGGACCGTCCCGCGTGTTGCGGGATGTCACGAAGACCACGCGCCCGCGCCGCGCAACGACCCGTCCGGGCCCGGGGAGAGCCCCTACCATGGGAACAGGGTCCACCATGACCTGGCCCGATGCCGCCACCACCACGGGAAGGTACTCATGAACCCCGCCGCCGAGTCCGACAAGTTCCTCCCGCAGGGCCTGACCTTCGACGACGTGCTCCTGCTGCCGGGGTACTCCGACCTGCAGCCCGGCGAGGCCGACACCTCGACCCGGCTGACCCGCCGGATCTCGCTGCGCATCCCGCTCGTCTCGGCGGCCATGGACACGGTGACCGAGGCCCGCACGGCGGTCGCGATGGCGCGCCAGGGCGGCATCGGCGTCCTGCACCGCAACATGCCGATCGAGGAGCAGGCCGACCAGGCCGACCGGGTGAAGCGCTCCGAGGCCGGGATGATCACCAACCCGGTGACCTGCCTGCCGGACGCGACGCTCGCCGACGTCGAGGAGCTGTGCGCCCGCTACCGGATCTCCGGCGTCCCGGTGACCGACGTGCGGGGCGTGCTGGTCGGCATCGTGACGAACCGGGACATGCGCTTCGAGTCCGACCCGGCCCGTCCGGTCCGCCAGGTGATGACGCCGATGCCGCTGGTCACGGCCCCGGTGGACGTGACGCGCGACGAGGCGTACCGGCTGCTCGCGGGCAACAAGGTCGAGAAGCTCCCGCTGGTGGACGCCGACGGACGCCTCAAGGGCCTGATCACCACCAAGGACTTCACCAAGAGCGAGCAGTACCCGCACTCCACCAAGGACGCGGACGGGCGCCTGCTCGTCGCCGCCGCGGTCGGCGTCGGCGAGGACGCGATCGCCCGCGCCCGCGCGCTCATCGAGGCGGGCGCCGACGTGATCGTGGTGGACACGGCGCACGGCCACTCCAAGGGCGTCGCCGACACGATCGCGACGATCAAGGCGGGCTCCGGGGTCGAGGTCGTCGGCGGCAACGTCGCCACCTACGCGGGCGCGAAACTGCTGGTGGACGCGGGCGCCGACGCGGTCAAGGTCGGCGTCGGGCCCGGCTCGATCTGTACCACCCGGATCGTCGCGGGCGTCGGCGTCCCGCAGCTCACCGCGATCTCCGAGGCGGCCCGCGCGGCGCGGGAGGCGGGCGTCCCGGTGATCGGCGACGGCGGCCTCCAGTACTCCGGCGACATCGCGAAGGCCCTGGTCGCGGGCGCGGACACGGTGATGCTCGGGTCGCTGCTCGCCGGGGTGGAGGAGTCGCCGGGCGAGCTGATCTTCGTCCACGGCAAGCAGTACAAGTCGTACCGGGGCATGGGGTCGCTCGGCGCGATGCGCAACCGGGAGCGCGGCGCGTCGTTCTCCAAGGACCGGTACGCGCAGGCGGACGTGTCCGCCGAGGAGAAGCTGATCCCGGAGGGCGTCGAGGGCCAGGTGCCCTACCGCGGGCCGCTCGCCAACGTCGCGCACCAGCTCGTCGGCGGCCTGCACCAGTCGATGTGGTACGCGGGCACCCGCACGATCCCCGAACTGCAGGAACGCGGCCAGCTCATGCGAATCAGCGCCGCCGGCCTACGCGAAAGCCACCCCCACGACATCCAAATGACCGTAGAAGCCCCCAACTACCAGGGCCGCTAACCCCAACCCCCAGACCCACCACGCCCAAGCACCAAGCCGCCAGGCCCGCCGCCGCGTCCAACCGCCGAGCTGTCGGGGTCGAGCGCGGGGGGCCGTTGGCGGCCCCAAGCCCCGTGCCGCCGCCGCATCCAAGCGCGCCAGAGCCGCTGAGGCCGCTCGCGGGGGCCGCTGGCGCATCCGAGCACCAGGACGGCCGCCGCGTCCAAGCAGCAGGACCGCCGCGTCCAAGCGCCGGAGCCGCTGGGGCCCGATCGCCGGGGGGCTGGCCGTCCAAGGGCTAGGACGGCCGCCGCGTCCAAGCGCCGGGGCCGTTGGGGGACGATAGCCGGGGCCGTTGGCGCGTCCAAGGGCAACGCTGGCGCTCCTGGGTCTTGTGGGCCTTTCGTGGGGCCTTGCGGCCGTCCCCGCGGGATGGCTGGTCTTTTCGCGTCCACGCGGGCTTGCGGGTTTTTGCGTTCGGGCGGGGTTGTGGCGGCCGGTCGGGCGTCTGGGGAGGCGCGGTAGCTCGGTGCGGGTGGGGCTGACGTAAGCTCGTCCGGGGCTCGTTCCCGCCGCCTGCGGGAACACCGGACCACGTGGAGGAAGGGCGCAGTGGCTGCTGAGGTGGAGATCGGCCGGGGCAAGAGCGGCCGACGGGCGTACGCCTTCGACGACATCGGCATCGTGCCGTCGCGGCGGACGCGCGACCCCGAGGAGGTCAGCGTCGCCTGGCAGATCGACGCCTACCGGTTCGACATCCCGCTGGTCGTCGCGCCGATGGACAGCGTCGTCAGCCCGGCCACCGCGATCGCGGTCGGACGGCTCGGCGGGCTCGCCGTCCTCGACCTCGAAGGGCTGTGGACGCGCTACGAGAACCCCGAGCCGCTGCTCGCCGAGATCGCCTCGCTGGACACCGTCCGCGCCACCCAGCGCCTCCAGGACATCTACACCGAGCCGATCAAGGAGGAGCTGATCGGCCGCCGGATCGCGGAGGTCCGCGAGGCCGGGGTGACCGTCGCGGCGCGGTTGTCGCCGCAGCGCACCGCCCAGTTCCACAAGGCCGTGATCGACGCGGGCGTCGACCTGTTCGTCATCCGCGGGACGACCGTGTCCGCCGAGCACGTGTCGAGCCGCGCCGAGCCGCTGAACCTCAAGCAGTTCATCTACGACCTGGACGTCCCCGTCATCGTCGGCGGCTGCTCCACGTACACGGCCGCGCTGCACCTGATGCGCACCGGCGCGGCGGGGGTGCTCGTCGGGTTCGGCGGCGGGTCCGGGCACACGACGCGGACCGTCCTCGGCGTCGCCGTGCCGATGGCGACCGCCGTCGCGGACGTGGCCGCCGCCCGCCGCGACTACATGGACGAGTCCGGCGGACGCTACGTCCACGTCATCGCCGACGGCGGGATGGTCAACAGCGGCGACATCGCGAAGGCGTTCGCGTGCGGGTCCGACGCGGTCATGGTCGGGTCCCCGTTCGCCCGCTCCACCGAGGCGCCGGGACGCGGCTACCACTGGGGCAGCGAGGCGCATCACGGCGACGTCCCGCGCGGCACCCGCCTCGAACTCGGCACGATCGGCACGATGGAGCAGATCCTGTTCGGCCCGTCCCGGGTCGCCGACGGCTCGATGAACCTGATCGGCGCGCTGCGCCGCGCGATGGCGACGTCCGGATACACGGAGCTCAAGGAGTTCCAGCGGGTGCAGGTCGTCGTGGCCCACCGCAAGTCGAGCGACTGAGGACGGCTGAGAGCGAACCCACGCAGAATTGGTCGTTCCCAGTGTGGGGCCTTCCCTACTCTTGGGTAGGTAACGCTCGGAAACCGACCGCTGTGGGGGGAATCGCGATGACGGGATCACCTGTGACGGGGCTGGGGACCTCCCGGCTGGGTCCGGCCGAACGGGCGGCGTCGCTCGATCGGATGGCCCGCGAGGAGTTCGACGTCGTCGTCGTGGGCGGCGGCATCGTCGGCGCGGGCGCGGCGCTCGACGCGGCGACGCGGGGCCTGTCCGTCGCGGTGGTCGAGGCGCGGGACTTCGCCTCGGGGACGTCGTCGCGGTCGTCCAAGCTGATCCACGGCGGGCTGCGGTACCTGGAGCAGTACAACTTCGACCTCGTCCGGGAGGCGCTCACCGAGCGCGGCCACCTCCTGCAGCAGATCGCGCCGCATCTGGTGCGCCCCGTCCCGTTCATCCTGCCGACGACGCACCGCGTGTGGGAGCGCGCGTACTTCGGCGCGGGCGTGGCGCTGTACGACG
Organism: Actinomadura chibensis NBRC 106107; assembly: GCF_001552135.1. Classification (GTDB taxonomy): domain Bacteria; phylum Actinomycetota; class Actinomycetes; order Streptosporangiales; family Streptosporangiaceae; genus Spirillospora; species Spirillospora chibensis. The sequence continues at coordinate 173,404 of NZ_BCQP01000017.1, read as the reverse complement.
TGCTGGCGTTCCAGATGGGCAACACGCGGGGCGTCCCGCACCACCGGCACCTGACCAGGCGCGGCGCGCTGCGGCTCGCGCCGTCCCTGCGCAAGGACGCCTTCGTCGGCGCCATCCAGCTCTGGGACGCGCAGGTCGACGACGCCCGCTTCGTCATGACGGCGCTGCGCACGGCCGCCGAGTACGGGGCGCAGATCGCGTCCCGCACCCAGTGCCTCGGCTTCCTGCGCGAGGGCGAGCGGGTGACGGGCCTGCGCATCCGCGACCTGGAGGGCAACACGACCAGCGAGGTGCGCGCCAAGCAGGTCGTCAACGCCACCGGCGTCTGGACGGACGACATCCAGCAGCTCGTCGGCGGCCGCGGGCAGATCCACGTGAAGGCGTCCAAGGGGATCCACCTCGTCGTCCCGAAGGACCGCATCCACTCCGCGACCGGCATCCTGCTGCGCACGGAGAAGTCGGTCCTGTTCGTGATCCCGTGGGGGCGGCACTGGATCATCGGCACCACCGACACGGCCTGGGACCTCGACAAGGCCCACCCCGCCGCGTCGAAGGCCGACATCGACTACGTGCTGGACCACGTCAACTCCGTGCTCACCACACCCCTCACCCACGACGATGTCGAAGGCGTGTACGCGGGGCTCCGTCCGCTCCTCACCGGCGAGACCGAGGAGACGTCGAAGCTGTCCCGCGAGCACGTCGTGGCGCATCCCGTCCCCGGGTTGGTGCTGGTCGCGGGCGGCAAGTACACGACGTACCGGGTCATGGCGAAGGACGCCATCGACGCCGTCGCGCACGGCCTCGACGGCAAGATCCCGGAGTCGTGCACGGACCGCGTCCCGCTCGTCGGCGGCGACGGTTTCCAGGCCATGTGGAACGCCCGGCACCGGCTGGCGTCCCGCTCCGGCCTGCACGTCGCCCGCATCGAGCACCTCCTGCGCCGCTACGGGACGCTCGTGGACGACCTCCTCGCGCTGATCGCCGAGAAGCCCGACCTCGGCAAGCCGCTGGCCGGGGCCGAGGACTACCTGCGGGCCGAGATCGTTTACGCCGCGTCCCACGAGGGCGCCCGCCATCTGAACGACGTCCTGGCCCGCCGTACCCGCATCTCCATCGAGACCTGGGACCGCGGCGTCGGCGCCGCCCAGGAGGCCGCCGACCTGCTCGCCCCCGTCCTCGGCTGGTCCAAGAAGCAGCGCGACCGCGAGATCGAGTACTACCGCAAGCGCGTCGAGGCCGAACGCGCCTCCCAGACCCAGGAAGACGACCAGGAAGCCGACGCCCGCCGCCGCGGCGCCCCCGACATAGTCCCCACCACGGCCCCGTAGCCGCGCCGCCGCCCCCGCAGTGAGTGCTTGATGTGGGGAGCACTCAACACAGGGTGTTCGGCGTGGGGGCGGCGGGGTGGGTGTTCGAGGTGGGGGCCACCGCCGTCTCCACCGCGCTCGACACCACGACCGGGAGCCCGCACGCCTCCGCCACCCGCAGCGCGGGTCAGGGGGTGCCGAGCATTAGGGTTTTGCCGGTTTTGTAGAGGTCGGCGGGGACGCGGGCCGGGTCGAGCAGGTGTTGGAAGGCGAGGCCCAGGTCGAGGGCCACGGCCAAGGCGGCGCGGTCGTCGGCGGCGATGCCGTCGGCGGGTTCGAGTTCGCTCGCCATCTGGGCGCGGCGTTCGGCGTACCAGTCGGCGATGCGCCAACCGGCCGCGTAGTCGCGCATGCCGTAGAGCCAGAACTCGACGAGGAGGAGGGCGAGGCGGCGTGGACGGTCGTCGGGGGCATGGCGGTTGGGACGGTCCGTGGGGTCGGCGTCCTCCTCCGCTGTGCGGATCTCGTCGCAGACGTCGCTGCAGGACGGATCGCTGGTGAAGCGCTCCATCAGGGCCAGGAGCAGGTCGGTCTTGCCCGCGAAGTTGGAGTAGACGGCGCCCTTGGTGAGACCCGCGGCCGCCGCGATGTCGTCGAGAGAGGCGCCGTGGATTCCGCGTTCCGCCCAGAGGCGCTCGGCGGCGGTGAGCAGGGCGGTGCGGGTCTGCTCGCGGCGGTCGCGGCGCGGCGGAGTGCCGCCGCCGGACGATCGCGGAGTGCGGTGGTCGCCCGCCCCGGTCGAGTCACCCTCGGGCCGGTTGTCACCGTGGGCGTCCGTCATGTGCTGTCCCTCCCAGTGTGGCCTGTGATACGCCCCTCGCCCCCTTGCGCCGCGCCCCCCGGATCCCCGCCGCCCCCGCTTCTTCCAGTCCCCCCAGCCGCCTCCGACCCCCGGGACGCCGCTCCTCCAGGCGGGAGTCCCCCGCGCCGTGTCCCGGACGCCTGCCTCAGGTCGGATGGGCTGGTCCTGATCGTGCTCCACCCTCCGATCAAGCCCCCGCCATCTCCAGTGGGAAGGACCCTTGGGCTTTGGGCCGGTCTTCGGGCCTCTGGGGTGGTCGGCTGGGCCTGGTGGCTGGGTGGTGTGTCGTGGTTGGTGAGCTTTGGTTCTCCTGGGACGGGGGCGGGTGGCGTGGGTGTGGGGCGAGAATCTCTCTTCGGAATACACCGGGCGGGCATGGTCAGTCCGTAGGTTGCGTAATTCGACCTGGGTTGGAACGGTCCGGTCACGGTGCGGTGTCAGCGCGGGGCCGGGACCGCCTCGGCGAGTGGGGCACATCACTTCCCGGGCTGCGTTACTTGCGGGTAGCCAAGAGTGGGCGGGGGGTCATACGCTGCCTGTATGGCAACCCCGACGGTCTCCGCCGAAGGCGCGGCGGAGCGCACGCTGCCGCAGACTCTGATCGACCGGCTGGTCTCGCATGTGGTGTCGGACGGAGCCGATACCGCGACGATCTCCGCGCCGTTCACCGGTGCGCCTCTCGCGACCGTTCCGCTGTCCAGCGCCGACGACGTCCGGAAGGCGTACGAGCGGGCGCGGGCGGCGCAGCGCGCCTGGGGGGCGCTACCGGCCGCGGAGCGGGTCAAGCCGTTCCTGCGGCTGGCGAACGCGCTGGTCGACCGGCGCGCGGAGATCCTCGACGTCATCCAGTTGGAGACCGGCAAGGCGCGCCGCCATGCGATGGAGGAGTTCCTCGACGTGGCGCTCTGCTCGCTCTACTACGCGCGGCGGGCCCCGAAGCTGCTGAAGCCGCGGCGCAGGCAGGGCATGATGCCGGGGCTGACGCGCGTCCACGAGTTGCGGCATCCGAAGGGCGTCGTCGCGCTGATCGCGCCTTGGAATTATCCGTTCGCGCTGGGGGCGAGTGATATCGCGCCCGCGCTGATGGCGGGGAACGCGGTGATCCACAAGCCGGACACGCAAACCTGCCTGTCCAGCTTGTGGGTGCTCGACCTGCTGATCGAGCTCGGGCTGCCGCGTGATCTGTGGCAGATCGTCGTGGGCGACCCGGCCGACATCGGCGACCCGCTGGTGGAGAACGCCGACTACGTGTCGTTCACCGGGTCGACGCGCGGCGGGAAGGCGATCGCGGAGAAGGTCGCGCCTCGGCTCGTCGGGTATTCGCTGGAGCTCGGCGGCAAGAACCCGATGATCGTCCTGCCGGACGCGGACGTGGAGCGCACCGCGCGGGGCGCCGTCCGCGCGTGCTTCACCAACGCCGGGCAGCTCTGCATCTCGATCGAGCGGATGTACGTGCACGAAGACATCTACGACCGGTTCGTCGCCCGGTTCGTCGAGCTGGTGAAGGGGATGCGGCTCGGCGCCGGGCTGGACTTCGAGGCCGAGATGGGGTCGTTGACCTACCAGCGGCAGTTGGACGCCGTCACCCGGCATGTCGACCAGGCCGTGGAGGCGGGGGCGACCGTTCTGGCCGGGGGCAAGGCCCGTCCGGACATCGGGCCGCTGTTCTACGAGCCGACCGTCCTCGCGGACGTCGACGGCGATATGGATCTCTGCGCCAACGAGACGTTCGGGCCGGTGGTCGCGGTCTACAAGTACCGGGACGAGGACGAGGTCGTCGCGCGGGCGAACGACACGCCTTATGGCCTCAACGCGTCGGTGTGGACGAAGGATCTGGCGAAGGGCCGCCGTCTCGCCGCCCGCATCCAGGCGGGGACGGTCAACATCAACGACGGGTACGGCGCGGCCTACGCGTCCTACGACTCGCCCATGGGCGGGATGAAGCAGTCCGGTGTGGGACGGCGGCACGGGGCCGAGGGGCTGCTGAAGTTCACCGAGGCGCAGACGGTCGCGAGCCAGCACATCATGGACCTGGAACCGCCGGGCGCGATCGGCTACGACAAGTTCGCCGACATGATGGCGACCGGGATCAAGCTCATGAAGAAGCTGCGGATCAAGTAGGGATCTCCCGTGAAGCATGACTTCGACGTGCTCGTGATCGGGTCGGGGTTCGGCGGCAGCGTGTCGGCGCTGCGGCTGACCGAGAAGGGCTACCGGGTCGGGGTGATCGAGGCGGGCCGCCGCTTCGACACGAACCCGTCCGGGGCGCCGGGGTCGCGGTATCCGGCGCTGCCCAAGACGAACTGGCGCATCGCCCGCTACCTGTGGGCGCCCGCGCTCGGGTTCACCGGCATCCAGCGGATGCACCTCATCCGCGGGGCGAAGTCGAGCCGGGTGCTGGTGCTCGCCGGCGCGGGCGTCGGCGGCGGCTCGCTCAACTACGCCAACACCCTGTACGTCCCGCCGGAGCCGTTCTTCAAGGACCGGCAGTGGGCGCACATCACCGACTGGCAGGACGAGCTGGCCCCCTACTACGAGCAGGCGAAGCGCATGCTCGGCGTTGTGCGGAACCGGACGACCACCGAGGCCGACAAGGTCATGAAGCGCGTCGCCGACCGGATGGGCAAGGGCGACACGTTCGTCAAGACGCCGGTCGGCGTGTTCTTCGGACGCGGCGCCGGGGTGGAGAGCGCCGACCCGTACTTCGGCGGCGCGGGCCCGCGGCGGCGCGGCTGCCTGGAGTGCGGCGAGTGCATGACGGGCTGCCGCCACGGCGCGAAGAACATGCTCACGGAGAACTACCTGTACCTGGCGGAGAAGGCGGGCGCGCGGGTGATGCCGCTCAGCCGCGTCACGTCCGTCAGGCCGCGGCGCGGCGGCGGCTACGAGGTCGAGATCGTCCGGACGGGTTCGTTCGGCCGCAACCGCAAGACGCTCACCGCCGAGCAGGTCGTGTTCGCCGCCGGGACGTACGGGACGCAGAAGCTTCTGCACAAGCTGAAGGCGACGGGCGCGCTGCCGCGGCTGTCGGACCGGCTCGGCGCGCTGACCCGCACCAACTCGGAGGCGATCCTCGGCGGCGGGCGGGCGAACGGCAAGCCGGGGCCCGACTTCTCCAAGGGCGTCGCGATCACGTCGTCGTTCCACCCCGCGCCGGACACGCACATCGAGCCCGTCCGGTACGGGCGCGGCTCCAACCTGCTCGCCGGTCTGCAGACCCTGCTCGTGGACGGCGATCGTCCGGGCGAGAGGCACAAGCCCCGCCTGCTGAAGTTCGTCCGCGAGGCGGTGCGCCGCCCGCGCGACCTGATGCAGCTCGCGGACCTGCGCCACTGGTCGGAGCGGACGGTCATCGCGCTGGTCATGCAGACCCGCGACAACTCGATCACGCTGCGCCCGAAGAAGGGCCCGTTCGGCTGGGACGTCCACGCGTCCGCCGGGCACGGCGAGCCGAACCCGACGTGGATCCCGGAGGGGCACGAGGCGACCCGGCTGATCGCCGACGAGATCGGCGGGATGGCGGGCGGCACCTGGGGCGACCTGTTCGACGTCCCGATGACGGCGCACTTCCTCGGCGGGTGCGCGATCGGCGACTCGGCGGAGACCGGCGTGATCGACGCCTATCACCGCGTGTACGGGCACCCCGGCCTGCATGTCGTGGACGGCTCCGCCGTCTCCGCAAACCTGGGCGTCAACCCGTCGCTGACCATCACGGCGCAGGCCGAGCGCGCCATGTCGCTCTGGCCCAACCGGTCGGAGGACGACCTCCGCCCCGCGCTGGGCGAGCCGTACCGGCGGCTCAGCCCCGTCCCGCCGAAGAACCCGGCCGTCCCGGCCGACGCGCCGGGGGCGCTGAAGCTCCCGATCATCGACATCACCTGACGCCGCCGTCCCCGCCGTCCCCGCTGACTCCGCCATCGCCGCCGCCTCCCCGAGCCGAACCCAACTCCTGAATTCTCGGCGGGGCGGCGACGGCACGGCACTAGAACGAGATTCTGTGGACAACGGGCCAACGGCCCCTGCGGAAGCGCAGCGCCAGGACCAAGGCTGACCGCCCAAGGGCTGCCACCTCCAAGGTCGTCGAGTTCGGCGGCAGCGTCTACGTCCCGCGTTAAGCCGCGCCCCTGGCGACAGGCGTACGCCGACCAGGGGACGCCCCAGGCCGGGCCCGTACGGGACGTACGCACAGCTAGCGCAGAACGGGCCGGGTGGGCTCGTTGGGCCCACCCGGCCCGTTCTACCGGGGGTTGATCGGTCGGACGGTCAGGGACGCCCGGCCGGGACGCGGGTCAGCTTCCTGACGCGCGGTACGCGGACCACTGGCTCTGCATGCGCGCCGTCTGGCCCGCCGTGAACTCGGTCATGCACGAGTCGTAGCTGTAGTCCATGTAGTTGTGGATCGGGTCCACCCCGGGCGAGGTGCAGGTGTCGCGGCCGGTGGGGCAGCCGGAGGCCGGGCTCTGCTCGGCGGGCGTGTCGGAGACCTCGTCTCCAGCGCCCGTGCAGCCGCCCTGGAACGTGTGGTACAGCCCCATCCAGTGACCCACTTCGTGGGTGCCGGTGTCGCCTTCGTTGTAGTTGCTGAGGGAGCCGCCCGGCACGCTCTGGTAGTGGATGACCACGCCGTCCATCTTGGGCTGCGAGCGGTAGCTGCTCGGGAACGTGGCCCAGCCGAGGAGGCTGTTGCCCAGGTCGGCGGTGTAGAAGTTGAGGTCCTGGGCGTTGCCGACATGCAGGGCGTTCTTCATGGCGGCTTCGTTGGCCTGCGGGTCGGAGAACCAGGCGGCGTTCTGCGTCCGCTTGATCTCGGCCAGGGTGAACGTCACACCGCTGCCCGCGTAGGCCTGGTTCATGACGTCGATCTGCTTGTTCAGGGTCGCGTCGGGCACGTTCCCCGCACTGCCGTAGACGACCTGGAAGTGCACGCGGACGGTGATGGCCGAGGTCTTCTTGTTCCGCAGCTTGCTGAGGCGGTTCTGGAAGTCCTTCTCCATCGCCGCGACCTGGGCCGTCCCAGGCTGGTTGGGTTCGACGGCGTGGGTCCCGGCGCGGACGCGGGCCGCCGACGACTGGTCGGCGCACAGGTTGGACGGTGCCGAAGGCGCCGCGAGGGTGGCGGGGGCGGTGGGGGCGTACGTCGTGACGGCTGCGGCCAGACCGAGAACGGCCGCGATTCCGGCGCGTTTCATGAAACTCCTTGGGGGTGACGCGAGCGGGAGCGCGCGCAGGGGAGCGGAGTCATCGCTGGAACCAGCCTGGATGCGAACAACCGAGGCGTCTTTGGCAAACCTGAACGAATCGGGTCGCTCAACGCTGAATGCGGCAACCTAGCGTCGCCGCGTAGCGTGACCCGCATGGACGTCGACGGGGAAGTGGAACGACTCCTGGCCGAATTTCGGGCACAGGCCGACCCGGTGCGGGCAGAGAGCGAGAAGCGCTATCTGAAGAGTGACTTCACCCATATCGGCGTCCCCGTCCCGGCCCTGCGGAAGGTCGCGCTGTCGGCGGTGAAGGCCAGGCCGACGCGGGACGAACTCGTCGCGCTGGCGGAGAGGCTCTGGGACGTGACCGACCAGGGCCGTCCCGTGCATGAGGCGCGCATGGCCGCGATCGTGGTTCTCGTCAAGCGGGCGGCCCTCCTGGAGCCGCCCGACCTGGCCCTGGGCGAACGCCTTATCCGTGACTCGTCGGGCTGGGTGTACGTGGACTATCTGGCCGAGAAAATCGTCGGCGGCCTGGTCGTCCGGTATCCCGACCTGGGGACGGTCCTGGACGCCTGGGTCAGCGACCCCTACATGTGGATACGCCGGACGGCGATGCTGGCCCTGCTCGCGGGCGTCCGCGCGGGAACCCCGGATCTGGACAGGATCGACCGGTTCGGGGACGCGCTCATCGGCGAAAAGGAGTTCTTCATCCGCAAGGCCCTCGGGTGGGTGTTGCGGGAGCTGTCGAAGAAGGACCCGGAGTGGGTGGCGGCCTGGGTCGAGCCACGCGTGGACGTCATGTCGGGCGTCACGCTAAGGGAGGCAGTCCGAAGACTGCCTCCCGAAGACGCGAAACGCATCACCGACCGGAAGAAGCGCTAGGCGCGGTAGGCCGTCCACACGTTGTGGATACGGCCGCCCTGCCCGGCGGTGAAGGACGTCATGCACGTGTCGTAGCTGTAGTCCATGTAGTTGTGGATGGGGTCCTCACCACTGGACGGGCACGTGTCCTTACCGGCGGGGCAGCCGTTGGTGGGGTCGCGCTCGGCGGGGGTGTCGGCGACGCGGTCGCCCTGGCCTCCGCAGCCGTCCTGGAACGTGTGGTAGAGCCCGAGCCAGTGGCCGACCTCGTGCGTGGCGCTGAACCCCTTGTTGAAGTTCTCGATGGATCCGCCCGGCATGCTGCCGTAGTGGATGGTGACGCCGTCCATCTTGGGCTCGGACTGGTACTTCCAGGGGAAGGTCGACCAGCCGAGGAGGTCGCCCCCGATACGCGCGCTGTAGAGGTTCAGTGTGTTCTTGCCGCCCTGCCGCAGTCTGGGCTTGTACGTCCTCTCGTAGCGTTCGGGGTCGTTGAACCAGTCCGCGTTGTCGGTACGGGTCACGGCTCGCAGGGTGAACGAGACGCGGGTGTTCGCCCCTCCGTTCCGTCCGCCGTAGGACGCGTTCATCGTGTCGATCTGGCTCGATATCGTCGCGGCGGACACGTTGCCCGCCGAACCGTCGTGCAGCACATGGAAGTAGACGGGAATGCTGATCGCCGCGGCGCCGCGCAGGTCCCGGCCGGTCGACTGCCCGCGCGGGTTCTCGGTGGGGGCGAGGCCGAGGCCGTCCAGGATCCGGTTGAGGTTCTGCTCCACGTCGGCGGCCTGCTCCAGGGAGAGGTCGTTGCGGTCCCTGCCGTGCGCGCCGGGCCGCAGCCGCGCGTTGGCGGGGGACGCGTCGGCCTTGACGCAGTCGCCCCTGCGCGCCGCCACCGGCCCCGGGGGCGAGGCGGTGGTGGACGGCAGCGCCGGTACGGCGGCGGCGAGCAGGACGGTTGCGGCGAGCAGCTTCACGGCACTCCTAGGGAGGACGCTTGCGGACGGGAACGAAATGAACACAGCGCGTCATCAACAGGTATCAGAGCGAAGTCCTGCCGCGAGTGTGATCAAGGTAAATGGATGCCGACCGTTATAGGACGATCGCACCATGTGATGGTCTCGTCCGAGACGTGCTCATGGTCCGCCCCGCCCGCCCCGACCGGGACGGGCGGGGTCGGCGCAGGCCGGGGGCCCGTAGACTGGGGGAATCGTTCCGGCCCGTGCGAAAGGCGTTCTTGGTGGCCGCAGACCAGTCCTTCGACACCGTTCTCGTCGTCGACTTCGGCGCGCAGTACGCGCAGCTCATCGCCCGGCGCGTCCGCGAGTGCCATGTGTACAGCGAGATCGTGCCGTCCACGATGACGGCGGCGGAGATGCTCGCCAAGCGGCCGAAGGCCATCATCCTGTCCGGCGGGCCGTCGTCGGTATATGAAGAGGGCGCCCCCGTCGCACCGGACGGGCTGTTCGACCTGGGCGTCCCCACGTTCGGCATCTGCTACGGGCACCAGGTGATGGCGCAGGCCCTGGGCGGGACGGTCGAGAACTCGAATGTCGCCGAGTTCGGTGGGGCGACCGTAGCCGTGACGTCCCCCGGCATGCTGTTCGCGGGGTTGCCGCATGAGCAGGCGGTGTGGATGTCCCACCGCGACTTCGTGAGCCAGGCGCCGTCCGGCTTCACGGTCACCGCCAGTACGGACGTCACCCCGGTCGCGGGCATGGAAGACATCGAACGTGGGTTCTTCGGTGTCCAGTTCCACCCCGAGGTGATGCACACCGAGCACGGCATGGAGTTGCTGCGCCGGTTCCTGTACGAAGGGGCGGGCTGCCGTCCCAACTGGACGATGGTCAACATCGCGGACGAGTCGATCGAGGCCGTCCGGCGGCAGGTCGGGCAGAAGCGGGCGATCTGCGCGCTGTCCGGCGGGGTCGACTCGGCGGTCGCCGCCGCGCTCGTCCAGCGGGCCATCGGCGACCAGCTGACCTGCGTGTTCGTCGACCACGGGCTGCTGCGCAAGGGCGAGCCCGAGCAGGTCGAAAAGGACTTCGTTGCCGCGACCGGGGTGAACCTGCACGTCGTGGACGCGCAGGAGCGCTTCCTCGCCGCCCTCGACGGCGTCGCCGACCCCGAGCAGAAGCGCAAGATCATCGGCCGCGAGTTCATCCGGGTCTTCGAGGAGGCGGCCCGCCAGGTCGTCGGCGAGGACGCGGCGGAGCCGGTGGAGTTCCTCGTCCAGGGCACCCTCTACCCCGACGTCGTCGAGTCGGGCGGCGGTACGGGCGCGGCCAACATCAAGTCGCACCACAACGTCGGAGGTCTTCCGGACGACCTCCAGTTCCAGTTGGTGGAGCCGCTGCGCACGCTCTTCAAGGACGAGGTCCGCGCGCTCGGTGAGCAGCTCGGTTTGCCGTCCGAAATCGTCTGGCGGCAGCCTTTCCCTGGGCCGGGCCTCGGGATCCGCATCGTCGGCGCCGTCACCAGGGAGCGCCTCGACATCCTGCGCGACGCCGACTTCATCGCCAGGACCGAGCTGAGCAACGCCGGTCTCGACCGTGACATCTGGCAGTTCCCGGTGGTCCTGCTTGCGGACGTCCGTTCCGTAGGGGTCCAGGGCGACAGCCGCACCTACGGCCACCCCATCGTGCTGCGTCCGGTGACCAGCGAGGACGCGATGACCGCCGACTGGGCGAAGCTCCCCTACGACCTGCTCCAGCGCATCTCCACCCGCATCACCAACGAGGTGAGGGAGATCAACCGGGTCACGGTGGACATCACGTCCAAGCCCCCGGGCACCATCGAGTGGGAATGACGGCATGAAAAAGGCCCGGACATCGTCCGGGCCTTAGCCTTCCGTCGTCAGACGGTGGCCGGGGCCAGCGCGGCCTCCGCGTCGAGCGTCGCGGCGGCGGCGTTCACCACGGCGGCTATGCGCAGCGCCTCCTGCACGTGCTCACGGGACAGGCCCGCCTCCCGGACGACCTTCTCGTGCGACTCCAGGCAGCGTCCGCACCCGTTCACGGCGGACACGGCGAGGCACCACAGCTCGAAGTCGGTCTTGTCCACGCCGGGCCGCCCGATGATGGACATGCGCAGCTTCGCAGGAAGGGTCGCGTACGTCTCGTCACCGATCAGGTGGGTGGCGCGGTAGTAGACGTTGTTCATGGCCATGATGGACGCGGCGCCCTTCGCGGCCTCGAACGCCTCGGCGGACAGGTGGTCGCCCGCCTCCTCGGCCAGTTCCCTGATGACGACCGTGCTTCGGGTGGCGAGCGCGCTGGCCAGGACGGCGCCCCACAGCTGCTGGTCGGTGAGCTGCGAGGTGGACGTCACCGAGCCCAGGTTGAGCTTGGTGTCCTTCGCGTATCCCGGGAGGGCGCTCTTCAGCGCGTCAACGCTCATTCTCATGCGTCCTTTCCAAGCGGATCCGTGCGGATCCGGGTGCTTGCGTGCGAACGGCCGGTCGCGCGCCCGCGCAACCGGCCGCCGTCCGTTCGGGTGGGTGGGGGCCCGTCAGGCTCCGGCACCGGCGAGCAGTTTGGTGGCGTCGAGCGTGTCCTCGCCCTTGTTCCAGTTGCAGGGGCACAGCTCGTCGCTCTGCAGCGCGTCCAGGACCCGCAGGACCTCCTTGACGTTCCGGCCCACGGAACCGGCCGTCACCATGGAGAACTGGATCTCGTTGTTGGGGTCGACGATGAACGTCGCGCGCTGGGCCACGCCGTCCGCGGTGAGGATGCCGAGCGACTCGCACAGCTCGCGCTTGACGTCGGCCATCATCGGGAACGGGATCTCGCGCAGGTCCGGGTGGTCCTTGCGCCAGGCGAAGTGGACGAACTCGTTGTCGACGGACGCGCCGAGCACCTGGGCGTCGCGGTCGGCGAAGTCCTCGTTCAGCCGTCCGAACTCGGCGATCTCGGTCGGACAGACGAACGTGAAGTCCTTGGGCCAGAAGAACACGACGCGCCACTTGCCCTCGTAGGACTTGTGGTGGATCGTCTCGAACGCGTTCTCGGGGTCGAGCGAGACGCAGGCGGTGAGCTCGTACTCGGGGAACTGGTCACCGACAGTAAGCACGCATGCTCCTTCGTCATGAGTTGAGGGGCGCCTCCGCAGGTGAGGCGCGCGAAAGCCGCGTTTGCTCCGAGCGGCTGATGTCACTCAGCGTGCCTCGACCCGGCTGAAAAGAGAAATCGATATGTCTCATCCAAGCGATAGGCAACGCCTATCAATGGCGTGCGCGACGCTGTGACCAGGGATGAGACCGAGTCATGACCGAAGGGCGCGGTTCGGTGGGTAGATGCAAATCACATTGATACGCCCAAAACGGACTTCGATGTCCGTGGCGGGCAAGTGTAGCGGCTCGCACGGTGACGCGGTATAGGGCGGCACGGCCATGGTCGTGCCGCCCTTCGGCCCGGGGATGGGTCAGTCGATGACCGGGATGATGTCCCACAGTTGGCCGTGCTCGGCGCCCGCGGGCTCCAGCACGGCCCTGTCCTCGTCCTGGGTCCAGACCAGGTTCCGGCCGGGCAGCCCGATGATGTACCGGCCCTGGGCGACCCGCCGCAGGGACCAGGTCGTCGTTCCTTCGTGGAGGCCGACCAGCCGACCGTCCCGCACGACCGCGCGGTTGTCCGAACCCACGTTGACGATGGTGTACGCGTTCTCCGTCCCGGTGATGCGCCAGACCTCGTGGTCGCCCGCGTGCTCGCGGTCGACGACTATCGGTGTGGGCGCGGCGGGGTTGATCCCGGGGAAGTTCTTCGCCGACTCGCCCTCGTCGGCGTTCACGATCCGGTAGGTCTGCGGGGCGCGGGCCAGGGCGTCCGGGCAGCCCATGGCCAGGGTGCTCACCAGGATGAGGGCGGCGGTCAGGAGTCTTCCGGCGGTGCGTACGGTGGCGCGCATGATCGTCCTCCAGTTCTGAGCGGAGATGCGTCACCGCCTGACATTACCCTCTGTATTTCGATCATGACTCTCAGTTTGCATAGCTGGCCGAGGCCCGCGCCGCCGCGAGGACGCGCCGCACCCACGTCCCCTAGGGCGAGACTCCGTTTTCGTGGGGCGGGTCTATGTCGAGTACGGCCCACACGCATTTTCCGTCGTGTTCTGGGCGGCAGCCGTAATACTTGGACAGGGAGGCAATGATGCCTAGGCCCCACCCCCCTGGGTCGGACGCGTTATCCGGAATGCGTTGGGTCGGCATGCTCAGGTCTGGGGCGGACGTCTTCGGTCTTTCCGGGGACGTGTCCCAGACCCCGATACGCAGACCCTCCTCCACGAGGGCCATGCGGAGACTGATCGGTGCATTCGGTGTGGCGCGGACGGCGTTCGTCAGCAATTCCGACGCGATCAGGACCGCGTCGTCCACCGTGCCCTGGGGGAGCTCCCATTGGAGGGTCTGCGCCTCCACGATGAGACGTCCTTGCCGTATGACGTCGGGTGTCGCCAGGAACCCGCGACGGAGTGCCAGGGGCCCGGCGGACGTCCCCTCGACCAGGGCCCTCACCACCCGCTCTCCCGTGCCAGGGCGTCCTGCTCGGCCATGAGGCCGCCCAGCGTGAACAGGTCGCCCGCGGTGAGCGTGGCGACCAGACGGCTGTCACGCATCCGGATGGACTCGGGGTTGCGGAGGTGCACCGTCCACAGGCCGTTCTCGTGGGCCTGATAAGGCTCCGCCCATCGCCCGCGCGGCGGCCCGACGGCCGGAAGGGGGTCCGATTCGTCTATGAAGTCATCCTTGCGGAATTTGTCGATGCCCATTCCGTGATCGCCTCTGCCATCGGTCATTTCTGTGATTTCGCGCAACAGATTGACGGCGACGACTTATGGTTGTCATCATTGCCGCGGACATCAGAAAAACGAGGAAGTGCGGAGGTGCCCCGACCGTGGTCCGCCCATCCCCCGACCCGCACGAGTCCATCCATGGCTTCTTGGCTTACTACCTACGGTTCCTGCGCACTCGGCACAACGCGACCCAGGCCGACGTGGCGAAGATCCTGAGCTGTTCGATCGGCCAGGTTTCCAAGTACGAGTCAGGCGACAAGCAGCTCGGCACGAACGAATGCAAGGCCCTGGACGCCGCCTGGAACACCGGCGGCGTCTTCAAGATCTGGCTCGGCTACGCCAAGCTCGGCATCGACGCCAACGCCCCGTCCCGGCTCCTGCGCTACCAGCGCAAGGCGATCGAGCACTGCATCTACTCCGCCAACGTGGTCCCGCTCCCGTTGCAGACGGAGGACTACACCAGGAGCTTGTTGGAGGCCGGGTACTCGGCCGGGCTCATCACGGACCTCGAGAAGACCCTCGCCCTGCGCATGGAGCTTCAGGACGCGATCCTGGACGGCCAGCCCGACATCTGGATCGTGATCGACCAGATAGCCCTGCGGCAGATGGCAAGTCCCCAGGTCATGGCCGCGCAGCGGGCCTGGCTGGTCGAGATGGGCAAGTTGCTTCACATCTCCGTCCGTATACTTCCGCTGTCGGCTGCGCCGCATACAGGCGTGGATGGTTCGTATTGGTCCTTCGTACTGCCAGGTCGGCGCATGGCGGCTTATTCCGGCAACGCGCTGGGAGTGGGCCGAGTCATCGACGACCAAGCGGAGGCTATCGGCGTGATGTCGCGCTTCCAGCGACTCGCGGCGCGCGCCTGGAACGAGGACCAGTCGCGTGAACTCCTAGAGCGAATGGGCGAGTCCTATGACGGCATGGCGCAAGAGTAGCTACAGCCAGTCTCACGGAACCTCTGACTGCGTGGAGTTGGCTGACTTGTCGCGGGGTATCGGTGTCCGTGACAGCAAGAACCCCTCCGCGCCTCACCTGGTGCTGAGTCGGGAAGGTCTTGCCGCGCTCCTCGGAAAGATCAAGGGCGAGGGGCAGTCGCGCTGATTCCAAAATAGGTGGGTGTGAAGCATGGCGGTCTGGCGCAAAAGTAGTTACAGCGGCGGTCACGGAGCCGAGGACTGCGTGGAGTTGGCTGAGCTGGCGCGGGGGGTCGGTGTTCGGGACAGCAAGGACCCTGAGGGGCTGCCCTTGATCGTGAGCCGGGAGCAGTTGGCCGCGTTGGTCGTCCAGATCAAGAACGGCGGCTTCGCCACCTCCTGAGCGTCCGCCCGTGGTGGGTTGGGGTGGTGTGGGGGGTGCGAAGGGGTGTGGGTAAAGTCGCTGGTGGGATGGTTAACAGTAGACCTACGGTGGCGCAGTTGCGGGCGTTTGTGGCGCTCGCGGAGCATCTGCATTTTCGGGATGCGGCCGCCGCGCTGCGGATCAGTCAGCCCGCGCTGTCCGGGGCCGTCGCCTCGTTGGAGGAGTGCGTCCGCGCGCGGCTCGTGGAGCGGACGACGCGGAAGGTCCTGCTGACGCCCGCCGGGGAGCGGGTCGCGCGGCGGGCGGAGGTCGTGCTCGCCGAACTCGACCGGCTGGTGGACGAGGTCAACGCGGTGCGGGGCCCGCTTGTCGGGCCGTTGCGGGTGGGTGTGATTCCGACCGTCGCGCCGTATCTGCTGCCCGTGGTGCTGCCTAGGCTCGCCAAGGAGTTCCCGGATCTGGAGCTTTCGGTGCGTGAGGAGCGGACCGATCCGATCGTCGCGGAGCTTCTTGCCGGGCGGCTCGACGTTGTTGTGCTTGCGTTGCCTACGCCTGCGGCCGGGGTTACCGAGTTGGCTCTCTATGACGAGGACTTCGTGCTCGTCGCGCCCGCCGACTTCGACCTCGGCGACCTGGAGCGGCCGGACGGCGTGCACCGGGAGGCGCTGTCGCGGCTGGACGTCCTGCTGCTCAACGAGGGCCACTGCCTGCGCGACCAGGCCCTCGACGTGTGCCGGGACGTCGGCGCCCGTCCGGCGGCGGCCACGTACGCCACGAGCCTCGCCACGCTGGTGCAGCTCGTGTCGGGCGGGCTCGGGGTGACGCTCGTCCCGGAGACGGCGCTGCCGGTCGAGACGCGCCGCGCCCCCCACCTGGGGCTGCACCGGTTCGCCTCGCCCGCGCCGTTCCGGCGGATCGGGCTCGGCTTCCGGTCGGCGTCGCCGCGCGCGGACGAGTTCGGGACGCTCGCCGCCAGCATCCGGACCGCCGTCGCGGAGGCGGGGCTCGCGGAGGGCGTCCGTCCCGCCTGAGCCCGGTTTTTCGGACCGCGCGGACGTTCAGCGGCCGGTAAAGCGCGGCCATGCAGGGTCAAGTCTGTGTCAGAGGACGGCCTGGCAATCGCGATGCGCTTTCGGGTGACCGCATCGCGTCACCATGCTCGTGGGGCGAGGAGGAGGCCCCATGTCCCCGAAGCTCAGCGTCGTGGTCCCGTTCCACAACACGGAGGAGTTCTTTCAGGAATGCCTGGAGTCCCTGGCGGGGCAGACGCTGCGCGACCTTGAGGTCATCCTGGTGGACGACGGTTCCACCGACAACGGCGCGGTTCTCGCCAAGGAGATGTGTGCGCGGGACCCCCGTTTCCGGCTCGTCACGCGGGACAACGAGGGGCCGGGCCCAGCGCGCAATGCCGGAGTGCGTCAGGCGAAGGGGGAGTACCTCGCTTTCGCGGACGCCGACGACGTCGTGGAACGCGACGCCTACGCGCGGATGGTCGGATCGCTGGAGCGGACGGGGTCCGACATGGCGTCGGGCAACGTCCACCGCATGGACGCCGACCGGACGTGGCAGTCGCACCTGCACGACCGCGTTTTCACGGACTCGTGTTCGCGGACGCACGTGTCGTCCAAGCCGCTGCTCATGCGCGACCGGACGCCGTGGAACAAGGTGTACCGGCGCGAGTTCTGGGACCGCAACGCCCTGGAGTTCCCCAGGGGCTACTACGAGGACCCGCCCGTCACGATGCGCGCCCATGCGCTGGCGCGTTCCGTAGACCTGCTTAGCGAGGTCGTCTACTTCTGGCGCAAGCGGCCCGGGTCGATTACCGAAGACCGCTACGACTGGGACAACATCACCCAGCGTCTTGCGTCCGCGCGTGCGTTGCGTGAGGGGATGGCGGAGTACGCGCCCCGGCTGCTTAACGCCTATGACGAGCACGCCCTCGTCCCCATCGAATTGCGTGTGCTGTTCGAGGCCCTGCCTAGGACGGACGACGAGAACCGTGAAGAACTCGTCGAGATCGGAGCGAACCTCGCGCGGTGCGTCTCCCCGCGTGTGGTGAAGCGGTTCCCGGCCATCACGCGCCTGCAACTGCACCTGTTGTGCCGGGGGATGCTGCCCGAGCTGCTGGAGGTGCTGAGGTTCGCCCAGCTCAAGAAACCCGGGGACGCGCCGCGCGTACGGCGCGGCCTGCGGCGGCGCTGGTACGCGGAGTATCCGTTCTTCGAGGACGAGGAGCGGGCCGTCCCCCGGCACGTGTACGACGTGACGGCCGAGCTGCGCCCGGTCGCGGCGATCGACCGGTCGGCCTGGGTGGACGGGCGCCTGCGCATCGAGGGCCACGCCTACATCCGGCACCTGGACTCCTCCACCGAGGACGGGTCGCGCATCCGGGTGTGGCTGCTGGCGTCGAACAGGCGGGGGCTGAAGCGCGTCCCGGTCACGCGGGTGCGCAGGCCGGACGTGACCGCGCGGTCGCGGCAGTCGGGGGTGTCCTACGACTGGTCCGGGTTCGTCGCGGACATCGACCCGGCGTCGCTGCGGATGTACGGGCGCTGGCGGGACGTCGACTGGGTGCCGTGCGTCGAGATCGTCAACGGCGGGACGCGGCGGCGGGCGCGGTTCGGCAACCCCCGGCTGACTCACCTGCTGTGGCCGCGCGACCGGGAGTGCGCGCCGGGCGTCCGCGTCCAGGGCGTCGCGGGCCGGCACCGGTTCGTGCTCCAGGTCAGGCGGACGGCGGCGGCGATCACCGGCGGCCGGGTGGAGGACGGCGAGCTGTGGCTGGACGGCTGGAGCCGCGCCCCGCTGAGCGAGCGTCCCGAGATCATCGCCGCGCCGAAGGCCGGCCGGGGCGCGGTGACCGGCCCGATCGAGCCGGTCGGCGGCGGCGGCCGGTTCCGGGCCAGGCTGCCGCTGGACAGGCTGGCCCAGCGGCCCGGCGACTGGGACGTCACCCTCCCGGGCGGTATCAAGCCGCACCTGGACGAGGACGCCTCGGGCGCGGTCTTCGCCACTCCGAGCGGGAAAGTGGAATTGGCGAGGTCGCGGCGGAGCACCATGCGGATCGTCGTCCGGGAAAAGGTTCTGGTCGTCGACGAAGTGTCGTGGTCGCCGGACGGGGCGCTGCTTCTCGGCGGCTCGTGCGCCGATCCGCTGGAACGGCCGGAAGCGATGATCCTGCGGCGGCGGCGGTCGTCGGAGGAGCACACGGTCACCCTGCATTGGGCGGGCAGCCGGTTCGCCGCCAAATTCTCGCCCGCGCGCATGCGGGTGCTGGGACTGACGCGTCCGCTCGTCTCCGGCCGCTGGGACGCGGTCACCGCGATCGACGGCCGGGAACGGCCGGTCGTCATCAGGCGGCACACGCTCCGCGACCTTCCCGAGCCGTTCGAGGCGGGACTGCACATCGTCACGATCCGCGCGCAGCGGACCGACCAGTTGCAGTTCTGGGTCGAGACCGCGTTGGACGACGACGAGCGCGGCGCCTACGCGCAGAGCCGGATCCAGTCCGGCCATTACCGGCGGCACCGGAACCTGCCGGTCCGCGAACTCGCGGTGTTCGACGCGTACAAGGGACGGCAGTTCTCGTGCAATCCGCGCGGCATCTACGACGAGCTGCGGCGGCGCGGCACCGACCTCGAATGCGTGTGGGTCACCGAGAACGGCCAGTTCGGCAAGCCGGTCGGCGCGCGGACCGTGCTCGCCGGGACGCGGGAGCACTACGAGGCCCTCGCCCGCGCCCGCTACATCTTCGGCAACTGGTCGCAGCACGAATGGTTCGTGAAACGCGACGACCAGACGTACGTCCAGTGCTGGCACGGCACGCCGCTGAAGAAACTCGGCTACGACGTCAAGCAGATGCCGTACAAGCGGACCGAGGGCGTCGACTGGATGGAGTACGACGTCCCCCAATGGGATCTGCTCCTCTCGCAGAACGCGTTCTCCGTCCCGCTGTTCCGGCGCGCCTTCGGCTACAACGGCGAGATCCTCGTGAGCGGATATCCCCGTAATGACCTGCTGAGCAGCCCGCGGCGCGCGGAGATCGCGGCGGCGGTGCGGCAGCGGCTCGGCATTCCGGACGGGAAGAAGGTCGTCCTCTACGCGCCGACGTGGCGGGACGACTTCCACCACGCGATCGGCAAGCGCGCGTTCCGGCTCGAATTCGACCTCGACCGGTTCAGGGCGGCGCTCGGACACGACCACGTCCTGCTGCTGCGCACGCATTACCTCGTCACCGACAAGCCGAGGCTGCGGCCCGGCGACTGCGTCATCGACGCGTCCGTCTACCCCGACATCTCAGAACTGTTCCTGGTCAGCGACGTGCTCGTGACGGACTATTCGTCGGCCATGTTCGACTTCGCCGCCACCGGGCGGCCGATGGTGTTCTTCACCTACGACCTGGAGCGGTACCGCGACCACGTCCGCGGCTTCTATTTCGATTTCGAGGCGGAGGCCCCGGGGCCGCTGCTCAGCACCACGCAGGAGGTCGTCGACGCCCTGCGCGAGCCGGTCGCGCTCGACGCGGGATACCGCAACGCCCGCGCCGCCTTCGCCGCCCGGTACTGCCCGCACGACGACGGCCAGGCGGCCGCCCGCGTGCTGGACCGGGTCGTCCGGCCCGCCCACTGAAAGAACCCCATCACGGAGCCACAGTGTCACCTCAGCGCAACCCCGCCAAGATCAGCATCGTCGTCCCCTTCCGCGCTACCGGGGACCATTTCGAGGAATGCCTGGAATCGCTCGCCGGGCAGACGCTACGCGACGTCGAAGTGCTCCTGGTGGACGAGGAACCCGAAGACGGCGCGGACGTGGGCAACGCGGCCGTCGCGA
The DNA here is from genome assembly GCF_001552135.1 of Actinomadura chibensis NBRC 106107. Taxonomy (GTDB): domain Bacteria; phylum Actinomycetota; class Actinomycetes; order Streptosporangiales; family Streptosporangiaceae; genus Spirillospora; species Spirillospora chibensis. Next base: position 153,257 of record NZ_BCQP01000017.1, on the reverse strand, counting down.
AGGAGTTCGCCGAACGGGACGAGCGGTTCGCGCTTCTCCAGGCGTCCGGTGAACTGTCGGCCGCCGACACCGGAGTGGAGCAGGCGAAGGGCCGCTATCTCGCCTTCGTCGAAGGCGAGGACGCGCTTCCGCCCTACGCGTGCGAACTGATGGTCGGCACGCTGGAGAAGACCGGTTCCGACCTCGTCGGCGGGAACGTCATGTACGTGGACGGGAACCAGTCGCGCCCTTCCCCGCTGCACGCCGCGCCCTATGCCGCGACGATGAAATCGACGCACGTCACCCGCCACCCCGCCCTTCTCCAGGACAGGACGGTGTGCAACAAGGTCTTCCGCCGCGCGTTCTGGGACGCGCACCGCTTCGACCTCCCGGCGACGACCCATGACGCGCTCACCGCCGCGCAGGCGCAGGTTCTCGCCTCGGCGGTGGACGTCCTCGACACGACCGTCTACCACCGGCGGGACCGCACCGGAACGGCCACCCGCGCCCGGCACGACCCGGCGGACATCACCGAGCGGATGAGCCTCATCACGGCCGTCCGGAAATTCCTCGGCGACCACGCGCCGGAACTGCTTCCCTTCCACGACAGGTACGCGCTGGATCTGGACGTCCGCGCGCTGATCCTCGCCCTTCCCGAGGCCACCTGGCAGGAGCGCGAGCGCCTCGGCGAACTGGGCGCCGCGTATGTCGAGACCGCCGGTCGCCAGGCCGCCGCCGGACTGGCGTCGATCAGGCGGCTGGAGACCTATCTGCTCGGCGAGCGGATGCTGCCCGAACTGCTGGAGGTGGTCCGGTTCGAGGAGGCCGGTCTTCGGAACGTTCCGCTGGTGCGGCGGGGGCGGGTCCGGCAGCGCTGGTACGCCGAGTACCCGTTCTTCGAGGGCGCGAAGAATGACGGTGTGGAACGCGACATTCCCGCGGACGTGTACGACGTCACCGACGAGCTCCGCCTTTTCGCGGACGTCGACCGCGTCGAATGGGACGTCGACACCCTGATCGTCGAAGGGCACGCGCATTTCGACAGGTTCGACGCGTCCTCGGTGAGCGACTCGCGGATCCGCGTCTGGATGCGCGACGTGAAGACCGGCAAGGAGATCCGGCTTCCGGTGGAGCGGATCGCCTGCCCGGAGGCGACGATCCGGTCCGACCAGCCGTCCGTCTCCTACGACGAGTCCGGCTTCTCGGTCCGGGTGGAGCCCGAATACCTCCTGGACGGCGACGAATGGCGCACGGCCACCTACGAATTGTTCGCCGAGGTGGCGGCGCAGGGGCGCAAGGCCGTCCAGCGGCTGCCCGCGACCGCTCCGGCCGTGCGCTGGACGGCCGCCCGCCAGGTGGACGAGCACGTCGCCGTCCAGCCCGCGGCGGGGGACGACGACGTGTTCGTCGTCCACGTGAAGCGGGCCAAGGCCGTCGTCACCCGTGTCCGGCGGGACGGCGACGTACTGGAACTGTCCGGATGGACGCGAAGGGCACTCGGCACCGGGGCCGCCGTCGTCGCGGCGCGGCGGCACGGCGGCGGCGGTGCCGAGGTTCGCGGTGAGGTGACGGTGCGCCAGTCGTCCGTGCTGCGCATGGCGGGCGGCACCGGATTCGACTTCACCGCCACGCTTCCCATGAAGTCCCTCGTCTCCGTGCCGGGCGATGCCGGGAGTCCAGGACGTCCGCATCTGCGCGACCTCATCGACTGGGACATCAGGCTCACCGGTGAGGGCGGGCCGATGCGCCTGACCGTCGCCAGCAACGTCGCCGCCGTGCGTTACCTCCTCCCAGGGGGCGGACGTGAATTCGCGTTGACCCGCACCGCTTTCGGCAACCTGCGTGGGGTCGAGCGCAGCGTCCGTCCCGTCGTGACCAAGGCGGAGTGGGACGAGCAAGGGCTCCTCACCCTCTCCGGTGACTTCGCCTGCCCCAAGACCAAGCCGGACTACTTCGTCCTGCGCCGCCGCCGGTCCGGGGACGAGCACCGCGTGCCCGTCACCTGGGACGGCCTCCGCTTCACCGCCGCCTTCACCCCGGCGACGATGACCGTGTTCGGGACCGACCTCCCCCTGAGCACCGGAACGTGGGACGTGCTGGCGCGCGCGCAGACCGGCGAGGTGTCGGTCGTGGTCGAACGCGAGAAAATCCCCAACCTTCCTGAGTGGCACCGTGCCGGGACACACGAATTCGACGTCGGCGTCCACCAGAAGGACGCGCTGTTCCTGCGCAGCCGTCCCGGGCTCGACGAGGACGAGCGCGGTGCGCGCGCCCAGGTGCTCCTCCAGCAGCACGACTATCCGGTGTACCTGCGGAGCCCGATCGCCGACGTCGCGGTGTTCGACAGCCACGGCGGTACGCAGTACAACTGCAACCCCAAGGCCGTCTACGAAGAACTGATGCGCCGCAAGCCCGAACTGGAATGCGTGTGGGTCTCCCAGGACGGACAGTTCGCCGTGGACGGGAAGGCCAGGACCGTCCTGTCCGGAAGCCGTGAGCACTACCGGGCCCTCGCCCGCGCGCGCTACGTCGTCACCAACCACGGGCTGCCGCCGTGGTGCGCCAAGCGCGAGGGGCAGACGTTCGTCCAGACGTGGCACGGCACACCGCTGAAGCGTCTCGGCTACGACCTCAGGGACATGCCCTACCGGCGGACGGAGCGGTTCGACCTGGTGGAGCAGGAGGTGGCGCGGTGGGACGTGCTGCTGTCCCCGAGCCCGTTCGCCACCCAGACCATGCGGCGCGCGTTCAGGTACGAGGGCGAAGTCCTGGAAACCGGATATCCGCGCAACGACGTGCTCAGCACGCCCGAATGGGAGAGCGTCGGCGGCGAGATCCGCAAGCGCCTGGGGATCCCGGACGGGAAGAAGGTCGTCCTCTACGCGCCGACCTGGCGGGACGACCGGTTCCACGCGCCCGGCGTGCAGGGCTTCTCCCTTGAACTCGACATCCGCACGATGCGGGACGTCCTAGGCGACGACCATGTGCTGCTCATCCGGGCACACCATTTCGTCACCGATCGGGAGCGTCACGCAGGGGACGGGTTCGTCATCGACGTGTCCCGTTACCCCGACATCGCCGAGCTGTACATGGCGTCGGACGTCCTGGTCACGGACTACTCGTCCGCCATGGTCGACTACGCCGTGCTCGGCCGTCCGATCGTCGTGTACGCCTACGACCTGGAGCGCTACCGCGACCATGTCCGCGGCCTCTACCTCGACCTGGAGACCGACGCGCCCGGACCGCTCGTGACCACCTCGGCGGACGTCGCCGAGGCCGTCCGCGAGGCCCCGGACGGCGAAGACCGGTACGCCGACGTCTACGACCGCTTCTTCGTGAAGTACTGCCCGCACGACGACGGGCAGGCGTCGTCGCGGGTCGTCGACCACGTCTTCGGCGATGTCCTCGGCGGGTGACCGCTTTGACACGCGCCGGGGCGTTCCCCAACCATCGGGAGGATGGCTTCCGGAACCGCGACCGGTGATCTCGTCCGCGCGTCCAACGCCCTGACCGCCCGCTGGGCGCGGGACGCCTGCGACGGCACGACGACCGTGCTGTCCGGGGCGGGGGCGTGGCCGCTGCTCGCGTTCCTCGCCGCCGCCGCGCGCGAGCCCGGGCGCGGCGAGCTTCAGCGGGCCGTCGGCGTCGACGCCACCGGGGCGGAGCGGCACGCGCGCGACCTCCTCGCCCTCCTCGCGGGCGGCACGGCCGCGACCGCCGCGCTCGGCGTGTGGACGCTGGCCGACCTGCCCGTCGAGCAATGGTGGCGCGATGCCGTCCCGGCCGAGGCGCGCGGGGAGCTGACCGGCGACCCGGCCGCCGACCAAGCCCGGCTGGACGAATGGGTCGCGCGGAACACCGCCGGGCGGCTGACCGCGATGCCGGTCGAGGTGCGCGACGACACCGGCCTCGTCCTCGCCACCGCGCTGAGCATCGCCACGCGCTGGCGGGAGCCGTTCGAGGACGTGCCGCTCGTCCCGCGGGACGGCCCGTGGGCGGGGCGCGACCGCCCGGCGGCGGGACTGTTCGCCAGCACGGCGGAGGTCGACCGGCTGGCCTTGGCGGAGGCCACTCCGGCGGGTCCGGTCACGCTCCTCGCCGTGCCCGGCGAGGACGACGTCGACGTGATCCTCTGCCTGGGCGAGGAGGGACGACCGGCGGGCGAGGTCGTCGCGGGCGCCCTGGCCGCCGCGGACGGGCGGCACGGACTCCGCCAGGGCGCCGGGCTGCTGTCGAAGCCGGAGGCGGCGCCCGGCCTGCGCGTCCGGACGGTCGCCGCGTTCCAGCCCGGCACCAGGCTCGACGTCACCGCCGCGCGCTTCGACGTCGCCGCCTCGCACGACCTGCTCGCCCGCGCCGGGCTGTTCGGGCTGGCCACCGTCTCGACCCCGGACCCGCGCGGCCACCTCCCCGGGATCAGCCCGGCGCCGCTGGCGGTCGCGCAGGCCGTCCAGGACGTCAACGCCGCGTTCAGCGCCGAGGGGTTCCGGGCCGCCGCCGTCACGGCGATGTCCGCGGCGGTCATGGGCGCGCCGATGGCGGAGGCGCGGGCGCTGGACGTGCGCTTCGACCGGCCGTTCGGGTTCTTCGCCCGGCACCGTCCGAGCGGGCTCGTCCTGCTCGCGGGATGGGTGGCCGAGCCGCGGGACTGGCCGGACGGCACCGGCTGACCGGTCAGCCGGGGCGGCGGGCCCGCGCGAACAGGCGCGTTCCCGGCCAGCCGCACAGCGGCGGGCACCGTTCCAGCACGGCCGCCAGCCGCAGTGCCTCGTTGACCAGCGGATGCAGCGGCGCGAGGTCCTCCCGCCGCGCCGTGCGGTGCCTGCGCAGCCGCAGGACGGGACGCAGCAGCACCCCCCGGCTCCACACCCGCTCCACCACCAGCCCGGCGCCCTCGACCAGGTCGACCAGCGCGCGGCGCGAGTACCGGCGGACGCGGCCGAGCGCCACGTCGTGCGCCGACCACAGCGCCATGTCGCAGGCGACCGACACGAGCGCCGTGCCGCCGGGGCGCAGCACGCGGGCGATCTCGGCGGCGGCGCGCCCGTCGTCCTCGACGTGCTCCAGGACGTCCAGCGCGAGCGCCAGGTCGTACGCCTCGGGCGGAAGCGGCAGGTAGCACGCGTCGCCCTGGTACGCCTCCACGCCGTGCGCGCGGGCCAGCTCCACGGCCGCCGGGCTCAGGTCGATCGCCGTGGCGTCCCAGCCGTGCTCGGCGAGGACCCGGCAGGCCGTCCCGGCGGCCGCGCCGATGTCGACGGCCGTCCCCGGCACGCTGAACCGGAGCAGCTCGGCGGACAGCGCCTCGCGGCGCGTCCGGTACCACCAGTTGCCGTCCTCGATCCGCGCGATCCGGCGGAGCTCGATGGTGTCCACGGGACAAGCCGACGGCACGCGCGGCGGCGCGGGCCACCGACGCCGCCGTCCGGCGGCGGATCGTTGACCCGCGCTTTCCGTTCTCTTCGGCCGCCCTCCCGGCCGGGCGTCAGCGCCTGCCGCGCCGCCCGCCGCGCCGCCTGCGCACCAGGAACCGGACGGCCAGCAGCAGCGCGACGAGCCCGCCGACCGCGGGCACCGCCCGCTTGGCGACCGAGGGGCCCGCGACCTCCAGCAGGTCGATCGCGTCGTCGTCGCGGGCGACGCGCAGCGGACGCTCCGGCCTCCGCTCCACCGGGGCGGCGGGTTCGGGTTCGGGCTCGCGCTCCGGCGGCGTGATGTCGGAGACGGGGGCGAGGGTCTCCGCGGTGGCCGGGCCCGGCTTGTCCGCGGGCTTCTCCGCAGGCTCCTCCGCCGGGGCCTCCGCGACCGGGGAGGGCGCCTCGGGCGCGGCCTCCGGCGGGGCCTCGGCCTCCGGCGGGGCCTCGGGCGCGGGCGCGGTCTCCGCCTCGCCGGACGACTCCAGCTCCTCCGCCAGCGCCTTCGCGAACCGCGCGATGACCTTGGAGCCGACCTCGGACAGGATGTTGCGGCCGAACTGGGCCGGCCGCCCCGTCACGTTCAGCTTCGTGTGGACGGTCACGCGGGTCGTGCCGTCCTCGTCCTCGTGCAGCTTCGCCTGGACGGTCGCCGCCGCCGTCCCCGAGCCGCGGGCCTCCTTCGCGGACGCCTCCAGCGTCACCGTCCGGGACGACTCGTCCGCCGACACGATCCGCGCCGCGCCGCGGTAGGTGATGGTCATCGCGCCGACCTTCACCTTCATCCGGCCCTTGTACTCCTCGCCCTCGACCGAGTCGAGGGTCGCGCCCGGCATGCACGTCGCGACGCGCTCCACGTCGAGCAGCACCGACCAGGCACGCTCCACCGGTACGGGGACGGCGAAATCGTGGTCGAGCTCCATGATCGTTGTCCTTATCGTCCGGAGAACTTGCCCGTCCCGTGACCTTACGGCGGTGGCCGGGCAGCCCGCCAGTCGGGGCCGGGCACCCGAACGGGTACCCGGCCACGCGACGTGCAATCAGGCGGCGGCGGCCGCCGCGAGCGCCCGCGCGGTCAGCACCGTCGCGAGGTGCGACCGGTACTCCGACGACCCGTGCAGGTCGGACGGCGGTTCCGTCCCTTCGGCGGCGCGCCCGCCCGCGGACCGGAATGAATCATCCGAAATCGGACGGCCGCGGACGGCCTCCTCCACCGCGCCGGCCCGGACGGGCGCCGGGCCCATGTTGGTCAGCGCGACGCGGGCCTCCGCGACCGCGTCCCCCTCGCGGCGCACCGCGCACGCGACGCCGACGATCGCCCACGCCTGCGCCGTCCGGTGGAACTTCTCGTAGTGGACGCCCCAGCCGGGCCCGAGCTTCGGCACGCGGACGCCGACGAGCAGCTCGTCCGGCTCCATCGCGGACGTCATCCAGTCGACGAAGAACTCCGCCGCCGGGATCTCCCGCTCGCCGCGCGGGGACCGGACGAGCAGGACCGCGTCCAGCGCCAGCGCGACGGCCGGGAGGTCGCCCGCCGGGTCGGCGTGCGCCAGCGACCCGCCGAACGTCCCGCGGTGCCGGACGGCCGGGTCCGCGACGGTCTCGGTCGCGCGCGCCACCAGCGGCAGGTGCGCGCGGACGAGCGGGTCGCGGATCACCTGGTGGTGGGTGGCCATCGCGCCGATGACCACGGCGTCGCCGTCGTCGCGGATCTCGCGGAGCGCCGCGATCCGGCCGAGGTCGATCAGCGCGTCCGGGATCGCGAGCCGCAGCCGCAGCAGCGGCATGAGGCTCTGCCCTCCGGCGAGGACCTTCGCGTCCTCGCCCGCGTCGGCCAGCGCCCGGACGGCCTCGTCCACCGAGCGGGGGCGCGCGTAGTCGAACGCGGCGGGGATCACTGCGCACCTCCGGCGGATCCGAGGCCGCCGCCCGCGCCGGGCTCGGCGGTGTCCGGTTTCCGCTCGGCGCGGAGGGCGCGCCAGACGCGCTCGGGCGAGCACGGCATCGGCACGTCCTTCACGCCGTAGGGGCGCAGCGCGTCCACGACCGCGTTGACGACGGCCGGGGTGGACGCGATCGTGCCCGCCTCGCCGACGCCCTTCACGCCCATCGGGTTGGACGTCGCGGCCGTCTCCGTCCGGTCGGTGGTGAACTCCGGCAGGTCCGCGGCGGACGGGACGAGGTAGTCCGCCATGGTGGTCGTGGTCAAGTTCCCCTCCTCGTCGTACACGGCCTCCTCGAAGAGGGCCTGCGCGATGCCCTGCGCCAGGCCGCCGTGCACCTGCCCCTCGACGATGAGCGGATTGACGACCTTCCCAACGTCGTCCACGGCCACGTACTTGCGGATTTTCACCATTCCCGTCTCGGTGTCGACTTCGGTGGCGCACAGGTGCGTTCCGTGTGGGAAGGAGAAGTTGTCCGGGTCGAATGTGGCCTCTGAGTCGAGGGAGGGCTCGATACCCTCTGGCAGGTCGTGCGCCGTCCATGCGGCGAGCACGACCTCCTGGATCGTTTTGCCCTCCTGCTGGACGCCGCGCACGCTGAACCGTCCGTCGGAGAACTCCAGGTCCTGTTCGGCGGCCTCCAGCAGATGCGCCGCCACCTTCCGCGCCTTGTCGACGACCTTCTCGCACGCCGAGTAGAGCGCGACCCCGCCGACCGTGAGCGAACGCGACCCGTAGGTATCCATTCCCCTCGGCGAAATGGCGGTGTCGCCGTGCAGGACCCGCACGTCCTCGAACGGGACACCGAGCCTGTCCGCGGTGATCTGCGCCCAGGCCGTCTCGTGGCCCTGCCCATGCGCGGACGAACCCGTCACCACCTCGACCTTGCCGGACGGCAGTACGCGCACCGACGCGTGCTCCCAGCCGCCCGCCCCGTACGACAGCGAACCGAGGACACGGGACGGGGCCAGCCCGCACATCTCCGTGAACGTCGACACCCCGATGCCGAGCTGGACCGGGTCGTTCCTTTCACGGCGCTCGGCCTGCTCCGCGCGGAGCTTGTCGTACTGGAAGAGCTCCAGGGCCTTGTCCGTCGCCGCCTCGTAATTGCCCGAGTCGTAGGTGAGCCCCGCGATCGTGTCGTACGGGAATTCGTCGTGCGCGATCCAGTTGCGCCGCCGTACCTCGATGGGGTCGAGGTCCAGTTCGGCGGCCAATTCGTCCATGATGCGCTCGACGGCGTAGGTCGCTTCTGGACGGCCCGCACCCCGATAGGCGTCCGTCGGCGTTTTCGTGGTGAAGACGCCCGTACAGGTGAACGAGTACGCGTCCATCTTGTAGATGCCGTTGAACATGAACGCGCCCAGCAACGGGATGCCCGGCGTGACGAGCATCAGGTACGCGCCCATGTCGGCCAGCAGATCCACCTTGAATCCGCGGATTCGTCCGTCGCGCTCTGCGGCGAGCGTGAGCCGCTGTATCTGGTCGCGCCCGTGGTGGACGGTCATGTTGCCTTCGCTGCGCGACTCCGTCCATTTCACGGGACGTCCCAGCCGCCGCGCCAGCAGAAGCGCGAGAACCTCTTCGCCGTACACCTGGAGCTTGGAGCCGAACCCGCCGCCGACGTCCGGCGCGACGACCCGGATGCGGTGCTCCGCGATTCCGGTGACGGTCGCCAGCATCAGCCGGAGAATGTGCGGGATCTGCGTGGCGGAGTACAGCGTGAAATCGTCCGCCTCCGGCACGCACAGGACCGACCGCGGCTCCATCGCGGACGGGATCAGCCGCTGCTGCACGTACTCGCGTTCGATGACGACCGGCGCGTCCCTGAGCGCGGCGTCGATGTCGCCGTTCTCGAAGACCCACGTGTAGGACTTGTTGGTCCCGAGGTCCTCGTGGACGAGGTCGGCCCCGTCCGCGACGGCCTCCTTCATGTCGACGACCGGCGGCAGCGGCTCGTAGTCGACGTCGATCTCCTCCAGCGCGTCGGCCGCCGCGTACTTGTCGCGGGCCACCACGCACGCCACCGGCTCGCCGACGTACCGGACTTCGCTCACCGCCATCGGCGGGTGGTCCGGATGCTTCATGTCCTCGGTCACGACCCACGCGCAGGGCAGCGAGCCCTGTTCCTCGGCGAAGTCCGCGCCGCTGAACACCGCGACGACGCCGGGGCTCCGCGCCGCCTCCGACGTGTCCACCCGGGTGATCCGCGCGTGCGCGAACGGGCTGCGCAGGAACGCCACGTGCAGCGTCCCGGCCGGGGCGAGGTTGTCGGTCCAGCGGGTCTGGCCGGTGATGAGCCGCGCGTCCTCCGACCGTTTGCGCGGAGACCCGACCTCCGCCCTGCCCTCCTGCACAGTCACGACCTCCTCCTTTCCTGGGGGGCGACCCCCAGACCCCCGGCGGGGTGACGCCATGATCCTCGCTTCGCTCCGGTCACGGCGTCACCTCCCGCTCCGCCGGTTCCCGCATTTCCTTGGCGGCGCGCCGGACGGCCTTGACGATGTTCTGGTAGCCGGTGCACCGGCAGAGGTTGCCCTCAAGCCCCTCCCTGACCTCGTCGTCGGACGGGTCGGGGTTCTCCCGCAGCAGATCCAGCGATGCCATGATCATGCCGGGCGTGCAGTAGCCGCACTGGAGCGCGTGCTCCTCGTGGAAGGCGCGCTGCATCGGGTGCGTCGTCCCGTCGATGCCGAGGCCCTCGACGGTCGTGACGTCGCCGCCGTCCGCCTGGACGGCGAGCACGGAGCAGCTCTTGACGCTCTCGCCGTCCAGCAGGACGGTGCAGGCTCCGCAGTTGCTGGTGTCGCACCCGACCGGGGTTCCGACCTTGCCCAGCCGTTCGCGCAGATAGTGGACCAGTAGGAGGCGAGGTTCGACGTCGTCCTCGTACGTCGCGCCGTCGACCTCGACACGGATACGTGGCATGCGTTTCTCCCAGGGACGTCTCGGGGTGGACAGAGTCCGTTCGACGGAGAGACGCCCCTGGGGAGGGGCACGCTGGTCCGGCCATGTCATCGAGGCCACCTCCACGGAAGGCGACCATACGAACCTATGCCGGGGTTGAATTCTGTACTAGTCCTCGGACCGCTTATTTACCGAGGTGTGCCCAAGTGCTGGCGGCTCCGGCACGCGGGCGAGAACCACCAGGTCAGACGGCGTCCTTCGGTGCGCCGCCGTGCGCGAGGAACAGCGCGCGGGCGGTGTGGTCGCCGTATTCGCCGTCCGCCGAGAGCTTGTCGCCGTTCTCGTCGCGGTGGTCCTTCTGGAAGTCGACGACGGCCGTCTTGGTGTCGCGGCCGAACTCGCCGTCCACGTTCAGGTCGGAACCGAGGCCGTTGAGGGCGTCCTGGAGCCATTTCACGCGGCCCCCGCCGGACCCCTCGCGCAGGACCGGCGACCCCCACGGGATCCGGACGCGCCGGTGCGCGACGGTGGACTGGACGTCCCAGTACGTCGGCTTCGGCGGCGCGGACGGGCCGTAGGCCGGACGCCCCAACCCGGCGATGACCCCGGCGGCGCGGACGCGGCGCTTCACCGCGTCGTCGGTGTTGGCCTCGATCGTCTGGAGCCGCCCGCCGCCGAGGACCTTCTCGACCACGCCGACGTGGTCGATCGCGGAGATGCGGTTGGTCGCGCCCCAGTCGAAGAACACGATGTCGCCGGGCTTGGCCCTGTCGACGTTGGCCGTCGTGCCCGCGTGCCAGCGTCCGGCCTTCTTGAAGTCCTCGGCGTGCCAGACCGTGTAGGCGCGGTCGCCGCCGGGCAGGACGGCGGCCGCGTTGCCGCTGTGCCGCGCCCAGTAGGTGATGGCCATGTCGCACCAGGACGCCGAGGCGAACTCGGACCCGTGCTTGTCCGCGTACTCCTTGGTGATCTTGTTGGGGCGGCCGGACAGGCCGAGCGACTTGCGGGCCTCCCTGATCATTCCGGCGGCGCTCATCCGGCGTCCTCCTCGTCGGACCCGTCGGACTCTTCGGACTCGTCGTCGGCCTCTTCGTCGGCGTCCGCGCCACGGTAGATGCCGTCGGCGTCCGGAGCGCCGTACAGCTCGGTGAGGACCCGCTCTTCGTCGGACTCGGTCGCGTGGTGGACGGCGGGGTTCACGTCTACCTCGTCCATATGGGCGGCTTCTGTCGTTTCTGTACCGTTTTCGGGGGTCATTGCTCCTCCTGGAGCGTTCCGCCTTGTCCGCCCCGTTCCGTGGGCGGCTCCCAACAGACGGTAATGGCCGCGCGTCAAGGTATTCCGGGTTTCGCCGGAATACGTACCGGTTTGCTGGGCCACCGTTCCCGCTGGGTAAGGCGGGGGTCATGGCCCGTTCACGATCGCCCGGCCCCGCCATTTTCGGGGGGTATGGGGCATCGCATGTTGTTCTTCTCGTCCCGGCTGGGATGTCTGGGATCACTCGTGGTGACCCTCGTCCTCACCTGGATCGCGTTCCTGATCCTCAACCGCTGAGGGTCAGCGGCGGGGGACGAGCGTCTCGGTGTGCAGGGCGCGGCCGTCCAGGTCGCGCAGCCGGACGGTCAGCGCCGCCGAGTCCCCGTCGATCTCGACCTCGCCGAAGAACTGGAAGCCCTCGGCCGGGGACGTGTTCGCGTGCGGCGGCGCCTGCACGAACCGCGCCACCGGGCCGAACGTCCCGTCGAGCTTGTTGGGGCCGAAGGCGCCCGCGTTCAGCGGGCCCGACACGAACTCCCAGAACGGGTCGAAGTCCTTGAAGGACGCCTTGGCCGGGTCGTAGTAGTGCGCGGCCGTGTAGTGGACGTCCGCCGTCAGCCACACCATGTTGCGGACGCGGTGCCGCCGCGCGTACGACAGCAGGTCCGCGATCTCGCGCTCGCGGCCGAGCGGGACGCCGTCGTCGCCCTGCGCCGCCGCCTCCTGCGCGGTGCCGTCCGGGACGACGAGCCCGATGGGCAGGTCGGCCGCGATCACCTTCCAGGTGGCGCGGGAGTTCCGCAGCTCCCGCTTGAGCCAGGCGGACTGCTCCCGGCCGAGCAGGCCGTCCCGCTGCGTGGGGGACGTGTCCGCGTCGTTCGGCGACTTGTAGGTGCGCATGTCGAGCATGAAGACGTCCAGCAGCGGGCCGTAGGAGACCTTGCGGTAGAGGCGTCCGCCGCGTGCCGCGCGTACGGCGGTCGGCGTGTACTCGAACATCGCGCGGCGGGCGCGGGCAGCGAGGACGTCCACGCGCTTCTCGGTGTACTGCGGGAGGTCGAGGATCTCGCCGGGGTACCAGTTGTTGAGGGTCTCGTGGTCGTCCCACTGGTAGAGCATCGGGACGTGCGCGTTGAACGCCCTGAGGTTGGCGTCCTCCAGGTTGTAGCGGAACTGGCCCCGGTATTCGGCGAGGGTCTGCGCGACGGCCGACTTCTCAGGGGTGACGATGTTGCGCCAGGTACGCCCGTCCGGAAGCTTCACCGTCTCGGTCAGGGGGCCGTCCGAGTAGACGAGATCGCCGCTGCACAGGAAGAAGTCGGGGTCCACGCCGGACATCGCCTTGAAGATGCGGTAGCCGCCGAACTCCGGGTTGATGCCCCAGCCCTGCCCGGCGAGGTCGCCCGACCAGACGAAGCGGACGTCGCGCGCGCGGGTCGAGGCCGTGCGCAGGCGTCCGGCCACCGGCTCGGACGCGAGGCCGCGGTCGAGGTCCGCCAGCCGCACCCGGTAGTGCAGCTCCTCGCCTGACGGCAGGCCGCGCAGGAACGCCTTGCCGGTGAGGTCGGTGTCCGGGGTGAGGACGGGGCCCGGCAGCGTCCGCGCGTCGCGGAAGTCGGGACGGCGGCCCACCTCCACCAGCATCCGCGCGGGCTGGTCCGACCGCGCCCACACGACCGCCTCGCGCGCCGTGACCTCGCCGCTCTGCACGCCGTGCGTGAGGCGCGGGCGCCCGCCGCGCAGCAGCGCGGGGGCCGAGCGGCCGGCCGCCAGCGCCGTCGGGCCGCCGGTCAGCAGGGCGAGCGCCGCCCCGCCGGTCGTGACGAGCCCGCCGCGCAGCACGCCGCGTCGATCGACTCCCCGGTCCGTTCGCCGGTCCATGGGTCCCCGCCCTTCGTCAGCCCCTTGATCAGGGTGTTCCTTGATCCGCTACCGGACGCATGGTCCGCGCGCGGGGCGGCCTCCGGATGGACGCGCGGTGATCGGCTTGACAAGGTTCGGTGACCGCGTGTCTCCTTGTACGCATGCTCGCGCGCAATCTCTTCGAGAGCCCCGCGGCCCTGGGCCGCGTGGCCAGCGCGCTGTGTCCTTCGTGTTGTCGCTGAACCCGCTCCCGCTTTCCAGCCGACATCCGTACACGAAGGACCTCCGATGGTTCCCGATCTCTTCATGCGCGGCCAGGACGATCCGCACGGCCGCGTCGTCGCCGTCCGCCCGCCCACCGTCGGGCAGCTCGCCGCCCGCGTCAGCGACCTCGCCGGACGGCCCGAGCCGTGGTGGCGGCTCGTCCGCTTCGACGCGGCGGGCCCGGTACACGTCCCGTTGGACGGGACGACCTGGCTCACCACCTGGCCGCCCGGCTCGGGCGCGACCGTCCACGCCCAGGTCGGCACGCTGATCGCGGGCGAGCTGGCGGAGGTGACGATCGCGGAGTGCGGCGTCACCGAGCGGGCGTTACGGGCCAACCGGGTCAGGGTGCACGCGGGCCCGCACACGCTGACGAACCCCGGCCCGGCGTTCGCGGTCAGCCTGCACGCGGGCGGGACGGCCCCGGCCGCGCCGGGTCAGCGGTCCTCCGCCAGGTAGGGGGACGCCGCCTCCCGCCCGATGACGGGCAGCAGCGCGAAATAGGTGAGGGACGGCAGCAGCGACGGCAGCTCCGCCGCCTCGCCCGTCTCCATCTGCACGTGGATCGCGCTGTAGACGCCGCCGACGATCGCGTCCACCACGGCGGTGGGAATGGAGGCGGGGGACGGCGGGGCGAAGAAGGCGCGGAAGCGGGTGAGGTTGTCGATGCGCGCCTGCCTGACCTGCGGGCCCGCCGCGTTCACCTCGACCAGCGACGCCCGCGCGAACCGCGGCTCCCGGGCGAGGAGCCCGAGCATGGTGCGCAGCGCGGCGTGCACGCCGTCCGGCCAGGTCGGCGCCTCCTCGTACGCCTGCGTCATGCGGCGCAGCAGGATGCCCATGCCGCGCTCGTAGGCGGCGAGGAAGCACTCGTCCAGGTCGGCGAAGTGGGCGTAGAACGTCTTCTTGGTGACGCCCGCCGCCTCGGTGACCCGGCTGATCGTCGTGTGCCCGAACCCGCGCTCGGACACGACCTCGACGAACGCGTCGATCAGCCGCTCGCGCTGGATCCCGGCGACGGTCTCGGGGGACAGCCCGTGCCGTCCCGGCTTGATCGCGCGCTCCGGGTCGAGCGCGGACCGGGAGCCGGGCAGCACGTCGGCGCCGTCCGCCTCCGGCGCGCCGGGCTGACCTGACATCGCACCTCGTTCCGGCCGGTCACCTGCCGTCGGGGTCAGGCTACTCGGCGTCGACGCGGCGCGGCCGGGCGGCCCGCGGGGGACGTCAGCGGAGGTCGCGGCGGCGCCCGCGGGTCAGCACCCGGACCGTCCCGACCAGGCCGAGCCCGATCAGCACCACCGGGAGCAGGACCGTCGCGCCGAGCGGGCGCCCGTCCGACAGGCCGTCGGCGAGGAACACGCCCGCGAGGGCGAGGAAGAACAGCCCGGTGACGGGCCCGGCCGGGTCGAACCGGCGGCGGCGCCCGCCGCGCGCGGGCTCGCGGGGGTCAGCCACGGCGCACGTCCACGTCCCCGACCCTCCCGCGGATCCGCAGGACGATCACCGGCGGCTCGCCGGTCCCCCTGACCTCCGGCTCCAGCGTCTGGACGGCCTTGGCGTACGGGCCGCTCGTCGTCCGCTGCTCGATCCGCAGGTCGCCGAGCGAGATCCGGGCGTCCAGCAGGACGCGCGCGGTCGGCGGCACCGTCACCCGCAGCCCGCCGAGCGCCACCCGGGCGTCGATCGAGACCCGCTGCCCGGCGGCCATCGGCAGCGCGGTGAGGTTCAGCTCGCCCTGCCCGACGCCGACCCGGTACACCTGGTTCGTCTGCGCGACGTCGGTCGGCCGCCACTCGATCTCGCCGTACTCGGCGTTCCTCGGCGCCTCGCCCGCGACCGACGTGGACAGCAGGGCGAGGGTCAGGACCGTCCCGGCGGTGGCGAGGCCGCGGGTCCGGAACCAGCCGCCGAGGACGAGCCCGAACCCGACGACGGCGAGCGCGGGCGCCATGACGATCAGCCAGGAGTCCGGGGCGGGGTAGCCCTCGGCGACCGGGATCATCGCGGCCCCGGCGGCCATCGCGGCGAGCAGCGCGATCGCGGAGACCGGCGAGGCGCCCCGCCCGCCCCGCCGCCGCTCCGCCGGAACGGCCCCGGCGGGCGCCGCCGTGCCGGCCCGCGCCCGGGCCTCGGCCTGCGCGGCCGCCTGCGCCGTCCCGTACGCGGCCAGGTCGATCATCCCCCCGGGGAGGGAACCCGGCGGCGTGTCGGCGGGCGGCGTGTCGGCGGGCGGCACGTCCTTGTACAGGGAGACGCCGCCGAGCGAGACGGACTCCGGCCGCGTCCCCCACGCGGCCGGCTCCGGCGGGTGCCCGGTGAGCCGCTCGGGCACCGACCGCGCGGCCGCCACGAGGTCGACGCCGCGCGAGCGCGCCACGAGCAGCACCAGCCCGAACACCACGAGGACGGCGATCGCGTCCGTGGACATCCCGCCGAACAGGCTGAACACGACTCCGGCGCACAGCAGGGCGCCGAGGACCGACAGGACGGCCTGCGCGTCGAACCAGCGCTTGAAGAACTGCTCCGCGAGCGACGACTCGTCCGGCTTGCCCGGCATCAGCAGCACCGCCGCGACGTACAGGAAGACGCCCTGCCCGTGCGCGAGGACGAGGACCGCGAACCCCACGCGGAACACGACGGGGTCGATGCCCGCGTACCGGCCCAGCCCCGTGCACACCCCGGCGAGCACGCGGCGGTCCGCGTCGCGCGCCAGCCTGTCGTAGGCGGTCCGGTCGTGGGTGGTCCGGTCGTAGGTGGTGGCGTGTCCGCCGCCCGCGGCGGTGGCGCCCGGTTCCGTTCCGGCCTGTCCGGTGTCCATGCCGCCAATGGTGGCGTGCCGGGCCGGGGCGGGGGTATCCGGGAGGTCCCTGATCCGACCCTGAGTCAAGCCGGGGGTCGGCCCCTGATGCGGATCACCGGCGGCCGTGTGACGATCGGTGACGTGGGAGAACCGTGGAAGGGACGGCGATGAGCGAGGAGGCGGCCGGACGGCCGGGCGGAGCGTCGGCGGCGCCCCCGCCGCCGCCCCCGTCCCAGCCCGCCGCGCCGGTGGCCGGGCCGTCCGACCCGCCGCGGCGGCTGGAGCGCGCCGCGGACGGCAAGCTCATCGCGGGCGTGGGCCGCGGCCTCGCCGAACACCTCGGCGTGGACGTGCTGATCGTCCGCGCCGCGTTCGTGCTGCTCACGATGGCGAGCGGGCTCGGCTTCGCCGCGTACGCCGCGTTCTGGCTGCTGGTCCCGAAGGCCGAGCGGCCGGAGCGGGACGCCGGACGGCGCACCGGCCGCGACTGGGGCCAGCTCCTCGCCTACAGCGCCGTCATGCTCGGCCTGGTCGCGCTGCCGTGGGGCGCGGGCGGCGGGCTCCTGCAGTTCGCGCTGTGGCCGTTCGCGGTCGGCGGCGTCGGCGCCGCGATCCTCTGGCAGCAGGCCGACCGCGACCAGCGGCAGCGCTGGACGCTCCCGCTCCGCCAGCGGTGGCTGCGCAGCCTGCTCGGGCTGCTGCTCGTCGTCGGCGGCATCGGCGGGTTCGTGGCGCAGAAGGTGGAGGCGGCGCAGGCCCGCTCGGTCGTCATCGCGATGCTGATCATCCTCACCGGGGTCGCGGTGATCGTGACGCCGTGGGTGGTGCGGCTCTGGCAGGACCTCGACGCCGAGCGGCACGAGCGCATCCGCTCCCAGGAGCGCGCCGAGCTGGCCGCGCACATCCACGACTCGGTGCTGCACACGCTGACCCTCATCCAGCGGAACGCGCACGACACGCGGGAGGTGCAGCGGCTCGCCCGGTCCCAGGAGCGGACGCTGCGGACCTGGCTCTACCAGCCGCGCGCCGACCCCGACCAGACGTTCGCCGCCGCGATCAGGGAGGTCGCGGGGGAGGTGGAGGACGACCACGGCGTCCCGATCGAGATCGTCTGCGTCGGCGACACGGCGCTGGACGACCGGCTCGGCGCCGCGCTGCAGGCCGCGCGGGAGGCGATGGTGAACGCCGCGAAGTACGCGGAGGCCCCGTCGGTGTCGGTGTACGCGGAGGTCGAGGGCGACGAGATCGCGATCTTCGTCCGGGACCGGGGCAAGGGGTTCGACCTCGACCAGGTCCCGGACGACCGGATGGGCGTCCGGGGGTCCATCATCGGACGTATGGAGCGCAACGGCGGCAAGGCCACCGTCCGCACCGCGCCGGGCGAGGGCACGGAAGTGCGGTTGGAGATGAAGAAGTCGTGAGCGACGGACTGAAGAAGGTCGTCCTGGTGGACGACCACCAGATGTTCCGGACCGGCGTCAAGGCCGAGCTGGGCGGCGGCGTCGAGATCGTCGGGGAGGCGGGCGACGTCGACGAGGCGGTGTCGGTGATCAAGGCGGCGCGGCCGGACGTGGTGCTGCTGGACGTCCACCTGCCGGGCGGCGGGGGGATCGAGGTGCTGCGGCGGCTGCACGGGTCGGTCCCGTCGAAGTTCCTCGCGCTGTCGGTGTCGGACGCGGCCGAGGACGTGATCGGCGTCGTCCGGGGCGGCGCCCGCGGCTATGTCACGAAGACGATCTCCGGCCCGGAGCTGACCGACGCGATCGGGCGGGTCGCCGACGGCGACGCGGTCTTCTCGCCGCGGCTCGCGGGGTTCGTGCTGGACGCGTTCGCCGCGACCGACGTCCCCTCCGTGGACCCCGAGCTGGACCAGATCACCCAGCGGGAGCGGGACGTCCTGCGGCTGATCGCCCGCGGCTACGCCTACAAGGAGATCGCGAAGGAGTTGTTCATCTCCGTCAAGACGGTCGAGACGCATGTCAGCAGCGTGCTGCGGAAGCTGCAGCTGTCCAACCGGCACGAGCTGTCGCGCTGGGCCGCCGCCCGCCGCCTGGTCTGAAGCCAACGTGCTTTATTGCCCGCTGTCCTCCGGGTGTTAAACCTGGACTTGGACAAGTGTGAGCAAATCGTCATATCCGATTCTGGTCATGATGATCGTTGAGCGCGCCGGGGTGTGCAACAGTCCCTCTTCATGACGTATCCACCACCCGGTAATAATCCGCCTCCGATCCCCGGCCAGCCGGATCTGAGCAAGCAGTCGCCCTATTCGGCGCCCCCGCCCCCGCCGCCGCCTCCCATGCCGGGCGGCCCCGGCGGAGGCTCCGGCTACGGGCCGCCGTCGCACGGCGCGCCGCGCGGCGACAAGACCAGCGGGCTCGCGATCGCCGCGTTCGTGACGGGGCTCCTCGGCTGCTTCGGCATCGTCGGGCTCGTCCTCGGGTTCGTCGCGCTGCGCAACATCTCCCAGACCGGCGCGAAGGGGCGCGGGCTCGCGATCGCGGGCATCGTCCTGTCGTGCCTGTGGCTCGTCGGCGGCATCGCGGTCTACGCGCTGCGCGGGGACGGCTCGTCCTCGACCGACGGCGGGAAGTCGCCCAGCACGTCCGCGACCAAGCCGCAGAAGATCGACGCGAAGAAGATGAAGGCGGGCGACTGCATCAACGACGACCAGGGCTCGTCGAACACCACCGCGACGGGCGAGCCGGTCGAGGTGGAGAGCGTGAAGATCGTGCCGTGCAACGGGCCGCACGACGGCGAGGTGATGGCCGTCTTCAAGCTCCCCGACGGGGCCATGCCCACCGACAAGACGATGGCCACGGTCGCCTCGGCCCAGTGCAAGCGGCTGATGGCGCCCCGGATCAACCGCGACCCGGCGCGGAACGGGCTCGCGACGTCCTACTACTACCCGACCGCCGACTCGTGGCGGGCCGGTGACCGCGAGGTCACCTGCGTCGCCGTGGCCGCCACCGAGGGCAAGAAGCTCACCCGCAAGCTGCACGCCTGACGGCCGGGCCCGCTGGGCGGCCGGCCCGCCGCCCGGTCCGCGGTCCCGGCCGCGCAGGCCGCGCCCGCCGAGATCACGGCCGTGAGGTGCGCAGCGTGCCGACGACCATGTCCGCCATGTGCTCGACCGTCGCGACGCCCGCCTCCATCGTCGGGCTGTCGCCGCTGCACACCGCGACGAGGAAGTCGTGGTCCGGGCCGGTGATCCGGCCCACGCTGTTCACCGCCCACCCGTGCCCCTGGTGGCGGACGGGCGTCCAGCCGTTCTTCAGCGCCACCCGCTCCCCGGCGCGCGCCGCCGCGCTGACCCCCCACGCCTGCTCGCGCAGCACCGAGCCCATCAGGCCGAGGATGTAGCCGCGGCCGGGCGCGCCGATCGGGCTCGTCTCCGACACCAGCGTCCGCAGCAGCAGCACCTGGTCGGACGGGCTGGTCAGCGACGACCCCCACGACCCGGAGAACGGCGTCGTGTCGCGCAGCCCAAGCCGCCGGTTCGCCTTCCGCACGCCGTCGCTGCCCCCGGCGGCGGAGTACAGGGCGTCCGCCGCCGAGTTGTCGCTCTCGCGGATCATGTGCCCGGCCAGCTCACGCTGATCGGCCGACAGGCTCCCCCGCCCGCCCTGCCGCTGCAGGACGAGGCTCGCCAGGATGTCCACCTTCATGACGCTCGCCGTGACGAAGTCGCCCTTCTCGTTCTCCCCGAAGGACAGCCCGGTGCGCAGGTCGGTGGCCATGACCCCGGCCTTGCCCGGACGTCCCCGGACGTACGCGCGGACGCCGCGCCGCAGCCCCGCCGCGTCGAACGGGCGCAGCTCCGACTTCGCCGTCCCGTGCCTGGCGGCGGCGCGCGCCGACTCCGTCGCCCCCGCGACGACCCCCTGGTGCCGCGGTTCGTGCGGGACGATCCGGTGGACGGTGAAGCCCAGCCCCGCGGCGCCCGCCGCGACGGCGAGCACGATGATGTGACGTCGCATCGATCCCCCCGAACTCGTGCGACTTCCCCGATGAGGGGTGCGGCCGGAGGCGCGCGCGGTCGGCGCGCGTCCGGACGGCGCGTCAGAGCGCCCCTGGAAGGCGGGCCGGGCAGCCCGGCTCGCAGCGCTCGGCGTGCAGCGCGACCCGCCGCGCGTACGCGCGGAGCCGGCGGCGCAGCACCGCCCGCGTGAACGGCCCGGTGCCCGGGAACCCGTCGAACGCGCCGCGCCAGCGGATCAGCGTCATCCCGGCGGCGTGCGGTTCGAGGGTCACGTCCGCGCGGAGCCCGCGCGGCGGCGGCCCGGTCAGCACGACGTAGCCGTAGTGGCGGGGCGGGTCCCAGGCGACGACCTCCTCGCGCCGCGGCCGGACCCGCCGGACGGCCCCGACCCCGTTCGGATGCTCCGTGCCCGCGGCCTCCCGCCGCGCCGCCCGCACCCAGAACCCGCCCCACTCGTCCCAGCTCTCCGCCACGCAGAGGTGCTTGAAGATCACGTCGGGCGCGGCCCGGGACGTGGCGGTGGCCTCGATCTCATGCGGCATGACAACCCCCCGTGTCCTGTCACAGGGGGCCACATGCCCGGTCTTGGGTCGATTACGGCATGTGAGGGAATGTATTTGGACCGTGAGGTCTCAATACTGGTTCAAGCCGATTAAGGCGGAATCTACGCGCGATTCCGCGGACCATTTCCGCGGGCGGTTTCCGCGGGCGGTTTTCTCAGGCGGTGTTGACGACCTGGAACGCCTCGGCGAGCCGTCCCTCCGGGAGGCCCCCGGCGGCGGCGTTCGCCGACAGCCAGCCCCGCAGCATGGTCGGCAGGCCGTCGCCCATGTGCGCGGTCTGGCTGGCGTGGGCGCGCAGCGCGTTCAGCTTGCGGTCGAACCGCTCGGTGATGTCGACGTAGTGGTTCACGGCCGGGCCGCCGCTCAGCCAGACCTCGCGGGCCGTCCAGGCTTCGAGGCCCTCGTCGGCGAGGAGCTCCGGGAACGCGTACGGGTTGCGCGCGTCCGGGTAGACGGCGTCGAGCGCGGCCGAGCCCACCGCCCGGTGGTCGGGGTGGCTCGGGTGGATCCGCTCGTAGTTGCGTTCCGGGCTCGGCATCACGACCCGGTCGGGCCGCACCCGGCGGATCTCGCGGGTGATGTCGCGGCGCAGGTCCAGCGTCGCTTCGACCCGGCCGTCGGGGTAGCCGAGCCAGCGGACGTCGGACACCCCGACGCACTTGGCCGCGGCGCGCTGCTCGTCGCGGCGCAGCGCGGCCATCTCGGCGCGGGTGACGCCGTCGTCGAAGCCGCCCGCGTCGCCGTCGGTGACCATGAGGTACACGACCTCGATCCCGCGGTCCGTCCAGCCCGCGACCGTCCCGGCGGCGCCGAAGTCGACGTCGTCGGGGTGTGCCATCACTACCAGGATCCGCCGCAGCTCGCCGTCGTCCAGAACAGTGGTCACGACTTCAACCATAAAGTCTGTGAACAGTCGGCGTGACCGGCGCCCCGGGCCCCGGCGGCGCCCCCGGTGACATCCCTGGCGATGTGCGCACTATCAGGGGATTCGTAGGAAGATCGGGGATTAGGTCTGGGATGCTGGCGTTAGCCAGGGTAGAGCTGAGACATGCGCAAACTCATCAACGCCCCGGCGGACGTGGTCTCCGACGCGCTGCGCGGCCTGGCCGCCGCGCATCCCTCGCTGCGCGTCGATCCGGAGAGCGGGACGGTCGTGCGCGGGGACGCGCCGCGCGCCGGGAAGGTCGGCCTCGTGTCGGGCGGCGGGTCCGGGCACGAGCCGCTGCACGCCGGGTTCGTCGGCCACGGGATGCTGGACGCCGCCTGCTGCGGCGAGGTGTTCACCTCCCCCGTGCCGGACCAGATCATCGCCGCGACGATGGCGGTGAACGGCGGCGCGGGCGTGCTCCTGATCGTCAAGAACTACACCGGCGACGTCATGAACTTCCAGCTTGCCGCCGAGCTGGCCGAGGACGAGGACATCGAGGTCACCTCCGTGCTCGTCGACGACGACGTCGCCGTCGAGGACAGCACGTTCACCGCCGGGCGGCGCGGCACCGGCGCCACCCTGTTCGTCGAGAAGATCGCGGGCGCGCTGGCCGAGGAGGGCGCGGCGCTCGACGCCGTCGCCGCCGTGGCGCGCGAGGTGAACGAGCGCAGCCGGTCGTTCGGGGTGGCGCTGTCGTCCGTCACCGTCCCGGCCGCCGGGACGCCGACGTTCGAGCTCGGCGAGGACGAGATGGAGCTCGGCATCGGCATCCACGGCGAGCCGGGCCGCGAACGCGTCAAGATCGGCACCGCGACCGAGATCGTGGACGCCGCGCTGACCGCGATCGACGCGGACATGCCGCTGTCCGGCTCCGAGGTGCTCGTGCTCGTCAACGGCATGGGCGGGACGCCGCTGATCGAGCAGTACGTCGCCTACGCGGCGGCGGCCGAATGGCTCGCGGGGCACGGCGCGACCGTCGTCCGTCCCCTGGTCGGGCCGTACGTCACGAGCCTGGAGATGGCGGGCTGCATGATCAGCGTGTGCCGGGCGACGCCCGAGCTGGTCCGGCTGTGGGACGCCCCCGTCGAGACCCCCGGGCTCCGGTGGGGACGATGAGGAGCGCCGACCTCGCGGACTGGATCGGGCACGCCGCCGACCTGGTCGCCGCCGACGCCGACCGCCTCTCCCGCCTGGACGCGGACATCGGCGACGGCGACCACGGCCACAACCTCGACCGGGGCTTCCGCGCCGCCGTTGGAGCGCTCCCCGGCGACGACGCCCCGCCCGGGAAGGTGCTGATCGCGGCGGGCCGGGCGATCGTGTCGAAGACGGGCGGCGCGTCCGGCCCGCTGTACGGGACGGCGCTCCGCCGCGCGGGCAAGGCCCTCGGCGACGCCGCGGACGTGGACGCCGCCGCCCTCGGAACCGCCCTCCGCGCCGCGCTCGACGGCGTCCAGGAGCTGGGCAAGGCCGAGCGGGGCGACAAGACGATGGTCGACGCGCTCGCCCCGGCCGCCGACGCCTACGACGCGGCGCTCGCGGACGGCTCCGACCTCGCCGGATGCGTGCGGGCTGCGGCCGACGCGGCGGCGAAGGGGGCGGAGGAGACCGTCCCGATGCAGGCGCGGAAGGGGCGGGCGAGCTACCTCGGGGCGCGCAGCGTCGGGCACCTGGACCCGGGCGCGGCGTCCACGGCCCTGATCCTGAGCGCGCTCGCCGACGTCGCCGGGGAGGGCTGACCGTGGTCGGGATCGTGATCATCTCGCACAGTCGGACGCTCGCGGACGGCGTCGCGGAGGTCGCCCGCGCGATGGGCGTCGGGCAGGCCGTCGTCGAGCCCGCCGGAGGCGACGCCGAGGGCGGGCTCGGCACGAGCATCGACCTTGCCGAGGCCGCCGTCGCGGCGGCGGACGGCGGCGACGGCGTCGTCCTGCTCGCCGACCTCGGCAGCTCCGTCCTCACCGCCCGGACGCTGATCGAGGACGCCGAGCGCGCCGACCTCCTGCTCGCCGACGCGCCGCTGGTCGAGGGCGCGGTGGCGGCGGCGTCCATGGCCGCGACGGGGGCGGACCTCGCGACCGTCCACGCCGCCGCCGAGTCCGCGTTCGAGCACCGCAAGACCCGCTGAGCGGGCGCGGGTCAGCCGTCCGGCCCCGGCCCCGGCTCCGGTAGCAGGTCGCCGAGGACGGACGGCGCGCCCGCGGTCGGGTCGCCCCGCACCTCGAAGACGCGGGGCTCCCCGGCCGCGTCCGGCTCGGAGACCGTGATCCGGTAGGCCGGGAGGTCCGCGCCGATCTCGCCCTCGTCGCCGCGTTCCCGCGCGGCGGCGAGCGCGTCCACCGCCGCGCGGACGCGCCCGGCCCGCGCGGCGGGAAGGTCGGCGGTGTCGTACTGCGCGACGACGGTGTCCCGGCCGGTGAAACCGCCGGTGCTCTCGACCTTCACGCGCATGCCGCCCGCCGCCTTCCCACCGTCCCGACCGTCCGCCGTGCGCTACTTGAACGCGCGGCGCAGCTCGTCGAGTTCGCCTCGCAGGATGTCATCGTCCTCCAGCGGCCCCCGCTTGGCCAGCCGCTCCGGCGCGACGACCTGGTACTCCGGCATCTGCATCGTGCCGCAGCAGCGCGACCTGTCCTGCTCGGCGCGCAGGCTCGCGGACAGCTCGTCGTGCGCCTCGACCTCGGTGACGTCCCGCCCGTCGCCGGTGTACTCGGCGTCGGTCATCCGCATCACCCCGCTCATCAGGTCGGTCAGCGGGGTCGCCGCCGTCGTGATCTCCCGGACCGCGAACCGGTTGCGGATGAACGTCCGGTAGATCGCGGGGTCGCCGCGGCCCGCCGAGACCTGAAGCATCTTGTTCGCGACGTCCACGTACCTGGCGCCGGTCGCCGGGGACGCCACGATCGCGTCGAACAGCAGCCGGCACAGCCGCGCCGCGACGTCGATCAGCACGATCGACGGGTCCTCGGTGCGCCGCCTGCGCCCGAGCTCGAACGCGTAGACGTCGGCCAGCACGTCGTACACCGCGCCGGTGAACACCTGCGAGATCGCGTGGACCTCGTTGCTGACCTGGCTCAGCGTGAGGTCGTTGTCGGCGTTGCGGAGGCCCGCGGGCATGCCGAGCGCCTTGCCGAACTCCTCGGCGAGCGCGGGCAGGAACGACTTGTCGTGCAGGTTGGCCTTGGTGAGCGCGACGAACGCCTCCGCCTGGTCCGGCTGCGCCAGCGTCAGGAAGATCGCGGTCAGGTCGCCGAACGACTCGTGCAGGCCGCCCGTCTGCGGCGGGTTGCCCGCCGACAGCCAGCCGGGCTTGAGCCCGTCCAGGATCGCGTGGCCCGTCTCGTGGGAGACGATGTCCAGCGACCGGCACGTGAACACCGCGTTCGCGGGCGGCTGGCCCTGCGGCGTGAAGAAGAGGAACTTCAGGGCCTTGGCCGTCCTGCTGTAGAACGCGTTGGCGCCCGTCCCCGCGTGCGGGAACACCGTGATGCGGTCGGTGTTGCCGTTCACGTTCCACGCGAACGGGATCGGGTCGCCGCCGTTGTGCCGCTCGTACATCGCTAAGGTCTGCCGGACGACCGCGAACGCGTGCGCGCAGTCGAACTGCGGCGTGTTGGGCGTGAAGACGAAGTCGCCCCCGGCGTTGCGGGCGACCGGCGTGACCCCGGCGAGGTCGGTCTGGACGCGGGCGTCCGCCGGGCCGTTCAGCACGACCGTCGGGACGAACACCGGCCGGACGCCCAGCTCGGTCACGGACGGGTCCTGCTTGTAGATGAGGAACCTGTGCCCGGTCGGGCTCGGCACCGGGATCGGCACCGGCCGCTCGGCCGGACGGTCGGCGGCCTCGGCCGCCCCTTCGACGCGGAACCGCGGCGCGAGCCGCCCGGCGTGCCCTTCGGGGACCTCCGTTCCCCGTGCCGGACGGCCTTGCGATAGGTGGGACTGCTCCTGGTGGACCGTCATCGACTCCACCTCTCCCATCACCGTGCGTGGGCCCCTGCTGGCCCTACGCGGTCGCGGAAGGGCATGCGGCACCGGGGTGATCCGGTCGTGGAAGCTCCGGGCCGCCGCGTCCCGGCGCGGGACGCGGACCTCTCCGCGCGATTAACGCTCCGCTGGTCACAAGACCGAGTCAAGCGGGAAAGGGCTTTCCTGACGGGGTTGTCCTCATCCGGACCGGTGACCTTGGGAACGCCTCCGGCCACGCGTGGGAACGGGACGCGCCCAAAAACGTCGGCCGAGCGCCGTAGACTCGCACATGATGTCGAAGACCGAAGCCAACCCCTTGCTCGACGGCCTCAACCCGCAGCAGCGCGACGCCGTCCTGCACTCCGGCGGCCCCCTGCTGATCGTCGCGGGCGCGGGCTCCGGCAAGACGCGGGTACTCACGCACCGCATCGCGCACCTGCTCGGCGAGCGCGACGTCCACCCCGGCCAGATCCTCGCGATCACCTTCACCAACAAGGCCGCGGCCGAGATGAAGGAGCGGGTGGACGCCCTGGTCGGGCCCCGCTCGCGCGCCATGTGGGTGATGACGTTCCACTCGGCGTGCGTGCGCATCCTGCGGCGCGAGGCCAAGCGGCTCGGCTTCCCGACGACGTTCTCGATCTACGACCAGGCCGACGCGAACCGGCTGATGGCGCTCGTCTGCCGCGAGCTCGACCTCGACCCGAAGCGGTACCCGCCGAAGTCGTTCAGCGCGCAGGTGTCGAACCTGAAGAACGAGCTGATCGACTACGAGACGTTCAAGGCGCGGGCGTCCACGCACATGGAGCAGACGCTCGCCGAGGCGTACGAGATGTACCAGGCGCGGCTCCAGCAGGCCGGCGCCATGGACTTCGACGACCTGATCATGCTCACGGTCAACCTGCTCCAGGTCTTCCCGGAGGCGGCCGAGCACTACCGGCGCAGGTTCCGGCACGTCCTCGTCGACGAGTACCAGGACACGAACCACGCGCAGTACGAGCTTGTCCGCGAGCTGACCGCCCCGGTGGAGGGGATCGGCGCGGCGGAGCTGTGCGTCGTCGGCGACGCCGACCAGTCGATCTACGCGTTCCGCGGCGCCACGATCCGCAACATCCTGGAGTTCGAGCGCGACTACCCCGACGCGACGACGATCCTGCTTGAGCAGAACTACCGCTCCACGCAGACGATCCTGTCGGCCGCGAACGCGGTCATCGAGCGCAACGCCGACCGCAAGCCGAAGAAGCTCTGGTCCGACCAGGGCGAGGGGCACAAGATCGTCGGCTATGTGGCCGACAACGAGCACGACGAGGCCGCGTTCGTCGCCCGCGAGGTCGACCGGCTGTCCGACGACGGCGAGGCCCGTCCGGGCGACGTCGCCGTGTTCTACCGCACCAACGCGCAGTCCCGTGTCTTTGAAGAAGTGTTCATCCGCGTCGGGCTGCCGTACAAGGTCGTCGGCGGCGTCCGGTTCTACGAGCGCAAGGAGATCCGCGACGCGCTCGCCTACCTGCGCTGCCTCGCCAACCCCGAGGACGCCGTCTCGCTGCGCCGCATCCTGAACGTGCCGAAGCGCGGCATCGGCGACCGGGCCGAGGCGTGCGTGGAGGCGTACGCGTCCCGCGAGCGCGTGTCGTTCTGGCAGGCGCTCCGCGTCCCGGACGAGGTGCCCGGCCTCGCCACCCGCTCGCTCAACGCCGTCCGCGACTTCGTCGCCCTGCTGGACGAGCTGCGCGCCGCCGCCGAGACCCTCACCCCCGCCGACCTGGTCGCGGAGGTGCTGAAGGCCAGCGGCTACCTCGCCGAGCTGCAGGCGTCCAAGGACCCGCAGGACGAGACCCGCGTCGAGAACCTCCAGGAGCTCGAAGCCGTCGCCCGCGAGTTCGAGGAGCGGCTCGACGGCGAGCCCGCCGAGGGCAGGCTCCCCGAGTTCCTGGAGCAGGTCGCGCTGGTCGCCGACGCCGACTCGATCCCCGGCGGCGCCAAGGGCGGGCCCGTCCCGCCCGGCGAGCGGCCCGAGCAGACCGACGACGGCGTCGTCACGCTGATGACGCTGCACACGGCGAAGGGGCTCGAATTCCCCGTCGTCTTCCTCACCGGCATGGAGGACGGCGTCTTCCCGCACCTGCGCGCCATGAGCAACCCCAAGGAGCTCGAAGAGGAGCGCCGCCTCGCCTACGTCGGCATCACGCGGGCGCGGCAGCGGCTCTACGTCTCGCGGGCCGCGATGCGCAGCTCGTGGGGCGCGCCGCAGGTGAACCCGCCGTCCCGGTTCCTCGGCGAGGTGCCGAGGCCGCTGGTCGAGTGGGAGCGGGAGGCGTCCTCGACGTCCGGGTCGGCCATGTCGCGGGTCGCGGCGCGGCCCGGGGTGCGCTCGCCGGGGAACCGCCCCGTCCCGGCGCTGTCGCCCGGCGACAAGGTCACCCACGACGCGTTCGGGCTCGGCACGGTCGTGTCGGTGTACGACGACGGGCAGAAGGCGAGCGTCGACTTCGGCGGCGACTACGGCGTCCGCACGCTCGTGCTGCGGTACGCGACGATCGAGAAGCTCTAGGGGCGCCGGGCGAGCAGGTTCGCCGGGAGGGTGTGCAGGACGGTCCGGTCGTCCTGGTTGAGCAGCTCGGCCCGCGTGCGGACGATCCCGCGGTCCGGCTTGGACCGCGACGCCCGCGCCTCCAGGACGGCGACGCGCAGCCGCAGCGTGTCGCCCGGCCGGACGGGCGCGGGCCAGCGCAGCTCGTCCACGCCGGGGGAGGCGAGGCTCGCCACCCGCGACAGGAAATGGTCCGCGAACAGCCGCATCATGATCGAGCCGGTGTGCCAGCCGCTGGCGATGATGCCCCCGAACGGCCCGGTGGCGGCGAAGCCGGGGTCGATGTGGATGGGCTGCGGGTCGAACCGGCGGGCGAACTCGACGATCTCGGCCTCGGTGAGGGTGACGTGGCCGTACTCGTACGTCGCGCCGGTCTCGTAGTCCTCGAAGTAGCGGTCGGTGATGGGGGAGGGGAAGTCGCCGCCGAGGGCCCGCGTGCTGGTCGTCATGCGTCCAGGATGCCGGGTCCGCCCGCGCGCGGGGTGACCGGGAGCCGACGAAACGGCCATACGGTATACGGCAGACGATCAGTCCATAACCCCTGGGGAGGCCCTCCATGTTCGCTCACCGGCTCGCCGACGACGCCGAGCTGCGCCCGCTGGAGCCGTGGCAGGCCGCCGAGTTCGCCGAGCACGTCGGACGGGTCCGCGACGACATCATCGAGTACATCCCGTGGGGACACGCGATCGTGGACGAGGACACCGCCCGCGCCTACCTCGACTCCTACGCCGAGAAGCAGGCGAGGGACGCGGGCCGCATCTTCGGCATCTGGGTGGACGGCGTCCTCCAGGGCGGCACGCTGTTCCGCACGTTCGACGCCGCGATGGGGGTGTGCGAGCTGGGCGTGTGGCTGTCGTCCGGGGCGCGCGGCCGCGGGCTGATCACGACGGCCGCCCGGCACATGATCGACTGGGCGTTCGAGGCGCGCGGGATGCACCGGGTCGAGTGGCACTGCGACCGGCGCAACACCGCCAGCGCGGCGGTGGCGCGGCGGCTCGGGATGACGCGCGAGGGCCTGCTCCGGGAGTCGTTCCTGCTGGGCGGCACCCGGCGCGACGTGGAGATCTGGGCCGTCCTCGCCAAGGAGTGGCAGTCCGCCTGACCGCCTCCGGGGAGGGAAGAGGGGAAGCCCCGCCGTGCACGTCGAGCAGGTGCTCGTGCTGCTGGCCGCCGTCGTCTACGCGCGCAAGGCCAAGCCGGACCTGCCGGTCGCGCTTGTCGCGGGCGGGATCGCGGTGTGCTGCGCGGCGGGCGGGGCGCTGTGCGCGGCCGTGATCTCGTCCGCCGCGCTCACCCCGGTGATCATGGTGGTGCTGCTGGCGACCGCCGCGCTCGTCGTGCTGAAGCCCGATCTCGGCCGGGCCCCGCGGCTCGTGCTGCGGACGCGGGCATGGACTTCGTGGACGCCGCCGCCACCGCGAAGATCATCAACGCCGGGACGAACCTGGGCGCGCTCGCCGTCTTCGCCGTCCAGGGACACGTGCTGTGGGCGCTCGGCCTCGCCATGGGCGCCTGCAACATCGCCGGGGCCCAGCTCGGCGCCCGCATGGCGATCAACCGGGGCGCCGGGTTCGTGCGCGCCGTGCTGCTGTGCGTGGTGTGCGCCATGGTCGTCAAGCTCGGCTTCCAGCGCCTCGGCTGACGCTACGGCGGGGGGACGGGCAGCGGCCGCTCCATCGCGGTCAGGCCGAGCAGGACGATCGACGCCGTCCAGCCGAGCGGCGCCGGGCCCGCGGGCTTGCCGGTCGCGCCGACCTTCTCCGGCAGGACGCCGAGCGAGGTGCGGTGCGCGGAGAGCCAGCTCAGCCAGGTGACGGCCTCGTCCGTCCGGCCGGAGGCGGCGGCGTTCAGGCCGAACAGGGCGGTCTCGGGCGTCCAGGCGACGTCCGGGCTGCCGGACCAGCCCTCGCCCGGCAGCACGCCCCCGTTCGGCAGCATCTGCTTGGCCTGCGCCTTCGCGATCGCGGCGGTCACGGTCGCGTCGGCGGGCGCGAACGGCGGCGCGATGAAGGTGACGGAGGTGTCCATCGGGCTGCGCGGGACGGGCGAGCGCGGATACCCGTAGGGCGCGAACTGCCTGGCCACGGCGTCCGACACGCGCTGCGCCGCGCGCCGCCACTCGGCGGCGCTGGCGGGCTCGCTGCGCGTCCGCGCGAGGTCGGCCGCCGAGCGCAGCCCCGCGAGCACCGGGCCGACGACGCCGAGGGTCGGGCGGCGCGGGTCGCGCTCGCGCCGGTGGTCGCGCTCCCAGTAGTCGGACGAGGCGGGCGGCAGCCCCTCGGCGTCCAGCGTCCTGGACAGGTGGTCGGCGGCGCGGCGCACCATCGGCCACAGGTCGTCCGGCATGGTCCAGCGCGCGTCGGACGACCGGGCCTGGACGCTGAAGAACCACGTCGCCCACAGCACCCAGCCGAGCGAGTCGAGCTGCGGGGCGCGGCCGTCGGCGACGGCCGTCCCGTCCGGGTTGTAGCGGGCGGCCCACATGCCGCTCTCGTTCTGCGCGCGGGACAGGAACCGCAGCACCCGCCGCGCCTCCGCCGGATGCCCGGTGACGGTGAACGCGGCGACGGCGAACGCCGAGTCGCGCGGCCAGCAGTACCGCCACTTGGCGTACCAGGAGGCGAGCGACGCCCCGTTCGGACGGGTCAGCAGCCGCAGGTCGAGCAGCGCCCGCGCGGCCATGTCGCGGTAGCCCCGGTCGGACCCGGTGGCCGGGTCGGGCCCGCCGGTCGGGATGCCGCCCCGCGCCAGCCACGCGCTGTCGGACCGCACCGCCCGCTCGACCCTCGGGTCGGACGGGTCCACGGTGATCGGCGTCTCCCCGCCGGTCGGGATGAGCCGGATCCGCCCGTCGGCGAGCCGGACGACCGAGCTGTCCGGCAGGTAGGAGGCGCCCTCGCCCTGGTCGGGCGGCAGCGGGACGCCCGCGAACGGCCAGCCGCCCCCGCCGACGAGCCCCGGGCTCGCCCAGCCGGAGCCGCCGCCGTCCGGCACGTTGGCGCCCGCCGTCGCGATCATCGCGGCGGCGATGAGGAGGGCGGTGACGCGGCGGACCGTCCGCGCGCCGCCGCGCCGCCGGGGCCGTCCGTCCGCCGGGGGGCGCCGCCCCGCGCGCGGCTCGGGAGGCGTCGGCGGCGGAACGAAAACGGCCGCCTCCGCGGAGGCGGCCTTGGCGGGGACGGGCGCGTCGGCGGGGACGGGCGCGCCGACGGGCGCGTCGCGTTCCTCCGCCATCGCCATGTGTTCGCCCCCCTTTACCGCGTTCGCCGCCCGCACTTCATCGTCGCAGCGAGAATAAGTACATCAAACTACGTCATTCGGTTCATCCTCCTCACGTGCCACTCGTGCCCTCCCCCTAGGAGGGACACACCCGCGGTTTGGTAACACTCCCTGACAACGGGACCCGGCGGCCTCACCACGGAAGAGGGTTGACTAGGCTGCATCGACGGAGCGGACCGCAGAGTGCCGGCCGCACGGACACCCGTGTGCAACCCCCACTCGCGTGGTCATTCGGCTGTCGATCCGTTAAAGGACGCCTCGTGGACCTGTTCGAACATCAGGCGAAGGAACTCTTCGCCGAGTACGGGGTACCGGTGCCCACCGGCAAGGTCGCCCATACTCCCCAGGAAGCCCGGGCCATCGCGGCGGAGCTGTTCGCCGCGGGGAGCTCGAAGGTCGTGGTCAAGGCCCAGGTGAAGACCGGTGGCCGCGGCAAGGCTGGCGGCGTGAAGCTGGCCGACTCGGCGGACGAGGCGCAAGCACTCGCCGACCAGATCCTCGGCATGGACATCAAGGGCCACACGGTCCACAAGGTCCTCGTCGAGGAGGGCAGCGCGATCGCGCAGGAGTACTACTTCTCCTTCCTGCTCGACCGCGCCAACCGCACCTTCCTCTCCATCTGCTCCGTCGAGGGCGGCGTGGAGATCGAGGAGGTGCCGCACGACCGGCTCGCGATGGTGCCGGTCTCCCCGCTGGACGGCGTCGACCGCGCCAAGGCCCGCGAGATCGCCGAGAAGGGGCGGCTCCCGCGGGAGGCCCTGGACGGCGCCGCCGAGCTGATCGAGCGGCTGTGGGCCGTTTTCGTCGACGAGGACGCCTCCCTCGTCGAGGTGAACCCGATGATCCTCACCGCCGACGGCCAGGTGAAGGCCCTCGACGGCAAGGTCTCCCTGGACGACAACGCCGCGTTCCGCCAGGACCACGAGAAGTTCGAGGACAAGGCCGCCGCCGACCCGCTGGAGGCCGCGGCGAAGGAGAAGGACCTCAACTACGTCAAGCTCGACGGCAGCGTCGGCATCATCGGCAACGGCGCGGGCCTCGTCATGTCCACGCTGGACGTCGTCGCCTACGCGGGCGAGAAGTTCGGGGGGCAGAAGCCCGCGAACTTCCTCGACATCGGCGGCGGCGCGTCCGCCGAGGTCATGGCGAACGGGCTGGAGATCGTCCTGTCGGACGCGGACGTCAAGTCGGTGTTCGTGAACGTCTTCGGCGGGATCACGGCCTGCGACGCGGTCGCCAACGGCATCGTGTCGGCGTACAAGCTGCTGGCCGACCGGGGCGAGACCGTCAACCGCCCGCTGGTCGTCCGGCTGGACGGCAACAACGCCGAGCTCGGACGCAAGATCCTCAACGACGCGGCGCTGCCCGGCGTCCAGCAGGTCGACACCATGGACGACGCGGCCTCGCGCGCCGCCGAACTCGCGGCAGGTGCATGAGCAATGGCCATCTGGCTCACCGAGAACAGCAAGATCATCGTGCAGGGCATCACGGGCTCCGAGGGCACCAAGCACGGGCGCCGGATGCTCGCGTCCGGCGCGCAGGTCGTCGGCGGCGTGAACGCCCGCAAGGCCGGGCAGACCGTCGAGTTCGACGGCACGACCCTCCCGGTGTTCGGCACCGTGAAGGAGGCCATGGCCGAGACGGGCGCGGACGTGTCCGTCGTGTTCGTCCCGCCGAAGTTCACCAAGGACGCCGTCGTCGAGGCCGTCGACGCCGAGATCCCGCTGTGCGTCGTCATCACCGAGGGCATCCCGGTGCACGACACCGCCTACTTCTGGGCGTACGCGGAGAAGAACGGCAACAAGACGCGGATCATCGGGCCGAACTGCCCCGGCATCGCGTCCCCCGGCAAGTCGAACGCGGGCATCATCCCGGCCGACATCACCACGCCCGGCCGCATCGGGCTCGTGTCCAAGTCGGGCACGCTGACCTACCAGATGATGTACGAGCTGCGCGACATCGGCTTCTCCACCTGCGTCGGCATCGGCGGCGACCCTGTCATCGGGACGACCCACATCGACGCCCTCCAGGCGTTCCAGGACGACCCCGAGACCGACGGCATCGTCATGATCGGCGAGATCGGCGGGGACGCCGAGGAGCGCGCCGCCGCCTACATCGAGCAGCACGTGACGAAGCCGGTCGTCGGCTACGTCGCCGGGTTCACCGCGCCCGAGGGCAAGACGATGGGCCACGCGGGCGCGATCGTGTCCGGCTCCGCCGGGACCGCGCAGGCGAAGAAGGAGGCCCTGGAGAAGGTCGGCGTCCGCGTCGGCAAGACCCCGAGCGAGACCGCCGTCCTGATGCGGGAGATCATGAAGAACCGCTGAGCGTCGGAACGCGTCGAAAGACGCCCGAGCCGGGATGGTCCGGCCGGGCGTCTTTCGCGTTTCGGCGGCCCCGTCCGGGGCCGGGGGCGGCGCACGAAATGACAAAGGCGACACGCCGGGCGGGCGGCCCGCCGGGAACCGGCCGTGGTGCCAGCATGGACCGGTGACCGACACGACCCCCGGGCAGCGCCCGAAGCGGGAGCCGCCCGCCCGGATCCCGGACCGGAGCACCGGCGGAGCGGAGGCGGCCGGACGGTCCGCCCGGCGCGCGGAGACCGGGGGCCGCGAGGGGCCGCGCGGACAGGCGCCCGGCGCGGCCCGGCCGCTGTATGTGACGGGGCTCGTCGCCGCGCTGTGGTGCATCGGGATCGGGCTCGCCGTCCTCACCACGGTCACGCTGATCGGCTGGATCGCCGCGCCGAAGACCGCGCTCGGCCACGGCATGCCCGGCGTGTTCCGGACGGCCGTCAACTTCTGGCTCGTCTCCCACCACGCGGGCTTCTCCTACGGGCACGGCCGCGTCGGGCTGCTGCCGCTCGGCGTCCTCGTCCTGCCCGGGGCGCTCCTCTACCGGGGCGGCGGGTGGATGATCAGGGCCGCCGGGCTGCCGCACCGGCCGCGGACCGAGGTCGTGCGCGTCGCGGTGGCGCTGGCCGTCCCGTACGCGGCGCTCGCGGGGCTGCTCGCGCTGGCGGCGGCGTCCCCGGAGGTGCGTCCCTCGGCGTGGCAGGCGCTCGTCGCGTGCTTCCTGGTCGCGGTGATCGCGGGCGGGCTCGGCGCGGCCCGCGCGGTCGTCGCGGCGCAGGTCGCGGCGGAGGCGCGCGGGCAGCGGGTCAGGTCCGGGCTCGGCGCGCTGCTGCGGCTGCTGCCGGACCGGCCGCGCTCGCTCGTCATCGGCGTCGCCGGGTCGCTCGGCGTCCTGCTCGCGTCGGGCGCGGTGCTCGTCGGGGCGTCGCTCGCCGCGCACACCTCCGAGGCCGATCACCTCTACGACATGCTCGCCCCCGGCGTGGTCGGCGGCGTCCTGCTGGTGCTGGTCGAGC
Source organism: Actinomadura chibensis NBRC 106107 (assembly GCF_001552135.1). GTDB lineage: Bacteria > Actinomycetota > Actinomycetes > Streptosporangiales > Streptosporangiaceae > Spirillospora > Spirillospora chibensis. The sequence continues at coordinate 118,155 of NZ_BCQP01000017.1, read as the reverse complement.
TGGCCTTCCTGCCGAACGCGGTGATCTGGGGGATGGCGTACGCGGTCGGCCCCGGGTTCTCGGTCGGCGCCGGGACGAGCGTCTCCCCGACCGGGGTGTTCCTGAACGCCGTGCCCGCCTTCCCGCCGCTCGCCGCGCTGCCGGAGCCGGGCCCGGCCCCCGCCGTGTCGCTGCTCGCGCTGGCCGCGCCGTTCGCGGCGGGCGCGGTCGGCGGCGTCCTCACGATCAGGTCCATGCCCACGCCGGTGTCGGAGGGCGCGCCGCTGTGGGGCTTTGTGTCCGGGGCGCTGACCGGCGCGGTGGCGGCGCTGCTCAGCGCGCTGTCCGGCGGCCCGCTCGGGAACGGGCGGATGGAGACGGTCGGGCCGTCCGCCTGGCAGGTCGGGCTGCTCGCGGCGCTGGAGGTCGGGATCTCCGCGGCGATCGCGGCGTGGGTGGCGAACTGGATGGTGCTGCGCCGCCCGGCCGACGCGCCGCCCGCCAGGCGGAAGCGCAAGAAGGCCGAGAAGCGGGCCGGGAAGAAGGCGGAGAGGCGGCGCGCGAAGGAGTCGGCGGAGCGGACGGGGGTGCGGGAGCTTCCGGCGCCGATGCCGATGCCTATGCCGCTGTCCGCGCCGGTCCCCGGCGACTACCCGGAGCCGCCGAAGCCCGCGCCGAAGGCGCCGTTCGGGCATGATCCGCTGGAGTTCGAGGAGGCGGAGCCCGTGCTCGCGCCGCGGCGGCGGCCGCGCCGCCCGCGGGACGCGCCCGACCCGCTGCCCGACCTCGCCGAGGAGGAGCGGCCCGCGCCCGCCGCGCCGCCCAGGGACGGCACGGTCGTCCTGGAGGGCCACCTCATGGACGAGCCGGACGAGCCGGACGAGCAGGTACCGGAGGCGCCGTCCGACCGCGTCCCGCCGCCGCGCGAGGACCCGAGCCGCACCGAGAACCGGGGCGGCGCGATCTACGTCCTGCGCGAGGAGCCCGCCGAGCGCCCGGACGACTAGAGCGGCGGGCCAGAGCACCGGGTTAGAGCAGGTCGCCGTACTTGTCCATGCTGCCGGCGGGCAGGTCGAGCTTCTTCTCGATCCGCGGGTAGTACTCGTCCTGGCACGCCTGCTTGTCGGCGGTCGTGTTGGACCCGCTGACGCAGCTCTGGTAGCCGCTCAGCTCCGACCACAGGTACGCGGTCAGCGACACCGACAGGATCGAGAACACGAGCCCGATCGACCCGAGCACGATCCCCGGGACGGCCCCGGGCGCGGCCCCCCGGGTGCGCCGCGCCGCCCGCCGGGCGCGGATGCCGACGACGAGCGCGGCGATCCCGAGCACCAGGCCGAGCGGGTAGAAGAAGAACGCGGTGACCAGCGCGATGCCGCCGAGCCACAGCGCCCGCCACCCGGTGCGGTGCCGCGGCTGCGGCGGGACGAGGTCCGGGCCCGCGGGCGGCTCTCCCACCGGCCGCCCACCGGGGCGGTCTTCGGGCGGGGCCGGACGGCCCTGGTGCTCGCTCACGTCTCGTCTCCTCCTGGCGCTTTCATCCGTTGGCGCGGCCTTCGTGCCCGGACGCCGTATGCGGCCGACGTGGGTTCGGGCGCCGTCGGGCCCGCCCGATAGGCTGCGTGGTGTCCCAAGCTACGTCCACTGGGGAGTCATGGTGTCCGCCCGGCTCGTCGTCCTCGTCTCCGGCGCGGGGACCAACCTACAAGCGCTGCTCGACGCGTGCGCGGATCCAGCCTACGGGGCGACGGTCGTGGCCGTGGGGGCGGACCGCCCCGATATAGGGGGGACCGAGCGCGCCGAGCGCGCCGGCCTGCCCACCTTCACGGTCCGGGTGCGCGACTTCCCGTCCCGCGCCGACTGGGACGCGGCGCTCGCCGAGACGGTCGCGAAGTACGAGCCCGACCTCGTCGTGTCCGCCGGGTTCATGAAGATCCTCGGCCCGCTGTTCCTTGCGAGGTTCGGCGGCCGGACGGTCAACACCCATCCCGCGCTGCTGCCCGCCTTCCCCGGCGCCCACGCCGTACGGGAAGCCCTGGCGTACGGCGTGAAGGTGACGGGCTGTACGGTGCACTTCGTCGACGAAGGAGTGGACACCGGTCCCGTCATCGCCCAGGAGACCGTCCCGGTGCGGTGGCATGACGACGAGGACTCCCTGCACGAGCGGATCAAGCAGGTGGAGCGCCGGCTCCTCGTGGACGTCGTCGGGCGGCTCGCCCGCGACGGCTGGACCGCGCACGGCAGGCGGGTCTCGATGAAGTGCGGGACCTGTGGCGACGCGAGCGGCGGGGATTCGTCCGCGGAATCCGATCAAGAGGGGAGCTCGGCCGGTGAGTCGGGTGGCGATTAGGCGCGCGCTGATCAGCGTGTACGACAAGTCCGGGCTGGAGGAGCTGGCCCGGGGCCTGCATGAGGCGGGCGTGGAGATCGTCTCGACCGGGTCGACGGCGGGCCGGATCTCCGCCGCCGGCGTCCCGGTGATGAAGGTGGAGAAGCTCACCGGGTTCCCCGAGTGCCTGGACGGCCGGGTCAAGACCCTGCACCCGATGGTGCACGCGGGCCTGCTCGCCGACCGGCGCAAGGAGGACCACCTCCAGCAGCTCGACGACCTGGCCGTCGAGCCGTTCGACCTGGTCGTCGCGAACCTGTACCCGTTCGCCGAGACGGTGCGGTCGGGCGCGACGCCGGACGAGTGCGTCGAGCAGATCGACATCGGCGGCCCGACGATGGTGCGGGCGGCGGCGAAGAACCACGAGAGCGTGTCCGTGGTCGTCGACCCGTCCGCCTACGGGACGGTGCTGGACGCCGTCCGCGCGGGCGGCTTCACCCTGGACGAGCGCCGCCGCCTGGCCGCGCTCGCGTTCGCGCACACCGCGTCCTACGACGTGGCCGTCGCGTCCTGGTTCGCCAGTGCCCACGCCCCGGACGAGACGGCCGCCGACACCGGCTGGCCCGACTTCCTCGGCGCGACCTGGGAGCGCTCGAACACCCTCCGGTACGGCGAGAACCCGCACCAGCGCGCCGCCCTGTACCGCACGCCCGGCGAGTCCGGGCTGGCCGGGGCGGAGCAGCTGTACGGCAAGGAGATGTCGTACAACAACTACGTCGACACCGACGCCGCGCGCCGCGCCGCCTACGACTTCGCCGAGCCGTGCGTCGCGATCATCAAGCACGCCAACCCGTGCGGGATCGCGGTCGGCGCCGACATCGCCGAAGCCCACCGCAAGGCGCACGAGTGCGACCCGGTGTCGGCGTACGGCGGGGTGATCGCGGCGAACCGCCCGGTCACGGCGGCGATGGCGCGGCAGGTCACCGAGAGCTTCGCCGAGGTCGTCGTCGCGCCGTCCTTCGAGGACGAGGCGGTGACCGTCCTCAAGGGGCGGTTCAAGAACGTCCGGCTGCTGGTCTGCCCGGACGCGCCCGCCGGGGCGACCGAGTACCGGCGCATCGACGGCGGCGTCCTGCTCCAGGGCGTCGACCGGGTGGACGCCCCCGGCGACGACCCGTCCGCGTGGGAGCTGAAGACCGGCGAGCCCGCCGACGAGGCGACGCTCGCCGACCTGGCGTTCGCGTGGCGGGCGATCCGCTCGGTGAAGTCCAACGCGATCCTGCTGGCCGCGGGCGGCGCCACGGTCGGCGTCGGGATGGGCCAGGTCAACCGGGTCGACTCCGCCAAGCTCGCCGTCGCGCGGGCGGGGGAGGAGCGGGCCGCGGCCGCCGTGGGCGCGTCCGACGCGTTCTTCCCGTTCCCGGACGGCCTTGAGGTGCTGACGAGGGCGGGCGTCCGCGCGATCGTCGAGCCGGGCGGGTCGGTGAACGACGACAAGGTGATCGCCGCCGCCGAGAAGGCCGGGATCACGCTGTACTTCACCGGCGTCCGGCACTTCTACCACTGATCGACGGGCACACCCGGTGTGGCGGGGAACACCGCCGCACCGGGTTTAGCCCGGGATTTTTTACTTTTCCGTCCGGGTAGCCTCGGCGCGAGCCGCGCCTCCGCACGACCGTGCCCCCCTGGCGCGGGTGGTGAGTGTTGGAGGCGCGATGGATCTGCTGATGTCCCTGATGCTCGGCTCGGTGTCCCAGGCGAACGCGCTGCTGATGGAGTCCCGGCAGGTCATCGGGCTGGTCGCGGCGATCCTCGCGGCGATGCTGGCCGCGCACCTCGGCTGGCACGGCACCGACCGCGTGATCGCCTGGCGCGGCCGCTCCGAAGAGGACTGACCCGCCCTCAGCGCAGCCGGGCGCGCAGCGCCGCGGCGGCCCCCGGCCAGTCGTCGTCGGTCATCGCGTACGCGGCGGTGTCGCGGACCGAGCCGTCCACTCAGGCCGCCATCTCCGCGACGGTCGCGGGCCGCGCCGGTTTCGGCGAGCCACTCCTCGCGATGGCCCATTACGATGGGTGCTCACGCGACTGGCGCGGTCAAGGTGGGGCACCACCGGGGAGCGAACCACAGTCCGTACACCGCGCGCCTGGGTGGAGGACGGGACCTGCCACGCGGAGGAACGCATGACCGCACAGATTCTGGACGGCAAGGCCACGGCCGCCGAGATCCGCTCCGACCTGAAGGCCCGCGTCGAGGCGCTGCGCGACCGCGGCGTGGGCGTCGGGCTCGGCACCGTGCTCGTCGGCGACGACCCCGGCAGCCACTCGTACGTGAACATGAAGCACCGCGACTGCGCCGAGGTCGGCATCGAGAGCATCCGCCGCGACCTGCCCGCCACCGCGTCCCAGGACGACGTCGAGCGCGCCGTCGCCGAGCTGAACGCCGACCCCGCCTGCACGGGGTACATCGTCCAGCTCCCGCTGCCGAAGGGCCTGGACGAGCAGCGCGTGCTGGAGCGCATCGACCCCGCCAAGGACGCCGACGGCCTGCACCCCACCAACCTCGGACGGCTCGTCCTGATGCAGCCCGGCCCGCTGCCCTGCACGCCGAAGGGGATCATCGAGCTGCTGCGCCGGTTCGACGTCCCGATCAGGGGCGCCGAGGTCACCGTCGTCGGGCGCGGCATCACGGTCGGGCGCTCCCTCGGCCTGCTGCTCACCCGCCGCACCGAGAACGCGACCGTCACCCTCTGCCACACCGCGACCCGCGACCTCGCCGCGCACACCCGCGCTGCCGACATCGTCGTGGCCGCCGCCGGCGTCCCCGGCCTGATCACCGCGGACATGGTCAAGCCCGGCGCGGCCGTCCTCGACGTCGGCGTCTCGCGGGTGGACGGCAAGCTCGCGGGCGACGTCGCCGCCGACGTCCGCGAGGTCGCCGGATGGGTCGCGCCGAACCCCGGCGGCGTCGGCCCGATGACGCGCGCGATGCTGCTCGCCAACGTCGTCGAGGCCGCCGAGAACAGCCTCGCCTAGAGGGCGGGCGCGAACGAGCGGGAGCCGCCACCAGCACCCCGGTGGCGGCTCCCGCCTTCGTTCCTCCTGCCGGACGGAGCCGCGCCGTCACTTGCGCGGCCCCGTCGGCCGGGTCAAGCGATCGCCCTCCAGTCGCGCTGCCGTCGAGGGCGACCGCGGATCTACCTCAGCTCGCCCTCCGTCCCGCCGGGCTCGGCGCCGGGCGGGCGCCGGTGTGGTGGGCGTGCGGCGCGCCCGCCCGCCGCGTCTCGGCCGTGCCCCGGACCCCCGGTACGCGGCCGTCCATCGGAGGGCGGCCCTGCGGGACGTGCACCGGCGGCAGCGGCCGGACGAGGCCCATCGCGATGACCTCGTTGGCGAGCCTGGTCCGCCGGTTGGCGCCCTCGGGAATCCGGAACTTCTGGTAGAGGCGCAGCAGGTGCTGCTTGACGGCGGCCTCGGTGACGACCAGCTCCCCGGCGATGTCGCGCGCCGTGGCGGGGGCCACGAACGCCTCGTCGGACAGGGCTGGACGGCACAGCGAGGTCAGCACGTCGACCTCGCGTCGGGTGAGCTCCGGCGCGACCGCGCGCCGCAGTTCGACGTCCGGGTCGACCTCCTCACGGGGGATGCCCCCCATCCGGCAGCGCGCCGTGCCGAAGCTCACGACGTCGCCGTCCTCCAGGACTCTGCGGGCGATCGGCCGCCCGTTGACGCGGGTCCCGTTGCGGGACAGGCCCATGTCCACCACGTAGACGTACGGACCGCGTCGGACGATCTCAGCGTGCAAACGGGACACACTCGGGTCGTCGAGGCGGATATCCACTCCTCTCCCTCTCCCGACCGTCGTAACGTCGGGGCGCAGCGGCACCACCAGCCCGCTGTCCTCGATCCGCATGAACGGCCCCTCCACGGCAGTCCTCCCAGCTAGTTAGCGACCCCTGTCTGCCGGGTTACCCGGGCGCCGTGTGGTCACACCCTCCTACTGGCGAGTAGGCACGATGGCGCAAGGGATTCCGGCCTCTCGGACATCACCCGCGCCCCACCCGTCCCACCCCTGCGGGACGGTGGTCCGCCCGATGTCGTGCGGTGGGCCGAATCGCTATACCGTGAAGCCCATGAGCACCGAGGTGCGCAGGCGCCGCCGCAAGGCCCCGCGCCGCAGGGAGGCGGCCCCGCACTGGCTCGCGCAGCTCCCGTACCTCCTCGTCCTCAGCGGCGTCGGCGCGGGCCTCACGCTCTGCGCGTTCAACTACTTCCGCAAGGGGTCGGGGCTGATGGCCGCGGCGCTGCTGCTCGGCGCGCTCGCCCGGCTCCTGCTGCCGGAGTCGCAGCTCGGGCCGCTCGCCGTCCGCAGCCGCTCCATCGACTGCTGGACGCTCGTCATCCTCGGCGAGATGGTCGCGTTCGTCGCGCTCAGCATCCCGCCGATGAACAAGCCGGGGCTCATCCTCGCCGGGGCGTTCGGGGTGCTGATCCTGCTGACGATGGTCGTGCGCGGCGCGCGGCTGCTGCTCGCCGGACGCCGGGAAGGCTCACCTAAGTAGGGCATCGCCCCAGGTCAGAGGGTGTTTCGTCGAGGGTGGGCGGTGGCCGGGTCCAGACCTTCCGGGCGCCTCGGCTAGCCTTGCCAGTTGAGCCTTACAAGGACTGAGTCTCTTCTCATCCGGCGCGAACCGGACGGCCGACACCGCCCCTCGCCCGCGGCAGGATGAGGAACAGCTCACTAGCTGGCCAGGTGTAGGAAAGGGACAGCAGCAGCATGCCCAAGATCAAAGTAGCGGGCCCGGTCGTCGAGCTCGACGGCGACGAGATGACCCGGATCATCTGGAAATTCATCAAGGACCAGTTGATCCTGCCCTACCTCGACGTTGACCTGAAGTACTACGACCTGGGGATCGAGCACCGTGACGCCACGGACGACCAGGTCACGGTGGACGCGGCCAAGGCCATCCAGGAGCACGGCGTCGGCGTGAAGTGCGCGACCATCACCCCCGACGAGGCGCGCGTCGAGGAGTTCGGCCTGAAGAAGATGTGGCGGTCCCCGAACGGGACGATCCGCAACATCCTGGGCGGCGTGGTGTTCCGTGAGCCGATCATCTGCTCCAACATCCCCCGGCTCGTCCCCGGCTGGACGAAGCCCATCATCATCGGCCGCCACGCCCACGGCGACCAGTACCGCGCCACCGACTTCGTCGTGCCCGGCCCCGGCAAGGTGACGATCACCTACACGCCGTCCGACGAGGGCGAGCCGATGGAGTTCGAGATCGCCGACTTCCCCGGCGGCGGCGTCGCGATGGGCATGTACAACTACGACTCGTCCATCCGCGACTTCGCGCGGGCGACGATGCGGTACGCGCTGGAGCGCGGGATGCCGCTGTACATGTCCACGAAGAACACGATCCTGAAGGCCTACGACGGCCGGTTCAAGGACATCTTCCAGGAGATCTACGAGTCGGAGTTCAAGGCCGAGTTCGAGGCCAAGGGCCTCACCTACGAGCACCGCCTCATCGACGACATGGTCGCGGCGGCGCTCAAGTGGGAGGGCGGCTTCGTCTGGGCCGCCAAGAACTACGACGGCGACGTCCAGTCCGACACGCTCGCGCAGGGGTTCGGCTCGCTGGGCCTGATGACGTCCGTCCTGATGACCCCGGACGGCAAGACGGTCGAGGCCGAGGCCGCGCACGGCACGGTGACCCGCCACTACCGGCAGCACCAGCAGGGCAAGCCGACGTCGACCAACCCGATCGCGTCGATCTTCGCCTGGACCCGCGGCCTCGAGCACCGCGGCAAGCTCGACAACCAGCCCGAGGTCGTGGACTTCGCCCACTCGCTGGAGCGAGTCTGTGTCGAGACGGTCGAGTCGGGCCAGATGACCAAGGACCTGGCGCTCCTCGTCGGCGACTCCACCCCCTTCCTGACCACGCAGGGCTTCCTGGAGGCGCTCGACACCAACCTCCAGAAGAAGATCAACGGCTGACCCGCCCCGGTCTTCGAAGGCCGTCCCGGAGACGTTCCGGGGCGGCCTTCCCCATGCGCGCTCCGCACCCGCCCCGTGCGCGCGCTGTGCGCGCCATGCCGGGTTGCGCACCTGCGCGGTGGCGGGCCCGGGGCGCGCGATAGCCTGAACCCCGAACTATCTCGACGGCGAGAGAACCCGCGCGGCGGCGGGCTCCGGTCATCACCAGCCGAGTCACAGCAGAGGATGAAGAAGGAAATGACGCGCACCCCAGTCACCGTCACCGTCACCGGCGCCGCGGGCCAGATCGGCTACGCGCTGCTGTTCCGCATCGCGTCCGGGCAGCTCCTCGGCGCGGACGTCCCCGTCCGGCTGCGGCTGCTGGAGATTCCGCAGGCGGTGAAGGCCGCCGAGGGCACCGCGATGGAGCTGGACGACTGCGCGTTCCCGCTGCTCGCCGGCACCGACATCTTCGACGACCCGACCAAGGCGTTCGAGGGCGCGAACGTGGCCCTGCTCGTCGGCGCCCGGCCCCGGACGAAGGGCATGGAGCGCGGCGACCTGCTGGAGGCCAACGGCGGGATCTTCAAGCCGCAGGGCGAGGCGATCAACGCGGGCGCGGCGGACGACGTGAAGGTCCTGGTCGTCGGGAACCCGGCCAACACGAACGCGCTGATCGCCCAGCAGCACGCGCCGGACGTCCCGGCCGAGCGGTTCACCGCGATGACGCGCCTCGACCACAACCGCGCCCTCGCGCAGCTCGCGAAGAAGGCGGGCGTCTCGGTCGCCGACATCCGCAGGATGACGATCTGGGGCAACCACTCCGCGACCCAGTACCCGGACCTCTTCCACGCGGAGATCGCCGGCAAGAGCGCGGCCGAGACCGTCAACGACCAGTCCTGGCTGGAGGACGACTTCATCCCGACCGTCGCCAAGCGCGGCGCGGCGATCATCGAGGCGCGCGGCGCGTCGTCGGCGGCGTCGGCCGCGTCCGCCGCGATCGACCACGTGCACACGTGGGTGAACGGCACGGCGGACGGCGACTGGACGTCCATGGCCGTCGTCTCGGACGGCTCCTACGGCGTCCCCGAGGGCCTCATCTCGTCCTTCCCCGTCACGACGAAGGACGGCAAGTGGGAGATCGTCCAGGGCCTGGAGATCGACGACTTCTCCCGCGCCCGGATCGACGCCTCGGTGAACGAGCTGGCGGAGGAGCGCGACGCCGTCCGCAAGCTCGGCCTCATCTGACCTGACGCGGGCGCCCGGCCCTCCGGACGCGCGTGCCCCGGATCCTCGGGGCGGCGCGTCCGGAGGGCCTTTTCCGTCCGCCGCCCGGACGGCCTCGCCCCGCGCCCGCGGGGTTGGCACGTTCTGCCGAGTGTCGAGGAATTGATCGGAAGTGGTCCGTACCGGTCGCTAGGGTGTGATCGCCAAGAAAGGTGATCGGGGAGGCGCGCCCGTGGCGGAACAGGCATTCCAGGTCGATCTACGCGGCGTGGTGGATCTGCTGAGCCGGCATCTCTACGCGAGCCCGCGGGTCTACCTGCGGGAACTGCTGCAGAACGCGGTGGACGCGATCACCGCGCGCGGCGGCGACGGCGGCCGGGTCGAGATCGAGACCTCGGGCGGGACGCTCCGCGTCCACGACGACGGCATCGGGCTGACCGCCGACGAGGTCCACACGCTGCTCGCGACGATCGGCCGCTCGTCCAAGCGGGACGAGCTGGGCTTCGCCCGGCACGACTTCCTCGGCCAGTTCGGCATCGGGCTGCTGTCGGCGTTCCTCGTCGCGGACGAGATCGAGGTCGTGACGAGGTCCGCGCGGGGCGGCGCCGCCGTCCGCTGGACGGGCCGCTCCGAGGGCAGCTACCGGGTCGAGCCCGCCGAGCGCGACGCGCCGGGCACGACGGTCACGCTGCGCGCCCGGCCGGGGTCGGCGGAGCTGCTGAGCCCGCCGGTCGTGGCCGAGCTGGCCCGCGGCTACGGCTCGCTGCTCCCCGTCGAGCTGGTCGTGGACGGCGTGCCGATCACCGGCGACGGCCCGCCCTGGCAGGTGACGCACCGCGACCCGGCGGCGCGCCGCCGCGCGCTGGAGCGGTACTGCGAAGACCTCTACGGCTTCGTGCCGTTCGACGTCGTCGACCTGGAGGTGCCCGAGGCGGGCCTGACCGGCGTCGCGTTCATCCTGCCCGACCCGGTGTCCCCGGCGGCCCGCGCGTCCCACCGCGTGTACCTGAAGCGGATGCTGCTGGCCGAGAGCGTCGAGGGGCTGCTGCCCGAGTGGGCGTTCTTCGCGCGCTGCGTCGTGGACGCGGGCGAGCTGCGGCCGACCGCGAGCCGCGAGGCCCTCTACGAGGACGAGCTGCTCGACTCGGCGCGGCAGGGCCTCGGCGGCGCGCTGCGGCAGTGGCTCGTGACGCTCGCGGAGACCGACCCGTCCCGGCTGCGGGCGTTCCTGCGGCTGCACCAGCTCGGCGTGAAGGCGATGGCGCTGCACGACGACGAGATGCTGCGGATCGTCGACCGGTGGCTGGACTACGAGACGTCCGCCGGGCCGATGACGCTGAGCGAGTTCCGCCGCCGCCACCCGGACGGCCGCTACACCGCGAGCGTGGAGGAGTTCCGCCGGCTGTCGGCGGTGGCGGGCGCGCAGGGCGTCGGGCTCGTCAACGGCGGCTACGTCCACGACACCGAGATCATCGAGCGGCTGCCCGACCTGGACCCCGACATCCGGCTGTCCCGGCTGGAGGCGGCCGAGCTGACCACGACGTTCGGCGTCCTCGACCCGGCGGCCGAGCTCGCGCTGCGGCCGTTCCTCGCGGCGGCGCAGCGCGCGGTGGAGCGGCTCGGCTGCGAGGTCGTGGTCCGCGAGTTCGACCCGGCGTCGCTGCCCGCGCTGTTCCTGACCAGCCGCGACGCGCAGTTCCGCGAGGAGCTGAAGCGGGCGCGGGAGGAGGCGGACGCGCTGTGGGCCGACGTCCTCGGCGCGGTCGGCGCGAGCGCCGGGATCGAGCGCCCGCAACTGGTGCTGAACTACCGCAACCCGCTGGCGCGGCGCGTCACGTCCCTCGGCGTCGGCGGGCCCGCCGACGGTGCGGAGACGGCCCCGCGGGCGAACCGGACCGAGCTGGTGGAGCTGGCCGTCCAGGCGCTCTACGGGCAGGCGCTGCTGCTCGGCCACCATCCGCTGCGGCCCGCCGACACGGCGGTGCTGAACCGTTCCTTCATCGGCCTGCTGGAATGGGCCGTCCACTCCCCGGAGGCTCCCGAGTGACCAGCGATCCCACCGAAGACGTCTACGCCCTGATGGGGCGGGCGGAGGAACTGCCCTACGGCGAGGCCCGCACCGTCCTGGTCGAGGACGCGCTCCGCCGCGCGGAGGCGGCGGGCGACGAGGTCCTGGCGTTCCAGGTCCGGGTCCGGCTGACGAACGCGTACCGGTACGGAGGCGAGCCCCTGAAGGCGTTCGCGACGTTCAGCCGGACGCTCGCCGACCACGACCGCGACCCGGCCCGCTTCGACGAGACGCACGGCCTGATGTGGCAGATGAAGGCGGCCGTCAGCTCGCTGACCCTGTTCCCCGAGATCCCGCTCGACCGCACCTACGCGGTCCTGGACGACATGGAGCGCCGCTACAAGGCGGGCGGGCACAGCCTCCAGGCGGTCTACCACTACCGCAACATCGTGGCGCGGCACGTCGGCGACGGCTCGGCGGACGAGTGGTACACGAAATGGCGCGCGGCCGAGCGGGACGAGCTGTCCGACTGCGAGGGCTGCGACCCGACCGGCATGGCCCGCCACCTGGTGGAGGCGGGCCGGTACGAGGAGGCGTTCGAGGTGGCCGCGCCGGTGCTGAGCGCGCGGCTGTCCTGCAACGAGCAGCCGCAGTCGATGCAGACCACGCTCCTGCCCGTCTACCTGCGCACGGACCGCCCCGAGCAGGCCGCCGACGCCCACCGCCGCGCCTACCGCGTCCACCGGGGGCGCCTCGCCGACCTCGGCGACATCGCCGAGCACCTGGAGTTCTGCGCGATCACCGGCAACGAGGCGCGCGGGCTGGAGATCCTCCAGCGGCACATCGGGTGGCTCGACAAGGCGCCGAGCACGCACGCGGAGATGGAGTTCTGCGCGGCGGCGGCGCTCGTCCTCGCGCGGGTGGAGGCGGCCGGGCACGGCGGGCTGGCCGTCCGGCGGCGCGGCCCCGGGGACGGCCCGGCCGCGGACGTGCCGGTGCCGGAGCTGCGGGCCGAGCTGGCGGAGCGCGCGACGGAGCTGGCCGCCCGGTTCGACGCCCGCAACGGGACGTCCTGCCAGGGCGACAAGGTGCGCGCGACGCTGGCGGGCGAGGAGGTCTTCGACTACGTCCCGCTGGCGGCGCACCACCGCCGCCCGGCTCCCGCGCCGCGGCCGGAGAGCGTCCCGCAGGACGGGCCCGGCGACGACCTCGGCTCGATCGACGACTTCGACGCGCTGCTCGACATCGCCGACGCGCGGCGCAACCGGCCCGGCCTGGACCGCGCGATGGCGGCGTGGCGGCGGTTCGACGTCCTCGCCGAGACGGCGGAGCCGACGCCGCTGCAGCGGGCCCGCCGCCTGGACGGCGAGGGCGTCCAGCACGCCGTGGCGAACCGCGACCAGGCCGCCGTCGACTGCTGGGAACGCGCGTTCGCGATGTTCGAGGAACTGGGCGACGAGGCGAACCGGCACCGGGTCCTCAGCCGCCTCGGCGCGATGCGCGCGAAGGCGGGCGAGGGGCGCGGCCTCGCCGACATGGCCGCCGCCGCCGAGTACTTCGCGGCGCACCCGACCGGGGAGGGCGACGCGGTCGGGACGCTCCTGCGGCTCGCGACCGCGCACGTGGAGCTGGAGCAGCCCGCCGAGGCGCTCGCCGTGCTCGACCGGGCCGGCCTGGACGGCGACGGCGCCGACCGGGCGGGCGAGTACTGGTTCGTCCGCGCGCAGGCGCTGCTGATGTCCGGGGAGGTGGACGACGCGGTCGCCGCGTTGCGCAAATCCGCGGAGGCGGCGCGCGGGTCCGAGGACCGCGAGGAGGTCGCCGCGCCCGCGCTCCTGCTCGCCCGCACCCTCGCCCGCCGCGAGGGCGGCGCGGACGACGAGACGTTCGCGCTGTTCGACGAGGCGCTCGGCGCGCTCGCCGGGCCGTCCCCGATGCGGGCGGCGGCGCACACCGAGCGGGGGCTGGCGCTGCTGGCCAAGGACCGTCCGGGCGACGCGATCCCCGACCTCGTCGAGGGCATCGCGGGCTGGACGGCCGAGGGCATGCCGATGCGGGCCGTCCACCTCCGGGTCGACCTCGCCGCCGCGTACCTGTCGACCGGCCGGCACCTGGAGGCGGCCGAGACCGCCGAGGAGGCGCTGCCCGCGCTGCCCGGGTTCGCCGACGCGGGCGACCCCGACGCGGAGCGCCGCTGCCGCCTGATCCTCGCGCACGCGCAGAAGGAGCTGCGCGAGGCGGACGCCGCCGTGTCGTTCGAGGCGCTGGCCGAGGACGCCGCCGAGGCCGGGCGTCCGGACGCCGTCGCGCACTTCCTCAACGAGGCCGCCGACGTCCTCACCGACCTCGACCGCGACGCCCAGGCCGCCGAGCGGTACGCCGAGGCGGCCGCCGCGTACGAGAAGGCGGGCGACCCGTACGGCGTCGTCCGCACCCGCCGCCGGTACGCGATGTGCCTGCTGTGGAGCGGCGACCGGGACGGCGCCGTCACGGCGGCGGAGACGGCCCGCGCCGCGCTGGCCGGGCTGCCCGCCGACAACGAGCCCGCCCGGATCTGGGAGACGGCGCTGCTGTCCTACGACCAGTCCCGCATCCTCGCCCAGGCGGGACGGCTCCAGGAGGCAGCCGAGCACGCGTCCGCCGCCGTGGACGGCTTCACCGCCCTGGACGAGAAGGGCCCGGCCGAGGAGGCCGCGACCCTCCGCGACGACATCAGGGCCGCGCTGGCGGAGGACCCGGAGGGCTGAGGCGGTCCGCGCCCCCGGACGGGACGGCGTCGATGAACCGGGGGGACGCCCAGCCGCGCCGGTCGTAGGCGGCGGCGACGGCGTCCCTGACCCGGTCCGCCCGGCCCGCCGGGGCGAGGACGAGCACCGACCCGCCGAACCCGCCGCCGATCATGCGCCCGCCGCGCGCGCCCGCGCGCAGGGCGGCGTCGACGGCCGCGTCGGCCTCCGGCCAGGACACCTCGAACTGGTCGCGCAGCGACAGGTGCGACGCGTTCAGCATCGCGCCGAGCTCGGCGGCGGCCCCGGCGCGCAGCAGGCCCACGGCGGCCTCGACCCGGTGGTTCTCGGTCACGACGTGCTGGACGCGCCGCCGCAGCACCGGATCGCGGAGCGCGCCGAGCGCGGCGGGCAGGTCCGTCACGTCGCGGAGCGCGGGGACGCCGAGCAGCGCGGCGGCCTCCTCGCACTCGGCGCGGCGGCGCCCGTACTCGCCGCCGGTCAGCGCGTGCGCGGCGCGGGTGTCGACGACGATGAGCGCCAGCCCGGCGGCGGCCGGGTCGAGCGGCACGCGCGACGACAGCCCGCTGCGGCAGTCGAGCAGCAGCGCGCGCCCGGCCTCGCACAGCAGGGACACCGCCTGGTCCATGGGCCCGCAGGGGGTCCCGGCCTGCTCGTTCTCGGCGCGCTGCGCCAGCCGGGCCAGCTCGGGACGGTCGATCCGCACCCCGTGCAGGTCGCACAGGGCCAGCGCGGTCGCGCATTCCAGCGCCGCCGACGACGCGAGGCCCGCGCCGCGCGGCAGGTCGGAGTCGATCAGCAGGGACGCGCCGCCCGTCCCGCGCTCGCGCAGCACCCGCGCGACGCCGACCGGGTAGGCGGCCCAGGCGCGGTCGGCGGGCCAGCCCTCGGACACGACCGTCCCGCCGCCGACCGGCGCGGACACCGCCGTCGCCGCCTGCCGCGACCGGACCTCGACCACGCCGTCGTCGCGCCGCGCCCCCGCGACGGAGATCCCCTGCGAAATGGCGAACGGCAGGACGAGCCCGTCGTTGTAATCGGTGTGCTCGCCGATCAGGTTCACGCGTCCCGGCGCCCGCCAGACGCCCTCGGGCGCGCGCCCGAACGCGTCCGCGAACGCCGCTTCGAGCGCCCCGGTCACCGGGAGCGCAGGAACGTCCACGCGTCGTCGATCATGGTGCGCAGGTCGCGCTCGGGCTTCCAGCCGAGCTCGGCCCGGATCTTCTCGGACGAGGCGACCAGCACCGCCGGGTCGCCGTCGCGGCGCGGCGCCACCTCGGCCGGGATCTCGCGGCCGGTCACCTCGCGGCACGCCTCGACGACCTCGCGGACGGAGTTGCCCGTCCCGCTGCCGAGGTTGAAGATCTGGTGGGAGCCGGGCGCGCACGCGTCCAGCGCGAGCAGGTGGGCACGGCCGAGGTCGGTCACATGGATGTAGTCGCGGACGCACGTCCCGTCCGGCGTCGGGTAGTCGTCGCCGAACATCTTCACGGCGTCGCCGTCGCCCTGCGCGATCTTCAGCACGTTCGGGATCAGGTGCGTCTCGACCGCGTGGCGCTCGCCGTGCCGCCCGTAGGCGCCCGCCACGTTGAAGTACCGCAGCGACACGCCGCCGAGGCCGTGCAGTCGCGCGTACTCGGCGAGGGCCGTGTCGATCGCCAGCTTGGACGCCCCGTACGGGTTCGTCGGACGGGTCGGGTCGGTCTCCAGGATCGGCGTCGACTCCGGCTCCCCGTACGTCGCGGCCGTGGAGGAGAACACGATCCGCGGGACGCCCGCGACGCGCATCGCCTCCAGCAGGGCCAGCGACTCGCCGAGGTTCTTGTCCCAGTACAGGCCGGGCTTCTGCACGGACTCGCCGACCAGGGACTTCGCGGCGAAGTGCAGGACGGCCTCGAACCCGGCGCCCGCGAGGACGTCCGCCGCGGTGTCGCGGAGCGTGCCGCGCACCAGCCGGGCGCCCTCCGGCACCGCGTCCTCGTGCCCGGTGGACAGGTCGTCGAGCACGACGACCTCGTGCCCCGCCTCCAGGAGAAGAGCGGAGACGACGCTGCCGATGTAGCCGGCGCCTCCGGTGACGAGCAGCTTCACGAATGGACCTCCATGAGACGACTCTCTTACGGCGGGGTCAGGCCAGGCTATCCGCAACACGGGACGGGGAACGCTGAAGTCATGGACGGGACGCCGTCGCGGCGGCCCAGCGGGGCCGCCCGGCCGTTGCTGTGGCTGCTGTCGGGCGCGGCCGACCTCGTCGTGCGGCTGTCGGGCGCCGACCCCGACACGCTGCGCGAGGAGCTGACCGCGGAGCGGATGCGGGCGCTCGTCGCCCGGAACACCCAGCTGACCCCGGACGAGCGCGCCCTGATCGAGGAGGTGTTCGCGGCGGGGGAGCGGCCGCTGCGGGAGGTGCTCGTCCCGCGCACCGAGGTCGTGTTCCTGGACGCCGCGCAGCCGCTGTCGGACGCCGCGCGGGCCGCCGCCGGGAGCCCGCACTCCCGGTTCCCGGTCTGCCGCGACTCGCACGACGAGGTGATCGGGTTCGTCCACATCCGCGACCTGCTGGCCCCGGACCCGCCCGCGGCGGACGCCCCCGTGGGCGAGCTGGTGCGGCCGGTGAAGTTCCTGCCGCCGACCAAGCGCGTCCTGCCCGCGCTGTCGGAGATGCGCCGCGAGGGCTGCCACCTCGCGATCGTCATGGACGAGTACGGAGGCGTGGCCGGGATCGTCACCCTGGAGGACCTCGTGGAGGAGCTCATCGGCGACATCCGCGACGAATATGATGTCCAGGACGCGCAGGCGCGGCGCCTGCACGGCGGCGTGGTCGAGGTCGACGGCCTGCTCAACCTCGACGACTTCGCCGCCGAGACCGGTATCCGGCTGCCCGCCGGGCCCTACGAGACGGTCGCCGGGCACATCATGGCGGTGCTCCGCCGCGTGCCCGCCGAGGGCGACTCGGTGGACGCCGCCGGGCACCGCCTCGCGGTGGCCCGGATGGACGGCCGCCGGGTGGCCCGCGTGCGCGTCACCCCGCGGGCGACGCCGCCGCAGGCCGCGGCGGCGCCGCCCGGCACGCCGCCCGCGACCCCGCGGGCGGCCGTCGGCCCCGCCGCCACCGGCCAGGCCGCGACCGGTCCCGCCGGCACGGGCCCGGCCGCCTCCGGCTCCGCCACCGGTCCCGCGACCGGCGGCGGCAGCGGGCGGGCGGCGGGCCGCGCGCCGGGTGGGGCCACCCGCGGCGGCGCCTCGGGCGGCGCCTGAGAGAATCGGTCCGTGCACATGTCCGAAGCGTCCAGCCCCGCCGCTCCCGGCGCGTCCCGGCCCGGCGGCGCGCTCACCCCGCGCGTGCTGTCCGGCATCCAGCCCACCGCCGACTCGTTCCACCTCGGCAACTACCTGGGCGCGTTGCGGCAGTGGGTCGCCATGCAGGACACGCACGACGCCTTCTACTGCGTGGTCGACCTGCACGCGATCACCGTCGAGCACGACCCCGCCGTGCTGCGCCGCCGGACGCTGGTCGCCGCCGCGCAGCTCTTCGCGATGGGCCTCGACCCCGACCGCGCCACCGTGTTCGTGCAGAGCCACGTCCCCGAGCACGCGGAGCTGGCCTGGGTGCTCGGCTGCCTCACCGGGTTCGGCGAGGCCGGGCGGATGACCCAGTTCAAGGACAAGTCGGCCAAGCAGGGCACGGGCGGGACGAGCGTCGGCCTGTTCACCTACCCGATCCTCCAGGCCGCCGACATCCTGCTGTACTCGCCCGAGCCGGGCGAGGGCGAGCGGGCGCTGCGGGTGCCGGTCGGCGAGGACCAGCGCCAGCACCTGGAGCTGACCCGGACGCTCGCGCAGCGTTTCAACCACCGGTTCGGGGAGACGTTCGTGCTGCCCGAGGCGCACATCCCGCCCGGCGCCGCGAAGATCACCGACCTGCAGGAGCCGGACGCCAAGATGAGCAAGTCGGCGTCGTCCCCGCAGGGGATCATCGACGTCCTGGAGGAGCCCGGCCCCATGCGCAAGAAGATCATGCGCGCGGTCACCGACACCGGCTCCGAGGTCGTCTACGACGAGGAGAAGAAGCCCGGGGTCACCAACCTGCTGCGGATCTACTCCGCGCTGGAGGGCGCCTCCGTGCCCGACCTGGAGAAGCGCTACGCGGGCTCCGGGTACGGGCAGTTCAAGAAGGACCTCGCGCAGGTCGTCCTCGACACCTTCGCGCCGATCAGGGAGCGCACGCTCACGCTGCTGGACGACGAGCGGCACCTCGACGCGCTGCTCCGGCGGGGCGCGGACCGCGCGTCCGAGGTCGCCGCGCGGACGATGGAGACCGTGCGCGAACGGGTGGGATTCGTGGGACGTGGCCGCTGACCGTCCGGCGCGCGCGAACGATGCGGGGGGGCGCCCCCCCGCACCCCCCGGAACGCCCCGCGACGGAGCCGCGGAGGGCCCGAACGAGGTGCCCCCCGCGGCCGCCGCGTCCGCTGTGCCCCCTGTGCCTGCTGTGTCCCCTGTGCCCGCCGCGCCCGGCGGGGGAGTGCGCGCGATCGGCGTCGCCATCCCGATCCCCGACCCGCACGGCGCGTTCCTGCAGGCCAGGCGCGCCTCGTTCGGCGACCCGATGGCGCACGCCATCCCGACGCACATCACGCTGCTGCCGCCGACCGAGGTCGGCGACGACGAACTCGCCGCCATCGAGGAGCACCTCAGGGAGATCGCGCGCACCGAGCGGCCGTTCCAGATCAAGCTCCGCGGCAGCGGAACGTTCCGACCGGTCTCACCGGTCGTGTTCGTCGCGCTCGCCGAAGGAATCGGCGGCTGCGAGCGCGTCCAGGCAAGGGTTCTGTCGGGGCCGCTGGCCCGGCCGCTGCCCTTCCCGTACCACCCGCACGTGACGATCGCCCACCACCTCCCGGACGACGTCATGGACCGCGCGTTCAAGGATCTGGCGTCCTACAGCGCCGACTTCGACGTGTGGGGCTTCGCCCTGTACGAGCACGGGCTGGACGGCGTGTGGCGCCCCCAGCGCGACTTCGTCTTCCGCGGCTGAGCCCGCCGAGCGCGTCGGCGCCCGTCCGCGCTGGTCACGGACGGTCGTTTACCACTCGATTACGGTCTGCCGCATCGAGTTACCGCATCCGGGTACGTTGCGGTACATGCGCCAGGCGATCAGCGGGGTCCAGCGGAAGGCCGACGCCCTTTTCGGCGGCGCGAAGGACGCGTTGCGCGGCGCCCGCGCGCGGTGGCGCTGGGTCGACCACCAGGCGCGGGCGCTGCGGCGCTACCAGGAGCGGCGCGGCGACCGGCTCGCCGCCGCCCTCACCTGCTACGGGTTCCTGTCCTTCTTCCCGCTGCTGGCGCTCGCGTACGCGCTGCTCGGCTACCTCGTCGGGATCAGCGCGCAGGCGCGCGACTACTTCGTCCGGGCGGTGAACTCGCTGCTGCCCGGCCTGTCCGAGGACCTCCAGGTCGAGCAGATCGCGCAGTCCAAGACGGCGGTCGGGATCATCGGGCTCGTCGCGCTGCTCGTCACCGGGCAGGGCTGGGTGCAGGTGCTGCGCGAGGCGCTGCGCGACATGTGGGGGTACGAGCCGGGCGGCGGCGGGAACTTCGCCGTCAAGCGGGTGTGGGACGTGGGCGTCCTCGCGTTCCTCGGCGTCGTGCTGATCTGCGGGATGGCGGTCTCGACGGTGACGACGTCGGCGACGCACACCGTCCTCGGCTGGGTCGGGCTGCAGGACGTCCCCGGCGCGGGCACCGTCCTGCGGCTGCTGTCGCTGGCCTGCGCGACCGCGTTCAACACCGTGATCTTCCTGGTGCTGTTCACCCGGCTGTCGGGGACGCGGGCGCCGTGGCGGCGGATCTTCCGGGGCGCGCTGTTCGGCGCGGTCGGGTTCGAGGTCCTCAAGCAGACCGCCTCGCTGCTCCTCGCGCGGACGACGCAGAACCCCGTCTACGGCACGTTCGCCGTCCTGGTCGGGCTGATGGTGTGGATCAACATCGTGTCCCGGTTCACGCTGTTCGTCGCCGCCTGGACGGCGACCCGCCGCGTCGTCCTCACGGCCGACGCCGACGCCGGGCTCGGCCCGGACGCCAACGCGCTGGCGGCGGCCGAGGAGCCGGCGCCGGCACCGCCGGCCGAGGCCGAGCCGCGGCCCGAGGTGAAACCGCCGTCGCCGGGTCAGGACCAGAAGGCGTCGTCGGCGTACTGATCTTCGGCCAGCGTCCGGATCTCGGTGATCCGGCCGCCGGCGAGGCGGAACAGGTCGACGGCGCGGCCGTCGAGGACGCGCCCCGGCCGCTCGGCGTAGGTCTGGACGAGCGCCGCCCCGTACTCCTCGTTCGCCATCACCGCGTACGGCTCGGCGCGGAACGTCCCGCCGGACAGCTCGAACAGCCGGACGTAGAAGCCGAGCACCTCGGCGGGCGTCCGGTACTCCCCGGCGAGCGGCCCGTTTCCCGGGACGCGGTGGACGACGTCGTCGGCGAGCAGCCCCCGGATCAGGCCCATGTCGCCCTTGGCGAAGGCGGTGTAGCCGTCCTTCAGCAGGGCGACGTTCGGATGTTCGAGCGCGGGCCGGTCGGACGTGCAGACGTACATGTCGGACATGCCGGGCTTCCCTTCGCGCTTTCCCTCGCGCCTTCCCGCCACCGCGAGCCTAGGCCCGCCCGGGCGCGCGGGCCAGCGTCCGCGACCGGCGGGGAACGAACCTTTACCGCAGGCCGAAGGATGGGCGCGGGGTCAGCGGCCGGGGTCGTCGGACGCCGCCGCCGACCGGTACCGCGGGCCCTCAAGCCGCCTGCGCCGCCGCAGCACCACGAACAGGACGGCGATCGCCAGCAGCGCGCCCACCGTCCCGCCGCCGACGAGCAGCCACAGCCGGTCGGTGCCGTTGGAGGCGAGCGGCTCGTCCGGCAGCATGCCGTCGGCGCGGTCCTTCTCCGAGCTCTTCGGGGTGCCGGGCGCGACGAGGACGCCCACCGGCTGCACCTTGCCGCGCGCGGCGAAGCCCCAGTCGAGCAGCTTGGCCGCGTACGGGGACGGCGGCCGGTCCGCCTTCATCAGCGCGATCACGACCGTGTGCCCGCCGCGCCGCGCCTCGGCGACGAACGTCTGCTGCGCGGCGACCGTGTACCCGTTCTTGCCGCCGATCATCCCGGCGTACGCCTCGCGCTCGCCCGGCAGCATGTGGTTGTGGGTGTGGATCGGGTACCCGCCGACCTTCTTGCCCTTCTTGAGCTCCTTCTTGGTCGGCGGAGCCGGGAACTTGAAGTCGATCGCCCGCATGTAGGACAGGTAGGCCGGGTTCCGCATCCCCTCGCGCAGGACGAGCGCCAGGTCGTACGCCGACGTGTGCTGGGTGCGGACGTTCAGCCCGAGGTCGGTGTCGAGCCCGTTCGGCGACCCGGCGAGGGTGTCGTGCGCGTTGATCCGCTTCGCCTCGGCGTTCATGTCGGCGAGCGTCTTGCGCATGCCGCCGTTGGCCTCGGCCAGCGTCATCGCGGCGTCGTTGGCCGACATCATCAGCATCGCGTGGAACAGGTCGGAGACCTTGTACTGCATCTTCGGCGTCAGCCCGACCTTGGTGCCCTCCACGTCGCAGGCGTGCTGCGACGGCCGGACGAGGCGCTTCGCGTCCAGCTTCGGGATCAGCGCCAGCGCGGTCAGCGTCTTGATCGTGCTGGCCGGGAGGTACCGGCCGTGCGCGTCCTTGGCGGCGAGGACGTCCCCGGTGTCGGCGTCCGCGACGACGTAGGAGCCCGCGTTGATCTTCGGCAGCGCGGGCACGCCGGGCGCCCGGTTGACGACGACGCCGCGGCCGGCGAGCTGCGGGCCGCCGAGCGGGCCCGCCGGGTCGGCCGTGGGCCCCGCGGCCGTCGGCGCCGCGGTCGCGGGCGCCGCCACGAGGACGGGCCCCGCGGTCAGGGCGACCGCGGTCAGCGGCACGGTGATCATCGTCACGGCGCGGCGGACGTCCGTCCGCTCCCGTCGCTCTGCTCGCAAGCTTCCGACGCTCCTTGATCCCGTGGAAGCCCGATCGCTCCCCACGCGCATGCGCGTACCGCCCATGACTCCCCCGAAGACTAGGCGACGTATCCGGCGAAGGGGTACCCGAACATGAACACGGCAAGCGCAGGACGTACACGACGCCGGACGCACTCCGGTGGTGCACGGTATGTAACGGACGCCCCCTATCCGTTACGCTTAGTCGCCGCAGGTATTTTGGGACGCACTGACTAGTTCGATCGGATGGTGCCCCAGACAAGATCAATGACCGAAAAGTATGGCACGGGATGCCCGCCGACCCTCCGCATGAGTCAATTGATCCGCAAAGGGCATGAGACCCGGCAGGGCGGGGAGCACGGACGCCATCATGGAACGAACACGTGACCTGGACCGGCGTTTGTCCAGGCTTAGGGACCCGCTGGCTGAATTGCGCCACGTGCCACGCAACGACCTGCAAGGATTGTGGACGGAGGTTGGCCGTGGCCATTGACTTCAACGCATCGGACGGGGCGACGCTGGGCGTCGAGTGGGAGATCCAGCTCGTCGATGCGGAGACCAGGCACCTGCGGCAGGACGCACGCGAGGTGCTCGCCGCCCTGCCGTCGCTCAGCGAGAACGGCGACAACCCGCCCGTCCGGCACGAGCTGATGGAGTCCACGGTCGAGGTCGTGACCGGGATCCGGCACACCGTCGCCGAGGCCAAGGCCGACCTCGCCGGGACCCTCACCGCCCTCCGGTCCGCCGCCGCCGACCGCGGCATCGCGCTGGCCTGCACCGGCACCCACCCGATCAGCGACTGGCGGGACGCCGTGATGGCGCCCACGCGGCGCTACGCCGAGCTGATCGAGGAGATGCAGTGGCTCGCCCGCCGCATCCAGACGTTCGGCGTCCACGTGCACGTCGGCGTCTCCGACGGCGCGAAGGCGATCCCGATCGTGAACGCGCTGTCGGCCTACCTACCGCACTTCCTCGCGCTCACCGCGTCCAGCCCGTTCTGGAAGGGCAGCGACACGGGGCTCGCGTCCAGCCGCGCGGTCGTGTTCGGCCAGCTCCCGACGGCCGGTCCGCCCCACCTCCTGGACGACTGGGCCGCGTTCGAGGATTACATGGACACGCTCCTGCGTTCGGGAACCATAAGGAGCATCAAAGAGGTGTGGTGGGACATCCGCCCGCATCCCGACTTCGGCACGGTCGAGATCAGGATGTTCGACGGGATCCCCACCATGCGCGAGGTCGGCATGGCGGTGGCGCTGTGCCAGAGCCTGGTCACGCTGTTCGAGCAGCAGCTCGACCGCGGGTACACGCTCCCGCGGCCGGCGGCGTGGGTCGTCCGCGACAACAAGTGGCGCGCCACCCGGTACGGGCTCGACGCCATCGTCATCACCGACGACACTGGGAGCACCGCCCCGCTGCGAGACGACCTCTACGAGCTGATCAGGGAACTGGAGCCGGTCGCCGACCGGCTCGGCTGCGCCGAGGAGCTCAAGGTCGCGGGGGAGGTACTGGAGCACGGGGCGCCGTACGAGCGGCAGCGCGCGATCCGCGCCGAGGGCGGGACGCTGGAGAACATCGTCGACGCTGCGATCACAGAGCTCGCGGAGGACAGGTTCGTCACACTGGGGGAGGTCGCACATGCCGGAGCGTGAGGACCCGGCCGGACGCGGGTCCGACCCCGGGGACGCGGTCCGCGAGGCAGGACGTGGGGCAGAACGCGAGACCGGCCGCGGGGCGGGCCGGGACGCGGGCACCGAAGCGAACACCGACACCACCGGGCGGAGACCCTTCGGCTCCGCCGTCGCACAGGGGGCGCACATGACACCACACCCGGCACCAGGGGTGATGCCCGGCCTTGAGCCGCCCGCCGCCTCGGGGCCGACCGGCCCGGGGGCCCGCGGCACCGAGGCCCACGGCGCGGGCGCGCCCGGCGCGGGGGCGGGGGAGGCGGCCGAGACCGCCCGCGGTTCGCTGCCCGCCGAGACGCTCGCCGCCGAGAACCCCGCCGACGAGAGCGTGACCGGCCGCATCGTGCCGACCCCGGCCGTCCCGGGCGCGGCGTCCGCGGGCTCGGCCGTGCTCGGCGGCGCGGTGCTGCAGCCGCAGCTCGACGCGTTCCTCGCCGCGCACGAGGACGAGCTGATCGCGTTCCGCCGCGACCTGCACATGCACCCCGAACTCGGCTACGCCGAGCACCGCACCACCCGCAAGCTCGCCGAGCGGCTGCGCGCGGCGGGCCTGCGGCCGGTGATCCTCCCCAAGGGCACCGGGCTGTTCTGCGACATCGGCCCCGCCGACGGCACCACGGTCGCGCTGCGCGCCGACATCGACGCCCTTCCCCTCCAGGACGAGAAGGAGAAGGCCCCCTACCGCTCGACGGTCCCCGGCGTCGCGCACGCGTGCGGCCACGACGTCCACACCGCGATGGTGCTGGGCGCGGGCCTGTTCCTCGCCCAGCAGGCGGAGGCGGGGCTGCTGCCCGGCCGCGTCCGGCTGCTGTTCCAGCCCGCCGAGGAGACCCCGGGCGGCGCGCTCGACGTGATGGCGGCGGGCGGCATCGTCGGCGTCGACCGCGCGTTCGCGCTGCACTGCGACCCGCGCATCGAGGTCGGCCAGCTCGGCCTGCGCACCGGCCCGATCACCGCGGCCTGCGACAAGGTGTACGTCAAGGTCACCGGGCCCGGCGGGCACACCGCCCGGCCGCACCTGACCGCCGACCTCGTGTACGCGCTCGCCAAGATCGTCACCGAGCTGCCGTCCGCGCTGTCGCGGCGGGTCGACCCGCGCTCCAGCCTGTCGCTGGTGTGGGGACGGGTGTCGGCCGGGTCCGTCGCGAACGCGATCCCGGACGACGGCATCGCCGAGGGAACGGTCCGCTGCCTCGACGACGACGCCTGGCACCGCGCCCCCGAGATGATGAAGGCGCTGCTCCAGTCGGTCGCCGCCGCCTACGACGTGGAGGCGTCGCTGGAGTACGTCCGGGGCGTCCCGCCGACCGTGAACGAGGCGGCCAGCGTGCAGATGTTCCGCGACGCGGCCGCGCAGGTCATCGACGAGGAGGGCGTCGTCCCGACCCCGCAGAGCCTCGGCGGCGAGGACTTCGGCTGGTACCTGGAGTCGATCCCGGGCGCGCTCGCCCGGCTCGGCGTCCGCACCCCCGGCTCGCCGGGCGAGTACGACCTGCACCGCGGCGATTTCGACGTCGACGAGCGCTGCCTCGCGGTCGGCGTCCGGGTGCTGAGCGCGACCGCGCTGACCGCGCTGTGGGAGGGCGGGCGTCCGGGCGACGCCGAGCCGATCGAGGGCGCCGCCCTTGCCTAGCCGACGGCGTCATGACGACCTGGGCCAACGGCCCGAGGTAAGACCTGGAGTGGCGGTCCCGCGCAGCGAACACTCACCCTGCGGACACGCTCACTCCGGGTAATCTCCGTCTCCGCGACTCCTCGCTGGCCGGGAGCGGCCGTCCGTGCCCTGACCTGGGGTGCTGACCTGTGGCGATATGCGTACGCCTTGGTAACGGAGCTGTTGCGAAACGGTGCACGCGGGAAGTTTGCCCGCATTCGCGGGGTAGCGTCCGATCGATTTCGGTGACCGTACCGGTCGCCGGACCGTGGGTGGGGAACGGAAGGAGCGCTACCTTGCGCCGTGGATTGAAGATTTCGCTCGTCACTCTCACGGGTGCGGCGTTGACGCTCACGGCCTCCGCGTGCGGCGGCAAGAAGGCCGACAGCGGCGGCGACGACAAGGACGGCAAGAAGACCCTCAAGATCGGGCTCGCCTTCGACATCGGCGGGCGCGGCGACCAGTCGTTCAACGACTCCGCCGCCGCCGGGCTGGACAAGGCCAAGCAGGACCTGAGCGTCCAGACCGAGGAGATCTCCGCCAAGCCGGACGAGCCGGACGCTGACAAGGAGTCCCGCCTGCGGCTGCTGGCGAACAAGGGCTACAACCCGGTCATCGGCGTCGGCTTCGCCTACACGGCTTCGATCGTCAAGGTCGCCAAGGACTTCCCGAACACCAAGTTCCTCGTCGTGGACGCCGACCAGTGCAAGGTCGAGGGCGCGAACGTCAGCGGCGCGTGCTTCGCCGAGGAGCAGGGCTCGTACCTGGTCGGCGCGGCGGCGGCGCTGAAGTCCAAGTCCGGGACGATCGGGTTCATCGGCGGCGTCAACGTCCCGCTGATCCAGAAGTTCTTCGCCGGGTACCAGGCCGGGGCGAAGAAGGCGAAGCCGGGCATCAAGATCCTGCCGCCGAAGTACCTGACGCAGCCGCCGAACTTCAACGGCTTCAAGGACACCGGGCTCGGCAACGAGGCCGCGAAGGGCCAGCTCGACGCGGGCGCGGACGTCATCTACCACGCCGCGGGCGGCGCCGGGATCGGCGTGATCAACACGGTGGGCGCGGCCGGCAAGTGGGCCATCGGCGTCGACTCCGACCAGTACAACCAGCCCGCGGTCGCCGGGGCGAAGCAGCACATCCTCACCTCGATGCTCAAGCACGTCGACCTCGCCGTGTACGACTTCGTGGAGAGCGTCGCGAAGGGCACCTTCCAGGCCGGCACCAAGCAGTACGACCTGAAGAACGACGGTGTCGGCTACTCCACGACCGGCGGCAACGTCGACGACATCAAGGCGAAGCTGGACGAGCTGAAGGCCGACGTCGTCGGCGGCAAGATCACGGTTCCGACGAAGGCCTGACCCCTTCCCGTCCGGCCGGAGCGGCGCGGCCGGGCGCCATCCGCCGATGGCGCCCGGCGCGGCCCGGCGCGGCGGCGGGGCGGCGCGCGTCCAGGATCCGAGGCGGGAGGAGGGGCACTCGTGCCTGAGCAGGTGCCGGCCGTGCGGCTGACATCGATCACCAAGCGGTTCCCCGGTGTGGTGGCGAACCGCGACATCAACCTCACGATCGAGCGCGGCGAGGTGCACGCGCTGTGCGGTGAGAACGGCGCCGGCAAGTCCACCCTGATGAAGATCCTCTACGGCATGCAGAAGCCGGACGAGGGGACGATCGAGGTCGAGGGCGAGCAGGTCTCCTTCCGCACCCCGGCGGACGCGATCGCCCGCGGCATCGGCATGGTCCACCAGCACTTCAAGCTGGCGGACAACCTGACCGTCCTGGAGAACGTGGTGCTGGGCGCCGAGCCGCGCGGCGCCGGGTGGCGGCGCGGCCGGATCGACTTCGCCGCCGCCCGCGCGAGGATCACCGAGATGTCGCGGGCCTACGGGCTGCACGTCGATCCGGACGTGCTGGTCGAGACGCTCGGCGTCGGCGAGCGGCAGCGCGTCGAGATCCTCAAGGTGCTGTACCGGGGCGCCCGCGTCCTGATCCTGGACGAGCCGACGGCGGTACTCGTCCCGCAGGAGGTCGACGAGCTGTTCGGCAACCTGCGGGAGCTGCGGGCCGAGGGCCTGACCGTGCTGTTCATCTCGCACAAGCTGGACGAGGTGCTGACCGTCGCCGACACCATCTCGGTGATCCGGCGCGGGACCACGGTCGCGACCCGGCTCGACCCGGGGGAGGTCACGTCCCGGCGGCTGGCCGAGCTGATGGTCGGATCGGAGCTGCCCACCCCGGAGCTCCGCGAATCGACCGTGACCGAGGAGGTCCAGCTCGACGTCGCCGGGCTGACCGTCCTCACCCCGGAGGGGCGCCCCGTCGTGGACGAGGTGTCCCTGCGCATCCGGCGCGGCGAGATCGTCGGGCTGGCGGGCGTCGAGGGCAACGGGCAGTCCGAGCTGATCGAGACGATCATGGGCGTCCGGCACGCCGACTCCGGAACGATCCGCTACGGCGGGGAGGACGTCACCCACTGGCCGACCCGGCGGCGCCGCGAGGCGGGCATCGCCTACATCCCGGAGGACCGGCACCGGCACGGGCTCGTCCTGGAGGCGACGCTGTGGGAGAACCGCATGCTGGGCCACCAGACGCAGCGGCCGAACGTGCGCGGCCCGTGGACGGACCGGCGCGGCGCCCGCCGCGACACGACCCGGATCGTCCGCGACTACGACGTCCGGACGCCGGGCATCGAGGTGCCCGCCGCCGCGCTGTCCGGCGGCAACCAGCAGAAGCTGATCGTCGGCCGGGAGATGTCCGGCGACCCGCACCTGCTGATCGCCGCGCACCCGACGCGCGGCATCGACGTCGGCGCCCAGGCCGCGATCTGGGACCACCTGCGGCAGGCCCGGGCCGCCGGGCTGGCCGTCCTGCTGATCAGCGCCGACCTTGAGGAACTCATCGGTATGTCCGACACCCTGCACGTGATCCTGCGGGGACGGCTGGTCGCCGAGGTCGACCCCCGCACCGTCACCCCCGAGGACCTGGGCGCCGCGATGACCGGCGCGGGAGCCGCCACATGAGCGACCCGAAGGACCCGGACCTCGCCGCGAAGTCGCCGGACGCGCCGGGCCCGCCGGAGGTGCCGGAGCCGGTGCCCGCGTGGAAGGCGATCCTGCGCGGGCTCGGCCCGCGCGGCCTCGGGCTGCGGATCGGCGCGCCGGTGCTGGCGCTGCTGATCTCGCTCGGCATCACGATGATCCTGCTGCGGGTCACCGGCGCCGACCCGGTCAGCTCCATCCAGAGCATGATCGACTACGGCACGACCAGCAACTCGATCGTCGACATCGTCAACCGCGCGACCCGCTACTACCTGTCCGCGGTCGCGGTGGCGATCGGGTTCCGGATGGCGCTGCTGAACATCGGCGTGGACGGCCAGTATCGGCTGGCCGCGTTCCTCGCCGCCGCGCTCGGCGGCGCGCTCACGCTGCCCGCGCCGCTCGGCCAGCTGCTGGTGATCGTCGCGGCGATGGTGGTCGGCGGGCTGTGGGCGGCGATCGCGGGCGTGCTGAAGGTGACGCGCGGGGTCAGCGAGGTGCTGTCCACGATCATGCTGAACGCGATCGCGACCGGGCTGATCGCCTACCTGCTGAACGACCAGCGGCTCGCCGAGCTGCGGCCGGGCAGCAACAACGTCGCGACCCCGAAGATCCCGTCGGACGGGCGCGTCGGATCCCTGAACGGCTTCCTGTCCTCGATCGGGATCGACCTGCCCGGCGACGTGTACGGCCTGCTGCCGCTCGCGATCGTCGTCGGCGTCGTGTTCTGGGTCGTGATCAACTACACCCGGTTCGGGTTCGACCTGAAGGTGTCGGGGCTGTCGCAGTCCGCCGCGCAGGCGAGCGGGGTCAACGCCCGGCGGATGATCGTCTACACGATGATCGCGTCCGGCGTGGTGGCCGGGCTGATCGGGATGCCGGAGCTGCTCGGCGCGTCCTACGAGTACTCGCTGAACTTCCCGGCCGGGCTCGGCTTCACCGGGATCACGGTCGCGCTGCTCGGCCGCAACCATCCGGCGGGCATCGCGCTCGCCGCGCTGCTGTTCGCGTTCCTCGACCAGACCTCCGACGTGCTGCAGGAGGTCGACGTGCCGAAGGAGATCGTCGGGGTGATGCAGGGCGTGGTCGTGCTGACCGTCGTCATCGTGTACGAGCTGGTCAGACGCTGGGAGATCAGGCTCCAGCAGCGGACCGTCGCCGCCGAACTGGCCACCGGCCGCGACCTGGCCCGGGAGGCGTCGTGACCGCGGCGGCGGAGACGGTCTCGCCGGCCAAGGCCGCGAGCGGCGCGCGGCGGTTGCGGTGGCCGCACTACCTGCTGATCGCGTCCGGGCTGCTGGTGCTGCTGTCGCTGGTCCGGGTGATCGACGACGCGGACCCGGTGACGTCCAGCGGGACGGTCAGCGCGTCCCTGCGGCTCGCCGTCCCGATCTTCCTCGCCGGGCTCGGCGGGCTGTGGTCCGAGCGCTCCGGCGTGATCAACATCGGGCTTGAGGGCATGATGATCCTCGGCACCTGGACGGGCGCCTGGGCCGGCTACCAGTGGGGCCCGTGGATCGGCGTCCTCGCCGGGATCATCGGCGGCGCGCTCGGCGGGCTGCTGCACGCGATCGCGACCGTGTCGTTCGGCGTCGACCACATCGTGTCCGGCGTCGCGATCAACATCCTCGGGCTCGGGCTGACGCAGTTCCTCGCCGGGCTGATCTTCGACAAGGGCGAGGCGAAGGCGCTCGGCGGCGGGCCCCGGCAGTCCCCGCCGGTCGACCCGATCAACACGCTGACGCTGCCGGTGCTGTCCGGCGGGAAGGTCGGCGGCTGGGAGAGCCCGGACTGGCTCGGCTCGCTGGAGCGCCACCACTGGTTCCTCGTGTCCGACCTCGCGGGCATCGTGCGCGGGCTGACCAGCGACATGTCGCTGCTGACGCTGGTGGCGCTGCTGCTCATCCCGCTGAGCTTCGTCGTCCTGTGGCGGACGCCGTTCGGGCTGCGCATCCGGTCCTGCGGCGAGGACCCGTACGCCGCCGAGTCGCTCGGCGTGCACGTGTACCGGATGAAGTACGCGGCCGTCATCATCTCGGGCGGGTTCTCCGGCCTCGCGGGCGCGTTCCTCGTCACCGTCGCCGCCCCCCTCTACCAGGACGGCCAGACCAACGGCCGCGGCTTCATCGGCCTCGCCGCCATGATCTTCGGGAACTGGCGGCCGGGCGGGCTCGCCGCCGGGTCGCTGCTGTTCGGCTACACCGACGCGATGAACGTGCGCGGCGGCGGGCAGTCCGTCCACGCGCTGCTGCTGTTCGTCGCGGTGCTGCTGATCGGCGTCGCGATCTGGCAGGGGTTCCGGGCGACGCGGCTGCGGCCGGAGGTGGTCACCGACCTCGGCCGCCGCGAGCTGCGGGGCGCCTACGTCGGCGCCGCGCTGTCGCTCGTCGCGGCGGCGGCGCTGCTGGTCTGGTTCCTGATGAGCGAGATCGTCCCGGGCGAGCTGGTGTCGTTCACACCGCACCTGACGACGCTTCTCGTCCTGGCCCTCGCGAGCCAGCGGCTGCGAATGCCCGCCGCGAACGGCCTTCGATATCGGCGGGGTGAGGCCCGCTGACCGGTGGCTGGAACGGAGCGCTAGCGGAGTGGAAGCCACCGGTCGGCGCTCTCGGGGGGTTTGGGGGGTCGTCCCCCCAGAAAGGAAGAGCCTCATGGAGATCGACTGGTCCGCCTTGCGCGACGCCGCGCGGGACGCGATGAAGCGCGCCTACTGCCCGTACTCCGGGTTCCCGGTCGGCGCCGCCGGGCTGGCGGCCGACGGACGGATCGTCACCGGCTGCAACGTCGAGAACGCCGCGTACGGGGTCGCCCTGTGCGCGGAGTGCGGGCTCGTGTCCGCCCTGCACGGCCCCGGCCGTCCGGCGGAGAACCCGCGGCTGCTCGCGGTCGTCGTCGTCGACGGGCACGGGACGACGCTGATGCCGTGCGGGCGCTGCCGCCAGCTCCTCTGGGAGCACGGCGGCGCGTCCATGCTGCTGGAGACGACCAAGGGGATCCTGCCCATGTCGGACGTCCTGCCGGACGCGTTCGGCCCCGACGACCTGATCGAGAGGGCGTGATCGGTGGACGCGATCGACGTCATCCGCGCCAAGCGCGACGGCGGGGCGCTCACCCCCGAGCAGATCGACTGGGCGGTCGACGCCTACACGCGCGGCGCGATCGCCGAGGAGCAGATGGCCGCGCTGGCGATGGCGATCCTGCTGAACGGCATGTCCCGCGCGGAGGTCGCCCGCTGGACCGACGCGATGATCCGCTCCGGCGAGCGGATGGACTGGTCGTCGCTCGACCGTCCGACCACCGACAAGCACTCCACCGGCGGCGTCGGCGACAAGATCACGCTGCCGCTGGCGCCGGTGGTGGCGGCGTGCGGGGCGGCCGTCCCGCAGCTGTCCGGGCGGGGCCTCGGCCACACCGGCGGGACGCTCGACAAGCTGGAGTCGATCCCCGGCTGGCGGGCGTCGCTGTCGAACGCGGAGATGCTGGACGTCCTGCGCGCTGCGGGCGCGGTGGTCTGCGCGGCGGGCGGCGGCCTCGCCCCCGCCGACCGCAAGCTCTACGCGCTGCGCGACGTGACCGGGACGGTGGAGTCGATCCCGCTGATCGCGTCCTCGATCATGTCCAAGAAGATCGCGGAGGGGACGGGCGCGCTCGTCCTGGACGTCAAGGTCGGCTCCGGCGCGTTCATGAAGACGGCCGAGCAGGCGCGCGAGCTGGCCGAGACGATGGTCGCGATCGGCGCCGACCACGGCGTCCGCACGACCGCGCTGCTCACCGCGATGGACCGGCCGCTCGGCGCGGCGGTCGGCAACGCCGTCGAGGTCGCGGAGTCGGTGGAGGTGCTCGCGGGCGGCGGGCCGTCCGACGTGGTGGAGCTGACGCTGACGCTGGCCCGGGAGATGCTCGACGCCGCCGGGCTCACCGCGAAGGACCCGGCGGACGCGCTGAAGGACGGCTCCGCCATGGACGTCTGGCGCCGCATGATCGCCGCGCAGGGCGGCGACCCGGACGCGCCGCTGCCGTCCGCGCGCGAGACGCACACGGTCACGGCGCCGTCGTCCGGCGTCCTGACCGGCCTGGACGCCTACGGCGTGGGCGTCGCCGCGTGGCGGCTCGGCGCGGGCCGCGCCCGCAAGGAGGACCCGGTGTCCGCGGCCGCGGGGATCGTCTGCCACGCCAAGCCCGGCGACACGGTCACCGCGGGCGCGCCGCTCCTCACCCTGCACGCCGACGACGCGTCCCGCATCCCCCGCGCCCTCGAATCGCTGGACGGCGCGTTCGAGATCGGCGGCGCCTCGTCCCTCCATCCCCTGATCATCGACCGCGTCTCCTGATTCCCTTTCGGACGCGGAATCGCAATAGAAGGAAGGGCGTCCATGGGTGTCGCGCGTCCGAAGGACTGGGTGCCGAACCGTCCCCTGCAGGACTCCAGGTTGGCGTGGGAGGCGGCGCGTCCCGAACTGGCGCGGCGCGCCACGCCCTGGTGGACGGTGCCGTTGCGCGTCCTCAGCGCTGGCGCCACGGCCAACGCCCTCAGCAGGAGCCGGACGCGGGGCGACACGGTCGGGGACGCCCGGAAGATCTCGAACGAGGCGTCCAGCGGGCGGCTCGCGACGTTCGCCATTCCCGTCGACGTCGTCACCGACCGGCTGAGCCCGGCGGAGCGGAAACTCCTGCGCGCCGAGGGCAGGCTTCCCGACTGGTTCTTCGACGCCGTGGAACAGGAGCGCCGGGCGCGGCGAAAGCGCCGCTCTTGACGGTGCCTGAGCGCGCGGATCCGCCTACGAAACGCCACCGCCGCAACCAGCAGGTTTGTTAACAATTACCGTTGACCGTCCCCATTCGCCGCCGGAAGGCTGATCAGGTTTCTTTCAGTGATCAGGGGAGCGGACGTTGAGACACAGACTCCTGCCCGTCGCGGCACTGGCGGGCCTGACCGGCCTCGTGGCGGGCGCACTGCCCGCCAATGCCGATACGGCGCGTCCTCACATCGTCGTCAAGGACGGCAAGACGCAACCCGTCTTCTCCTTCAAGGACGCCGTTCGCGAAAAGGTGTTCGTCGAGACCACGGTGGACAGTGACGGGGACGGGAAACGCGACCGCGTGTCCATTTACGTCACTCGTCCGAAGGAGACGGACGGCGGACTGAAGGTCGCCTCCATCATCGAGGGCAGCCCGTACTACGCGGGCCTCCAGGACCCGCCCTACCACCCGGCCGACGTCACCGACTATCCGCGCCTCGCGAAATGGACGCCGCCGCCCGGGCCGCCCGGCCCGGCGAACTACGCGTTCCCGTACTACGACAATTACTTCGTCTCCCGCGGTTACGCCTTCATCGCCGCCGACACGCTCGGCACGGGCGACTCCGACGGCTGCCCCACCGCCGTCGGCCCGAACGAGGCGCAGGGGATGAAGTCCGTCATCGAATGGCTCGCGGGCAAGGGGACCGCCTACGACGAGAACGGCAAGAAGGTCCGGGCGGGCTGGTCGACCGGGAACGTTGCAATGGCGGGCAAGTCCTATGACGGGACGCTTCCGCTCGCCGCCGCCGCGACCCGCGTCCCGGCCCTCAAGACCGTCGTGTCCGTCTCCGGCGTCTCCAACTGGTACGACGAGTACCGCGCCAACGGCGGAGTGGTCGCGCCCGACGGATGGGAGGGCGAGGACCTGGACCTGCACGCCAAGGCCGTCCTCAGCCGCAAGGACCCGGCCGTCTGCGCGCCCGTCATGCACGACCTCGAAAAGAAGATGGACCGCGTGACCGGCGACTACAACGCCACCTGGGACGCGCGGAACTTCGCCAAGAGCGCGCCGAAGTTCCGCGCCAGCGTGTTCCTGACGAGCGGCCTCGCCGACTGGAACGTCAAGCCGATCCAGATGTCCCAGCTCTGGGACGGCCTCAAGAAGGCCGGAGTCGATCGGAAACTCTGGATCCACCAGGGCGCCCACGACGACCCGCTGGACATTCGCCAGAGCGCCTGGCTCGAAACCCTGAACCTCTGGTTCGCGCACGAGCTGTACAACGTCCGCAACGACATCATGCGGCAGCCGCGCGTCGACCTCGAACGCACTCCCGGCAATTGGGAGACGCACAGGGAATGGCCTGACCCGTCCGCCCGTCCCGTTTCCCTGGGCCTGAACGCCAAGGGCCTCGGCACGCGCGGGAACGGCACGCAGCAGCTCGTGGACGACCCGTCCCGCAAGGCCGAGGACCTCGCCGCCAAGCCGGACGAGGCCGACCCGAACCGGCTGATCTACCTCACGCCCGCGCTGACCAAGGCGACGAAGCTGAGCGGCACGGCCAGCGTCAAGCTGCGCGCCTCCGTCGACGGCCGCTCCCCGTACCTGTCGGCGGTGCTCGTCGACTACGGCACGGACGAGCGCGTCTCGGGGTTCGTGCCCACGTCCGACAGGTGGTGCTACGGCGACTCGATCCCCGGCAACGAGGGATGCCGCGCCGTCCGCAAGTACACGACGGCGGTCACCCCGTTCAAGATCGTGACCCGTGGCTGGCTGGACGTCCGCAACCGCACGTCCATCTGGCGCAGCACCCCGGTGAAGGCGGGCAAGGACTACACCTTCTCCTGGACGATGCAGCCGTATGACTACGTCTTCAAGCCCGGCCACCGCATCGGCCTGATGGTCCTCGCCACCGACCACGCGTACACCTTGCGCTACCCGGCGGGCACCAAGGTGAAGGTAGACCTCCACAACAGCACCCTGACCCTGCCCCTCCACTAGCAAGAGGTCGGCCCCGCCGCTTGGATGCGGCGGGGCCGTCCTGTCTCTAGGCCAATTCCCGGACGAGCACGGCCACGACACCGTCCACGTTCCGCACGGACCCGATCGTCCGCCCGTCCGCCCAGGTGAACCACCAGTCCGCCCGGAGGAAGTCGCACCCGACCTCCACCAACCGCTGCGGCGCGTCCACCCGGACGACACTGATCCACGAGACCCCGCGCCGTTCCACGACGCCGCACGCGAGCTCGGGGTGCGCCTCGATGGCCGTCCGCAACTCGCCCAGGTGCGCCTGCCGGTCACTCCGCACCGGCAGCACGTTCTGCCACTCCATGACCTCACCTCTCCGTGTGGGACGACGCGGCCGGTGAACCGGGGGGAGGGCCACCGGCCGCGCCGCGTTCGATAGGCGGCATGGCCGCCGCGTTCACCCGTTCCTGACCCGCGCCTTCTCGGCCTGCCGGATCAGCGCCTTCCGGAGCAGGGGCGCGCTGGGAAGCATCAGCGTCGGCTCGACCCCGACCTTGGGGTCATGGAGGCTGGCGACCCACTCACCGAGCCCGCCGTCCCGCCTGACGGCCCGCCAGATCCGCCACCCACCAAAGTCGTCCCGAAGCCGCCCCAGTTCCCGTTCGTCCCGCGCCTGCACATCCATCCCAAACCTCTGGTCGCTCACCTGCCGATTTCGTGTGACCACCATCACGTAGATGAATTACGCTCTGCTACAGAGCGAACACAACAACGCGCCAACCAAGATCGGCGCTGACCCGAGGAACCCCCGATGACCGTCGAGACGGGCCCCCACACTCGCGATCCGCTCATCCAAACGTTCGGCGTAGTCCTGCGCGGCTATCGAGAGGCCGCGGGCTTGTCCCGGCCGCAGTTGGCGGACGCCCTCGGCTGCACCCCCGCCTGGATAGAGAAAATGGAGACGGGCACCAAGCCGTCGCTCGCCTCGGCGATGGACCTGGACACCTACTTCAAGATCCCCACGAAGCCCTTCCAGAAGATCGCGGAAGAGATCGAGCGGATGGGCAAGCGCCTGGCGTTCCCGCCGGGCTTCCCGGGCTTCGTGGAACAAGAGGCCCGCGCGACAGCGATTTACGGCTTCGAGTCACAGTTGATCACGGGGCTCCTGCAAAAGGAGGCGTACGCCAGGGCGATCATGGACGCCGGTCAGGTCCCGGAGGAGCTTGACGCGCTTGTGGCCGCGCGGCTGAGCAGGCAGGCAATACTTGAGAAGGCCAAGCCGCCCCGCATCTGGTTCGTGATCGACGAGTCTGCTCTCTATAGGCCGGCCGGAGGTCGCGGGGCCCTGCGCGAGCAGTTGGCCTACCTCGCCCACGTGATGATCCACTCCCCGGGCATCCAGGTCCGCATACTGCCGTATGACTCGGTTACCTGGGCAAGCCTCGATGGCTCCTTCCAGATCCTGGAGTTGCCTGATGGGCACAAGGCCGCCTACTTGGAATCTCCTGGATCAGGTCAGTTGATCCACGAGCCGAGTATGGTCGAAGCGACCTTGGTACGTTTCCATCTCGTCATGGGAGAGGCCCTCCCTGCCAGTGCCTCCCTCAAACTGGTGACGAGGGTATTGGAGAGTTACGAATGAGCTTCCAAGCCAAGTCGGCGATCCAGTGGCGCAAGAGCAGCCGTAGCGGCGGCCAAGGGGGTGCTTGCGTGGAAATTGCGGAACTTGCCGCTGCCATTGCGGTGCGTGACTCCAAGGACCCGGAGGGGCCCAAGCTCACATTCGACACCGCGTCGTGGCATGCGTTCACGCGCCGTGTGAAGTCGAGCGAGTTCGACCTGGAGCGCTAGCCATGACCGCGTCGGACGTCCCCTGGCGCAAGAGCAGCCGCAGCAGCGGCCAAGGCGGCAACTGTGTCGAGGTCGCGAACCTCGGTGCGAGAGTCGCGCTGCGCGACTCGAAGGATCCGGACGGGCCCAGTCTGGCATTCGACGTCACGGCTTGGCGTGCGTTCACGTGCCGTGTGAGGTCGAGCGAGTTCGATCTGGAGCGCTAGCCATGATCATGTCGCAAGCAAACTGGCGCAAGAGCAGCCGCAGCTCGCAGTACGGCGGCGAGTGCGTGGAGGTCGCCCATGTCGCCTCCTCGGTAGCGGTTCGTGACTCCAAGGACCCGGACGGGGCCAGGCTTGAGTTCGACGCGACGTCCTGGCGCGCGTTCATGCGCGGCGTGAAGTCGAGCGAGTTCGACCTGGAGTCGTAACCATGGCCGTCTCGGACGTCCTCTGGCGGAAGAGCAGTTACAGCAGTGGCCAGGGCGGTGATTGCGTGGAGGTCGCGAACCTCACATCGGTGGTTGCGGTTCGTGATTCCAAAGACCCGAACGGCCCGATGTTTGTATTCCCTGCCACGGCTTGGCGTGCGTTCACGCGCCGTGTGAAGTCGAGCGAGTTCGATCCGAGGTGCACCATGAACACATCGAACGTTCAGTGGCGAAAGAGCAGCCGCAGCGACCAGCACGGTGGCGAGTGTGTTGAGGTCGCGAACCTGGCGTCGATGGTCGCGGTTCGTGATTCTAAGGTCCCCGATGGGCCCAGGCTGGCGTTCGACCTGGCGTCGTGGCGTGCGTTCACCTGCCGCGTGAAGTCGAGCGACAACAGTCGTCGTCCCTATCTGACAACGTCTCCCATGACCACGTCGGGGCGCACGTTGGTGTAGTTGGCGACATCAACCCTGATCTCGGCGCCCTTTTCGGCCATCGCTGCGTCGAACGCTTGGGCGCTCGACACGAGCGCCCAACCAATCGCCTCGTACGGACCACTGGTGATCTTGTCGGCGCCCCAGCTCTGACAGGCGTCGCCGAGCGCGGCGGCGAGCATCGGCATGTGCGTCGACGTGTAGTAGTCCATGTCAAACGTCGACTCGTCGGTCTTCGGATAGAGGAACGTCACGCGGATCATTCGCAGAGTGTCGCATGCTGATCGGGATGGTCCGTTACCCAGACCGCCTTACTGGCCCACCGCCCAGGCGTCCGATCCCTGGACTGGGCCCAGCCCGGTGCCGACATCAGCCCCGCAGACGTCGGTGGGCGTCGATCCCGCCGTCGAGTTGGTGCCCGTGGGCCCGAACCCGGTGAAGGTGATTCCGGTGGCCGTGTGCTACGAGGCCACCGCCCAGACCGCCACCATCAACATCTGGCTCCGCGCCCTCACCAACAAGGCTTTCTAAACACGGCCTCGTTGCTTGGGCTGGCGGCCGATTGTGTCCATTACGTGTGGCCCGCTCTTTGCTACGAGTTGTCGCACCGTCGGGCGTCCCTCGCTGGGAGAACGCGTTGAGCGTTAGCTGATAAGGCGTCCAAGGCAGGGCTTGATGTGCGTTGTGGGCTTTTTGGTGGCTCGTGGTTCCTGGGGGCGTCCACCCTGCGGCGCGCGGTTGGTATCGGCAGTCGGCCGGGGCACATGCGAACCACTCGGCGATCTCTCTTGCGGTCATTCGCGCCACTTCCTTGACGTTACCGAACAGCTCGAGCTGAAAAGCTTGGACGGTGACAGGGATAGGCGGACCAGTGAAGCGGCGCAGGATGGACCGGCCAGGAACCACGAACCGATCCCATATTAGGCCACGGCATCAGGGCGACGATCGGGTGTGATTCAGGAGTTACGTGGGGCGGGGGACGCCGATGGGGTTGGGGAAGGGGATCTCGCCTGTTTCGGCTAGGGCGCGGGCGAACGGTTTCAGGAGTTCGTGGACGGTTTCGGGGGCGTCCAAGGCCAGGTAGGGCGGGGCGGCCAGGGCGTCTGTTCGGTCTTCTATCTCGGTGCGCAGGGCGCGGCCCTTTTGGGTGACGCCGTTCTCGTCCAGGAGGCCGCGGGTTGTCAGGGTGGCGACTCCATTCGTCCATTCCTCGGCTGACCAGCCTCGGCTGTCTCGGATCCTGTCCGTGGGGACCAGGTCCATCGCGGATGCCAGGACGTTGGCTTCCAAGCCGTTCAAGCCGGCGGACGTCAACGCCGCGACGTGGCCGTCGCCTCGGTGTTCGCGCAGGGTGGTCGCCAATTGCCAGAGGGCCTCGACCGGGTCTTCGGGGAGGGCTAGGTCGCGGTTGGCCGCGAACAGGACACGTCCGGCGGCGTCGGCCGCGTCCACCACGGCGCGAAGGGGCGGTATGGCTTTGGGGGCGACGGCTTCAATTTCCGGGGCCACTCGGCGGAGTGCCTTCGCCGCGGTGGCGCTGCGGGTTCGGAGGATGTCGGCCGGGGACGCGAAGCTCCACGCGTCGGGTATCGCGCGCCGGACGCGGGACGGGTGGAAACCGAAGAAGGACGCCTCGATCACCCCGGCCGGGACGGGGCCGAGCGGCGCGCCACGGCTCCCGAAATAGCCCATCCAGAATCCCTTGAGGCCGATCTCCTTGGCGCCGTCCAGGCATTCCGGCGAGAAGTACGTGACGGCGTGAATCGGTTCGAGGACCATCCAGAAGTCCCGTGCGACGGACGCGTCCACCCTGACTCCCCTCCGCTAGGCATCCCGTCGAACGCTAAGCGCCCGGCCATCGTGGGGCAATCCCGGCTTCTTGCTTGGCTTGGTGGACGACCGGGTGTTACTTAACGTCACAGCATATCCACCATGCGTGGCCACGGGGGCGAGAATGCCGGAAGTGGACGCGAAGAGTAGTCGATCATTCGCTCTGGGTATGCGTCGGTCGGACCGGATCACGCCGGTCCGCCGACTCCCATGGAGGGACCTTGTTCCAGTTCACTGCCCCGTTGCTGACGGCGAAGCGGCGCCTGCGGGCGCTCGCCGCGGCGGTCGCCGTCGCCGTGGTCGCACCGCTGACCGTGGGCGTCGCGCCGCCCGCCCGCGCCGACGTGGCGGCGTACTTCGTCTTCACCGACATCACCCGGGAAGAGGCCGTCCTCAAACTCACCGACCCCGCCAAGATCCAGCACGCCCGCGACCTGGTCAACGGCGAGACCACCGACCGGCCGCACATCCTCGGCAGGATCCTCAAGCGCCAGGCCGACTACAACCCGCGCTGGAGTTACCACTACAACCCCGACACCGTCGATTTCTTCGACGTCGCCATCGAGGTCTGCGACGCCACCATTCCCTATGTCGAAGACCACCTGGACGAGGCGGGCGGCGCGTTCCTGCCCGGCCTGGTCTGGTGCCCCTGGACGTCCCGGCTGATCCGAGAGATCCCCGCGCCGTGACCTAGCGCGACTTCGCGCCGACGAGAAAGGGCCGCCCCCGAGGCGAATCGGCTCGGGGGCGGCGCTCTGGTTCTGGCTCAGACCTTGGTGACCTTGAAGTCGTAGGTCCAGAACCACCTGACGTGCCCCGTGCCGAGGTAGTGGCGTTGGACGCCGTCCCACTTGCACGTGTACACCTTGTGGTTGGGCCAGTGGATCTTGCCGCGCGTCTCGTAGGCGTTGAAGACGTACTTCTTGTAGACGAGACCGGCGCGAACGGAGTAGTGGCCCTTCTTCGTCAGGTTCTTGGTGAAGGTCCTGTTGATCGTGCGGGCCTCCGACACGTTGATCCCGATCGTCGCGCCGATGTCGGCCTTCGAGATGCCGAACGTCGCGTCGATGGCGGTGGTGCGCGTCGCGCTCACGCTGAGCGACAGGCTGGAATTGGGGCCATAGGCGGAGGCCCGGAACTCGGAATTGTTCGGCCACTCGTACTGGGTGCCGACGAACTTCCTGTACTGGGACCATTTCTTGATTACGCAGGGTTGGCCCTCGCTGGCCTTCTTCTGCGCGGACGCCCCCGCCACGGCCGACACGTTCTTCGCGGCCGGCTCGTCGTCACCCTGTGCGAGGACGATCGTCCCTCCGACGACCGTCGCCGTTGCGCCCACCGCCGCGATCGCCGCGAATTTCTTCATCATTCTGCTGCGCCCCTCGAATTCGCTGGTTCCTTGATCGAGCAAAAGGAACGCTACGAATTCGGGTCGCCCCGCCTCTAGGGCCCTAGGGCCCCTACGCCCATCCCGGGGACCCCAAACCCTTTAGTCGGTGCGGCGGCGGACGACGTCTTTCGCATATTCGGGGAGGGCTTCGACGTGCAGCAGGCGCGGGAGCAATTCGGGTTCGTTGGTGAGGGCGCGGAACGCGACGGCCACCGTCACGTCGTGGTCCGGGCGGTGGACGACCTCCACCGGGTCGGCGGCGCGGATCTCGCCCGGTTCGATCACCCGCAGGTACGCGCCGGGGCGCGCCTCCGCCGTGAACCGCTTGATCCAGCCCTTCTCCTCCAGCCAGCCCTGGAAGGTGGCGCAGGGGATGCGCGGGAGGCTCACCTCCAGCACGACCCGCGCGCCGAGCCGCCACCGCTCGCCGATCAGCGCGCCGTTCACGTCGATCCCGGACGTGGTGAGGTTCTCGCCGAACACGCCGTTCGGCAGCACGCGGCCGAGCTCGTCCGCCCACCGGTCGAGATCCTCCCGCGCGTAGGCGTAGACGGCCTGGTCGGGGCCGCCGTGGTTGCGCGTGTCGTACACGCGGTCCCCGGCGAGGCCCACCTCGCCCGTGTCCTCCGAGACGGGGGCGGCGACCATGACCGGGCCGTCGACCGGACGTTTGTCGATGCCCGTCAGCTCGGGCGCCTGCCAGTGGTTGGTGCGCGGCCTGCCGACGTTGACCGAAAGGAGCTTCACAGGGCGACGATACGGAGCCGCCCCGTCCCGCCGCGACTCGATTTCCGGCGGGCGGGGGCGGGGGTGGCGGGGAAATGCCGATTCTTGACCCGCGTCCGGGCGATGGGGTGTCCCGGTCTCCTTGACGCATGTCAGGGCCGGTGCGAGCGTGGAAACGATGGTGAAAGGGGGACCATCATGACGGAAATCAAGAGCATCGAGAAGCCGGACGAGCGCCGCGACTTCCCACGGGGGCACATCGAGATCCTCAACATGTCGGGTCTGGTGTTCGGCCGCGCCACGTTCGAGCCCGGATGGCGCTGGACGGAATCGGTGAAGGACATCGCCGGAACGGACCTCTGCGAAGTCCACCACAACGGCTACGTCGTCCAGGGACGGATGCGCCTGCTCATGCGGGACGGCTCGGAAGGCGAGGTCGGCCCCGGGGACGTGTTCGTCCTCCCGCCGGGCCACGACGCCTGGGTCGTCGGCGACGAACCCTGCGTGATGTTCGACTTCGCGGGCAACATCGGCGACTACGCGAAGGCATAGAGAACCTGACCCGCGCGACGCTCGCCCCGTCCCCGGTCCAGCCGGGACGGGACGGGCGTTAGCCTGACCGCGGACGAAACTCCGCCGGTAAAGGACCCCTGAATGCCCGTCGAATACGAGTACGTGGGGCCTCCCGAGATTCTGGCGGCGGTGCGCCCCGGTAGTGGGGGGACGCGGGTAGATTCGGGCGGTGACTTCACCGCCTGGTGGGCCACGCTCGCTGAGGACGAGTCGGCGGAGCCCTTCACGTTCGTCGTCGGACTGGACGGGGTGCTGCGGCTCGCGCCCCGGCGCAGCGAGCACGTCGCCTGCGCGGACGGCCGGGCGGTGCTGAGCGCAGGCGAGATCGCCTTCGTCCTGGAGGACGGCCGCCACCGCGTGGACGGGATCAGCAACCAGTCGACCGGGTACTGCCCCGACCCGGCCTCGTGGCCCGCCGTCGCCGCGGCGCTCGACCGGGTGGGGCTGCCGCACCCGGGGCATTTCACCGACCCGATCATCTTCCGCCGCTGTGCCGAGTGCGGGGAACGCAACCTTGTCAAGGACGGCCACTTCTTCTGCGCGGTCTGCGCCGCCGAACTGCCGTCCACCTGGAACCTTAGCGCCGAGAAGTAAGGGCGAATGCGACCGTCCGCGGGCGCGGGAAAACGCCGGTCGTTTGGGGCGGCCGAAACGGTCCATGACTAACGCGGGGCCGACCGTAAGCAATGGTCCTGCGGGGCGCCGGCAAAGGAGACCCGCGGGCGAAACCACCGTGCCGGATCCGCCAGTGAGCAGAGCCCGTTTATCACGTTTCGCCGGAAGGGGGGGCTGGCGGACGCACGGCAGCGTGCCGTCCGCCCGCGCCCGGCCCCGGGGGCGAGCGGCGTCCGGAGCCCTGTTCCGGTACTCGATTCCGCCGCCGCCCAGCCCGCTTTCGCCGATTCCGGCGTTGTCCTCCGGCTGATCATCTCGGATCGGCTCTAACGCGCGACCCCCGGACCCGTTGGGACCGATCCACGCCGGAAACTGCGCGTCATTTGTCAGGCGCCGTCCGCCGCGCGTTCCGTTGCCCCAACGAACCCGAAGGTCAGCGCGTTCCCAATGCCGCCGCGGCGGGCTTTCGGCGAATGGCGGAACTGGACAACGCAAACGGTTTACGATCAACTTTGTCCTGATGAAGGAGAGTCTCACGTGGCCGATGCGGCTGAGCTGCCAGGAGAGCCGTCCGCGGCGCGGCCCGCGCCCCTCGCGCCCGCCCGCGCGTCCGCCCACGCGCCCGCCGCGCCCGTCCCGCCCGCGCGCGTGCCCGCCCGCGCGGGCGACACCCTCGGATGCCCGTGCCGTTAGCACAAGACGCCGCCGGGGGATTGGCCGAATCCGGTTACGGTGAGCAAAACCTGTCTTGCACGTGGTGATGAGCCGGTTAACGATGACGTGAGAGTCTCAAACGGGAAGGAGGTTCGCATGGTCGGTTGTCTGTAGCGAATCGGACACGCTCATAGATCGCCGGAGTCCGACGACTTCCCCCGCACGACCCGCCGACCCGTGAGAGCGGACACCATGACGAACGTCCTTCAGACGATGTCCACCAGCGATTTCCTCGCCGGCATCGCAGCGATCGCCCCCCGGTTCGACACCGCGACCTACCCCCAGGAGAACCTCCCAGCCGACGACTGGACGCTGCTCACCCGAGCGGGCGTGCTCCTCCCGACGCTGCCGAAGGAGTACGGCGGCCGCGACAGCCATCAAGAAATGTGTCGGGTAGTAGAGACTTTGTCCGAATGGAACCTTCCGCTGGGCATGTACGTCACGGTCATCACGGGTGTGGCGTTGCGGCCCATCGCCCTCTGGGCGGGCGCCGAGGCCAAACGGGAGGTGCTGCCCCAGTACGCCGGCAGCGACCCCATGATCTGCGGGTTCGCCTCGACCGAACCCGGCTGCGGTTCCGCGATGTCGGGCATGACGACCACGTTCGAGGAGGTCGACGGGGGCTACCGGATCCGCGGCCGCAAGCACTGGCAGGCGTTCAGCAGCAGCGCGCACTGGTGGCTGGTCAGCGCGAAGAACGACCAGGGCGGCGAACGCGAGTACGGCTACTTCATCGTCAAGCGCAGCGAGGGTTTCCGCACCCTGCAGCCGTATGAGCCGCTCGGCCTCAAGGTCATCGACTACGGGCTGAACGAGATCGACGCGGTGATCCCCGAGCACCGGCGGATCCGCGCGGACGGCCGCAACCTGCGCCCCATGGTCGAGATGCTCAT
This sequence comes from Actinomadura chibensis NBRC 106107, assembly GCF_001552135.1. Classification (GTDB taxonomy): domain Bacteria; phylum Actinomycetota; class Actinomycetes; order Streptosporangiales; family Streptosporangiaceae; genus Spirillospora; species Spirillospora chibensis. The sequence goes on along the minus strand of NZ_BCQP01000017.1, from coordinate 73,390 downwards.
GGCGTCGCGGGCGATGATGGCGGCGATGGGCTGCGGGTTCCTGCGCCGCATCAGCCGCGAGGCGCACGCCTACGCCGACCGCCGCCGGATCGGGCCCGGCCCGCTGTCGGCGATCCGGTTCGCCCGGTACCGGCTGGCGGCGATCGACACGTCCTACGCCGTCTGCCAGGCGCTCAACCACTACCTCCAGACCGCGCTGGACATGAAGACCGACATGATCGGCGCGTTCCCCGCCGTCCAGGCGATCAAGACCGTCGCCACCGAGCGGATGCTCAGCGCCGCGGAGCACTACCAGCAGCTCGTCGGCGGCGAAGGGTACCGCTGCGAGTCGCCCACGAACATCTCCGCGCAGGCGTTCCTCGACGCCCGCGTCTACACGATCTTCGACGGCACCAACGACCTGCTCAGCCAGCAGCTCGCCGAGTACTGCCTCGCCCGGACGCCCGGACGCCCGCTCAGCGAGTACCTCGCGAACTGGGCGCTGACGGCCCCCGCCGTCGCCGCGCACCGCCTCGACCTGCGCTTCCTCGACGGCGAGCTGAGGCAGGAGCACCTCGTCCTCGCCGGTCGCGCGATCGCCTACGCGTTCGCGATCAGCCAGGTCATGCGGTGGGCCGCCGAGACCGGGGCCGACGTCGACCGGGCCCGCGCGGCGATGGAGTTCCTCAAGGCGGACATCGCCGGTGTCGAGACGGAGTTCGGCCTGCTCGCCGCGGGCGTGCTCGACGCCAAGGACGGCGTCCCCGCGTCCCCGGACGAACCGCCGTTCTCACGTTCCATCCCGATGCCCGCGGAGGCGTCGCGGTACTAGGGAAGCAGCTCCTCGCGGCGGCGGATCAGCTGGACGAGATCCGCCGCCCTTTCCTTGATCAGGTGCAGGCCGGGGTGGCCCCACGGGCGGGGCTCGCTGTCGACGATGCAGATCGTCCCGAGGGTGGTGCCGGTGTGGTCGATGAGGGGGGCGCCGACATAGGTCCGGATGCCGAGCTTGTCGACGACCGGGTTCCCCGCGAACCTCGGGTAGTCGCACACGTCGTCCAGGACGAGGGCCTTGCGCCGGACCACCACGTGCGGGCAGTAGCCGTGGTCGAGCGGCACCTCCCGGCCGAGCTGGACGGCGCCGCCCGCGTCGGAGCCGGGCGCGGGCGGGGCGTAGAGCCCGGCGAGGAACTGCCGGTCGGTGACGAAGTTGACCATCGCGAACGGGGCCTGGTCGGTGTCGGCGAGCCGCCGCGCGGCCTCGGCCAGCTCGCGGGCGAACGCGTCGAACTCGGGGTCGGGCGCCTGCCCGAGGCCGAGCTCGCGCAGCCGCGTCACCCGCTGCGGCATCTCGTGGTCGTCGGGGGTGAGCAGGTGGCCGGGCGGCTCGAACAGCGGTTCGTGGATCACGGGGCATCTCCCTGTGCGGCGGGGACGGCGGTGTCGGCGGCGGCGGGTTCGCTGGCGGAAGGGTCGGCGGCTTCGGACGGGACTGTGCTCAGCAGGTGCCGGATCAGCGACTGCAGCACCGAGATCGCGGACCGGCGGTCGCGCGCGTCGCACAGGACGATCGGCACCCGCTGGTCGAGTTCGAGCGCGGCCCGGACCTCGTCGGGCTCGTAGCGGAACGCGCCGTCGAACTCGTTCACCGCGACGAGGAAGCGCAGCCCCCGGCTCTCGAAGAAGTCGACGGCCTCGAAGCACGCCTCAAGGCGGCGGGTGTCGGCCAGCACGACGGCGCCGAGCGCGCCCGCGGACAGCTCGTCCCACAGGAACCAGAAGCGCTCCTGGCCCGGCGTCCCGAACAGGTAGAGGACGATCCCGTGCAGGCTGATCGTGATCCGGCCGAAGTCGAGCGCGACGGTGGTCGTGGACTTCTTCTCGACGCCGCCGAGGTCGTCGATGCCGACGCTCGCCGTGGTGATGAGCTCCTCGGTGCTGAGCGGCTCGATCTCGCTGGCCGCGCCGACGAACGTCGTCTTCCCCACGCCGAAGCCGCCGGCGATCAGGATCTTGACCTGAGTGGGGAACACCTCAGGCTCGTTGTAGGCCATCGAGCAGCTTCTCCAATAGGTCTCGGTCGGTGAGTTCCGCCGCGGGCCGCGGCGCTTGGCTGGTCATCGCCCGGCAGCTCACCAGGTCGGCGAGGAGAACCTTCGTGACCGCCACCGGAAGCCCCAGGTACGCCGACACCTCGGCGACGGAGGTGGGAGCGCGGCAGAGGTCGAGCGCCTTCTCGTGCTCCAGGTCGAGGCCGGCGGGACGCGGCCCGGTCGCCACGACTAACGAGAGCAGGTCGAGCCGGACGGCGGGCCGGGTGCGCCCCGCGATCACCGCGTACGGGCGCACCAGCCGTCCGGCGTCGTCGTCGAGCCAGAGCTCGTCGCCGGTGGTCATGACGTCCGGTCGGCCCGGCCGGTCGCGGCGGCCGGGCGGGCCGCGGTGTCCAGGAAGGGCCGGACGGACTTGATCAGCCGGGCCATCTCGAAGCCGACGACGGCGGGGTCGGCGTCCGCCCGCGCGAGCACCGCCAGCACCGAGTTGAACCCGGCCCACGCGATGAAAAGCTGGCTCTCCTTCAGCTCGGCGACCACCTGCCGGACGTCGTTGCTGCCGTCGAACTTCGTGCCCGCGCTGCGCGCTATGGAGAAAAGCCCGGACGCGAGCGCCGCGAACTGCTCCGCGGTGGCGCGGTCGAAGCCGTCGGAGGCCTTCAGCATGCCGTCCGAGGACAGCAGCACGCTGCCCCGGATGACCGGAACCTCCTCGCCAAGCCCCCGCAACAGCCAAGCAAGATCCTGGGACTGGTTCGGGGAGACAGCACTCAATGGACGCTCCTTCATCGCTTGTGGTGTTCCGTCAACCCGTCGTGCCGGCGTCGTCGTCGGCACCGTCACTCTCCTGGGCGCCGCGGACACCTCGCTTGAAGGCGGCCATCAGCCCGGGGTTGTGCTCGATCTCCTGATCGTCCTGCTGCGGCGTGGGCGGGTTCTGCAGTTCGGGGGCGAGGCTCGCCTGCGCCTGGCGGCGCGGCAGCTCGGGGCGCGCGCCGGTCGGCGCCTGCGGGGCCGCGCCCGCCCCGGCGGCGGGACGGTCCGGCCGGCCGAGCCGCTCGGGCCGCGCGGGCTGCCGGGGCCGCGCGGGCGGCGGCTCGGTCGCGAGGGGGCCGCGCCCGCCCGGGACGGGCCGGGCCGCCGTCGCGCCGTCGCGCTCGCGGCCCGCGTCGTCGACGTCCAGCAGCGAACCGGCGAGGGACGCGGTGGGCGGCGGCGCGGACAGCGGCGCGCCCGCGGCGGCGGGGACGGCCGCGGTCTTGGCGGGCGCCCGCGTCTCGGACTCGTCGGTCTCGACGCCGACCAGCTCGTTCGGCACGACGACGACGGCCTGCGTCCCGCCGTAGAGGTTGCCCTGCAACTGGACGCGCACGCCGTGCCGCCGGGCCAGCGCGGAGACGACGAGGAGGCCGATGCGCCCCTCCTGCAGCAGCTCGCTGGAGTCGACGTCGGCGGAGTCGGCCAGCAGCTCGTTCAGGCGGTGCCGCTCCTGCGGGGGGATGCCGAGGCCGCGGTCCTCGACCTCGACGGCGAGGCCGGCGGCGACCGGCCCGACGCGGATGAGCACCTGCGTCTGCGGCGGCGCGAACCGGGTGGCGTTCTCGATCAGCTCGGCGAGCAGGTGGACGATGTCGGCGACGGCGCCGCCGTGCAGCGTCCCCTCGACCGGCGGGACGACCTTGACGCGGTTGTAGTGCTCGACCTCGGCGATCGCGGAGCGCAGCACCTCGTAGACGGTCACCGGCCTGCTCCACTGGCGGCGGGACGCGGCGCCGCCGATCACCGCGAGGCTCTCGGCCTGGCGGCGCATGCGGGTGCTGAGGTGGTCGACCTTGAACAGCCCCTTGAGGAGGTCGGGGTCTTCCACCTGGTTCTCCAGCTCGTCGAGGCCCTTGATGGTGCGGTGGGCGAGCGACTGCATCCGGCGGGCGAGGTTGACGAACACGTCGACGCGCTGGTCGGCGTGCGCGCCGGACGCGCCGCCCGCCGTCTCCAGGACGGCGTTCCACGCCTCGCCCTGCGCCTTGCGCAGCTCGTGCGCGAGCCGCAGGAAGGGGTCGCCGGTGTCGACGGAGGGCGTGTCGTCGATGTGCGGCGCGACCGCCTCGCCCGATTTGACCCGCTCGGCCAGTTCGCGGAGCCCGTGCCTGCCGCGCGCGATCAGCAGCCACAGCTCGCCGAGCCGCCGCTGCACGTCCTCGCGCTCGCGGACGGACAGCATGGCGTGGTACCGGTGCACCCTGCGGGTCGCGACGTCCGCCGAGTACGCGGCGGCGCCGAGGGCGAGCACGGCGCCCGCCGCTGCGGCGATCAGGACGAGCTGCGTCGTCCGCGTGACGGTGTCGGCCGTGTAGAGGACGGCCGCCGCGACGAGCCCGAGCACCGCGACCACGGCCGCCGGGAGGACGGAGATGCACAGGTGGAGGCCGCGCACGCTGCTCTCGCGACGGGCCCCGCCGCCCTCGCGGTGGGTTCCGCGGGACGGGGTCCCGCCGTGTCGCCGGACGTCCCGGCGCTCGGCACCGGCAGCAGTTTCGGAAAAGTCAGGCATCGGCGTCCTCGGTGCGATCGACGACGGGCACATTTGCTGAGGAATGCATACGCGGCAGGTACAGTCCGTATCCAGGCTGACACAGTGTTCGATCGTGTAAGTACGGATCGCCGAAATTGGGGATAAACAGGCGCTCTGCCGTGCTGGCTGTCCATCTACGCCCAATTTGTCCGAAAATTATGGCGGTCTTGTCCTAAAGGGGGAGCGGCTCGGCGGCGGTCAGCCGGCCGCCGGGGCGAGGACGGCGAACGTCCCGCGCGCCTGGTCGCCGCCCGGCGGGCGCCATGCCGCCTCGACCCGTCCGAGGGCGCCGGCCGGGGCCGCGCCGCCCGGCGCCAGCGCGCGGGCGAGCTTGATCGTCAACGGGCCGCGCGGGTCGGTCTCGACGTGGACGTCGGTGCCGTCCGGGGTGCTCGTGACCTTCGTCAGGGCGGCCAGAGTGAGGACGGCGTCTCCCGTGTAATGGCTGGTCACAGACGGTTCCCGGGTGTCGCTCTTGGTCTGGTGCTGCGGTTCGGCGCGGCCCTGCAGCAGGGCGATCAGCTCCCCGGCGAGGACGGGGTCGTGCGCGCCGTCGTAGACCCAGCGCCGTCCCAGCACGCCGTGCTCCGCCGTGCCGACGAGCCCGTCGGCGGCGCCGTCCAGCGGCGCGCCGCGGTAGCTCAGCGGGACGTGGTAGGAGACCGGACGGCCGCCGGAGGCGTCGGTGACCACCATGAACTCCATCCCGACCTCGCCGTCCGGGTCGTCCAGACGGAAACCACCGGCCCTGCTCAGCTCGGGCCCGCCCGCATTTTTCGTGTACCAAGGCTGCGCGGGGAGCCATGCGGCGAGGAGTTCCAACTTGCCGGGGGACAACGTGGTCTCGTGGATGACGGCCATAGGCCCGAACCTATCGGCCGCGCGCAATTCTCGACACCGGCGACCCCCCATCGCTGTCGCCTCTCGTCCTGGACACGGCGGTGATTGCGAGAAGGATCAATTTGTGACCTCCAACACATCCCCCGCCGAGCCCGCCGAGCCCACCGCCGCCGGAGCCAGCCGGAGATCGTTCCTGTCCCTGTCGGCGGCGGCGACCGCCGTCACCGCGGCGGCGGCCGGGACCGGCGCCGCGCTGACCGCCGCCGCCCCCGCGTCCGCCCCCGCGTCCGCCGCCGCCGGACCCGGCCCGAGCTGGCCGGACGGCCCCGGCAGGCCCGCCGCCGACCAGCCGCCGGACGCCGGGCTGCGCGCCCTGCTGCGCGAGATCGACCCGGACCGCGTCGAGGCGACCGTCCGGACGCTGGTCGGGTTCGGCACGCGGCACACGCTGTCCGTCCAGGACGATCCGGAGCGCGGCATCGGCGCGGCCCGCGACTGGATCCTCGGCGAGATGAACCGCTACGCCGAGGCGTCCGGCGGACGGATGAAGGCCGAGCTCCAGTCGTACGTCCAGGAGCCCGCGACGCGCATTCCCGTCCCGACGCGCATCACGAACGTGGTCGCGACGCTGCGCGGGTCGGCGTCCCCGGACCGGATCTACGTGGTGTCCGGGCACTACGACTCGCGCGTGACCGACGTCATGGACGCCACCTCGTTCGCGCCCGGGGCGAACGACGACGCGTCCGGCGTGGCGGTCGTGATGGAGCTGGCGCGGGTGATGGCGAAGCGCCGTCCGAAGGCGACCATCGTGTTCACGGCGGTCGCGGGGGAGGAACAGGGCCTCTACGGCTCGCGGCACCAGGCGAAGCTGTACCGGGCCGCGAAGGCCGACGTGCAGGCCATGTTCACCAACGACATCGTCGGCAGCAGCACGGCCGACGACGGCACCCGCGACCCGCGCTCGCTGCGGCTGTTCGCGGAGGGCGTCCCGACCGCCGAGACGCCGCGGCAGGGCGAGACGCGGCGCTCGGTCGGCGGCGAGAACGACTCGCCCGCCCGGCAGCTCGCGCGGTTCGTCGCGTCGGTCGCCGGGCCGCGCGTCACCGGCATGAACGTCCGGACGATCTACCGCCGCGACCGCTACCTGCGCGGCGGCGACCACATCGGCTACCTGGAGCAGGACTACCCGGCCGCCCGCTTCACCGAGCCGAACGAGAACTTCGACCACCAGCACCAGGACGTCCGCGTCGAGAACGGCAAGCGGTACGGCGACCTGCCCGAGTTCTGCGACTTCGACTTCGTCGCGCGGGTCGCGAAGGTGAACGCCGCCGCGCTGTGGTCGCTGGCCCAGGCGCCGGGGACGCCGAAGAACGTCCGCGTCCTGACCGCGCGGCTCACCAACGACACCGACCTCGCCTGGGACCGGGGCCCCGAACCCGACCTCGCCGGTTACGAGGTCGTCTGGCGGGAGACCACCAGCCCCGACTGGACGCACGTCATCCCCGTCGGGGACGTCACCGGCGTCACGATCGACCTGTCGAAGGACAACGTGTTCTTCGGCGTCCGCGCCGTCGACCGGGACGGGCACCGCAGCCCCGTCGCGTTCCCCGTCCCCGCCTAGGGCTCCCTGCCCAGGTGGGACGCGCTCAGGTGGGACGCGAAGCCGTCGTGGAGGCGCTCAAGGCCGAACTCGAAGAGGTCTTCGTAGGAGAAGTCGAAGGTGTCCATGGGGAGGTCGGCCATGGTGGGGAACGCGCCGCTGTTCAGGGCGTCCACCAGGGTCGGCTCCTGGGCGCGCCAGAACTCCTCGTTGCTGACGCCCGTGCGCGCCTCCGCGCGGCGCTCGTTGATGTAGCGGCGCGCGACGCCCTCCACGTAGTCGTTCTGCGCGCTGATCATCATCATCAGCGTCCGGTCCGGGACGCCGCTCGGACGTAGCCGGGCGAGGAGCCGGTCCAGGCCGCGCAGCCCGTTCGGGCCGAGCAGCGGGCGGCTCTGGTCGACGAACGGGTACCAGGGGTGGTCGAGGCAGAGCCGCCAGTGGCGGCGGGCCCCGGCGGCGAGGATCTCGCGCCAGCCCGACGCCCCCTCCGCGAGCGGCTCGGCGACGTCGCTGACGTGGTCGAGCATGAGGTCGAGCAGCTCGCTCTTGCCGGGGACGTAGCGGTACAGCGTCATCGTCCCGACGCCGAGGTGCGTGGCGATGCACCGCATGGACAGCGCGTCGAGCCCCTCCTTGGCGGCCAGCTCGTCGGCGACCTCGACGGCGGCGGCGACGATCCGGTCGAGGGTGAGGCCGGGCGGGCGGCCGCGCGGCGGGCGGGCCCGGTCGCCCCACAGCAGCTTGAGGCTCCGTCCGAGGTCGCGGTCCGCGCCGTTCTCCGTGGTCATCGTCCGTCCTGCCGTTCCCGTGCGCTCCCCAGCGGGACGCGCCTGACTCGACGCTACAACCCCGTCCCGGCGGGCCGCCGACCGCACTTCGGGTATGGTGTACGCTAATTTGCGTATGGCATACCCGAAATGGAGGCGGCCATGCCGGACAACGCGATCCTCGCCACGGGGGTCCGCAAGAACTACGGGACGAAACACGCCCTCGACGGCTTCGACCTCGCCGTGCCCGCGGGCATGGTCTACGGCCTGCTCGGGCCCAACGGCGCGGGGAAGACGACGGCCGTCCGGATCCTGAGCACGCTCGTCCGGCTGGACGGCGGCCGCGCCGAGGTCGCCGGGATCGACGTCGCCGCGCGGCCGCGCGAGGTCCGGCGGCGGATCGGCCTCGCCGGGCAGCACGCCGCGCTCGACGAGGTCCTCACCGGACGGCAGAACCTGCGCATGTTCGGCCGCCTGTTCCACCTCGGCAAGCGCCGCGCGGCGGCCCGCGCCGAGGAGCTGCTGGAGCGGTTCGACCTGGTGGAGGCCGCCGACAAGGGGATCAAGGAGTACAGCGGCGGGATGCGGCGGCGGCTCGACCTCGCGGCCAGCATGATCCTCGCGCCGGACGTCCTGTTCCTGGACGAGCCGACCACCGGCCTCGACCCGCGCGGCCGGAACGAGGTGTGGGACGCCGTCCGCTCCCTCGTCGCGCAGGGCACGACCGTCCTGCTGACGACGCAGTACCTGGACGAGGCCGACCAGCTCGCCGGGCGGATCGCCGTCCTCGACAAGGGCCGGGTCATCGCGGACGGCCCGCCCGAGTCGCTGAAGCGGCTCATCGGCGGCGACCGGATCGAGGTCGTGGTGCGCGACCCGGCGAGCCTGCCCGCGACGGCGGCCGTCGTCGCGCGGGTCGCGTCCGCCGAGCCCCGGGTCGAGGAGGCGGCGGGACGCGTCCACGCGCCGGTCGCCGACCGGGTCGCCGCGCTGACCGAGGTCGCCCGCACGCTCCAGGACGACGGCGTCGACGTGGAGGACATCGGGCTCCGCCGCCCCACCCTGGACGAGGTGTTTCTCCAGCTCACCGGCCACAAGACCGACGAGGAGAAGGAAGAGGTGCGCGCGTGACGACGCAGACCAGGGCGGAGGAGGGCGCGGCCGCGCGGCTCTACTGGGCCGCCGCCGACTGCTGGACGATCGTCCTGCGCGGCCTGACGCACTATGTCCGGCAACCGTCCAACCTCGCCTGGCAGCTCGGCTTTCCGATCGTGTCCGTGCTGCTGTTCGGGTACGTGTTCGGCAGCGCGATGTCGGTGCCGGGCGGCGGCGACTACCGCGAGTTCCTCATGCCGGGCATGTTCGGGATGACCATGGCGATGGGGTTCATGAACACCGCGTACGTGGTCGTCTACGACAGCGCGCGCGGGGTCACCGACAGGTTCCGGTCGATGCCGATGTCGCCGTCCGCCGTCGTCACCGGGCGCGGCGTCGGCGACCTGATCGGCGCGAGCCTCGACCTGGTCGTGCTGGCGCTGACCGCGCTCGCGGTCGGCTGGCGGTCCAGCGGCGGGGTGCTCGACACGCTCGCCGCGTTCGGCCTGCTCCTGCTGCTGCGCTTCGCGCTCATCTGGATCGGCGTGCTGCTCGGCCTGCTGGTGCCGAACGAGGAGGCGGCCGGGAGCCTGTTCGCGGTCGCGTTCCCGTTCGCGATGATCTCCAGCGCGTTCGTGGCGCCGTCCCTCATGCCGGACTGGCTCGGCGCGGTGGCGCGGTGGAACCCGGTGTCCTCGACGGTGACGGCGTCCCGCGGGTTGTTCGGGAACCCGGCGGCGGTCGGCGGCACCTGGGTCGAGCAGCACGCCCTGCTGATGTCGGTGGTCTGGCCGATCGCGATCACGGCGGTGTTCCTGCCGCTGGCCGTCCGGCGCTACCAGCGGCTGAGCCGCTGACCCGGGGGCCGGGATGGCCGGACCCGGCGGGAACGTTCCGCCGCGCCGCGGCGGGTGCGAGGATCGGGCGCGACCGATCTTGAAAACGCTTCGCGAAAGGGCCCGCGCATGGCACCCTCCCCGGACTTCGACACCTCCGTCGCGCACCCCGCCCGGGTGTACGACTACTGGCTCGGCGGGACGGACAACTTCCCCGCCGACCGGGAGCTCGGGGACGCGATGATCCGGGCCATCCCGGCCCTCCCGTCGATGGCGCGGGCGAACCGGTCGTTCATGGAGCGGGTGACGCGGCACCTGGTGGAGTCGGGCGTCACGCAGTTCCTCGACATCGGCAGCGGCATCCCGACGTCGCCGAACCTGCACGAGATCGCGCAGGGGATCGACCCGTCCGTCCGGGTCGTCTACGTCGACAACGACCCGCTCGTCGCGGAGCAGGCCCGCGCGATGCTCGCGGACGTGCCGGGCGTGGGCTACGTCCACGGCGACCTGACCGAGCCGGAGTCGATCCTCGCGGACCCGCTGCTCGCCGGGACGCTCGACCTGACCCGGCCGGTCGCGCTGATGGTCGTCGCGCTGCTCATGTACTTCCCGCCCGAGCTGGCGCCGGAGCGGTGGGTCGCGACGCTGTTCGACGCGCTCCCGGCCGGGAGCAGGCTGGCGATCTCGCACCCGACCGCCGACTTCGACCCGGAGGCGGTCGCCGCCGCGAACGCGGCGGCCAACGCGGCGGGCATCCCGCTCGTCTCCCGGACGCGGGAGGAGTTCGCCGCCCTGTTCGGTGCGGCGACGCTGCTCGACCCGGGCGCGGTGCCGCTCGCGGCCTGGCGCCCCGACACGCCTCCGGCCGACCCGCGCGAGGTCTACTACTACGCGGGCCTCGGCGGCAAGGACTGACCCGGCGGGGGCGGGGCGACCCCCGGGTGGGACGGACGGGGCGGAACGGGCGAAAGGTGTGTATCGGGCTAATGATGGTGGGATGATCGTGCCGACCGGAACCGGATGGCACGGCGTCCGAGGCGATGGCGAGGTTGGGCGATGGCGGGCTCACTGGGACTGAACACCTCCGTCGCCCACGAGGCCCGGGTGTACGACTACTGGCTCGGCGGCAAGGACAACTACGCCGCCGACCGCGACCTCGGGGACGCCATGACCGAGGCGATCCCGCGGCTGCCGCTGATGGCGCGCGCCAACCGGGCGTTCATGCACCGCCTCGTCCGGCACGTCGTCGCCGAGGGCGTCACGCAGTTCCTCGACATCGGGACGGGCATCCCGACGTCGCCGAACCTGCACGAGGTGGCGCAGTCGCTCGTCCCGTCCTCGCGGGTCGTGTACGTCGACAACGACCCGCTCGTGCTGGCGCACGCCCGCGCGCTGATGACCAGCGACCCGGCGGGCGCCACCGCCTACGTCCACGCCGACCTCACCGACCCGGACTCGATCCTCGCCGACCCGCTGCTCGAACAGACCCTCGACCTGGCCGAGCCGGTCGCGCTGACGCTGGTCGCGGTGCTGATGTACTTCACCGACGAGCAGCGTCCCGAGCGGTGGGTGGCGCGGCTGGCGGACGCGCTCGCGCCCGGCAGCCTCATCGCCGTCTCCCACCCGACCGGTGACTTCGACCCGCCCGCCGTCGAGGCGGCGGTGCGGGCCGCGCGCGCGGCCGGGATCACGCTCGTGTGCCGCGACCGGGCGGGGTTCGAGGCGCTGTTCGGCGGGGCGACGCTGCTGGAGCCGGGCGTCGTGCCGCTGGCGGCCTGGCGTCCCGACACACCCCCGGACGACCCGCGCGGCACCTACTACTACGCCGGGCTAGCCCGCAAGGACTGAGCCGGTCGCGGCGCCGGTCGCGGTGCCGGCGGCGGAGGTAGATTCGGGGGATGAACGTTCGGCCGACCCTCGACGACGTCCGGCGCGCCCCGAAGGTGCTCCTGCACGACCACCTCGACGGCGGGGTGCGGCCCGAGACCGTCATCGACCTGGCGCGCGAGTCCGGCTACCCGGACCTCCCGACCACGGACCCCGACGGCCTGCGCGCGTGGTTCGAGGACGCGTCCAACTCCGGGTCGCTGGAACGCTACCTGGAGACGTTCACCCACACGGTCGGGGTGATGCAGTCCGCCGAGGCGCTGGCGCGCGTGGCGTACGAGTGCGGGCAGGACCTCGCGGCGGACGGGATCGTCTACGCCGAGGTCCGGTTCGCGCCCGAGCAGCACCTGCGGGCGGGGCTGACGCTGGAGCAGGTCGTCGAGGCCGTCCTGGACGGCTTCGCCCGCGCCCGCCGCGACCTGGGCATCCGCGTCGGGACGCTCGTCACCGCCATGCGGCACCAAGCGCGGTCGAGGGAGATCGCGGAGCTGGCCGTCCGGTACCGGGACGCGGGCGTCGTCGGCTTCGACATCGCGGGCGCCGAGGCCGGGTACCCGCCCACCCGCCACCTGGACGCCTTCGAGTACCTCCAGCGGGAGAACGCGCACTTCACCATCCACGCGGGCGAGGGGTTCGGGCTGCCGTCGATCTGGCAGGCGATCCAGTGGTGCGGCGCCGACCGGCTCGGGCACGGCGTCCGGATCATCGACGACATCGACGTCACGGGCGGCGAGGCGCGGCTCGGACGGCTCGCCGACTACGTGCGGGACAAGCGGATCCCGCTGGAGATGTGCCCGACGTCCAACATCCAGACGGGCGCGGCGAAGTCGATCGCGGAGCATCCGATCGGGCTGCTGCGGCGGCTGAGCTTCCGCGTCACCGTGAACACCGACAACCGGCTGATGAGCGGCACGTCCCTGTCACGGGAGTTCGCGAAGCTGATCGACGCGTTCGGCTACGGCTGGGACGACCTCCAGTGGTTCACCGTCAACGCGATGAAGTCGGCGTTCGCGCCGTTCAACGAGCGGCTCGAACTGATCAACGGGGTGATAAAGCCCGGTTTCGCGCAGCTCAAGTGGAGCGGCGCCAGGCCCCTGGCATGATCGTGCCATGACCATTCGTTCCACCGGCGGGCGCGTCGCGGCGTACGCGTGGCTGGTGTTCGCCGTGCTCAACCTCGTCGACATCGTGTTCGGCGTCACCGGCGACGCCAAGTTCTCCGCGAACACGGTCGGCCTCGGCGCCGTGCTGCTGCTCGGCTGCGGCGTCGCGTACACGGTCGGGCTGCGTCCGGCGATCATCGGGGACGACGACGGGATCGTGCTCCGCAACCCGCTGCGGGACGTCCGCGTGCCGTGGGCGGCGGTCCGCCGGATCGAGGGCGGCCACGTGCTGACCGTGAGCTACACCGGCGCCGACGGGACGGAGACCGCGTCCCGCGCCTGGGTGCACCAGACGTCGCCGCGCGCCCAGGCGAAGGCGGACGCGCGGGCCCGCAGGGAGCAGACCGGCGGCCAGCGCCACGGCGCCGACCTGCGCGGCCGGACCCCGACCCGGTACGCGGCGCAGCAGCTCAACGAGATGCGCGACCGGCTGCGGCCGAAGACCCGCTCGGGCGCGCCCGACAAGGCGGCGGCCGCCGAGGCCGAGGCCGGGGACGCCCACGGAACGGTCACCTGGTCGGTCCCGGCGCTGGCGTCCCTGGCCGTCCCGGCGGTGGCGCTGATCGTCGTCGTGGTCGTGTCGAGCGTCAGGTGAGGGCGGCGGAGACGTCGGCGCGGAGGGCGTCCAGGTCGGTTTTCGCGTGCGCGCGGGCCGCCGTGACGTCGTTCCCGGCGGGGTGGACGACTTCCAGGTAGCACTTGAGTTTGGGTTCGGTTCCGGAGGGGCGGATGACGACCCGGGCGCCTCTGGCCAGGTGGAACCTGAGCCCGTTGGTGGGTGGTAGGCCGTTCGAGCCGTGGGCGAGGTCGTCGAGCGACTCGACGGCGCGCCCGCCGAGCCGGGTCGGGGGATTGGCGCGTAGCCGGGTCATCGCCGCCGTGATCATCGACGGGTCCTGGGCCCGGATGGAGACCTGTGTGGTGGCGTGTAGGCCGTATTGGCGGGCTTGGTCGTCCAGGAGGTCGGGCAGGGTGCGGCCGTCGCGGTGGGCCTGGGTGGCGAGTGCGGTGATGGCGAGTGCGGCGCTGATGCCGTCTTTGTCGTTGACCAGGACGCCTCGGTCGTCGCCCACGCTGTAGCCGAGTGCTTCTTCGTATCCGAACACCATCCGGTCGAAGGGCCGGGCGGCGCGCTTGATCCATTTGAAGCCGGTGAGTGTCTCGGCGTATCGGACGCCGTGCGCGGCGGCGATGGCGCGTAGCAGCGAGGACGACACGATCGTTGTGACGAGGAGGCGGTCGTCGCCGGTGGTGTGGCGGAGGATGTGTTCGGCGAGCAGGCCGCCGAGTTCGTCGCCGGTCAGTGTCCGCCAGCCGCCCTTGTCGGGGATGGCGATGGCGCAGCGGTCGGCGTCTGGGTCGTTGGCGATCACCAGGTCCGCGCCGCGCTCGCGGGCCAGCGCCAGCGCGAGGTCGAGCGCGCCGGGCTCCTCCGGGTTCGGGAACGCGACGGTCGGGAAGTCGGGGTCGGGTTCGGCCTGTTCGGGCACGACGATCGGGGCCGGGAACCCGGCCTGGTCGAACGCGGCGAGCAGGACGTCGCGCCCCACCCCGTGCAGCGGGGTGTAGACGATGGACAGGTCGCTGTCACCGGTGAAGCCGAGGCGCAGGGACGACACCGCGTCCAGGTAGAGGGTGGTGGTGTCGTGGACGGGCCAGCCTTCGCCCAGCGGCAGCTCGTCGACGCGTCCGACCGCGTCGATGGCGGCGGAGATCTCCGCGTCCGTCGGCGGGACAATCTGCGCCCCGTCCGCCCAGTACACCTTGTAGCCGTTGTCGCGGGGCGGGTTGTGACTGGCCGTCACCATCACCCCCGCCACCACGTCATCGAAGCTCTTCGTGAAGTGCGCCAGGACGGGCGTCGGCACCGGCTCGGCGAACACCTCGGGACGCAGCCCGGCCCCGCTGAGCACGGCCGCCGTGTCGGCGGCGAACCGGCGCGAGCCGTGCCGCGCGTCGAACCCGACGATCACCCGGCCGCCGGGGGGCAGGCAGGCGGCCAGGCCCGCCGCCGCACGCATCACCGTGACCCGGTTCATCCGATTCGGACCAGCGCCCAGCTCGCCGCGCAGCCCCGCCGTCCCGAACTCCAGCCGCGCGCCGAACCGGTCGGCGAGCGCGCCATCGTCGCCCGCCTCCAGAATGGCCCGCAGCTCGGCGCGGGTGCCGGGGTCGGGGTCCTGCGCGAGCCAGTCCCCGGCCCGCGCCCGCAGGTCGCTCACAGCTTCCCCAGCACGGTCGCCAGCAGGGCCCCCATCCGCCCGGCCGACGCACGTCCCGCCGCCAGGACCTCCTGGTGGTCGAGCGGCTCGCCCGCCAGGCCCGCCGCGATGTTGGTGACCAGCGACACGCCCAGGACGTCGGCGCCGCCGCGCCGCGCCGCGATCGTCTCCAGCACGGTCGACATGCCGACCATGTCCGCACCCAGCGTGCGCAGCATCCTGATCTCGGCAGGCGTCTCATACGACGGCCCGCGCAACGCCGCATACACCCCTTCCGACAGCGTCGGGTCGACCTCCCTGGCGAGCGCGCGGAGCCGTCCGGAGTAGGCCTCGGTCAGATCCAGGAACGACGCCCCGGACAGCGGGTTGGCCCCCGACAGGTTCAGGTGGTCGGCGATCAGCACCGGCTCCCCGACCTTCTGGTGCTCGGGCCGCAGCCCGCCCGCCGCGTTCGTCAGCACCACCGTCGTGACCCCGGCGGCCAGCGCCGTCCGGACGGGGTGCGCGACCGCGTCCACGCCGCGCCCCTCGTACAGGTGCGTCCGGCCGAGGAAGACCAGAGCGCGGCGGCCGGATACCTCCAAGACACGGACACGCCCGGCATGCCCCTCGACGGCGGGCGGCGCGAACCCGGGCAGCTCGGCGAAGGCCAGCTCGGCGGCCGGGGAACCGAGCGCGTCCGCGGCCGGAACCCAGCCCGAACCCATCACCAAAGCGACGTCGAATGAGTCGACCGACGTGCGGCTACGCAGCTCGTCCGCGGCCTCCCGCGCCAGTGCGAAAGCGTCTTTGCTCACAGACCCGACATTAGTCGCCCAGTGATTTGCAAGGACGCGTGCGCAGGCCCTTGACGTAGTCGTCGGGGGCGCCCGCCTTCTCGGCGGCGTCGGCGAGGATGCCGAGGTAGCGCGCGGACGGCAGGCCGCCCTCGTAGTCGTCCAGGACGTACATCCAGCACAGGACGTCGCCGTCCAGCGTCTGCACCCGGACCCTGACCTTGTGGTAGACGCCGAGCGCGGCCCCCTCCCAGGCGTCGAGCTCCTTCTCGTCCCAGGCGGGGACGTCGTAGTAGACGACGAAGACCTGCTCGGAGTCGTCCTCGACGACGGTCGCGAGCGCGCCGTCCCAGCTCTTGTCCTGCCCCCCGAAGGTCAGCCGCCACCCGGCCAGCCAGCCGGTGCCGCGCATGGGCGAGTGCGGAGCCCGGATCGCCATCTGGTCCGGGTCCATGTTGGAGGCGTACGCCGCGTACAGTGCCACGCCGCCCAAGGCTACTGCCCAGATCGGAGGGGCGCGGGGGCCGCCGGACTTTTCACCGCCGCCTGTAGGAAACAATGGAAGATGTGACCCGAATCGTGATCATCGGAGGAGGCCCGGGCGGCTACGAGGCCGCGCTCGTCGCGGCGCAGCTCGGCGCCGACGTGACCGTCGTCGAACAGGACGGTCCGGGCGGCGCGTGCGTGCTCACCGACTGCGTCCCCTCCAAGACGCTCATCGCCACCTCGACCCGGATCTCGGTCATGTCGGAGTCCGCGGGCCTCGGGCTGAGGTTCAACGGCGGCCCGGACGGCATCGTCGGCGCCCTCGAAGCCGACATGGCGACGGTCAACAAGCGGGTGAAGGACCTCGCCCGCGCCCAGTCGTTCGACGTCGCCGAACGCCTCGCCTACGAGGACGTGAAGATCGTCCGCGGGGCGGGACGGCTGGTCGAGCCGCACGTCGTGGAGGTCGGCGGGCGGCGCCTTGAGGCCGACATCGTGCTCGTCGCGACCGGCGCGACGCCGCGCGTCCTGCCCGGCGCGGAGCCGGACGGCGAGCGCATCCTGAACTGGCGCCAGCTCTACGACCTGCCCGACCTGCCCGAGGAGCTGATCGTGGTCGGCTCCGGCGTCACCGGCGCGGAGTTCGCCGGGGCCTACCTGTCGCTCGGGTCGCGGGTGACGCTGGTGTCCTCGCGCGACCGGATCCTCCCGACCGAGGACGCCGACGCCGCCGCCGTCCTGCAAGAGGTGTTCCTGCGGCGCGGCATGAAGGTCATGTCGCGGTCGCGGGCCGCCGCGGTCGAGCGGTCCGGCGGCGGCGTGATCGTCACGCTGGAGGACGGCACGAAGATCGAGGGCACGCACTGCCTGATGACGGTCGGGATGGTCCCGAACACCTCGGGGATCGGCCTGGAGGAGGCGGGCGTCCGGCTCGACCCGCGCGGGTTCATCGAGGTCGACAAGGTGTCGCGGACGTCCGTCCCGCACATCTACGCGTCCGGCGACTGCACGGGCGTGCTGATGCTGGCGTCCGTCGCCGGGATGCAGGGGCGCATCGCGATGTGGCACGCGCTCGGCGAGGCGGTGCAGCCGCTCAAGCTCGGGTGGGTCGCGTCCAACATCTTCACCGACCCCGAGGTGGCGTCGGTCGGCGTGACGCAGCACATGGTCGACTCCGGCGACGTCAACGCCCGGACGGTCATGCTGCCGCTGTTCACCAACGCCCGCGCCAAGATGCAGGGCTTCGAGGACGGCTTCGTGAAGGTGTTCTGCCGTCCGTCCACGGGGATCGTGCTCGGCGGCGTGATCGTGGCGCCGCGGGCGAGCGAGCTGATCCTCGGGCTGTCGATGGCCGTCCAGCAGCACCTCACCGTCGACCAGGTGGCGCACACGTTCGCGGTGTACCCGTCGCTGTCGGGGAGCGTTACCGAGGCGTCCCGGCGGCTGATGGCCGAGCACGCCTACTAGGAAGCGTGCCCGGCCGCCCGGGTCAGAAGTAGCGCAACGCCACGTAGGCCCAGGCCAGCACGGTGCTGAACACCGTGACGACGATCCCGTACCGGGTGAACTGCCAGAAGCTGATCGGGTGCCCCGTCTTCGCGGCGATGCCGATCGCGACCACGTTGGCGCTCGCGGCGACGGCCGTCCCGTTGCCGCCGAAGTCGGCGCCGAGCGCGAACGACCACCACAGGGCCTCCGCCGTCGTCGGGTCCGGCGCGTTCGCCGCCATCCCCTCCACGATCGGCGCCATCGTCGCCGCGTAGGGGATGTTGTCGAAGAACGCCCCGAGGACGGCCGAGCCGAACAGCAGCGCCGTCGCCGCGGCGAAGTGGTCGTCGCCGACCGAGTCCGCCGCCCACGTGCCGATCTTCTCGATGACGCCCGTGTGGCCCAGCGCGGCCACCATCACGAACAGGCCCATGAAGAACACGAGGACGGGCCACTCGACCTCCTCCAGGACGTCGGAGACCTCCACCCGGGAGACGAGCAGCATCACGCCCGCGCCGACCAGCGCCACGATCGACGGTTCGAAGTGCAGCACCGAGTGCAGCGTGAACCCGACCACGACCAGCGCCAGGACGGCGAGGCACCGGACGAGCAGCGCCGGGTCGGTGATCGCCTTGCGCTCGTCCAGCGACATGACCTCGGCCGCGTACCGCTCGTCGTATTTGAACGACTTGCGGAACAGCACCCGCGCGAGCAGGACGAACGCCACGAAGATGATCACCACGATGGGCGTCATGTGGACGAGGAAGTCGTTGAACGTCAGCCCCGCACGGCTGCCGATGATGATGTTCGGCGGGTCCCCGATCAGCGTCGCGGCGCCGCCGATGTTGGACGCCAGCACCTCCGCGATCAGGTACGGCGCGGCGGGCACCCGCAGCCGGTTGCAGACCACCACCGTCACCGGCGCGACCAGCATGATCGTGGTGACGTTGTCCAGGAACGGGGACGCCACGGCGGTGATGAGCATCAGCATCACCAGCAGCCGGTACGGCCTGCCCTTGGACCGCTTCGCCGCCCAGATCGCCAGGTAGTCGAACAGCCCGGTCCCTTTGATCACCCCGACGATGATCATCATGCCGAACAGCAGGAAGATGACGTTCCAGTCGATCCCGTCGTGCTCGGAGAAGAACACGTCCGCGCCGGGGGTGAGCCCGAGGACGGTCAGCACCCCGGCGGCGATCAGGACGACCTTGACCTTGTCGACCTTCTCGGTCGCGATGAAGAAGAACGCGACGACGAAGACGGCGAGTGCCGCCGTCGCGCTCACCGCCCGCCCCCGGGCGGCGGGGTCAGTCGTCGGGCCTGGTCAGCGCCAGCGCCGACAGCAGCCGGTCGAGCGTGATCGCGCCCGCGAGGAGCCCGGCGTCGTCCACCACGGCGACGAGCGGGCTGCGCTGCCTCGCCATCAGCGTGGCGAGCTCCAGCAGCGTCGCGGACGCCTTGACGACCACCGGGCGGGCCGTGGGCGTTCCCAGGCAGTCGCCGACCGTCCGGTCGCGTATCTCGTGCCAGAACACGTCCGCGTGGGCCTCGTCCACGGTGCGGGTCAGCGCCGGGTCCTCCTGGTAGGCGACCGGCACCGCGAGGCGCAGCACCTGCGTCCCCGGCAGCACGACGCGGGGCCGCCGCGCGTCGTCGACCACGATCAGGCCGGGCAGCCGGCCGAGCGCCATCACCTGGATCGCGTGCGCGATCGAGTCGCCGAGCGTCACGGTCGGCACCTGTACGGCGATGTCCCGCGCCTGCATGCGAGTGTCCTTCCGGCTCCCGGAGAGCCTTGTCCTTCGAGCTGATAGGTCCCTCCTCCTGGCGCCGGGGGCCGTTCCGTCGCAGGACGGCCGCCGTCGCGCCGCGGGCGGGGGACGGTGTGCGCCGCCAGAGAGTCGACCCATGCGCCCGCCCCTTCCGCTTCCGCTTTCCGCGCCCTGCCGCACCCGGTTCCGCGTCCTTCCGCGAACGCCTTTCACGTCCGCGCTGTCCAGTTTTCGCGGCGCCGGGCCGGGCCGATATCGGGGCGAGCCCCCATATCGGCGGGGCGGAACCATGTATCCGCAGGTGGAGGAGGCCACCCGCGATGACCCGAGCCTACGATGGTGGACGAGACCGGAGGTGACGGGTGCACACTCGCGAGTCCGCGACCCGGATTCTGCTGGCCGACGACCACGCGCTCGTGCGCCGCGGGCTGCGCCTCATCCTGGACGCCGAGCCCGACCTGACCGTCGTCGCCGAGGCCGCCGACGGGGCCGAGGCCCTGGACGCGCTCGCGGCGGGCGGCGTCGACCTCGCGATCCTCGACATCGCGATGCCGCGGATGACCGGGCTGCAGGCCGCGCGGGAGATCGGCCGCCGGTTCCCGGACGTCCGGACGCTGATCCTGTCCATGTACGACAACGAGCAGTACCTGTTCGAGGCGCTGAAGGCGGGCGCGTCCGGGTACGTGCTGAAGTCCGTCGCCGACCGGGACCTGCTGGAGGCCGTCCGGTCCGCGATGCGCGGCGAGCCGTTCCTGTACCCGGCGGCCGTCACCGCGCTGATCCGCGAGTACCTGGCCCGCGACCGGGACGGCGAGGCGCCCGGTGGCGTCCTCACCCCGCGCGAGGAGGAGATCATCAAGCTGATCGCGGAGGGGTACTCGTCCAAGCGGATCGCGGAGACGCTCACGATCAGCGTGAAGACCGTGGAGCGGCACCGCGCGAACATCCTCGGCAAGCTCGGCATGCGCGACCGGCTGGAGCTGACCAAGTACGCCATCCGCGTCGGCCTCGTCGAACCCTAGCCGGGACGGCGCGGCGGGACGCCTCGCGGCGGGACGCCCCTGGGTGGGACGCCCCTGGGCGGGACGACCAGCTTGACCTCGGTGCCGCCGCCGTCCGCGGGCCCGATGGTGAGCCGCGCGCCGATCAGCATCGCCCGCTCCCGCATCCCGTGGATCCCGGTGCCGACCCTGGTGGGCGGGCCCTCGCCGTCGTCCGCGACGCGCAGGACGACCTGCCCGTCGTCGTCCTGCGTGAGCGACAGCTCGGCGTTGCGGGCGCCGGAGTGCCGCCACACGTTGGTCAGGCCCTCCTGCGCGATGCGGTAGATCACCAGCTCGGCGTCCTTGCCGATCCCCGCGATGCCCTGCTGGACGCGGCGGGTCACCCGGGGGCCGCCGCCGGTCTCCGAGAAGTCCCCGGCGAGGGCGGTGAGCGCGCTGGTCAGGCCCAGGTCGTCGAGGACGCCGGGACGCAGCCGCCGCGCCACCCGGCGCACCTCGTCCAGGCTCGACCGGACCGTCTCCTGGACGTCGCGCAGCTCGTCCGCCACCTCGTCCGGGGCCCGGTTCACCACCGACTTCAGCTCCAGCAGCACGACCGTGAGGCTCTGCCCGATCTCGTCGTGCAGCTCCTGCGCGATGCGGCGGCGCTCGGCCTCCTGCGCGTCCAGGACGACGGCGGTGCTGATGCTGCGGTCCGCCTCCAGCCGGTCGAGCATCGCGTTGAACTGGTCGACCAGGTGGAACAGGTCGCCGTTGCGGCCCTGCTCCAGGCGGTCGCCGGAGCGCAGCGAGTCGAGCCGCGCCATCAGCGCGGTCAGCCCCGCCAGCGGCGCGAGGCTGGCGCGCAGCAGCACCGCGTTCGCCGCCATCATCACGACCAGCCCGATCACCAGCACCGGCAGCTCGCGCAGCAGCACGAGCGAGGACACGGTGACGGGCGCCACCGCCAGCGCGGCCGTGCCCGCCGTGAAGATCAGCCCGTTGATGCCGAGGATGCGCCAGTACAGCGCGGACGCCGGTGTCCTGCTCATGAGCCCAGGTCATCGCATGTGGGCGCGTGTTGTCCATGCGTGACACCCGGCGCGGGTCTGCATGGCGCGGCCCCGGCGGGATGGTGGTCCGGCCCGATGGCGGAACCGCGTCCCGTCGCCGACGGTGAGGATAGGCGCAGTTCAGGAGGTGGGGAGTGGACGTTCTCGCAGCGACCGCCGCGACCTCCGCGACCGCCGCGACCTCCGCGCTCGGGGCGCGTGCGGACCTCCTGAGCCTTCCCATGGCGGTGCTCGTCCTGGCCGGGCTGGTGGCGGGCGCCGTCGCGGTGTCGGGGCTGCGGCGGGTCGGGCCGTCCGAGCGGCTGGTCGTCCGGCGGTTCGGCCGGACGCGCGGCGTCCGCGGCCCCGGCCAGCGGTACCTGCTGCCGCTCGCCGAGAGCGGCGTCCGCGTGCCGGTGGGACCGCGCCCGCACCACCTCTGGTTCAAGGCCACGACCGGGGACGGCGTCCCGGTGCGAGTGCGCGCGCTCGCCCTCGTTCAGGCGTCCGACCCGGTCCGGTACGCCGAGGCCGCCGCCGTCTTGGGGGGCGGCGGGGCCTCGGGCGCGCAGGGCGCCGTGGAGGGCGCGCTGCGCGCGGCCGTCGCGGACCGGGACCTGGCGGACCTGGCGTCCCTCCTGGCGGAGGGGGACGACGCCGAACTGGTCCGGCGCGTCGACGAGGCCGTCCGGCCGTGGGGAGCGACGGCGAGCCTCGTGAGCGTCACCGACGCGACGGTCCCGGTCCGCGCGGCCCTCGCGCGGTGCGGCTGCCGCGCCGGGGGCCGGGCGCGTCAGAAGCCGCCGAAGTCGCCCCCGCCGCCGAAGTCGCCGCTGCCGAAGTCCCAGCCGCCGCCGATGTCGCCGCCGTCCCCGCCGAAGCCGCCCATGCCGTCGCCGCCGAAGCCGTCGCCGTAGCCGCCGCCCCAGCCGCCGCTCATCATCGAGCCGAGCGCGGTGCCGATCAGCAGCCCGCCGAGCAGGTCGAACCCGCCGTAGCCGTAGTAGTAGCCGCCCGCGTAGGGCCCGTAGGCCGGGCCCGCGTCCCAGTACGGCCGCCGGATGCCGCCGGACGGCACCATCCGGATGTCGGGGTCGAACCCGTGCAGGACGGCGTCCGCGTCCGCCGCGCACGCCGGGACCGACCGGGCCACCCCGCCGGGCGGCGCCCACGTCACGTCCCGCACCGACGGGCCGTGCTGCGGGTTGAAGAAGCACGGCGCGCGGCGCTCGGGCACGGGCTCGCCGCTGAGCCGGGCGCGGGTCGCGGTCATGTAGTAGCGGCCGTCCTCCAGCGCGGCGGTGACGTGCTGCATGTCCTCGGGCCGGGCGGCGCGGTCGGTCTCCCGCTTGGCCTTGTCGTAGGAGTCCATGGCGTGCTCGTAGTCGGCGCGGATCTCGGGGTCGAGACCGGCGTCCATGACGTTGAGGTCGAGGCGGGCGATGTCCTCGCCGAGGAGGGTGACGTCCTCCTGCACGCCCGCCTTGAGGTCGGCCATCTGCTGGGCCTCGCGCTCGCGGCGCCGCCTGCGGACGACGAGGAACGCCCCGAGGACCCCCGCCACCACCAGGACCAGCACGCCGAGCGTCACGAACCCGCCGATCATGCCGGACCGGGCGTTGTCGTCGACCTTCTTCTCCGCCAGCCCGCCGAACCGGATCAGCCGCTCCTTGAGCGGCGCGCCGTTCGTGCGCGTGACGAGCTGGTTGATCTCCTTGGTGTCGAGCTTCTTGGAGATCCCGCCCATCCGGCTGCCGTCGGCGGTGATCGCGATGTAGGTCTGGCCCTCGCCGACGCGGTTCGCGACGGCCCGGAGCATCGGCCCGACCTCGGCGCGCGTCACGTTGTTCCCCACGACGACGGCGCGGATGTCGGCGTCGGAGTCACCGGCGAGGGACGTCTTGATCTGGTTCTGGTCGGCCGGGGACAGCACGTTCCCCGCCTCGCTCGTCACGTACAGCCGCGAGTCGATCAGCCCCTTGGCGATCTGCCCCACGTTGTCGGCGGCGGCCCGCTGCGGCGCGATCTTGACGGCGCGCGCCTGGCCCGCGGGCGCGGCGGCCCGCTCGGAGGTGCTGGTCTGGGTCGCGGCCTG
This sequence comes from Actinomadura chibensis NBRC 106107, assembly GCF_001552135.1. Classification (GTDB taxonomy): domain Bacteria; phylum Actinomycetota; class Actinomycetes; order Streptosporangiales; family Streptosporangiaceae; genus Spirillospora; species Spirillospora chibensis. The sequence continues at coordinate 49,720 of NZ_BCQP01000017.1, read as the reverse complement.
CGCCGGGGCGGCCTGCGCCGGGGCCGCGAAGGCGAACGCCGGCACGGCCACGGCGGCGACGAGCAGCGGCACGGCCCCCCGGCGCACGGTCCGCACGGCCCGGTCATCGGTCCTCATGCACCCAGTCTGCCCACGTGGACGGGTGGATACGTCGTCCGGAGGAGGGATTCGGCGTCGTCCTCGATGGGGGCCGTCCCCCATCCGGGCCCGCCGGACGGAGGACGGCCCCGACCGGCTAGCTGTCCTTGATCTCGCAGATGGCGGCGCCCGCCGAGACGGTCTGGCCGACGTCGGCGGACAGGCCGGTGACCGTCCCGGCCTTGTGCGCGGTGAGGGGCTGCTCCATCTTCATCGCCTCCAGGACGACGATGGTGTCCCCGGCCGCGACGGTCGCGCCGTCCGCCGCGACGATCTTGACGATGGTGCCCTGCATGGGGCTGACCAGCGCGTCGCCCGACGCCTGCGCGCCGCCGCCCTTGCGGGAGCCGCGCCGCCGTCCGGGCGCCGCCTTCGCCGGGGCGGCGGCCGCGCCGAGCCCGGCCGGGAGGACGACCTCGATCCGCCGTCCGCCCACCTCGACGGTGACGCGCTCCCGCTCGCCCTCGGCCTCCTCGCTCTCGGCGGGGGCCTGGTGCGGGGGGATCTGGTTGTCGAACTCGGTCTCGATCCACCGGGTGTGGACGGTGAACGGCGTGGCGTCGTCGGCCGGGACGAACGCGGGGTCGTCCAGGACGGCGCGGTGGAACGGCAGCACGGTCGGCATGCCGTCGATCGTGAACTCGGCGAGCGCGCGGCGGGCCCGCTCGACCGCCTGCCGCCGGGTCGCGCCGGTCACGACCAGCTTGGCGATCAGCGAGTCGAACGCCTGCGGGACGGTCTGCCCCGCCACGTACCCCGAGTCGAGCCGGACGCCGGGCCCGGTCGGCGGGTCCCAGGCGGTCAGCGTGCCGACGGCGGGGAGGAAGCCGCGTCCCGCGTCCTCGGCGTTGAGCCGGAACTCGATCGAGTGGCCGCGCAGGACCGGGTCGCCGTAGCCGAGTTCCTCGCCGTCCGCGATACGGAACATCTCCCGGACCAGGTCGACGCCCGCGACCTCCTCGGTCACCGGGTGCTCGACCTGCAGACGGGTGTTGACCTCAAGGAAGGAGATGGTGCCGTCCTGCCCGACGAGGAACTCGCACGTCCCCGCCCCGACATAACCGGCTTCTTTCAGAATCGCCTTGGAGGAGGTGTAGAGAAGCTCCACCTGCTGCTCGGAAAGGAACGGCGCCGGGGCCTCCTCGACGAGCTTCTGGTGCCGCCGCTGGAGCGAGCAGTCGCGGGTGGACACGACGACCACGTTCCCGTGCTTGTCCGCCAGGCACTGGGTCTCCACGTGGCGCGGCTTGTCGAGGTACCGCTCCACGAAGCACTCGCCGCGCCCGAACGCGCCGACCGCCTCCCGGACGGCCGACTCGTACAGCTCGGGGACCTCCTCCAGCGTCCGCGCCACCTTCAACCCGCGCCCGCCGCCGCCGTAGGCCGCCTTGATCGCGATCGGCAGGCCGTGCTCCTCGGCGAACGCGACGACCTCGTCCGCGCCCGACACCGGGTCCTTCGTCCCGGCGACGAGCGGCGCGCCGACCTTCTGCGCGATGTGCCGGGCCTGGACCTTGTCGCCCAGCGCCGTGATCGCCGCGGGCGGCGGACCGATCCAGGTCAGGCCCGCGTTCTCCACGGCGGTGGCGAAGTCGGCGTTCTCGGCGAGGAACCCGTACCCCGGGTGGACGGCGTCCGCGCCCGCCTCGGCGGCGATCTTCAGCAGCTTGTCGATGTTCAGGTACGTCTCGGCGGCGGTCTGCCCGCCGAGCGCGAACGCCTCGTCGGCGACCCGCACGTGCAGCGCGTCCAGATCGGGCTCCGCGTACACCGCGACACTGCCGAGCCCCGCGTCCCGGCAGGCACGGGCTATACGGACCGCTATCTCACCGCGATTGGCGATCAGGACCTTGCGCACGTTGGGTCTCCTCCCTCAACCTGGCAGGCAGTCTAGATAATCGCTGTTTCCCGTTTTCGTAAGGGCCTCCTCATGTGGCCCCGCGCGGGGACGGCGCCCGTGCGGCGGGCCCGTGCGGACGGGCCGCCGGGTGTATCTTCGGCTCGGATCTGCTCGCCCCTCGTCCGCGCGGGAGAGGCCGATGCTTCGCCGGTGGCCCCTGACCGGCCTGACCGCCGTCCTGGCCCTCTGCCTCGCGGCGCCCTCGTCGGGCGTCCGGCGGGGGAGCCCCGTCGTGGACGCCGACGTCACGCGGCAGCTCACGATCGCGGCGTCCGCGCTGGTCGACCGGAGGTCGCAGGCGCTCGTCCAGAACCACGGCCGCGACCGGCGGGACACGCCGCCCGAGGTGTTCGGGGTGCGGATCGCGCCGGGGCTCGCGCGGTCGCAGGAGCGGGCCGTCCGGGAACTGGAGAACCGCAACCGCGCGCCGGTCGAGGGCGGCCCCGCCTACACCGGCGCCCGCACCAGCCTGGACGCCGGACGCGCCGTCCGCACCGGCAACCGCATCACGCTGGACGCGGTCGAGCACACCGAAGTCCGCTACGGCAGCGGCCGGGTCACCCAGTCGGTGCGGCGCCGGTTCGACTTCCGGACGAGCGGCGATCAGATCATCCTCGTGGGCGAGCGCGTCCTCGACCCGGGCGCGCGTCCGGTGAACGACCCGGGCGACCCCGAGCGCTGAGCCATTCGGACGTGAAAAGCGCTCTGGGTATCCCTTTGACGATGGGACGTCAGGATCGTCACAACGGATGTTGTGCGGCCCCCCTGGCCACATCCGGACACCCCGTAATGGTGCCCCACGCCCGTTTCGGACAACCCTGCGCGTGGTGGCCCTGGCTCTAAGTGAACGATGGGGCGTAAGCTGTCGCCATTCTTTCCGCACCACTCGAAACGTTCCAGCGACGGGACGCGACACCGTCGAAACGAGCAGTGACGAAAGGGCCGGAGCGATGGGCGACAAGCGCGGCGCCAACCTTGGCGAGCTCGAAGAGCTGTCCCGCATCTTCAGCAAGCACTCCCGCAACCTCGACGCCCTGATCAAGGACCTCAACGGCCGGACGGTGAGCAGCAGCGCGTCCTGGTGGGGCCCCGGCGCCGACCGCTTCCGCAGCGCGTGGGCCGAGGCGAAGACCGCCTTCGACAAGATGGCCGTGGCCCTCGAAGAGGGCGGCCAGGACATCCGCAAGTCCCGCCAGAACATCGAGGCCGCCACCCGCTGACCCCCCTGAGCCGCGGGTCCCGGCCCATCCCCCCGAGGCCGGGACCCGCAACCCCTCCCACCCGCCCAAGAGGCGCCTCGAACGCCGATGCTGGAGCCGGACGTCGGTCTCGCGGCAGTAGCAGTCAGCCGACGCGGGACGAAACGCGTCACGGCGCAGCTGATCCATCTGCCCGGACGGCTCGCGGCTGAGCCGCGCAACGGAGGGCGACCAAAACGGTCGCCGCTCGCCAGCCCCTCGACCGGCTGAATCAGCGGCAACGCGTACGCGGCTGGTAAGCCTTCTACTCTCGCCCGCGTCGATAGACGTTCAGCTCCGCCTTCCCCAGGCCCAGGGCCCTGAGCTGAAACGCCGAAGCACAACAACGCCGAAGCCGCCATGAGGCCCGTGCCGGGTACGAACGGTTATACAAGGTCGATTCGTGGCGAATAACTTCTGCTATCGGCTGCGATGGCGGTGTTGCCGAAGACCAGTGGTAACCGAACTTTCACATGCTGTGTTTCGCAGTTCTGTCGGTGACATCGCCACCCCTTGCCGAGGGTGAATGTCAAGAGTGATCCATATCTCAGAACAAGCGATCTTGGGGTCTTGTTCCGGGCTCGGCGTGCGGTGAAACTCAACCCGACCATGATTCAGGAAGGGGCCCCCGCACCCCGGTATCCACTCCAGAAGAGAGGGCATGTGAATTTCAGGGACACGTGTTCGGGATGGCGCGCCATCGTCGCGTTATCGGTCGTAATAACCGGTACGGCCGCGCTTTTGGTGGCGCCGCCGCAGGTGCGTGGGCTTACCGGAATCGCCCGTGCCGACACGGCCGGTGGCTCCCAGTTCCATACGATCACTCCGTTCATGCTGGCTGACACGCGCAATGGTGCGGGCGGGGTCCCGGTCGCCAAGGTTTCGCCGGGAAGTGCAATCACCTTCCAGGCGGCTGGAATAGGTGGTGTGCCGGCTACCGGGGTGTCGGCGATCGTGACCAACGTGTCGGTCTACGCGGCGGACGCCTTCGGCTGGATCAACGCCTACCCATCCGATCAGCCGACCACGATCAGCACTCTGACTTACGCCGCCAACGAGACCACCAACACGGAAGATTTCACGAGACTGACGGATACCGGCCAGGTTACTCTTAAGAACAACGGCAGCGGGACGGTCAACATCGCCGTAAGCGTCCGGGGGTACTTCCTTGATGCGGCTTCCGCCACCGCCGGGAACGAGTACTACCCGGTAGACAGTGCGTTCCTCTACGACACTCGGGTCGGCAAAGTCACCGGGTCACCTGCTCACGCAGCGGCACCCATTCCTGGCAACTCGTCGGTGACCGTCGATGTCGCCGGGCAACTGGACCTACCCGCAAGTGGTGTCACGGCGGTCGCGGTCAATGTCGCGGCCCTCAACCAGACGGCCCAGGGCGCCTTGACGGTGAGTCCGTCTGACCAGATCGATACCAGTCTTCCGGTGGTCAACTACAACCCGAACGAGACCGACAGCAGCTTTGTGGTGACACAACTCACTGCGACCGGGAAGCTCACCTTTCACAATAAGGGAACCGTACCGGTGGATCTCGCGGTCAGCGTTCGCGGATATTTCAAGGGGGCAAGCGACGGAACCGGCTCGACTTACACCCCGACGGCTACGGCCCTCCTGCTCGACACCCTTACCGGGTTCAACACCGCCGGCGGGAGCACCGCGTCTCTTGGCGCCGGGGAGACCATCACCTTCAATGCCATCCAGGCCGCCGAACTCGACGCCTTGGATCAGGACGAGCCGGTTCTGGCTTTGAACATCGATGCCCGGAGACCGACTAATCAGGGATGGCTGGCGGTTTACTCCAGCGAGGATGGCGATCCGGGCGTCAACAGCGTCAACTTCGACGATGACGGGGAAAGCACCAACGGATTCGACCTGGTGAGGCCGGACTCCCGCGGCAATGTCTCCATCACCAATCACAGCGCAGGTACTGTGCACCTCCAGGTCTCGATGCGTGGATACTTCACGACTCCCGCGCCTCCTGCGGAGCCTACGGAAAGCGTCGACGACGAATCGCAGGAGATTCCGGAGGGCGGGGTCGCCGTCGACGGGGGCCGGTACATCCACGCCGTCGACATCGTCCTCTTCCAGCAGCGCGGAGAGGGATGGGGCTGGCTGTACTGGTCCGGTGGGGCGCCTTACAAGGTCTCTACCAAGTTCAACATCCAGGATCAAAGCGCGGATGGCTACTGTATCGCGATGGTCATCTACGGGGACGGCAAGAATCTGACCAACAAGAACTGGGTCGTCTGCGGAGCGTCACATCAGAAGTACCTGCCCTACACGCTCGGCCGTCGGCTCTACAACGCCGGGATCAGGGTGTGCAGAGCCAAATGGAGCAAAGGCATCGACAACTGGAAGTATAGTGGCTGTACGGCGCCTTCTTAAGTGACTGTAAGCATGTGGTTCGCCCTGTTCCTTCACCGGCTTGGGAAGGGGCAGGGCGAACTCGTCGGTGGGAGGCTCTGCTCGGGCTAATTTGTCGGTGCTTCCTCGACCTCGGTCTTGATATTGATCGACTTCGGTAGGAGTTCGTTGACTGGGGTTGTGGTCCACTCGGCATTGTGGATCACCTCGTAGCGCCAGCGAACGCCCGCTGGAAGATCGGCGTTCAGGCGCCCTGGAGTGACGATGACCTGCTGACTTGCGGTCAGCCTTCCGCTCTGCGGATCGATGATGAGCTGCAGGTCCAGAGTTCCGGACTCGGCGGAGACCTCTCGCATTGATACGGCCTGCCCGCGGCGTCCGGCAGCGTCGGTGGCATTGACGAAGCGGACGTTCTTCAGGCTCGCCAGAATTCGATATGTCGCGATCCGTACCTTGTCACTGACGGGCGCGTCCACCAGGAGGAACGAGGCGCTTTCGAAAAGAAAGAGATCTGGGTCGGCCAGCCGCTTGTGGTCGGTCCGGGTGGCGTAGTTCAACAGCCAGGCCCGAAGTTCGGCCGGGTCGGTGGGGAGTTCGCGAGCCGTGTCGTCACCGAAGTCCAGCACCGTCCCGCCTCCGGCCGCGGGGCCGATCGAGGCTTCGGGGGCATCGATGCGCAGGTCATCGGGCCTCGGCCGGAGGTCGGCCTTCCAGGCGGCACGGGCGGCGGGGGTCGCCGGGCGAGTTCTCAGCCGCTCGCCGGGCCACTCGAGATGCCTTGTCGGGTGTGACGGATCGGGCCCGGCGAACGGTTTCTGCGGCGAGGCGAGGAGGAAGTCGTCTCGCTCGACCTCCATGGGATAGGCGACACCGGCCCGGTAGGGCGACTTCGCCATGACGGTTCCCCCGACGGCGGCGCGTCGATACCAGAGGTGCCCGTCACCGGCGTTGCGCGCCCGTGCGTCGGCGGCGGCGAGGAGGAACTTCGCCGCCGGTCCGCTGTATCCGGCCAAGGGCTCCGGAGAATAGAGCGGACGGCTGCTCCACGAGTGGTAACCAAAGCCGCCCGCCGCCAGTACGGCGGCCGTCGTGACGGCGATGAGAGGCGTCCGCCATCTGGACGCCGGCAGCCGCATCGCCTTTGCGCGGCGCCTTCCAGGTTTCGCGGTCGAATTCATTTCGGCGATGAGCCGATGACGCGCCGCCGCAACGGTTTCAGGCGAGGGCGGCCTGTTCACGGTGTGCAGTCCACTGATCCGGTCGTCAAGGTCACGCATGGATCTCTCCCCCGTCGGGTGACGCTATCGCTCTATCTGACAGTTCGGCCTTGACCTGGCGGCGGGCACGATTGAGTCGTGAGCAGACGGTGCCGTAGGCGATCCCCAACGCTTGTGCCACCTCGGCGTAGCTCAGATCTCCGAGAGCGATCAGGAGTAAGACGTCGCGATCACCATGTTTGAGCCGGGTCAGGGCCGCACTCAGCGGTGCGTCCACCGTGTGCGAGCCAGTGAGCGCGTCATCTTCGTGCTCATCCACCGGAACTCGTGCTTGGAGTCGCGTGATCGCCTTGTATTTTCGCAGTTCCGTTCGACGGTGTCGGCTCACCAGCCGGGTCGCGATGCCGTACAGCCAGGGCCGCGCCGAGCCGCTCTCCGGCTGGAACTTACCGCGTGACCGGAATGCCACCAGGAACGTCTCGGCGGCGATGTCGTCGGCGATATCCGGGCCGAGCCGACGGTCCACATAGCGGTGAATCTCGGCGTAGTACCGATCGAAGATCGCAGCGAATTCCTCCGGCCGCCGCCATGATCCGACAATGGTCTCGGCGTCTGACGGCGACGGTGTGGTCATGTCTGGTCCAGGACTGCTCCAGAGTTGATCATCTACGCTCCTTGGACGGCTACGAGAGGGCTTGAGCACACTCTTGATTGCCCGCAGCACACTAGATCCTTCTCGCCGGGGCACCCCACCGAGTCGCCACCATCGGTTCCGACCCGAGCAGCGGGCTGGTTCTCCCCACCGAACCGGCCCGCCGCGGCTCTGAGGTGCGGCACTCGCCTCCGGTCTCGGCGGACGCCGGGCAGTTTCGCCGATGAGTGTGAGTTGCATCACTCACTCGAGGCGGGGGGCGGGCGGGTGGTTGGCGGCGGTGAGGGGGCCCGCTGGCGGGAGCAAAAATTGGTGGTGGGTGGGGGTGGGGGTGTCTACGGTTGGGGGTTCTACTACGTGAGGACTTCGTGCGCATGACGCCGCCTGCTCTTTAGACCTGACTCTTCTTCGCGCATCGGTTGCCGACGGGTGACGTCGGCTCTGTTTTCTGTGCTCTCGTCAGGTCTTCAGAGAGATCATGTCTTCACAACGTCATATCGTGCTGCCCTGGGTGGTGCGGCGGACTCGGCTGCCTTCGCTCGTTCTGCGGTGCGTGGGCTGCCCTTCCGAGCGCGCCGGTACCGGAAGCGGCAGGTTCCGTGTCAATGCCAACGGCAAGCTGCTCCATGTCTGGCTGCTTGTCATCTGTGTTGGGTGTGGACGGACCAGCAAGGTCAGCGTGCATGAGCGGGTGCCGGTGCGCTCGCTGTCCGCTGAGCTGCTGGCCGGGTACACGGCCAATTCGCCGGAGCTCGTCGTGGACGCCCTGTTCGATCCGCTGGTCGCGCGGCGCAATCGGTTCGAGCTGGATTGGGACGGGTGCTGGGAGCTTCTCGCCGCGCCCGTCCCCGATGATCCGTGGCCCGTTCAGATCGAGGTCGCCTTCGAGGATCCCGTGCCGGTCCGTCCGGACTGGCTCATCGCCCGTGAGCTGGGCCTCAGTCGGAAGGAGGTCGGTCGGAGAGTCAAGATCGATATTCCGCTGAAGCGCAGGACGAAGGCGGACTTCTCCTTCGTGCTGGTGTGAGACGAGCCCCCGGCCGACCGTTTCCCGGCCGGGGGCTCGCCTGTGGTCAGTCGGTGGTGGGTGGGGGAAGGGCGACCTGGATCTGGGTCGTGACGCCGGTGGCCACGAACAGGCCGCGGCCGGTCGGGCCGCCCAACGGGGCGTTGCGGGGGAGGCGGAGGCCGAACAGGTCGCCGTCGTCCGGGGACTCGATGGAGAGCAGGACGCCCGAGCGGGAGCGGCGCGTGTCCGAGAGGAAGCCCCGGTAGCCGCGGCCGAGGTCGGCGGTCGTCCCGCCGATGACGACGGCGTGCTCGCCGTCGCGGGCCGTGCGGAGGACGTCGCGGAGGGCGTCGTCGAGGTCGGTCTCGTCCAGGAGTTCGGCGTCGTCCACGACCACGGCGTAGCGGTGTTCGTCGCCGATCGCGTCGACCAGGTCGTCCGGGTCGGAGTCGGCGGTGAGCAGGCCGAGGACGCCGGGGTGGCCGGACAGCAGGCGGAGCGGGGAGCGGCGCGGCGTGATCAGCACGACCGGGACCAGGCCGCCGCCGACGGCCGGGTCCAGCAGGGAGTGGACGATCGTCCGCAGGGTGGTCGAGCGGCCGGAGCGGGGCGGGCCCGCGACCGCGAAGCCGGGGCCGTCGTCCAGGAGGTCCACGCCCACCGGGGCCAGCGTGTCGCCGCCCACGCCCACCAGGGCCCAGAGGGCGGAGGGGGCCAGGAACTCGGGGTCCAGCGACATCGCCTCGCGGTAGGTGACGCGGACGGGAAGCTCGTCCACGCGGAGGGGACGGCGGCGGCGGGGCAGGCGGCCGTAGCGGGACACGCACGCGCGGGCTATCTCCTGCAGCGCCGCGACCTGGCCCGGGCCGGACGGGTCGTCCCCGAGGACGCCGATCTGGGACTCGCGCGGCGGCGCGCCCGGCACGGACGGCTCCAGGGCGCGGCCGGGCGGCATCGCGGCGGGGACCTGCTTGTCCTGGAGGCCGCCGTAGGCGTAGTCGTTCGGGTCGGCCATGCGCAGGATGAGGCGGCGGTCGAAGACGGTGGAGACCTGCCCGCCGAGGCCGGAGCGGTCGCCGGTGAAGACGGCGCGGAGCCCGGCGGCGGCGCCCTCGCGCAGGAGGCGGACGACCTGGTCGACGAGCCGCCCGTAGTCGTAGTGCTCGAACGCGCCGAGGAACCCCTCCCAGCGGTCGAGGAGCAGGACCATCCAGGGGAGCCGGTCGGTGGCGGCGACGGCGGCGCGCTGCTCGGCGACCGACGCGAAGCCCGCCTCGGCGAGGAGCTGCTGGCGGCGGGCGACCTCGGCGGTCAGCGCGGTGAGCAGGCGTTCGCAGCGGTCGAGCTGGTCGCGGGTGACGACGGCGCCGCAGTGCGGCAGGGAGACCAGCGGGAGCAGGGCGTTGGCGCCGCAGTCGACGGCGTACAGGTGCGCGTCGTAGGGGGAGCAGGCGGCGGCGAGCGAACCGGCGATGGTGCGGAGCGCGGTGGAGCGCCCCGACTGGGCGGATCCGGCGAGGTAGAGGTGGCCGCCCGCGGTGAGGTCGAGCGTCAGGTCCTCGCGGGACTGGACGGCGGGCAGGTCGGTGACGCCGAACGGGACCGGCGGGACGTCCACGACGGAGCCGCCCGCGGCGGTGCGCGGGGTGAGCGCGACGGTCTCGGGCAGCGGGCTCAGCCACGGGGACGGCTGCCGCGCGATGCCCGCCCGGCGGGCCGCCTCGTCCACGGCCTGGACGAGGACGCCCAGGTCGGTGGTCTGGACGGCGTCGTCGGCCGGTTCGCGGGGACCGGGCAGCGGGTGTCCGAGGCCGCGCCACGGCAGGACGCGGACGTCGGTCGTCCGGCGGTCCGCGCCGGCCGGGCCGGGACGGCGGCCCCCGATCCGCGCCGACTGCACCGGTTGCGGCGCCGACACCCCGGAGCGGATGTAGCAGCGGCCGGGGGTCGACTTGGAGATCTGCGCGGCCTCGGGCCCGTCGAGCACGTCGGCCGACTCGTCGGGGTCGGTGACGCGCAGCGCGATCCGCAGGTTCGTGTTGGCGCGGATGTCGGCCGTCACCACCCCGGCCGGGCGCTGCGTGGCGAGGACGAGGTGCACGCCGAGGGAGCGTCCGCGGCGCCCGATGTCGACCAGCCCGGCGACGAAGCCGGGCAGCTCGGTGACCATCGCGGCGAACTCGTCGATCACCAGGACGAGGCGCGGCACGACCGGCAGGCCGGGGTCGCCGGGACGCAGGTCGTTGTAGTCGTCCACGTCCTTGGCGCCCGCCTTGAGCAGGATCTCCTCGCGGCGGCGCAGCTCGGCGGCGAGGGACTCCAGGGCGCGTTCGGTGGCGTGCCCGTCCAGGTCGGTGACCATGCCGACGGTGTGGGGGAGGCGGGCGCAGTCGTTGAACGCGGCGCCGCCCTTGTAGTCGATGAGGACGAACGTCATCTCGTCCGGTCGGTTCGCCACGGCGAGCGACGCGATCAGCGTTTGGAGGAGCTCCGACTTGCCCGCGCCCGTCGTCCCGGCGATGAGGGCGTGGGGGCCGTCCGCGCGGAGGTCGATCTCGTATGGTTCGGCGGCGGAGCCGTGCCCGCCGGGGCCGACGCCGACGGGGACGCGGGTCGTCCGGCCGCCGGTCCGCGTCCAGGTCCGCAGGACGTGCTCGGCGGTCGGCTCCGGCATGCCGAGGACGTCCAGCAGCCGCACCTCGGACGGGACGGACTCCGCCGCGTCCTCGCGCGACACGTCCCGGACGGGCGCGAGCGCCCGCGCGACCCGGTCGGTCCAGATCGGGGACACCTGGTCGGCGAGGACGTGGCCGAGCGCCTCCAGCCCCTGCCCGCGCAGGTGCACGGCCGAGTGGTACTGCGGGTCGAGGGCGGCGACGGCGCTGCATTCCTCGGGGAGGAGGCGCTCCTCGTCGTCCACGCAGATGGCGTAGAGGCCGTACTCGGCGCCGCGCGACAGCAGCATCGGCATGCCGGGGATGCGGCGGAGGGCGCGGGCGCCGTCCAGCACGATCAGGATGTTGTACGGGACGGAACCGGCCGGCTTCGCCTCGCCCTTGCCGAAGAACGACGACTCGGCCTGCGCGGCGCGGCGCCGCTCCGTCACGCGGATCGCCAGCTCGGTCACCCGGTGCGCGGCCGACTCCAGGTCGGCGCCGACGAGGGCGACGCAGTCCTCGCCCTCGCGGGGCGCGCAGTGCGGGAGCCAGCGCACCCAGTTCCACTCCTCCCCGGCCTCGGCGTCCGCGGACAGGACGACGATCGCGAGGTCGCGCGGGCTGTGCAGGACGGCGGCCTGCGCGACCAGCCAGCGGGCCAGCGCGCGGGACGCCCGGCGCGGCCCGGTCAGCCCGATCACGCCGAGGTCGGCGAGCGGCAGCGCGACCGGCACGTGCCGCGCGGTCGGCACCGGAAGATCGGCCTTCGCCCCGGTGAACTCGATGCGGGCGGGCAGGTCGGCGAGCCCGACCCGCAGGTGCAGGACGTCGGGGTCGCCGCGCCGCCGCTCCCACAGCCGCCGCCGCGGGCCGGTCGCGGTGAGCAGCACCTCGGCCGGGTCGGGGTGCAGGGCGCGGCGCTCGGCCTCGTCCGCGCGGCGGAGCCGCTCCACCTCGCCGTCGAACTCCCCGGCGCGGCGGTGGTAGTCCTTCAGCGCCTTCTTGTAGGACTTGCGGCCGTGGATCCGGTCGCCGATCCACTCGCCGAGCGTCATCAGCGGCCAGGCCAGCGCGAACAGCGCCCACCACCACTGGCCGAGCCCGAACGCCATCGCCAGCCCGAACGCGGAGAACAGCAGCGCGCCGAACAGGCGGAGGCGCTCGCGCGGGTTGCGCTCGGGACGCTCCGGGACGTCCAGCCGCCGCGCCTGCCGCGCCGGGTTCAGCCGGGGCGGGCGGTTGAACGCAAGCCCGCCCTCCGGCAGCGGCTCCAGGTGCGTGTCGGGGGCGGTGCTCGGCACGAGCACCAGCACGCTGGCGCCGACCGCCAGCAGCTCGCCCGGCCGCCAGGTCGCCGGTTCGGTGAGCGGCGCGCCGTCGAGCGCGACGCTGCCCTGCATCGTGAGGGCGGACGCCTCCACCCGCACCGTCTCCCGCCCGACCGTGAGCCGCAGCGACCGGGCCGGGACGGACGGGTCGTCCAGCACCACGTCCACGTCGAGCCCGGAGCCGAGCGTGCTGACCCCGAGGCCGAGCCGGTGCACCGACCCGGCGGCCGGCCCGCCGATGACGCGCACCTCCACGAGGCCGGTCGGCTCGGCGAGGACGGTCGCCGCCGCGACGCGCCGCTCGACCGCGACGACCGCGCCGTCCCGCAGCTCCTTGACGGCGAGGGCCTGCGGGTCGAGCATGCGGCCGTCCATCCAGAGCGCGCGGCGCCGCCCCGGGCCGCCGCCGAGGGGCTCCTTGGCGAAGCGCGGGGAGAGCGCGGGGGCGGGAGCGGGAGAGGGGGCCGGGGAGGGGGCGTCGAGGAGGGCGGCGAGGGAGTGCGCGACCGCGTCCACGGTGGCCTCCGAGTCGACGTCGAGCACGACGTCGCGCGGCCCTCCGCCGGTCAGCGCCGTGAACGAGATCCGCATCCGAGCCTCCGACGTCCGCGTCCGCAGCACGATCGGAGTCAGCTTAGTTACCCGGCGCGGCCGACTCCCGGTAGGCGGCGACGATGGTGCGGAGCGCGTCGTCCATGGGCGTCGGCCTCATCCCGAATGTCGTCTCGAAAGCGGACGAGTCCAGGATGTACGGCTTGTCGAACTGGTAGCGGGTCTCGCGCAGTTCGCGCGCCATCGGGTTGACGAGCCCGGCCGCGTTGAAGATGAAGCGGGGGACCTCGAAGACGCGCGGCGCGGGGGCGTCGGCGATCTCGCACAGCCGCTTCGCGACGTCGAGCGTCGAGACGGCGGGGCCGGTCGGGACGTGCCAGGGCCGTCCCCACGCGCGCTCGTCGGTGCCCGCGATCGCGAGGGCCTCGGCGACGTCCGGCAGGTACGTCCACGCGTGCGGGACGGACGGGTCGCTGAAGTACGGCACCCGCTTGCCCGCCAGCAGCGGCTTCACGAACCGCGTCTCGCCGATGTACGCCTGGTCGGTGCTGCGCGGCCCGTAGTAGTCGGACGGCCGCAGCTCGGTGGTGCGGATGCGGCCCGCCTCGTGCGCGGCGAGGGCGTCCCGCCACATCTTCGCCCGCACCTGACCCTTGACGCCGGGGGCGGCGAGCGGCAGGTCCTCGGTCATGGGGCCGTCGACCGGGCCGTACCCGTACAGGTTGCCGAGGATGACGAGGACGGCGCCGGTCGCCTCGGCGGCGGCGAGGAAGGACGCGGCCAGCGGCGGCCAGTCCTGCGTCCAGCGGTGGTATTGCGGGTTGACGCAGTTGTAGAGCGCGTCCGCGTTCTTGGCGATCTCGGTGAGCCGCGCCCGGTCGGCGGCGTCGGCGGCGATCCGCTCGACGCCCTCGGGGCCGGACCCGGACCTGGTCACCACGACGACGTCATGGCCCTGCCCGGCCAGCCGGTCGGCGAGATGCCCGCCGACCTGTCCGGCTCCGACGATCACGTGCTTTCCCATGGCCAGTCTCCAATCGGTGCTCTGTTATGAGAGCAATGCTCTCTCCAGAGAGCGGTGGTGTCAAGAGCAGTGCTCTTGATTCGGTGCGGCGCTCTGTTAGGCTGCCGGTCATGAGCGCGGCGCGGACGGCACGGGAACGGGTGCGGGCGGAGCTGATCGGCGAGATCACCGAGCTGGCGAGGCGGCAGCTCGGCAGCTCGGGCGCGGCGGGGCTGTCGCTGCGCGCGATCGCCCGCGAGATGGGCATGGTGTCCTCGGCCATCTACCGGTACTTCCCGAGCCGCGACGACCTGCTCACCAAGCTGATCATCGACGGCTACGACGCGATCGGGGACGCGGTCGAGCGCGCCGACGCCGAGGCCCGCGCGGACGCCCCGGACGACTTCGCCGGACGCTGGCTCGCCGTGTGCCGGGCCGTCCGGGAGTGGGCGCTCGCGCACCCGCACGAGTACGCGCTGCTCTACGGGTCGCCCGTCCCCGGGTACGAGGCGCCGCAGGACACCGTCCCCGCCGCCCTGCGCGACACCGTCGTCTTCGCGCGGATCGTCACCGAGGCGCACGCGGCGGGCGCCCTCGACCCCGCCGGGCCGTGCCCGCCCGTCCCGCCCGGCCTCGCCGAGGACGCGGCCCGCGCGCGCGCCGCCGTCGGGATGGACGTCCCCCACGAGATCGTCGCCCGTGCCCTCACCGCGTGGTGCGGCCTGTACGGGACGGTCAGCTTCGAATTGTTCGGGCAATTCACCGCCGTGATCGAAGAACGTGCCGCCTATTTCCACCATTCCATGACACTCCTCGGCCGTCTCATCGGCCTCCGGTCCTGACCGGAGGCGCGCTCCGCCGGGCCCCGCGCGCGGTCAGCCGCGCGGTCAGTGACGCGTGTGACTGGTGGTAAGCGGCCAAGTGACCGGTGAATGCGCAGGTCACCGATGAATCCCCGGAGAACGGGCGGCTTGACTCCACCGAATCCATTGACGTGACCTCACCGCCCCCGCAAGCATGGATCGCTCGGTGACGCCGGGAACTCCCGGACCGGGCTCCTGGACCGGGGTCTCCGGGAGGGCGGAAGGAGCGCGTCGGACTTGATGAAGGCCAACCAGACGACCGTCTCCGGCGGCGGTCCGGGCTCGTCCGGCGGGACGCCCGGCCTCGGCCGGTCCGGGCTCGGCACCTCCGGCGGGCAGCGGCTCCCCGCCTCGCAGCGCGAGCGCAAACCGGCCCTCGCGGCGCTCGCCGTCCTGCTCATCCTCGGCGGCGCGCTCGCCAGCGCCTACCTCGTGATGGCGAGCGGCGAGCGGGTGTCGGCGGTCCGGATCTCGCAGCCGGTCGCGGCGGGGCAGCAGATCCCGGCGAGCGCGCTCGAAGAGGTCCAGGTCGGCGACACCGGGATCCAGTACATCTCCTGGTCGGAGCGCGCCAAGGTGACCCGCTACTTCGCGGCCGTCCCGCTGGTGAAGGGCGCGCTGCTGACCAACGCCATGATCAGCCCGGCGGACGGCCCGGCGAAGGGCCGCCTCATCGTCGGGCTCGCGCTGAAGCCGGGACAGTTCCCCTCCGGGGGGCTGGAGACCGGCAAGCACGTCACGCTCTACGCGGTCGGCGGCGGGACGAACGGCGGCCCCCGCGCGGGCACCGTCCTCGCCCAGGACGCGATCGTGATGGCCGTCGGCGGCGGCAGCGGCGGCAGCGGGTTCGGCGGCGCCCGGCTGCGCTCCGACCAGACCAGCGTGGACGTCGCCGTCCTCCCCGCGGAGGCCGCGCTCGTCACGCAGGCGGCGTCCGGCGGGACGGTCGCGCTCGCGCTCGTCCCGGACGGCACGAAGGTCGCCCTCCCGCCGCCCGCGACGCCGGGGAAGAACGGCGAGCAGAACCAGGGCGGCACCCAGCAGCCGCCCACCGGCGGGACCGTGCCCGTCCCGCCGCAGAGCGGCGCGCCGCCCGCGGGCAACGGCGGTAACTAGCGGTGGCCCTCATCGCGCTCGCGGCCGACAAGGGGGCGCCGGGCGTCACCACGGCGGCCGTCGCCCTCGGCGCCGTGTGGCCGCGCCCGGTGCTGGTCGCCGAGTGCGACCAGGCGGGCGGCGACCTCGTGTACCGGCTCCCCGCGCAGGACCGCGACGGCGCCGAGGCCATGCTCAACCCGTCCCGCGGACTGCTCAGCCTCGCCGCGACCGCGCGGCGCGGGCTGCGCCCGGACCAGATCGCCGAGCACTGCCAGCGGCTCGTCGGCGGGCTCGACGTCCTCGTCGGCATCACGAACGCCGAGCAGGCGCAGGCCATGACGTGGCTGTGGGGGCCGCTCGGCCGCGCGTTCACCGGGCTCGCCCCGGTGGACGTCATCGCCGACTGCGGCCGGCTCGGCGCCGACACCCCGCTGACCGAACTGCTGCGCGAGGCCGACCTCGTCGTCCTGCTCACCCGCGCCACCCTCGAACAGGTCGCCCACCTGCGCGAGCGGGTCGCCGCGCTGACCGAGTCGCTGCGCGGCGGGCCGCCGGTCGGGGTGCTCGTCCTCGCCGACCCGCGCGACTTCCGCGCGCCGATCGCCGAGGTCGACCGGATCCTCGCGGGCGCCCGCAACCGCGGCCACGCGGTGGACGCGGCCGGGCAGCCCGGCCCGCCGCCGCCCCCGGTGACCGTCCTCGGCGGGCTCGCGCTCGACCCGAAGGGCGCGGAGCTGCTGTCCGGGCAGTGGGGCGGGCGGCTCGACCGCTCGCTGCTGATCCGCTCCGCCCGGGAGGTCGCGGGCGACCTCGTCGGACGGCTCCCGTCCGCCGGGCACGCGCCCGAGCAGCCGGTGGGGCGGGACGGGGCGCCCCCGCGGGACGGCGCGCCCAGGCACGACGTCCCGCAGCACGTCGAGGGGAGGCGCTAGATGGACCACGGACTCGTCAAACGGCTCCGCCAGGAGGTCGGCGACCGGCTCGCGCAGCAGCGCAGGCTGGACGCCGCGCACGGCCTCGCGCCGATGTCCGGCGAGGACGAGCGCCAGTTCGCCCGCGCGCTGATCGGCCGGGTGCTGGAGGAGTTCGCGCACGGCGAGATCACGTCCGGGCGGCGCCCGCCGAACGCCGAAGAGGAGGAGGCGCTCGCCGCCGGGGTGCACGCCGCGCTGTTCGGCGTCGGCCGCCTCCAGCCTTTACTGGAAGACCCCGAGATCGAGAACATCGACGTCAACGGGTGCGACCGCGTGTTCATCGGCTACGCCGACGGCCGCGAGGTGATGGGCGAGCCGGTCGCCGAGAGCGACGAGGAGCTGGTCGAGCTGATCCAGATCCTCGCCGCCTACAGCGGGCTGTCGTCCCGGCCGTTCGACACCGCCAACCCGCAGCTCGACCTGCGCCTGCCGGACGGCTCCCGGCTGTCGGCGGTGATGGACGTGACCGTCCGCCCGGCGCTGTCGATCCGGCGCGCCCGGCTCGGCAAGGTGTTCCTCGCCGACCTGGTCGGCAACGGGACGTTCAGCCAGGAGATCGGCCAGTTCTTCCGCGCCGCCGTGCTCGCCCGCAAGAACATCATGATCGCCGGGGCGACCAACGCGGGGAAGACGACGCTGCTGCGCGCCGTCGCCAACGAGATCCCGCCGCACGAGCGGCTGATCACCGTCGAGCGGGCGCTGGAGCTCGGCCTCGACGCCTTCCCCGAGCTGCACCCGAACTGCGTCGCGTTCGAGCAGCGGCTCCCGAACTCGGAGGGGCAGGGCGCGATCTCCATGGCGGAGCTGGTGCGCCGGTCGCTGCGGATGAACCCGTCCCGGGTGATCGTCGGCGAGGTCCTCGGCGACGAGATCGTCACGATGCTGAACGCGATGACGCAGGGCAACGACGGGTCGCTGTCCACGATCCACGCGAACTCGTCGGTGGAGGTGTTCAACCGCATCGCGACCTACGCGATCCAGTCGGAGGAGCGGCTGCCCGTCGAGGCGACGCACATGCTCATCGCGGGCGCGATCGACTTCGTCGTGTTCGTCGAGAAGCACAACGACTACGCCTCGGGCGGGCGGCTGCGCCGGTTCGTGTCGAGCGTCCGCGAGGTCACCGGCGTGGACGGGCGCGTCCTGTCGTCGGAGGTGTTCGCGCTCGGGCCCGCCGGGTACGCGGTGCCGAGCGCGCCGATCGCCTGCGCGGACGAGCTGGCCCACCACGGCTACGACCCGTCCGGGGGCGCGTGGTGAACTCCCGGGAGGACGGCTGATGTACACGCCGGACGTGCTGCTCGCCATCGTCGCCGGGGCCGTGGCGGGCGGCGGGCTGCTGCTGTTCGCCGTCGCGCTGCGCGGGCTCCCCGCCCGGTCCAAGCCCGTCCGCGGGCGCAGCCGCGAGGACCTCGTCCGGACGCTGACCACCCGCACCGCCGTCGCCGTCATCGTCGGCGTCGTCGTGCTCGTCCTGACCCGCTGGCCGATCGCCGCCGCCGGGACCGGCGCGCTCGTCCTCGCCTGGAACGGCCTCGCGGGCGGCGCCGCCGAGGAGCGCCGGGGCATGGCGCGCCTCGAAGCCCTCGCCGGATGGACGGAGTCGCTGCGCGACACGATCGCGGGCGCCGTCGGACTCGAACAGGCCATCCCCGCCTCGCAGCGCGCCGCCGCGCCCGCGCTCCGGCGGCCGCTGCGCGAGCTGGTCGACCGGCTGCACACCCGCGTCCCGATGCCGGACGCGCTGCGCCGGTTCGCCGACGACCTCGACGACCCGTCCGCCGACCTGGTGATCGCCGCGCTGGTCCTGAACGCCAAGCTGCGCGGGCCCGGCCTGCGCGACATGCTGAGCGCGCTCGCCACGTCCGCCCGCGCCGAGCTGGACATGCGGCGCCGGGTGGAGGCCGACCGGCGGTCCACGCGGCGCAGCGTCCGGATCGTCGTCGCCGTCTCGGTCGGGACGGCCCTCGCCCTCGCCGTGTTCAACCACTCGTACGTGCGGCCGTACGACGACGTCCTCGGGCAGCTCGTGCTGTGCGTGGTCGTCGCGCTGTACGCGGCGGCGTTCCTGTGGCTGCGCCGCCTGGCCCGGTACGAGCTGCCCGGACGCTTCCTCACCGAGGCGCGCGACGCCGCCCAGCCGGGCGTGCCGGGCGAGGTGCCGAGCACCGTCGCGGGCTGGCAGGGCGACGGTTCCGCGGGCCCGCAGGAGCTTCCGCTGCGCGGCCGCCACACCATGGACGCGGGCGGGGGTGGCGCGACGTGAACGCCGCCCTGCTCGCCGGGGCCGTCGTCGGCCTCGGGCTGTACGTGCTGGTCCGCGCGCTGTTCCCGGCGCGTCCCGGGCTCGCCGCGCGGATGGCCGCGCTCGACGCCGCCCGCCACCGCGACCTGGAGGAGCGGCAGGCCGGGCGGCTCTCCCCGACGCTCGAAAAGGTCGGCGGGGTGCGGGCGCGGCTCGGCCGGGAGCTGGTCCGGTTCTGCGAGTCGCGGGGGTGGCGGCTGCGCTCGGTGCGCGCCGACCTCGCGATCACCGAGCGGTCGCTGGAGGCGTTCCTCGCGACGAAGTTCCTGCTGCCCGCCGCCGCGCTGGTGTTCATCCCGCTGGTCGTCGCGTGGTTCGCGCTGCTCGGGCTCGGGTCGTCGGTCGCCGTCCCGGCCTGGATCTGCGTGCTGTTCGCCATCGCGTTCTTCTTCTTCCCCGACATGCAGCTCCGGCAGGAGGCGCAGGCCCGCCGCCAGGACTTCCGGCACGTCGTCGGCGCGTTCCTCGACCTCGTCTCGATGAACCTCGCGGGCGGGCGCGGCGTCCCGGAGGCGCTGATGACCGCGGCGGGCGTCGGCGAGGGCTGGGCCATGCACCGGATCAGGGACGCGCTCGGCAACGCCCGCATCACCGGGCAGACGCCCTGGCAGTCGCTCGGCCGCCTCGGCGAGGAGCTCGACATCGCCGAACTCCGCGACCTCGCGGGGGCGCTCGCCCTCGTCCAGGACGACGGCGCGCAGATCCGCAAGTCGCTCGGCGCGCGGGCCGCGTCCATGCGCAGCCGCGAGCTGTCGGAGCTGGAGGGCAAGGCGGGCGAGCGGTCCCAGTCGATGCTGGTCGCGCAGCTCTTCCTGTGCGCGGGCTTCCTGATCTTCCTGGCCTATCCGGCCCTGATGCGGGTGCTGGCCTCATGACGCCGCCCCTGTTCGACCACACCTCGACCGGCCCCTGGAGGTGCCACGATGAGTCCGCTCAACCCGCTGCACGACCCGTTCGTCGTCTATCTGCGCGCCATGGTCGCGGCCCGGATCGCCCGGCTGCGCGCCGAGGAGGACCGCAGCCGCGGCGCCTCCGCGATCGAATGGGCGATCATCACCGCGATCCTGGCGCTGCTCGCGATCACGATCGGCGCGATCATCACGAAGAAGGTCACCGACAAGGCCAACAACATCAACACCGGCTGAGCCTCCGGTCGGACGCCGGGGTGACGGCGATGGAATGGGCGTTGCTCACGCCCGTCCTCATCCTGCTGATGATGGTCGTCGTCCAGTTCGCGATGGTGTTCCACGCCCGGCACGTCGCGCTCGCGGCGGCGCAGTCGGGGGCGCGCGTCGCGCGGACCGCGCCCCTCGGCGACGGGTGGCAGGGCGCGGCGACCGCTAAGGCGTCCGGCGACGTCCGCAAGATCGGCCCTGAGCTGCTGAGCGGCCTCCAGGTCCAGGCGGGGGAGGCGGACGACGAGCGCTGGGTCGAGGTCAGCGGGACGGCCGTGTCCGTCATCCCGTTCATGACGTTCCACGTGTCGCAGCGCTCGCGCGGGCCGATCGAGTGCTTCCGGCCGGACGTCGGGTCCGGCACCGCGTGCGAGCAGGGGGCGGGGCGGTGAGGCGGGCGCGCGGCGGGGACCGCGGGTCGATGTCGCTGGAGATAGTGCTGGTCACGCCCCTGTTCGTCGCGTTCCTGCTGTTCCTCGCCGGGGCCGGGCGGATGGTGGACGCGCAGAGCCAGGTGGACGGCGCCGCCCGGGACGCGGCGCGCGCCGCGTCCATCGCGCGCAGCGCGCCGTCCGCGCAGGATCTCGCCGCCGAGACCGCCGCCGCCGGGCTGCGCGGCAACGACTGGTGCTCGGGCGGGCCGACCGTGAAGACCGACGTGTCCCGCTGGAGGCCGGGCGGAAGCGTCGGCGTCACGATCATCTGCGACGTCGACCTCGGCGACCTGTCGTTCATCGGGCTGCCGGGCAGCAAGCGGATGGAGGGCACGGCGATCGCGCCCGTCGACACGTTCAGCTTCCGCGGCACCGACCCCGACGACCCCGATCCCGGCGGCGACGATCCCGGAGGCCTGCCGTGACGCGGCTTCGCGGGCTCGTCGGGCGCGGGCGCGACCGCGGGACGATCGCGCTCTACACCGTCCTGTTCACCCCGATCGTGTTCCTGCTGGCCGGGCTGCTCGTGGACGGCGGCCTCGCCATCCACGCGCGGCAGCGCGCCGCCGACATGGCCGAGCAGGCGGCCCGCGCGGGCGCCAACCAGATCGACGCCGACCGGCTCCGCGCGACCGGCAGGCCCGTGCTCGATCCCGGCCGGGCCCGCGCGGCGGCCTGCGACCTGCTCGCCTCCTACCGGGACCAGGTCACCGCGTCGAGCTGCGACGCCGACGATCAGGAGGTGGCGGTGAGCGTGCAGATCACCGTCCGGCCGCAGCTCCTCGGGATCATCCCCGGGTTCAGTGAGTTCAGGCTGACCTCGGGGGCCACCGCCCGTCCCGTGACGGGAGGCAACCCTTGAGCCCGATCGGATTTACCATGGGTGCGACGTCCAGGCGTGCAGCGAGCCGAATGGCAGGGGCGCGATGACGACTCGGCAAGGGCGGCGGACCCCGGTGCGGGTGAGCGGATGGCGCGGCGCCGGCGACGTCCTCGCCGGGCTCGGCTCGGTGGTGGCGCTGGCGGCGCTGATGATCGGCGTCCCGGTCCTGCTGCTGGCGGTGTTCGGGTCGCCGCTGCCCGATCATGTGCCGTCCACGTCCGACCTGACGCACCGGGTGGGGCCCGGCGCGCTGATCGGCATCCTCGTCGCGCTGGTGTGGCTGGCCTGGCTGCAGCTCGCGGCGTGCGTGGTCGTCGAGGTGTACGCGGGGATCCGCGGGGTCGGCGTCCCGGCGCGGGTGCCGCTCGCGGGCGGGACGCAGTCGCTCGTCCACCGCCTGGTCGTGGCGGCGCTGCTGCTGTTCAGCGCGACGGCGGCGGTCGCGCCCGCGTTCTCCGCCGCCGGGCTGGCGCAGCGCCCGCCCGCGCAGACGCAGGCCCAGGGGGCGGGGCAGGCGTTCCAGGCGGTGCCGGTCGCGAACGTCGAGCGGACCGCCGTCAGCGACCGCCTCGCCGAGAGCCCCGCCGCCGGGACGACCGTCGAGAAGGCGGAGACCACCAAGATCTACCGGGTGCAGCCGCCCGAGGGGCGCCACCACGAGAGCCTCTGGGAGATCGCGGAGAAGTGCCTCGGCGAGGGCCGCCGCTACAAGGAGATCTACTCCCTCAACAAGAACCACGTGCAGCCGGACGGGTCGCGGCTGACGATCGCGAGCCTGATCCGTCCGGGCTGGATCCTGGAGATGCCCGCCGACGCCAAGGGCGCCCGCGTCATCCCCGCCAAGGACCTGCAGGACTACTTCCGGTACGGGCACGACGTCCCCGACAAGCCCGCGAAGAAGCCCGCGCAGCCGCCGCCGGAGCAGTCGGCGAAGCCCGACCCGAAACCGGCGCAGCCCGCCCCGCCGTCCGCGACCAAGCCCCCGGCGACGCCTCCTCCGACGACGGCGCCCCCCACGACGGCGCCTCCCACGACGGCGCCTCCGACGACGCGCGCTCCGGCCACGCCGCCGCCCGCGAGCCAGGCGCCGCCCGCGACGAAGGCCCCGGCCTCGAAGGCTCCCGCGACGCAGGCGCCGCCGCGGAAGTCGGAGCCGAAGCATCCGCCGGTGCACGGGGAGACGCCGTCCGGCGAGGTCGGCGGCGGCACGGCCGGGCCCGGCCAGGGCTCGCAGCGCGACGACGGTGCGGGCATCGGCTGGCCGCACGGCCTCGCGGCGGCCGGGCTGGTCGCCGCCGGGCTGCTCGCCGTGCTCGCCAGGCGGCGCCGCGCGCAGATGTGGCGGCGGGCGAACGGGCACATGATCGTCCGGCCGGAGGGGCGGGCGGCGGAGGCGGAGCGGGCGCTGCGGCTCGGCGCCGACGACGAGGCGGCGAAGCTCCTCGACCTCGGGCTGCGGCACCTGTCGAAGTCGATGGCGGCGGGCGGCCGGGCGCTGCCGACCGTGTACGGCGTCCACCTCGGCCGGTCGCGGAGCGAGGCCCACGAGGGGCAGAGCAGCCTCGACCTGTGGATCGCGCCCGCCGACCTCAACCCGCCCGCCCCCTGGCAGGCGTTCGACGACGGCCAGGTGTGGCGGCTGCACGGCGACGCGCTGCCCACGCTGGAGGCGTCCGACCTCGGGGACGTCCTCGCCCCCTACCCCGGTCTCGTGTCCATCGGGACGAACGACAACGGCCGCATCCTCGTCGACCTGGAGGCCGCGCACGGGCTGATCGCGCTGCGCGGCCCGGAGGACGTCCGGCGCGCCGCGCTGTCGGCGATCGCGCTGGAGCTCGCGACGAACCGCTGGTCCGACCACATGCGCATCACGCTCGTCGGGTTCGACGCCGAACTGGGCGAGGGCCTCGCCGACCTCGCGCCCGACCGCGTCCGGTCCGTGCCGACGCTCGCCGACGCGCTGCCCGAGCTGGAGGAGCGCGGCGAGGAGGTGCGGCAGGCGCTCGCCGCGTCCGGCGTCGACTCGGTCCTCACCGGACGCTGCCGCGGCGTGTTCGGCGAGGCGTGGATGCCGCACTACCTGATCATGGCCGACCAGCCCGCCGAGTGGGACGCCGACCGGCTCGTCGCGCTCGCCCGCACCGGCACCCGGATGGCGATGGGCTACCTCGTCCCCGGCGACGTGCAGGGCGCCACCTGGACCTGGGACGTCGACGAGGCCGGCCGGCTCCGCGCCGGGGTGCTCGGCTTCGACGTCGCGGCGCAGCTCGTCCCGGACGACGACTACCGCCGCGTGTTCGAGCTGTTCCGGACCGCGAACCGGCTCGACTCCGTCCAGCTCCCCGGCCTCGCCGAGAGCGCGGAGCCGCCCGCCGCGCGGCAGTCGTCGGCGGAGGTGCGGCTGCTCGGCCCGATCGAGGTCGAGGCGCCGGGCCCGATGGACGAGGGCCGCCGCGCCCTGTGCACCGAGCTGCTCGTGTACCTCGCGGCGCACCCGGAGGGCGTCCACCCGACCGTGCTGTCCGGGGCCGTCTGGCCGCGCGGGGTGAGCGCGGCCGTCCGGGACGCGACCGTCGCCCGCGTCGCCGACTGGCTCGGCCAGGACGCCAGGGGCCGCCCGAACCTGTACTACGACGAGCGCGGCCGGATCAGGCTCGGCTCGGAGGTGCGGGTCGACCTCAACGTGTTCCGCTGGCTGGTGTGGCGGTCGGCGGCCGAGCCCGCGTCCGAGACCGCGTACATGTCGTACGCGCTGGACCTCGTGCGCGGGCCGCTGCTCGCGGACCGGCCGCGCGGCCGGTACTCGTGGCTGGCCGACCACGACCTGGAGTACGAGGCGTCCGCGCGGGTCATCGACGTCGCGCACCGGCTCGTCGTGCTCCGCCTGGACGAGGGCGACCCGCGCGGCGCGGTCGGCGCGGCCCGCGCCGGGCTGCGGCTCGCGCCCGGCGACGAGGGCCTGTGGCGCGACCTGCTCCGCGCCACGCACGCCACCGGCGACGTCGCGCAGGTGCGGGTGGTCGTCGACGAGCTGCGCTCCCGCGCCGCCCGCGACCCGATGCTCGGCGGCCTCCAACCGGAGACGGAGGCGCTGATCGA
This sequence comes from Actinomadura chibensis NBRC 106107, assembly GCF_001552135.1. Lineage (GTDB taxonomy): Bacteria > Actinomycetota > Actinomycetes > Streptosporangiales > Streptosporangiaceae > Spirillospora > Spirillospora chibensis. Next base: position 24,819 of record NZ_BCQP01000017.1, on the reverse strand, counting down.
GGAACTCGTCCCGGACTGGCGGCCCGCCCACGACTGGCACGGCGTCAGCACCCGCTGAGTCCCGGGGCTCAGCGGTAGAGGCCGGTGCCGCCCAGGGAGTGGCGGCCCGGTTGGGGGTGGAGGCGGAGGCCCGCCGGGCGTCCGCCGACCCAGAGGCGGCGGACGACGCGTCCCGTCCGGGTGGACACCGCGTAGACGAGCCCGGCCGGGTCCGCGAGCCACAGGACCGTTCCGTCCGACGACACGCCGCCGGGCGCCGGGGACCCGCCGCCGGGCAGCGGCCACCGGGCCACGACCCGCCGGGCCGTGAAGTCGACCGCCGCGAGGGCGCCGTCGCCCACGACGAACAGGCGGCGCGCGTCCCGGCCGACCGCGAGGCCGCGCGCGCCCGGCACCGCCGGGACGAACCCGAGCAGGACGAGCCGCCGCGCGTCCACCAGCCACAACCCGCCCTTGACCGGGTCGGCGACGTAGAACGCGGCGCCGTCGGGGGAGAGCCGCAGGTCGCCGGGGCGCGCCCCGTCCGGCAGCCGGAGCACCCCGGAGACGCGGCGCCCGGCGAGGTCGACGCGGGCGAGCCCGCCCGCCGCCGGGCAGGACGCGACGAGGGCGGAGCCGTCCGCGGCGAAGTCGGCGTGCCCGGCGGCGCACGGCAGCGGCACCGTCGCCTTCCGCAGCATCGTGCGCGGGTCGCGGACGTCCACCCGCCCACTCCCCCCGAAACGGCCTGGGGGGCGGGCGAGGACGAGCGCGTCCCGCCCGTCCGGGGTGAAGTACAGCCCGGCCGGGCCCGCGACCTGGACGGCGAGCGCCCGGCCCGCGCCGCGCGGCCCGAGCGGGACGACGGCCCCGCGCGGCGGATCGGCCGCCCACAGCCGCCGCAGGTCCCACGACGGGACGACCGCCGCCGCCCCGGTGGGGATCCGCGCGACGAGGCGCGGGCCGTCCGGGTCGAGCACGTCGACGCGCGGGCCGTTCGCCACGTACAGGCGCGGCGGGATCCCCCGCGCGGCCGGTGCGAGCATGCCGGGCCCGGCGGCGGCGTAGACGGCGGCGGGGACCGGCGGGGCGGCGCCGCGCCGCCCGGGGTCGGGCGCCGTCCGGCGCCCGCGGTCCGCGCGGAGCGGCTGGTAGGGGGCGGGGCCGCCGAGCCCGACGACCGGCTCGTCCGGGGGCCCCTCGCCCGGCCGGTAGAACGGGACGGGCGAGGAGCATCCGCCCGCCGCGCCGCCGGTCAGCGCCAGCCCGAGCGCCGCCGCGACCGGAAGCGCGGCGCGCCGCGATCGTCGTCCGCGCGGTCCCATCCCCGGCCACCTCCTCGTCGGCGGGGACCTTACCGAGCGGCGACGGTGCGTGCCCGGCTAATCGCAAAACGTGTTCGCGTTCGCGGGGGGCGCGAAGAGGGGAAGGTCAGTCGGACTTGCCGATACCGATGCCGAACTCGCGGTAGACGCGCTCCCAGAAGCCGTCCCGCAGCCAGGTGCGGGCCTCCTGGTAGGGGCGCAGCGAGCCGCCGAGCTCCTTCTCGGCCTCGATCAGCAGCTCCTTGTCGATGACGGGCGGCAGGATCGGTCCCGGCAGCAGGTCGCGGATGTTGTCCCGGCCCCGCTCGAAGATCCACTTCTGTGCGACATGCTCGCCGATCTCCAGCATGTGGTCGCGGTCGGGCCCGAGCTTGCCGTCGGACACGGCGGCGGCGGCCGAGTTCATCGACGCGGCGACGGTCGCGGGCGTCGCGCCGCCCGCCACCTGCACGGCGGTGCGGGCGCCCACCCCGGCCGCGGGCTTGACCGCCGGGGGACGTCCCGCGAACACCTGCGACGGCGACGGGACGGGGCTCGTCCGCCGCGCGGCGGCCGCGGCGTCGCGGGCGGCGGCCGGGCTGCCCGGCGCGGGCTGCGGCAGCAGCTTGGCCTTGGTGAAGTACGGGCGCAGGAAGTCGGCGGGCAGCACCTCGACCGTGTCGGACTCCCACACGAGCCACTCGGCCTGGTTCGAGCCGTGCGTCGGCTCGACGCCCCACAGGTGGACGCGCACGCCGTACCGCTGGGCCGCCTCGACGGCGGGCAGCATGTCCTCGTCGCCCGCGAGCAGCACGGCGTCGGTGATCGCGCGGTGCCGGGCGAGGGCTTCGAGGTCGGCGCGGAGCTGGGCGTCCACGCCCTTCTGCTGGCCCTGCGCGTTCAGGTTGCCGAGCCGCAGCTTCACCAGCGGGAGGTTGGCGATCACCCGCTGGTCGACGGTCGGCTGCCGCTTCGGCGCCGCGTCGAACCAGTACACCCGGAGCAGTTCGCCCCGGCGCTGCTCGTCCGCGTGATCGGTCAGCGCCTTGATCAACTTCTCGGCCGCGACCCGGTACTCGCGTCTGGAACCGCAGCTCAGCAGCAGGGCACCGGAGGCCGCGTAGAGGTACCCCGCGTCGACGAAGATGGCGTATCGCGCGGGCTGTGGGACGAACTCCGAGGTGGCCATGGCCTTCCACCTTATTCGTGCCCGGCCCCCACTGGGCGTGAACCGGGGTTGTCCGTCACCCCGGGCACCGCGAGTGTGGCGGCCCGGCGGGGGCCCGGCGGCGGGGCCCCTCGGCGGGGGCGGGTCAGCGCGGGAGGGCGCTGGCGCGCCACGCGCCGGGGCCGCGCGGGCGCAGGCCCCCGGCGGCCGTCGCGCGGACGAGCCGCGTCCGGTCCGCCCACCGGGACGGCCGGGCCGGGCCCCCGCCGTCCCGGGCCGCGGCGGCGTCCCGGGCGCGGCGGGTCAGCACGGTGACGAGTGCGGCGATCTCCTCCGGCCCCGGCTCGCCCCGGACGATCTGGACGAACGGCTTGTCGGCGTCGGTCACCGGTCCTCCTGGGAGTGTCGGGGTCAAAGCGGGAGGTCAAGGCGGGAGGTCAAAGCGGGATGTTCCCGTGCTTCTTCGGCGGCAGCGTCTTGCGCTTCTCGCGCAGCGCCCGCAGCGCCCGCACGACCTGCCCGCGCGTCTCGGCGGGCCTGATCACGTTGTCGACGTAGCCGCGTTCGGCGGCGATGTAGGGGTTGGCGAGCGTGTCCTCGTATTCGGTGATCAGCTCGGCGCGGCGGGCGTCCGGGTCGTCGGCGGCGGCCAGCTCGCGCCGGTACAGGATGTTCACCGCGCCCTGCGCGCCCATCACCGCGATCTGCGCGGTCGGCCACGCCAGGTTGATGTCGGCGCCGAGGTGCTTGGAGCCCATGACGTCGTACGCGCCGCCGTACGCCTTCCGCGTGATGATCGTGACGAGCGGGACGGTCGCCTCCGCGTACGCGTACAGCAGCTTCGCGCCGCGCCGGATGATCCCGTTCCACTCCTGGTCGGTGCCGGGGAGGAAGCCGGGGACGTCCACGAACGTCAGCACCGGGACGTTGAACGCGTCGCAGGTCCGGACGAACCGCGCCGCCTTCTCCGAGGCGTCGATGTCGAGCGTCCCGGCGAACTGCATCGGCTGGTTCGCGACGATGCCGACCGAGTGGCCCTCCACCCGCCCGAAGCCGGTGATGATGTTCGGCGCGTACAGCTCCTGGACCTCAAGGAACTCGCCGTCGTCCACGACGTGCTCGATCGCGACGTGCATGTCGTACGGCTGGTTCGGCGAGTCCGGGATGAGGGTGTCGAGCTCCTCGACCAGCTCGGAGGGGTCGACCTCCGCCGGGAGGACGGGCGCGTCCGACAGGTTGTTGGACGGCAGGTAGGACAGCAGCGCCTTGACGTACTCGATCGCGTCGTCCTCGTCCGACCCCTGGTAGTGCGCCACGCCGGACTTGGAGTTGTGCGAGTGCGCGCCGCCCAGCTCCTCCATCGTCACCTCCTCGCCGGTGACGGTCTTGATCACGTCCGGCCCGGTGATGAACATGTGGGACGTCTGGTCGACCATGACGATGAAGTCGGTGATCGCGGGCGAGTACACGGCGCCGCCCGCGCACGGCCCCATGACCAGCGAGATCTGCGGGATGACGCCGGACGCGTGCACGTTCCGCTTGAAGATCTCCGCGTACAGGCCGAGCGCGACGACGCCCTCCTGGATCCGCGCGCCGCCGGAGTCGTTGATCCCGATCACCGGGCAGCCGGTCTTGACGGCGTGGTCCATGACCTTGCAGATCTTCTCGCCGAAGACCTCGCCGAGGGAGCCGCCGGAGACGGTGAAGTCCTGGCTGAACACGGCGACGGGACGTCCGTCCACGGTGCCGTGCCCGGTGACGACGCCGTCGCCGTACGGCCGGTTCCTCTCCATCCCGAAGTTCGTGGACCGGTGCCGCGCCAGCTCGTCGAACTCGACGAACGAGCCCGGGTCGAGCAGGGCGTCGATCCGCTCGCGGGCCGTCATCTTGCCCTTGGCGTGCTGCTTCTCGACGGCGCGGGCCGATCCGGCGTGCACCGCCTCGTACCGGCGGCGCGCCAGGTCCGCGATCTTTCCCGCCGTGGTGTGGACGTCGTACTCAGCGGGGGGTTCAGGGGCTTCCATCGCCATGCGGGCCAGGGTAACCGGACCCCGATCCGGCCCCGGCGCGCGGGGGCCGCCGACCGCTGACCGGGCCGAACGCGCCGGGACGCGGCTCGTTACGCTGGCCGGGTGGCTACGAAGACGCGCGACACCTTCCGGCAGGACCTGCCCGAGCCGCTCCGCCGCGACGTCCGCCTGCTCGGCGCGATGCTCGGCGACGGCCTGGTCGAGTACGGCGGCCCCGGCCTCCTGGACGACGTCGAGCGGCTGCGGCGCGCGGTGATCGCGGCCCGCCGGGGCGAGGCGTCCGGGGACGAGCCCGCCGCCCTCGTCGCCGGGTGGACGCTGGAACGCGCCGAGCAGGTCGCCCGCGCGTTCACCGTGTACTTCCACCTGACGAACCTCGCGGAGGAGCACCACCGCATCCGGACGCTGCGGGAACGTGACACCGGCGACACCGTCCCCGGGTCGGTGGCGGCGGCCGTGGAGGAGATCCGCGCGACCGGCGAGGACCGGCTCGACGCGCTGGTCGAGGGCCTTGAGTTCCGTCCGGTCTTCACCGCGCACCCGACCGAGGCGCGCCGCCGCGCCGTCGTCACCGCCATCCAGCGGATCAGCGACCTGATGACGCGGCTCGACGCCGGGCCCGGCTGGACCGAGCGCGAGGAGATCGAGCGCGCCCTCCGCGAGGAGATCGACCTCCTCTGGCGGACGGCCCTGCGCCGCGAGGCGCAGATGGACCCGCTCGACGAGGTCCGCACCGCGATGGCCGCGTTCGACGAGACGATCTTCCGCGTGGTGCCGCGCATCTACCGGACGCTCGACCGCGCGCTCGACGGCGGCGACACCGGCGCCCGCCCGCCGAAGGCCCGCCCCTACCTGCGGTTCGGGAGCTGGATCGGCGGCGACCGGGACGGCAACCCCTACGTCACCGCGCAGGTCACCCGGGACGCGGTCATGATCCAGGCCGACCACGTCCTGCGCGCCCTGGAGGCGGCGTGCGGGCGGATCGGGCGGGAGCTGACCGTCAACGAGGCCACCACGCCCGCGTCGCCGGACCTGCGCAACGCCCTCGCCGCCGCGCGCACCGCGCATCCGGAGCGCGTCCGCGAGATCGCCAAGCGGTCGCCGGGCGAGCCGCACCGCCAGTTCCTGCTGCACGCCGCCACCCGGATCGCCGCGACCCGCGAGCGGGACGCCGACCTCGCCTACGCGGGCCCGGACGAGCTGCTCGCCGACCTGCGGACCGTCCAGGACTCGCTGGCCGCGGCGGGCGCGCCCCGGCAGGCGTACGGGCGCGTCCAGCAGTTGATCTGGCAGGTCGAGACGTTCGGCTTCCACCTCGCCGAGCTGGAGATCCGGCAGCACTCCGAGCTGCACGAGAAGGCGCTGGCGGAGGTCCGCGCGGGCGGCGAGCGGTCGGAGACGACCGAGGAGATCCTGGAGACGCTCCGCGTCGTCGCGTGGATCCAGCGGCGGTTCGGCGTCCGCGCCTGCCACCGGTACATCGTGTCGTTCACGCGCTCGGCCGCCGACATCGCGGGCGTGCACGAGCTGGCCGCCTCGCTCGGCGACGGCGCGCCCGTCCTGGACGTGATCCCGCTGTTCGAGACCGGCGAGGACCTGGAGCGCGCCCCGTCCGTCCTGGACGGGATGCTGGAGATCCCCGCCGTCCGGCGCCGCCTGGACGACACCGGCCGCCGCCTTGAGGTCATGCTCGGCTACTCCGACTCGGCCAAGCAGCTCGGCCCGGCGAGCGCGACCCTGCGGCTCTACGACACGCAGGAGGCGCTCGCCGCGTGGGCCGCGCGCAACGGCGTCACGCTCACGCTGTTCCACGGCCGGGGCGGCTCGCTCGGCCGCGGCGGCGGCCCCGCGAACCGGGCGATCCTCGCGCAGGCGCCCGGCTCGGTCGCGGGCCGGTTCAAGGTCACCGAGCAGGGCGAGGTGATCTTCGCGCGGTACGGGCACGGCGAGATCGCCAAGCGCCATGTCGAGCAGGTGACGAGCGCCGTCCTGCTGGCCTCGACGGACGCCGTGCAGGACCGCGCCCGCGCGGCCGCCGACCGCTTCCGCCCGCTCGCGGACCGGCTCGGCGAGGCGGCCCGGGCCGCGTTCCGGGCGCTGATCGAGACCGACGGGTTCGCCGCCTGGTTCGCCCGCGTCAGCCCGCTGGAGGAGATCGCCGAGCTGCGGATCGGGTCGCGTCCGGCGCGCCGCAAGGCGGCCCGCGGCCTGGAGGACCTGCGCGCCATCCCGTGGGTGTTCGCCTGGACGCAGACCCGCGTCAACCTGCCCGGCTGGTACGGGCTCGGCAGCGGCCTCGCCGCCGTCTCCGGCGACGGCGCCGACCTCGCCGGGCTCCGCGACGCCTACGAGACGTGGCCGCTGTTCAACACCCTGCTCGACAACGCCGAGATGAGCCTCGCCAAGTCCGACCGCGCGATCGCCGAGCGCTACCTCGCCCTCGGCGAGCGGCCGGAGCTGACCGAGACCGTCCTCGCCGAGTACGACCGCACCCGCCGCCTCGTCCTCGCGGTGACGGGCCACGAGCGGCTGCTGGAGAACCGGCGCGTCCTGTCCCGCGCCGTGGAGCTGCGCAACCCGTACGTGGACGCCCTCTCCCACCTCCAGCTCCGCGCCCTCCAGGCCCTCCGCGCGGGCGTGGCCGACGACGACGAGCGCGCCCACCTGGAGAACCTGCTCCTGCTCTCGGTCAACGGCGTCGCCGCGGGCCTCCAGAACACCGGATGACCATGATCAGAACTGCGACCCGGGACGACCGCGCCCGGATCGAGGAGATCGTCGAGGCCGCCTACACGCCCTGGGCCGAGCTCATCGGCGTCCGCCCCCTCCCCATGGACGCCGACTACGCGGCCCTGATCGGCGCGGGGCAGGTGTTCGTGACGGACGACGACGGCCCGCACGGCGTGATCGTCCTCATCCCCGAGGACGGCGCCCTCCTGGTGGAGAACGTCGCCGTCGTCCCCGACCGCCACGGCCGGGGCCTCGGCGGCGCCCTCCTCGCCTTCGCCGAAGACCACGCCCGCGCCCTGGGCCTACCGCGCCTCCGCCTCTACACGAACGAGCTGATGACGTCCAACATCGCCCGCTACGAACGCCTCGGCTACCGCGAGACCGGCCGCCAGGACATAGGCGGCCGGTACGTCGTCCACATGTCCAAGCCCGTCGGCTAGGACGGCCAGGCGGGGGTGCGTTTCTCGTTGAAGGCGGCTATGCCCTCGCGGCGGTCGGGGGAGAAGGCGGCCGTGCGCCAGGCGTTGTCCTCAAGGTCGAGGCCCGCCTCCAGGGCCGAGCCGATGCCGAGGCGGAGGGCGCGCTTCGCGGCGCGGACGGCGACCGGCGAGTTGCCCGCGATCACGCGGGCGATGGACAGGGCCTCCTCGCGGGCCGCGCCCGCCGCGACCTTCCGGTCGGCGAGGCCGTAGGCGACGGCCTCGTCGGCGCGCAGGCGGCGGCCGGTGAGGACGAGTTCGGCGGCCCGGCCGGGGCCGAGCCGGTGCAGCGCGAGCTGCGTCCCGCCGCCGCCCGGGACGAGCCCGACCGTCACCTCGGGCAGCCCGAACACGGCGGTCTCGTCCGCGACGATCATGTCGGTGGACAGGGCGAACTCGCAGCCGCCGCCGAGCGCGTAGCCGTGCACGGCCGCGACCACGGGCTGCGGCAGGTTCAGCACCCCGCCGAACGCCGCCCGGAAGACCGGCCGCTGCGCGAGGATCTCCGCGTCCGTCATCGCGTTGCGCTCCTTGAGGTCGGCGCCCACGCAGAACGCCTTCTCCCCGGCCGCGCTCAGCACCACGGCGCGGGCGGACGCGTCCGCGGCCACCTCGGCGCACACCGCGGCGAGCCGCCGCGCCATCGCCGTCGACAGGGCGTTCAGGGCCTCGGGCCGGTCCAGCACGATCTCGGCGACGTGTCCGTCGCGCCGCAGCGTCACACCATCCATGGGAGGCACCCTAACCACGGGGGTCCGGGACACCCGACGCCTGCCCTCATGATCGGGACGCGCGTGAGGTTGGATGGACGCGTGAGCGACTCACCGTACGGAGACCTCGACCGGCCGCCGCTGCACGAGGCGGCGCTGCACCGCGCGCTCGTCCGGGACGGCGGGCTCTGGCGCGAGGTGCGGGTCGTCCCCGAGACCGGGTCGACCAACGCCGACCTCGCCGCGCGGGCGCGGGACGGCGCGCCGGAGGGCACCGTGCTGGTCACCGAGGTCCAGACGGCCGGGCGCGGGCGGCTCGGGAGGGCGTGGACGGCCCCCGCGCGGTCGGGCCTCACGTTCTCGATGCTGCTGCGCCCGCCGGTCCCGGTGCGGGCGCTCGGCTGGGCGTCGCTGCTGACCGGCGTCGCGGTGGCCATGGCCGTCCGGCGGATGACGGCGTGGTCGCAGGCCGGGGAGCGGTTCCTCGGCGCGGACGCGGGCCCGGCGGGCGACGCGGCCGTGGACGCCCGCCTCAAGTGGCCGAACGACCTGCTGGTCGGCGACCGCAAGCTCGCCGGGATCCTCGTCGAGAAGATCGACGACGGGATCGTCGTCGGCGTCGGCCTGAACGTCGGCCTGCGGGAGGCCGAGCTGCCCGTCCCGACCGCGACGTCCCTCGCCATCGAGGGTGCGCCGCTGAGCGACCGGGCGCCGCTGCTCCGCGCGATCCTCCGCGAGTTCGCCACCTGGTACCGGGAGTGGACGGCCCTCGACGGTGACCCTGAGACCAGCGGGCTGCGTACCGCGTACAAGGAGCTGTGCGTGACGCTGGGACGCGAGGTGCGGGTGGAGCTGCCGGGCGGGGAGTTCCTGCCCGGGACGGCGACGGACGTGGACGAGGCCGGGCGCCTCGTCGTCGCCGGTCCGGGCGGCGAGCGGACGATCAGCGCGGGCGACGTCGTCCACGTCAGGTGAGGGTCCATGTCAGGTGAGGGGGTGCACGGCCGATGAACGGATGGCGTCCGGTCCGGGTCCCGACGATGAAAGCGCGGTTGATCTGCAACGATATGTCCCGGTACCGAGTTGGGACGCCGCCGCCACGGCCGTGGGCGGCGGGCTGAGGGGCGGAGGATGACGGCCGGCATGCCGGACCCGAAGGAGATCGAAGAGCTGCTGCTCGGCGGCGAGCTGCGGTACAACCGCGTCGACGCCGTGCGGCTCGCCGGCGTCTCCCGCGAGTTCTCCGGCCGGGTGTGGCGCGCGTTCGGCTACCCCTCCATGCCGGACGACGCGGTCGCCTACACCGAGGGCGACGTCGCCGCGCTGGACCGCATGCGCCGCCTCGTCGACGACGGCGTCCTCGACGAGGACGGCGTGATCCGGCTGGTCAGGGCGTTCGGGCAGACCATGACCCGGCTCGCGGAATGGCAGGTCAGCCTGCTGCGCGCCATGCTCGCCGAGGACGCGCACGACGCCGCCTCCGCCGAGGCCGTGCAGACGATCGTGGACGTCGCGGAGAAGCACATCGGCGAGTTCGAGCCGCTCGTGGTGCACGCCTGGCGGCGCCAGCTCGCCGCCGCCGGGACGCGCGCCCTCGCCGCCGCCGCGACCCGCGAGAACGGCGACCCGGCGGGCCGCCAGCTCACCACCGTCGGGTTCGCGGACATGGTGTCGTTCACCCAGGTCAGCCGCGAGCTGGAGGAGATCGAGCTGGCCCGGATCGTGGAGTGGTTCGAGGAGACCGCCGCGGACATCATCGCGTCCTGCGGCGGCCGCCTCGTGAAGACGCTCGGCGACGAGGTCCTGTTCAGCGCGGAGACGCCGGAGATCGGCGCGGAGATCGCGCTCACCGTGGCGGCCGCCATCCAGGACGAGACGGAGGTCCCGGACGTGCGGGTCGGCGTCGCGCACGGGCCCGTCCTGCCGCTGATGGGGGACCTGTTCGGGACCACGGTGAACCTCGCGGCCCGGCTGACGTCGCTGGCCAGGCCCGGCTCGGTCGTGATCGACGGGGAGCTGGCCGGGGCGCTGGAGGAAAGCCCGGAGTTCGAGGTGACGCGGATCGTGCGGCGCCCGGTCCGCGGCCTCGGCATCATCCAGCCGTACGTGCTGCGCCGCCGCCCGGGCGCGACCGCCGCGGCCCCCGCCCCGGCGGAGCCGGAGGCGTCCTAGCCGGAGACCGGCCGTCAGACCGGCTTGACGCCGTCCTCGCCGGGGGCGTCGGTGAGGCGCTGGAGGTAGTTCTGCATGCCGAGCGCCTGGACGAGGCCCAGCTCGGTCTCCAGGTAGTCGATGTGCTCTTCCTCGTCGGCGAGGATGTCCTCGAAGATCCGCGCGGACGTGATGTCGCCGCGCGAGCGCATCAGCTCGATCCCGGGGCGCAGCCGGGCGACGGCCTCCATCTCGACCGCGAGGTCCGCTTCGAGCTGCTCGACGACGTTCTGGCCGATCCGCAGGGTGCCGAGCTTCTGGTAGTTCGGCAGGCCCTCCAGGAAGAGGATCCGGTCGGTGAGCCGCTCCGCGTGCTTCATCTCGTCGAACGACTCGTCGCGGGTGTGCTCGGCGAGGCGCGTGTAGCCCCAGTTCGCCTGCATCTTGGAGTGCAGGAAGTACTGGTTGATCGCCGTGAGCTCCGCGGTCAGCTGGTCGTTCAGCAGCGCGATGATGTCCTTGTCGCCTTCCATGGGCTCCATGCTTCCACGGAGGGCGGGTTCGGGACAGCACTAACCCCCGCGGGAGGCGTGTCCGCCCTGGTGGCGGGCGCCCGCGGGACCGGGGCTCAGGCGGCGGTCGGCGGCGCGGCTCCCCCTTCGGCGGCCTCGGAGACCAACGGCTCGGCGGTGGGCGGGGCGGAGGTCCCGGGCTCGGGCAGGTCCGGCTCCGGGACGGCGGTGAGCTGCGCGGGCCCGCCGGTGAGGGCGTCGGCCAGCTCGCTCGCCGTCCGGTACTCGCTGACCATGCGGTGCAGGCGCTTCGTGCAGGACCCGCATCCGGGCTTGAAGCCGCAGGCGGCCTTGACCTCCTTGGCGGTGGCGCAACCGCTCGCCATACAGCCGTTGACGTCGTCCTCCGTGACGGCGTTGCAGATGCAGACGTACATCGGCGAGGCGGACCTTCCGTGCGGCTCGTGTCCCGGACCATGCCCGACCAGGGGATCTTAGGTAACCCTCATTAAGGTAAGGCTCCCCTAAGGTAGCTCAGGGATGTCCGTTCTGGCCAGGGGGCTCCCAATCGGTGTGATCCACCCCTCAGCGGGAAGGGCTTTCTCCGCGTACGCGCCCCGCGTGCCGCAGGGACGGGAGGCCGGGACATTGGCTCAGGTCTGGCCGGGCGACGCCTACCCCCTGGGCGCCCGGTTCGACGGCGCGGGGACGAACTTCGCCGTCTTCTCCGAGGCGGCCGAGCACGTCGAGCTGTGCCTGTTCGACGGCCCGGCGGGCGACGGCGCCGAGACCCGGCTGGCGCTCCCCGAGGTGGACGCCTTCGTCTGGCACGCCTACCTGCCGGGGATCATGCCGGGCCACCGCTACGGGTTCCGCGTCCACGGCCCCTACGATCCGCGCCGGGGGCAGCGCTGCAACCCGGCGAAGCTGCTGCTCGACCCGTACGCGCAGGCCGTCGAGGGGTCCGTGGACTGGGACGAGTCCTGCTTCGGCTACCGGTTCGGCGACCCGTGGTCGCGCAACGACGCCGACTCGGCGCCCCACACCATGCGGTCGGTCGTGGTCAGCCCCTACTTCGACTGGGGGGACGACCGTCCGCCGCGCATCCCCTACCACGAGACGGTGATCTACGAGGCGCACGTCCGGGGCCTCACCGCGCGGCATCCGGACGTCCCGCGCGCGCTGCGCGGCACCTACGCGGGCCTCGGCCACCCGGTGGTCATCGACCATCTGCGCTCGCTCGGGGTGACGGCGGTGGAGCTGATGCCCGTGCACCAGTTCGTCCACGACGACGCGCTCGTGCGGCGCGGGCTGCGCAACTACTGGGGCTACAACACCATCGGGTTCTTCGCGCCGCACAACGAGTACGCGTCGTCCGGGCAGCGGGGCGAGCAGGTGCTGGAGTTCAAGGCGATGGTGAAGGCGCTGCACGAGGCTGGGATCGAGGTGATCCTGGACGTCGTCTACAACCACACCGCCGAAGGCGACCACCGCGGGCCGACCCTGTCGTTCCGGGGGATCGACAACGCCTCCTACTACCGGCTCGCCGACGACGACCCCCGCTACTACACCGACACGACCGGCACCGGGAACAGCCTGCTGATGCGCGGGCCGCACGTCCTGCAACTGATCATGGACTCGCTGCGGTACTGGGTGACCGAGATGCACGTGGACGGGTTCCGCTTCGACCTGGCCGCGACGCTCGCCCGCGAGCTGCACGAGGTGGACCGGCTGTCGGCGTTCTTCGACCTCGTCCAGCAGGACCCGGTGGTGTCGCAGGTGAAGCTGATCGCCGAGCCGTGGGACGTGGGCGAGGGCGGCTACCAGGTCGGCAACTTCCCGCCGCTGTGGACGGAGTGGAACGGCAAGTACCGCGACACGATGCGCGACTACTGGCGCGGGGAGCCGGGCGCGATGCCGGAGTTCGCGTCCCGGCTGACCGGGTCGTCGGACCTGTACGCCGCCGACGGGCGGCGGCCGATCGCCTCGATCAACTTCGTGACCTGCCACGACGGGTTCACGCTGCGCGACCTCGTCTCCTACGACGGCAAGCACAACGACGCCAACGGCGAGGGCGGCCGGGACGGCACCGACGACAACCGGTCCTGGAACTGCGGGCACGAGGGCCCGACCGACGACCCCGGCGTCCTCGAACTGCGCGAGCGGCAGAAACGCAATCTGCTGACGACGCTGTTCCTCTCGCAGGGCGTCCCGATGCTGCTGCACGGCGACGAGATCGGCCGCACCCAGCGCGGGAACAACAACGCCTACTGCCAGGACAACGAGCTGTCCTGGGTCGACTGGACGGGCCTGGAGGACGGCGGCTTCCCCGACGAGCGCGGGACGCTGCTCGACTTCGTCCGGCGGCTGTCGCGGCTGCGGACCGCGCATCCGGTGTTCCGGCGCAGGCGCTTCTTCCTCGGCGACCAGCGGCCGAAGCGGGCCCGCGCGAACGGCCGCCCGGAGGAGCTCCCCGACCTCGTCTGGTTCACCCCCGGCGGCGCGGAAATGGCCGGGACCGACTGGACGGCCGGATTCAACAAGGCCCTGTGCGTCTTCCTGAACGGCGACGCGATAGGCGAGCCCGACCCGCGCGGAAGGCAGGTCACCGACGACTCGTTCCTGCTCCTGTTCAACGCGGACGACGGCGACCTCGCGTTCACGCTCCCGCCCGCCTCCTACGGCGCGACGTGGACGACCGCCCTCGACACCGCCGACCCCCTGCCCGCTCCCGGCGAGCCGTCCACCCTGAAGGCCCGCGAGACCGTCGCGGTCACCGCCCGGTCGATCCAGGTCCTGCGCCGGGGCTGAGCCGTGACCCCCGCCTCCGTCCGCGACATGCACGCCGAACCCGCTCCCGACGAACCGCTCCCCGGCGAACCCCCTGGTGAGGAGACCGTGTCCGAGGACCACCTGGACGAAGAGCACCTGACCGCCAAGAGCAGAACCGGCAGGCACACCACCGGCAAGCACACCACCGGCAAGCACGGGGGCGCCCCCGGGGAAGAGGAGGCGGCGCCGCCGTCCGGCACCTACCGGCTCCAGTTGCGCGGCACGCCGGAGGGCCGCTTCGGCTTCGCCGAGGCCGCCGCGCTCGCCCCCTACCTGGCGTCCCTCGGCGTGTCGCACGTCTACCTGTCGCCGATCCTGCGGGCCGCGCCCGGCTCCACGCACGGCTACGACGTGATCGACCACTCCCGGCTGTCGGCCGAACTCGGCGGGTCGGAGGCGTTCGGCGCGATGGCCGCGCGGTTCCGCGCGCACGGGCTGAAGCTGCTGGTGGACGTCGTCCCGAACCACATGGCGATCCCGTCCCCGCCCGACCTGAACCTGCCGTTCGCCGCCGTCCTCGCAGACGGGCCGTCCTCGCCGTTCGCGAAGTGGTTCGACGTGGACTGGACGGCCGGGGGCGGACGGATCGTCCCGCCCGGCGAGGGCGAGCCCAACTACCGCCGCTTCTTCGACATCTCCGGCCTGATCGGGCTCCGCCAGGAGGACCCGGAGGTCTTCGAGCGCACGCACGCCCTCCTGCTGAACCTGGTCGAGGAGGGGCACGTGGACGGCCTGCGCGTCGACCACCCGGACGGCCTCGCCGACCCGCGCGGCTACCTGCGGCGGCTGTCGGAGGGGGCGCCGGGCGCGTGGCTGCTGGTCGAGAAGATCACGACGGGGGACGAGCGGCTGCCGCCCGACTGGCCGTGCGCGGGCACCACCGGCTACGACGCGCTCGGCATGGTCGGCGGGCTGTTCGTCGACCCGGCCGGGGAGAAGCCGCTCACCGACTACTACGTCGCGCTGACGGGCGGTCCGCACGACTTCGCGGAGGTGGAGCACGAGTCGCGCATGTACGTCGCGACGCATGGGCTGAAGCCGGAGATAGAGCGGCTTCAGGGCGTCCTTCGGCGGGTGGTGGGCGAACGCCGTCCCGGTCTGGAGCGGGCCTTGCTCGAACTGCTCGTCGCCATGCCCGTGTATCGCGCGTACGTCGTCCCTGGGCAGGACCCGTCGCCACAGGCCGTCGACGTCCTGGAAGAGGCGGCGGGCCGTGCCCGCGCGCATCTGCCGGAGGAAACGCACGCGGATCTCGAATTCGTCGTGGACCTGGCCCTCGGGCGTGGCGAGCGCACCGATGCCGAGTTCATCGTGCGGTTCCAGCAGACGTCGGCTCCGCTGGCGGCGAAAGGCGTCGAGGACACGGCGTTCTACCGGTGGAACCGCATGGCCGCGCTGAACGAGGTGGGCGGCGACCCAGAGCGCTTCTCGGTCAGCCCCGAGGACTTCCACGCGTTCTGCATAAGGACGGCGAGGGACTGGCCGTTGACGATGACGACGCTGTCCACGCACGACACCAAACGGGAAGAGGACGTGCGGGCGTGGCTGTCCGTCCTGTCGGAACTCCCCATCGAATGGACGGAGGCCGTCGAACGGTGGCGGAACTGGGGCCCCGGCACGTCCCCGCTGGAACCCGACCTCGAATACCTGCTCTGGCAGACGCTCGTCGGCGCCTGGCCCCTCACCACCGGACGCCTGGAGGAATTCCTCACCAAGGCGATGCGCGAGGCCAAGACGCGCACATCCTGGACCGACCACGACCCCGAATACGAGCGGGCCGTCCTCGACTACGCGCGGGGCGTCCTCGCCGACCCCGACCTCATCACCGACATGACCGCGTTCGTGCGCAGGCTCGCCCCCTACGCGCGCTACAACACGCTCGGGCAGAAGCTCGTCCAACTGGCGATGCCGGGCGTCCCGGACGTCTACCAGGGCTGCGAGCTGACCGGGCTCGCGCTGGTCGACCCCGACAACCGGCGGCCGGTCGACTACGGGCGGCGCCGCGAGCACCTCCTGCGGCTGGACACCGGCCGCCGGCCGAAGGAGGTCGACGACGAGAAGCTCCTCGTCACGTCGCGGACGCTGCGGCTGCGCCGGGCCCATCCCGAGTGGTTCGGGCCCGGTTCCCGGCACGAGCCGATCACCTCGCGCGGGCCCGCCGCCGAGCACGTCGTGGGGTTCGCCCGCGGCGAGGCGGTCGCGCTGGCGACGCGCCTGCCCGTCGGCCTGGAGCGCAAGGGCGGCTGGGCCGGGACGAGGGTCGACGTCGCCCACCAGGGCTGGCGGGACGTCCTCACCGGCTGCACCCACATGGGCCCGATCCTGGACGCCGGGCGGCTGTTCGAGACGCTGCCGGTCGCGCTGCTCGTCCCCCGGGAGATCGATCGGTGACCACGCGGTTCGAGGTCTGGGCGCCGTCGGCCGGGCGCGTGGAGGTCGAGGCGGGCGGCGTCCGGCATCCCATGGACGCGTCGCCGTCCGGCTGGTGGAGGGCGGACGTCGCGGACGCCTCGCATGGCACCGACTACGGGTTCGTCTTGGACGGCGCGGACGAAGTACTGCCCGACCCCCGCTCGCCATGGCAGCCGGGCGGCGTCCACGGGTTGAGCCGCGTCTACGACCACGACCGGTTCGCCTGGACGGACCAGCACTGGCACGGACGTCCCCTCCCCGGCAGCGTCCTCTACGAGATGCACGTGGGCACGTTCACGCCGGAGGGGACGTTCGACGCGGCCGCCGAACGCCTCGACCATCTCGTGGCGCTCGGCGTGGACGCGGTGGAGATCCTGCCCGTCGCGTCCTTTCCCGGAAATCACGGATGGGGATATGACGGCGTCCACCTGTGGGCGCCGCACGAGCCCTATGGCGGCCCGGACGCGCTGAAACGCTTCGTCGACGCGGCCCACGCGCGCGGGCTCGCGGTGATCCTCGACGTCGTCTACAACCACCTCGGCCCGGACGGAAACCGCCTCGCCGCCTATGGCCCTTATTTCACCGGCACACATCCGACGCCTTGGGGCGACGCGGTCAACTTCGACCAGGAAGGCTCGGAAGAAGTGCGCGCGTTCGTCGTGGAGAACGCGCTGATGTGGCTGCGCGACCACCACTTCGACGGGCTGCGGCTCGACGCCGTCCACGCCATCACCGACCTCGGCGCGGTGCACGTCCTCGAAGAACTCGCGGGCGCGGTGGCGGGCCTTTCGGCGCACCTCGGACGCGACCTGTTCCTCATCGCCGAATCCGACCTGAACGACCCGCGCCTGGTGACGTCCCGGGAGGCGGGCGGGTACGGCCTGGACGCGCAGTGGAGCGACGACTTCCACCACGCCCTGCACGCCGCGCTGACCGGCGAGCGGCAGGGCTATTACTGCGATTTCGGCGATTTGGAGACCCTCAAGAAGGCGCTCACGAACGTGTTCGTCCACGACGGGACCTGGTCGACTTATCGGGGGCGCCGCCACGGGCGCCCGGTGAACGTCGTGAAAACACCCGCGCACCGGTTCGTCGGCTTTCTTCAAAACCATGACCAGATCGGCAACCGGGCGGCCGGCGACCGGCTCGGCGCCGTCCTCGCCGCCGCGGGCGCGCCGCCCGGCCTGCTCAAGGTCGGCGCGGCGCTGCTCCTCCTCGCGCCGTTCACGCCCATGCTCTTCATGGGCGAGGAATGGGGCGCGTCCACCCCGTGGTGCTATTTCACCGACCATCAGGACCCCGAACTGGGACGGGCCGTCAGCGAGGGGCGCCGCCGCGAGTTCGCGCGGCACGGCTGGACGGGCGGCGTCCCCGATCCACAGGCTGTGGACACCGTCCGGCGGTCCGTCCTCGACTGGACCGAGCCCGGCCGGCCGCACCACCGCGACCTGCTGGAATGGCACCGGGCGCTGATCGCGCTCCGCCGCTCCCGCCCCGAGTTGAACGACCCGCGCCTGACGGGGACGACCGTCGAGACCGGCGGCGACGGGGCCCGCTGGCTGATCATGCGGCGCGGTCCGATCCGCGTGGCGGCGAACCTCGGGGACGCGCCCGTTCTGCTCCCCGTGTCCGCCGCTGAGGCGCCGCCGCCCCGCCTCCTGCTCGGCTCGGACCCGGCGATCCGCCTGGACACGGGCGCCACCGGCGATTCCGGAACCGCCGCGCTCGAACTTCCGGCCGCGTCCGCCGCCGTCCTCGGCTGACCCGGCCCGGCGGGCCCCAGGCGGGATGCGGACTGCATCCCGGTTCCGCCTGATAAGCGGTGTTCGAGGATGTACTACGAGTGGCAAACCGCAGGTCAAGAGCGCGGCGGCAGCCGGGCAATGTTCAAGAATGGTCATACGATCGGTTCATGACCTCAGTACTGCTCGCCGAGGACGACACGTCCATCTCCGAGCCTCTCGCCCGCGCGCTGCGGCGCGAGGGGTACACCGTCGAAGTCAGCCCGGACGGCCCGCAGGCGCTGGAGCGGGCGCTCGGCGGCGGGGTGGACCTGATCGTCCTGGACCTCGGCCTACCCGAGCTGGACGGCCTTGAGGTGGCCCGCCGGGTGCGGGCCGAGGGGCACGGCGTGCCCATCCTGATCCTGACCGCGCGTGCCGACGAGGTCGACACCGTCGTCGGGCTGGACGCGGGCGCCGACGACTACGTGACCAAGCCGTTCCGGCTGGCCGAGCTGCTGGCCCGGGTCCGGGCGCTGCTGCGCCGCGGCAGCACCGAGACCCCGATCGTCCAGGGGGTCCGGATCGACGCCGAGTCGCGCCGCGCCTGGATGGGCGACCAGGAGCTCCAGCTCACGACGAAGGAGTTCGACCTGCTGCGGGTGCTCGTCCGCGACGCGGGCAAGGTCGTCACCCGCGAACAGATCATGCGCGAGGTGTGGGACACCAACTGGTGGGGTTCCACGAAGACGCTCGACATGCACATTTCCTGGCTGCGCCGCAAGCTCGGCGACGACGCCGGCAGCCCCCGCTACATCACGACGGTGCGGGGCGTCGGCTTCCGGTTCGAGCGCGGCGACTAGGGCACGCCCTACCGGCCGCCACGGTCGCGCGGGTCGTCCCGGCGCCTTCCCGAGAGGCGCCGGGTCCCTGCCGCGCGGTCCGTGGCCCCACCCCTGAAGGAGCCCTGATGAGGCGCCGACTCCTCCTGTCGACGCTCGCGGTGGCGGTGGTCGCGATCCTGTCGCTCGGCATACCCCTCACCTACTTCGCCCACAGACTCTCCTACGAGAAGGAGAGCCGGTCGCTCGACCGGGAGGCGTCGTCCATCGCCGTCGGCGTCGGCTTCAGCCTGGAGTCGAACCGTCCCGTCACCGGCGCGATGATCGCGCGGGAGTACCCGGGGCGGCACGTGTCGATCGTCATGCCGGACGGCCGGACGCTCACCGCCGGGCCGCCGCGCCGCGGGCCCGTGCTGTCCGCGGACCGGACGAACGGCGCCGTGCGCGTGCGGGTGTCCCGGCCGGAGGCGGAGGTCCGCGACGACGCGGTGCGGCGGATGCTGTTCATCGGCAGCCTCGCGCTGCTCGGCGTCGCGCTGACCGTCGGCCTCGCGATGGTGCAGGCCCGCAAGCTGACCGTCCCGCTGGTCGACCTCGCCGAGACCGCCGACCGGCTGGGCAGCGGCAACGCCAGGCCGCGGCGCCGCCGCTACGGCCTGCCCGAGGTCGACCGGGTCGCCGAGGTGCTGGACCGCAGCGCCGTCCGGATCGCCGACTTACTCGCCGCTAGCCGCGAGTTCGCCTCCGACGCGAGCCACCAGCTCCGCACGCCGCTGACCGCGCTGTCCATGCGGCTGGAGGAGATGATCGACGCCGCCGACTACCCGGACGTCGTCCGGGAGGAGGGCGCGGCTGCCGTCGCGCAGGCGGAGCGGCTCGTCGCGGTCGTCGAGCAGCTGCTCGCCCGCGCCCGGCACGACCGGACCGGCGCCGCCGTCGCCTCGCCCATCGACGAGATCATCGCCCAGCAGGTGGAGGAGTGGCGGCCCATCTTCCGGCGGGACGGCCGGGACGTGCGGATCGTCGGCGAGCAGGGCCTCGTCGGCATGACCAACCCCGAGGGCCTCTCCCAGATCGTCGCGACCCTGCTCGACAACTCGCTGATGCACGGCGCGGGCACCGTGACCATCCACACCAAGCCGGGCGTCAGCTCGGTGGTCGTCGAGGTCGGCGACGAGGGCCCCGGGATCCCGCCCGAGCTGGAGCCGCGGATCTTCGAGCGCAGCGTCAGCGGCGGCCGGGGCACCGGCCTCGGGCTCTACCTGGCCCGCTCCCTCGCGATGGTGGACGGCGGGCGGCTGGAGCTGATCCAGTCGCGTCCGGCCGTGTTCGGGATCTTCCTGCGGCAGACCGAGCAGGCCCGGCTGGCCGAGGAGCGCGTCGTCATGGGCCCCGCCTGAGCGGCGGCCCGCCCGCTCAGCGGCGGGTGTACTGGGCGTAGTCCGCGGTGTGGCGCGCGTCCAGCGGGTGGCCGAGCCGGGGGGCCGGGCCCTGCTGGCCGTTCGCGGGCTGGCCGTTGACGGGCTGGCCGTTGACGGGCTGGCCGTTCGCGGGCCGCCCGTTCGCCCGGTGCGCGCCGGGCGCGGCCGGGGCCTCCGGCAGCCCGGACGCGGGGTCGACCTGCGGCGCGCTGGACGGCAGGAACACCCACTTCTTGTACGACCAGAAGCGGAACAGGGTGGCGAAGCCCGTCCCGATGATCAGGGCGGCGTTGTAGAAGACCGCGCCGTTCAGCCCGAGGACGTAGTGCGAGAACCCGATGAACAGCTCGGTGATGACCAGCCCGACGCCGTTCAGCGCGAAGAACAGGACGTACTCGCGGCCGAGGCCGGTGCGGTCGCGGTGCCGGAACGTCCAGTACCGGTTCGCCAGGTAGGCGAACGTCGTGGCGACCACCGTGGCGATGCCGTTGGACGTCAGCGGGCCCATCCCCAGGCCGGTGTGCAGGCCGTTGCCGATCCCGAAGGTGATGACGAACGCGATCGCGCCCACGCTGCCGAACTTGGCCAGCTCGCGCACGAGGTGCGCGAACTGCCGATGGATCTTGGCGACCAGGCTCACGAAGGGGAACCGTCCTTCCGGACTTCGTCTCTGCGCCGCGGCGGACAGGCCGCGGCACTTGCGGAGGCATCACGAGGATAGACGCCCGCGCCCGCCGGGACGTCGGAACATGAACGTTTCACGTCGTCCGTGCGTTCCTTGCCCATTGTCGCGATCCCCACACACGGGTTCGACGCGGGGTCCGGCGGGTTCGTTCACGCCGGTCGGCCGATACGCTTTCAGGCGTGACCAATCCGGCTGACGCACCCGTCGTGGGCATGGCGGGCGGGGGCCAGCTCGCCCGGATGACCCAGCAGGCGGCGATCTCCCTCGGCGTGTCGCTCCGCGTCCTCGCGGGCGCGGCCGACGACTCGGCCGCCAAGGCCGTCTCCGACGTCCGGGTGGGCGACGACCGCTCCCTCGACGACCTGCTGTCCTTCGCCAAGGGCTGCGACGTCGTGACGTTCGACCACGAGCACGTCCCCGGCCCGCACATCCGGGAGCTTGAGGCGACGGGGGCGCCGTGCCGTCCGGCCGCCGCCGCCCTCGCCCACGCCCAGGACAAGCTGGTCATGCGCGAGCGGCTCAGCGGGATGGGCGTCCCGTGCCCGGCGTACGCGCACGTCCCGGCCGACGGGGCGCTGGACGTCCTCGAAGCGTTCGCCGCCGAGCACGGCTGGCCGGTCGTGCTGAAGGCGACGCGCGGCGGCTACGACGGCAAGGGCGTCTGGATCGCCGGGGATCCCGGCGAGGCCGCCGAACTCGTGCGGCGGCTGCTGGACGAGGGCGTCGACCTGATGGCCGAGCGGCACGTCCCGTTCCGGCGGGAGCTGGCCGCGCTCGTCGCCCGCTCCCCGTACGGGCAGGGCGCCGCGTACCCGATCGTGGAGACCGTCCAGGAGGGCGGGATCTGCACCGAGGTGATCGCGCCCGCGCCCGGCCTGTCCGAGGAGATCGCCGCCGAGGCGCAGCGGCTCGCGCTCGCCGTCGCCGAGGGGCTCGGCGTCACCGGCCTGCTCGCCGTCGAGCTGTTCGAGACCGACGCCGGGCTGCTCGTGAACGAGCTGGCGATGCGCCCGCACAACTCCGGCCACTGGACGATCGAGGGCGCCCGCACGTCGCAGTTCGAGCAGCACCTGCGCGCCGTCCTCGACCTGCCGCTCGGCTCCACCGAGCCCACCGCCCGCTACACGGTGATGGCGAACGTGCTCGGCGGCGACGACCCGGACGTCCACTCCCGCTACTTCCACGTGATGGCCCACGACCCGGGCGTGAAGGTGCACATGTACGGCAAGGAGTCGCGTCCCGGACGCAAGATCGGCCATGTGACGGTGCTCGGCGACGACCTCGCCGACCTGCGCGAGCGCGCCCGGCACGCGGCGGGCTACCTGCGCTGGGGCAAGGCCCTCGCGGAGCGGGAGGGGCGGCGGTGACCGGCGCCCCGGCGCCGCTCGTCGGCGTGGTCATGGGCAGCGACTCCGACTGGCCCGTGATGGAGGACGCGGCCCGCGCGCTCGCGGAGTTCGACGTCCCCTACGAGGCCGACGTCGTGTCCGCGCACCGGATGCCGCACGACATGATCGCCTACGGCGAGGACGCGGCGGCCCGCGGGCTGCGCGTGCTCATCGCGGGCGCGGGCGGCGCGGCGCACCTGCCGGGGATGCTGGCCTCGGTGACGCCGCTGCCGGTGATCGGCGTGCCCGTCCCGCTGAAGTACCTCGACGGGATGGACTCGCTGCTCTCGATCGTCCAGATGCCCGCCGGGGTGCCGGTCGCGACGGTCGCGGTCGGCGCGGCGCGCAACGCGGGGCTGCTGGCCGTCCGGATCCTCGCCGCCTCGGACGAGGCCCTGCGCGCCAGGATGAAGGACTTCCAGCGCGACCTCCACGCCCAGGCCAAGGCGAAGGGCGAGCGGCTCCGAGAGCGGCTCTGAGCGCCGCCCGCCCGCGCTACCGGCGCAGCGCCCACTCGACGGCGGGGCAGCGGTTCATGACGACGTCGAGCCCGGCGTCCTTCGCGCGCTTCGCGGCCGCCTCGTCGATCACCTGGAGCGGCAGCCAGACGGCCTTCGCGCCCACCGCGATCGCCTCGTCCACGGCCTGCCCGGCGTGCTCGGCGCGGCGGTAGACGCCCACGACGTCGATCTCGGACGCGTCCGGCACGTCGGCGAGGGACGCGTACCCCTTTTCGCCGAGCACGTCCGCCGCCGCCGGATGCACGGGGATGATCCGCTTCCCGCGCTTCTGCAGCAGCCCGGCCTGGGTGTAGACCTCGCGGTCGGGGTTGTCGCCGAGGCCGACGAACGCCCACGTCCTGGACTCGTGCAGCAGCCGCCGGATCACGGCGAGCTCGGCGTAGGGGTCGGCGGACGGGTCGGCCGGAGGGGTGGCGAGAGAATCCGTCATGTCCGCGACAACAGCGCCCGCCGCCGGTTTAGTTCCGTTTTCAAGGACGTCCGAGGGCCCGGTAGTTCCAGCCCGCCGCGCGCCACCGCTCCGGGTCGAGGGCGTTGCGGCCGTCCACGATGTTGCGCTCCGCGACCGCCTCGGCCAGCGCGGCCGGCTCCATGTCGCGGAACTCGGCCCACTCGGTCAGCAGCAGGACGACGTGCGCGTCACGGGCGGCCGACAGCGCCGACTCGCCGTACTCCAGGGACGGCTGCGCGACCCGCGCGTTCGCCATCGCCTGCGGGTCGTACACCGTCACCCGGGCGCCCTGCGCGCGGATGGACGCGGCGACGTCCAGCGCGGGCGAGTCGCGGACGTCGTCGGAGTTCGGCTTGAACGCGGCGCCGAGGACGCCGACCGTCCGTCCGGCGAACGAGCCGCCGAGCAGCTCGCGGGCGAGGTCCACCATCCGGATCCGGCGCCGGATGTTGATCTCGTCGACCTCGCGCAGGAAGGT
The DNA here is from genome assembly GCF_001552135.1 of Actinomadura chibensis NBRC 106107. Lineage (GTDB taxonomy): Bacteria > Actinomycetota > Actinomycetes > Streptosporangiales > Streptosporangiaceae > Spirillospora > Spirillospora chibensis. Next base: position 1,005 of record NZ_BCQP01000017.1, on the reverse strand, counting down.
GAGCGCCTGGTCGGCGCCGAGCTCGCCCGCGCGGGCCATGAACGCGCGGATGTCCTTCGGCAGGCAGCCGCCGCCGAAGCCGAGCCCCGGGCCGAGGAACTTGCCGCCGATCCGGTCGTCGTGCGACAGCGCCTCGGACAGCTTCGTCACGTCGGCGTGCGCGGCCTCGCACACCTCCGCCATCGCGTTGATGAACGAGATCTTGGTGGCGAGGAACGCGTTGGCCGACACCTTCACCAGCTCGGCGGTCGGATAGTCGGTGGTGATGAACGGGGTGCCCGCGCCGATCATCGTCCGGTAGACCTCGCGCAGCGCCTTCTCGGCGTGCTCGGCGGCGCCCTGCTCGGCGGGCAGCCCGGCGACGATCCGGTCCGGGTGCAGGGTGTCCTGGACGGCGAACCCCTCGCGCAGGAACTCGGGGTTCCAGGCGAGGACGGCGTCGCCGCCCGCGGGCGCGGCGGCGGCGAGGATCTCGGCGAGCCGGGCGGCCGTCCCGACCGGCACCGTGGACTTGCCGACGACCAGGCACGGCCGGTCGAGCAGCGGCGCGAGGGTGGTGACGGCGGCGTCCACGTAGCGGAGGTCGGCCGCGTACTCCCCGGCCTTCTGCGGCGTCCCGACGCACAGGAAGTGGACGTCGCCGAACTCCGCCGCCTCTTCGTAGGACGTGGTGAAGCGCAGCCGCCCGCTCTCCAGCCCGCGGCGGAGCACCGGCTCCAGGCCGGGCTCGTAGAACGGCAGGTCGCCCGCCGCGAGCCGGGCGATGCGCGGCTCGTCCACGTCCAGGCCGAGCACCTCGAAGCCCAGGTCGGCCATGCAGGCCGCGTGGGTGGTCCCGAGGTACCCGGTTCCGATGACCGTCAGCCGGTAGGACACGGCCCGCTCCTCTCGATTCGCCGCCGCCGACTCGCGGCCTCATCTGTCACGTGCCCGCCACGGGCCGGGACCCGCGCCGTCCACGCATGTCTACTCGCCGGTAGCATCGGCGCCATGAGTTCTGATTTT